>DASZLX010000045.1:0-59512 GCA_035552155.1 Verrucomicrobiia bacterium | reverse complement strand
AACTGCGCGGTGTCGATTCGCTCGACCAACTCACCGTTGATCGCATCATGCTCGACCTGGACGGCACGGAGACGAAATCCAAACTCGGCGCAAACGCCATCCTCGCCGTCTCGCTCGCGAACGCCAAAGCCGCCGCCGAAGCGATCGGAATTCCGCTCTTCAAATATCTCGGCGGACCGAACGCCGAGGTGCTGCCCGTCCCCATGGCCAACGTCATCAACGGCGGCGCGCATTCGGATGCTCCAATCGATTTCCAGGAGTTCATGATCATGCCGCTCGGCCTGCCAACATTCAGCGAAGGCCTGCGCGCAATTACCGAAACGTTTCATGCCCTCAAAGGCGTGTTGAAAAAGCGCGGTTTGAGCACCGCCGTCGGTGACGAGGGTGGTTTCGCGCCCAAACTGGACAGCGTGGAAGACGCGGTTGAATCCATGTTGCAAGCCATCAAGGACGCGGGCTACAAGGCCGGCAAGGACATCTATCTGGCGCTCGACGTGGCCGCCTCCGAATTTTACGACGGCAACGGCAAATACACCTTCAAGAAAAGCACCGGAAAAACTGTCACGGGCGATGACCTGGTTTCTTTTTACGCCAAACTCTGCGCGAAATATCCCATCGTAAGCATCGAAGACGGCTGCGCCGAAGGCGATTGGGAAACGTGGAAAAAACTCACCGACAAAATCGGCGATAAAGTCCAGCTCGTCGGCGACGATTTGTTCGTGACCAATGTGAAGTTCCTCCAGAAGGGCATCGACACCGGCACCGCTAATTCAATTCTCGTTAAAGTGAACCAGATTGGTTCCTTGACTGAGACTCTCGACGCGGTGGAGCTCGCGCAAACGCACAGCTACACTGCCGTCCTGTCGCATCGCTCTGGTGAAACCGAAGACGCGACCATCGCGGACATCGCCGTGGCAACGAATTGCGGCCAGATCAAGACCGGTTCCCTGAGCCGTTCGGACCGGTTGGCGAAATACAACCAGCTCCTGCGCATCGAGCAGATGCTCGGCAAAAACGCGGTTTACGCCGGCAAGACGGCATTGCCGAAAGGGCTGTAAAAACTCACGGTCGTTTTTTCAAGCCGGAACCTGGAAACAGGTTCTGGTTTTTTTATTTACGATTTGGGATTTACGATTTACGAGCCGCAATGCAATGCCACCCGCTCGTAAATCGGCAATCGTAAATTCTCAAAGCCGCGCTTCGGCCAGGTCGATGTCCTGCTGAATCCGGCGCAGGACCTCGTCATTGATCACCTCTTTATTGCGGAGCTGCAGGATCGTCTCGCGTTCCTGCTTTAATCCCTCGCGCGAAAGGCGTTCGTATTCTTCCGAGAACAGGCGCAGCCGGCGGCTGTTGTGGTCGGGTTCGGTTGCTTCCAATTGATTGATGCGGTCCTCGTATTCGATGCGCAGGCGTTTCAATGCATCGGCTTTGGCCGCGCCATGTTCCGCGATTTGGTCCAGGCGTGCCAGCGCGGCTTTGTTCGCGGCCAGGCGCGCCTTGCGTTCCTCATGTTCCAGCGAATCATCGTCCTCGACGCCCAGCCAGCGTATGAGCGGCGGCAGACTCAGCCCTTGCACCACCAGTGTCGCCATGATGATGACGAAAGAAAGAAAGACGATTAAGTCGCGGCCTGGAAAAGCCGAGCCATCGTCTTTTGTCTCCGGAAGAGCCATTGCTGCCGCCAGCGACACCACCCCGCGCATTCCCGTCCATGCCACAATCACGACGTGCCGCCAGGAGGGGCAGGGATCCTTTTCGCGAATCTTTTTAAACAGCAAACGCGGCAAATAAGTCGCGGGAAAAACCCAAAGAATGCGCACCACGATGACCGCGACGCTGATGAGCAGCGCGTAAAGAATCAGTTGGCTTTTCGGAAGATTGTCCCCGCCAGTGGCCGCTAGTCGCACTGTCGGAAGTTGCAGGCCGATGAGGATGAACACGAATCCGTTCAGCACAAATTCCACCATGTCCCAAACCGGCCGCGCATCCAATCGCGTTTTGAAATCCGTGATTTCCGGCAGGCGCCAGCCGAGATACAGTCCGGCCGTCACCACCGCCAGGACGCCCGATACACCCAGGCGATCGGCCGTCAGGTAGGCCGCAAACGGCGTCAGCAGCGAGACTGTGATTTCAATGGGCGCATCCTGAACGCGCTTGTGAAACCATTCCGCCAGCCTTCCCACGGCCAATCCCACCAGGAACCCGCCAATGCACACGACGAAAAATTGCACGCTGGCGTGCCCCAGCGAAAACGAGCCGGTCGCGACCGCTATAATCGCGAACCGGTAGGCGACCAGCGCCGTGGCGTCATTCACCAGGCTTTCGCCCTCCAAAATCGTCACGATGCGGCGCGGCACGCGCAACCGCTCAGCGATCGCCGTGGCCGCAATGGCATCAGGCGGCGAAACAATTGCGCCCAGGACAAATCCCGCGGCCAACGGCAGGTGCATAAAATGATGTGCCAGCAACGCAATTGCCACAGTAGTGATCAGCACCAGACCGACCGCGAGCAGTGAAATGGGCCGCAGGTTCGCGCGGAAATCGCGCCATGAGGTGAACAGCGCCGCCGGATACAACAATGGCGGCAGACAAAAAAGAAAAACGAGTTCGGGATTGAGATGCACCCGCGGCACACCCGGGATCAGCCCGAGCATTAAGCCTCCGATCACAAACAGGATGGGGTAGGGAATGTGCAGCCGCCGTGCGATCAAGGCGAGCGCGGCCACGGCCAGCAACATTCCCACAAAAATATCTATGGTTCCGTACATCGACTGCGCAAACCTTACCGCGAAAAATCGCGGGCGCAAATAAAACGACACCCACCCCCCAAATGTAGCAGCCTGTCTGCCGCGATTATCCCAGTCAGTTCAAAACGCGACAACGCGAATCATTCATCATCGGGTTGCCATAAATTTGAGAAGCCAATTTCATCGATATTTTAAAGGTGATTAGCAGTCGTTGGCAAAACGTCACGACGCCGTAAACGAAATGGCACGGCGCCTGCCCTATATTTTCCCGGAAAGGGAAATTATGAATCAATGCAATGAAATTGAAATTGAAAATGAAATTGAAACAGAAATCACGGATGTCGGATCGCGTTCCTCAATTCCGGCTGGCAGGTTAAACGGAAGCGAGGCCGGGCCCATCCGCATTTGGCTCGTGGACGACAACGCGCCTTTGCGTGCGCTCCTCGAGAACCTTCTGAATGGCGAAGCCGGCTTCGAGTGCGCACGGCAATTTTCGTCTCCAACGGCGGTTCTTAACGCGCTGTCAACGGAGGTGCCTCCGGATGTTATTTTGCTCGATGTTCAAATGGGCGCGGAAAACGGACTGGACGCTATTGGCCCCATTAAATTGCTGGCGAGCAATACCCATGTTTTGATGCTCACCACCATCGGACATCCGGAAATCCGCGAGCGGGCATTCCGCGAAGGCGCTTCAGATTTTCTATTGAAAAGCTGGCAATTTGATGAAATGGCGAAACGCATTCGACGGGCGATGGAATTTGGGCCGGTGGCAGGTCTTTTAACCACGTTTCTTGATCGGCAGGCGCTGGCGGAAGTGTACGAAGAAAGACCAAAAACCGTCGCCGTCCGAACATCGACCGCCGCGGACCGCTGGTTCAGCTATTTGCGCAGTTGGCTTAGATTCAGCCCTTCGTGAGCAGCCGGTAATCCAAGCCGACGGCCTCCCACCGTCGGCTTCGTGCCGCTATTATGCCCGGCCGTTTATCGTCAATTGCTTGACGCCGGCGGGACCCTCCGGTATTGGCCTTGATGCGAGTTCGTAACTATCCCGTTATCAACTTCGTCGAAGCTATATACATGAACTTTTGGAACGTCGCGCGCCGCCTCGGGTGGATCAGCGCTCTTTTCACGGGAGCCTCGTGCCTGGTTTTCTCTGCGGCCGCTCAACGGCTCACTCTCAATTTCAATCCGGATTGGAAATTCATCAAAGCCGACCCAGATGGCGCGCAGGCGCCTCTTTTTAATGACAGCGCCTGGACGAATGTTTCCGCGCCGCATACCTACAACGACACGGATACTTTCGATGATTGGTCCATTCGTGGCCATCACGGAGAACAGAATCAATGGGGCGGGCGCACCTGGTATCGCAAAACCTTCACCGTCCCGCAATCGTTTCAGGGAAAAAAAGTTTACCTCGAATTCGAAGCCGTCCGCCAGGTCGCGGAAGTGTATCTCAACGGCAAGTTGCTTGGCACCAGCAAAACCGGCTTCATCCCGTTTGGATTTGATCTCACGCCCTATTTGCATTTTGGAAAACCCAATCTCCTGGCGGTCATGTGCGACAATCGGTTCATGAAAGACCCACTCGATCGCGAAGAGTCCCCGACCGATGCGCCCTCCACGAATAACCCGGTGAACATCGCGCCTCCCGCCGGTCCGAGCCTCGCGGCGGTGCAGTCGAAATTTAATTCCGCCATTCCGGACACGATCGAGGACCTGGAGTCTTATCAAATTCCGTGGAATAATCCCCATTGGCATCCGGCGCACGGCGGCATTTATCGCAATGTCCGCCTGTACGTGACCGATCCGCTGCACATTTCATTGCCGCTCTACAGTTTTCTCCAAACCGCCGGCCCATATGTGTACGCCACGGAAATTTCGACCGCTGCTGCCACGATCCATCTGGAAGTGCCCATTGAAAACAGCCGCGCCACCGGCGAGAACGTGGAATTGGTCGCGCAAGTCCTCGACCGCAGCGGCAAAGCTGTGTTGACGATGCGGCATGATGGGGATGTTGTCGCCGGCGCCAGCGCCACGTTCAATGTCTCCGGCATCCTGCTCAAACCGGAGCTTTGGGAGTCCGATTATCCTTATCTGTATCGCGCCGTGTGCAGCCTCAAGGTCAACGGCCAAATCATTGACACAGCCGAAATTCCCCTGGGCATTCGCACCGTTCAATGGACTACCGATAAAGGTTTCTTCATCAACGGCCACCACGAGAAACTGCATGGTTGGGGCCAGAAACCCACCGACGAATGGCCCGGCCTGGGTGCGGCGCAGCCGGATTGGATGCATTTTTGCACGCTCAACCTGATGAAAGAAGCCGGCGGGAATTGGGTCCGCTGGGGGCATTGTGCCGCCGGTCCCGAAATGGTCGCGGCCTGCGACGACCTGGGACTGATGGTCGAACAGCCCGGACTCGATGGCGAGTCAGACACCGTCCGCGCCGCGTGGAAGCTCCGCGTGGCCGGATTTCGCGACATGATGATCTATTATCGCAATAATCCTTCCATCTTGATTTGGGAGGGCGGCAACCAAAAAGTCACCCGTGAACACGCCGCCGAATTGCGCGCCTACATGGATGAATATGACCCGCATGGCGGCCGCGCCTACGCGCACCGGCGCTCGGACAAAATCGACGGCGAATTCATGAATGTCTGCATCGGGACCGAAGGCGGATGGGAATTGAAAAATCTGCCGGTGGTTGAGGGTGAGTACGATCGCGAGGAATCGCCGCGGCGCGTTTGGGACGATTTTTCCCCGCCGAATTTCGGCTATCCCGAAGCCAAGGGACGCTCTGATTACATCCTGACTTCCGAACAATACGCTGTTAACCAGATGCCGCAATACTTGGAAAAACTCGGCGCTCCGGAACATTGCGGTGGCGCGAACTGGATTTTTTCCGACACCACCAGCGGCGGGCGCGACGGCGCCGAAGTCGCGCGCGCCGGCGGGGAAGTCGATGGCGCACGGCTGCCGAAGGAAGCGTACTACGTTTGTCGCGTCATGTTTAATTCTCGCGAACCGCAGGTCCATATCATCGGGCACTGGACCTATCCGGCTGGCACGAAAAAAACTATGTATGTGGCTTACAACCGCGACAGCGTGGAACTGTTCGTGAATGGCAAATCACTCGGCTTCGGCACGCCCGATCCGGACGGGCCATATATCAGGATATTCAAAGATGTGGTTTGGGAGCCGGGAGAAATCAAAGCGGTGGTGTATTCCGACGGCAAAGCCGTGGCGACCCACGTTCTTCGCAGCGTCGGCCCACCGGTTGCGCTGCGCCTGACTCCGATTGTGAATCCCAACGGCGGCCTGCGCGCGGATGGCTCGGACATTTTGCTGATCAACGTCGAAGCGGTGGACGCCAAAGGCGAGCGCTGCCCGACCTTTCAGCGGCGTGTGAATTTCCAAACTTCCGGGCACGGAATCTGGCGCGGCGGTTACGACAGCGGCAAAACGAATTCCATCAACCATCCCTATCTCGATCTCGAGTGCGGCATTAATCGCGTGGCGGTTCGCGCCACGCGCACGCCCGGATCCATCACCGTTCGCGCGAATTGCAAAGGATTGAGGTCCGCGAGCCTCACCGTCAAATCCGCGTCGTTCATGACGGAGAATGGATATGCAACGGAATTGCCAACGATGCCCTTGACCCTGCTGCCGGCCGAGCGCCCGATCATCAACGCTTATTGGGACCAACCCGAAATCCGCTCCCTCAAGACATCTCAGGGTGGCAAATTCATCACTGGTTTTTCCTATTCCGGCCCGACGGCGGGTGTGCGGGCGGAACAGAATGCGCAGTACGGCGGTAAGATTTGGATCGACCGCGGCGTTGTCTTCACGGAACTACCCGCCGAACTGAAGGGCGCTGACTATGTCCAGGCCGCCGCCGCGGACGCGCGCTACAATGCTGTCGATTTGATGGAAATTGCCGTGAAAGGTGGCTCGACTGTTTTCTTGGCGCACGATGATCGCCTGGGCCGTCCGGACTGGCTGACGCGTCAGTTCAAGCCCACGGATGTCTCGATCGGCATTGACGGACATTCGCTGAGAATTTTTCGGCATGCGTCCTCAAACGATGAAAGTCTTACGCTGGGAACAAATACAGAGAACGCCAACGCGCCCACTGATTCGGACATGTATATCGTGTTTGTAAACGGTCGCTGAATGACGCGATCACGCATCACGCGTCCAACGCTTCCAGACTCCAGCTCGGCAGAATTTCCGCTGTCAGCGCGTCGTGGTTTGCGCCTCGCAACTTTCGTTCCGCCAAAACTCCCACCATCGCCGCATTGTCCGTGCAGAGCGCTTTTTCGGCCAGCCGCAGCTTCAAACCATTCGTCTGGCAGGCTGACGCAAGATCACGTCGCAATGCGCGATTGCACGTCACTCCGCCCGACGCCGTCACGCAGCTTACGCCCAAGCGTCTCGCCGCTTTCACGGTTTTTTTAACCAGCACCTCCACAATGGCCGCCTGCACGCTCGCGCATAAATCGCGAATGCTCTTTTGATTTTCCAGCAACGCGGGATGATCGCGAATGAAATAACGCACCGAAGTTTTCAGTCCGCTGAAACTGAAATCGTCGCTCGCGTCATTCATCATCGGTCGCGGGAAATCGAACGCCTGCGGATTTCCCGGCTCCGCCAGCCGGTCAATTTCCGGGCCGGCAGGGTAGGGCAGGCCCATGAGTTTGCCGGTCTTGTCGAAACATTCCCCCGCGGCATCGTCCAACGTCGAACCTAGCACCCGATGTTTCAACTGATCCTGGACGTGCACGAGCATCGTGTGCCCGCCGCTCACAATGAGCGCGACGTTCGGTTCGAACGCGGAAAAATCCGCCGCCAGCGGAGTGCCCGAGGTCCACGGGGAATAAAGGTGCGCCTCGTGATGATGAATGCCCACCAGTGGCTTTCGCAGCGCAAAGGCCATTGCCTGGGCGGATTTGAAGCCGGTCATCAAAGCGTTGGGCAACCCCGGCCCGCGCGTGGCCGCGATGGCGTCGAGTCGCTCCGGCGTCACTCGCGCTTCGGCCAGCGCCGCCGTCACGACAGGAATCAGGTTTCGCAGATGTTCGCGCGCCGCCAATTCCGGCACCACGCCGCCGTATTCCGCGTGCAGCTGGATTTGCGAGGAAACGATGGAAGACAACACTTTGCCCTCGTGAATGACTGCCGCGCTGGTTTCATCGCACGAAGTTTCGAAGGCGAGGAGCATTGAGTTTGTTAAATAAGTGATCGGTTAAACAAGTTCAATGGGCGCAAAGAGACAAACTTATTTAACTCATTTAATCCGTCACCATTTAACTGCCCTTACTTGGCCTGCGCCGCCATTTTTTCCATCGAATGGCCATCGGATCGGTCCGTGTAAAGCATGATGCCCTTCAGCAGGTCGTTGGCGCGTTCGAGTTGCGGGTCATGGGCGGCATTGACCTGCGCGCGTTCCTTCGGATCGAGGGACTCCATGCCGCCGGGCGTCAATTCCAGCCGGATGTCCCGGTCTTCCTCATCGGTCGTCGGCACCACGATGTTCGGCGTGATGCCCACCTGGTGAATGACCTTGTGGCTGGGCGTATAATACTTGGCCGTGGTCAGCCGCAAGGCCGAGCCGTCATCCAGCGGGATGATGCTTTGCACGGATCCTTTACCGAATGTTTTTTCGCCGAGAATGATCGCCCGGTGCAAATCCTGCAAACAACCGGAAACGATTTCCGACGCGCTCGCACTCCCGAGATTCACCAGCACTACGATCGGCATTCCGTGCAATTCATCTCCGCGCCCCGACGCGCGGTGTTTGGAATTCTGGCTCGCATTGCGGCCTTCCGTCGAAACAATCAGTTGCCCGCGGGGAAGAAATTTTTCGCACACCTCCACCGCCTGGTCCAGCAGCCCGCCGGGGTTCCAGCGCAAATCAATAATCAACCCCTGCATGCCTTGTTCCTTCAATTTGTTCAACGCGGTTTCCAGGTCGTCACTCGTCTTTTCCCCAAACTGCACCAGGCGAACGTAACCAATCTTATTTTCGCCCAGCGGAAATTCCTTCTTGCCGTTGATGTCCTTCACCATGTCCACGTTGATGACTGCGCGCGTGAGCGTGTAATCCTTCACTTCATTGGAAGAGGGACGCAGCATGTTGATTTTCACCGGCGTATTGGGATCGCCGCGCAGCAATTTCACTGCGTCCGCCAACGCCATGTTCTCCGTGCTTTTCCCGTCGATCTTGAGGATGCGATCGCCGGACTGGATGCCGGCCTTGAAGCCCGGCGTGTCTTCCATCGGCGCCACCACTGTGACGAAGTTATCTTTCATTCCGACGACAATTCCCAGGCCGCCGAAATGCCCTTCGGTATCGCTTTGGAGGTCTTTGTACTTTTCCGGGTCAAGAAATTCACTGTGCGGATCCAGTTCATTGACCATCCCCTTGAGCGCGCCGTAAACCAAATCCTGGTAGGTCAAGTTGGTGCCATCCACGTAATCCATGCGCACTTTTTCCATTACCTCGGAAAAAAGTTTCATGTTCGGATAAACCGAATCCTTCTCGGAGTTGTCGGTGGAACTGGAATAAACCCGCGCGCCAATGAAGAGATTCACCGCGAGCACTACGCCAACGAAACCAAAAATCAAACGTCGTTTCATAAATGAAGCCGCAGAGAAAATATCACAAAGCCGCCGGGTTTCGAGGGCTATTTTGAATTTTGCAACAACACCGCCACATAAGGCAAATCCTCCGGCCTCGTGACTTTCGGATTTGGCTCCGCGGAGACAACCAATCGAACCGCCTGGCCGATCACCTCGCACGCCGCTGTATCGTCTGTGACGGAAATTTCCCGGCGCCGCACTTCTTCCAGCGCGCGCCTAATCACCTCCACGCGAAAGGTTTGTGGTGTTTGCACCGACCATAGGCGGCTGCGGTCCAGCGTCCGCTCGATCAATTTTCCATCCGCGGATTCCTTGACTGTGTCGGTCGTGTGTTGGGCGGCCACGGCCGCGCCGGTTTCGCGCGCGGCGGCAATCGTTGCCTCAATCAGCGTTTCGCTCGTGCAGGGCCGCGCGCCATCCTGGATGGCTACGATTTCGGACTTTCCCGACACGGCTTCCAACCCATTCCAAACCGAATCCTGCCGCTCCTTGCCGCCCGCAACCAGGTGAAACGGTTTGTTCAGCGAAAATTTCCCGGCGAGATCCTCAAAGGCAGGCTGCATTCCTTCACGGACGACCAGGATAATTTCATCGATGGACTCGGCCTTGGCAAACCGTTGCCACGTATGTACCACGACTGGCTTACCGGCGACTTCGAGGAAAAGTTTGTCCACATTCGGCCCCATACGGGTACCTTTGCCGGCGGCAACGATGATGGCGGTGGTGTGTGGGGTATTCCGTGTTCCGTGTTCCGTGTTCAAGCGCGGAAATCGTATTCCCGAATCACGCAACACGCAACATTGATGGTAGGAGACGAGTGGTGCATCTAACGCTCGGAGCGCGACTGTGTTCCGCGCAGCGGAACCAGCCGCAGCAACGCGAAAGGTTCAGGGAATATTTGAAATGAGTGAATTATCATGCGGCTGCGGCTGGTCTGCGACACAGCCGCGCTCCGTTCCGCAATTTCGAAGATGCACCCGAAGACGAGTGACGAGTCGCTGCTCTTTTGTTCAAAGTGAGCCTCCTCATTGCGGCGCCTGCAAAAATCAGATGGCAGTCCGCCAATCCAACACCTTCAACTGCACCGCGCGCTTGCCATTGAACTGATTGATCTGCGGCGCAAACGCCAGGTCAAATCTCCCAACCGGCAAGGAACCATTTCCCGCGCCCCACCAAACCGCCTCGTGCGTGCTCGTGCCGTCCGTGACCCACATCTTCACATGCTTTTTGTCCGCGCCGATCCGCTGGAGCGGGCGTTGATGCGAGAGCTTGCGCGCGCAAAACTGCACGGCGGGATTTCCCTGGCCGGTCGGACGCAGACGCTCGAGTTCAGCGAGCCGTTCCAGTGTGATTTCGTCCAGGCCGACTTCTCCATCGAGGCGCAAGGGAGCCTGCAAGTCCTCCGGCTTCAACGTGCGCCGCGCGTGGTCGTTGAGTCGCGCGCGGAAGGCGTCGAGATTCGACGAGGCAATGCTCAAGCCTGCCGCCATCGCATGGCCGCCGTGCCGCACCAACAGGTCCGTGCATTCGCGCAACGCGGCGGCAAGATCGAATCCCGCGATGCTGCGCCCGGAGCCGCGCCATTCGGTGCCTTCGCCGCCAATAATAATCGTCGGCCGATAAAATTCCTGCAACACACGCGATGCCACAATTCCCACCACCCCGATGTGCCAAAGCAATTGTCCCTCGACGATGACGAAATCCGTCTCCGGATTGAACCTCGCGCGGACCGCGCCAATTACTTCCTCGACCATGCCGCGCTCAATTTTTTGCCGCTCGCGATTCCGCGCGTCCAGCGCCTGCGCGATGGGCATGGCCTCCGCCTCGTCCCGCGCGAGCAGCAGGCGCAACGATCCCTCGGCCGTTTCCAGCCGTCCGGACGCATTCAATCGCGGCGCGAGTTGAAAACCGATTTCATAGGTGCCGAGCACTTCCGGGCATTGCGCGACTTTTTTGAGCGCGACCAACCCGGGTCGTTGGGTTGTATTCAGACGCTCCAACCCCGCCGAAACCAGCAGGCGATTTTCGCCCGTCAGAGGAACAATATCAGCAATCGTGCCCAAGGCCACCAGGTCCAGCAGCGGGCGCAAATCAAAATCCGCAAAACCGGTCACGTTCATTTCACGTCCGCGTTTGACCAGCGCATGCGCCAGCTTGAAAGCCAGCCCCGCCGAGCAAATTTCCGTAAATGCAGGGCCGGCATTCTGCCTGTCTCCATTTTTGTTATGGTCCCGAATGATTTTACTCAATTGCGGATTCACCAGCGCCACCGCCGCCGGAGGCGGTTCAGACACCTGGTGATGATCCAGCACCATCACATCCACTCCGCGTTCGCGCAGCCACGCGATGCTTTCCACGGCGGTTGACCCGCAATCGACCGCGAGCAGCAGCGTGACGGGAAATTTTTTCAAACAATTCTCCACGCCGTCTTGGCTCAAGCCGTAACCTTCGTCCATGCGATGCGGCAGATAAAAATGCGCCTGCCACCCAAGCCGGTGGAAAACTTCGAGGAGCAACGTCGTGGAAGTGACGCCGTCCACGTCGTAATCGCCAAAAATGACGAGCGGTTCCGCGCGTTCACGCGCCTGGAAAAGGCGGTCGACCGCCGCGGCCATGTTCGGGAGCAGGAAAGGATCCGCGAGGTTTTTCAGTCGCGGCTGGAGAAAATTCGAAATGTGTTCCAATTCGCTGAATCCGCGATTGACGAGGCATTGGGCCAGCAGCGGCGAGATTTTCAAGGTCTGGGCGAGTTGTCCCGTCAGGAGCGGTTGTGGCGGCGCGACTGTCCAACGAAATTTCATCGATTTATTCTTAGCCGAAGATTACGCCGATGAATCCCGATTAAAAACAAAAATGAACGAGTTCCTTTAAAATCTGCCGAGAATCGGAATGCATCTGACGCGGTCGCGCAGAGGTGGAGAAATTTTTCCGACGTTGAAACAATTTCTCCCGCCCCCATCTTTTCGCGCCGTGGCATAATGAAGGCGCACAGATAAGAGAGGGCAGGGGCGAGGCCTTTATTTCTTTTTCTCCCGCCACGCCGCGATCAGCGAGGCGATAATGGAAATCAAAATGATTGCCGCGACCACCAACAAGGAAATGCTGATGGGAATGTCCGTCTGGAACCATTTCGGCGGGTCGTCATGTGGATCAATCAGCATCTTTACGCCAATAAACACCAGCACCATCGCCAGACCGTATTTGAGATAGCGGAAATAGCCAATCGCCTCCGCCAGCACGAAGTAAAGAGAACGCAACCCGAGGATCGCGAAAACGTTCGACGTAAAGACAATGAACGGGTTTCGCGTGACCGCGAAAATCGCCGGAATCGAATCGAATGCGAATAACAAATCCGTCGTTTCGACCATCAGCAGCACGAGCGCCAGCGGCGTCAGCGCCCAGCGTCCATTCCATTGAGTGCGGAAATTTTGGCCGTCGAAGTGCGGCGTCACCGGGAAAAATTTGCGCGCCAGCCGGATGACTTTGTTCTTCTCCGGGTCCACCTCGCTCTGGGTGAAGAACATTTTCACGCCGGTGTAAACGATGAACGCGCCAAAGACGTAAAGTATCCAGTCGAGCCAGTCAATCAGCGCCACGCCCACGCCAATCATCAGCCCGCGCATGATGAGCGCGCCGAGAATTCCCCAAAACAGGACACGATGCTGGTATTCGGAAGGGACACGGAAATAAGTGAAGATGAGCGCGATGACAAACACGTTGTCCATCGAGAGCGAGAGCTCGATGAGGTAGCCGGTGAGAAATTCGAGCGACCCCTTCTGGCCGCGCATCGGCTTGAGCGCCAGCGCGAAGATCATCGCGAGGGCAAACCAGATTGCCGTCCACATCAGCGCTTCCCGGAAGCGCACCACGTGCGCCTTGCGATGAAAAACGCCCAGGTCCAGCGCCAGGAAAATCACCACGCATACGATGAAACCAATCCAATGCCACGGAGTGATTTCAACCAATGCGAGCATGGCGCCGGTTTAGCGGGCCGGCGCGTTCGGTTCGACTGCGAGTTGCGTGCTGGCGCCGATTTTCGGCCGCTGCCCTTTGTGCCACCACAACACGAGCGCGCTGGCAATGTAGATACTTGAGTACGTTCCCGTGATGATACCGATGAGGAACGTGAACGCGAAGTCATTGATTTCGCCACCGCCAAAGATGAACAGCGACATGGTCGCGAGAAACACCGTGCCGGAGGTGATGATCGTGCGGCTCAGGGTCTGGTTGAGCGCCTGGTTCATGAGTTCGCGGAACGTGCCGCGGACGCCCAGCCGCAAGTCTTCACGAATGCGGTCGAAAATAACGATCGTGTCGTTGATGGAGAAGCCAATGATGGTCAACACGGCGGCGACCGTCGTGGCATTGAGTTCGCGGTGCGCGAGAAAATACCAGCCGAGCGTCATCAATACGTCGTGGATGATGGCCACCACTGCGCCCACGGCGAAGGAAAATTCATAGCGGAAGGCCACATAAATCAGGATGCCAAACATGGCCAGCAGTGAAGCAATAATCGCCGCCTGCTGAATTTCCTGGCCGACGATGGGCCCTTCGTCACTGAGACTGAGAGGCTTGTCACCGAAGTTGGCGTCCGGGAATTTGGCTTTGAGGGCCTGGAAAATCTTGTCCGCGACCCCGGCATTGTCACCTTTGGCCGACGTGCGGGCGGTCACCTGCAACGTATCCCTGCCGGTTGCCACGTTGCGCTGATAGGCCACCAGCACTTCGCGGCCGCTCACCGTGGTGGCCGCTTTGCGGACTTCATCCACGCCCGGCTTATGCTGCGGGTCCACGCTCAACACCATTTTTTCACCGCCCGTGAACTCGACGCCGAACACGTCCGAGCCGCGGTGGATGCCGTACGAAATGCCGATGATGATCAACAGCCAGGAAGCCGCAAAGGCCGGCTTGGCCCACTTCATGAAATCCAGCTTCATCGTAGCCGGGATCAAGTGCAGCATTGGCAGCTTTTTGATGAGATTCCGGCTGATGAGAAAATCGAAAATCAACCGCGTCACCACCAGCGCCGTGAACAAGCTGGCCGCCACGCCGATGGTCAGCGAGACACCGAAGCCTTTCACCGAACCGGTCCCCATGAAAATCAAAATGATCGACGAAATCAGCGTTGTGACGTGCGAATCGAAAATGGTCCCGAACGCCCGGTCATAACCGGCCTCCACCGCTCCCCGCAGCGATTTGCCCTTACTCGATTCCTCCCGGATACGCTCGAAAATCAGCACGTTGGCGTCCACCGCCATACCGACCGTGAGCACCACGCCCGCAATGCCGGGAAGCGTCAAAGTGGTGTCAATCGAACACATCACACCCAGCAGGATGATGATGTTCAAAATCAGCGCCATGTCCGCCACCGCGCCGGCGATTCCGTAATAAACCACCATGAATCCCGCGACGGCGATGATGCCGTAAACTGACGCCTTGATGCCGCTGGAGATGGAATCTTTTCCGAGCGTCGGATCGACCCGGTTTTTATCGATGATATGCACCGGGGCCTGCAGCGGGTTTTGCAACACATTGACTAGCGTGCGGGCTTCTTCGTCGGAGTAATCACCAGTGATCTGGCCGCCGCCGTTGAGAGCGTCATTGATTCTCGGAGCGGTCTGCAACTCACCATCCAGGACGATCGCGAGCTGACGGCCGACATTCGCCTTGGTGATTTCATAAAATTTATCGCTATGCGCCGAATCCAGCCGGAACTCGATTTGCGGACGGCCAAAATTGTCGCGGCTGACCCACGCGCTGCTGATGCCGCCGACCATCTCCGCATTTTTCTTCACCAGGTAGTGCTCCACGGATTTGGTGCCGTTTTGCAGCGTTCTTTCCGAGGTCATGACCTTGTAGCCGGGCACGGAAACTCCCTCCTTGAGCAGGTTCGCGCTGTCCTGGTTCACCAGGTAGAACTCGAGAAAGGCCGCTTTGGAAATGTTCGTTTCCGCTTCATTCATCTGCTCGTCGGACAAGCCGGGCAATTGAATCGAAATACGGTTGTTGCCTTCCGGTTGGATCACCGGTTCGGCCACGCCGAATTGGTCCACGCGTTTGCGCAGGACTTCCACCGCCTGAGACAGCGCCCCGGAGATGTCCATCGAATTGGTCACCGTTTCCGCCTGGCCCAATTTATTGGTGATCGTCTCCACACTTACGAGGTTGTTCGTGTCCATCTCGACGAGGAAGGACGTGCCGCCCTGCAGATCGATGCCCAGATGGATGTTCCCCATCGCCTCGCGCTGAACAGCATTCAGAATGGAGGTCGTCGGATGCGTCTGGCTTAATTTGGTGAATTGCGGGAAATAGACCGCGATGTCATTGGTATCGATCGCTTTCACCAAGTTGCCGTACTCATCCTGCGGGCGCTCCTTGGTGAGGTCCTGCGCGCGTTGGACGATTTTCATGAAATTCTCATCCACTCCACGCGCATTTTCGCGGAAAACTTGGATCAAATCGCGGTTCGTGGGCGGATAAATTTCGAAGGCCGCCCAGGCCACAACGGCGACGACGAGAATGAATCTCCAGAGGTTATTTCGGTTCATTTGGGGGATGTTAGGATGCGCTGGATTCGCCGGCGCGTTCGCGGATTTCAGCAATCGCGCCTTTGGTAATTTCCATTTTGGCGTCGGCGGAACGGATCGAGATGGAATCTTCCTTCACGGTTACGACCGTGGCAATGATGCCGCTGGAGGTGACGATCTTGTCTCCGGATTTCACCGTTTTCAGCATTTCCGCCTGTTGCTTCGCTTTTTTCTGCTGTGGACGAATCAGCACAAAATAGAAAATTACAAAGAGCAACCCCATCGAAACCATCATCGGGACGGGGGATTGCGCCGGTTGTCCGGGCTGGGGCGATGCTCCCATTGCCAGGACTGTGCTGATATTCATCAAATACATAATTTCAAATCAAGGGCCGCTCAGTCTAAGGGTGCCGATGGTTTTGGCAAGTGATTATCAGCGGTTAATGCCTGCCGGGGCGCGTCTAAAATAAATACCACGCTGGCAGTTTCGCATTGACGAAGCGCGGGGCCAAACCTGTGTCTGTTCAGCGGACGGAATCATGTGGCCAACATATGCCATTCACGCTTGCACCGCTGGACGCGGCGCGGACAGCGCCGCGCGCTGTCCCTACCCGTCATTCACCTAAACACGAACTGGGGACCAAACGGAAACGCGTTTCTGGAATTATTCCAAAGAGCGCCAGCGCAATTTGGCCGTAACCATTCGGAGAAAAAAATAAACGGGAACCACCACCATCAGCTCACCCAGAACCAGCCAGCCAAACCAATGATGGGAAAATGCCCACGTTGTGAGCCCCGACAGTACTAACGCCAACGGGATGACGACGAACATTTTCAGGGTGCGTCCGGCGGACTTCGCCTCCTCGTTGGGTAACGAAAGAGGCACCCCCCGGCGCATGATCGCGGGAATCATCGCCACCACCGGCATCAGGATGATTCCCGGCAGGAACAGCAGGAGTTGCGTGGCGTCGCGTTGCACGCACCAGATGACCGCGGCAATCAAGATAACCATCGGGGCCGCGAGCAGCCAAAGCACCGCCCGCCGCGCACCGCGGCAGAGTTCCCCCGGACCCGTCATCGGCGCCACCCGGAAAATATCCGACGCCTGCCATTGTTGCGAGTATTGCAACAAGTCCAGCGCAATCAACGGCAGGGTGGCAAGAAATCCCCCGGAGAAAGCGAGCCCGAAATTCTTGGACATATGCTCGTCTTGAATCAAAAAAATCAGCGGAATAATCAACATCGGCGCCAGGCCGGGAAAAATCCTCAGTTTAATGTCCCGGTCGCGAAACAGATAAGCCGTCACCAATAAAAAAGAAGCCCGCGACATCGGTGTGCGAAAGAACCACTTGAACGGCGGTGTCGCGACCAGGATTTCCGTCCAGCGCCGCTGCGAACGCGGGCGCGCGGGAGTTACCGTTTCGCTGAGGGTTTGCAGGCCGGCCTCGTAGCTCTGCGCGAGCTTGCCGAACGCGAGCCAGACCACCACTACCGTGGCGAGTAATCCGACTCCGCCCAGCAGCCGTGAACCCATCGCGTGGCTTCCGGCGAGCGCGTCGTCCATGCCGGCGAACCAGCCGGGCGGCAGCAACCCGATCCACCACGTGCCCGGACGGAAGCGAAGCAACCCGGCACTGTTGAAGCGCAATAGCAGCCTCGGCAGTAACTGGCCTGCTGCCACGGCCGCGATGGCCACGATAACCTGCGCCGTCGTCATGATGCCGTCGAGCCGTTCCCGTCCAAACCAGCGGAGGCAAAGCTGGTACACCAGCACAATGCAACTTGTGCAAAACAGCGCCTCCAGCACCGTCGAACCCGCGTGCACGATGGGAAACAACATGCCGCCATCCGTCGCCGAAACGCCGACGAAAAATCCGGCGAGGTTCAATCCTGCCGCCAGCCAGAGAGACACTTCGATCAGCACCCGAATTTTCGACCAGAGCAATTCCCGGGCGGTGATCGGCCGGTGCATTAAGATATCGCCCTCTTCCTTGTTGAACAGAACTTCGCCCGCGGACGACGATATAAACATCCCCAAAAACACAAACGTCATGCCGTGCAAATAAATTGCCAACGCAAACACCGTTTGATGGATGAAAGAAACCGCGATGAGCCCAAAAAGGATGTAAAAGAAAAGCGCCAGCGCCAGTTTTCGGGCGATCGATTGGGGCGCGCGATTTAGCCGCAGGCCCCGCGCGCCGCGCCCGCGCAGATAAAGCGTGAGAAACAGCCGCCGCAGCGTGCGCGTGGTCGGAAGCGCCGGGTTCAGGACGGGCGGCGCGGATTCAGGCGGCGCGTTCATGAACGGAATGTCTTCGCAAAATCCTCCGCGCGCCGTTCCAGTTCGGCGCCGCCGGTCAATTGCGTGAACAAATGTTCGAGCGTGCCGGAGTTGTGCGCCGCCACCAATTCATCCGGCTTGCCGTCCAGCAGCAATTTCCCCTTGTCAATGATGATGACCCGGTCACACACGCGTTCCACCACGTCCAGGATGTGCGAGCTGTAGACAATGGTCTTGCCCTCACGCGCGAGTGTTTGAATCAGCGCCTTGAACCCGACCGCTGCGTTCGCGTCCAGCCCGTCCAGCGGTTCGTCAAAAAAAACCACCGGCGGATTGTGCAGCAGCGCGGCGGTGATGACGACCTTGCGGCGCATTCCTTTCGAGTAAGCGCCGAGCAGCTTGTCCGTGAGCGTTTCGAAGCTCAGGTCGAAAAACGCTATGAACTGCTGAATGCGAATCCTCGCCGCGTCCCGCGGAATCCCATACAACGCCGCGATCATTTCCAGGTATTCCAGCCCGGTTAACGATTCGAACACCGCGCCGGACTCCGGCACGAAGCCCACACGGCGCTTCACTTCGATCGGCTGCTGGCGCAGATCGAAACCGCAGATGCTCGCCGAACCTTCCGTCGGCTCGATCATTCCGGTCAGCATTTTCAGCGTGGTCGATTTGCCCGCGCCATTCGGGCCGAGGAATCCGACAATTTGGCCCGCGGGAATTTCCAGCGTCAGCCGATCCACGGCGAGTTGCGCCCCAAACCGCTTGGTCAATTGCTTGAGGGAAATCATGAATCACCTTTTTTGGAATTTCTCTGCCGTTCCGTGTCGGGAGTATCCACAGCGGTTTGCCGCAAATCAACGAAAGAACGACTGTTCAATCCTGGATGTACACAATGTCGCCGGCGAAGAGCGGGTAATCTTCCCCTTCCATCAGCCGTTGAGGGTCGATGTTCACTTGCTGGTTGTTGCGATAGATCACGATGGCCGTCGGCGTTCTCCCGTTCTCGTAGTCGGCTTCCACGAGGGCGCGAGCGAGCGTGAGCCCGGGCTCCCAGTTCAGCAATGGGTTTCGGACGTGGCCGAGAATCCGGACCTGTGAGTCCGCGGTAAGTTGCTCCTGTTGCCGTTGATGCTGCTCCATTTGCGCGCGAGCCG
The DNA here is from genome assembly GCA_035552155.1 of Verrucomicrobiia bacterium. GTDB lineage: Bacteria > Verrucomicrobiota > Verrucomicrobiia > Limisphaerales > DASXHY01 > DASXHY01. The sequence goes on along the minus strand of DASZLX010000045.1, from coordinate 40,158 downwards.
CCTGCTCGCCGGCCGCATACGCCCGGCGGACCTGCGCCTGCTGTTTGGCTTTGCTCGCGCACCCGGAAGTGGCCAGGACCAGAAAAAGAATCAAACCGGCGCTAAATAGATATCCACGTTTCACGTTTTGCGTTTTGTTTTACGTTTCACCCCTCAACAACTTGTCGGCACCTCTTGCAACACTTCCACGCAATGCGGAATCGCTCCGGCAACAAACGCCAGGCATTCCACCGCGCCGCTGGGCTTTCCTGGCAGGCAAATCACGAGACATTTGTCCACCACGACCGCGAGATTTCGAGACAGGATGGCGTTTTTCGTAATCTTCATCGATTCCGCGCGCATCACTTCGCCAAAACCTGGCAATTCCCGAAGGGCGATTTCCCGCACCGCCTCGGGCGTCACATCGCGCAGCGCCACGCCCGTCCCTCCCGTCGTGAGGACCAATTGGCATCCCTTTGAAATGTGCTCGCGAATCGCTCTTTGAATGTCCCTTTTCTCGTCCGGCACGAGCGATTCCGCCAGTACCTTCCACCCGTAACTTTCCGCCGCCCCTCGTAACGCCGGTCCTCCGAGGTCGTCATAAAGGCCTTTGGACGCCCGATCGGAAATCGTGATGATGCCAGTCTGCATTTGCATGATGCCAGCCATTCATACCCTCATGTTCTCGGAGTGGCAATTCAGGAATCCCCCGGCTGGGCAATCAGGCCAAAAAAGGGTGAGTCTTTTTCAGCGAAAACCCCTGTCAATCAATGAATTTGGCTTAAGTCTTGCAGCAACCCGGCCGAAGTCTAATGGACGGACATTGGTAACTCGGACCCGGCCCAAACATCCCGAAGCAGGAAGGCGCCGGCCCTAACCGGCCTTCCGAGACAAGGGTCCCCGCTGTTGCAGATACCCCTGATGTATTCAATCAATCCAGGTTGGGGCAAGGACATCAAGGCGCTGAATGATTCAGCGTCTCGTGCTCCGTTGCCCGCGCGCGATCGGCTCGTTCCGGTCATTGGCGGGATTTGTCTGCGAAATCGCGGGCGGAACTGGATTCTCACGTGCCGTATGGCGCTTCTTTTGTTCAGCCTCGCTCTCGGCTTGAGTTTCGTGTCCTCGGTCCGCGCCGGCGACGTGGCTCCGTCCGAAGCCCAGGTCAAAGCAGCGTTCCTGCTTAATTTTCCCAAATACATCGAGTGGCCGGCCGCGGCTTTCCCGGAGACGAACAGTCCCATCCTTGTCGCAATTCTGGACGCCGACGATGTCGCCGATGAATTCGCGAATATGAGCGAAGGGCGAATCATTGGCGGCCGCCCCGTTCACCTCCGCCGCATCACGGCCCCTGAGCAATGCCACGGTTGCCACGTTTTGTATATTGGTTCCGGCCGAGACTGGAAATTGCCGAACCTCCTCGCGAAGCTGCGCAGCTCGAATGTTTTGACCGTGGGAGAAAGCGACGTTTTCCTTGCCGCGTCGGGCATGATCAACCTCGCGCGGCGTGAACGCCGAATCACGTTGGAAGTGAACATTGATTCCATCCACGCGGCCGGGCTGCAGGTCAGTTCCAAGCTGCTGGCGCTGGCCACGGTGCGGGGAGGGAAAAAGTGATTTCCTATTTCCAAAATCTTTCCATTCGCCGCAAGCAGATGCTGATCATCATGCTCACCAGCACCGTGGCGCTGCTGCTGGCGTGCGCCACCTTTGTGTTTTATGACGTGCTCGATTTCCGTCAGGGGCTGGTTGAGCGCATTGGTGGCATTGCGCGGGTTATTGCCGAGCACTCGACCGCTTCGCTTGATTTCAGCGATCCCAAAACCGCCTCGCAAACACTGGCCGCCTTGAGCACCGAGCCAGAGGTCGTCGCCGGTTGCATTTACGACCGCGACGGCCATGTGTTTGCCGTGTTTACCCGCGACCGAAACACGAAATTCGTTCCGCCTCCGCCGCAAACCGATGATTACAAGTTCTCCGGCGGGCGCATGCATCTTTTCCGCAGGATTGTCGAGGGCGAGGAAACCATCGGCACCATTTATGTGCAAGCCGACCTGCAGGAACTGCCGCGGCGGCTGGGCCGGTACGCCCGGATTGCAGGCCTGGTATTTGGAGTGTCGTTGCTGGTGGCGCTCGTGGTGTCGAGCCGTCTTCAGCAGATTTTGTGCGCGCCCATCCTGAGCCTCGCGCAGCTCGCCCGGTCGGTCGCCGTGGATAAAAATTATTCCGTCCGCGCGCAGAAGCAGGGCCGGGACGAACTCGGCCAGCTCATTGACGGCTTCAATGAAATGCTGGCTCAAATACAGCAGCGCGACAATGCCCTCGAGGGCGCCCGCGAAACCCTCGAGCGCCGCGTGGACGAACGCACCAACGAACTCGCCAATTCCATCTCGCTGCTCAATGCCACGCTGAACTCAACCGCGGACGGCATTGTCGCCATCAACCTTGCGGGCCGCGTCATTTGCCATAATGACAAGTTTGCCGCCATGTGGAGCATTCCCGATTCCTTGCTGGGCGTCGGCGACAGCCAACAAATTGCGGCGTATTGCGCGCTGCAGTTTGAAAATCCCCAGGAATACCTGAAACGCCTCCAGGAATTGCTCGCGCATCCGGGCGACGGCTTGATTGACGTCCTCACCCTGCGGGATGGCCGCGCCATCGAGCGCATGATTCATCCGCAGCTTATCGAAGGCAAATGCATCGGTAGCGTGCTTACCTTCCGTGACATCACCGAGCGGAAAAAAGCGGAGGCCAATCTCCGGGACGCCCATGCGGAACTGGTCCAGGCCTCGCGCCAGGCGGGGATGGCCGAGGTGGCCACCAACGTATTGCACAACGTGGGCAACGTCCTCAATAGCGTCAACACGTCTGCCAGCATCGTGATGGAACAGGTCCGCGCCTCCAAGACCAAGGGCGTCTCCCGCGTGGTCGAATTGCTGAGGCCCCACTCGGACGACCTGGGCGCCTTTTTGACGCGCGACGAGCGCGGCCGGCAGGTATTCGAGTATCTCAAAACTCTCTCGGATTTCCTGGCGGCTGAACACTCGGCCATGTTGGGCGAGTTGAACGGTTTGACCAAAAATATCGATCATATCAAACAAATCGTTTCCATGCAGCAGAGTTACGCCAAGGCCTCCGGCGTCGAGGAACTGCATTCCCCTGCGTTCCTGGTGGAGGACGCATTGCGCATTCACCGTGGCGCTCTGGAGCGGCATCACGTGCGCGTGGCGCGCGATTTTTCCAAGGTGCCCGACATCCTTGCCGACAAACACAAAGTGCTGCAAATACTCATTAACCTCATCGGCAACGCCAAATATGCCCTCACCGAAAAGGCGAATGAAGACCGTTGCCTGACGCTGGGAATGAGGGCGCCTGACCAGGATCGCGTCCAGATTTTCGTCGCGGACAACGGCGTGGGCATCGCCGGGGAAAATCTCATCCGCATTTTTTCCCACGGCTTCACCACGCGCAAGAACGGGCACGGATTCGGCCTGCACAGCGGATTTCTCGCCGCCAAGGAAATGGGCGGGTCATTATCCGTGCAGAGTGGCGGCCCCGGCCAGGGCGCGACTTTCACCCTCGAATTGCCGGTGAACACGCGAAAAAATCATGAAGACAACCCCTTTTAAACAAAGCTTCGCGCGTCGCCGACTCGGCCGCTTATGCCTGTTCGCCTCGTGGCTGTCGGCCGGTTTCTGTTCCTTTGCCGACACCGGCCCGGTCGTTGGCGACCAGCGGGTTTCTGAAATGTCCCTGGAAGACCTCGTCAAAGTTCAGGTCGCCGTCGGCACTCTGGCCGGCTCCGAAATCCGCGAAGTCCCGGCCACCATCACCACGATCACCAGCCAGGATATCAAAGAAAGCGGAGCGCGCAGTCTCGATGAGTTGTTGGAAATTTATGTCCCCAACATGCTTTACCTCCGCCACAATTGGGGCTCCGACCACATCGGTTTTCGCGGCATCATCGGCGATCAGGACAACAAATTCCTCATCCTCGTCAATGGTAAGGTCATGAATAACTTCAGCCAGGAAGGCGCCATCACCGAACGCGACCTCTCCTTGCTCGGCGACATCAAGGAAATCCAGGTCATTCGCGGCCCGGGCTCGTCCGTCTATGGCGCCGGCGCTCTCATTGGCGTGATTGATATCAGGACTTTCGATGGGACGACCTTCAACGGAACCGAAGCCACCGTGCGCGCGGGTGAACTGCAGGAATTTTACCAGGCTGAAATCAAAAGTGGCATCGCCTTGAGTGACCGCGCCCATTTGTTTCTCTATGCCGGAATCGCCGACCTCGCCGGCGCGAACAACGCCGATGCGCCTTACATCATGGGCGTTTCCGGAACGACCGCCAACGGAACGCCCATCGTGGCCGGCCATCCTTACCCCGTTCCGCTCCCGGAAGACCGTCAGATGTATCACGGTGTCCCCCCGTTGAAGCTGCACGCGGAACTGACGCTGGACGATTTGTCATTGTGGGCCCGTTACACGCAGGGCGGCGATACCCAGCCCTTTGAACAGCGCTGGCTGGTCCAGCCGCCGGCGGGCTTCCCCGACAATCTCCCCCCCAATCAGTATCAAGTGCAGGGCGTCGGCTATCAGCAGTTGTCCCTGGGCGCCGACTATAAACATGAGATCAACGAGAATTGGCAAATCTCCGGCCGCGCGGGCTTCGGCATGAATGATGTTGTCCGGACCGAATTCGACGGTCTATTGGATGCAAACCGCGAAGACATTTACACCGCCCGCCTGCTTGCCACCTGGAAGCTCAGCCACGTCAACTCACTTTCATTTGGCTTCGAGTACATGCACGGTGAGTATGGCTTGGCGCCGTTCGGTTATCCGGGCGGCCGCGCCCGAAGCGTCACCTGGGCGGGAGCCGATCCTACGCCCAATGGCATTACGGGTTTCATGCCGCGCTGGAGCACGGACACGTATTCGTTCCTGGCCGAAGATCGGTGGGAACTGGGCCCAAAATGGAGCCTGTTCACCGATCTGCGCATCGATAAGAGCGATCAAACTAGATACCTGTTCTCGCCTCGCGGCGCATTGATTTATACGCCCTCGCCGCGGGACACGTTCAAATTAATTCTTTCGCAGGCGGTGAAATCGGATGAAGCCGAGACCATCGAATTCGAGCGCGAAACCAGCGGCGCCACTGACGACACGGAAACCCTGCGCGCCGCCGAATTGTCCTACACCCGTCTGCTCGGCGACCACATCTCGCTCAGCGGGAACGCTTTTTTCAACGATTTTCACATCATCGGATGGGACGATCCCGCTTCGCGGACTCAGCCGGTCGGCGATGCGGACATCGCCGGCGTGGAATTGGAAGCCGATTATCAGTCGAAAAAATTCCGGCTCGGCATCTCGCACGGAATTTCCCAATTGGTTGCGTTCAGAAACTCCGTCATGGGAGTCGAGGGCCAGGCCATCACGTCGGAACCTTACGGTTTCGGCCACGACCTCAATCAATGGAGCACGCAAATCACCAAGCTCCATGTCACCTATCAGCCCATCCCCAAACTCAGTTTGACCGGCTCACTGCGCATCTTTTGGGGCTGGCCCGGGTCCAAAGCCTATACCGATTACGCCAACAGCGTCGGCACGGATGCCGACGGCGATCCGTTGGAATTCCTTCGCGACCCCAGATACGATCCTTACGACGATGTCCAGGCGCGGCTGAATCTCGGCGCGACCTATCAATTTAATGATCATCTCAGCGCCGGAGTCCACGGCTACAACTTGCTCGGCCTTTTTGACTCTCATCTTAACGACCGCTTTATCATGTTTTCGTCCTCCGCCCAACAAGACGCCACCGCCGTCGCCGTCACGCTATCCTATAAATTTTAGACTCATTGCTTGGCGTTGAAATAAACGTGCGCCCTGGCCAGGGAGCGGGGATGTTTTGAGGTGCGGACTCACGCAGTTTTCCGCGTCCGGCTTTGCGTGGGATTTTTCCTCTTTGCGCCTCTGCGGTGAAAATCTTCAAGTTCTACCGCTTCGTCTTCGAAACCAATCGGATGCCCTCAATCGTCATCTTCTTGTCCACTGCTTTGCACATATCGTAAATCGTCAGCGCCGCTATCGTCACCGCGGTAAGTGCCTCCATTTCCACGCCGGTTTGCGCGGCAATTTTGGCGGAGGCCGTAATAAGAATTCGATCGCGACTCTTCGGAATCTCAAAATTCACTTCGCAATGCGTGATGGGCAGGGGATGACACAGCGGAATCAATTCGCCGGTTTTTTTCGCCGCCTGGATTCCGGCAATTCGCGCCGTCGCCAGCACATTACCCTTGGCAATTTTTTGGCTCTCGATCAATTGCAGCGTCGCCTTTTGCATGCGAATTTCCCCGCACGCGATCGCTTCGCGCAACTGCACCGGCTTGGCCGAGACATCCACCATGCTGGCCTCACCGCGCGCGTTGACGTGGGACAGTTTGCTCACGACGCACCTTTGGTTGCTTCTACTGACAGTTTCCACTCCTTTACCGCCCCGCGAATTTGTTCCGCTGCATTCATCCTTGGCTTCACAAACTTGGGGGTGAACCAGGGAAACCCTCCGATTAAATCCGGCGTTACCAGAATCTGTCCGTCGCAATCCGGGCCCGAACCAATCCCGATCGTTGGAATCGAAATCTTTTCCGTAATGTCTTTGGCGACCGCCGGCGTGACGATTTCCAGCACCAAAGCGAAAGCACCCGCGTCCGCCAAAAGCCGCGCGTCCCTTAGCAGCGCTGCGTGTTCGGCTTCGTTGCGTCCTTTGATTTTGTAGCCGCCTTCCTCACGCACGTGTTGTGGTAACATTCCGAGATGCCCGCAGTAAGGAATTCCTGCCGCAATGATCGCCCGCACCTGCTCGATGATTGCGTGGCCGCCTTCCGCTTTCACTGCGTCCGCGCCCGCGGCGACCAGCCGGCGCGCGTTCATCACAGCCTCCTCCGGCGTTCCATAAGTTCCCACCGGCAAATCCGCCGCCAGCATCGCGTGGGGTTTCGCGCGGGCCACGGCGCGCATGTGATGCTCCATTTCTGCTATCGTCACCAGAGTCGTATCCGGGTAACCCAGGACCACCATGCCTACCGTATCGCCGACGTGAATGAACGGGATGCCCGCTTCATCAAGCAACCTGGCCGTGGGATAATCGTAGGCCGTCAGCGCCGCGATTTTTTCGCCGCGCGCCTTCATTCCACGAATGGTTTCTGCCGTGATTTTGGCTGGATTCATTTCGGTAAGCTCCGTGCGCGTCAACCGTGGAAACTCTGCAGCAATTCTTCCGGCGTCACCGTGGCCGTGCCAATCTTGCCTACCACAATGCCCGCCGCGTGGTTCGAAATAATCGCCGCCTCCAACGGCGAAGCGCCTGCCGCAATCGCCAGCGTGAAAGTCGCAATCACCGTGTCACCCGCACCGGAAACGTCAAAAACCTCGCGCGCAACTGTGGGAATGTGGAACGGCTTTTGGTCGCGTTGACAGAGCAACATGCCGAGTTCCCCCAGCGTGATCAGCAGCACCGCTGGGCGCAATTCATTGAGCAACCGCTCCGCCACCGCCATCAGGTTTTTGTCCGCGAAGGGATTGCCATCGCGTGTTTCATCCGGCAGGTTCGCCAACTCGAACGCCTCCTTGCGGTTCGGCGTCACGAGCGAAAGACCGGACAGATTCAAATGATACGGTTTCGGGTCCAGGCTCAGCCAGACGCCGCGCGCGCGGCAAAGCGCCTTGATTTCGTTCAGCAAATGCTGGGTCACCACGCCCTTGCCGTAGTCGCAAATAATGACTGCATCCGCCTTCTTCAATTCCGCCTTGAACGCCTCCAGCAACCGGTTCATCAACTTGCCCTCCAGACCGTCGCGCGTTTCGCGATCGATGCGCACGACCTGTTGCTTGTGCGCCACAATGCGGGTCTTCAGGCTCGTCGCGCGCGTCGCATGCGGAATCAGTCCGGCGCAGCCGATGTGTTGTTCCACCAGCAAATCCTTGAGTTGCCGCGCGGCCGCATCGTGACCCACGGTGCCGAACAATTCCGTATTGGCGCAGAGCGCGGTCAAATTGCGTGCGGCATTCGCGGCTCCGCCCGGCATGAAACTTTCGCGCTCGAATTCCACCACCGGCACCGGCGCTTCGGGCGAAATGCGTCCCACGCTTCCCCAGATGAAATGGTCGAGCATGACATCGCCAACCACCAGCACGCGGGAGCTTTTGGCGGCGCTCAATAGATTGCGGACGCGTTTTGCGCTCAAAATTGGGCAGTTCATTTTATCCATTCTGAATATCGCGCCAGAGAATAAGCCCAAAGCCCCCGCCAAACAACTATGTTGTCGGCGTAAACGTTGCTTGATTTTCCGGCGATGGATTTGAAGAAATCTTAGAATTTCCAGGTGAACGATAACAACGCGGTATGGGTGAAGAGATCATTCACTTTCCCCTCAACGACCACCGGAAACCCGTTGAGATCGTAGGTAATGAAATCGGAACGAAATTCGCTAACGTCAAGGAACTTATAGCCCAGGCCGATTTCGAGATGAGGGGACGGAGTATATTTAATTCCAGCATCTGCCTCATAACCGAAAGAACTTGATGTATCTTTAAGTAAAAATGACCGGTACACCGTCGCCGTGCGAATTTCGCTTTGGTCAATGACGACCACGCCTCCCGCTCCGGCTCCAAAATCAATTTTCCAGGAGTTATTCAAAGGAACCTGGTAGCGCATCTTGAGCATGGTGGGAATTTGATAAAATTCGTCTTCAGTCCCTGGACCCGGATTAGAGATCGCGCCAGCTTCCAATTCGACCGCCAGGGACTTCGTCAAATGGTAACCTAAAGAAAGGTCGCCACGTATGCCCGTATCCGCCTGGAATTGTCCCGAGCGATGCACGATTTCTCCTTGAACCAGTGCGAGATGATGCGTGGTTCCACCGGAAATTGTTGCGGAACCAAGATCTGCGTTGAGATAAAGATTGTCTGTCCAGCCTGCCGCCCGCGAACTAATGCAGCCGAAGAATAGGGCGATGCCGACGGTTGTGGTGATTGATTTCATCAGGCCCCTTCATTGATAAGTGGTTAGGTTACGCTTTGGTGGCGTGACTCTATATTTTCGGAAAAATATAACAACGCAATTCCCTTTCAAGGTTCGAAGATTCGACCCCGGATTTCAAGAGCGTGGGCGTCTTGCAACCAGCGTTCTTTAACTCAAGAACCCTGTCAACGGACTCGTCGCGCTTGCCGTGTCTTGTTGCGCTGCCAACCCGGCTTCGTACGCCGCGCGGCCCGCCTCGACCGCCATTTTGAAAGCCACCGCCATCTTATTCGGCTCCGCGGAAACCGCGATGGCCGTATTGATCAACACTGCGTCCGCGCCCAATTCCATCGCCTCCGCCGCGTGGCTCGGAGCGCCGAGTCCGGCATCCACCACCACGGGCACCGTCGCCTGCTCGATGATAATGCGAATCTGCTCGCGCGTTTGAATTCCGCGATTCGAACCGATCGGCGATCCGAGTGGCATTACCGTCGCCACACCCACATCCTGCAGACGCTTGGCGATCACCGGGTCCGCGTTGATATACGGCAGCACGGTAAAACCTTCCTTCACCAGAATTTCTGCTGCCTGCAAGGTCTCCACCGGATCCGGCAGCAGGTAGCGCGGGTCGGGATGGATTTCCAGCTTCACCCACTTCGGCAAACCCGCCGCCACCGCCAGCCGTGCCAGGCGCACGGCCTCTTCCGCATTCATCGCGCCGCTGGTATTGGGCAGCAGCAGAAATTTTTTCGGATCGATAAACTCTAGAATATTCGCAAACGGATCGCGCTTGCCGCTCAAATCCGCGCGGCGCAGCGCCACGGTGACCATTTCCGCTCCGCTGGCCTCCAGGGCATCGCGCATGGCTTCGGGCGACGAAAATTTCCCCGTCCCCAAAATCAGCCGCGACCGAAAAATCCGGCCGGCAATAACCAAAGATTGATTCACTAACGACATCCCGGCCAATTTGACGGGGAAGGGGAGCTTTGTCGAGACACGAAGCCGCCGTGGGTATTGTTCAAATTGGTGGGTAACCGTCTCGGCCACCTATGGAGCCGGAATGATGGTGGGGATGGCGCGCCTGCGCCGTCCCCGTCCGCATAGTAGCGGGCGGAATTAATCACACCCACGACATAATTCATGCCTTGCGTTGCGCCGCTGAACACGGCGAGGATAGGACAATACTTCGCGTTTCACGTTTTCGGCTGTTTCTGCTACAATTTCCCCATGCACCACTCTCTCGTCATGACTCTGATTGGAAGCGACCGTCCCGGCCTCGTGGATTCCGTGGCGAGTATTGTGGCCGAGCACGGCGGCAACTGGCTCGAGAGCCGCATGTCGCGGCTCGGCGGCCAATTTGCCGGCATTGTCCACGTCGCGGTCCCGGCGGACAAGGAGCGCGCCCTCGCCCGGGCATTGCAAGGTCTCGACGCGCGCGGCCTGACCGTTGTCGTCCACTCCACCCCGCAGTTGGCTGTTGTGCCGCGGCAAACCAGCATTCTCGAAATCGTCGGGCAGGACCGGCCTGGAATTATCCGGCAAATCTCCCACACCCTGGCGGGGTTCGGTGTCAATGTGGAGGAACTCGACACTGAATGCGCCAGCGCCGCCATGTCCGGTGAAACGCTTTTCAAAGCACGTGCTGTGCTGACCCTTCCCGACTCGTGCAATGCAGCCGAACTCCGCAGAACGCTCGAAAAAATCGCCGCCGATTTGATCGTCGAGATCTCGTTAGAAAATATCCCTCGCGAGCATCATCATCCCGGTCGCGATTAGCCGGGAACAGCAAATCTCCAAACGCGGCTTCAAAAGCCACTCAACCGGATGAGATCCCGAGCATTCGCTCGAAAACGATTCACAACATTGCGCCTCCGCATGCTTGCTCCTTCGCCGTAAACCCTTCCTAATAGTTTTGGTCACTCTTGATAGACAGGTCATACGCCCTAGCGAAAGGTCGGTGAAAACTCCATTTCAATTTTACTGGTAAAGGCGCAGTTAAAGACGAGCGAAAAAAATCTGTGTTCAATAATATGACTCGAACGTTGCTTGCCGGAATTCAAACATATTCCCGGCGCGGCATTTTCTTTTTTTGTTTCATAGCGGTCTGCGGCAGCGCCCCCGTCGGCCTCGCCGCCGATACAAACGACACAAAACTGGTGTCCGTTTATCAGGACAACCTCAGCCAATTCACCGGCGTCGCGGTCTCAAAAACCGGTCGCCTGTTCGTAAATTATCCTCGCTGGCAGGGGCCGCACGAATACGACGTCGCCGAGGTGTCGTCCAATGGCATTGCCCACGCTTATCCGGATAAGGACTGGAATAGTTGGGAAAAAAACCAGGGCGGCTCCAATAAATGGGTTTGTGTCCAAGCCGTTTATATCGATGATCAGGACCAATTGTGGGTCGTGGACCCGGGCGCGCCGGAAATGGAAAGTGTGGAAGACGACGGCGCCAAGCTCGTGAAAATTGATCTGGCAAGCAATCGCGTGGTCCGTACCTATAATTTAACCGCGCTTGCCGGCAAGGACAGTTACCTCAACGATGTGCGCGTGGATACCGCGGCCAATATCGCTTATCTCACCGAATCAAAGCAGGGTGGAATCGTCGTGTTAGACACCAAATCCGGCAACGCCCGCATGGTGCTGCGCAAGGAGGCGCCCGTGCTCGCGGACTCGAACCATAAATTCATCGTGGGCGGCGGCGAGTTGCAGCGCAACGGAAAACCAATGAAGGGAAATTCCGACGGCATCGCGCTCAGTCCGGATCGCCAATGGCTTTATTTCAAGCCGTTGAGCGATACAAAACTCTATCGCATCCGCACCGCGGATTTGCGCGACGCGTTGGCGAGCGGCGCGGACGTGCAGGACAAGGTCAAAGATCTCGGCGCCAATTTCACCGCCAGCGACGGAATGATTTTCGACAAAAGTGGCAATTTGTACTTAAGCGACATGGAACACGATGCGATCATGCGCGTGACTCCCGCCCTCAAGCTCCAGGTGATTGCACATGATGAGCGGTTGATTTGGCCGGATACGTTTGCGTGGGCGCCGGACGGCTCGCTCTATGTCTCCTGTTCGCAAATCCAAAACATGCCCTGGTCGCACAATGGCCGCAGCACCCGCACCACGCCGTACGCGATCTACAAGCTGAAGGTAGATTAGGACAGAGTAGATCAAGAGGTGTGGATGAGAGCAGGCGCCAGTTACCTCGCCAGCTGAAACTTCTCCGCCGGAATCGCGCTAAGCGCGTCGCAAACCTCCCGCAATACTTCGTTTTTTCCCAGCGCTTTCGCCGCCGCTCCTTTGTGCAGGTAGGCTTCCACAAATTCGGAATCCAACGCCAGCGCGCGATCCGCAAAGGTCATCGCGTGATGATAATGCCCCAGCCGTCCCACCATGTACGAGAGGTTGGCCCAGCCAAGCTTGTGATCGGGATTGAGTTTCAACGCCTGTTCGACGCAGCGGACGCCGTCCAGTTGCCGGTTGAGATGTTCGTAAAGCAGCCCGCCAAGATTGCTCCACACCTTCGCGTCCGAATTGTCCAATTTCAGCGCGCGCCGATACGCCGTTTCCGCCTGCACAAACTGGCCCAGTCCGGTGTGTCCGAGCGCCGCGTAATAAAACGCCTTGTAATCATCGGGGTGTTCCTTCTGCCACGCCTGCGCAAATTCCAGCACTTCCTGCCACGCCCCGGCTTCGCAGAGGCGCCGCGCCACGCGGACTTCTTCTTCGATGTCGACTGAAGTGGAATTCATGAGCCGATAAATGAAGTGCCCGTCAAAAAAAGTCAAGTGGCGGCAATACGTAGTTGGCGAACCGCCGCCGTCCCGCGGCTAACGCGTGCAAAAAGGCGGCCGCATTTCGGCCGCTTTTGGAGCGCGGCGGCCCTCCGCCACTTTCCGGCGGACTCTCCTTAACCCGCTTTTGGCAACAGCCCTTTCAATTCGCTCGGACGAAAAGTCCGCCGTCCCGCAATGAGCTCCCGCGCGGCATCCACCTGTCCCCACGTGTTCCAGAGCAACACCCCTCGCACATGATCCTCGCGTAAATAATAAATCGCGCCTTCGCGATTCTCGGTTTTCCAATCGGCGACCGTTTCCAGCCGCGAATCGAGTTCACCCACGGCCTCGTAGCCGAGGTCAAAGAGGTCGGAATAGAAAAAGGGCAGGTGATCATAACGCTCGCGTCGGCCGGCCATGTTGCGCCCCGCCATTTTTCCCATCGTGTTGGCGTTATCCTCGTGTTCTACCCGCAGTCGCCGGTCGAGCGCGGGATTGTGAAAAGCCGCCACGTCTCCCGCCGCAAATACATCCGGCGCGCTTGTTTGCAGAAAAGCATCGACCACGATTCCATCCTCCACTTGCAAGCCAGCCGCGCGTGCAAGCTCCGTATTCGGCTCAATGCCCAAACCGGCAATGACTCCATCCGCCGTAAATTCACGCCCACTTTTCGTCCGAATGACCATTTCCGAGCCGCGTTCTTCGAGTGCCGTGGCCGTTTCTCCCGGCGCCACCGTCACGCCTTTTTCCTGGTAATAACGGTTCAGAAATTCGGACAACTCGCGCGGATAAATCCGGTTGCCAATCGTCGGCCCCGGAAAAAGCATCGTGACCTGCATCCCGTTCATCGTCAGCGCCGCCGCAATCTCCGACCCGATGAATCCGCCGCCAATGACGATGAAACGCTTTGCCTTTTCCGTGAGCTGACGCAACCGCCGGTAATCCGCCACCGTGCGGTAATAAACAATTTTGTCGCTGCCAAAAGGCAGCAGCCGCGGCGTGCCGCCCGTGGCCAGCAACAATTTCTCGAACGAATAAACCGCGCCTTGATCGTCGGCGGCTTGTTTCTGCTTGGGATCGAACGATTTCACCGTGCGCCCGAGAAAAAGTTGCGCCTGCTCTTTGCCCGCGCCGCGCCAGATGCTATCCAGCGATTTGTCTTTCCAAAGGCCCTTCGTCAATGGCGGCCGGTCATAGGGCGGATCGCTTTCCGTGCTGATGATTCCGATGCTGCCGCTCGAATCAATTTCGCGAATTCCCTGGACAGCCGAATCAGCGGTCATGCCACCGCCAACGATGAGGTATTTGAAGCTGGGCATGAGGCAACGTGCGCTATTTGCCGTGAATGTTCAAATCGTTGTGTGAAACGTCAAACGCAAATAATGGTTCCCGCACGCACGTCCTCAATCAGCCAAATCATTTCGTAAAGCTCTTAAAAATATTCGCAAACGCCCACGCCTCATGCCCGGTCGGAACCATGACGTTGTTGGTCGTGCTGGTAACGACACCGCTCACCGTGTTGGTCGTGCTCGTCACTTTTCTGCGGCGATGCGGACGGCCCGCATCGTCATTGATGGACCAGTAATGCAGCGAGCAAACCCAGGGCGTTTTGTCCGCAAAAGCTTTCAAGGTCTTCGCGTCCTCGATCTCGAAAATTTCATTCCCTTGACCGTTCCGCCCCAGGCACGGGCAAAGGCCAATCTGAATCGATGGATCGATTTTTTGAATCTGCGCGTAAGCAGCATTGGCGGATTCGATGCCGAGTTCGCCCTCCGATTTTCCTTTGCCTACAAACTGCTTGCCAAAATACATGACCATGAGATCCGCGGAATGCACCTTGACCCCTTTGGTCTTTGCATCGGCGAGCAGGGCGCGCGAGGCGTCCGAAATCCCGTCCGGATTGACCGGCAGCGTGTAGGAAATAATCAGGCCCGGATTTTTCCTTTGCAGGCTAGCGAGAACCGCGTTGCGGCGTTCGCTGTCGCGCCGGCCTTTGTCGAGATTGTTTCCCTCCACGTCGAAATCGAGCCACGTGAATTTGTATTGGTCGATCACCTTCTGGTACGCCGCTTCGAGCGCCGCCGGGTCCTCGATGAGATTTGCCAATTCCTTGCCGGCCTCGCCGCCGAACGACATGATGACATCCCCGCCGCGTTTGCGAATGGCATCAATCTGCTCGTGGTAAAGATTCTGGTCCATGGGAATCCGTCCATCCCAGGAAGGCTCCTGAAAATATTTCGCATCTTTGCCGTAGTGATCCTGGCGGGCAATGATGAACGCTAGCGTGTAATACTTGAGCCCGCAGGCATCATCACAATCCGTCAGTTTGAAGTCATCATCCGCCCCGATATACATGTACGGCGCAAAAACGCGTGCCGGCCATTCCGCGCGCGCGCCGGCAGCGATCAGCGTAGCGCCTAATGTCAGAAGAACTCCGGCCGATGCGACGAATTTGTTTTTCATGGGGAATAGTGACTGCTGGGCAAAGTGCGAGACAACCTTAAACCAACCACTCTTTCGGGGGATGTCTCAGACCGCGGCTGTCTCGCAGACCAGCCGCAGCGACTTAGCCGGCGGATCGATTCCAATGCTCACAGCGCTTTTGGAACTTGGAACCAACGTCGCGGAACTCTAATCTAAACTCATGTTTCGTCCCTGCATTGATTTGCATGAAGGCAAGGTGAAGCAAATTGTCGGCGGCACGTTGAGTGACGCGCCGGGACAATTGCGGACGAACTTCATCTCCGAACGCCCCGCGGCCTGGTTCGCGGAACTTTATCGCCGCGACCATCTGGCTGGCGGCCATATCATCATGCTCGGCCCGGACAACGAGGATGCCGCGCGCTCCGCCCTGCGCGCATTTCCGGGCGGGATGCACGTCGGCGGCGGCATCAACCTCGACAATGCCCGCAGTTGGCTCGAAGCCAACGCTTCGCACGTCATTGTGACTTCGTGGGTGTTTCGCGAGGGGCACATGGATGAACAACGGCTGGCGGAACTCGTCAAAACCATCGGCAAAGAAAAGCTCGTTTTGGATCTCAGTTGCCGCAAACGCCTAACCGGCGCGGACAACGAGTATTTCGTAGTCACCGACCGTTGGCAAAAATTTACCGATTTGAAAATCACCCGCGAGACGCTGGAAAAACTGTCACGCTTCTGCGCCGAATTTCTCGTTCACGCTGTCGATGTGGAAGGCCTTTGTCGCGGCGTGGATCAGGAATTGGTTTCGCTGCTCGGAAAATGGTCGCCCATTCCCACCACCTACGCGGGCGGCGCAAGTTCGCTTGCGGATTTGGAGCAGGTCACGCGGTTGGGGCAGGGGAGAATCGACCTGACCATCGGCTCGGCGCTCGATATTTTTGGCGGCACAGGCGTTCGGTATGAAGATGTGGTAGCTTTCAACAGAAAGTCGCAGAAGATTTGAAGCCATGAACCTGCATCGTTGGCTGCGCGAACACTCGCTGAAGTTGCTCGCTATTCGCGACACGCCGGAAGCCATTGCCGGCGGCGTGGCCATCGGATTTTTCTTTGGGTTCACCCCGCTGTTCGGGTTGAAAACGGTCGGCGCGATTTTTTTCGCATGGCTCACGCGCAGCAACATCATCGCCGCGGTGCTGGCGGGCACCCTCCATGATATCGCGCTGCCCCTGATGCCCTTTATCTGGCGTCTGGAATACGCCCTCGGCTACTGGCTTTTGAACCAGCAATGGCCGCAACACCTCTCGCACGGCCTGCGGCATGTGCATCCTGTGCGGAACTGGGCCAGCTTCCTCACCGTCGGCCGGCCGTGGCTCCTCGGCTCGATTTTTCTCGGCGCCCCCCTCTCGCTCATTTCGTATTTCATCACCAAACCGATCGTGGCCCGATACCATCGAAAACATCCACATCCGCCACCCGCCCCAGACCAGGTCGGGCCTGGAAACACGTAGGACGTGGTTCGTTGGTCTCCATTTTCTTTTCCCGTGTCGATTTAGTCGCTCAGCGAAATGCCGAGTGTTGGCCAATATAAACCACCGTCGACCCCGAATTGCAGGGCGGCGCGACCTGGTAACTCACTTGGTGTCCGCCGATATAGGTCACGGTCGAAAGTGCGGCGTTGTTTTGCAAAGCCCCGCAGACATTGAGCGCGCAAGCCGCCGGTGAGACACCATAGTAGACCGGCGCGTAATAAATGACAGGCGCCTGATAAACCACCGGTGCGGCGTAAACCACCGGCGCTTCGTAGACCACGGCCGGAGGGGGAGGCACGCACACCACCGGTTGATTGTCCGTGGATGGATTGGCTTGGGACTCATTGCCCACATTGACAGCATCTTGCGCACGCGCCGCGACGAGGGAAGCCGCCACGAAAAGGAGAGGAAGAATGATTTTGGTTTTCATAGGTCTTAATCAATGGACGTTGTAACCAACCGGTGAATTCATTTGCCGAAAAGCAAAACGCCCGCATTCATAATGAACGCGGGCGCAAGAGTTTACGAATTGAGCCGGATTACTTGGCGGCTTCGATCTTGGATACGGTCAGGACTTTCTTGCCATTTTCTTCCGTGACGACGCCGGTGGCAGTGACCTTTTCCGACTTCTTGCACACGTTATCGTGAAAATCCTTGCTCGTCGAATTTTGAGCCAGGTAATAAGTCACCTTTTTGCCGTTTTCTTCGGTTTGGATGGCGTTCTGGCAGGTGGAGGTTTCATGCAGCGCGCATTTGGCGCACATGCCCTCGCCGGTAATGGTCACTTCTTTGTCCGCGGCGAGCGCCGGAATTGCCAGCATGGCAATGACCGCAATAAGTGAGGAGATTTTTTTCATACTCTATTTGTTTGTTTTTGGAGAACCAGACGAAGAGTACTCCAACTTATGGAATGTTCAAACGAAATTTCTATCGGTCGGCGGGAACAAACCGCGTCGCCAAACATCTTATCTGTTTGCCCATTATTGAATGATTTCTTAAGAGAACGCAGTTCGTTCTCCTCCTCACCCTTCGTCCCTTCAAGCCGCCGCCGATTCGCTATTTCCTTTCACCAATTCATCCTTCCATTTTTCCGCACACGCCGGGCACATACTGTGCGTGAAAGTCGCGTCGGTGTGCGCCCGCACATAATGCTCCACGCTATGCCAATAGCCGGTGTCCGACCGCACATTTTTGCACCAGCCGCAAATCGGGATCAGGCCGGACAGCGTCTTGACCTCCGTCAGGCTTTTTTGCAGATCGTCAATGAGTTCGCGCTGTTTGATTTCAGCGCGGCGACGACGACCCATTTCCCGGCTCGCAAAGAAATTGGAAAACAGCAGGAGCGTCGCCGCCAGCACGCTTCCCAGGATTAGCAGCCGCGCCGCCTGGTGGTAATCCGCCTGTTCGGTCGAATCCCTCTGCGCCAGCAAGGCCTTCTCTCCCTCCTCAAATTTCTCCACGTCCTTTACCGCCGGGTCCAGGATCTGTCTCTCTTGCGCCCCACTGTCCGCCTGTCCGGCCGCCTGGGCGCCTTGTTGGCCATAAATGGCGATCACGCGACGGTCGTATTGGAACACAGCTTTTATCGCGGAGGAAAGCTCCCTCAGCCGGCGCTGTTGTTCCGCATTGTCACGGGTGAGGCTGCTCAGTTCGTTGAAGTCCCTGGCTTCATCATTGGTATCATTGCGATACTCCACCAGCAGATTGGGCGCGCCGGTGCTCGCATAATGGTCCACACCGCTCTGCGCGTCCAAAAGCTTGTCCTCAAGAGCCTGCGCATCCAGGATGACCTTGAAGGTGTGCTCTCTCCAATAGGTCGCCGTCCTCATTTGTGAGACATTCCGGATGGACACCAGTACAATCAGTATCAATAGCGCCGCCGATATGGCCGCCGGCGTCCAGCGTAAAATGTTAAACTGTTTGTCGTTCATACGATACCGCAAATCTCCCAACTAATAGCAATTCGCTTGCCATGCAAATCACTTAGTGGCATGTGGTTTGCTCAATTCAGTCATGGCGAAAATTCTTATCATCGAGGACGATCCCAATGTGCGGGCTGCCATCGAGCACGGTTTGACACAAGCCGGCCATTCCGTCCTTCCCACCGCCAACGGCAAAGAGGGAATGAATGCTCTGCGTCAAAGCACGGTGGATTTGGTCGTGACCGACATTTTCATGCCCGAGCAGGAGGGGCTGGAAACGATCACCGCTTTGCGCAAGCAATACCCGAAACTTCCCGTCATCGCCATTTCCGGCGGGAATGTGGTTTCCGAAGCGATGTTATCCGTCGCCCGGGAATTGGGCGCGCAGGAAGTCATCGAAAAACCATTTGGATTGAACAGCCTTTTGACCGCAGTGGGAAAAGTATTGGGCAACAGTAAAACGCAGTAAAAGTAATCCGCAGATTCCGCAGGTGAGCGCAGATTAAAAAAAATCTGCGAAAATCTGCGAAATCTGCGGATTTCACCCTCCATTATCTTCGTCTCCTCCTGTTAATCTCTTTTGTGTCCCAATAAAAAAAGGCCAATCCGAACTCGGATTGGCCTTCGCAATTATCGAAGTAATACTCAGCTCGAAAGCGCGCCTTCGGCGCTGGCCTTTTGATTGAACGCCAGCTTGTCTCCCTCGGCGGTGACCGTGATCGGCTCGCCATCGTGCAGGTTGCCCTTGAGCAACTCTTCCGCGATCGGATCTTCGAGGAACCGTTCCACCGCCCGGCGCATCGGCCGCGCGCCATATTGCGGGTCGTAGCCTTTGCCAACTAGGAAGTCCTTCGCTTTCTCATCCAGCTGCAAGGCAATGTTCCGGTTCTTCATCAACCGCGCCATGACTTTGCTGATTTCCAGATCCAGGATCTCGATCAGGTCCGGCTTCGTCAACGAGCGGAAAACAATCACGTCGTCGAGCCGGTTCAAAAATTCCGGCCGGAACGTCTTGCGCGCCTCATCCATGATCTTCTCCCGCATCTGCTCGTAGCTGTTCGCGTCGGTGATCGGCGAAAAACCCATCGAACTCTGTTTCTTGATGGTGTCCGAGCCGACGTTCGACGTCATCAGGATGATGGTATTGCGGAAATTGACCACCCGTCCGACGTTGTCGGTCAGTTTGCCTTCTTCCAAAATCTGCAACAGCATGTTCCACACATCCGGATGCGCCTTTTCGATTTCGTCAAAGAGCACCACCGAATACGGCTTGCGGCGGACCTGCTCGGTCAATTGGCCGCCTTCTTCATACCCGACGTAGCCGGGCGGCGAACCGATCAGTCGCGAGACATTGAACTTCTCCATGTACTCGCTCATGTCGAGCTGGATAAGCGACTTGGTATCGCCAAACATTTGTTCCGCCAGCGTTTTGGCGAGCAGCGTTTTGCCGACACCCGTCGGTCCGAGCAACGCAAAGGTGCCGATGGGCCGCCGCGGATCCTTCAAATCCGCACGCGAACGCCGCAGCGCCTTGCAAATCGCCGACACGCCTTCCTTCTGGCCCACGACCACCTTGGTCATTTCCTCCTCCACCTTCATCAGCCGGGCCATTTCGCCCTGTTCCATGCGTTGGAGGGGGATGCCGGTCCATTTGGAAACGACATGCAAAATATCTTCATCGTCCACCTTCACGCGTTTTTCCTCGCGCGTGGTGCGCCATTCCTTCAAGACGGATTCGAGCTTTTCTTTCGCGTGCTTCTCCTTGTCGCGCATGGAAGCCGCGCCTTCGAAATCCTGGTTTTTGATCGCCCGCTCTTTCTTGGCCTTGATGTCCTCGATATCCGCTTCCAGGTCTTTGACCTCGGGCGGACGGGTCATCGTGCCGATGCGCGCGCGCGAGCCAGCCTCATCCATCAGGTCGATGGCTTTGTCGGGCAAATAACGGTCGGTGATGTAGCGATCCGAAAGCTTCACGGCAGCCTCGATCGCCTTGTCCGTGAATTCAGCCTTGTGATGGTCCTCGTACTTCGGACGCAGACCCTTTAAAATCAAAACCGCTTCTTCGATGGATGGCGCCTCGACTTTAACCGCCTGGAAGCGGCGTTCCAACGCGGCGTCTTTCTCGATGTATTTGCGATACTCATTCAGCGTGGTCGCGCCGATGCATTGCAACTCACCGCGGCTGAGCGCGGGCTTGATGATATTCGATGCATCCATCGTGCCTTCCGCCGACCCGGCGCCGACGATGGTGTGCAACTCATCGATGAAAAGGATGATATTTTTCGAGCGGCGGATTTCGTCCATGACCGCCTTGATGCGTTCCTCGAATTGGCCGCGGTATTTCGTGCCGGCCACCATCAACGCGAGGTCGAGGGTGATGACCCGTTTGTCGCGCAGCAGTTCCGGAACGTTTCCCTGCGCGATTTCCTGCGCGAGGCCTTCCACAATGGCGGTCTTGCCCACGCCGGCTTCGCCGAGCAGTACCGGATTGTTCTTGGTGCGGCGGCACAGAATCTGGATGACCCGTTCGATCTCGTTTTTGCGGCCAATGACGGGGTCCATCTCGCCTTTACGGGCGATTTCCGTGAGGTCCCGCCCAAACGCCTTAAGCGCGGGAGTTTTGACTTCGCCTTTTTTCTCCGGCGGAGCTTTCTCACCCGGTTCGGCGGCGGAGGCTTGTTCCTCCTGCTGCGCAAAATTCGGATCCAATTCTTTCAAAATCTCCTGGCGCGTCTGTTCGATGTCCACGTCCAGGTTCTTGAGGACGCGCGCGGCCACGCCGTCGCCTTCGCGGAGCAAACCGAGCAGGATATGCTCGGTGCCCACGTAAGTGTGATTAAGAGCTTTCGCTTCCTTGGCGGCCAGCGCGAGGACTTTCTTGACGCGCGGCGTGTAAGGAATGTTGCCGATCATTTTCTGATCGGGACCGGTGCCGACCTGTTTCTCGACCTCCATGCGGACGGTCTCGAGATCAAGGCCCATCTTTTGCAAAACATTCACCGCCACGCCCTGGCCCAATTTAATCAGCCCCAGCAACAGGTGCTCGGTTCCGACAAAATTGTGGTTGAAGCGGTCGGCTTCTTTGCGTGCCAGCGCGAGCACCTGTTGTGCCCGGGGCGTAAAATTACTCATGGCTTCGTCACTCATACTACTATTTCACAATGCAATATTTTGCCGATTTGTCCAATCAGTTGCTTGCCGCCTGCGAGGGGCGTGAAATCGGGCGGCTCACCGGTTTCAAACGCTCGCGCACCATGTCTGCACGCAGCAAGTCGCGTTCCTCAGCCGATAGCTTTTCCGAGTGTTGCTTCTGCAAATGCGCCGGCTGCGTCAGCAGAAAAAGCTCATCCACCAGCGACCGCTCCACCCCCGGAAACACCCCGATATCCACCCCTAAACGCATCGACGATAACAGGTTCATGGTTTCTTTCGAGGTAATTGTGTGCGCGTTGGCCAGGATACCATAGGCCCGGCCAATGTGGTTGAACACGAACTTGGATTTCTTCTCCAAAAGCGTGGCCCGGGCGTTTTCCTCATGTTCGATGATCTGCCCCAGCACCTTTTCCAACCGCTCCACGATCCCATTTTCCGTCTCGCCCAGAGTCATTTGGTTGGACACCTGGAAAACATTTCCCAGCGCTTCGGTGCCTTCGCCATAAAGCCCCCGCACCGCCAGGCCCAGTTTATTCACAGATTGAATGATGGGATTGATCTGCTCGGCCAATACCAGTCCCGGCAAATGCAACATCGCGCTGACCCGGATGCCGGTGCCTATATTAGTAGGGCAGGCGGTCAAATAGCCGAGGTCGGGATTGAAAGCGTAATCCAATTTCCTCTCCAGTTCGGAATCCACCTGGTTGATGGCATTCCAGGCGTGGCGAATCTGCAATCCCGGCCGCAACGCCTGCATCCGCATGTGATCCTCCTCGTTGATCATCACGCAAAGCGTCTCTTCGCGGTTCAATACAAGTCCGCTTCCCGAACTTTTGGCGGCGTGCTCGCGGCTGATTAAATGGCGCTCCACCAGGATTTGCTTGTCCAGCGTGGAAAGATTGTCCATCGATTCCGCAAATGAATCCTTCATCTCCGGCAACGTGGCCACTGCGGGGCGAATGGCTTCCAGGACGCGCACACGCTCCGGCTTTTTCGCCCAGCCGGGAAACGCCGCATCCTTGATGTTGCGCGCCAAGCGAACGCGGCTCGACATCACGATCCGGTCGTGCGGGCCTTTGCGCCGCGCGGTGCTGGCGGGCGGTTCGAGAAACTCGTGAATATTCATCTGGGACTGTTAAATTAATGATTGGTTAAATGAGTTAAATGGACCCGAAGCGCGTCGACCGATTTAACTCTTTAACTTATTTAACCAACCGAAATATTGCTCAAGCGCACGCTCATCTGCTTGATTTCATCGCGTAATGAAGCCGCCTGCTCGAAATTTTCGTCCTCGACGGCTTTCGTCAATTTTTTCTGCAACAGCTTCAGGCGATCGGCCAATTCCCGGCTTTGACGCAACGCCTCGGGGACTTTGCCCATGTGCCGGGTGCCTTTGTGCATCGTTTTGAGCAGGCCGTCGAGTCCTTCCGCGAAAGTCTTGTAGCACTCTGGGCAACCCAGCCGCCCAGCTTTTTTGAAATCCGCCTGGGTGAAACCGCAGCGGGTGCATTTAATTTCCGCGCCGCCGGACGACTGCTCAATTTCCTTGGAAGCGCCCAGTCCGAGCAACAGATCGGCTAGTTCAAAGCCCACCGGGTCATTCACACCTTTGGTCTTGGAACATTCCTCGCAGAGATCGACCTTCTGCACCTTGTCGCCGTCGATCTTGGTGTAATGCACCGTGGCTTCGCGTTCCTTGCAAATGCAGCACAGCATAAATCGTTATTCGTATATCGGCTCACCGGAAGCTTTAGTCAAGGAGTGATACTCCCCAACCAGCTTTTTGGTCAGCACGCCGGGTTTGCCGTTTCCGATGACGCGCCCGTCAATCTTCACAATCGGCACAATCTCCGCCCCTGTGCCGGTGAGAAAACACTCGTCCGCATTGAACAAATCGTAGCGCGTCAGGTTCGGTTCGCTCACCGAAATCCCCGATTCCTCCGCCAGCTCAATCACCACCTGCCGGGTGATCCCATACAACGCCCCCGACGACAACGGTGGCGTGAACACTTTGTTGTCTTTGACGATGAAAATATTGTCTGCCGTGCACTCGGACACAAAGCCTTCGGCATTCAGCATCACGGCCTCCTCCACGCCTGCGTTGTTGGCCTCGATCTTCGCTAAAATGTTATTGAGATAATTCAGCGACTTGATAGCGGGGTTCAGCGCGCTGTGCAGGTTGCGCACCGTCGGCACCGTCACAATGTCCATCCCGCGCTCGTAAAGCTCCTTCGGATAAACCTGGATTTTGTCCGCGATGCAAATCACCGATGGATTCTTGCAGCGGTTCGGATTCAACCCGAGCGTGCCCACGCCGCGCGTGACCACCAGCCGGATGTAACCGTCCCGGATTTTATTCTGCCGGCAGCTTTCCACGACCGCCGCGGCGATTTTTTCGCGAGACATTGGGATCTCCAGCAGGATTGCCTTGGCGGAATAAAACAACCGGTCGACGTGCTCCTTCAATCGGAACACGCGGCCGTTGTAAGCGCGAATGCCTTCGAAAATGCCGTCGCCGTACAACAAACCATGATCGAACACCGACACCTTCGCGTCGCGTTCGTTGCAGAATTTTCCGTCAATAAAAACTTTCATCGCGCAATGGAAGAAAACTAGGGTAAACTCACAGGCAACGCAAAGCGAATTTTGGGATTGTGGCGGCGGTTTTGTGACCGCCGCACATTACCTTGTGGAAAAGCCGTCGGCGGATTCTGTCGTCTTGGAATCATCGTTCCCTTCCGTAAAAATAAAATCCGTTTGCACGCCCGGACATTTTGAAGAATATCTTGCCATGCAACGCCTCGGCAAAAATGTTGGCCGGTATTTCGGCGATACCATCGACATCCAGCAAATCCTGCGCGACATGGAAGCCGCCGCCAAAGTGCATGGCTGGACCTCCGAGACATTTTTCGAGACGCACGAATTGAAACTTTTCGCCCTGACCAAATCAACTCGAAACCCAAAACCCGAAACCCGAAATTCGAACTGCGATCTCCCATCTCCGATCTCCAAACGGATTTATTTGTCAGCCGGAATCCACGGCGACGAACCCGCGGGCCCTCTCGCCGCTTTGCAATTGCTGCGCGAGAACAAATGGCCGGAGAACGTTGAACTGTGGTTCTGCCCGTGCCTGAACCCGCTCGGTTTTGCCCTCAACTCACGCGAAAACTCCCGGGGCATCGATTTGAACCGCGACTACCTTAAACCGATGACCGCGGAAATCACCGCCCACATCGCCTGGCTCGAGCGCCAGCCGAATTTTGATTTGTGCCTGCTTATGCACGAAGACTGGGAATCGCACGGCTTCTATCTCTACGAACAAAATCCCGAGAACCGCAAATCCCTGGCCGAGCCGATGCTGGAAGCCATTTCCAAAGTCTGCCCCATCGACCCGAACGAATTGATCGAAGGCCGCCCCGCCCAAAACGGAATCATCCGCCCCAACATTGACCTCAAAACGCGCCCGCAATGGGCCGAGGCGTTTTACCTCATCACCCACAAAACGCAGCAGAGCTACACCTTGGAAGCGCCCTCGGATTATCCATTGTCCACGCGTGTGGAGGCATTGGTAACCGCAGTGAGGACAGGACTCAAGATGCTCAACGCGGAATCCTGAATGCGTGGGAGCACCGGCGTCCCGCCGGCGATGCGGAAAACCGTGCGAACTCCCATGCCCGTAAAAGTGATCCGTCGCAGAGCAACAATGGAAACACTGGCAGGAATCAACTTCTCCATTTCCGCACCAACCACTGAATCAATATCACCGCCGGAAACGCAATCAGGCAGCTAAATACAAACGCAATCGCACCGCCAAAAAATAGAGCCCGCCACGGATTCGGAAAAGGATTCGGCTCGGCCCCGATGTCGCTGATAAACCAATAATACATTCGAACCAGAACCAACGGACTGAGAATCAACGCCAGGCCGGAGCCGCTGCATATAAACGAAAGCATCGGGTGTTTGCGAAAATTAAACTCCTATGACTTCGCGGTGAGCGGATGTCTGTTGTGAGATAGATTCACGGCCACTGCGGATTTGAAATGGCACTATCTGGTTACAAACGGCGCCACCGTATCCAGAACGAAGAAAGCGGCGAATCCCCCATACACCATCCAGCGGGCCTTGCGCATAGCCGCTTGATACTCGCCGTTGATACCCAGCTCAGACAGCCTTCGAAATATCAGCTGGTGAACAACAACGAAATAAACTGCCACCAGCGCCCAGGCTGCAAAATAAGCTGGCCACATTAAATTTGGGGGAAGGCGTGGGATGCCCAAAAACGAAAGGAAAATGATCAGCAAAGGCAATGCGCCGAAAGCTCGAAACCGCGAGAAGGAATCCAATAGCTTCAACTTCTCGTCCGATGAAAGAAGCTTGAGCGAGCGCTCACCGAGATAGCGGCCCCCGAAAAGCCCTGCCAGCAGCAACACAAAACCCGTGATGAAGAGGGGTGTGAACATACGATTAATGAAGGGTGCGACCAATAAAACTTAGCCACCCGTGAACTGCAATATAAAACAAGACGTCATTTTTGAATTGGCAAGGCATCTTGTTCGCCTGGAATGACTCGTTTTGAAACGCAGTCGGCGATGGCCGTTTGGAACTCACCCAAAAAATCCACTCTCACCCGTCCAACAATTCCGACTTACTGCAACATCTTCGCCAGCGTCGGCTCCATCGCATCTGCCCAGAGCTGATAGCCGTGTTCATTCGGATGAAGATAATCAGGCATGATATCGGCGTGTAGATGGCCATCTTCTCCGAGGAAAGCTTTATTGATGTTCAAGAATGTCACCATCTTGCCGTCGTCCAGCTTCGCGATGCGCTCGTTGACCCTGTTGATGACTTCCATTTGCCGGGGATTGGCGTCCGGTTTATTGCGCGGGAAAATGGCCAGCAGAAGAATTTTCGATTTCGGACACTTCTCGCGGATATCAGCGACAATTTTTTCCACGCCTTCCGAAATTTGATTCGACGAATTCGAGCCGCTGTTGTTCGTGCCGATCATCAGCACGATGACTTTGGGATCGATGCCATCCAGTTCGCCATTTTCAATTCGCCAGAGCACGTGCTCCGTGCGGTCGCCGCCGATGCCGAAATTCGCCGCATGACGCGGGGCATAAAATTTTTGCCAGACATTTTTGCCCCGGCTGCGCCAGTTGTCCGTAATCGAATCGCCGAGAAAGAGCAGGTCGATATTGCCGGCCTTGGCTTTCTTCACGAAGCCTTCGTGGCGCGCGAGCCAATTGGTCGGGTTGCTGCGCGTGACCGGAATGATCGCCGGGTTTTTGGCCGGTGCCGTCGGTGAATTGGTGTCCTGGGCAAAACACGCCGAGGCGACAAACAGTGGGAGCACGAGCGTCAGCAATTTCTTCATGCGCCGAAGAATAAATATACCGTGCCCTAAGAACAAGATGTCATTCGTAGCCGCCGACTTAAGGAGGCCTGGGGTTGGTTCCCTAAAAAAGTATGAGTCCCTTGCGTTGCTAAAAAACAGGCCGGTCCCGTTTCCGGAACCGACCCTCGCAGTTTAAATTTTCAGCGCGTTACTTTTTCGCCGCGTCGTAATTCTTGGCGACCTCATTCCAGTTCACTGCGTTCCAGAAAGCCTTGAGATAATCGCCGCGTTTATTTTGATACTTCAAATAATAGGCGTGCTCCCATACGTCCACGCCGAGGAGCGGCGTGCCTTCCACGCCCACCAACGCCTTGCCCATCAGCGGATTGTCCTGGTTCGCGGTCGAAACGACCTCGAGTTTGCCGCCATTCACCACCAGCCAGGCCCAGCCGCTTCCGAAACGACCCAGGCCGGCCGCTTCGAATTTGCTTTTGAAATCGTCGAAGCTTCCAAATGTGGCCTTGATGTCATCAGCGAGTTTGCCCGTGGGCGCGCCGCCGGCGTTCGGGCCCAGGATGCGCCAGAAAAAGGAATGGTTCCAATGCCCGCCGCCGTTGTTGCGCACGGGGCCTTTGATCGCGTCCGGAACGGAAGCCATCTCCTTGCAAAGCGCATCAATGGATTTGGATTCAAGCGCGGCATTGCCGGCAAGGGCCTTGTTCAAATTATCCACGTAGGCTTTGTGATGGCGGTCGTGATGAATTTCCATCGTGGTCGCGTCGATATGCGGTTCGAGAGCGTTATTGGGGTAGGGAAGCGGAGGTAATTCGTATGCCATAATATTTCCAGTTGATTGTTTTCTTCAATGAATCGACGGCAAATTGCTTCACTCTCCCCGGAAAATCAAGTGTGGACGAAAAAGCGGCTGCGTTCTCATCTCCCTCTCCGCCGCTTTTTTGAACGATTAAAATCGTCCTCCCAAAAACCTGCAGTGATTTAAACGCTGCCTGAGATTGACGGGAATTGATTCTTCATTAGCCTATCGCTCGTGAGACATAAACCGCACGCGTTGGCATTCGTATTTTTTGGGTCACTCCTTTTATGGCAGACACGCGGCGCGGATTTCACTGTCGATTATTTGGAACCGAAAGCCCTCACCGGCACCATCTACGCCGATGCGGGCTTGAAGCACAAATTGTTCACCTTCCGCCGCGCGGCCACCAATTCTGGCCCCGTCATCCACGTCGAACGCGAATTCTATTTGCCGAGCGGCGCAATCGCGGCGCGGGAGCAGGTGGTGTATGAGGACGAGCAATTGAAATCTTTTCAGATGGAGGATTTGCAATCGGGTGTGAAAGGCGGCGTGGTCCAATCGAACGGCGGCGCAAAGATGACTATTAACTTTTCCAAAGGTGCGACGAAAAAGAACGGCACTGAAAAATTCTTGGACGAAAATCTGATCAGCGACATGGTGGGGCCGTACATCGTCGCGCATTGGGACGCTTTAACGAAGGGTGAATCGGTGAAGTGCCGCCTGATCTCAGTGGCGCGCGCCGAGACGGTCGGGTTTAAATTCTTCAAGGAATCCGATTCCAACTGGCACGGAAAGCCGGTCACGTTGCTGACGTTGGAACCGACCAGCATCATCGTGGCCCAATTGGTCGCCCCGATGCATTTTGTGGTTGAGAAAAACGGTCTGCACCGCGTGCTGCAGTACACCGGTCGCACGACTCCCAGCATTCAAATAAATGGCCAGTGGCAGGATTTTGACGCCGTTACGGTGTTTGACTGGAATTGAGGCGTGGGGCATCCGCCCCAGAGACAAGCCGGCCACATGCGGGTAACGCTTTTTGCGAAACATGGCCAAACCGGAGACGCGCGCTGCACCAGGGGACCTTGATCCGCTCTGGTATAAAAGCGCAATTATTTATGAAGTGCCCGTCCGCGCATTTTTTGACAGTAACGCGGACGGCATCGGGGATTTTCGCGGGCTGACGCAGAAGCTCGATTACATTCAAGAGCTCGGTGCCACCGCGCTTTGGCTGCTGCCCTTTTATCCGTCGCCGCTCAAGGACGATGGTTATGACATCGCTGATTATTATTCCATCAATCCGATTTACGGCACGCTGGCGGATTTCAAGGCCTTTATGCGCGAGGCCAAGGAGCGGGGGTTGCGCGTCATTACGGAACTCGTGCTGAACCACACTTCGGACCAGCACCCGTGGTTTCAGCGCTCGCGCCGCGCCGTCAAGGGAAGCCGCGAACGGGATTTTTACGTCTGGAGCGACACGCCGGAAAAGTACCGCGAGGCGCGGATCATCTTCAAGGATTTCGAGCCGTCGAATTGGACGTGGGACCCGATCGCGCGGGCTTATTACTGGCATCGTTTTTATTCGCATCAGCCCGATCTGAATTTTGACAACCCGGCCGTCCATCGCGAAATCCTGCGCGTCTTTGAATTCTGGATGGACCTGGGGGTCGATGGTTTCCGCCTCGACGCCGTGCCGTATCTCTACGAGCGCGAAGGAACCTCCTGCGAGAGTTTGCCCGAAACGCACAACTACCTGAAGAAACTGCGCGCTCACCTGGACGAGAAATACGGCGATCGCATGCTGCTCGCCGAAGCCAACCAATGGCCTGAGGAAGCCGTGACTTATTTCGGCACCGGCAAAGGCGACGAGTGCCACATGGCCTTTCATTTTCCGCTGATGCCGCGTTTGTTCATGTCGGTCCGCCTCGAGGATCGCATTCCGGTCACGGATATTCTTGATCAGACACCGCAGATTCCCCAGACGAGCCAGTGGGCGTTGTTCCTGCGCAACCACGACGAACTCACGCTCGAAATGGTCACCGACGAGGAGCGCGATTATATGTATCGCGTTTACGCCAGCGAAGTTAAGGCGCGGCTCAATCTCGGAATCCGCCGCCGCCTCGCTCCGCTGCTCAAGAACGACCGCAAGCGCATCGAATTATTGAACCTGCTGCTGCTGTCATTGCCGGGAACGCCGGTGATTTATTACGGCGACGAAATCGGGATGGGCGACAATATCTTCCTGGGCGATCGCAACGGCGTGCGCACGCCCATGCATTGGAGCGCGGACAAAAATGCGGGCTTCTCGCGCTGCACCCCGCAGGCGCTTTACGCGCCGATCATCCTGGATCCGGAATATCATTACGAGGCGATCAATGTCGAGACGCAGCAGAACAACCAGCATTCATTGCTTTGGTGGACCCGGCGTGTGCTGGCGTTGCGGAAGCGATGGAAGGTTTTTGGATTCGGCACGCTGGAATTTTTGCACCCGGAAAACCGGAAGGTGCTGGTGTTCGTCCGGCAGTTCGAGGGGCAAACGGTCCTGGTGATCGCCAATCTTTCGCGCTTTCCGCAACCGGTGGAACTCGATCTGTCGCGTTTTCAAGGGCGCGTGCCGGTCGAGCTTTTCGGTCGGACCGAATTTCCGACGATTGGTGCGACGCCTTACCCGTTCACCATGAGCCCGCACAGCGCCCTCTGGTTCTCGCTGGAACCGGTCGCCGAACGGCAGACGGCGGATATTTCCTCGCGGCTCAGCAAGACATTAATCGCGGAGGAGGACTGGGAGGAATTGATTGCCAGCAAGGGACGCGGTGATCTGGAAATGTGCCTGCCGGCTTTCCTGCAGCAGCGCCAATGGTTTGCCAACAAGGGCGACATCAAAGCGGTACGCCTTCGCGAGTGGATCACCTTGCCGAACGAGACGGAAAAACATCTCCTGGCGTTCGTCACGGTGGATTATGCTCAAAGCGAGTCGGAGGAATATTTGCTTCCGCTGGCTTTTGCGTCCGGCGCTGAAGCTGAACGCCTGGAGCGCGAATCGCCGGTTTTTATTCTCGCCCGCGCGCACATCCAGAAACCCAATCTGAACGGCGTGATTTATGACGCTGCTGCGGGAAAGAATTTTGGGCAGATGCTGTTCGACGTCATTGCCCGCCGCCGGACGATCAAGGGTGAACACGCGGAAGACAGCCTGGCGGGTTGGGCTGAGTCGTTGCCGCGGAGCATCGCACCCTCGCCCTCCGCAGCCCGGGCGGAGTCCCGGAACTCGACCATCGTTTACGGCGACAAATATGTGCTGAAGCTGTATCGGCGGCTCGAACCGGGGCTGCATCCCGCCCTGGAATCAGCGCAGTTTCTTTCCGGGAAAAACTTTTCGCACGTGCCGCCGTTTGTGGGCGCGCTGGAACTGGAGCGCGCCAACGGCGAGCATACCTGCCTCGGTATTTTGAGCGGCTGTATTGCGAACGCCACCCGCGGATGGGATTTTACCCAAGACGCGTTGAAGCGGTATTTTGATCGCGTTCGCACGCTCTCGAATCAGGCGCGTGATGATGCCAGCGTAAACTCGCTCGTGGAACTGGCGGAAAAAGGCGTTCCCAATTCCGCCGTGGAAACCATCGGGACCTATTTTGAATCCGCCCGCCTCATGGGCCAGCGCGTGGGCGAGTTGCACCTCGCGCTTGCCTCCGACCCCGACAACAGGGAATTCGCGCCGGAACCTTTCACGCCCTATTATCAACGCTCGCTTTATCAATCGTTGCGCAACCATCTGGCGTTTCATTTTCGGGTCCTGCGGCGGGATTTAAAAAAGATGCCCGAATCGGTCTGGCCGCTGGCGGAAAAAGTCCTGGCGTTGCAGGATGCTGTTCTGAGCCGGTATCGAGCCGTTCACCAGACGACGATGACCGCGCAACGAATCCGCTGTCACGGCAATCTGCATCTCGGCCACATCCTGCACACCGGCAAGGATTTTTTCATCATCGATTTTGAAGGCGAGCCCGGCTGGACCCTGAGCCAGCGGCGCATCAAGCGCAGTCCGTTGCGCGATGTCGCGGGGCTGATTCGTTCCTTCGATTACGCGGCGGACGTCACCCTGCGGCAGCATGCCGAGGCCGGCAACCTGAACCCGGAACAATATCGTGCGCTGCAACCGTGGGCGCGATTCTGGGAACGCCAGGTCAGCGCGGATTTCCTCGGTGCTTATCTTGCCGCCACCGCGAAAGCGGATCTGCTGCCGAAAACAAAATCCGGTCTGGCAGCGCTCCTGGAAGCCTTTCTGCTCGACCAGGCAGTGATCGAAATGAGCCGCGAATTGCAATACCGGTCCGAGGCCATTCGCGTGCCCCTGGAAAGCATTCTTCAAATCATCGCGCCCGCGGAGGCGCAATGAAGCACTTCTCTACAGGAGTCGACGTGAGAAGGCTCACTTTTCCGCAAAGCAGAGGCCAAAGCTCACGTCGATTGCTACGATGAAAGCGCTGTGCTGCGAATGAACACGTCGAAACCCTCGCTCCTCCAGACCCTCGCCGAAATGAACGGCGTGCAACCCTCCTTTCTGGACGCCGCCAATCAGCGCCGGAGTGCCTCGCCGGAAGTGCTTTCCGCCGTCCTCAAGGCGCTTGGCTTGCCCACCGGCAACCAAAAAGAAATCCGCGACAGTTTACACGCGACCCGATTGAGGCCATATCAACGCGGCCTGGACCCCGTCGTTATCGCCTGGGAAGAACGCGAGGCAAAGGTCCGCTGCCACCTTCCCGCGGCGCTCGCGGGGAATCGGATGCAATTGCGGATTCATTTTGAGGATGGGAAGTTGGTGAAAATAAACCCGCCTTGCCGGACGCTGGGCGCTGACAAAGTGGAAGGCGAGGGGTTTGCAACGAAGGAGTTCGTTCTGCCGCCTTTGCCGCTCGGTTATCACCACTTGGAAATTTCGGTTGGCGGCAAAATGTTTCGCACGCTGGTTCTTTCCGCGCCGATTCAAAGCTATGCCGAACCCGGCGCGGGCAAACGCTGGGGCGTTTTCCTGCCGATGTACGCCGCGCACTCGCGGGAAAGTTGGGGCGCGGGAAATTTTTCCGATTGGGAGCGGTTCTCGGACTGGCTCGGCTCGCAGGGCGGCCGGGTGGCGGGCACGCTTCCGTTGCTGGCCGCGTTTCTGGATCATCCCGTTTGCGAACCGAGCCCGTATTCGCCGGTCAGCCGCCGGTTCTGGAACGAATTTTTTCTCGATCTCGAGCGCGTGCCGGAATTCGCGGTTTGCCGCGAAGCGCAGGCATTGGTCCGCGCGAAAGCTTTCCAAAAAAATCTCCGCGCCTTCCGCCGGAGCGAAATCATCGATTATTCCGCCCAATGGTCGGCCCGGCGGCAGGTGCTGGAACTTCTCGCCCGATGTTTTTTCTCGAAAGCCAGGCCGCGCAGCACGCAATTCAATCAATATTTGCGCGAGCGCCCCGAAGCGCACGATTACGCCGCATTTCGCGCGACGTGCGATAAATTAAAAACTTCGTGGCATAACTGGCCGCAACGATTGCGCGAAGGCCGCCTCTGCGCGGGCGATTACGACGAGCCCGCGAAAAAATTTCATTTGTATGTTCAATGGCTCGCGCACGAGCAGATGAACGAGCTCGCGCGCCACAGTGAACAAAGCGGCGTGAAACTTTATCTCGATCTCCCGCTGGGCGTGCATCCGGATGGTTACGACGTCTGGCGCGAACGCGAGAGCTTTGCTTTGGATGCCAGTGTAGGCGCGCCGCCCGACCTGTTTTTTTCCAAGGGCCAGGATTGGGGTTTTGCGCCGTTGCATCCGCAGCGGATTCGCGAATCGGCCTATCAATACGTGCTGGCGTTCCTGCGATTTCAAATGCGCCACGCAGGTATGTTGCGCCTCGACCACGTGATGGGATTGCATCGGCTTTACTGGGTGCCGCGCGGAGTTGAAGCCGGGCAGGGGACTTACGTCCATTACCCGGCGGACGAATTGCACGCCATTTTTAATTTGGAATCTCATCGCAGCCGCACCGTGCTCGTGGGAGAAAATCTCGGCACTGTGCCGCCCGCGGTGAACGAAAGCATGGCGCGTCATCGGCTCCGCGAAATGTATGTCACGCAATTTGAAGAGCGCCCGGATTCCGCGTCCGCCCTGCGTCCTCCGCCGGCGCTTTCCGTTGCCAGTCTGGACACGCACGACACACCGACCTTCGCGGCCCATTGGCGGGGAGCCGACCTGGCGGAGCGCGTCCGGCTCGGGATACTGCCGAGCGGGGAAATGAAGAACGCCAAAAAACACCGCGAGAAACTCAAGGCGGCGCTCATCAAATTCTTAAGAGCGGAGGGATTCTTGAAAAACCGCCAGCCGTCCGCGCGAGACGTGTTGCGCGCATTGCTGGCGTGGCTCTGGGCGAGCCCGTCCGAAATCGTGCTGGTGACCGTGGAAGACCTTTGGCTGGAAACCCTTCCGCAGAACGTCCCGGGGACTTCCAGCGAGCGGCCGAATTGGCGGCGCAAGGCGCGTTTTAGCCTGGAACAAATTTTCACGGACAAACGACTGCGCAAGCTGCTGCCATTCTGAATGCCGGATTTCCGGTTTGAGGGGCTCGAATCGAGGGCCTTTGCGGGTTTGCACCCATTGTGTCTCCCGGGGGCTATTCCAAGATATAACCGATGACGAGATTTATATGCATTCACGGGCACTTTTACCAGCCGCCCCGTGAAAATCCGTGGCTGGAATCGGTCGAGCTTCAGGACTCCGCCGCGCCCTGGCACGACTGGAATGAACGCATCACCGTAGAATGTTACGCGCCGAACGCGGCCGCGCGCATTCTCAACGGCGAGGGAAAAATTGAAAACATCATCAGCAATTATTCCAAAATAAGCTTCAACTTCGGCCCGACGCTGCTCGCGTGGATGAAGGACAAAATGCCGCGCACGCACGACGCCATCATCGCGGCGGACAAATTGAGCCGCGAACGCTTTTCGGGACACGGCTCGGCGATGGCCCAGGTTTACAATCACATGATTCTCCCGCTCGCCAATCCGCGCGACAAATTTACGCAGGTCTATTGGGGCATTCGCGATTTCGAATTTCGCTTTGGCCGCAAGCCGGAGGGAATGTGGCTGTCCGAAACCGCCACCGACACTCCCACGCTGGAGGTGCTGGCGGAGCAGGGGATAAAGTTCACCGTGCTCTCGCCCTACCAGGCGAGTCGCACCCGCAAGCCCGGCAGCCGTTCGTGGAAGGATGTGAACGGCGCAAAGATCGATCCCGCCCGCCCGTACCGGGTTAAACTCCCCTCCGGCCGCAGCATCAGTGTGTTCTTTTATGACGGTCCGCTCTCGCAGGCGGTCGCGTTCGAAAAACTGCTAGAGAGCGGTGAACGCTTCGCCGGGCGCATCTTGGGCGGGTTCAATGACGACCGCGACTGGGAGCAGTTGGTCCATCTCGCGACCGACGGTGAATCCTACGGGCACCATCATCGGCATGGCGAAATGGCGCTCGCGTATGCGTTGGAACACATCGAGAAGAACAATCTCGCCACTCTGACGAACTATGGCGAGTACCTCGAAAAACATCCGCCGCAATACGAGGCGCAGATTCACGAGCAAAGCGCCTGGAGCTGCTCGCATGGCGTCGGACGTTGGATGGCCGATTGCGGCTGCAACAGCGGCGGCCACTCCGGCTGGAACCAGCAATGGCGCGCGCCGCTGCGCGAGGCACTCGACTGGTTGCGGGATGAAATCGCTCCGAAGTTTGAGGCGAAGGCCGCGGAGTTTTTGCGCGACGCGTGGGGAGCGCGTAATGAATACATCAATGTCATCCTGGATCGCTCTCCCGAAAGCCGGGAAAAGTTTTTTGCAGCCCAGGCCAGTCATCCTTTGAACGACGGCGAGAAAATCGCTGTCTTTAAGCTGATGGAATTGCAACGCCATGCGATGCTGATGTACACCAGTTGCGGCTGGTTTTTTGACGAGCTCTCGGGCATCGAGACCGTTCAGGTCATCCAATATGCCGCGCGTGTGATTCAGCTCGCGAACGAAATCTTCGGCCACGATTTCGAGCCCGCTTTCCTCGAACGCCTTGAGAAGGCCAAAAGCAACATTCCGGAAAACGGCGACGGCCGGACGATTTACCAGAAATTCGTCAAGCCCGCGATGATTGACTGGCCGAGAGCCGCGGCGCATTACGCCATCAGTTCCATGTTCCAGGAATACGGCAAGGCCACGCGCGTGTTCTCCTTTACATTTGAAGACGAACAACGCGAGTTCCATGTCACTGGCAAGACCAAGCTCGCCATCGGGCGGGTGCGGATGACCTCCGAAATCACGCAGGAGGCGGAGACACTGGCGTACGGAATTCTCTACATGGGCGAGCACAATCTCATCGGTGGCGTGCGCAAATTTGAAACGATCGAGGCTTACGAAGCGGCGGCAAAGGAAATTGCCGCGGTGTATCAGACCGCGGATTTTCCGCAGGTCATCCGGCTCATTGACCAGCATTTTGGCAGCCCGTCGTACACCTTGAAATCGTTGTTCAAAGATGAGCAGCGGCACATTCTTGATGAGATTGTAGGATCCGCGCGCGAGGATTTGGAAGGCCGCTTCCGGCTGATTACCGAGCGTTACGCGCCGTTGATGAAGTTCCTGGAGAGCGCCGGCGCGCCTTTGCCCGGCGGATTGCAAATCGCCTGGGACCTCACGTTGCGCGGCGAGATCCGCAAACAATTATCGAACGGCCACACCGACCTCGAGCGCTTGAAAGCATTGATCGAGGAAGCGCAACCGCGCGGGACCGAAGTGTTGAACGCCGACATCAGTTACGCGGCCAAAAACCGGATGGAGCGGCTCATGCAAAAAATCGCGGACAAGCCTGAAGACGTGAATTTGGTAAAGGAACTGGAAGACATCGCCTCTCTCGTGGTCCCGCTGCCCATCGGTTTGAATCT
The DNA here is from genome assembly GCA_035552155.1 of Verrucomicrobiia bacterium. GTDB lineage: Bacteria > Verrucomicrobiota > Verrucomicrobiia > Limisphaerales > DASXHY01 > DASXHY01. The sequence continues at coordinate 3,269 of DASZLX010000045.1, read as the reverse complement.
GGCCGAAGTGCAGAATACGTACTGGAAGCTGAAGCAAACCGCCCTCGCAGAATTCCAGCGCCGGGCCGGCGCCGGTGACACTGCCGCACAGGAATCGCTGAAGGAACTGCTTGCGCTTGGCGAAAAACTAAGCTTTGCTCCGCAGGCATTGGAGCTGGCCAGGACGTGAAAAGTTTGGGGGCCACCGGCGAATGCCTGGGAGAGCCGTCGTCTCGACGGCGAGATTCTTCATTTGGCTCGCAACTTTCCGGTGGGATGCCGGCGCACTCGGCTTTTTCTCGTGGTGGCTCCTTCTTTAAAGAATGAAACGGATACCTGGGGCCACCTATCGCCTCCAATTTAATCGTGACTTTACCTTTCGACACGCGGGCGAAATTCTCGATTACCTCGATGATTTGGGAATTTCAGACGTCTACGCCTCGCCCCTGTTCCAGGCTGCCCCGGACAGCACGCACGGCTATGACACCTGCTGTTACGGAAAATTAAATCCGAATCTGGGGAGTAATGAGGATTTCGATCGGTTCACCCAGGCCTTGAAAGACCGCGGAATGGGGCTGTTGCTGGACGTGGTGCCGAACCACATGAGCGCGACCACCTCCAATGCCTGGTGGCTCGACGTTCTGCGCAACGGCCGCGAATCCGCCTATGCCGAGTTCTTCGACATCGATTGGCGGCCGCACAATCCCGCGCTGCACGACAAAGTTCTGCTGCCCGTTCTGGAGGATTATTATGGCAAAGTGCTGGAAAGTGGAAAATTGCGGCTGAAGTTTCAGGGCGGCGAATTCTTTATTTCTTATTACGACCGAACCTTTCCCGTCAATAGCGTCACGATTTCGGCTGATAAAAAAAACGAACCGGTCAGTGTTCTCGATGAATTTAACGGAACGCCCGGAAACGCCCGCTCGTTCGACAAGCTGGACGCTTTGATTCAACGGCAGCATTATCGGCTCGCCTGTTGGCGAGTCGCGCCGGAGGAGATTAATTACCGCCGTTTTTTCGATATTTCGGAAATGGTGGCGGTTAAAATGGAACGGCCCGAGGTCTTTCGCGCCACGCACGAGTTAACTTTTGAGTGGCTCAAGACTGGAAAAATCACTGGCCTGCGGATTGACCATCCGGATGGTTTGTGGGACCCGAAGGAATATTTTCAGCGGCTGCAGGCCGCGGAACCGCCGCCGCCCTACATCGTCGTGGAAAAAATTCTGTCGGGCGATGAGCGGCTTCCGGCGGATTGGCCGGTGGAAGGGACAACCGGGTACGATTTTTTGAACCGGGTGAACGGCTTGTTCGTGGACGGCTTCAATGCGCTGGCGCTCGACGAGATTTATCGAGAATTCACCGACAACAATTCCAGTTTCGCCGAGATGGTTTACCACAGCCGGCGGCGCGTGCTCGAACGGTCTTTCGCGAGCGAGCTGAATGGCCTCACACACCGCCTTCGGGCCATCGCCGCGCAAGCGCGGAGCGGTCGTGATTTTACCTTTTCCCAGTTGCGCCGCGCTTTGGAGGAAACAGCGGCAAGTTTTCCGGTTTATCGGACCTATATCACCGGGGCTTCCGCGGAAGTATCCAAACAGGATCGCGAGGTAATTCAAAAGGCCATGCGCGTCAGCGCGAGCCGTGCGGGGGCGGAACCAGCAGTGTTTGAATTTATCGAGCGGGTCCTGCTTTTGGACTTCGTCGGCGAATTGGATGACGCGGGACGGAAAAGTGCTCGGGAGTTCGTGATGAAATTCCAGCAGTTCACCGGCCCTGCCATGGCCAAAGGCCTCGAGGATACCGCATTTTATCAGTTCAACCGCCTCATCTCCTTGAACGAAGTCGGCGGCGAACCGGAAAAATTCGGCATCACGCCCGCGGAATTTCACGAGGCCAATCGCGTGGCCGCGCGGCATTGGCCGCATTCGCTGCTTGCGTCCGCGACGCACGACACCAAGCGCGGCGAGGACGCCCGTGCGCGTCTCAATGTGCTTTCCGGAATACCCTTTGATTGGCGCGCCGCCGCCGCGCGCTGGTCCCGCATGAACCGGAATCACAAGACGATGGTTGGAGACGCGCTGGCGCCGGATGCGAATGACGAATATTTGTTTTACCAAAGCGTCATTGGCGCGTGTTCTACCGGCGGGGAGAAGGAAGATCCGAAAACGTTCCGCACGCGCATCTCCGCGTTCATGCTCAAGGCGATCAAGGAAGCAAAGGTTCACACGAGTTGGACCGATCCGAATGCGGCGTATGAGAAGGCCGTGGAAGATTTTGTCGAACGCACGCTGGCCGAGGCCGGCAACAATATCTTCCTCGATGACAGCCGCAGCTTTGCGCGCCGGGTCGCGTTTTTTGGCCGGTTCAATTCGCTGGCGCAAACGCTGCTTAAAATCACTTCACCGGGTGTGCCGGATGTCTATCAAGGAAGCGAATTGTGGGACTTGAACCTGGTTGACCCGGACAACCGCCGCCCCGTGGATTTCGCTGTGCGGCAAAAGTTATTGGCCGACCTGAAAAAGAAATTTGAGGACGCTCCGACCGCGAAGTCTGAATTTTTCGCCACCCTTCTGCGCGATGACGACGCCGGAGCGGTGAAACTGTTTCTCATCTGGCGCGCGCTGACTTTCCGGCGAGTCCAACCTGACTTGTTCAACCGCGGCGATTATGCGCCACTGTTCGCCCAAGGCGCGAAACCGGAGCATTTGTGCGCTTTCGCCAGAGAATGGAATGGGAAAAAAATCATTGTGGTGGTTCCGCGATTGGCTTTTGGGCTGACGGAAGGGAAGGAAGTGCCGCCGACGGGGGGCGAAATCTGGAAAGACACTGTGTTGATGTTGCCGGAGTCACGTGCGGGTAATTCATTCCGGAACGTTTTAACGGGGGAGACGCTGACTGCGATTCATCATAAGGAAAACGCGGCGTTGGAAGCCGGCGAAGTTCTCAAGAATTTTCCCGTGGCGCTGTTGGAAAGAATTTAGAAAAATAAATCCCACTGCCGGCTTTCGTTTTCAACGTGCGGGCGCCGCATGAGCCCGCGCGGATTCGTCCGCTGCCACCGGTCGTTGTGCGGTTTCCGCGCGCTCGGGGATGGGCGCGGTCTTCACCCACGCGCGCAGGACTTCGGCGACGCTCCACGCCTGGGCAATGCAGCCCCGCGGCGTGAAAGGCGGTTCGGCATCGAAAATTTCATTAATCGAGCCGATGCATCCCTCATTCAGATGCGGTTCGAAGCCGGCGAGGAATTTTCGAGCGCTGGCGCGATCGTTGGCGTGCACCTTCAACCAAGC
>DASZLX010000044.1:0-63593 GCA_035552155.1 Verrucomicrobiia bacterium | reverse complement strand
CCGGCGCAAGGGCGTCATTCGGGTCATTTGCAGCAACAAACGGCACAAGCAACGGCAAGGATAATTTATGGCACGTATTATTGGTGTGGAAGTTCCGCCGAATAAGCGCATTGATATTGCGCTGCGGTATATTTATGGCATCGGCCCGTCCAACGCGGTCGAAATTTTGGCCAAGGCCAACATCGACCCGAAAATCCGGGCGAAGGACCTCAGCGAGGCTCAACTCTCGCAGATCGTCCACGCCATCCAGGACGGGAAGTATGTCATCGAAGGCGATTTGCGCCGCGAAATCGGCATGAACCTCAAGCGTCTGCAGGGCATCAAGTGCTACCGCGGCGTCCGCCACATGCGCAGCCTGCCGGTGCGCGGCCAGCGCACACAGACCAACGCCCGCACGCGCAAAGGTCCGCGCAAGACGGTCGGCGTGCAGCGCAACCCGAATGCCAAGACCGGCATTCACTAAGCAATTACGAGTTTGGATTTACGATTTAGGATTTAATTATGGCTGACGAAAAGAAGAAACCCGCGGCGCCGAAGAAAGAGGGCAAACCCGAAGGCGCGCCCGCCGCTGAAAAACCGGCGAAGGCCGCTGACGAAACCAAGGCCAAGAAAGCCCCGGCTGCTGGTGCGGCCGCTGGCGCTCCTGCCGCCGTTGCCGAAGCTCCCAAGCCCGCGGAAGGCGCCGGTCCGGTCGCCGGTTCGGCTCCCACCGCCGCGGAATTGCTCGCCGATGATTTGGCCGGCAAGAAAATCGTCAAAGCCAAGGGCGCGAAAAACATTTCGGTGGGCATCGCGAACATTCTCGCGACGTTCAACAACACGCAGGTGACCATCACCGACATGCAGGGCAACCTGCTGGGCTGGTCGAGCGCTGGGCGCGTGGGTTTCAAAGGCTCGCGCAAGAGCACGGCTTACGCCGCGCAGCAGGTGGCGCAGGACGCCGCCCGCCAGGCGATGTCGCACGGCATGAAGGAAGTGGAAATCCGCGTCAAAGGCCCCGGCTCCGGCCGTGAATCGGCCATCCGCGCGTTGCAGGCCATCGGCCTGGAAATCACGACCATCAAGGACGTGACGCCCGTTCCGCATAACGGCTGCCGCCCGCGCAAAAAACGCCGCGTGTAAATCGTCAATCGCAAATCGAAAATCGCAAATTTATATGGCTCGTTATACAGGTCCCCGCGTTCGCATCAGCCGCCGTTTCGGAGTTCCGATCTTCGGCCCCTCAAAATATTTGGAGCGCCGCAATTACGGTCCCGGCGTGCATGGCCCGAAGTCCCGCCGCAAGCACACGGATTACGGCCTCGGCCTCATCGAGAAGCAGAAGCTCCGTTATTATTACGGCCTGCTCGAGCGCCAATTCCGCGGAGTTTACGAGAAGGCGCTGCGCCGCCGCGGTGTCACCGGCGAGCAGATGCTGCAGATTTTGGAGACGCGCCTCGACAACGTGGTTTTCCACCTTGGCCTGGCGAACACGCGCGCTGCGGCGCGCCAGATGGTCTCGCACGGCCACATCCAGGTGAACGGCCGCAAGGTCAATGTGCCGTCGTACAGCCTGAAGGTGAACGACGCGATCACCGTGAAAAACACCAATGTGTCGCGCCAGTTGGCGACCAAGAACCTTGAAATCTCCACCAGCCGGGCGGTGCCGGATTGGATGTCGCTGAACAAGGAGGAATTCAAGGGCGTCGTGACGCGCATTCCGACGCGCGACGAGATCAACCCGATCGCCAACGAACAGGCGGTCGTCGAATTTTATTCCCGCTAAATGAAAAGTTCCAAGTTCCAAGCTCCAAGCTCCAAAGAAGCTTCAAGCACCAATTTTCAACGAGCGCTCGTTCGCTCCTGGAATTTGGTGTTTGGGATTTCATTGGAATTTGGAACTTGGAATTTGGAGCTTGGTAAACCCGCTCTCACGTAGAGCAAGACAATTATATGGATTGCCGGCGCTCGCGGGAATAAACAGGGCGTCAGCGGTCAGATTAAAATTGTTGAAAGGAAAACATGCCAGTACGTCTCGGGCGTTTTGAAATGCCCAAACGGTTGACCAAAGATGAGTCGACCGCCACGGATACCTACGCGAAATTCATCGCGGAACCGTTTGAAACCGGCTACGGCCACACGGTCGGCAACTCTCTTCGCCGCGTGCTCCTGAGCTCGCTCGAAGGCGCGGCCATTACTTCCATCAAGATTGACGGCGCGATGCACGAATTCGCCACCGTCGACGGCGTGGTGGAAGACGTGACCGATATCGTTTTGAATCTCAAGAAAGTGCTGTTCAAGGCGCACACGCGCGACCCGCAGACGCTCCTGCTTTCCGCCAACAAGGAAGGCGACGTGACCGCGGCGGACATCCAGCTCAACCAGAATGTTGAATTGGTGAACCCCACTCAGCACATCTGCACGCTCGACAAGAAAAAGAAGTTCGAGATGGAACTGGAAGTGAAGGTCGGCCGCGGATTTCTGCCGGGCGACGAAAACAAAAAGCCCAACCAGGCCATTGGCGTGGTGGCGATTGATTCGTTGTTCTCGCCGGTGACGCGCGTTCGTTACATGGTGGAAAGCGCCCGCGTCGGCCAGCGCACGGATTACGATCGCCTGGTCCTGGAACTCTGGACCGACGGACGCATTTCTCCGGATGACGCGCTGACCCAGGCTTCGGCCATCCTCGCGCATCACCTCGATGTGTTTGTCGGCTACGACAAGAGCGCGGTGGAATTCGAGGAAGTTGTGGACAAGCAGGACGAGGAAAAGTCCAAGCTCAAGAAGCTGCTCAATATGAGCGTGAACGAAATCGAGCTGAGCGTCCGCGCCGCGAACTGCCTGAACAACGCGAACATCACGACCGTCGGCCAATTGGCGATGAAGTCCGAGAGCGAAATGCTCAAGTATCGCAACTTCGGCAAGAAGTCGTTGAACGAAATCAAAGACAAGCTCCAGGCACTGGGGCTTTCCCTCGGGATGAGCTTCGAGCCGGATTTGCTCGACGCGCCGAAGGAAGAAAACACGACTTTGATCAATCGGTAAAATTGGTAGGGATGCCGCGCCGCGGCGTCCCGCCCGCGTTCAGCGGGCGTTCATTGCGTCGCTGAACGCGACGCAGACAGCGCAAGCGCGCTGTCCCTACCTAAAGAATGGAAAATTGAGTTTATGCGACATTTAAAACGCACCGCCAAGTTGGGCCGCACCGGCGAACACCGGAACGCGATGCTTGCCAACCTGGTTTGCAGCCTTATCAAACACAAGCGCGTGACCACCACGCTCGCGAAGGCGAAAGCCGCGCGTTCCGTGGCCGAAAAACTGGTCACGCTCGGCAAGAAAGACACCGTTCACGCCCGCCGCCTCGTGGCCGCCCGCCTGCACCAGGAGGACGCGACCAAGATCCTGTTCGCTGAAATCGCGCCGGCCCAGAAGGAGCGCAACGGCGGTTACACGCGCATCGTGAAGATGCACCAGCGCCAGGGCGACGCCTCGCAACTGGCCATCCTCGAATGGGTGGACCTGTCGAGCGTAGCACCGGCTGCGGTGGAAGAAAAACCGACGGCGGAAGCCAAGTCGGCCGAAGAGCCCAAGGAAGAAAAGGCGGAGAAGAAGGGCAAAGGCCGCAAGAAAAAGGCGGAAGCCGAAGAAGCCAAGGCCTAAGCCTGTTGGCAAAGAATTCACGAAGCCCGTTCGCAAGAACGGGCTTTTTTGTTATCGAGGTAGTTCTCTTGAACTAAGCCAGGCCGCCGTTCACGCGGATATTTTGTCCGCTGATCCAACGGGCGGCCTCGCTGGCCAGGAACACGACGGTATCGGCGATTTCCAACGGTTGCCCCAGCCGGCCAAACGCGGATTGTTTGGAGAAAAATTCAATTTGTTCCCGCGTCTTGCCGGTCAGGAATAATTCTGTTTCCGTGGGGCCGGGAGAGATGGCGTTGACCGTGATGCCGCGCACACCCAATTCCTTGGCCAGCGAACGGGTCATTTGCTCGACAGCGCCCTTGGTCGCGACGTAGGCCGAATAATCCGCCAGCAGCCGCGCGGTGGTGGAACTGGACAGATTGATGATCCGTCCGCCGTCAGCGAGGCGCGTCGCCGCCTGTTGGCAGGCGAAAAAAGTGCCCTTCACGTTGATGGCAAAAATGCGGTCGAAATCTGCTTCCGTGGTGGCGGCCAGTGATTTGACGAACATGATGCCGGCATTGTTGACCAAAATATCCAATTTGCTGAAATGCCCGATGGTCTCATCGAAGAGTCGGGTAATTTCCGGCACGCGGCCCACGTCTGCCTGGATCGCGAATGCGTTGCCGCCCGCGGCCTGGATGGCCGCGACGGTTTTCTGCGCTTCGTTTGAATTTTTGGCATAGTTGACTGCAACCGCTGCGCCGGATTTTGCCAATCGTTCCGCGATGGCGCGCCCGATGCCGCGTGATGCGCCGGTGACCAGCGCGACTTTTCCTTTCAAAATTTCATCCATAAGGTTTTCCTCGTCCTGCCGAAGCAATGATGGTTGATGCCTTGAAAGCTATAATGCCTTTTTCGATTTGTTCAAGGCGTCATGATTTTCCAAACGTTCCGCGGAAAAAATTTGAGACTCGTCACCTCGTCTCCTACAGTCCAGTTCATGAACCAACCGTTGGAACGCTGCTCCTGGGCCAAGGGCGATCTTTACATCGCTTATCACGACAACGAATGGGGCGTGCCGGTGCATGACGACCGGCATTTGTTCGAGATGCTCATCCTGGAAGGCGCGCAGGCCGGGCTGAGCTGGATTACCATTTTGAAGAAGCGGGATAATTACCGGCGCGCCTTTGACAATTTCGACGCGCGCAAAATTGCCCGTTACGACGCGCGCAAAATCCAGGAGCTGCTGGCCGACCCGGGCATCGTGCGAAACCGGCTGAAAATCAATGCGACGGTGCAAAACGCGAAGGCGTTTCTGGCGGTGCAAAAGGAATTTGGCAGCTTCGATAAGTATATCTGGCAATTCGTCAGCGGGAAAACGATTCAGAATTCGTGGAAGCCAGGTCAGATTCCGACGAAGACGAAGGAGTCGGATGCGATGAGCAAGGACTTGCTCAAGCGCGGATTCAAGTTTGTGGGCTCAACGATTTGCTACGCGTTCATGCAGGCGGTGGGGTTGGTGAATGATCACATGGTGGACTGTCCATGCCACAATAAAAAGCGGTAGCCCGTCACCATTTACGATTTGCGATTTACGATATACGAGCGGGTTGAAGGTTCGCGTGGATCGTGAAATCGTAAATTCACCGCCTTAGTAACAGCCAGACAGAAACTGCGATTATGATGACTGCCACGCCCCACCAGAACCAATGAATGCCGTGAGGCACCGGGCTTTTTCCTCCTCCAAATTCGCGTTTCACGAATTCCCCGTAGTCGAAATCTTCATCCGGCAAATCCAGACCGCTGCTGCCGGCCTCTTCGGCCCAGCCGGTTTTTTCGTCCGCCCCGCATCCGGGACAGGCTTTCGCTTTCGGCGGAACGTCCGCACCGCAAACAGGACAAACTTCGGGACTCATTTTTGATTTACGATTTACGAGCGTATGGAACTGAATTGCGCGTTGTCAGTCGGAAGCCCAAGACGGACAGCTTTCAAATTGCGGAATGCATTCGCAAATCCTGCCGCTCGTAAATCGTATATCGTAAATCGTAAATCCGTTCACCCACCGACTCCCGCGTAATCTTCATCGACCTTGAGGTCCACGCCCATGAGGACGTAATCGTGCGAGATGGCTTGCATGTCTTTCACGTAATTTTCGAGGCGCACCAGATTGCTGAAGCCGAGCAGGGCGAACATTTTGATGGCGGCTTCCTGTTCGCCGATGAATTCCGCCTCCACGCGCTCGAGGCCGACGCTGCGCGCGATCTGCACAATTTCCGTGACCATGGCGCGGGCCAGGCCGCGCCCGCGGTAATGCGGCAGCACGAGCACGCTCACGCGGCCGATGTGGCGTTTCCAGCCGCCGAGTTGCTGGTGCAGCGTGGCGTCGCCCACAATTTTCCCGTCCGCGACGGCGAGCAGGGGAAGATTGCGGCCGAGATCGATGTTCTGGCACCAATCGTGAATCACATTCGGCTGCGTCACGCGATGCTTGATGAACATCCGTTCCTCCTCGGGCACGGCGAGGAAGAAGTCGTGGAATTTTTTCTCGTCATCCTTCTTGAGCGGACGGAGGGAGCATTGGAATTTGTCCTTCAAGAGAATCTTTTTCGGGAACTTTTGGAGTTCAAGTTCGAGAGACATGGGATTCCTTTCGATTGCGGGTAGCTTTGCAGAGAACGGAGGGATGTCAACCATCAGGAAAGCTCCAAATTCCAAGTTCCAAGCTCCAGGGAAATTCCAATTACTAGGCTCCAATTGCACCAAAGGTGTGTCTGGCTTTGGAATTTGAAATTTGGAGCTTCTTTGGAGCTTGGAACTTGGAATTTGGAACTTTTACCCCGGGCTTAAAACAACCTGGGCGGCTCGCCGGCTATGCCGTAGAAATGCTCGAACAAATTTTCGTCAACCGCGCCGGGATCGAGGCTCCAGCGGCCGGCGAGCGAAGAAACTTTTTCCACGTTGGCCGCAATCAAATCGGATTGCTCGAATGACTCCTCCGGCGATTCGAAATATTGAAAGCATTTTAATCCAAATTCCGATTCCGCGCGCGTTTCGACACCCTGGTTCCACAGGGTTTTGCCTGCCCACGCATAACCGCGCAGCACGCGGCCGCCTTCGACGCGCACCCAGGCGTGATGGCCCAGCGCGCGGTTGGCCTGAAAGAATTGCACGTGGCCGAGCTTGTGGCTCAGGCCGGTAAGGAATCGGAAACAAACATCGGCGTCGTCCGCCGGGTCGGGGAGTCCGGAGCCGATGATCAGCACCCAGCCCTTGACCGGCGGCGCGATAAAAAGTTTTTCGTCGCCCGCCAGCCCTTCCAGCCAGGTGCAGGGCTGCACATTATTGAGGCCGAGAGCCATCTGGACCGCGTGGACATTCCGGCAGCGGACGGCGAGCCAGAGCGTGGGGCGTTTGAGGACGGCTGGCGCCAGCGAAAGGGAAATATCCTTGAAGCTGGTGGAGAATTGTCGTTCCGCTTCGAGTTGTTTGCGTTTCCAACCCAGGACCAGGAGCGTGATGGCGGTTCCCCCCAGCACTGCGCCCATAAACAACACTAGCAGCAGCGCGGGAATGAGAGTTCCGACATTGGCCATGTCTGAACCTACGCTGGTGGAGAGGTTGTTCAAATGGAATCTAACCCTATGTTTGCCCCGGGCGGCAACTGGTGCCGATCCACTCCAAATAACGCCGGTTGCCGCCTTTCAACGGCAACACAATAAATTCCGGCGTGTCATATGGATGTTTGGAAAGGATCAATTTTTCAAGTTGCGCGAGGCGCGAGGCGGTTGTTTTTAAGAGCAAAAGGACTTCCACGTCGCGCTCGATTTTGCCCTGCCACCAATAATGAGATTCGATGCGCGGAACGAGATTGGCGCAGGCGATGAGCCGCGCTTCCAGAGCGGCGCGCGCCAGACGGCGGGCGGTTTTCAGGTCCGGGGCCGTGACGAGCGCCAGCCGGAAGTTCGTCGCTTTCATGAGATTGAATTACACCGGCATGAGTAATTTGGCGATGCCAAAGGAAGGCCATCGGCAGCCACGATGAAAGTTGCTGCGACTGGCTTTCAGCACAGTCGCGCTCCCGCCGCGGCTTGCCCCATAGTTGAGCGATGCCGTGCTTTTCAAACGGCCTGGCTCTCACTAAGATTGCGCGAGATGAGAATCCTGATTGCCACTATCACGGCGGGAGGCGGACATCTGGCGGCGGCGGCGGCCCTGGAGGAGGCGTGGAAGGCCGCGCGGCCCAATGATGTTTTGGAGCGCATCGACTTGCTGAAATTCTTTTCACCGCTGCACCGGAAAATCCATTCGGACGGCTATTTGACGCTGGTCGAGCGCGCCCCGGAATTGTGGGGGATGGTGTTCGCCAAGACGGACAATCCGAAGGTCGCGCGAACGTTGAACAAATGGAAGCGCGCTTTACCCAGCAACTCGCGCCAGAAATTCGAGCGCCACGTAAAACATTTCAAGCCGGACGTTGTCCTTTGCACGCATTATTTGCCGCTGGAATTATTGGGCCTGGGAGCAACCGCGTCCCACCGGCACGGGCGAAACAAGAAACTCGCCGATGAGACGCCGGCGCTTCCAAGCGGGCCGTTCGTGGTCAGCGTCATCACCGATTTCGAAGCGCACGCGCTCTGGATGGATCCGTGTGTGGATCTCTATTGCGTCGCCGCGGAGGAAACCAAGGCTCGCCTGGTGGCGCGGGGTGCGGCGGCGGAAAATATCGTCGCCACCGGCATTCCCATCGCCGCGAAATTCTCGGGCAAGATGGATCCCAAGGCGGTGCGCAAGCATTACGGCCTGCGCGATGATCAGCGGGTGTTGCTGGTCTTGAGCGGCGGTTTCGGGATGGGGCCGGTGGGAAAAATTCTCGCCGAACTCGACAAAGTGCCGGCCGAATTTCAAACCGTGGTGGTCACCGGCCGCAATGAAGAATTGCGGCGCGACCTGGCCGCGCAAGACCGCAAGCATCCGACGCATATCCTCGGGTTTGCCTCGAACATGCACGAGTTGATGGCGGTCGCGGATTTGGTGATTACGAAGCCGGGCGGGCTGACCTCCTCGGAAGCGCTGGCGATGGGCAAGCCGTTGTTTATTTTGAACCCGATTCCCGGCCAGGAAGCGGCGAACAGCGATTTTCTGCTGGAACGCGGCGCGGCTGGAAAAGTAAATCGAGTCGAGGATTTGCCGTATCGCATCGAGCAATTGCTGGGCTCGAAAAAGCTGGCGCAAATGGCCGCCGCGGCGAAGGGTTTGGGCCGTCCGCAAGCGGCGAAGACGGTTTGTGACGAAGTCATCAAAAGGAGCGTTGAAGAGTTAAGGGGTTAAGAATTTACGATATACGATTTACGGGCGGCGGAATGTGCGAATGCCGGGGACGATTTAAAATTGCGGTCCGCAGATTTTTAACTGAGAAAGGGTTTGCGATTTACGACGGGCATTTCATTCCCTTACGCTCGTAAATCGTAAATCGTAAATCGCATATCCTTGAAAACTGATTCCATTGAACTGCCGACGGGCGAAAAAATCCCCATTCTGTATGAGGATCGCTCGGTGCTGGCCATCGACAAGCCGCGGGGATGGATGCTGGTGCCCGCTTCGTGGCAAAAGACGAACCGCAATTTGCAGATGGCCCTGACCTCCTCGATTGCGGCGCGGGATTTCTGGGCGCGCTCGCGGAACTTGAAATTTCTCCGGTTTGTTCATCGTCTCGATGCGGACACGACGGGCATTTTGCTGTTCGCAAAAAGTCTGGGCGCGGTGAACACGTTTGGCGATTTGTTCGAGAGCCGGAAGATGGAGAAAACCTATCTGGCGGTCGCGCACGGCGCGCCGAAGGAAGCGCAGTGGACCTGCCGGTTAAAGATTGGGCCGGATTTGGACGAGCGTGGAAAAATGCGAGTGGATCCCCATCAAGGCAAGGAGGCGGAGACGGTCTTTCGCGTGATTCAGACCGTGGGCGGTGCGTCGCTGATTGAAGCGCGGCCGTACACCGGGCGGACGCATCAGATTCGCGTGCATCTGGCGGCGGCGGGGCATGCAATTGTGGGGGATGAAATGTATGGCTCGACGACCCGGAAGGAATTGGGTTTGCGGGCGATAGTGCTGGCGTACTCGGATCCCTTTTCGAGACGCCCGGTGCAGATTCGCGCGCCCATCGAGGAGTTTTGCCGGAGGTATGGATTTCAATCGCCGAAGATGGATCCAATCAAACCGGATAACATTCTTCCTCATCGGCCAGATTGAAATTTCAAACGCGGCGGCCGCCAAGTTTGGCGGCGCACCGCTTTGTTTTTTTATAAAACTGATACAGGCATGAGTTTTTTATATATCGCTGTTGGAGTCATCGTGCTGGGGATTGTTTTTGTGGCGTGGGGAATGGCGCGTTTGCGCAAAAGAAATGCGCAGGTGAATGACTTGATTCGACGTCTGAAAATTGGAGATTTAAATCACCTGATGGCGGAAGCCAGGGAGAGGCTCCTCAAATGTTACGGCGTAACGATCGATTTGCAGGACGGAAACGCGGCCGCGAAAGCACTTAGCGATTTATTTGACGACAAGGCAAAACTCGAGAGCGCCTTTTCGAAGAAGAATGTTTCTTGGTATTTTGTTTTCCCTATAGGATCGCTCGTGGGAGAGTTTATGCGTATTCACGCTCGCGGAGTATGGAAATCAGGTTCGGATGGTTTGTATATGGAAATTCCGGTCGAGGATGGCACTGCCACGTGTTATCCATTTGAAAAAGTGTTGAAACAATTTAATCAGGGTGCGGAGGGCGATCTATTTGCTTTCTTAAAGAGTTCCACTGCACTTTCCTCTTTGGACGCAGGAAAAAGCTCGCCTCACCCATAAAAGTTTTTGCAGGAAAATGGAGAAGTGTGACGACATGGAGAAATTGCTTTTTCGTGCCTCACCAATTCACGGCACCGGCGGCTTTGCTTGCATCGACATCTCGTCCGGCGTGCGCGTGATCGAATACGTCGGCGAAAAAATCACGAAACAGGAATCGCTCGCGCGCTGCGAGCAAAACAACGAATACATTTTTGCGCTCAGCGATGAATGCGACCTGGACGGCAATGTCAGTTGGAATCCGGCGCGCTTTTTGAATCACAGTTGCGCGCCGAATTGCGAGGCGCGACTGGAAGACGGACGGATTTGGGTGATGACGATTTGCGACGTGAGGGCAGGGGAGGAATTGACCTTCAATTACGGTTACGATCTCGAATCGTATCGCGAGCACCCATGCCGCTGCGGCGCACCGAAATGCGTGGGTTATATCGTGGCGGAGGAGTTTTTGGACGACGTGCGGCGTTAAAATTCACTCCGCAAAAACACGGACTGAAACAGTATTGACGCGCGGCAGGACTTTGTTACAAATAGCGGCAGTCAGTTGAAGAAACAGTGTTGGTGTCAGAAGACAGATTGTCCGTGAACCCTAAAAGACATTCAGTGATCCTGCCGATGCAGTCCTCCATGCGGTTTTTTTAACGACTCTCTCCCATCGTATTATGAATCCCATCCGGCTCTTCGTAGGCAACTTGTCCTATCAGACCATGGAAAATGATCTCCAGGATTATTTTTCCCAGGTTGGCGCAGTCAACTCCGTCAACCTCATGATGGACAAAATGACTGGCAAATCCCGCGGCTTCGCGTTCATTGAATTCGCCAATTCCGACGATGCGAACAAGGCCATCGAGGAATTCCACAATAAGGAATTTCAGGGCCGCGCGCTCACGGTGAATATTGCGCGCCCGCGCGAGGAACGTCCGCCGCAGCAACGCTGGAGCGGTGGCGACGGCCAGCGCGATGGCGGTTACGAGCGCCGCGAGCGCCGTTAATCGGCCTTCCGGCACTTTTTTGCAGCACCCGAGGCAACGAGTCTTTCGTGTCTCGATAGCGTTGATTTGATCGGTGCCTATCTGCGTTGGCGGCCGCTTTTTCATGCCGGACTTCCCAGTGAGTCCGGCATTTTGTTTTGTTCAATAAGAGTTTGACACTGAAAGCCTTCAAATTAAATTGAAGCGTAGATATGGCCGATATTCCCTCCAATATTCCTGGCGCACCTCAAGGTGCGGAACCGATGAAGAAATCCACGGGCAAGGTGCAACCGAAAAAAGAAACGGTGCGCATCAATTTGCCCCCGAAGCCTTCAGCGGCTCCCACAATCAAGTTGCCGACTCTTCCGCCCGGCGGTGGTGGAACCGGCGTGCCGTCCATGGCGCCATCGGCAGCTTCAGCGGCTGCGCCCGCCGCAGCGCCTCGCGCGTCCACCGCGGCCCCGAGCATTCAACGTCCGACGGCGGCAACGACCGCACAACCGCGGCCCGCAGCGCCGGTCGCTCCGGTTCCGGCAAGGGCCGCGGTAATGAGCCCGCTCGATAAGGGGCTCGCTATTGCAGCAGGAATCGCCGGCCTCGTAGCTGTCGGCAGCACTGTTTTTCTCGCGTTTTTGTTCAAAGACACCGGCATGTAAGTTTAGAATCAGTTTTTTATGGCATCTCCTAATATCGTTGCTTTGACACAAGACACTTTTGCCGAGGAAGTGCTTCAATCCACCACGCCCGTCTTGGTCGACTTTTGGGCGGAATGGTGCGGGCCGTGCAAAATGCTCAATCCCATTTTGAGCGAGCTGGCCGATGAATACGAAGGCAAGGTCAAGATTGCTAAAGTCAATATTGACGAGCAACAGGGTTTGGCCGCCGAGTACGGCGTCCGCGCCATCCCCACGCTGCTGCTTTTCGATAAAGGCCAGGTGGCCGACCAGATCGTCGGCTTGCGCAGCAAGCGCGACCTCAAATCCAGCTTCGATCGAGTGACGGTTTAATGCCCCTGCGGGCGTTATGCCACTCATCGTCACGCCCAGCGAGCTCCGCCGCCGGGCCGACTTCTATCATCAGCTTCAACAATTGACCGCCGCGGGGCTGGGCATTGTTCGCTCCGTCGATCAACTGAAACGCAACGCGCCCTCGCGCGCGTATCGCGCGAAAACCGAGGAACTCGCCCGTCACCTTGAGCGGGGCCAGCCGTTCGGCGAATCGCTGCGCGCGATTTCCAACTGGCTGCCGGAGCTCGATGTGACGCTGATCGAGGCCGGCGAAAAAAGCGGGCGGCTCGACCGTTGTTTCCGGATGCTCGGGGATTATTATGCCGAGCGCGCCAAAATCGCCAAGCGAGTCATTGGCGGCCTCGCCTATCCAGCCTTCCTCGTGCATCTCCTCGCCGCCGTGATGGCGCTGGTTTTTTTCTTTTGGAAACCGGCCTGGTGCCTGGCGCCGATCGCGGGCTTGGGCGCGCTTTACGTGCTCGTGTTCCTGCTGGTTTACGCGACGCAAAACAAACACGGCGAAGCTTGGCGCGCGAAAGTGGAATTCATTTTCAATCTCGTGCCCGTGCTGGGAAAAGCGCGGCGGCATCTCGCGCTTGGCCGGCTGGCGGCGGCGCTGGAAGCGCTCATCAGCGCGGGCGTGAGCATCATCGAGGCCTGGGAACTGGCCGCCCGGGCGAGCGGCTCGGTGGCGCTGCAACGGATGGTGGAATCCTGGAACCCGGAGTTGCGCGCGGGCAAAACGCCGGCGGAAATGATCGAGAGATCGCGCCGGTTCCCCGAAATTTTCGCCAGCCAATACGCCGCTGGCGAAGTCAGCGGCAAATTGGATGAAACCCTGGAGCGGCTGCGGGATTATTACCAGGAGGACGGCAGCCAGAAAGCCCAGCTTCTCGCCCAGTGGGTTCCCATCGGCATCTACCTGCTGGTGCTGATTGGTGGCGGCGCTTTCGTGATCTGGTTTTGGACCAGTTATTTCAGCAAGATCCAGCAAGCTATCGACTTTTAGGATTTACGATTTGCGATTTACGAGCCGATGGCGTGAATTGCGAGTCGGAAATCATCCAATCCAAATTTTAGGCCAACGATTTTAAAATCGTCAAAAGCATTTGAGAATCCTGTCGCTCGTAAATCGTAAATCGTAAATATCCGGGCTTGCACTCGCGCGGCCAGCCAATAATTTTCCCGCATGACATTGCAAGAAATTTTGTCCGATGAGGGTTTGCGGCGGCGCGAGTTCCCAGTGGCGGAGAAGAAAATTTTCCTGGCGCACGCCGGTGATTGCCCGTTGCCTAAGCGCGTTGCCGACGACGTCGCCGAATACGCGCAACGCGCGACCACCAACGACCAGGAACGATTCGTCTACCCCCATATCCTGACCGAAGGCCGGAAGATCATCTCGGGACTTTTAAATTGCCAGCCGGAGGAAGTCGCCTTCGTCGGCCCGACCTCGCTGGCGCTGAGTTTTGTCGCGAGCGGGTTGAAATTCCGGCGCGGCGACAACATTCTCGTTTATTTCGACGATTATCCTTCCAACGTCTATCCGTGGATGGCGCTGGCGGAGCAGGGCGTGCAAGTGCGGTTGATGAACACGAAGAGCCTGGGAAACATTCGCGCTGTCGATGTCATGGGGCAGGTGGATGAAAACACGCGGCTGGTGGCACTCGCCTCCTGCCATTTCATCAGCGGCTGGAGGATCGAGATTGAGAAGATTGGAAAATATTTGCGCGACCGCGGGATTTTATTCTGCGTGGACGCGATTCAAACAGTCGGCGCGTTTCCGACGACGGTTGAATACGTCGATTTTCTAGCGGCGGATGCGCACAAATGGATGCTGGGGCCTTGCGGCGCGGGCATCATGTATGTCCGGCGCGAAGTTCAAGAGAAGTTGAACCCGCCGATTTACGGCTGGCATAACGTGACCAATCCGAACTTCGTGGCGCAGGAAAACATCGAGTTTCTCAAGGACGCCCGCAAATACGAGGCGGGCACATTCAATCTTCTCGGGGTGGTCGGCTTGCTGGCGGGCTTGAATTTGCTGCTCGAAATCGGCGTGGAAAATATTGCCCGCGAACTGTTGCGCAAGCGCAAGCTCCTGGTCCCGGCGCTGCAATCGAAAGGTTACTCGGTGTTGAACGCGGATGCGCCCATGGAAAACGCGAGCGGCATTGTCTCCTTTTTCCATCCCGGCAAGGATATCGGACCGGTGCACCAGAAGCTGTGGGATGCGAACATCGTGACCTCTCTGCGCCTGGATCGAAAGGGCCAAAACTACATCCGCCTCTCGCCGCATTTTTACAATACGGACGAAGAGTTGAATCGGGTGTTGGAGTTGGTTTAAGGCACGGAAGGGATTACATGAGCCAACGCACATACATGGATAGCCATCATCATACCGCTATGAAAATTATATCATTTCTCACTGTCCTGGTTTGCTTGAGCTTCGTCGGCCCGACCGCCAGCGGCCAGAGCACAAACAAGCTCCTGACCGGCATCAATTTTGTGAATGTTCCGGCGGAGAAGGTTCTCGATATATATCAAGCATCAACCAAGTCCCAATTGATTATTGCGAGCAACGTTCGTTTGGAAAACCGCAGGATCACTTTGCACGTGGTAAACGTCTCGCCAGAAGTTGCGCAACAGATGATTGAACAGGCACTCCTGAAGCAGGCGGGTATCGTGATTACCCGCCTGGACGCCCAGCAGGTGTCGGTTACTTACAACGACCAGTTGAAGTTGACGCCATAATGCCGGACAAAATGTTGCCGCCAACGCAGCCGACGATGTGAAGATTACTTCGCCCGTAACAGCAGCACGGGCACGCTGATATTGTGCTGGACGCGGCTTGCGGTGGTTCCAAAAAATAAATCCGCGAAAAACCGGTGTCCGTGGGTGCTCATCGCGACGAGGTCGCAGCCCTTTTGCCTGACCCACTTGATGATTTCCGTCGCGGGATCGCCGAAGGCCAAATCGGCATCGGCAGTAATGCCTTCGGCGCGGAATTCGGCGCGGACTTTTTCCAGGTAGGCGGTGTCTTCCTTGATTTCGCGGCTCACCGCATCGCGGCCATAGATGCGCGCCGCCCAGCCATCGGCAACGTGCAGCAACACCACGCGGCTCGCGCCGAGTTTGGCGAGCGGCTTGACGTGCTCGATGATCGCGCGATCCGTCGGCGTCCCATCCAGCGTCAGCAGTATGGTCTTGTACATGTTATGGCCCGACAATCACGTGCCAGGCGGATTTCAGCGAATCAGGCAATCCATAAAGGTCTAACGCCGTGATTAAAATCACGCTGCCCCAACCGGCGATCAACAGAAACCAGCCAAGTTTCCACGCGCCCATTCTTTTGCGCGAACTGGTGAAATGCAACAGTGGAAACATGGCAAACGGCAGTTGCAGCGCGAGCACCACCTGGCTCAGGGTGAGCAGATCGTTCACACTGCCGTCGCCGCGCAGTCCGATCACGAATATCGCGGGAAGAATTGCCAGCGCGCGCGTGATCACCCGCCGCAGCCACGGGCGCATCCGCCAATGCATAAAGCCTTCCATGACGACCTGCCCCGCCAGCGTGCCGGTAATGGTGCTGCTTTGGCCGCTCGCCAACAGGGCGATGACAAACAACGCGCTCCCCGCCGCGGTGCCGAGCAATGGCGCGAGGGTGAGATAGGCAATGCGAATCCAGTCGCTGTCCGGGCTGAAGGTGACCACTCCGCCGCCCGCAATGGTGACGCTGGTTTTTCCGAAAAAAACCAGCGCCGCCAGGATTATGATGGCGGCATTGACGAAAAACGCGATGGTGAGCGCGACGACAGAATCGATGGTGTTGAAGCGAATCGCTCCGCGGACGGAAGCCGTGTCTTTTTGCAGCTTGCGGCTTTGAACCAGCGCCGAATGCAGATAGAGATTATGCGGCATGACCGTGGCGCCGATGATTCCGATGGCCACAAATAACATGCCAGGCCTGCTCAAAGTCGGAGTCATCAGCGCGTGTCCCATCTCGAGGAGGTCCGGGCGCGTTTGCGGCAAGACGAAAATTTCGATGAGATAACAAGCTGAAATGGTGGCGACCAGCAGGAGCACGACGGCTTCGATGGTTCGCATTCCGAAGCGTTGCAGCGCGAGCAACAACAGGACGTCGAGGCCGGTGATGATGACGGCCCAGAGCAGGGGAATGTGAAACATGAGGTTGAGGGCCACCGCGCTGCCGAGGACTTCGGCCAGGTCGCACGCGCCGATGGCGAGCTCGCACAGAAGCCAGTTCGGCCAGCGAGTCCAGGCCGGGTACCAGTCGCGGCAGCATTGAGCGAGGTCTTTCCCGGCGACGATTCCCAATCGGGCGGCGATGACCTGCATGAAAATGGCCATGAGGCTCGCGAGGCCGACGACCCAGAGCAAACCGTATTTGAACCGGGCTCCGGCAGCGAGGTCCGTCCCCCAATTGCCCGGGTCCATGTAGCCGACACTTATGAGGATGGCCGGGCCGACGAAAGCGCGCCATTGCCGCCAAAAGCCGGCTTGATGGTCCGGCACTTCCACGCTGCCGTGCAGGCCTTCGAGCGACGGATGGTTCGATTCCGCCATTCGCCCGGGTTTGTCGTCCAGATTTTCCGCGCTCATTTTCGCCGGTAGTTTGACTGAGCGGAAAAAAAGCGGAATGAATTCGCGTGTGGCAAGTCACCCGACAGTGATTTCATTTCACGTTTCCAAGTGAGCGGCGAGACGCGACTCACTGCGCCCGGGGTGGGTGCGCTCCCCGTTTTCGAGGACAAACTTCGGCTGGTAGCAAAATGATTTTCCGGTCGCAAAATCAGGGGTGAGAGCGGCGCGATCATCATGGCTCGGAAATAGCGTGCCACATTTCGAGTTTAGGTCAACTATAAAAGTTAGATGAGTCTAACATAGGGGCGCTTCTGGACCCGGCCTTAGAAATTGCGGAAAGGAGCGCGGCTGTGTCGCAGACCAGCCGCAGCGGCATGATAAATTCAGTCATTTTAAATATTCACTGAACCTTTCGCGTTGCTGCGGCTGGTTCCGCTGCGCGGAACACATCCGCGCTCCGGGGCAAGATGCGCTGTCCAACATCCTCCGAATTGTGCAACGGCCATGGGCCGGGTAGATTGGAGACATGCGACCGATGGATATTCAGCAGATTGGCGGTGAACTCGCGGTGAAGTGGGATGACGGGACCGAGACGTTTATTTCATTGGAAGAGCTGCGCCGGCATTGCCCGTGTGCCGGCTGCAAGGGCGAAGTGGACATCATGGGAAATGTTTACAAAAACCCGCCACGGCCGCTATCGCCGGAAGCATTCCGGCTGGTGAAAATTGTCAATGTAGGCGGCTACGCGGTGCAACCGGTTTGGGGGGATGGGCACTCCACGGGGCTTTACTCGTTTGATTATCTGAAGCGGGCAGGGGACTCAGCGGCCGGCGGCGAGCAGGGGAAATAGATCCGTGCTGCGAAAAAAAGCCGCCCAAAGAATGGGCGGCTTGTGAAAGCGTTTTGACGCGAGTTATTGCAAATTGGCGGTGAAGCGCACGCGGTTAACCGGGTCTTCAATGCCGATCGTGGTAGCTTTGGCACCGAACTTTGAGAGTTTCAAGGAGCCAACGGTGGCGCGCAGAGTGCCGTCACTTTGCGAGACCGTGAAGCCGATGGTCTTTTTCTGCGAAACCATCGCAACCGAGCTGAAGGTATAGCCCGAGCCAACTCCGTTCGTGGAAAAATAGATGTTGGAGAAATTGGTTATGCCGGGGAATTCCGCCGCGAACGGATTATCCAGGCCGAAAGATACGAGGCTGAAAAACTCATTGGAGTTGCGCTTGCCTTCGCTTTTAACGCCGATCCAATCACCGCTCACGTCCGCAGCGGTCGAGACGGGCACGCCCACGTAATTGACTTTTCCGAGGGTGGTGGAGCACAGCAACGAGATGCGCTTGCCGGGAACGGCTTTGCCCGTGAAGCTCACTGAATTGGTGCTTTCCGCCGAGCCGACGGTGAGGGTCACGTTGGGATTGACGATGGTATAAGTCTGGACATAACCGGCCGGGTTCTGCCAGGCGAAGTTGGTGGTGACGCTGGCCTGGCCGTTGGTGAAAGCGACCAGGAGGTTGGTTGTGTCGGAAGTCTGGCTGTTCACGATGGTTTCCGAATTGGTCCCGGCGAAGTAATTGGTCACTTCCGAGCTCACGTTGATCGCTTCCATGAAGAAGCCGAAGATCTGGCCTTTCGTGTTCAGAGCCCAGGTGCCGTTAATCGGGCTGAAACCGAAGAGGAAGTTCTTCACTCCGCCTCCGGCAGAGAGAGTTCCGCCGTCACGGCCCCCGCCGTCACCATCTCTTCCGCCATCAGCCGAATTGGTGTTGGGAGGAACCGCGGCCAACATTTGAAAGCCCGTGAAAGTGCCCTTGGAGAGGCCGCTGTCATCATTGGAAAACGTGATGAAGGCGATGCCCCGCTGTCCGGACCCGCTCGAGGTCAAGTCCCAGGTGAAGGTAGTTCCCCCGGACGGATCGGCCGAAGCTGCGTGGCTGGTTTGCAAAGAGCCGGCCGCGAGCAAGGCCGCCAGCAGGACGCCCCGGCTGCAGAGGCTGGCGTGGATAATCTTTTTAAGAAACGTATTCATAAGATGCGAGAGAACCGATGTTATTTAACCGTTTCGTAGCCGCCGTGCACCACGCTGTGCCAATCCACGGGTTTGCCGCTGTCCCAGGCCGACCAGTTCTTTTCATCAATCGAGCCAATCGGAGTCTGGAGGAAATGGCTCTCGGTGGCTTGGTAATCCGAGTCCTGCACGATCGTCGGGGTGAGGAAGATCAGGAGATTGCTCTTCTGGCGCGATTTGCTGTCGCTGCGGAAAGCGCGGCCGATGCCGGGGAGGTCGCCCAGGAAGGGGACCTTGGTGTTGGAGCTGCGGGTGTCGTCCTGGACCAGGCCGCCGAGGACGAGGGTATGGCCGCTGGGGATCATCACCTTGGTTTGCATTCTGCGGACGTCGTATTCATCCGCCTGGGAAGTTTGACCGTTGATGACCTTGGTCACCGTATCAAAGACACGCGAAACTTCGGGTTCGACTTCGAGATTCACGAAGTTGTTCGCGGAGATGCGCGGAGTCACATGGAGTATGATACCGAGGTTGGTATAAGTGATTTGCGAACCACCGGTGACAGTCTGGTTTCCGGCGGTGACGTTGATGATAGGCGTGGCGCGCGTGACCGAGAGCATGGCGGTTTCGTTGTCGAGCGTCACGGTGCGGGGCGCCGAGATGACGCGGGCTTCGGAATTTTGATTGATGAAGGAGAACACGGCGTTCAGGCCGTCGGCGTCGAGGAACGCGGTGGCCGGGTTCAAGCCATGCGCGGTATCGAGCATCATTTTCGGCCAGAGCGTCGAGAGCGGGCGGTTCACGCTGTCGCCGGAGTTGACCGGGGTTTGTTGCAAATTGTTTCCGAAGGCCAGGTGCTGGGCCTGCAGGGTGCCGGTCCAATCCAGACCTTTGACCGAGCTGGGATTCATCGAGGTTTCTAACAAGCGCGCTTCAATCAACACCTGCTTGGTGGGCGTATCGAGGCTGGCGATCATTTTGTCGATCGATTCGGCTTCTTTTTCGGTCGCCAAAAGGACCAGTTGGCTGGTGCGGACGTCGCCCATCACGCGGCTGCGCTTGTCAGTCAAGGCAGTCTGGACCGCCGCGAGCATGTTGCTCGGGCTGGCATACTTGAGCTGAATGATTTTGCTGACGAGCGGCTCCGGCGCGGCGGGGTCGCGGACGGTGATGCGGGCAATGTGGGTCTTGGGATCTTCGACGAGCTGGAGGCCATAAGTGGTGAGCAGGGTGGTCAGCGCCTGTTCCGCTGTCACATTTTCCCAGCGGATAGAAATATTCGGGACAGCAACCTTGCCGTCAACTCCGGGCGGTCCGAAGGTCACCTTGGGATCCAGGATGTAATTCAATCCCGCCTGGCGCGCCAGGTTTTTGATGGCGTCGGTCAACGGCACTTCGTCCATGACAATAGTCGGAATGATGACGCTCGAAGGCGCAACGGCTTCCGCACTGGCGGCGGGCGCGGCAGTCACGGCAGGAGCGGCTGTGTCCGCGGGAGCGGCCGGCGTGGCATCCGCGACGGGGGCGGCCGGGGCAGCTTCCGGGGCTGGCGCGGCAGCGGCAGCGGCAGGAGCTGGAGCCGGAGCCGGAGCCGGGGCGGGTGCAGCTGTATCCGCGGCGGCAGCATTAGCGCTGGGCGCGGCGGGGGCGGCGGTGTCCGTTGTCGTGGTTGCGGGCATGTTGGTGGCCGCCGGAGGATTTGTGGACAAATCAATCGGAGCGTAGACAGCGCCGTTCGAGGCCGGGGAGTCTTGGGCGCTCACGCGTGCGACTCCGAGGACGATCAAACTCAATGCCGCGAGAGCACAGGTTGAAGCTATTTTCAGGTGACTAGTTTTCATTCTTTTTAATTTGTCTGAGTTAGACCGACATTTTCGTTAACTGTGAATTAGCAACCGCAGTGCCAACCGGCTAAATGGAAAGTGCCCCAACTTCTGTCTCCTGATTTCCGGGCACTCTTTGTCCAGCAATAAGACGAGCTTTGCTCCGCGCGCTCGGGAGAATGGCAAGCCGGACGACGTGATCGTGGTAATTTTGAGAAAGAGGGTGCTGCCGGAGAGCGCGGCGGGGGACGCCTGACTAAGGTTGCACCAGGGGAAGACTCGCACGGAAAGTGGTGTAATTAAATCAGGACACTTTTGGCCGTGGGACAGGCGGATTTTTCCGCCGACAACGGCTCAAAGATCGGAGCGCAATTTCAATTCCCGGCGTTCGCCGGAGACTTCGATGACGGCGGAGTTGGAACTAATGTCCACGCAATGGACCAAAAGCCGTCCGCAATCGGTGTTGATTTCAGCGTCCTCGCCGCGCGCCATCGTGCGTCCGTTAATCATGGCGAGGCGGTTGTTCTCCGGACCTGAGAGACCTTTAAGAACCAGGCAATCCAGGCCCGAGGCCTTGACTTCTTTTGCGGCGGTCACCTGGGGAACGGCCGGGCCGCCCCACAAGCGCGTGGAGTTGGGGAAAAAGGGATCGCGCCCCTCGTCTTTGCTGGCCGGGATGGTAAAAGTGGATTTCGCGACGGTGTTGGTCGCCGCGGCTTCGGGCGCTGCTTTCGGCGCCGCCTGTCCGGCAACCGCAGAAAGCTGCAAGGCCACGGTGGCGCTGAGGGCGAGGAAAAAGAATGAGGTTTTCATGGATTGCTGGCGGAACGTGTTCCGCTGCTGGCGACCAGGGACACAATGTCCATCTTGAAGGACAATTTCTCTTTGTCTGCGGGAGCTGTCACCGACGCGGGTGAGAGGTCCAGGTTCAGGACGCGCGAGGTGGGGAAATTATTTTCAAAATCCGCGATGAATTTTCCGAGATCGTGATAATGAGCCATGCCGGATATGGACACCGTCACTTGCCGGTAAGGAAATCGCGGCAGAAGATTTTCCGGGGTATCGCCGCCGGTCGGGTTGAATTGGGAAATCTGGACATCGTAATCGTGGTTGAACTTGCGAATCGTATTGACCATTGAGAGATAAAGGTCGCCGCTCGGCATATCGCGTTCCGCGATGGCCAGTTGGTTGCTCACAATGACCAATTCACTTTTGGCCCTTTCGCTGTTTTTGATCGTATCGGCGGTTTGCGCCAGTTTACTCAGGTCATCGGCTTTTTTGGCGGCCAGCGTGCGCAAATCATCCTTTTGCGAGCGAATCACGCCGAACCAAAGTCCGACGATGATTCCCACCACGACCAGGGCGACCAGAATTAATTCACTGCGTTTTTCTTTGGAGAGACGGTTCATCGCGTTTTATCGGGTAAACGGGCTTCAAGCGTGAAGGCAACAAATATCCGGCCATCCGGGTCGGATTGAGGCGTCAAAGAGGTCGTCAGCCGGAAATCATTCGTCCGGCTGGTCATGAGAGAGTGGAGAAACGGGTTGTGAGACAAGGCGGACTGAAAGCGGCCGATGGAATCGCCCGGGACCGCGCTGGTATCCCTGGCATTGATGATGAGACCTGTCCGTTCCGTGGCCGAGGCCGGTTTGCCATTCACGAGGGTGCCGGATTCATTGGTCGAAGATTTGGTGGCTTCGGAAACAAAGTAGGTCTGGTCGATTTTAAAACGGGTCAATTGCACATTTTCCACCGTGCTTTTTTGCACTGCGTCGAGGACGTTCCCGATCAGAAACCGGTTGGTGGATAATTGGTGCAGCGCAACGAGCCTTTGCCTGCCGTCCACCAGAGCCTTTTGATTGTCCAACACCTGGCGATATTCCTTGGAGCCCGACTCGATTTGTTGATCGAGGGAGGAGATCTCACTTTTGGCGCTCATCTTGGAAACCAGCAGCGAGGTTATCCAAAAGAGCACCACTGCGACGAGGCCGATGCCGGCCAGGATGGCGCGTTTGACTGGATCGCGCCGGCGAATCTCTTCGTTCGCCTGGATTTCAGCCAGAAGATTAATTCTGATGGGCATAATCAAATTGCGGTAATCGCAGCGCCGATGGCGACGGAAAGTTGCGGCGCGACATGTTCAATTTCTGCGGTTTGGGCCGGGGCAAGCGCCAATTGGAGACCGGCCACCGGGTTCCAGGTTTTACATTCAACGGCTATTTCGCGCCGGAGCGCTTGCACGATGAACTCCGAGCGCGCCGACCCGCCGGACACGTAAACCATCGGCAAGGTCCGCTCCTGTTGATGCTCGAAAAAGTCGATGGAAGCGCGCAACTCGCGGGCCAGCGGGGAGATGAGCATATCCAATTGGCCCTCCACTTCGGTGGGCATTCCCACCTTGATGCCTTCCGCTTCGGCATATCCGATGTTCATCGCTTCGGCCAGGCCGGCGGTCAGACGGTCGCCGCCGATATTGACCACGCGGTTGAGCACCAGTTGGCCTTCCTGTAAAATGCAAATTGAGGACGAGCGGAAACCGATGTCCACCAGCGCCGCGGTTTGCCCGGCAAAAACTTCCGGCATGGCGAGCTCAAACGCGTTTACCGGCCCTATAATGCTGGGCACAATGTGATCCGGAAGAAACCCCGCGTTTTTTGCCGACGCCAGGTAATTCGTGATGATCTGATTTTTAGCGCCCGCGATGAGGATCTTGGTTTTCTGCGTATCTTTCGTCGCCGCACCGTTTTGTGCTGCGTTTCCGGCGTAGGAATCAAACACGTAGCCCGAGAGTTCCTGTTGCAGGTAAACGCGGGAATTGTTTTTGAGAATCAATCGGATGTCCTCGGGCGGCATGGACGGCATTTCCACGTGGCGAACGATGGCGTCTTCGACGCCGATAGTCAGCGTGAGTGGTTTGCCCTTGGCCTGCATGGTCTGGGCGATACCGCGCAAGTGCTCGGTGAGCAATTCCTCCGAGATGACTTTGTCAAAAATGGGCGTGTCCAGAATGGCGTAGCTCGCCAGCGCAAAACGATTGCCACGCCGTTGCAGGAGAACGGCTTTGGTGCTGCGGGCGCCCAGGTCCACGGCCAGCATCTGGTCACGCTTCTTCCGCGAATTCTTCATGAAGGGCAGGGCCATGTTTTTGTCTTATAAAGTTTTTGTTGCACGTAGCATTTGTCTCATTCGCAGATACCCCGCGAACAAACACGCTAACGTTATGGGGAATAGCAGCCAGCGTTCCACGCCGCGGTGCGAAGGGAAAATCCCCGGGAAAAGGCGATTACGTGAAGTCGGGCAGGGGAGTGATGACCAGCTTCCCTGTCTCATTACTGCGAAGGCTCGTCATGAGAATGGTCATATAGCTCTGTGCATCCCCGAAGTGATCGCTCGGGGCCACCGCGGTAAATTCCAGCAGGCCGGCAGCGCACGGAATGAAGGATGTCCGACCGGATTGAGGCATTCCCGCGGCGTTGCTCCATCGCAGGTTGAAGCCCATCCCGGTATGCCCCGCCGCTGCATCAGCGAACTGCTCCACAATTTTCGCGCCGGGAAAACGGGCCACTGCCGCGGATTTGAAATATTCCTCCGAGGGAATGCCATCGGAGAATGAAGGATAGCTCACACGCACCGTGATGTAACACGCGTCATCCTCGTCGTACAGGACGATTTTCTGCGAATCCGAGGCGTCCATGCGAAAGCCTTCGGGGACAATAAAGGCGAATTGGTTGGTGCCTACGTTGAGGAAGATGCGCTGGACCTGGTGGGTGCCCACCGTCTCGCCGCCACGCAAAGAGGCGCCAAAGGCCGGACGATTGGTCGCCGGCTCGGTGGAGAAGGCAGTCGTGTCACTCGCCGCGACGCGCCCCGCGAAACAAAAGGCCCCCAGCGCGAGCGCGGCGAGGAAATGCTTACGGCGTGACATTGTAAGTGACGGTGTTCGGGGGCGGGATGACCCAGTTGTAACGCAGCGCGACCAGGGCATTCGGAATACCCGGCGGCACTTTGTTGGGATCCATGAAATTTATGTCGTAGGAAAATTGCCGGCTCGGCGGTTCATAATAGGTGCCCGGTTGCTTGAACTTGTTGGTCGCTGACTCGCTGTTGAAGAGATTAATAATGGAGGTGTTGATCGTCAGCTTCTGGCTACTCCAATCTTCCAAAAGGCGCGGCAGATTGTGAACGCCGCCACTGAAGGTCGTGGTCGTCGTGCCGGTGGATGGGACAATGCCCGTCAAAATCGCCGCGTTGACCGTGGTATCGTCGGCCGCCCACGAGCCGCCGTCGGAATAGCTGCTGGTAAGGCTGTGTGCATCCGTCCAAAGGGGAGAGAGAATGGTAAGGGCATCGGACATGAAGGCACTGGGCACGGTGCCGGACGTCGTGTCATTCTTGCCCAGGAGACTTGCATTCGTCTGATTGTAGTTTCCCCAGACGTAGAGCGGGTCGGGCGTGGCCACGCTCCAACCTGCGCCTCCATTTGACGGCGGAGCAATTCCGTTTTTCAGCCGCACCACGTCGAGCTTATGCCCGCCGACGGTCGCAGTGTTGCGATTTTCGTTCACGTAAAGAATTTCGGGATATCCGCTGGATCCATTCACGGGAAATTTCGCGGTCACGGCGGAGGAATTGGTCAGCCACTTGGCATAAGCCGCTACGTCAATCTGGCTGGTGACGTTGGTCGTGCCTTCGCGGCGGTCATAAAAAACATTCGTCAATGAAAGCCAGGGCAGGTTGGTTGCCAAAGCGGCCGGTGAGGCGTTGGCGCCGGAAAAGGTGAGGATGGTGGGCAACGTGTCGGCGCCCGGCACCGCCCCCGCGCCCGGCGACTTTTGTATCTGGACCGCCACGACGTAATTCGACAGAAAAGAATCGGTCGTATTGACATTGCTCACCGTCAGAACGACCTCCGCCTGGTTGAACAAACGCGCTTGGCCATCGATGGTGGCCGAGTCATTGGTGGTCGGCACACTGATCAAGCTGTAAGTGTTGGTCATGGGAATGGAGAGCTGAACGGTGGCCAATCCGTTGAAGAAATTGGAGACACCATTAAAGTAAGTTCTCCAGTTGGCGGAGTTGTAATTGGTCGGCGTGAGCCAGGTCGAGCCGTTGTTGGGGGGCGCGGTGACCGAGCCCGAGGCAGTGACGGTGGTATTAAAGGTTAAAGTCGAGGGACTGCCGCCCGCGCCGACATAAATGTTCGTGTTGCTGTGAACGGCGCCGTTGACCACCATGGTGGCGCAGGTGCTGAATTCCAGCAGGCCGTTGTAAAAAATGGCATAAGCAGTCAGCGGAATCAGCGCCAGCACCACGTCTTCCTGCGCGGTGCCGGTGGCGCCGGAACTGCCCGTGAGCGGTTTGGCGTTCGAGACGATCCGGTAAACCGGCGACAGCGCGGACGGGATGCGGTTGGAATAAGAAGTGGGCAGGAGGTTGGTGCCGGTGACATGGAGAAGGGTTCCCAGATATGCCACGTAAGTCTTATTGTTGTTGTGCTGAGCGTCGTTGAATTGAAAATTTGCCGTCCAGAAAGCGTCCTCGCCGCTTTGCGATCCGGGATACAGTCCGCGATAAGTACCGAGATTATTACTCACTGCGTTCAATCCGCCTGCGGATTGGAAATCATATTGCATCCGGGCGAAGACCTTTTCCAGCGCGGCCTCGGCGGCATTTTGGCTGTTTAACATGTCGACAGCGCGATTGTTCAGGCGGGAAACGCCATAGGTCCGGTCCAGTGAACCGGCCAAAACCATGGCGGAGATTGCGGCCATGACGAGCACAATGAGCAACGCATAGCCGCCGCGGGAACTGGATTTAAGTCGAATTTTCATCTGACAATTTATCTGCCGGTTGGAACGTGCGGTGTGGCCCGGAAATCCATTATATAACGGTTGTAATAATAGCCGGCGCCCACTTTGGTGAGGGGATATTGATACTCGCAAAAATCCAACGTGAAATGGATGACATACTTGTCCTGCATGTCCGTCCTCGGAACTCCGGCATAATTCTCCGCCGTAAAGGAGGCACTGTTCTGGAGGTTGGAGGCGATGCAGGTCGGACTGGTGTCGCCGGTATGAATGCGGAAAAGCTTGATGTTGACCGGCGCGCCGCTGGTATCGAAATAATAAATGATGTTGTTATTATTGGTGGCGGTAAGATAAATCCGGACGGCATTGCCTGTCATCCCGTTGGTGCTGCCGTTGATAGTCGGTGTGAATGTTCCGCCCGAATAGGTACCGATGGCCTGGGAGTTGGCGCACCGGATATCGCGCGCCACTCGCTCGAAACTCCGGCGTGATTCATCGCTCGAACCGAGCTT
The DNA here is from genome assembly GCA_035552155.1 of Verrucomicrobiia bacterium. Classification (GTDB taxonomy): domain Bacteria; phylum Verrucomicrobiota; class Verrucomicrobiia; order Limisphaerales; family DASXHY01; genus DASXHY01. Next base: position 36,419 of record DASZLX010000044.1, on the reverse strand, counting down.
GCTCTGGACCAGTTGATCCTGTCGCATCCCGAACATGTAGGCGTACATCATGGCCAACATCATCAGGCTGAAAACAGCCATCGTCGTCATCGTTTCAACCAGGGTAAGCCCCTGCGTGGCGCGGCGAACCTTCAGTGAGGGCGTGGTGTGCGGCAATAAGATCATATCCGTGGCGGGGCTTAGAGGTCCTCCGGGGGCTTGTTGTCCGGCGCGATATACGTGCAAATCGTATTGGTGTAGAGCCGGGTGCTGGTTCTCCACCGAAAGCTCCAGACCGCGTCCACCCGCACCATGATATTGCTGCCGGGGCTGCCGGTGGACACCGGTTTGACGGTTACAAAATTGGTGGCGCGCACGAAATTCGTGCCGGTGACGGGCAAATCAAGATTCGTCCACGTATAACCGGTCAGGACGTTGCCGGTGCGGTTCGACGATAAAAGATTGAGCGCGTAAATTTCGTTAGGGGTTGAAATGTTGGCCGGATCCCAGCGCGCGGAGCGTGCCTGCTCGATTTGTCTCATCGCCAGGGATTCCGCCGCGAGCGAGTAACCGCTCCATTCCGCTCGGTAAGTAGCCTGGGTGTAGCCGACGATGATGCTGGTAAAAATCATCGCGATTAAGGCCAGTGCCACGGCCACCTCCGCAAGAGTGAAGCCGCGGCTTCGCGTTGTCCCGCTCGACGCTGCCGTTAGAGTCCTAAAATGCATATGCTGTCAGACTTTTGACCAAGTCCAAAAAGCATATCCCTTGCCATTCGAAATCTGGGCAGTGGTACTGAGGGTTTGATGATAAAGCCGGAAGCCGGGGGAAATTGGAGAAATTGCACCCTTTAGGTGTCTGCCCGGAAAAATCAGATTTGCGTCTCGGAATGAGGCAGCGGCTTTAGCTACACTAATTGTCGCGCCCGCGCCTGGAACTCATTGAGAAAGACTTGCAGCAGTTGGGTCGTCCGCCCTCGCCACATGGCGCCAATGACAGCAGGTGGAAAATCCGGAAGCGGCAGCGCTTTGACATTTTCCGGCAGGGCTTTTTGGGGAATCGCCACCGACACCCCGATGCCCAGACCGTTTGCCACGTAGGTCTCCACCAGGTCCGCCGAACTGGCTTCAATGCTGGGAAACCAATCCACGCCCAACTCGGCCAGTTTTTGCTGGAATTGTTTGCAGAGCAGTTCGCCCGGAGGCAGGCAGATCAAAGGCTCATCGATTTTGTCCCGCTTCCACAATTCCTCCGCCGACTTCAGGCCGCTGCTTTTCTCCACCAGCAGCACCATCGGCAATTCCAGCAGTTCGCGTGTATGAATACCCGTAATCGCTTTCTTCTCGATGAGCGTCACCGCCAAGTCAATTTCGTCTTTCGCCAGCAGGTTTTCCAGATGCGCCGGGTAGCCCTCGCGCAGGGAAATCTTGAGGGTCGGGAATTTTTTCCGCAGCCCGCGCAGGAGGCTGGGCAGGTGATCGCGCAGAATGATCGAGGAAGCTCCGATGCGAATGTGGCGCGCCTCGCCGCCCTGTAATTCCGTGGTGATTTTTTCGAGGTTCGAAAAAAATGGAACGATGAACTGGTAAAGCTTTTCGCCTTCGGGCGTGAGCGCGAAGGGGCGGCGGTGAAACAGCGTCACTCCCAGGTGTTCCTCGAGTTGGGCCACCTGTCCGCTGATGGCGGGCTGTTGGATGCCGTAGGGAATATTCCGCACGGCCTCCATGATTCCGCCGTGCCGCGCCACGTAGTAGAACAATTCCAAATGGTGAATGTTCATTGGTTCAATGGCGTCTCTTGTAACAAACGCGATGCGCCCGGGAAAGAAACAATTCGCGAATCGGTGGCAGCCGCCGTAAGAAGGCTCATTATTTTTCCCGAATGAGTTGGAGCCGCCTCATGATGTCCGCCGTCTGAGAGCGCCAGTGCGGACATCTCATTTCCAAAGATTCCAACTGGAATTTATTGGGCCAGGAGGCAACCTGTCGGAGTCTCGAAATCGCCGGTGTGAAAACTGACTCAAGTATCAAGATACTCAGGCTTAAAAATATATCACCTACCCATTTGTAGCGGGGCAAATGGGTAGGCTAATTTTAATTGTGATGATTTCAAAGTCAAACCAAATGCTTATAAATGCTCAACGAAATGTCGTTCAAAAAATAAAGATTGTTGTCCAAAGAAATTAAGATGCGTCGCCTCTGGAGCGCCGCCGTCTCGGCGGCAAGACCCATCGCTCCCACGCACTTAAAACTCCCGCTCCAATTCCACCGCTTCGGCCAGCCGTTCCAAATACTCACTTCGCGGAATCGTTGTGCCGCCCATTTGCCGCGTCACCGGCGTCAGCATCTGGATATCAAGCAGGGCGAATTTTCTTTTCTGCAAATGTTCGACCAGGTGGCAGAGCGCGACTTTCGAGGCATTGCTGACGAGGTGAAACATCGATTCACCCGAAAAAAATCCGCCGATGGCCACCCCGTAAATGCCGCCGGCCAATTCGCCATCCTGCCAGCATTCGAGACTGTGCGCGTGACCCCGCTCGTGCAGTTGCGTGTAGGCCGCGATGAATTCCGGCGTGATCCACGTGTCCGGGCGGCGCGGTTCACGGGCGGCGCACTTCTCGATCACTTGCGCAAAGGCGCTGTCGATGGTGACCTGAAAAACTTCCCGGCGTAGAATTTTTTTCAAGCTGTCGGGGATGTGCAACTGGTCGTACTCCAGAATGGCTCGCGGATCGGGAGACCACCAGGAGATAGGCGCCACGGTCCACGGAAAAATGCCGCTGCGATACGCCAGCAGCAGCCGCTCCAGCGATAAATCGCCGCCCACCGCGACCAACCCCTGCGGGTTCGCCCGGTGCGCATCCGGAAACTGCAGCGTGCGGTTGAGAACGGCGATGGACACGAGGGAAAGTTGAGGGTTGAGGAGTTACTGAATCATTTCACTTCCGGCGGGCGGTTGAGTGCGACCAGCAAATCGTGTTGAAACCAGCGGGCGAGTTCCATCGCGCCGATGTGCCGGGCGTTTTTATCGGTGGGGATGACACGTGGCGAATCCTCGCCGGGCGAGCCGGACAGGATCCAACTGCCCACGTGAACGTCGTTCAAAACCTGCAACATCCATTCCACCTCCGCGGGGGTAATCGTCAGGCGGGCGCCCGTCTCGGTTTCATGGAAGCGTTGGGTATCCGCCAGGAAAGACGACACCAGCTTTTTATTTTCACTTCGCTGCTCCGCGAGCGCCTCGTCCAGGAGCCGCTGATTCGCTTTGTTCGCGATTCCCGTCGAATTGCTGATGGGCTGGTGGGCCGGGGGGATCACGGGATAAAGGCTGAGGACGACCGCGAGCAACTCCTTCTCCCCCGCGCCGAGGCGGAAGACATAGTTGCCGTTTTCCGTGCGAAGAAGTCTCACTCGTCACGCTCCATCGTGGCGTGCAGGCTGTATTTCTGGAGCTGATGCACGTAATGTTCGGCCTTTTCGAGACTCTCGCGGACCAGCACGCTTTTGCCCTGGTTATGCACCTGGAGCATGTGGAATTCGGCCTTGGGTTTTTGCCAGCCGAAAACCGACCGGAAAACGTGCGTCACATATTCCATCAGGTTCACCGGGTCATTCCAACAAACCACGAGATAACCGGGCTCCTTTTCGGACTTCGAATTCGATTTTTCATCGCGTTCGATGTCCGGCATGACAGCGGGCGTTACCGTATTGGCCATGCGGGAAAATAAGATAAATTTCGAATTTCGCCAAGAGCCGGGATTTCCGAGCGTCCGAAGGCGGTGAGAATTCCAGTAAAGACGACAAAATCCCAAATCTTTGCGCCTTCGCTCTGTGCGTCCTTGTGTGAAGTCTTTTATGTGTCGAACCAACGATTTCTGAACAGTTCTTGCTGCAATCCGTCCAAGGTATGGTATTGTTTTCGAAATTTGAATGCTATGATTTGTAAGTTTGGCAGGACCATCCTGCTGCTCGCCTTCGTTTTTAGCCTGTCACGCCCGCTGTTCGCGGCCGATACCCAGGTCGCCGGCCTCACCAAAACCACCGCGGCACCGACCAATTCGGCGCCTCCGCCGGAACTCAAGCCCGGGCCGGACGCCGCCAAAGTCGCATTTATCACCGCTTACATGCTCGAAAAGCTCGAGTATTTGCAGCATCCCTTCGATGCCACGATTTCGGCGCGGCTGTTCGATTCCTACCTAACGTCGCTGGATCCGCAGCATCTGCATTTTTTGCAATCGGACGTCGCGGAATTTTCCGCCTATCGCACCAACCTGAATCGGATGACGCTCCGGCGCAGCGGCCTGGCGGACACACGCCCGGCCTACGAGATTTTCTACCGCTACATGGACCGCCTCCGGCAGCACGTTGCTTATGTGGACGAACTGTTGAAAACGGAAAAATTCGATTTCAACGCGGATGACCGCGTCACGCTCAACCGCAAGGACGCGCCGTATCCCAAAAATCTGGACGAGGCCAAAGCGATTTGGCGCGACCGCCTGCGCTATGATTTTTTGATGGAAAAAATCAATCTTGAGACGCAAAAAACGAATGCGGCCTCGACCGCCGCGACCGACAAATCCGCGCCGCCAAAATCGCGGCACGATCAAATCGTCGAGACGCTGGGTAAGAATTATCACCGCATGTTGAAGGTGTTTGAGGACCGGGACAGCAACGATGTGTTGAATGATTACCTGGAGTCATTGGTTCGTTCCTACGATCCGCATTCGGATTACTTCCCGCCGCTGGACTACGAGGATTTTGCGATGCAGATGAACTTGGCATTTTTTGGCATCGGCGCCGAGCTGCGCTCGGAGGACGGCTATTGCAAGATCGAGGTGCTGCTGAACGGCCCGGCCAAGGCGAGCAAGAAAATCAAGGTCGGCGACCGCATCATGGCCGTCGCGCAAAGCAACCAACCGCCGGTGGATATTTTTGAAATGCCCCTCACCAAGGCCGTGCGGCTGATTCGCGGACCGAAGGGGACGGAAGTGAAGCTGACCATCATTCCCGCCGGCGCGCCGGATTCCGCACGCCAGGAAGTGACGCTCGTGCGCGACGAGGTCAAAATGGAAAATGGCGAGGCCAAGGGAAAAATTTTTGAGGTGCCCGATTCCCACGGAGCCACGACGCGCCTGGGCGTGATCGATTTGCCGTCATTTTACGCGACCATCGATGACAAGGGTAATCCCACGCCGATGAGCACCACCGCGGACGTGGAGCGATTGCTGAAAAAATTCCGCGAGGCAAAAGTGGCCGGTGTGATTCTGGATTTGCGCCATAACGGCGGCGGTTCGCTCGAAGAAGCGATTCGCCTGGCCGGGCTGTTCATCAAGGAAGGCCCCGTCGTGCAAATCAAACGTGCCAACGGGGAGATCGAGGTTCGCGACGACACCGATCCTTCGATCGCGTATGACGGCCCGCTCATCCTGCTGACGAGCCGGTTCAGCGCGTCGGCGTCGGAAATCGTGGCCGGGGCATTGCAGGACTACGGTCGCGCGCTGATCGTCGGCGATGTTTCCACCTTCGGCAAAGGCACGGCCCAGCAGTTGTTTCCGCTCTCGAAGATCACGGCGCTGGCGGACCTGGCGCATGATCCCGGGACGTTGAAATTGACCAACAGCAAGTTTTATCGCGCCAGCGGCGCCTCGACCGAGTTGCGGGGTGTGGCGGCGGACATCGTTTTGCCGTCGTTATGGAACGACTCTGACGAGGTGGGCGAAAAAACGCTGGAAAATCATTTGCCCTGGGACACCATCGAGAGCTCCCGTTTCGAAAAAGTGAACATGGTGCAGCCGGAACTGGCGGAATTGGCCAAGCGCTCCAGCGAGCGCATTTCCACGAACAAGGAATTTGCCTATTTGCGCGAGGATATCGAGCGAGTGCAAAAACAACGCGAGGACAAGACGGTTTCGCTGAGTGAAAAACAGCAATTGGCCGACCGTGAGCGGATCATTTCCGATCACAAGGCTCGCGACGAAGAACGCGCCAAATTCAAGAAGCCCGATCCCAAGGTATATGATTTGACCGTCAAACTGGCCGCCCAACCTGGATTGCCGCCGCTAACCCGCTATACCAACGGCGTTTCGACCGCCGAAGGCGACCTGGACCTGGACTTTGCCCCTGTTGCTGGGCCGGACGACATGACTGAAGCCGTGGCTTCGGAAAACGAGCACGCGGAAGCGGCCCGGTTGGAAGAGGCGAAAAATATCCTCATGGATTACATATCGCTCTCCAAGGGCGGCAAGCAAAACGTCCCCATGCTCGCTCGGTAGGGCACGGGCGTCCAGTGTTTGCTATTTCAGTGGAAATAGGGAGCGCGCCAACCTTGGGCGCAGTGAGCCGCACCTTGAGGCGTGAATTGAAATCATCGTTTCGTTATGCCCTGCGCAGGATTGACAACTTTCGCGGTCGGATGCAGGGTTTCAAAACCAGCCGAATTATGAAACACCTCATCATTGCCTTGGCGGCCTTGGCCTCCCTTAACGCCAGCGCACAAATTGGTGTCGACGCCATCGCGAAACAACGCGCGCGCGACGTCTCCAACCAGAATAACAACCGCGTCATGCAACAGTCGGGTGCCGCGCGGCCTGCCGGGACGCCGGCCGTCACTCCGGCGCCGCTCACTCCCGGCCAGCAGGCTTATGCCGGCTTCCAATCCCAACTGTTCGCCATCAACACCAATTCCTCTCCCGCCGACAAACAGGATTTGGCCCAGTCGCTTGGAAAAGTCGCGCAAGGCGCGAACAAGCCGTCTCCGGAGACGCTCTCGAAGTTGAGCGAACATCTCTCGACCGCCGTAAGCGAGGCGAAATTGACCACGCCCAAGAAAACCCGGCTGGCCCAGGACGTCGCGGTTTTATTGAATAGCGCCAATACTCCGCTGGCCCAGAAACAGGCGATGGTCCAGGACGTGGGAACAATCCTGCGCGCGGGCGGCACTTCGGATGGCGACGTGGCCGGCGTGACCGCGGACCTGCAAACCGTCATGGAAGAATTGAAGCCGAAATAGGTTTACCGCTGGACAGGCAAGATTGCCTGGTCCTACGCGACTCAGAACCCGAAATTGCCGCATTGGAAACCGCGGAGGAACGATGTTAGTTTGGGTTCGGTATGGAAAAAGCCCTGAAGGTCAAATGTCCCACCTGCCGGAAGGCGGGAGATTGGTTCGCGGGCGGTTACGGGCCGTTTTGCTCGCACCGTTGCAAATTGATTGACCTCGGGAAATGGTTCAACGAGGAGCATGCGATTTTCGACCCGTTGCGGCCCGAGCACCTCGAGAAATTCGCGGAGCTGCCGCCGGGCGAGCATCTCGACAAAAACGATTGAAGCGCAAAAGGGAATTTCTTGTAAGTTTTGGCTGGCTCGTCCGACCATAACATCATGGACAAAAAGAAAATCGGAAACCAAATACATCGTTTGCTCCTCGCGCTCACCTTGATTGCAGCCGGGGCGGGAACGGGATTTTCACAAAGCATGAATACGAATCAAACTGAAACGGCGACTTTTGGCGGCGGTTGTTTCTGGTGCATGGAAGCCGAATTCCAGCGCATTCCCGGGGTCGTGTCTGTCACCAGCGGCTTCGCTGGCGGGCACACCGCGAACCCAAGTTACGAGGACGTTTGCACCGGCGACACCGGCCACGCCGAGGTCACGCAAATTGTTTTCGATCCCCAGAAAGTTTCCTACGATAAATTGCTGGATTATTTTTGGGACGCGCACGATCCGACGACGCTGAACCAGCAGGGCGCCGACGTGGGCACGCAATACCGCTCCATCATCCTGTATAGCAGCCCCGCCCAAAAAGCGGCGGCGGAAAAATCAAAGGCCGAGGCGCAGAAAAATTTCAAGAGTCCGATCGTGACGCAAATCGCGCCGCTCGATCACTTTTACAAAGCGGAGGATTATCATCAGGATTATTATAATAATCACACCTCCGCCCCCTACTGCCAGGTGGTTATCAAGCCCAAGCTGAAAAAGTTCGAGCAAAAGTTAAAAGAAGAGAAGCACTGATTTTTTCGCCACAGATGAACACAGATAAGCACAGATTTACAAAAGGGATTCCCTTTCTCGCCTCAAGGTAAGACGGTGTTTCGGGAGGACGCAGTTGTTTTATCTGTGTTTCATCTGTGTACATTTGTGGCTTGAGGCATTTCGCAAAACAAAAACGGCGGCTTGTTTCCAAGCCGCCGTTTCGTTTTCTTGAAAAGGATTAAATTCCTTTGTTAATCATGAATTTCAGCAGGTCCGCCACGCGGCAGCTATAGCCCCATTCGTTGTCGTACCAGCTCACCAGCTTGAAAAAGCGTTTGTTCAATTCAATGCCCGAGCCGGCGTCGAAAATCGACGACGACTGGCAGTGAATGAAATCGCTGCTCACCACTTCATCCGCCGTGTAATCCAGGATGCCTTTGAGATACGTCTCGCTGGCCTTCTTCATCGCGGCGCTGATTTCCGCGTAGCTCGTGTCCTTCACCGTGCGAACGGTGAGATCGACCACGGAAACCGTGGGCGTCGGCACGCGGAATGACATGCCGGTGAGCTTGCCCTTCACTTCGGGGCAAACCAGCCCGACCGCTTTGGCCGCGCCGGTGGTGGAAGGAATCAGGTTGATTGCCGCGCTGCGGCCGCCCTTCCAGTCCTTCTTGCTCGGTCCGTCCACTGTTTTCTGCGTGGCGGTGTAGCTGTGCACGGTCGTCATCAGGCCTTCCTCGATGCCGAAACCTTCCTTGAGCAGCACGTGAACGAGCGGCGCGAGGCAGTTCGTCGTGCAGGAGGCGTTGGAAATGACGCTGTGTTTGGCCGGATCGTATTTGTCGTTGTTCACGCCCATCACCACCGTGATGTCTTCGTTCTTGGCGGGCGCGGAAATAATGACCTTCTTCGCGCCGGCAGTGATGTGGCCGTAGGACGATTTCGGGTTGTTCTTGTCGGCATCGGTGAAGAGGCCGGTGGACTCGATGACCAATTGCACGCCGAGTTGCTTCCACGGCAATTCCGCCGGCGTCCGGGCGCTGACGACCAAAATGTCCTTCCCGTTCACGACCAGCACGTCATCTTCTGCTTTGTCAGGGGAGGATTTCTTGGAGCCAACTTCGCCTTTGAAACGGCCCTGCGTGGAATCGTACTTCAAAAGATACGCGAGGTTGTCGGCGGGGACGATATCGCCGACGGCGACGACGTCCACATCTTTTCCGAGAAGTCCTTGTTCGGCGATGGCGCGAAACACCAGGCGGCCAATGCGTCCGAACCCGTTAATTGCAACTTTTACTGCCATATTTTCGATTTCAATCTAGGTTCAATCCAGTTTGGTTCAAGTTTGACCGCGCGCATGTTACCGGCGCAGGCCGCGCGGTCAACGAAGAATCTACGATAGATTCTGGAAATTTCCGGTTAAATTTTGGGAAAGGCCGCACGTTTTTTGCGGTGAAAGTTCTTCTGAACCGTTTAACTTCCCTTCACATCCCACGCATCGCGCAAGCCGTCTCCGAGAAAGTTCAGCGCCAGCAGCGTCGAAACCAGCACTCCGCCGGGAAATACAATCATCCACCAGTAAATCCGAATTGGATTGATCTGATCCACGCCTTCGGAAATGAGCGAACCCCAGCTCGCCATCGGGGGTTGCACTCCGAGGCCCAGGTAACTCAGAAATGATTCGTACAGAACAATCGCGGGAATCGTGAGTGTAAGATAGACGATCACGACGCCGAAGACATTGGGAATGATGTGCCGCAGGAGTATGCGCGTGGGGCTCGCGCCGAGCGCGCGGCTCGCGTCCACGAACGGCCGCGTCCGCAGCGACAGCACCTGCCCACGCACGATGCGCGCCATCGTCAGCCAGGAAATCGCGCCCAGGCCGACAAACAGAATCAACAGGCGCAATTCCTTTTCCAGCGCCGGCGATTGTCTCACGACCGGCAGTTGCTTCAATTTTTCCCCCAGCGTGGTCATCAGCACGATTACGAAAATGATCGATGGCAGCGAATAGAGGACGTCCACGATGCGCATCATCGCGCCATCCACCTTACCGCCCGCGGAACCGGCGATGGCGCCCCACAGCACGCCAATAATCAGGCTCACCGCGGCTCCCACAAAACCGACCAGCAGCGAAATTTGCGCCCCGTACAAAACCCGGGACAGCACATCGCGCCCGTGTTCATCCGTGCCGAACCAGTGCTGCGCGTCGGGCGGCTGAAATTGCGCGTCGGACAATTGCTCCGGCGCGTGATTTTTGGCCCACGCGGCGGCGGCCGGGCCGGCGGAGTGGGCGATTCGGATGGCTACCGGCCAGGCGGCAATCACGATCAACAGCGCAACGACATACCAGGCGCTGAAGAGGGCAGGGCGGTTTTTGCGGAATCGCCGCCACGCGCGTCGTGCCGGGCTGGCCGGCGTTGAGCTGGCATTTTGCCTCTCAACACTCACCTTCGAATTCTCCACTTGCTCGTCACTCATATTTCACGCGCGGATCGAGGAGCATATACGCGAAATCCACAACCAGGTTGAGAACAATCAACAACACCGCATACAGCAACGCCAGGCCGACGGTCATGGTATAATCACTGTTCAGCGAACTGTTGATGAAGAAAACGCCGAGGCCGGGGATCTGGAAAATATTTTCGATGACAAAGGAGCCGGTAAACAAATCGGCCAGCATCGGTCCCGCATAGGAAACCACCGGCAGGACCGCGAGCCGGACGGCGTGGCGCATGAGCAGCGTGTTTTCGCCGAGTCCCTTGGCCCGCGCCGCCGTGACGAATTCCATCTGCATTGTGTTCAGCATTCCCTCGCGAAACAGCCGGGCAATTTTTCCGGCGAAATAGAGCCCGAGCGCGATGGTGGGCAGCACCGCGTGCGCGGGCGATTCCCATAATGCCACCGGCAGCAGATGCCATTTGATCGTGAATACCAGCACCAGTATCGGCGCGATGACAAAGCCCGGAATGCAGACGGCCAGCAACGCCAGAAAACTTCCCACGTGGTCCTGCCAGCGCCCGCGTTGCACGGCGGTAATGAAACCGGCAGGCAACCCGACGCCCATGGCGAAGCCAAACGCCAGCCAGCCCAGCAGCATCGACACCGGCAAACCCTGCAGGACGATGTCGGTCACCGAATGATCGCGGTATTTCAACGACGGCCCAAAATCGCCGTGAGCAAGTCCGCCCACGTAGCGCAGGTATTGTTTCCAAACCGGCTCGTCGAGATGATATTTGGCTTCGAGGTTGTGTTTGATCTGGGGCGAAGCGGGCGCGCGTTCCTTGTCGAACGGTCCGCCCGGCGCCAGGTGCACCAGCCAGAACGACACGGCGCTGATGACCAGCAGCAGCGGTATCATGTAGGTGAGGCGCTTGAGAAAATACATATCAACGCGTCGTAGCAGCCGGCGTAAGGAGGCTTTGACCTTTTGGTTTCACCTTCCGTATTGCATTCAAGGGATGCAAATCCACCATGTTGGTGTAAACCCCCTGGATTTTGTTCGTGTCGAAATAATTGATGCCCGCGTAAAAAAACAACGGAATGATCGGCAGGTCATCGCGCACCAGAATCGTTTCCGCCTGCTGAAAAAGTTTTTCGCGGGCTTGCACGTCCGTGGTTTCATTGGCCTGCCGGATGAGCGCGTCATAGCGCGGGTTGCTCCAACCCGTGCGATTGTTGCCGTCGTCGGTCACGAACATATTGAGAAATGTATTGGCGTCGTTGTAATCGCCGATCCAACTCGAACGCGACAAATCATAATGCATCTGGTCCTGTTCGCTCAGGTAAACCTGCATCTCGAGTTGGCGCAATTCGATGTCCACGCCCAGTGTGTCGCGCCACATCTGCTGGAGTTCGATCGCGATCTGTTCATGGATTTTGCCGCCGCCGGCGGGCGCGTTGAACATATATTCCATTCGTGGAAAATTTTTACCGCCGGGAAAGCCGGCTTCCGCCAATAATTTGCGCGCGAGAACCGGATCGTATCCCAGGCCCTCGGGCGAGACGTAATGCGCCGTGCCGTCCGGAACCAGGTGCGACGCCGGCTGCTCGCCGCCGCGCGTGATGCGTTGAACGATGCGCTTTTTGTCAATCGCCAGCGCCAGCGCTTTGCGAACGCGCGGGTCATCGAAGGGTTTGCGCGTCACGTTAAACCGCACGAAGTAGCTGCCGAGATAACTGAAGGTGTGAAAGTCCGGGCGCCGCAGCAGCACATCGAGCAGCTCGGTCGGCACGAGTTCCTTGTCCCACACGATGTCCGCCTCGCCGCGCACATAAAGATTCAACGCGCTGCTCGCCGAACCAATGGGTAATAGATCGATGATTCTCGATTGGGTGTTGGCCGCATCCCAGTAGCGGGGATTTTTTCGGAGGCGAACTTTGTCGTTGAGCCGCCAGAACTCCAGCTCGTACGGCCCGCTAACGGGGAGCGGTTGGGCGCGAATCCAGGCATCGCCGAGTTTCGCAATCGTCTGGCGCGGCACCACGCTGGCCATCGGCATCGCGCAGATGTCCAAAAAAAACACCGTCGGATGATTCAGTTCCACTCGCACGGTGAAGGGATTCACCGCCGTGACGCCCACCTGCGAGGCGTCTTTCATTTTTCCCGCGTTGAAGGCCTCCGCGTTTTTTACATAGAACAACTGGCCGGCATAATCCGACGCCGTGGCCGGATCCAGCGTGCGAATCCAGGAATAGACCACGTCGTCGGCGCGAATTGGATCGCCGGTGGACCAGACCAGATTCGTGCGCAGGCGAAAGATGTAGGTTTTGCCGTCCGGTGAGATTTCCCAGCGCTCGGCCAGTCCGGGGATGGCGCCGCCGGTTTTCGGGTCCACGCGGGTCATTCCCTCGAACATTCCCGATACAATCCGCATGTCCGGCTGAGCGGTTATGATGGCCGGGTCGAGCGACTGCGGTTCGGAGAAATTAATAATGGTGACGTCCGCTGGCGGATCGCGCCGCATGCATCCGCCGAAGAGCAGCGCACAGCAAAGCAACGCGAAAGCTGCTCGCAGCGTCCATTGGAACCGAAAGCCACCCTGCTGCGTCGTAGCGGAGCGCGGTTGTGTGCGGAGCATCAGCCGCAGCGATGGAAAGATCCACGAATTCGGCCATCCTTGGGACTGCCGCCGAGAGAGTGTGCTGCGGCTGGCTTCCAGCACAGCCGCGCTCCGGGGTGGGACCGGGATGCGCCATCCACCCCGCCGGGCTTGCCGCGCCGTAGCGGAGCGAAGGCGGGTCGGCCAATTCATCACTAATTATTTTTGCGACGGAGCCACTGGCGCGGCGTTGCTCGGCGCGCTATTGTCAGGCCGCAGCAGGAAATTCGTGGTCGCCGGAACGATCGGTGGCGGAGCCGAGGCTGCCGGAGGCGGAGTGGGAGTCGCCGGCGGTGGCACGATGGTTGGCTGCTCGTTTTGATGCTGCTTGAGGCGCTCCAGGAAGTCCGAGCCCGGCTGATGCGCGCGGCGGCTTTGCAGGATGGACAGCACGAGGGCCAGCGCGAAGAAAATGCCTGCGGAATATTTCGTGGCTTTGGTCAGGAAATTTCCCGAGCCGGCGCCAAACAAAGCGTCCGTCGCCGCGCCGCCAAAGGCCAGCCCCGCGCCGGCTTCTTTTTTCGGCAATTGCATCAGCACCAGGAAAACCAGCGCGATACAATCAATCACCATCGCGACCGTGAGCAAAATGATCAGAAACAGCATATAATAAATTAAATCGAATTCTTAATTATGTCCGCAAAGCTGCGTGCTTCCAGGGAAGCTCCGCCCACCAGCGCGCCATCCACATCCGGCTGGCTCATCAGCTCCCGCGCATTGGACGGTTTGACGCTGCCACCATATTGAATGCGCACCTTCTTGGCAACGCTATCATCGAACATTTTCGCCAGCACACCGCGGATGAACGCATGGGCGTCCTGCGCCTGCTGGGTGGTGGCCGTCTTGCCGGTGCCGATGGCCCAAACCGGTTCATAGGCGACAATCGTCTCGGCCATCTGCTCCTTGGTCAAACCCGCCAGGCTGCCGCGCACCTGCGTATCAAGGACTTGCTCCATTTGGTTGCCTTCGCGTTCGGAGAGCGTTTCGCCCACGCAAACGATCGGCTTGAGCGATGCCGCATGGACCGCGGCGGCTTTTTTGGCGATCAACGCGTCGGACTCCTTTTGATATTGCCGGCGCTCGCTGTGGCCGAGAATCACGTAGCGAACGGAAAATTCCTTGAGCATTCCGGCTGCGATTTCGCCGGTGTAAGCGCCGCCATTGTGCTCGCTCATGTTCTGCGCGCCGAGGCGGATGTTCTTGGTTTCGAGAATGGCCTTGGAAACCTCGCACAGCGCCGTGAACGGCGGGCACACGACGATGTCCACTTCCTTCACGTTCGCGAGTTCGATTTTCAAGCCGCGCACGAGGTCCAGCGCCTCCGCCACGGTCTTGTTCATCTTCCAATTCCCCGCAATGATCAATTTTCGTTCTTTATTCATTTTTAGAATTTATTTAACGCAAAGGCGCCAAGATTTTGCTGCTCATAATCCATTCACCACCCGATGAATTCCGTTTTTTACATATTGTTCGCCAAAATTGATGACTAGGCCAAGTTTCAACCCGGTCAATCTTAAATACGTCAGCATCGGGCTTCAAAGATCGAATTCCATTGCGTCACCGCTTTGTTGTCTATCAAAACCAGACCGTTCACTTTCAAATCCAACTTGAGCGGAATACTCAGCGTCTTGCCTTTGTAAATTATTGGGACCGGGACCTGTCGTTCCACTTTAACTCCGCGCCGAACCAACTCTTCCACCATCGATTCTTCATAAAGACACTCAAGTAATCCCGGCCCACCCAGTTCGCGATGCACCTCTATCGCACTGTCCACGATTACCTTACTAATCTCGTTCTCATTCATTTTCCAAGTAATGCCCAGGCGCGAAAAATTAATTTAATAATCCCTTTGCGCCTTTGCACCCTGGCGTCTTTGCGTTAAATCATTTGTCCGATAGGGCGGCCACGCCCGGCAGCACTGCGCCTTCCAAAAATTCCAAGCTCGCCCCACCGCCGGTGCTCATGAACGTGACTTTGTCCCCCAGCTTCGCCTTGTTCAGCGCCTTCACGCTGTCGCCGCCGCCGATGATGCTCTTGGCGCCGTTCTTTTGCGTGGCGTCCACGACTGCTTCTGCCACTGCATTCGTGCCGGCGGCAAAGCGTTTGTCCTCGAAAATTCCCATCGGACCGTTCCACAAAATCGTTTTTGCGCCCACGATCGCATCGCGGAATTTTGCGGCGCTGGCGGGACCGATGTCCACCCCTTCCTCGTTGTCCGGAATATTCGGTTCGCTGTTCGTGCGCGGATTGTTCAAATCAATGATCGGCTTGCCCTTCTTGTTCAGTTTGTCCGTCACGATGGGCGTGGCCACGGTATTGTCCGTGGGCAATAGGAACTGAACACCGCGCGTTTTGGCTTTTTCCAAGGCGGCGAGAGCCACGTCTTTTTTGTCTGGTTCGACGAGGGATTTGCCGACTTTGAGACCCTGCGCGAGCTTGAACGTGTAAGCCATCGCGCCGCCGATCAAAATCGTGTCCGCCTTTTCCAGCAGACGGTCGATCACCTTGATTTTGTCCGAAACCTTCGCGCCGCCGAGAATGACCACGAACGGGCGCGCCGGTTTTTCCAATTCATCGCCCAAAAATTTCAATTCGCGCTCCATGAGCAGCCCCGCCGCGCACTTCCCGCCGCGCTTCGCCACGATGCGCGCCACGCCTTCGGTCGAAGCATGCGCGCGATGCGCCGCGCCGAACGCGTCGTTCACATACACATCGGCGACTTTCGCGAGCTTTTCCGCGAAGGCCGGGTCGTTTTTCTCCTCTTCGTTGTAGTAGCGGACATTTTCCAGCAGCAACACATCGCCTTCCTTCAAGGCGCCCGCGGTTTTCTCGACCTTTTCGCCGATGCAATCATCCACGAAGGCGACCGGGCGGCCCAGCATATCCGCCAGCCGCGCCGCGACCGGACGAAGCGACATGGTTGCCTCGCGCTGGCCCTTGGGCCGGCCAAGGTGCGCCGTCAAAATCAGCTTGCCACCCTGCTCGATGAGGTGCTTGAGCGTGGGCAGGGTTTCCTTGATGCGGGTGTCATCGGTGATGACCATTTGCCCGTCTTTTTCTTCCAACGGCACATTATAATCCACGCGCAAAAAAACGCGTTTCCCGCGAACGTTCAGGTCTCGAATAGTCAGTTTGGCCATAAATTCAAAATTCTTTCATGGGAGGGACGCCGCGCTGCGGCGTCCCCGCGCCGTTCAGGCGCGGAAATTGTTGCATCCGATTTGCAATGTCTCATCGGTTGCACCGCTGAACGCGGCGCGGACAGCGCAGCGCGCCGACCCTACCGGTTAAAACAAGGCCGCAGAGCATATCTCACCGGCCAAGTGAGTCAAAACGATTTCGCAGTGGATGGATGCGGCAAAATTGCGAATGAGTGGACGTTTTTTGCTCCGTTTAAACCTACGACCGCAAAATCACGCTCACTGTAAACAGAAGCATCATCATGGCGCTGACGGCGCATTTGGCAAAGACGCCCGCGAAGACTCCCAGCGTGGCGCCGAGTCCGGCGCGTGAGGCTTTGTCGATTTTGTAACCGCCCAGCAGTTCGAAAACCATCGCGCCGAGGAATGGGCCGATGATGATTCCCGGGATACTGAAGAACAGGCCGACCAACCCGCCGACGAATGCTCCGAGCAATCCGCGCCAGGTAGCGCCGAAGCGTTTCGCGCCGTAAACGCTCGCGAAATAGTCGAGTAACAGCGCGCCAATGGTCAGCACCGTCAGGCAAAACAACACCAACCCGCTGGCGCTGTGTTCGCCGAACCAGAGCCGATGCCCCAGCGCCGCGATGAGCACCAACGGCGGTCCCGGCAAGATCGGCACGATGCTGCCGGCAAAGCCGACCAGCATCACCAGCAGGGTGAGCGTGAGGCCGATGATTTCTCCGGAGGTCATCCGTGGTAATATATCCGAAGCGCGCAATTCATCGAATCTTTTTGTAGCCGGCGACGCGAGGCTGACCATTTACGATATACGATTTACGAGCCACGATTCCAGGCCGCACGCTCGTAAATCGTAAATCGTATATCGAAAATACTGTCCGGTTACTTTTCCTTTGCCTCTTTGGCCGTCTCAAGATGGAACTTATGCAGGAACCGATGATAGATGGGCGCGAAAACCACGCCGATGCTCGTGAGAAAAGCCACACCGCTGAACAGCGCGTAACAGCCTGCAAAAATTTTTCCGCCGGTCGTTTTCAATTCTCCGAGCGGGCCCATGCCGGAGAGAATCATGGACGCATTCGAAAAGGCGTCGATCCAACCGAGGTGTTCGAAGTAATGATATCCGACCATGCCAATGAGCAATCCAACCGCCAGGACTGACAGGCCCAGCGCGGCGCTGCGCGCCAGGCGGTGGTAAAACTTTCTGCGGGCCAGGAGAGGACGGAAGCGGTGTTCGTACATAAATGATGGAGTTGTCCCTAATGCATCTTCATGCTGGTGGAAAGGATAATGCAAACCCAGGCAAAAAGCAGGAAGACAGCAGCCGCCCGCTTTGAGCCTGGGGATTTCAGAAAGGGAAGCAGGATGGCGAAATCAATGGCGGCAGGCACGAGCATCCACAGCCACGCTCGCGCATCATGAAAAAGTTCGCGGCCCAAGAACACCTCGTATCGATTTGTGAAACCCGGCTGTAGAAATACCGCCAGCAGAGGTATCAGGTAGGCAATCAGTGCGGCGAGGAGATAATCAGACCACCTCAACGATGGTCGAGCGGAAGCCACCGGCTCTCGCGGGATTTTTGCGCATTTCCAGCAGGAACCGAACTGGTCTTCAACAGCTTCACCGCATTTCGGACAGGTCCACATGGCGAAGTTTCTTCTTGTGAAACAGACTATCTGGGAGGTCAATTTTGTCGAGATTTTCCCGAAATCCGCGCTTGCTTTCATCCTGTGGTCCGCTATTTTACTCGGCCCCCGTCCCGGAAAGGTCCGGCCGGGCAATAACGTTCATTTTGACAGCTTAGATTTATGGCAACAGCAAACGACCTTCGCCGTGGAATGGCGATCAATTACAATGGCGACATCTGCGTCGTCCTCGACAGCCAGCACCGCACGCCCGGCAACCTCCGCGCGTTCGTGCAGGCCACCATCCGCAGCATCCGCACCGGCAAATCCGCCGATGTGCGCTTCAGCTCCACCGAGCGCATCGAGCCCGTGCCGATGATTACCAAGCGCATGGAGTTCAGCTATAAAGACGGCGAGGATTTTGTTTTCACCGACCCCGAGACCTACGAAACGGTCACGCTCAATGCCGAGCTCGTCGGCGACGCCAAGGATTATCTCGTGGAAAACGCTGGCGTCACGGTGACGTTCGTTGAGGAAAAAGCCGTGTCCATCGAATTGCCCTCGTCGGTCATTCTGACTGTGACGGATGCACCGGAAGGCATCCGCGGCGATTCTGCCAACAACGTCCAGAAGCCCATCACCATGGAAACCGGCATCACCGTGCAGGCGCCGCTGTTCATCAAGACCGGCGAAAAAATTAAAGTGGATACCCGTACGGGCAAGTACATGGAACGGGCTTAATTAGTCTAAAGTCCAAGGTCCAAGGTCCAAAGTTTCGAGCCCGCCATTAGGCGGGCTTTTTTGTTGTAGGGTGGGGTGAGCGCTGCGCAGCGGGACGGTGAATGCCGCGGGCTTGATCATTCCGTCCGCTGAAGGCGGACGGGGACGCCGCAGCGCGGCGGTTTCTACCGGCCTCCGCGTGTTAAATTCCTTTCCAACGTAAGTTCTTTAGGTTTAATTGTGCGAAAGTGGCTGAACCGCTGCATAAAGGCGAAAAAGTTTTCCGGGGCATTCCCGTTTCCAATGGAGTCTGCCGGGCAAAAATCCTCGTGCTCGGACAACCCGAGCACACTATCCATCGTCAGACCATTCCCGAAGCCAAATTGCACGAGGAAGTCTCGCGGCTGGAACGCGCGCTGGTGCAAACGCGCCACGAAATCCTTGAGGTGCAACGCAAGGTCGGCGCCGCCATGGGCGCCAAGGAGGGGAGTATCTTTGACGCCCATTTGCTCGTGCTCGAGGACCGCACCTTGATCGATGAAGTCGTGCGCACGATCAACGAGGAAAAGGTCAACGCCGAATACGCTTTTCACAAAGTGGCTGAGCGCTACGCCGCGACCCTCGCGGCCATCGAAGATGATTATTTGCGCGAGCGCGCCGGGGACATGCGCGATGTTACCACTCGCGTGCTGAATAATGTGCTGGGCAAGCGGGATGAAATCGATCTGCGCCAGTTGGATGAGCCGTGCATCATCATCAGCCACGATTTGACGCCGTCGAACACGGCGCAGATGGACCGCACCAAGGTGCTCGGTTTCGCCACAGACATCGGCAGCAAGACCTCGCACACGGCCATCATGGCGCGCTCGATGCGCATTCCGGCGGTGGTCGGATTGAAGACCGCGAGCAATGAATTGCAGACCGGCCAATACGCGCTGCTCGATGGTTTCAACGGCGTGGTCATTCTCAATCCCACCGACCAGACGCTTTTCGAATATGGCCAGCTCATCCGCAAGCAGGTCACGTTGCAGGAAAAACTGCGCGACATTTTGCTCAAGCCCGCGGTCACGCTGGACGGCCACCGAGTTTTTCTCACTGCCAACGTCGAACAGGCCGGAGATTCGGATGCCGTCACGGCCAACGGCGCCGAGGGCGTCGGCCTGTTCCGGACGGAATATCTTTTCATCAACCGCGATTCGTCACCGACCGAGGAAGAGCAATACAAGGCCTATCGCCAGATTGCCGAGGCGTTGAAGCCGCACCCGGTCACCATCCGCACTTTCGATTTGGGCGGTGATAAATTTCTTTCGCATCTCCAGGTACCCACCGAGATGAATCCGTTCCTTGGCTGGCGCGCCATTCGGTTTTGCCTGCAGGAGGTGGAAGTGTTTCGCAGCCAGCTGCGGGCCATTTTGCGCGCCAGCGCCCACGGGAACATCCGCATGATGTATCCCATGATTTCCGGTTTGGACGAACTCAACCAGGCCAACGCTCTCGTCGAGGAATACAAAGGCGAATTGCGCAAGGAGGGTCTTGCCTTCGATGAAAAGCTCGAAATCGGCGCGATGATTGAAATTCCTTCGGCCGCGCTGATTGCGGACGCGATGGGCAAGCGGGTGAAATTTTTCAGCATCGGCACCAACGACTTGATTCAGTATTCGCTGGCGGTGGACCGGATGAACGAAAAAATCGCGCATCTGTACGAGCCGACGCACCCGGCCATCATCCGGCTCATCAAGGCCACGGTGGACGCGGCCCGCAAAAATAAAATTACCGTGAGTGTTTGCGGCGAAATGGCCGGCGAACCCACGATGACCGCGCTCTTGATCGGGTTGGGCGTGGATGAATTGAGCGCCGCGCCGCCGTTGGTGCCGCAGATCAAATACATGGTGCGCCGCATTAAGCTGGCGGAAGCGCAAGCGCTGGCGGAGTTCGCGTTGAATTCCGAATCCGGCGTGGAAATTCTCACCAAATGCCAGGAGCTGGCCTGGCATTCCGCGCCGAGTTTATTCGAGAGCAAGGGATGAAGGGTAACCCACGTCGTGAGGACGTGTTGCTCAAACCACAACGAGGTAGGACGCGTCACTCTGTGCGCGCCCTCGAACTGAAAAATCGTCCGTTTTGCTCGGAAATGCGGCGCTCGCGGAGCGACGCGCCCTACCGCGAAAGGTGAATTTCGTTTTGGGCGATACGCCATTACCCCGTGGCATCTTCTGAGGCCACTCCGCTGCTATTCCGCATTTTACCGTTCATAAAAGATGCGCCCGGGGTTACAGCCCATTGAGTTTTTAGTTGCCCTCTGCGATTTAATTATTTTGAATTCGCATTCGTTCGCAAAATGAAAATATGAAAGTCATCATTCTCGCCGCCGGTTATGCCACTCGGTTGTATCCGCTTACGCTCACGCAGCCCAAACCGCTGCTGCCGGTCGCCGGCAAGCCCATGGTGGAATATGTGCTCGATAATCTTGCGCCCATCGGCGGCATCGACCGCATTTACGTGGTCACCAACGCCAAGTTCGCCGGTCATTTCCAGAAATGGGCGGACGACTATCACGCAACCAAGGCCAAGCTCAATTTCACCATCGTCAACGACAACTCGACCGACGATACCAACAAACTCGGCGCCATCGGCGATATCCATTATGTCCTGAAAACCCAAAATGTGGACGACGACATCATCGTGGTGGCCGGCGACAATTTGTTCAGCGAGAAGCTGGAGGGTTTCGGCCAATTCGTCCGCGAAAAAAATGCGCCGGTGCTGGCCGTTTACGACGTGGGCAACCTCGAGGAAATCAAGAAATACAATTCCATCTCCGTGGACGGGCAGGGGCGCATCACGTTTTTCGAGGAGAAGCCGAAAAATCCCACCAGCACCATCACTGGCATCGCCCTGTATTATTATCCCAAGGCTTCGCTCCCCTTGATCCGGCAATACATTGCCGAAGGCAACAACCCGGACCAGCCCGGCCGATTGGTGCAATGGCTTTATCCGCGCACGCCGTTTTACACCTGGCGCGTTCCCGGCATCTGGTATGACATCGGTTCCAAGGAGACGCTCGAGGAGGCCAACAAAATCTTCGCGAAACGTTGAATATGTGGGACAGGCATCCTGCCTGTCCTACGGTTTTTGTGCCAACACCTCGTGCACGACCGTCAACAACCGGTCCACCGTGTAAGGCTTGGGTACGAAGGCGCTGATGTTGCTGGTGGCGGCCGCGCCCTTCTCGTGTTTGCCCGGAACGCTGCCGCTGGCCATGATGATCTTCAGCCGGGGATTGATTTTTTTCAAAGCGATTGAAGTGGCCTCGCCGTCCATAAAAGGCATATCAGTGTCGGTCACGACCAGTTGGATTTCTTTTCGTTTCTCGGCATAAATCGCCACCGCCTCCGGACCGCTATTGGCCATATGCACCCGGTAGCCATAATTCTCCAGTGTCGCCTTGGTGATTTCGCAGATGGAAATTTCATCGTCCACCACCAGGATTCCCTCGCCACGGCCGGTGGGCAGCCGCGCCAGTTTCGGTTCCTCCTCTGTGTCCACGGAGGGGCTGAGCGCGGGAAGATAAATCCGGAAACGCGTCCCTTCTCCGACACGGCTTTCGACCGCGATGAACCCGCCATGGGTCTTGACGATATTCAGCGAGGTTGAGAGGCCGAGGCCAGTGCCTTTGCCGTGTTCTTTCGTGGTAAAGAACGGTTGAAAAAGCTTTTCGAGCACCTCCTGCGGCATGCCCATGCCCGTGTCCGAAACCGTCACCAGCAAATGAGGCCCGGGTACCGCGTCCGGATGAATCCGCGGTGCGCTTTTATCCAAGTCCACGTTCTCGGCGCGGAACGCGAGCTGGCCGCCGCCGGGCATCGCGTCGCGCGCGTTGATCGAAAGGTTCATCAGCACCTGGTATAATTGCGTGGGGTATCCGGACACCGGCCAGAGGTCGCCCGGGATGTCCACCCGCACGCGAATTGTTTTCGGAAAAGCGTCGCGCGCGATTTTTTCCATCTCGCGCAGGAGCAGGTTGATTTGCACCGGACTTTTTTTTCCCTCGACGCCGCGCGCGAAGGCGAGCACCTGGCGGAGCATGTCCGCGCCGCGTTGCGCGCTGGTTTCCATGGTGGTCAACACCTGTTCAGACTCGGGATTGAGGCGTTCCGAGCGCAGGAACCCGCAGCCCATGAGCACCGGCACGAGGGCATTGTTGAGATCGTGCGCGATGCCGCTCACGAGCGAGCCGATACTTTCCATCCGTTGCATGCGCAGGAAGCGGATTTCCATTTCCCGCTCACGCTCGGCGCTGCGCTGCAACTCGGCCTCGGAGGCCTTGCGGCGCTCGCGCTCCTCCGCCTCCTTCATGATTGCCCGCACCGCCGAGATCAGCCGGGCCGGGCGCTCCTTGAGCACGTAATCCGTGGCGCCGTGCTTGAGGCATTCGATCGCGGTTTCTTCGCCGATGGTTCCGGAAAAAAGAATGAACGGCATGTCCGCCAATCTTCCGCGCGTCAGGGCCAGCGCCTTCAAACCGTTGTATGCCGGCAGTGAGAAATCGGAAATGATGAGGTTGCAATGGCCTTTTTCGAGGGCGGTTTCGAAATCTTTTCGCGTCTCCACCCGCTGTATCTCGAAGGCAATGTGTTCGTCCGTCAGCAGCATCGCGACCATTTCTGAGTCGTAGGGATTGTCCTCCAGGTGGAGGATGCGTAATGGCGTGACGGGAGTTTTCTGGCTCATAATCACTCGCTCCTGGGTGTGGCTCCGGGCGGCGGTTCGTTGATCAGCGCCCAGAAGAAGCCGATTTGTTTGATGCACTCGACGAATTTTTGGAAATCCACCGGTTTCACCACGTAGGCGTTTACGCCCAACTCGTAGCTGCGGACCAGGTCCTGTTCCTCGCGCGAGGAGGTGATCATCACCACCGGCACCCGTTTGAAGCGCGCATCGCCGCGAAGCTGTTTGAGCGTCTCGAGGCCGTCCATGCGCGGCATTTTCAAATCCAGAAGAATCACCGCGGGAACTCCGTTCGCGTGGCCCGCGAATTTCCCGCGCTGGTTCACATAATCCATCGCCTCGACGCCGTCCCGCACCACCACCACCTCGTTGGCGAGATTATATTCGTCCAGCGCGGCGAGGGTCAGTTCCACGTCGTTTTGGTTGTCTTCAGCCAGCAATATTCTTTTCAGGGGACTCATTGATTTCCTTTTTATTGGGCAATGTAAAATAGAACGTGGCGCCTTCGTTCACCTTGCTCTCGGCCCAGGTGCGCCCGCCGTGCCTTTGAATGATGCGGCGGACATTCGCCAGGCCGATGCCGGTGCCTTCAAATTCCTCCGCGCGATGCAGCCGTTGAAAAACGCCGAATAATTTTTGCGCGTATTCCATGTCGAAACCCACGCCGTTATCGCGCACGGACACCACAAATTCCTCCGGCGTCTCCACGCAGCGGATTTCGATTTCGGCCTGCTCGCGGGGGCGCGTGTATTTCACCGCGTTGCCGATCAGATTCACCAGCACCTGCCGCAGCATGGCGGGATCGGCGCACACGGCCGGGAGGGGTTCGATTTTGAAAACCACCTTGCGCTGCTCCAACTCCGGCGACAGGCCTTCGATGACGTCCCGGACGAGATGCTCCAGGTTCAACTTCGTGTGGCGCAATTCGGTGCGGCCCATGCGGGAGAAAACGAGCAAATCATCGATCAAATTCCCCATGTGCCGGGCGGACTGCGAAATGATTTGCAGGTAACGCTTGCTCTTCTCATCGGCGGTCAAAGCCGGGTTCTTGTTCAGCCGGTCCACGAAACCATCGATGTGCCGCAGCGGCGCGCGCAAATCGTGCGAGACGGAATAGGAGAACGCCTCCAACTCCTGGTTGGCCTCGCGCAGGCTCTGGTTCACTGCCTGCACCTCCTGCGAGCTTCGGAAAATTTCCGCCTCCATTTGTTCCATGCGCGTCAGCATTCCGTTCGCCGGTTCGGCTTCGGCGGGCGATTGCTTTCGTTTGATGAAATCCGTCACGTCTTCCACGCGATGCACGAGATATTCAATCCGCCCGTCCGCCCCCAGCACCGGCGAATTGACCGGGCTCCAGTAGCGCTCCTCGAAAACGCCATCCGCCCGCCGCACGTCGTATTTTTGGATGGCCATGGTGTTGGCAACCTTTTCCTTGAGCACGCGGTCCAGCGACGCGCGGAGGTTTGCGGCGCCGTTGGCGGCAGGATCTTCCGGGTTGTCCGGGAAAACCTCGAACAGCCCGCGCCCCAGGATTTTCTCGCGCGTGGTCATGGTGGCCTTCAAATATGCATCGCTCACCGCCGCTATGGTCAGGTCCGGTTTCAACACAAGATAGGAGCCAGGCACGGACTCGAACAGCGCGCGAAACTGCAAATGCATTTGCTCGACGCGCTTTCGGTCGGTGATGTCGCGAACCACCGCCAGGGTTTGCCGGCCTTGCTTCGTCTCGATCGGGCTGAGCATGATGTCCACCGGAAATTCCGTTCCGTCGCCCCTCAACGCGAACAATTCCAGGTCTGCGCCCATCGCGCGGAGATGGGGGTTGGCGAAGTAGCGCGCCAGATGGTGCCCGTGCCGCGCGCGATAGCGCTCGGGCATCAATTGCTCCACGCTTTGGCCGACCACCCCGGTGCGCGCGCGGCGAAAGATGGATTCGACCTGCGCGTTGGCGCGGACGATCTTGCCGGTATCATCCACAAGGATGGTCGCATCCGGCGCGTTCTCGAATAATCCCTCGAACATCTGCTTGCTGTTGCGCAATTCCCTCACGGAGCGCTGGTTGAGCAGGAAAAAGCGTCCGCCCTCCAGGACCAGCAACAGCAGCGCGCAGCCGATGATTACAAACGTCTGGCGCATGGGTGCGAACGAACCTCGCCATTCCGGTCCGGTGATTTCCGAAGCCAGCACCAGGAAGTCGTCTCCGGCCACGACCTGCGCCGGCGGCGCGCCGGTGGCATCGCGCGGCAGGAAATGATGCCACGTGAACAACCCTCCTCCGTATCGCACCTGTCCATCCGCTTCGTGTGAAATGTGAGACCACAACGCGGGATCCGTATGGGCCAGCGTTTGGTCCGCACGATCGGGAACCACAAATCCCCATTCGGTCTTCGGATCAGGCGCATGGATCCAGAACCCCTGGCTATTGAGGATGCGCAAGCGTTGCCGGAGTTGCAATGGAACGGGCCGTTGCAGGCGGCTCACCAGGTTGGTGCCCCGATAATTGATGGCGTAAATCCCGCGGCGGCGTCCCGTCTCGTCGAAAATCGGCATGGCGAACCGCACCGTGGGATTGTAGGGGATTTCCAGTTGGCCGTTTTCCACATTCAGGTCGAATGCGGAGACGTAGATTTCTCCGGCTTGGAGAGCGTTTGCCTGCTGGAAATAAGACCGGTTCGCTTTGTTCTGCAATTGGCCGGGTGCCACAACGTCGCCCCCCTGGTTGACCCGCAATAGTTCATTGCCGCGCTCGTCCAGGTAACGAACTTCGTAGTATTCCGGCGCCTGGCGGCTGAAAAAGGCGGCCCGTTTCGCGGCCCGATCGAGGTCCGATTGCTGGCCGGAGGAAAGAAAGGAATTCAGGCCGTCGCCATTGGCCAGCACCCGCAGGTCATTGGCGGTCTCCTTGAAATCCCGGCTCAGAATTTGGTCAAAGAGGACCAGCCTCGAAATTTCACGCTCGCGAATGACCTTCTCGCTCTGACTGGCTTCACGCCAATAAAGCCCGGCGGAAAGTCCCGCTGCCAGCACCCCGGCAAGAATGGGGACCAGAATCGTCCAACGCGCTTCCGCACGATTTTTGTTTTCGACCGTCATTTCATTTCCGAACCGCCCCGCCAAACCGCCCGCCCCGCCAAAGAGAGATCAGAAACTGGATGAATACTTCGCGTCCAACTTCCCGTGTGGCAGTGCGCCCGGGCTGATTATCAACCAAGCAATCAGACCGCAACACAGTCGCCAGGGCCTTCCAGATTTCCATCCCAGAGTATGCGCAGCCCGAACCGAGCGCAATAATTTGCTTGGCCGACTCCCAGTGACAAAGCACCGCGGGACGCTCATGTCCGCGCGCGTTTTTCCCCGCCTTCCGCCCGCTTCCTAATCTCATCCGCATATCCATCGCGGAAAGTCGGATATGTGAAACGATAGCCGAGCTCGGCTTTTAATTTTCGATTGGAAACACGCTTGCTCGTAGCTCCACGTTTGCGCGCGGCCGGATTTTCTGCGGCGGGAGCCGGCATCGGCAGCGCGGTGGCCGCTGAAAGCCACGAAAAAAAATCAAGCTGGGTTACCGGTTCGTCATCGACGGTATTGTAAATTTCTCCCGGCCGTCCGCGTTCGAGCGCCGCGATCACACAGCCGATCACGTCATCGCGATGGATCATGTTCAGGATGCGTCCACCGCCGGCTTCCAGACGCGCCTCGCCCTGGAGAAACTGTTTGAACGAATGGCCGCGTTCCGGCCCGTAAATCCCCGCCACTCGCAAAATCATCGCCGAAAATTTTTTCTCCCGCGCACCCGCCAGCAACGCCGTCTCCGCTTCCAGCAATACTCGCGCGGTTTCCGCCGCTGGATCGACCGCGCTTTTTTCGTCGACCACCGAGCCGTCCGTTTGCCCGTAAACACTCGTGCTGCTGGTGTAAACGAACCGGGGAAGGCCGGTGTCGCCGCGGCCCGGCGCGAGCCAGGCGATTAAATTTCGCATGCCTTCCACATAAACGCGGCGATAGTCCTCCGCCCCGCCTCCGCCTGAAGCCACGCAGTTCACCACCCAATCAAATTCACGGGGCAACGGCGCGAGTTCTCCCGCCTGGGTGATGTCCGCAAACAGCGGTTTGATTCCGGCAGCCTGCAGTTCTCCCGCCGTTGCGCGATTCCGTCGCAGGCCGGAAACCTCGTGTCCCCGGCGCGCCAATTCGGCGCCCAGCGGCTGCCCGACATACCCGCTGCCGATAATCAAAACGCGCATGATGAGAGTTAAACGCAAAGGCGTCGCGAGGCAAAGGCGCAATTCGTACGTTGGCTGCCGCGAGCATTTATCGAAGATTCTTTGTCCCGCTGCCGCCTTGTGGTAAATTTTGGATTCCAATATGAGCAGCGTCGCGTCACCAGCACCCGCAGCGAATCAGGCACCACCCGGCCCGGCCCGGCCGCTGCCGGAATTGCTCGCGCCCGCCGGTGATTGGGAATGCGCCAAGGCCGCCGTGGAAAACGGCGCGGACGCCATTTATTTCGGCCTCGACAAATTCAACGCGCGGATGCGCGCCCATAATTTCACCGAGGCGGATTTGCCCCGGCTCATGCAATTCCTGCATCAGCGCGGAGTCCGCGGTTACGTCACTTTCAACACGCTGGTTTTCGAAAATGAACTGGGGCACGCGGAAAATTATCTGCGCGCCATCATCGCCGCCGGGGTGGACGCGGCCATCGTGCAGGACGTCGGCATCGCGCGATTGATTCGTTCGCTTTCGCCGGATTTCCCGATCCACGCTTCGACGCAAATGACCGTTACCAGCGCCGCCGGGGTGGAATTTGCCCGCGAGCTGGGTTGCAACCTGGTCGTGCTCGCGCGCGAGTGTTCCATCCGGGAAATTGAAAAAATGTGTCGAGTGTCGAGTGTCGAGTGTCGAGTGCCGGAAGCCAGCGGAGACCCCTCGACCCTCGACCCTCGGTCTTCGACTCTTCCCCTGGAAGTGTTCGTCCACGGAGCCCTCTGCGTCGCCTATTCCGGCCAATGCCTCACCAGCGAGTCCCTCGGCGGGCGCTCCGCCAATCGCGGCGAGTGCGCGCAGGCGTGCCGTATGCCGTACGAACTGATTTCGGACGGCAACCTCGTTCCGCTCGGCGAAAAAAAATATCTGTTAAGCCCGCAAGACCTGGCCGGCCTGGAAGTCCTGCCGGACCTGGCGCGCGCCGGAGTCGCCTCTTTGAAAATCGAAGGCCGGTTGAAGACGCCCGAATACGTGGCGAACATTACGCGGGCCTATCGTGAGGCGCTGAATGATTTGCGATTGACGATTGACGATTTGCGCCCCGCGAGCAATGAAACTCCAAACCCTAAACTTGAAACCCGAAACTACGAAGTCGAGATGGCTTTCTCGCGCGGCCTGCACACCGGCTGGTTCGGCGGTATCAACAATCAGCAACTCGTCCACGCGCGCTTCGGGAAAAAACGCGGCGTTTTCCTCGGCGAAGTTGAGACCGTTCTGCGCGATGCGGTGATGACAAAGCTGGTTGCCCCGTTGAAACCCGGTGACGGCGTGGTGTTTGATGCTGGCAAGCCGGAAACGGAGGAGGAAGGCGGCCGCGTGTACGAGGTGAAAGTGAGGAATGCCTCGCTCACCGGAGGACCGGCGGAAATCCATTTTGGCCGTGGTGACATCGATTTCAGCCGCGTGCACGTGGGCGACCGGCTTTGGAAAACTAGCGATCCCGAACTCGACCGGCGTTTGCGCCAGAGTTTCGAGGGCGACTCGCCGAAATTTCAGCGGCCCGTCGAAATGGAAATCCACGGGCTGGCCGGCAAACCGCTCACGTTGATTGCCCGCGACGAGCTCGGGCATATCGCGCGCGCGGATTCCGCGATGCCTCTGGCCGCCGCGGAGAAGCAGCCGCTGACGACCGAACGCCTGCGCGAACAATTGGGCCGCCTGGGCGGCACGCCTTTCAAATTGGGCGCGTTAAAAAACTTTCTTAGTGGCGAAGTCCTGCTGCCGATCAGCGAATTAAACCGCCTGCGTCGCGAGGTGGTGGCGGAGTTGGAGCGTCAAAGAGTGCAGCCGAAACGCTGGACGCTTGCCGGCCACGCGACCAGTAACCCGCAACCCACGCTTGAAGAAGGCCACGTTCCTCATCCTGAGACGGGCGCTGCGCGACTGATCGTGCTTGTTCGCAACCTTGACCAGCTTGAAACCGCACTGAAAGCCGGAGTTGAGACCGTTTACTGCGATTTCGAGAACCCGAAAAAATATCGCGATGCGGTCGCCGCCGTTCGCGCGTCCGGCTCCGCGGAAATCTTTGTGGCCCCACCGCGTATTTTCAAAACCGGCGAGGAATGGACGCTGGAACAAGTGCGCTCGTGCGAGGCGGATGGTTATCTCGTCCGCAACTACGATCACTTGAAATTTTTCGCCAATCACCGCCGCGTCGGGGATTTTTCGCTCAACATTGTCAATCATCTTTCTGCTGATTATTTCAAAAATAAATTCGGACTGGAGCGCGTGACCGCATCGTATGACTTGAATTTCCAGCAGCTGGAAGCGCTGTTGCAACGCGCGCCGGCGGAATGCTTCGAGGTCACGATTCACCAGCACATGCCCATGTTTCACATGGAGCATTGCGTCTTCTGCGCGTTTCTCTCGACCGGCACGGATTACACCAACTGCGGCCGCCCGTGCGACAAGCATGATGTGAAATTGCGCGACCGCGTCGGGAAGGAACATCCGTTGAAAGCGGATGTCGGCTGCCGCAATACCGTGTTCAATGCTCTTGCCCAGACGGGTGCCGAATATGTGGAGCGGATGCTGGCGCTGGGCGTCAGGAATTTTCGCATCGAATTTCTAAATGAAACGCCGGAGCAGGTGGCCCAAACGATTTCCAAATATCGCCAGCTTTTGCGCGGCGAAATTTCCGGCACGGAATTGTGGCGTGAATTGCGGCTGATGAATCAACTGGGCGTCACGCGCGGGCAGATGACGAAGGTGTAGAGCGGACGGAGTTTATGCCTTGAGGAATTCTCATGTCCCCACGTTGCGGCGCGCTGTCCCTACCTATGCTCCCGCCAATTGCTTCGCCAGCCGGATTGCCGAAATCATCGAGGATGGATCGGCAATGCCTTTGCCCGCGATATTGTAAGCTGTGCCGTGATCGGGCGAGGTGCGAATGAAGGGCAGCCCTAGCGTCCAGTTCACGCCGGTCTCAAAGCCAATCAGTTTCAGCGGACACAAACCCTGGTCGTGATACATGGCCACGACCGCGTCGTAATCTCCTCGAAGCGCGTGATAAAATAAAGTATCCGCGCTCAACGGTCCCACCGCGTCAATTTGTTTCCCCTGCGCGGCCAGCACCGCCGGGCCGACGGTAGTCTGTTCCTCGGTGCCGATTTTTCCGCCTTCGCCCGCGTGTGGATTCAGTCCGCAGACCGCTACGCGCGCGCGCGGCAGCCGCAGATCGCGGCACGCTTTGGCGGCCAGCTCGATCGCCAGCTCGATTTTCTCCCGCGTCAACCGTTCCGCCACCATCTTGATCGGCACATGCGTCGTGGCCAGTGCCACGCGCAGCCAGCGCCCGCGCTCGTCATGACCGAGCAACATCATTACCGTTCGCTCCGTGCCGGCGAGTTGCGAAAGATATTCCGTTTGCCCGACGAAATCATGGCCGGCGCGAATGATGTTTTCCTTGCTCACCGGGGCCGTGACCATCGCGTCCAACTCATGCCCCAGGCAGCGTTCCGCCGCCGCTTTCAAATACGCCATCGCGGCGTGGGCGGCCGCGGGCGAGCCTTCCGCGAGTTTGGCGTCGAGCGGGTGGGGCAGGGGATTGAAGAGGCCAATGCGCCCGGTTGAAGTCTGGCCGTGATATTCCTCCAGCGGGAGATTCAACCCAAGTTGCTGATTAGTCCGCCGCACGCAATCGACATCGCCGATGATGAGATATTGAGCGCCGTCGAATTTCGTTTCGGACGCAAGCGCTTTCAACGTGACCTCCGGCCCGATGCCGGTGACGTCGCCGAGTGTGATGCCGATCCGCATTTTGAAAATTACCCTGGCCGGTTCGGAATCGCCAGTGAAGCGCCGATCAATACGCGAATTCGCGAATGAACGTTTTCTTTTTGAGCTTGGCAATCCATTGCTCCTGCAGCCGGGTGCGCTCCTTCGCCAGGAGAAGTTTCTCGACCTGGTCCCGCACGTCCGCCAGCGGTTTCACGTGCGCCTCTTTTTTGTCCTCGACCAGCATGATGTAGAACGCGCCGGGAGTTTCGATGACGCCGCTGCGCTCGCCGGGTTTCAGTGAGAACGCCACATCGGCCAGTTCTTTGCGCAGCACGGATTTTTCCACCCAATCCCATTCGCCTTTCGGCTGTGAACCTTGCGAATAAATGCTAGCCATATCGGCGAAGGACGCACCGTCCTTCAATTTGCCTACGATTTCCTCCGCCAGTTTGCGAGTCTGCGTCGTGTCGCCGTCAGGCCCGTTCGTCAGCACAATCATCCGCAGCTTTACCTTGTCCTCCTCCTTGAAATCGTTCTTGTGCTCGTCGTAATAGGTTTCGACCTTGTGCGGTGAAATCATGATGGCGCTGGAAATATTTTTGTAGCGCATCTGCTCCACGATGAGCGTCTCCTTGTAATCCCGGCGGGCCTTTTCGAAGGTGAGGCCCTGTGTTTGCAGCGTCTTGGTGAAAGTGACCCGGTCGCCGTATTTGCTTTTGATATACTGATCAAACTGTTCGTCGATGATGCTTTCCGGGAGATTGTAACCGGCGGTTTCGAACTCGTGCATGATCAACTGGCGCTCCTGCAATTCCTCCAGCGTTTCCTTGTAGGCATTGGCCAGTTGCTTGCGCAATTCGTCCGGTTGATTGCCGTACTGCTCGTGCAATTGGTCCACGATGCGGGAGCTCGCGTCGTACACATCCTCGAACGTGATGATCGAATCGTGAACGATGGCATCGATGCCATTCACCAGTTCGGCTTTCGCCTGGAAGCCAAAGCCCGTCATCAGGGCCACTGCCAGAATCGCACTAAGAAATTTCATTCGGTGAAGGAAGTGTAGCAGCGGACTCAAGCGGGTCAAGCGATGGTGCAGACGCAGCCAGGACTGACGCATCCAAGGGCCAAAGATTCCAACGAAAAATTATTGATCCAGGGATTGCTTCCGGGAATTGAGCCAGGGGAAACCTGCCGAAGCCTCAAAATCGCCTGTTCGAAAATTGGCTCAATTATTCGAGAAGCTGCGGCTTAAAATATCTCGCCTACCTATTTGTAATAGCGATAGATGGGTAGGCGAATTTTAATTTTGATGATTCTAATGTCAAACATATCTCGACGGAATATCTCAACCGGGGTTGACTCGAGTTGACTTATATTCGTGGTTACCCAAATTGCGAACATGAGTTTATCAGCAAGCGCGAGGCATTGGCCCGCATCACGGTCGTTACGAGCCGAATTGATTCATATTGAATGTTACCGAGGCAGGGAGGCGGACGAGGGCTGAAATATCTCGACGAATGCCTCAATGAAATATCGTGTTAAAAAATTAAGATGCTCAACGGCGTGGACTTCGAGGAATGGAACACCATTAGCCCTTAAGATGCTGCGCTGCGGTGTCGCCGTCCGCGTTCAGCGGACGGAATCGCTCATGTCTCGGGTTTGAGTTGCGCCGCTGGACGCGGTGCGGACAACGCAGCGCGCTGTCCCTACCACACAAACACAAAGAATTCCTCGTTTCAATAGCGGCGACCACAGCCCGCCGCTACATTGTTCCCTGCGCCTCCGACCAGCGGACCGCGTAACGCACCAGGTCGGTGGCCGTCAGTAGGCTGAGTTTCTCTTTTATTTTTGCGCGATGCACTTCCACGGTTTTCACGCTCAGATTGAGATGCTGCGCGATTTCCTTGGTGCCTTTTCCCTGGCCGATCAATTGAAATACTTCAAACTCCCGATCGGAAAGCCGCGCCACGGGCGACGCGCTTTCCTCCGGACGGTGGCCCGAAAATGCTTCCAGGATTCGCGCCGACATTTTTTCGCTCACATAAATCTGCCCGGTCAATACGTGCCGGATGGCGTGCAGCAATTTCTTTCCCCCTTCCTGTTTCATGATGTAGCCGCGCGCGCCCGCCCGCAGTACGCGCTCTGCGTACAGCGCTTCATCGTGCATCGAGACGATCAGGACCGGCAGTTCCGGCTTCAAGGTGTGGATGTCCTTGATCAGTTCCAGCCCGTTTTTGTCCGGCAACGAAATATCAATCAAGGCCAGATCCAATTTCTGCCCGACCACGATGTCGAGTCCCTGTCCGCCGGTGTCGGCTTCCGCGGCCACTTTCAGGTCCGGCTCATTATCAATCAATTGCGCGAGGCCCTGTCGCATCATTGGATGATCGTCGACGATCAGGACGCGTTTGGCGGCGTTCTTGGATTTAGCGGGCATGGTTTTTGGGTGGCCTGGGGAGAGGCGTATTTTTCGGTAGGGTGCAGGTGACGCTGATGCCGCCACTGCGGTTGCGGCCGATGGCCAGCGCGCCGCCGATCATTCCGGCGCGCGATTCCATGATGCGCAGGCCCATCCCTTTGTGTTTCGAGGTGCGCTTCGGAAATCCCCTGCCGTTGTCGCTTACTCGCAAAACAATCCGCCCGCGCGTGTCGCGCAGGCTGATGACCACCCGGCGGGCCTTGCCGCGCTTGATGGCATTGGAGACGGCTTCCTGGGCGATGCGGAACAAATGCGTGGCCGCGGCGTGATCGTGCAATTCGACCGGTTCATCGAAGTCGCAACGGCATTGCGCGCAGAAAATCTTTTCGGTATCGGCCGCCAGTCCGTGCAGTGCCGACATCAGCCCCTCCGATTCAATCGTCACCGGCGAAAGCACGCAGGCGAGCGAGCGTGTGTGGCTGATGGCATCGCGGACGTGGCTGGCGATCCGGTTTACCTGTTGGGCATGAGCCTTGGATTTGGGCGCGAGTTTTTGCGCCAGGACCTGGCTCATCAGTTCGATCCCCGCGAGGTGCTGGCACAAGCCGTCATGCAGATCCTGTCCAATGCGGCGCTGCTCGCGGTCGCTGACTTCCAGGATCTCTTTCTCAAGTTGTTTGCGCTCGGTGATGTCGCGGATGAAGCCGGTAAACATCCGGCGCGAAGCCAGCTTGACTTCGCTCACTGACAAATCCATCGGGAAAAGCGAGCCATCCTTGCGTCGTCCGGCTACCTCGCGCCCGATGCCAATGACTTTTGCCTGACCAGTGCGGAGATAATTGGTGAGGTAATTGCGGTGGGGCGAAGGCATCAGCACACCCACATTTTTACCGATTATTTCGCGGGCGCGATATCCGAAAATCCGTTCCGCGGCCGCGTTCACCGACTCGATGATGCCGTGTTCGTCGATAGTGATGATGCCTTCGACGGCGGTTTCGAGAATGGCGCGCAGCCGTTCTTCGCGGTCCTCCAGGAGCGCCCGGGTCTGTTCGTGGTGTGTGCTCAATTCTTTCGCCTCCGCCGCGCTGACGGCCGCGCGCGGTGATTCGTTCGCTTTAAGCCGCACAATCAATCTGGACCGTGACAGTTTCTCGTAATCCACCGGGTTCACCGGCGTCCACTATCCAAAAAAAGTCCGGCCTTTCCAATACACAAATTGCGCGGCGTCAATAAAATCGATTCACTGGGTTTTATTTCTCGAAGAACTTCTCCCCTCCCGCCGAGTCGGGAAGGGGAGAAGCATCGGCTGGGCTGGGGCTTTGGGTAAAAAGATACAGCGATTAATTTCCCAGGATCTGCGCCCGGTATTCCGTGGGTGACTGTCCCAGGATTTTCTTGAACACGCGGTTGAAATGAGTCAGCGATTGAAAACCGGCGTCGAACGCAATTTCGCTCACGCGCAAATTGGGATTGAGCAGCAGGTTTTTCGATTTCTCAATCCGCAGGCGCGACAGGTAATCGGTAAAA
This sequence comes from Verrucomicrobiia bacterium, assembly GCA_035552155.1. Classification (GTDB taxonomy): domain Bacteria; phylum Verrucomicrobiota; class Verrucomicrobiia; order Limisphaerales; family DASXHY01; genus DASXHY01. The sequence goes on along the minus strand of DASZLX010000044.1, from coordinate 1,205 downwards.
TTAATCCCGGTGACCTTCTTGAATAATTTGCAGAAATAAAACGTGCTCGTGTTCACCGCCTTGGCCACCTGGCCGAGCGACATCTCCTCGGTCAGGTGCTGGTGGATGTATTCCTTGGCGCGGGTGATGACGGGCGGCTCGGCATTTTCCTGCCGGACGACTACCTGGTTGCTTAACATGGAGAGATGCTGTGCGAAGATGGCCAACAGTTTGACCACCCCTTCCTGCTGTTTGCTGCCATCGTTTTTGGTGCTTCCGGTCTGGAGGAAACCGATCAGGCGATCGCCCAAGCGCACCGGAACGGCCGTAGGGGGCATAGCCGCCGGTTGCCAGGATTCCACGGCGCGCAATGCCACCGGCAGGCCGGTTGCGTCGCTGAAAGCTTTCTCGTAATCCTGGTAAATCCGGGAATTGATCATGGCCTCGACCAGCGCCTGGCTCTCGCTGTTGCGGTGGCCAATCACCGGGAAGGGCCGGGTGGTTGCGGGCGGATTCCACGGCGCCGCGGTCGAGCGCAGCTCGCCGTTAAAGCGCCTTGTGCCGTAATCTTCGGCTTCGCCCATCCAGCTTTCCGTTTTTTGCCCAGCCAGTATTGTTTGCATGGGAGCAAAATAGGGTGAACGGGCAAAATCAACAATTGGGGGCGGTCCCGAATCGAAAATGCGGGGCTGGATTAGGGGGCATCAGGGAAACCCCTATGCCAAAAAAGGGTTAGCCCGCACGAGGCAGGTTGGCAAAAAAGGGTTGGCGAGGTCCGTTTTGCCGCTGGTGGAATTTTGCGGCAGAAATGGGAAGCGCACAGTGCCAATTTGCGGTTGCACGCGGAATTGGGCGGGGTGAATTCACTCTTTCGCATTTTACCGTCAGCAGGCAAATTGGCGCCACATGAGAGCAAACCTGTTTATCATTTCGGCCTCCCTTTTTGCCGCCGCCGCTTTCAGCGCGGAGCCGACGACCCCGGCCATTCTGCCCGCACCCCAAAAAATGGAGGTTAAAGAGGGAGTGTTTCATCTCGTCCCGGAAATCCGCATCGAAGCCGACGCCTCGTCCGCAGCAACGGCGGATTACCTCGCCGCGAAACTTCGGGTCTCGACTGGCTATCCGGTCCCGACGGAGGCGAACGGCGGGCAGCACCCGGGTTCCATTCAACTGACCACCTCGGGAGCCAAAGCGGAACTCGGCCCGGAAGGCTACGAACTGGACGC
>DASZLX010000043.1:0-287788 GCA_035552155.1 Verrucomicrobiia bacterium | reverse complement strand
AACACCGCCTCACGCCCCCCGGAATCGCGACGACTGCGACTCTTCGCGCGAGTTGAGGGCGGCATTTTTCATCAGCCGCCTCACGCCCCCCGGAATCGCGACGACTGCGACATTACCTAAAATAGTTATATTATTAGAAATAACTTCCGCCTCACGCCCCCCGGAATCGCGACGACTGCGACTTCCGTTGTTGGTGGAATGAAGCTGATAAAAAATCACCGCCTCACGCCCCCCGGAATCGCGACGACTGCGACAGCGCCTTTTTCACTTCCTTGTCCGAGCGATCCACCGCCTCACGCCCCCCGGAATCGCGACGACTGCGACTCCCTCACACTAACCCCTTGCAAATCAGCGATTGCCACGCTTATTTGCGAGCGCAATCGCATTTCGAAAAGCGTTTGCTTTTGAGATTGGGTATTTTCCACAGTTTAGTCTGATTTATCGCATGAATTCATTTTGCGAGCGTCCGTGCAGGCGAGCGCCAGCATTGAGGCACTCGCATAGCGTCGCCGCATTCAGGCGCAGTCGTCGCGATTTCAAGGAACAAGCGTGTTAACCCAATGGCGGAGGGTTAATGGTCGGTGGCCGTGGCCGCAAGCATTCCAATACTTTCTAATCGTTTCTACAAGTCGAAAATCAAATGATCGTCACGCGCGAGCGCACTTCGTAAGGCAGCCCCATTGCCTCAATAACCAGCGTGGCATCACTGGCGCTTGGGCCAAGTGAAACAAACAAAATTTGGTCTTCGTCGTGATTCACCAGGGCCTGTAGCTCTGCTTTAAGTTTTGCCAACCGTATATCGTCCAATGGGCATTCAAACACAGAATACTGAAGTCGCACGCCGAAACCTTCGAGAGAACGCGCTACCTTTCGCAACCGTTTGGGATTACTGATATCGTAACTGACGAGATAGCGAATTCGGCTCATCGCGTAACAAATCCGTGATACGTCAATGCTTCACCGCGAACAAATCTCCACAATTGCCGGCCCTGAACTTCAAGCATCCGCCGATACGCCATCTTGTAACTGAATTCCGGGTGGCTGACCTCGGTGTCCAGCCGACGAAACCAAGCTTCCCAAAATGGTTTTCGGCCATGGTCAGTGAGAAACGTTCCATTCGCATTGCGCATGAAATCTTCCGGGCCAAGCTCGCCTCGATTGATAAGACTAATGGCAACGCTGTCTGCAATCAAAGGGCGGAATTCCTCCATCAAGTCCAATGCCAACGCCGGGCGTCCATAGCGCGGCTGATGCATGAAACCGAGGAACGGATCGAGTCCAACTGAATGACACACTCCCGTCAGTTCTTTTGATAACATCGAATAGCCGAGGGAAAGCAACGCGTTTACCGGATCGCGGGGCGGACGACGATTGCGCCCGCGCCAGTCAAACTTCCAATCGTCGCGCTGTTTGAGCATGGATTCAAATTGTTCGAAGTAGAGCGCGGCCGCACTGCCTTCGACCCCCATAAGTGCAGTCAAATCACGCGCCGATTCAGTTGCATCCCGAAAGCCTGCCATGAGCTGCGCCACGCGGTCGGGCACGTCACCGTTGCGCATGAGCATGACACGCTGATTATGAATTTTTGCACGGATGACTTCGCGAGCGAGTTGTAGTCGCACGCCTGGCAACTCAAACAACCGATATTGTCCACGCCTAGCATCGACACCCGTCACTGGAAGCCCGCGTAACAAACCCAAAAAACGTCCGGCTGGTGAGAAGTAAGAGACATCAATCCCAAGCTCCAGACAGGTCTCGACCGCTTGCGCCGTCACCTGCACTGCGCCGTAGCAATATATTGCTCGAACTTGTTGCCCCGGTATCTTCCGCACATCTTCACCCTTCAGGCTGACAATCAATTGATCGCCGCGCTGTCCGATTTGCGCTCCAGGAGTCTGCACCACCAACACTTCGCTATCATCTCCTCCCGGCCGCGGTGGTTCCAATGTCGGGGCTTCTTTCTGACCGGACTCCGCCGCAAATTCCAGGGCCTCAAGAATTTTATCGCGAACATGATCACTCGTTTGCCCTGAGAAACCAAAATGAAGTTGCCCTTGCCCGTCAGTTTCTTTGCGGCGTTTGGACCACCAAAGAGATTCATTCGGCAGACAAATCGGATACGCTGAACAGTACAGGCACCGCGCGTCATTTCTTAACGGTGGCGGACACTGGCCACTGGCAGCCACCGCCCTCGCTTCCTCAATGGCTTTGCGAACTTTGGAAAATAATCCCTCGCTGAATTCCACCGGCACGCGACGCTTGTCAGCCGCGTAATAAATCGCTCCACGAACGGCGTTGATTCCGTTCTCTTTCAGCAACATCGCGTGAGCGGCGACCTGCATGGCGTCCGGTTCCTTAGCCACGCGATCCCCTTCTGAATCGCGACGCGCGGAACCTTTTTTATAATCGATGATTTCCGCGCCATCCGCCGTACCCTCGATAATGTCCACCACGCCAATAAGTCCGAGCGTTTCGCTTTGAAGTTGTAAGCTGCGAAGTTTCGCGCCTTCGGGAAGATCGAGATCCTTGGAGTCGGCAATCTTAGATGGCTTATCGACATTCCGATGCAAGTGAGAACCCGCCACTGTATCGGCATTCTCCTGAAAAATATTCTCGACCCACTGGAAATAAAACAGCCGCGGGCAATAAATGAAATTGTGAAGCCGACGCACCGGCAGCAGCGGTTGTGATTCCGGTCCGCCTTGGGTTTGAACGGGTGCGTCGCTCACAATATTTTCACATTAGAACGTTATCCTGATTGGAGGCCATTTTTTGCCAGGCAGTCAGTCGCCGTTCGTTGAGTTTCGCAAGATGGCCCGGAAAGATTTGATTTACCGTGGACCAAAGTCCAACCCCAGACACCAACGAAATATCTCGATCCGCCAGTTTCAAGGTGGCTGAATCAAAACAACCGAAGGCCCTCGCATCGAAAAAGAAATTTGGACTGCGGGCTTTTGAAAGCTTGTCGGATGCTTTGCCCTTTAAAGAAATGAGTGATTTCGAATTAAAAGCCACTTTTTCTCGAGCGTTCTTAATCGTTGGCCTAAAACTACTACCCTCTTTCTCGGCCCTAATTTTATGCAAAATATCCAAAGCAGTGGGACCGGCAATAGACCGCAGGCCAATATTGATGGCAGCATTGATATCGGCTTGTTTAGGCGCTCTCCCTTTTGCTCCCAGTTCTTCTAATGAAAGAAAGAGCGGTCCACCTTGTTTCGGAACAAAAAGAGTATGGAGCGAATTGCTTTTCCCCTCATTGCCGATTCTCCCCATTTTCAGTTGCTGATTCAGTTTTTCCAATTGTTCGAACTGATTTAGCAAAACTGTAAAAACTTTCGGATCCGGCTGACCTGGTTTTCGCGGGCGATTGGCCCACTTCTCCAATGATTCCTTCGCATATGGATCCAACGCGGTTCGCTCTTCACACCGCGCCCCGGCCACGCCGCTCACTGCGCAGAAGCGAGAGGAATAGGCGGCAGGTGCTTCCACAACAGGAATTCCAAACGGCTCCTCTGCCAACATCTTAATTTTATCCCGCACTGCCCTATGCGCCCATTTCATGAGACGAGAATTCTCAGACGGAGACCGGCCCTGAGATGTGAGATAGCGATCAAGATTTTCAATGACGATGAAATCAACTGGTGCCCGTCCCGGAATTTTTTCATATTCACCGTGAACATCTTTTGCTTGGCGTTCCTGTTCATCGATTTGATGCTTTCGCAGCCGAATACCCAAGGCTTCGGCTAATATAAGGTGTGCCGTCTGGTTGACACGCTGCTTTTTCATCCGCTCTATTTTTTCGAGCAATGATAAGCAAGGCTCACCCGACTTACGCCCCCGGTCTTCGCGACCAAATTTTGCAGGCGTGCCTGCCTCACGATCAAATGACCGATTATACCGAAGGAACAAACGGCGAAGATTTTCTAACTGTTCGATTCGCGCAAGTGAAAGCCCTCGCTGACCACGAAGCCATGCTGATTTGTCCGTGAGTTGGTTGCCGGAATCCAACAACTCACCATATAGGCCCTGATCGGCATTCTTTTTAGTTCGATCCCACAGCCAAGATCGATCTCGGAGCGGCGCAACTCGGTTTGCAAGTGTGAGGAGATGTTCCTCTAATTTCAACCTAAGTGAACGAAAAGCTTCTCCGGCTGCCAGTCGGAATGCCTCAAAATCTCCCTTCTTAATCGATTTTTTCCAAGTCTGCACCTCGGCGTCTTCCCAATGTTCGAGTTCCTCACCAAGTTTCTTTATCAGGCCTGAGCGACGCGCTGCCACCTCAGGGCGGTCGGGATTGAAACAAGACCAGCGATGAAAGGTATTCAGCCGGCTGAGGCGGCGATTCGCCAATGCGATCAGCGCATCGTTCTGTTCTGGGAATGATTTTTCTTCAAAGCTCTTTCCCAACCAATTCTCCGGATTTTCTGCGAAAAGGGCGCGAGCTAGTTCCTTCCCGTTCTTCCATTCAGATTCTAGCGCGTTACGTCCGGATTTTCCTGAGCGCTCCACTTCCCGATCACCGTTTAAACCCAAAACCTTTTGATCTTCGCCCGGCAGTCGGAAAATTCCTGTTGAAAAGACTTCAGCAAACCAGGCGCGTTCCCCATCAAATCCCACTTCTCTGACCGGTCGTTTGGTGCCTGTTTCTCCCTTCCTAGGGTCCCAACACGTAACGCGCAGCAAAGCCCCCGCACCAGCGGTTCGCTGTCCAAGATCAACCGAAAGGCATGAAAAGCCCTTCTCAATATTCTGCTTGTTTTCCCACCAGGGCACTGCATTCGCTTTCTCTTTAATAGTCCCCGGCCAATGAAGATGCAGGCTCTTTTCACGCGTTCCGTTGAATTGGCCTTTCCACATCGCGGCTTTTCCCAAACCCGAGTGAATCCATACTGGATCAAGCGTCACTGGAAAATTCAGAAGAAAACGCCACTCCGTTTTCGACCTCTCTTCTGATGGAACGACATCCGGCATCAGACTTACGGCTGACTCAAACATCTCCACACTTGCGCTTTGAGGAATTGTAAGGCCGAGAGCACGCGTCATCGGTTGCAACCATCGAGACTCCACGCCTCCCTGGAGTTCATCTCGCAGGAGTCGTTTGGCAGAGTAAAACAGGCGCACCCTTTGTTCCTTTACGCTTTTGTCCCCGGCCCGCACGGCAATAGCACATTCAACAATGAACCTTTCATCTGTTTTTCCAAATATCACTTTGGCTGTTTTATCAGTGAGATCTGAAAACATGTAGAGGCGCCGTGAGTGCTTTGGTTCTGCCGGCGTTAGATTGATTGGTTCTAGTGACCGTTCGAAATCACGGATTTTGGAGTGAAATAAAACCATGGACTCCAAAAACAAATTCTCCGAAGCAAATTCACCATCGCCCGCATCTCCCAGTAACCAAAGCGGCCAATATTTCTTCTCGCACAACTTTAGAAACAGGGGAACCGAACCGATCGACTTCTTGTTTTTGTCATCACGCTGGTGCTTTTTAACAACGTTCTCGAGGTCATCCGAACTCAGAGTTGCGCCACGCTTGAGGTGAAGATTATTCCATTCTTCAGCAATATCCCTGTAGCCGCGCAAAGAGGCCGACGACAGTAGCCATTCTCCTTCGCGATATTTATAAGAGGCTTCACCAAATTCTGCCAAGCTTTCACTTCCAACGACAGTGTCCGCCAGCTCCTGGGTCAAATCGATCTCGAGTTCGCGAGCAAGCTGAAACAGTTCGGGTTCCAACGGCTCCGGAATCGATTCATCCTCGTTTGTTTCTGTTTTGCGCGGTTTCCATCCTTTGATTTCGCTGCCCATCAAAATGGCGAGCTGGCCGCGAAGATTATTCTCATTGTCGATTCGTTCCTGCGTTTCCTGGTTAAACTGGTTCAGCGACTTCAACGCCTCCTTGAATGCCGCTATGTCAAACTCCTTCCAAATTGGATCTCCTGGCGATGTCGGATTCCATGCGGGCAGCGCAGTAAATGCGCGGAAAACAAATCCTCGATTGCCTCGCGCCAATTTAATCGGGTCATCGCCGCAACTGCCAAAATCCACATTGTTCTTCGGTTTTTCCGCAGGGCCTGCCTTAGGCTTTTTTATGAATAGCGACAAAACTTTTCCTGTGAGTGAGCATGGAAAAAACTTGAATGCGAGCGTAGCAAACGTCAGATCCTTGCTTGCTTTCCGGTTTCGCGGTATCATAAACTTTTGCAAATCGTCTGTAATGCTCTTTTTAAAAGAGTTTAACTGTTCATCGAAATCTGGGAATTGGGTCGCAACTTCTTTCAGACGCACCAAAGTTGAATCGCGCAATAGGCCGCGAACATGCTCGATTGCTTCAATCAGGCGGGCTGATGATTCTTCTGGTGTAAAGAATTCCCCGGGTTGAAGTTTAACTGTCCATGACAAGTCTATTTCGTTGGCGATTTCCGCGAGTTCATTTTCTTGAGCCTGTCCATGGAGAATCTGCGACAGCCGATCTTTTCCAACTCCTGCCGCTTGGGAAACAGCACTAAAATCATAAGTTGGTTTCGCTTTGGAGTCGCAAAAACGCGGCAAATACCCCCTCCCTCCTTGTTGAATTGCGGATTCCCCGCCGCAGCGGTCCAAAAGCAAAGCCAAGGCCAGTGCACGCACCTGTGGCGTCGCCTCATTCCCCTTTAAAACCGCGTCGAACGCCTCTTCAGGCAATGCATTGCCGGCAAGCCCCAACCAGTTCGCAACAGATTGCCCAAGGCTGCGAGCATCTTCAACCGGTCGAGGAAACGCGATCCACGCGGCGCTCACGCGTGCTCGAAGGTCTTTGATCAAACGCATTGTCGCAAATTGCGGATCAGCCAATGACGCCAGCGCCAGAATGTAGTAGTTTATCGCGTCTTGAAATAGTTCGTGGTGATTCCAAATCGCAGTTTGCCATTCATCCAGTTTCTTCCATTTATAATTGCCAAGTTCGTCTTTTCCGTCGGGTAGTTCAACTGCAATTACCCTGCCCTGATAGATGCGATTCATATATTGTAAATCCCTTGCGATATTAAAAACGGCTTGGGGAAGTATTGGCATCCAGGCTCATGAACCTGAAAGGTTTAACTTCCAGCTTTTTCCCAAGCCGGATAGGGATCATGTTCTTTCGTTTTATGGCGGTCAACACAAATTACATCTAATGATATTGGTGGAATGCGCTTGCCCTCAGCATTCAATACTTATATTCTCTTACCGGCTACTGGCCAACGACGCCCTTTCTTCCGCCATTGGAAAGGCCCGGTCTTACGATCGCGGAGGCGGTAATGATATTCGGTGGAACTTTCGCTTCCGTCGTTACAATCCATTTTTCGATATTTGAAATGCGGTTCAAACAGGCATAGCAACTTTTTTCCCCAATTGATTCTTTGTATTGGATTTCTAGGCTCATTCATTCACTCCACACGTATCAAGGCGCCTCCCAAAACGAAATAAATCCAAAGCGACTCTGCTTTCATGTTCATGGCAAACATAGCTTGTCGGTAGCAATCCAATTGGCCAGAATAACCCAAAGCCTTTGCTTCCCAATCCGCTTTCTGACCTTGAAATGATTTGTAGTCGATGACTAACCAACCATCTGTTACTTGCACGAGCAGATCGATGAATCCTGCTATTAACTGCCCGGCTGGGTTTCGAAAAGAGAAGGGAACTTCTACCAATATCTGTTTCGGTTTAAATTTTTTCTCTAAGTCTTCGCGAAACACATCGACTGCGCGCAATACGTCTTCCAGCCAGACGGAATGTTCGCATCCGAACTCTTTCAGAATTCGTTCGGCTGTTGTGGCTCTTTTGGGATGATTCGGATGAGTAAACTCAGCTGCAAAGATGGCATGCAGTGCGTCGCCCAGATCCGTGTCATCCTCAAATTTATGTGACATTTGGATGGGTGATCCAAACGAAAGGATTTCCGCCACCTTGGCGGAGACCATAGGGGCACAGGCGGACGGAATAATTTGCGCCGGCAATTTAGGAGTTCGACTCGACGGTTGCGTAAACCAGAGATACTCCTTGTCAGGAACTCTATTTTGCACCGCTTCCGGTGGCGTCAATTCACGAGTCCTACATGCAACAGTATTGCCGGGCGGCAGCGCCAACGGATTCTGTCCGGGGCGAAGCCAATTCGCCCCCAGCAAATCCAACCACGGGTGCGGTTGGTCTTTTTCCTTTACAAGAACCAGCAAATCACGCGCACGGGTAAACCCGACGTAAAGTAATCGCAGTTCCTCTGCGTGGGCCGCACGCGTGGCCTCTTTTCCCACTTCGCCTTGCTCAATTTTTTCGACGATTGGAATTCCTTTTTCCTGTGCGCCAAAGGGCCAGGGCCAAAAACTCAGCCGGCGATTTTCCAAAGGCTCCGCAAAGCTGAAGCTTTTTGAAGCATCATCCTTTAAAACATTTACCCCGTCCCACAATCGCGATTTTGGTTTATTGTCCAGATCGGTGCAGATGACAATCGGCCACTCCAAACCTTTCGCGCGGTGATAGGTCAGGACGTGGATTGCATCAGCAATCTCATCAGCGGCCTTTTCATCCAACTCCTGCGCGGCGAGATCGTCACACCAAATTAAAAAGCCGGTGGTCGTCGCCGGTCGGTGGTTAGTGGCGCAACCCTCTTCATATTTGGCGGCCAGTCCTCGCAATGCTTCCAGATTCGCGCGCCGTTGGTTGGCTCTGCTTTGAGATGGTCCCCACCTCGTCACCGTGCAAAAGACGTTCCCGGCGATCAATGCCAGGTCAAACAATTCGCAGACGGAGGCTGTGTCCAACGCCGGCCGGGCTTGTTCCAATGACATAACGATCGGATGCACGAAGCCTTCTTCCAACCCCCAGCGTGCTCCCCGGGAATTTGGATTCTCTTTCCGAGCCTTTTCCATATAGGCAAGGCGATTTTCCAGCCACTCCTCCGGGGTCATTTTCCCTTCCAACGCAATGATTTCTGCCGTGGCTAGTGTGTCACTTGGATCGAGGAGGCGTTTGAAACAGGCCATGGCGAACAACGCCTCTGGTGTTTGGAGCAATCCACTCTTCGCGAGACTGACCGTGTAACCTTCCCGCATTAATTCTTCCGCGATTCTGGCAGCGTCGTCATTGGTCCGGCACAACACGGCGACATCACGGAATTCCGCCGCACGATATTGACGCGAATTTTTGTCATATACCTGATAATCCTCATCCAGCAATCTAGTGACCCCCAAAGCGACTGTTTGGGCCAGTGGGCCGTTTTCTATTCGTTTGGCACCGCCTCCCTTGTTCATTTTGCCGCTGCTCACTTCAAAAAACTCAACGGCTGGCTGCACTCGCTCAAAAGATTTTCGGACAGGTGAAAGTGCCACCTCTGAAGCTGTCAGCCGTAGCGATTGCTTGAAAGGCACTTCAAAAATGGCGTTTGTCAAATTTACGAGGCTTGGAATTGACCGATATGACTTGTTCAATGGTTCGGCCACTCCACCAAGGTTTTTTAACTCCATCACGACGGCATCCGTTAGCTCGGGGTCGGTCCCTCGAAAACCATAAATCGCCTGTTTCACATCTCCGACCCAGATGACCTCCTTGGCACATCGCGCCAATTTAAGAAACAAAGCGAGCTGTAGCGGGCTGGTGTCTTGAAATTCATCCACGACCACCAAATCCAGTTCGGTGGTTAATGTGGCTGTTATCTCAGGATTATTCTCAAGCAAAGCGAGTGTTTGTTGCTCAAGGTCGGTGAAGTCGGCCAATCCCCGTTCCGCCTTTAAATCCTGATATGAGGCCAGTGAACGGGTTGCAATCTGAAATACCAGTTCGATATAATTTCGAATATCGGAATGGAGTCGCGGATGAATCTCATAATGAGCAGCGGCGGCCATGACTGGAACGGCACAATCCTCGCTTTTTTTGGTCGGTTTTTCCTTGGTGAGTTTAACCCATCCACTCCATGCAAAGTGTCCGTTGTTCAAATCACTAAGACATTGCTCCAGCAGGCGACAATAATTCTGAGTTCCAGAGGTATTGTCGCCATTCTGGCTGATTTTCTCCAAGGCGCTGCGAATTGTTCGGGTCAACTCTGCATCCAAATCGTCTTTGGATGCGGCGGGAAAATGCGAGAGCATCTCTTTCCAACAACGTTCTGACATTCCCAAAACGTCTGCCGACTCAAAGTTATTTTCACGCACCCGATTTGCGATCTGATGTACGGTTCTCTTCCAAGCATAGGCGCGGGTCTGCAAATCTTTTTGCCCCAACCGATCTGCCAATTCCTGAAGTGCACCTGTTTCTTTAACTGAAACCGACAACTCGACGGCCTGAATAAACAACAGATTGGCATCCTCTTCGGCTAGCACTTCAATTTGGGGCGAGATGCCGGCTTCAAATGCAAAACGAGTCAATATTTTTTTGCAGACCTTGTCCACCGTTCCGATGGACGCCTCGTTAAGGCGTTCCGCCAGCGACAGATTACCGGTGAGATAAAGGTTTTGACGTATCCGTTCTGAAAGTTCATTGGCCGCCTTAATGGTAAATGTGGTTGCGATAAGTCCGCTCGGCCGACAAGAACCTGAAACTAAACGAGATTGAATCTCCTGAGTGACACGAAATGTCTTTCCACTTCCAGCGCCCGCGCCAATGAAGGTGATAGTCGTCTTCACGCATTCGCCTCCATGCCGGTCAAAGCTTTGAAATCGTTGTATTTGTCCTGATCCTTGGAGGGCTGCCAATGTTCATATGGCCCCGAACCGGGAAACTCGTTGCCATTCTGGGGCGGCGTAGTCCCGAGAGTTACCTCAATCCAGCCTTGATCCAGAATTGACCGGCGATATTTCCACATTTCGACAAATTCATCCCAACAAATTTCAAGCCCGCCCGCTCCTGTTTTTACGGGAACAGCGGAGGCGAGCGGAAAGTATTCTTTTGTTTGCGCCAACATCCGCCTGCTGTTCAAAATGAAATACGCTCCGAATGGCCATTCCGCCCGGTTTGTTCGGTGCAAAAACCCATAAATCGCAAGTTGCAGCTGAACGTTTGTCTGTAATTCGTTTTTCTTTTCCTCCAAGCGGCCCGACTTCAAATCAATGACAGACGCCTGAGCTTTCGCGTTTTTCACCAGAAGATCGACATAGCCGTCGAGTTGGCCGCCGATGAAGTCGGCTCTAAAATTTACGCTTGTTTCTGTTTTCTGGATTTCAGCCGCCCTCAATTGCTGCGCCAGAACCCACAGCGCCTGTTTAGCGGCATCGAGCAAAGCCGCGGCTTCTGATTGTTTGCCTAGCAACAATAACGTGGCTCCTTCCTGTTCGAGCAGGATGGGCCATTGTTTTTCGACGTATTCTTTTAATTCCTTTTCCGTAATGGCGGTCCAACTGCCTTTTTTTATTGGTCCCTCGCCAAGCAAGTCCAGCAGGCGATGAAGCAGGTTGCCACGCAACACATTTTCACTTCGCAATCGAAATTGACTGAGCACTCCTGGACGCAAAACTGCCTTATAATCCAGCACCCAGGCATAGGGACTGTAAATAAACTTCTCGGCGCTCGAAAAAGACTCAGCCTGCCGGACGCCGAAGCGCTCTCCGTCTTTTAATCTCCACCAACGACGAGCCACCTGGAGAGGCAGGTGCCCTATCGTTTCAGCGTTAGCTATACGATTCCGCTGCAAATCCGAATCAAGATCAATTTTGGGAAGCCTGCCGTTTATCACGGCCTGAATCCGACTTAGGAGTGGATGAGCTGCAACTGGTTCTCCATTGCGATGCCGCGGAGTAATCAAAATCAATTTCTTGCGCGCCGCCAAAACGGGTCTTATCCACCCGGCGCTCTCGACTGCAAGGATTGAGGCCGCCGATGGAACTTCTGCGCCGTGTGCCTGCAATTCCTCGATCTCGGAAATGGTCCAGTGTGGAAGCGCTGGAGCCTCCGGCTCCGAAAAATTCCACCAAAGCACAATATCCGCTGATTCGATGCTGGCTCCTGGCGAGCCTGCTCGATGACAGTGCCTCAACTCTCGAGTTTTAGACGCAGACCATCCGTTCCCGGAAACTCTTTTAATTAAGTGTTCCAATTGGCATTGAGTCACCTTTTCAATCCCTTGCAAAGCGTCGCCCAGCTCAGTGGCTTGCGCAGCTAGACATTGGAACTGAGAGATTTTGGAAAAATTGCTTTCCTCTTCCTCTCGGATAGTTTGCTGCCTTGCCCATTTTGCCACGCGCCGACAGCAGTCTGCTAACTCTGACCCCGGTGAACCCGAACGTGCATCGTGACGGGAGACATGAACCCAGTCCTTCAAATCTTTTTCCAGGCAATGAAAAAGGTCTTTTGCCTCCTCAGCTGGTTTTGTTTTATAAATCTCCTTCACGGCTTCGACGGTCGCCAGCCATTTTGGCCCTCCGACCCCCGGGCATTCAACCAACACTCGTGCCAATTCGTTGCGAAGGTGAAATTCCACTGGGCTGTTTGGATGGGTTAAAAACTCCAAAAGATGCAAGGGATTAAGTGGCTTCCAACACAACCGAAGCGCGAGCAACAACAGTTGAGGGATTGGTCGGGCCAACGAAACTGGATTGACACCCAGAGAAGGGTGGTCTGCAGCAATTAAAATTTCATCCAACGCACAACAATCACTTTCAGCGATTAGGGTGCAGGATTCTTTCGAGTTCTCCTCCAAGAGTTTTGACACCATGTGCGCCAGCGTGAATTCCGAATAAGCGGTCAAATGGATAACAGAACCATCATTCCGCCACTTAATTGTCTCTGTCGAACTTGAGCCAAAGGCGATTGCCAGCTCCTGCAGATCCGTTTGAAGTTCTTTATTCGTCGTGTTCAACCATTCCTTTGGAATTCTGTACTTTGTGCTTAGTTTTGTTAGAATCTCGCGCCATAGCCGTGGAAAGGTGGCCAGTGAATCAACAACAACAACTTCTTCAATACCGTGATTGCGAAAAACCAATGAATCGCGAATCGCCACTAACCTGTCTGAATCTCCAGGGGCAACTGTATCTCTCAGCGCTGTATTTATATCCACTAAATCGTACAGGCGTTTTGAATTGCCATTCGCCGTTCCGTTCCAACCAGCCAACACCAACGAATCTCGCCAATGCAGTAACGCCTCTGAAACAGACAATCGGTCTTTCTCAAACGAAGCAGAATAGAAACGCTGTTTATTGCTAGCCAGCTTTTCCAAAACTTTGGCGAATTGAAATATCCTTGTTAGTTCGGTGACAGGTTTCCTTTTTAGACCCAATTGCATTTCCAGGATCTCCGTGAGACGGAGAGGCCCGCATACTATCTCCTTAAGACAATCATTTCTCGTCCACAATTCCGCGCCGTCCAAAGAATGTCCAAAGGTGATTTTCACAAAATTCCCTTCAACCACTTATTTCGACTCGAATCTGATAAATTTATGCCCATCAACCCAACCCTTTCTGATTGGTTCTCTTTTACATCAACTAACTTTGCTAGACTAGCCAAAAGTAACGGCAGTCACTGAGCTTATGGTTCACATCCGGAACTTCACTTTTTCAACAAACAGAATCTCGAACTGTTTATCATTCTGTTTGTAATCGTAAACTGCCTACCAACAATTGCAGGAGAAGCAGCATTTGAGATCCAAATCGTTGCGGGCAGATTTTTGGCGTAGTAGAGCTTGAATGCAGGATCGTTCGTCCGCCAATTCGATTCTCCATTCCAAATACAGTCTCATAGCACGCATCGAACTTTAAAATATAAACATTATGAGATCAAAGCACTGAAACTCTTGCTGAAGGTAAGCATCGTCGCGGCTTGAGCCAATTCATTCTTTTATCAATCGTCAGAATGAACTTGGTCGAAGAAGGCTTCCACCGTGCCTTTGGCTTCGGCGAGAGTTACGCCACTCTGCTCTTTGAATAACTTGATCGCGGAAATCATTGGCCGCGCGTTGTGGGGTGCTGGGTTGGGATTTGAGTCGCGCGACGTTGTCAAAAATAGAGGCACAACTGCGCTGTGTAACCGACACGGAATTGGAAATTCTAGCTAAAGCACTCAAGGTTGAGATTGCCGAATTATTTCTCTCCAAAGCTTCTCGCAGGAAATAACGACGACGCGAGTTTTACTTAGATTTCCCCCGCCTTTGCCAGAACGTCGTTGCATGCTTCCAACATGCGGGCCACATTTGAACATTCCGCGCAACCAGGCCTGCCGGGAGGGCAATGTGGCTCATCACAAACTGTACGGACTGTTCGGAGCAAAGGCGGAATCCGTTTAAGGTCCATTTTGATCGGCTTTAACTTCGGCACAAACCGCAGGAAAAAGCTGTCATCGTTGATCATAAAATCCGGATCCTCATCCCCAAAGATAGTAATTGGCTCGTAATACAACAGGCCCAAACCGTACACCGCGCCCAGCCCAATCGTTTCGGCAATCAGTGCATAGCAATTGAGCTGAATTTCGTACATGGGCGCGAGTACCTCCTGTAGATCGGTCAAGCGGGCAGTTTTATAGTCGCCGATCCACAATCCTCGTTTAGGATGTGCCAGAACCTCGTCCGGCACGCCAGTCAGCAGAATATTGGAGTCATTATCAACCAGGCAAAACTTCGACCAACCTGGCACCCTGATTGGCGCGCCCAACTCCTCGCCAAAGCCATCAAACCACCTGGGTAATCGCGCATGTTGCCGAAAATAGCGGGCAGTCACTATCTTGCTATACGAATCAATACTGGAGAAAATTCCAGGAAATATTTGAAACGGCAACTTGCCGCGACATTTCATTCGCAACCAAAAACATCTCTCACAGAACGAGGGCAAGGCCACAGCTCCGAGGTCTTTCGCAGAAATTCGTATTGGATCACTCATCTGAAAAGCGGCTGGCTATTTTTAAAACTCTGCACCGTCCACCCGTTCTAGTGGAATGCGGCGAGCATTCAGTTTGAGTTTGTCTTTTGCTTCTTTTTGCGGCTGCGGTTTTGACGGGCCGGTGGCCATCTGTTGTTGTGCGACAAGATTCGTCAGCCGGGGGAGGCTCTCTCCAGATCGACCTCCAAGATCTGCCTTAACGCGCGCAATTGCTTGCTGAACTGAAGGCATGCCGAGCGCTTTTGTTCCAATTCCAGCGATTCGCACGATCTCGGATCTATTCGCCCCACTTCCTTGTCGCTTTAACGAATTCAGGGTCCAGTCGATGCGTCGCAGTACAAATTGTTCCGTTGATTCAACATTTTCGGCGAGAGCTGCTTTCGTACGCGGCAGCTTCATCCTTCGTGTCTTCAGGACAACGGGGATGCCCATCTCAATTCCAATAGACCTGACTGTCACGCGTCGAGGTCGCCCCGGCTGATTTTTAATACGGTTGGCCACAGCAATCACGTGTTCAACTAGCATTGCATCACGATTACCCCAATCCACTCTATTGTTTTTGGGAACTCTCCGTCGACATGCCGGCGAGTGTTCGATCATCCACTTCCGATCATGCCTATACAACCAGATATAAAGTGCCGGCGCCTTACGACGGAGTTCACTGATCCCTGCACTCTTGTGCGTACCGCGCAGTCCGGACCAAGCCTCACGCTTATTATCCCTTGAATCCGACTGAGGCAGACGCCCCAAGTCTCTCAAATAGCCAGGCGATTTGGCTAACCGCGTCGGCCCGCGCCGCGGGAATTGAAGCCCTGATCTCACAGCGTACTTCAATACCGACCGAGCGTCTGCGTGAAGATCGCCAGCAAGGGCTCTAAGGCTCAGTGACGCATCCTCCCACATTGATCTCAACCGTTGCTCCCAAAGTATGCCAAACTGCACAACCCGGATGACTTTTTGTCCATCGGCCGTCCGGCTCGAACGATGACCACATTTCGGACATTCGAAGATCCGTGCGAAACCGTGTTTCGCACGCTTGATTTCGAATTTTAAAACTGCAGGCTTTTGAAAATCTGGGCAAAGAGGGTTTAAACACGGCCAAGCGTTGTGCTGCAAGGCTGTGCCCAAGCTGTGTATCACACTGGTGAAGAAGTCCTGTGCCGAAACATTCAGGATCGCTAACAACAGCAGATGGCGGAGGGGAGCCACGCCTTGTTCCTCCTCCCGGAGCAATCTTCCCAGCCATCCCCCATCGCCCCCATCGCGCAGTTCGCAGCCAAATCGGTCCAAAAGATCCGGTGGACAACACGCCGAGAATCTCTCGTAAAGGCGCTTTAACCGAATCCCGCCCTTGGGAGATAGAAGATCGTTTTGAGCCAGTATTTCCCGATACCCTCGGTTGATTGCCACGAGCCCCGGACGCGACGTGTTTAGGTCCAAGAGCCATGCGGCGGATTCCGCAATTTGGAGACGCATGCGATCGTGGACATTGTTCGGGTCGATCCGTCGAACGGAAGCAGCGCGCTCCGCCGATTCTGCAGAAGTGAGCGGATTTTTCCGTAGTGACCAGCGCAACCGCACGTTCGTGTCGGTCAGAAAAATGCTATGAACGGAACAGACCTGAACTCCGGAGATTTGATGTCGCCGGTCCCAGTACGTCTCTCCGTGGACCGCGACATTCTGTTCATCACAAACGGGGCATGTGCTGAAATAGACTGGCGGGCGGACGCGTCCGGCGATAATGCCAGATCGGAGCAGCGTTGTTCTCATGTCATCGCCTTTCATGTTCGTCAGAACCAAGTCACGATTCCGATCCGGCAGAAACGGTGCATAGAGCGGAAAGAGTGTGTTATTCTGGATGATCGAATCGCTGGTGTAAATTGCGCCCGGCGGCAATTTAGAAACCAGCCGATCAATTCTGTTTGGCAACTCGATTGCCGGAGTGCCGTGGCGCACACCGAAAAGTTCCAGATTGCTCGCGTACTCCGCAGGGTAAGCCATTCGTTCATTGAACCGCGCCAAAACGCTGAAAAGCAATTCTCCGGGATACGGATCTGGAAACATCGCAATCAAGCGGCCTCCGTGTTATTCAGGAATTCTTCCCCTGAACGGATAAAACCTTTGCTTCTCAAGCGGCCATAGCCAGGTTGGTCTTTATCACCCGCCGTGAGCGATGGCCCCGCAGGTCCAGAGTCGACAAGACATTTTCCGTCCGAAGCCGTTGCCGCAGGGGAGTTT
Organism: Verrucomicrobiia bacterium; assembly: GCA_035552155.1. Classification (GTDB taxonomy): domain Bacteria; phylum Verrucomicrobiota; class Verrucomicrobiia; order Limisphaerales; family DASXHY01; genus DASXHY01. The sequence goes on along the minus strand of DASZLX010000043.1, from coordinate 270,743 downwards.
TGCTTACTTCCGATCAGGGTCGTAGTTCGCTTCATCAATTTCCTTGCCTCAGGAGATGGGATCAAACTGGATGAATCTGCAACCTTATCGAGCGCGCGAATGCACTCGTCAATATCGACCGGGTGGACATCGCTAATGAGCTCAAGCGCTGCTATATCGTTTCGCCGGAGCGCGTCCAAAACAGGTTCGGCGGATATGAAGCAGTCTTTCGCGACCGACCGAACGACGGCTGGAGTGATTGCTTCAATACCTGTTCTGATCGCGCGTATTTGGCTCAGCATGTAGAGTTTCATGCAGAGGTCTGGAATCCCCTGGGTTAAATCGAAGAACAGATCGTAGCATTCATCAGTTAGCGGGGTAGGTTGCTTGACGTATTGATAGCGCCAAATCGCTTTCAAAAAGAAACGCCATGTCCTTGCATCCAACAATCTTTCCCAACGCTTCTCGCCTTCACCAAAACCTCGTCGAATCTGCCGGAATTCGGTTTTCAGCATTGCCAACGCTTTATAAGTGCCAACAAAAACCACCGGCAGACCGATGCGGTTTGTGAGGTCGCAGAAAAAGTTTAACATCCGCACGCGCCCCCCGCTGGAGCTTTCACTTAGGAACTGGATTTCGTCAATAACCAGAACACCTAAACCATGGACCGCCGCAACACGTGCCATGTCTGGGAGCATTTCATCCGTGGTTCGGCGCCCCTTCGCATAACGGCGATAATGATTGGTACCGGCCAAATCATCTATGATCCGGAAAAAATCTAGACACAGGCCGCGCGTCGATGCATCGAACGGACAGGACATCATCAACCATACGATCTGACAAAAAGTGAATGGAAGCTTTTTGAAGGAGTAGTGAAAGACAAGTTGCGAATACAGGCTCAAGACCTTCTGAATTCCCGAGCTCTTGCCACCGCCGGAAATTCCAATGACGTTGAATCCCGTTGCGGTAGAACGCATTGGACTCGTGCGGCCTGTTTCGAGGTCCCAGCCGCTCGTTGCCGTTCGAACCTTCTTCCAATGATCTTGCGCAAGTGGATGCCGGGGAACATACCCGCTTCGAATCAGGCAGGACAAGCGCTGTTCCAAATCGATATGCGCGGGCAATGAAACGAACACATCTAAAAGCGTGTGGGTTAAATGAACCCTAACTTCGGCTGGAAGGTTCCTCTCACTCTCCCCGTATGGAGGATACGACGCCATAAGCTTGCCGGCTTCTTTTTCCGTGAGGACGCTCCCCAGCGCCTCGATCAGCGGATTACCCTTGTAACGCCATATCCCGGTGTCCGTGTACGTGGCCTGTTCTTGGCGCCCTCGGAAATACGCCGGCAATATATCGGCAGCCGAGTCGATTTCGTTATCGGTTTTTGAGTTCATTAACTTTTGCAGAGTTCATCACGTTGTTGTTCCAGCGTTTCGAAATCCGTCGGTAGGCCCACGTAACCATCAGCCTCGGCGCCAGAGTGATTCTCCGTGGGCGGGAGCGGCTTGCCGGCGGTGGCAACTGAGTTTTCCACGGCGGTGCCACGGCGGTCGAGTTCCCGCTCTACTTGGCGGTTCGCACGTATGCCACGAATCTTAGCCGCCCTACTCTGACCATCACGAGCGGCCGCTGTTCTCGCCCGAGCGTTATGGCGGAGGTCGTCGATCTGTGCATGGTACAGCGACTGTTCCTGCATGTCCGGAGTCCGACTGCGGTCTTTCATTTCATTGAGCCCAGAAAAGAAGTCCTCAACGTCCTCCCATGAGCATTCGCTGTATTGTGAACTAGCTCCCATCAACTGGCACTGTTCAGGTGCAGTCAGATTGGGCAGGCGTAAGTAAATGATCGCCGTTTGGCGAGGATCATACGCGATATCGATTCTCCAGGAGCCTTTTTGTCGCGCAGTTGCGAACCAATGTTCAGCCACTGCACGGGAACAGGTATAGTACAAATTGCGAAATCGGATCCCTCGTTCCGTAACAGTGGCCTGCTCTCCCGGAAGCAAGTTCTGCCTCACAAACTCGGGATCATGTTTGAGCAGGTGGCCGCTCCGGTTTTGAATTCCCCATTGCCAAAGAAGAACCGGACGAGGCTCGATCTCGTCAGCAACCATGAAGTCGCGTGGGCGATAACCTTCGACCCGGCTCCGATTGTGGTGCAGAATGAAATAGATAACGGCCTTGCGAAACTCATTAAGAGTCAGCGAAGCGTCCAGACGATAATCGCGATCTCCACGCTCGCGTTTCTTCCTCACGGCCCCAGGAAGTGAGTGGATCAATTCCTGATTGATGCTATGAAATAGTCGTTCAATAAAGGGTTTCAGATCCGCACGGTGCGGCGGGGTGTTGGCAATGCGGAAGCCGAAAGCGTCTATGAGGTGATTCGAGTTTTTGCCCAGCATTTCCGCTCGATCCGCCACCAAAAGTTCCGAGAAATGCGCGCTGGGCCATTCGAATTCCGAAATTTTAATGCCGAACTTGGCGCAAAATTCGACTTTGTCTTGCGCCGCGTTCTCCAGTGCCAGCGCAGCAGAGCCATAGCTCGCATTTTCGATCACCGCACAGAAGCCCACGATCATCCGGGTGAAGACATCCACCATCAGGTAAAGCGTGGGCCGCCCGATGATACGTGTCCTACCCATAACGCTTACCAAATAAATGTCTGCTATCGTGCTGTCGATCTGGAACACCGAACCCGGACCGAATGCAATCAATGATGCGTCTCCACCAAGCGCACGATGTCGCAGGTCATAACGCCGCTTACCCTCACGGATTCGTATCGCCTGATCTGTATCCCCATCCTTGAGATGCCAATAATGAAATTGCTCAAACGTTGGGACCTCACTTGCCAAGGGGGTGATCGGCGAGTAGATGTCGTTCACAAGCTCATAACCCCGGTTCATATAGCGTTCGAGCGTGCGTTGGTAAGCCTCACGTAAGGTTAGTTTAAGTTCTTCGTTTTCGTAAAACGCTTTGATGCCTAATCGAAACAGGCCCCGCATCTCCTCCGTAACGTTAACCCCTGGAGGCGCTCCGTTGAGTTTGGTAAGTTTCCGCCGTCTGCCACGCTTAGCTTCTGTCCAGCGGCGATTTTTGCCGGGGCCACCGCAGTTTTTGAACTTTGGCAAGAGAGCATTCCGCCGCAGACCGCCTTGCCAATACCGTCGGAGATGCATGTAAATAATCCATTTGGAAGTGCCCGTTTCGCGGCAGATGCGGTTGATCACCGGACCTCGCTGCTTCGGACTGAAGGCTCCGCCGTCCGGCAATTCAATTATAGGTTGGATTAATGACCATGCCCGATCACGCCGGATCCGATGTGATTCTGGAATCTCATCTTCCCGCCGCGACAGGTCTGCGTGGGGATCTGACTTCATCACGCGCAGTTGCCCGGCGGCAAGCTGATCCTCAATCTCCGCTCTTGTAAAATTTCGCGGCATCACTTCGCCACGCGTCCCAATAAGAATCACCACACCCCCATCCGCCGAAAATCCAATAACCCTATCGACCGTTGCTTCTACAGAAGAATCAAGGCGTTCAAGTATGGTGTTGATGCAGAGGTCCATAGTTTCTGGTCACCTGGTCATGTTAAAAAGGTAACCGGTCGCTGCGGATTGATGAGTTTTGTCATGTCAATTGACCACCGGCGATTGGCCAGAAAATGACGTACAAGGGTGAGGCCCGTTCCCGGTGCCAGGCCAAGTCGATCGTCGCACGCGCTGGCACTTCCAGCGAGCGGCAGACCTTGGCAAATGAGTTCCGCCATGATGACTTCGGCTTTTTCGACTTCTGAGGAAGAAACGTTGATCTTTCCGGTGACGTCACGGTACGGATGTATCCACTCGATATTCTTCACCAATTCTGTTGGCAATTCCCGCTCGGTAACGATTCCCCAATCCACACCCCGCCTCAGCCAATAACGCCGCTCGATTTCAAATTTTTGCAGCACTCGTTCCGAACACAGATCTTTAGCGGGTTTTACGGTACGGGCATATTCCGTTGTTGAACCACTGCGCCGCTCATCGATCAAAAAGTCCGTGGTCATCACAATTGGGAATTTGGTCCGGGGGTCTGTGGGGTGTTTGATATGGTTCTCTTCGGCGAGCGCCATAGTTTCACCCAATGGCAACAACGGATGCTGTTCGCGGATATCGGTGACAAACGGAGACCAATCCAAAAGATGAAAAAAGTTCGCCTCGTGATTGCTCATAAATTCATGGCGCCGATTCGTTTTCCACCCCAAAATCCGGTGCACGTAACCTAAAGAAGGCACGTCCTGAGTTCTGAGCCAGGGCAAATAATTCTGGCCGCGGCCTTGACCCCGACCTTCCGCGATCCATTTCTTTAAGGTGCGGGGGTTGAATTTTGCACGTGGTCTTGCCATACCTGTGATTCAATGATTCGGAGAACTTTTGAGCCAATGTGTGCCAGATGCTCGCGCCCTGTTTCGTGGCCTGCCATACTGCCCTGGTGTCCGAGCGAGGAAAACCTATCGACCATAAGCCACGGTTTATAGCTTCGGCCGCGCTCCTGATCGAAATTGTTTTCCAGGCGTTTCCCTACGTCAATTTGTGCAGATCCTCCACTCATAAAATTAATGCCGTTCAGATTTAAAGCGAAAGAAATTTGGTCACAATTCCGCGAGCCGCCCGATCCACCGATTTCATTTCGGGATAACGGGTCTGGAGCAATTGCACCTCGGAACTAGTGAGCCGAAATGAAACAATGTGAATTCTGTTTTCTTTTTTTATGATCGAACGCATTGGTTCTTTGGTCGGAATTGCGGTTCGCGACCGAAGCGGCCGAATGGGTGAATATTGCTTCCAACGCTCGACAATTTGAGCAACCCGCTGCCTGGAGACGTCAAAGTCGCTTCCCACTTCCGCATATGTTTTAGTTTTCGTCGCCGCCAAAATTTGAAGATGCCTCTCGTTCGGAATCATTGCAGCTTTTCGTCCGCGCCTTTTCAGGCCGGTTACGTAATTCCTCTTTGCTTTTTGCGAAGACGAAGCCACTATTTCGTCATGAATATCTTTGCCGGTGCATGTATTCAATTTGAAACGATCAGGCCCGAACGGCTCTGTTACAGTAGATGATGGTGTTTGCATTTGTTATACAACGTTATATCACAATAGGAAAAATGCAAGGGCAAAATCGAAAAAAAAGCTCCTCTTTGTTCAAGCGTTTGGAACGATTGCGGCAAACTCAGGCGCTTACCTGGGACCAAGTTTCAGAAAAACTTGGTGTCAGTGTCGCCATGCTTATGATGGTGAAAGCGGGTAGCCGAAACTTGAGCGAGAAAGTATTGGCGAGGCTGGAATTGTCCGAAGTCGAGGCTGGATTGAAATCACCGGCTGAGCTCAGCGAGCATGCGAAAGCCCTGGATAAGCGGCCAGAGGCGCCTGTTCAACTTGTAACGGAAAGCGACGTCCAAAAAGGCTATCTGGATTTCCGACCGCAATATCGCCCTGAAACGAAATCTTCGTCGACATCCGAAACGATTCGGCTCTTGAGGCCTGATTCAGCGGGTAGAAATCGATTGGGAATTGTGATAGCGAAATCATTCGATTCGGACATTGTCCTTTTGGCGTGCTTGCCAGACGAATTCCGCAATCAGGCATTTTTGGAAGGCTTAACTCTCTCTTCTCGGACATTGTTGCATAACGCTGCAATGGCTTTGGTGTTTGGCAAGGAATGGCGTACAACCGTCGCCAAGCTTGCTGTTGAACACAGCATTGGCGACCGAACAGCGATCGATCAAATCCTGGGCAACGGTTAAAACCACCGGCAGTTCTTCATTCCTCCCTGTAGTTGTCCCGACCCATGAGCACCTTGCGCAATTGCGCATCCGTTACGCGCGGCCATTTGAGTTTCCGCAGCCACAGGTTAACTTTCGCCAAATCGAAAGCTTCCGCGTCAAAGGTGCCACCAATCCATGCCTTCATGTTTTTATGCTCCGGGTGTTTCGGGCTTTTGAGAGTCTTGAGCAATTCCGCGTAGCCCCAGATGCCGCCGCTATCTTCCGGCGGACAGGCGCGGGCGCCATCCAGACAAAATGCGATTGTGGCAACCGCGGGGTCGGGATGAAGAATTTTCTCGACTGTGATCTCGTGCTCCCAGGAATCGCCGAAATCATATTCGTAATTAAATCGCGTGCCCTCCTCGGGCACAACCTGCGACAGCGTCGCTTTCGTTTCATCGCGATCCGGTTCCTCGCCAAAGCCCATGTCTTCGTTTTGCCGGGGATCGGCATAACGCGCCTCGCCCGTGAGGAAATGGTGCAGGTGACTGTTGGTCCAACCCATCGCGACTTGCAGCACGGCGTGGAGCCAGCCAAGGTTGCCATTCCCAGGCACTCGCAGCCGGCGCCAGATGAGCGGCTTCGACCCGACCATGACCACTTTCAATTGATATGTCGGAGCGACAGACTTTCCCACCGTCGCTTCAATATTGGAAATCATGGGTTGTGTTTTTTTAAGAATGCCGTCGACCAACGCCTCCGACTCGGCGGCGGTTTCCGTTGGCCGACCGTTCAGCACGGGATCGCATGCAAACGCAGGTCTCATTCTGTCTGAGCTTCCATCACCGATATCTTTTTGGAATCGAAAAAGACGCAGAGACCCAAACCCATGGCCCGGCCGGCTTTGGTTGAGCGTTTGTATCGATTGAGTGACTGCACGCAGCTTTGGACGGCAATGGCGAATTTAAGCGCCTCGTCGAAAGTCATGTTGAAGTTAATCGATTTCGGTACCTTGGCAGTACTTCCCGGAGCGAACGACGGCGGCAGCCAGTTCAAATTGGCTGTACCGCGGTAATCTTCGGATTTCTCGTTTGGACGTTTCGTGAAAGAATGTTTAGGCATAGCGATTCCATTAGGTTTTCAAAGATTCGATGTCTTCACATTCGGCTGCGGGAATCGTTTCGTGATACCAATCGGCATGGCGCGACCAATTGTGGCAAGCGAGGCATTTGGTGTCTTCCCAATTCTTACCACACTGCGGACAGACGCCACACGTATCAAGCGTATTCCAGACACAATGCCACCCGGGAAGACACATCCACCGGTCGGACGGGCGTGGAACCCAATCGCACTTCGGGCAGAAAATTTTGATGTCCTTCACAATTCTCCCCTAAAGGTGCGGCCGAGTCGAAAATCCAGCTCGGTTTTGGACTGTGAATTCATTGGAATAATTTGTTTATCAGTTCGGTGGTTGATTCCAAAGTGCCCAACGACATGCCCGGGCGAGAGTATCGATTGACGCTGCGGATGGGATGACGAGTTACGTAGCCGCCGGGCAGCCTGTCAGCGCACCTCGTCCGATTTCTTGATCGTCCCATGCCTTACCAAGGCTTCGATCACTTCGCTGAGCTTGGGCTCAAGTAATGTCCCCTTTCTGGCGAGCTTCGCAGGGGCAATTCTCAAATGCCGACATTTTTCGCGTGCCGCAGCTTCTTGGACTCGATGAAGTTGCTCGGTGGCAAGCGTGATTAGGGGGGTCGCGGGAAGTTAGTCCGTGCTGCCGCTAAAGCAAATGGATGCGTCCGTCAATGAGACGTTGCTTGACTGGGATCGCCGCGAGTTGCCGATCGAGACGAACTAGCCAGCGGCCAGCCGCATCCAAGCTCTGCGATTGGTTGGGAGATTGTGCTGAACCAGTTCGGACGCTTTTCACCGCCAGGAAGAGGCTCGCACAGGAGCATGTCGGCTGGGGGTTTCTGCACGGAAAAAATCCTTAAGCTGACCAAAGATCATTTAGATCCGTTTTTCCACGCAGACAATCCCAAGGCGAATCGCTTTCTCCCGTCATCTGGAAGTTTAGAAACACTCTCCATAAAATCCTGCTGATGCGGTTGACCTAGTGCGAGTCTGTAAAGCAAGCGCTGCTGACTCAACTCATTGAAGCGAAGAACATGACGGGAATGATGCAGCTTCACGATATGCCGCTCAATGGCTTCGCTGTCACAGCCCCACCAAGGGCTCAAACCCGATGAGTCTTTCTGTGTAGCCGCTTCGGCAAGATTTGACAAAATTTGCCAGGGACTTTTCCACTCAGTGTGGTCTGCTAAAACGGAATTGCGGAATTCTCTCGCCAAGACGGTTCGAGTTGATAACCCGCCGAATCGTTGAATTCGGCCTTCACGCTGTTCGAGGTCAAGCGGGCTATGAGGTAAATCCCAATGAAGTAGATGCCGGCACCACACATGAAAATCGAGTCCCTCCTGGCCCAGCGAAGTGGTCGCAAGGACGTGTGGCCAGAAAGGGCTGTTGAACGCACGGCGGAGGTCGTCAGTACGCAACCGTTGCTCGCCGGCCTTGGCATCACTCTTCGCATCCGAAAACGGCATTGCAGCATGGCAGCGGAGTGTAAACTCTTCACGGCCCGGCTCGAATACACGCTGCCGGCCATTCACTAAATCGAAAACTTTTCGCAGTTCAGAGGGAAAATTCGCTACCCCATCACCGTCAAGCCGACTTGAGATCCAGAGGTGCTCATCCAGCACGGATTCTAGGTTCCCTGCAACGACGGCTTCGGAAATCGCACGTAGGTAATGTTGGCGCCGTCGTGTCAGCACCGCTTTGAACCATGAACGGTTGAGATAGGTTCGAAATCCGTTCCAACTCAAATCTAGCAGTTCCTCAAAAGCCTCATCGCCGAGACAGCTCCGATCGAAACGAAATAGCGCGCGTCCCAACACCACGCCGGGACTGGAAAGGGCAAACTCGCTTAACAGGGCAAGTTCTCCCTCCGTCACCTCGACGAGTCCTGTCTTCGCCCACTGCCCCCATTGATTGATGAGGTCTTCCATGATCTGACGCTGTCCGGGCGCGTTGCCTGCGATATTTAACCAGTGCTTGCGGAGCAAACTCCAAGGCATTGCGGTCTGGCCATCTATGCGCTCGTGGGTGCCTTCGAGCGCCGCGAGCAGTTGCCATGCGCGTCTGGTTTTGCCAGACCGACGGATTGGCACATTCAACTTGCGCAAGAGAGTTCGAACCTGAATGCCAATTGCTTTTCGAATTTCCCGAACGCGGGTTCCAGAACAACTGCGTGGGTCCGTGCTTTGAATGAGAGTGGGAGACGGAAAAAAGAGCGCCAATAAGTGGCGGCTGTCAGCTTGGAGTTGGAGTGGATGAGCATCTCCTGCGCGCTCGTAATGATTTCTTAGTCGTGGGCCCAAATGACTTTCCATGCCAAAACTGAGCAGACTGGCCAGTGCTGGAGGCACGGCCTTGAAGCGACTGAACACAAGCAGCTTTCCGTCAGCTGGTCGTATAGCTTTCGGGTCTTGCTGGTCATTCTGTCTCTCCTCCCACAATCCTTCCAACTTCCACCATGGCAGCGATGGAGCCAGCCACGGACGTGCTAGACGCTCCGGCGGCATCACCGCGCTCGCGGCGCGTAGTTGAGGGTGAGGCCAAGCCTTGGGTGCGCGCAATCGGTCGCGATCTTTTATGTGAAGACCCGGCTCCCCTGCACGGCGGCCATGGTGAGCGTGATGCCATGCAACATAATTATCGCTCATCATTTGCGCCGGCAACGGAATGGAAAACCAATAAGGCACAGCGGAACTGGTAAGATTTAGTCGTCGAAGGTGGTTCTCGGAAAGACCGCTGTTGCGCAACCGTTCCACCCAGTGCGTGAAGACACGCAAATCCTCCGCGCTAACTTTCTCCACCAAATCGGGCCGTTCTAACGATGTTCCAGCAGCAGCATGGGGTCGTTCAGTGCGGCTCATCACGGGACGCAAACGTCGCTCCAGGTTTTGTTTAAGGGCTTCGAGGCAAACAGGATTTGCCTTGGGCGAAAGCATTTCTTTTCGGAATTCCGTCAGTTCACTCTCGATTTCGCCTGGTTGACGGCTATTCTTGCCGAAGAGAAAGCAAATCAACTCAAAGAACTCAGCATGATGCGATTGCCCGTTACGTTCTTCCTGGCGCGAGATGTAGTGACGATATGGCGTTGCCGAGAGCAGCAGGATTGCCGGTGGCCGGGATCCCTCTTCTCCTCGCAAGATTCTTGTCACTTTGTCAGCCTTTTTGCCCGACGGATCGATCAGCAGTTCGCGAAATTTTTGAAACTCGTCAAAGATGATGAGATCCGGTCTCACCTTGGACAGTGCCGCCAGAGCTAATGCGTTTCGGAAGCAGCCCAGTAACCGGCTCGGCTTTTTTGAAGCGGCATCAATTGCTCCACCGATGTTGTCGCTATCCACGATCGGCATGTTCAAATCCGCGTCGAGACTGACTTCAACCAAGAAGGCATCTTGCACGGTGCGGATTTGTTGAATCTCCGGACACTGATCAACAACTTTCCTCCAGCCTTTGGTTCCAGATCTGCCTCGACAGAAATCAGCAAAACTGTCATCCGCGTCAAGTTTCGGAAATCGGCGGCTGATCAGCTGGTGAATGAGCACGCGTTCATCTGCGCGCCCCGCCCCGCCACGGCGGCGATATAGCGGGACAGATGTGTCGGGAGTTAATGTATATAGATGCAGTCGCTCACTTTCACTCGGGCGAGCGGCGGGATTCGCCACCAAGACAAGCCGGTCGGCCGAAGCACAGGAAGCCAACCGCTGTTCTTTGGGCAGAAAATCAAGCAGCCGAGAACGGTTTTGATGAGCGATGGTCATGTTGCTCGCGATGTAAAACACCACGAGCGGTTTTTTACGCCGTTGCGCCAACATTTCCTGGATGACAGTGCGCGCCACAACGGTCTTTCCAAGTCCCACTTCATCAGCCACCAGGAAACGTCGCGAACCACTACGGTCATCAAAAGCCCGCACCGCGGCTTGCGCCGTGGCCGTCTGAAATGGTTTTGGTAACCGGCTCATTTGGTTTTAGGTAAAAGTTCGGAGCGTAGTGTGCTCCACGTTTCTTGAAGCTCTCGTAGCAATGTGGCATCTGCACCCTGTCCCATCTCCTGGGAGCGCTGCTCCAACACTTTGACATAGGCACTCATCTTCCGATCCGCCTCCACGAAATTCTGTGGATCCCGGGCCCAAGCGCGCAAGATTTCCTCAATGGTTGGAAGGTCGCTGTCCGTTTGTGGAAAATTTCCGGGCCGTGATGACTTCATTTTATCATCGTCATCTGAATCCCAATCACCTCCTCCGACGCGAGGTGCGTCTTGCGCCAGCAGGCTCCGAAGCCAAAGCAAAAAAATCTGCGGCGTTAGATATTCTGCGATGGCCGCGCGACTGCGCTCTTCATTGAGTTCCGGTTCGAACTTCGCAAGTTGCAGCCATGTACACGTGCTTTCACTCCGGACAATCTTCACTTGAAGAAAATTGGTTCGGTGCGCTAAAGGGATGTTGCCTAGCGAAACACTTAATTCACCTGGTTGCCAAGGTGTCCAGAAATGATTCATTGCGGCGACTTCGATGCGAATCGATGGATCTCCAGTTAAAGGAGGCGCATCGCTGAAAACAATCGTGTTGCCTTCCTGCACCCGCTGCTTTGGGTGCCACGTGCCGCAGAGTTGATTCCGCGCCTGCTCTAATGCCTTTTCCTCCGCGTCTTCTTCCGATTTTGAAGCGTCTGGTACGTAACTTTCACCGTCACGAATGAAGTCTAACAACGCTTGTGCGGGGACTGGACCAAGGGCCAGTTCGGTTACGATCTCGAAATTTCTGCCGTCCCAAGCGCGTCCCGTGGCATTGGCACTTCCAAGCCAAAGTCGGCGTTCCTTACCGTTAGCGGCATAAAGTAGTTTGGCGTGGAGGCCTGTTGGCGAGAGCTGATCATCCTCAATTGTTGTCACGACGTCCTCCGTAACTTCGTCAGCCAGTGGATCACGGCCCACGGCAATAAGTTCAGGCGCGCCACATCGAAGGATTTCTTTAAAGTGGTCGGTGAAAACCGTAGCGTCACGGGCCGCCACGGCATTCATTGCGGCGGGGGTTGAAAGGATTGTGCGACGCACACCATCGCCACCCCATTTGGTGATCGCTTTGACAGTAGCAACATCAAGAAAGGGACTGACCAAATAGACCTCGGTTGCTTCCGGCATCGCCTCCGGAAGCCCCCGATCAAGTTCCGGTCCGAGCAGGCGGACGGAACGCACATCAACGTCCGGGGGGCATTCCCAAGTCAACCTCGCCAGTTCCCGTTCAACAGCATCCGCTGTCAACCCCTTAAAACCGGCACGTTTCACCAATTCCGTCCCAAGTTCTGACACGCCAACGACCTTTCGACCCCGTCCATCGGCCCTACTGGCCATGACCAATCCCGCTTCCCAATTCATTGCACGAGTGAGATTGCGGCTGCCAATCCAAAGCCGCCATTGCACATTCTCCGGGCTGCCAATCGCCGTATAGCGCATCAGCGCAGCCTTCGGATGCCACGAATGCGTGATTTCATTGGCATCGATTTCCAAAACGAAATCATCCAAAACTCCAAGAATGGTGCGCGGAGCACCAGGCAGTGAAACTCGGCCGGCCTGTGCCAGTACCCTCACCCGGTCACGTAGCACTTCGATCGCGCGAACCAATTCCACACGACTTCCTTTGCTGCGTTGATCCAGGTTGCTCCCGGAAAGCGAAATCAATGCGGTAACAAGGACCACGAGGTCTGTTGAGTAGGTGCTCAGGATTGCATGATCCACCTGCCAACCCAGTTCGGGCCGTAGCACTTCGGAAACCGACATCCATGGCCAGCCAGTGGTTTTTATCATTTAACAATTAAGGTCGGTGAGCAGATCTTGCACGATGAACCATCGATAGTGTAACGGAGGCGTATTGTAGCGGTTCGGTTCCCATTCAAAACGACGATCCTTCGCATGTCCGGATTCCGCCAGACGCGTACGGCGGATGGTCTTGCGGTCCACTTCCGCATCCCGGTAGCAGCCCCGGAGCGTGAAAAAATCTGATGGATCATTGGCTCGGACAAATGCCTGGGTCTTTTGGAGAACCTCACGCACTTGTGATGATATTTTAGGGACAAAATACTCGACGGTGGTCAGATCACACCGCTTAGCAGCAACTCCGTATTTGGCAAAGCCATTGACAAGACGCTCGCGGAAGGTGCGTTCCTTCGAAATACCTTCTTGTTCACGGATTGTCTCGACTAGCGCGCCATATACTATGCGACCGATGGCAGCCAGATGCGCAGCATCACGGGCCACAGCGAGAGCCTCCTTGTCAACCTCGTCAGCATAATTATCTAGATCAGCGGGAAGCTCTAAATCCGGCTTGGCTGCAAACCCGGCTTTTTTGGCAACCAGATTTGCAAGCAGTGATAGTTCACCATCAGGGCGACGCAAGGTTCGCAGGTTATCGCGCAAAAATTTTCTTTCCCGATCATCAAGCGCAAAGTTCAATGGTTTACTCGGATCTTCCCAGTCTTTCGGTGGAGGAAACGGCTTTGCAAAAACTTCCGTGGACTCAAAATCATCGAGCGGGCCATGGTCATCATCTTGAGGGGACCGTTTCACACGGCCATCAATTCGTCGGAGCGCATCGCTCGCCGAGTCAACTTGCGGCAAAAGGATGCCCCAGCTTTTCAGTGCCGACCAATAGACTCGATCTGGCGGTTGAGACGACAGGCGATTGAGATGCACGACATCACCCCCGATGACGCCTGTTTTCTCTTTACCGAGGATTTTCAGGCGACGAGCAAGGGTGATGAGTTGGTCGCGAAGCGTGCCTTCGAGGTCACGTCCCCGACGACGTGTTTGAGCGAGGCCCTCATAAACCCAAGGAACGAATAGCGCGTAGCGAACGCGCGTTTGCAGCACTGATGTTCCAGGAAAAAAGCGATCTGCGAATCCTTGATGGATAAGCAGAAATCCAATTTCGTCGCGTGTTTCCTGTTCACCGTTGGTCAGCGAACGCTCCACCAACCGCATTTCCTCCCGCGACAGCATCGTCCATCCAAGTGTCGGTTTCATGTGTTAAACATAAATGTCTTAAGGGCACCGTTTCGAAATTCGCAAAGGGCCATGACCTCCTTATTGAGGTCGCCGGGTGTGACCCGCAGGCTGTACCGTTCTGCATCCCAGCCGAGTTCGATGGGGTCAGAATTGATCTGGTTAAAAACGCCTTGCGCCCTGGTAGCGATCCGGTTGGACAAATGCTGGGCGACGGCTGGGGCAGTATCTCGCAAAGTTTTGCGTGCGAGTTCGGTGATTGTGGCGGTAGTCTGAATTGTAAAGACCAACTTGCCGACAGGAGCATTCATTGCTTGAGGAGGCTTTGAATCTTATCGACACAGCGCGACATGTCTTCTCGTAATTCATAAACCCAAAAGCGGCACACTTTCCAACCAAGGCTTTGGAGTTGCAGATCACGCCAATAATCGTCGTCCTTGCGCCCACCACCGGCAGTGCGGTGGGTGGATTCACCGTCAACTTCAACGTCAATCTTTACGGGGTGCAGAATGCCCAAGTCGAGGAAGCGCCCGGCGATTGGATATTGCGGGACGACTTTGATGCCCGATTCCTGCAATGCGAGAGCGAGGGTTTTTTCCCAAGGTGATTGGTAAGGATCTCGGGCTCTACTCATAGCCGCAGTGGCGGGCAAGGTGCGGCGAGCGAGTTTTTCGATAAAGGAGACACCGCAATCCAGCGCCCAATCGCGATTGCCAACGACATGAAGGACGGCCCGAGCGCGAGAGACGGCGACGTTGAACAGGTTGGGATTCTCGCGTAAGAAAATGGTCGAGCCCCGCGGCATTTCCGTCCCGCCGCATAAACTGAACAGGATCAAGTCACGCTCGTCGCCTTGGAAGCCATGGGCGGTTGCGGCCAGAAAACGAACCCGCTCCATGAAATCCGCGGGAAGAGAGTTGGAGGATTCGAGTGCATCTTTGATACGGATCATCTGCTGACGAAAGGGAGTGACCACGCCAATCGTGCCGCGATAGCCGCTGGCAGCCAATGCGGCCAATTCGCGCTGAATGGCAGTGATCTCATCGGCACACCAGGCGCCCGTAATGCCAGCTTCCAACTTGCCGGCAATATGGGTCCAATGAATGCCGGGTTTCATTCCGGCGGGGATGTTGAGTCGTTCGGTGAGGGTGACAACCGTCAAGGTATTGGCATAGAACGCTTCATTGCAATAGTCGGCAATGAGTTCATGCGATCGGAAATGGAGGTCGAGTCGGACACGGGCGTCGTTAGGGACAGCCGCATTCGCATCGGCGAGATCGAATGCGCTGTTGACGCGATAGGTGAAGCGCTGAAGGTCCGCTTCGGTGAGATTGTATTGCTGAAGCAAAGTTTGCTCAACGGCCACGTCCAGATTGCTGACGTGCTTGAGTTGCATGGGATCTCCCGCGAACACCGCGTGCTTGCTGCGGGCGAGCAACGGAATGACAGAGGCAATGTCGCACTGGCTGGCTTCGTCAACAATCACCAAGTCGAACAGCGCGGGGATGAGCGGCAGCGCGCTGCGGGCGGAAAGATTGGACA
Organism: Verrucomicrobiia bacterium; assembly: GCA_035552155.1. Classification (GTDB taxonomy): domain Bacteria; phylum Verrucomicrobiota; class Verrucomicrobiia; order Limisphaerales; family DASXHY01; genus DASXHY01. The sequence continues at coordinate 255,355 of DASZLX010000043.1, read as the reverse complement.
CGGACCAGAGCGGGAACGCACGCAAGATGAGCGGAAAATGTTTCTTGAGTCCCTTGGCAAAGCGGTCAGCGCCCCAATTCTGAATGCCAGCACGGAGATTGGCCAGTGCTTGCCGATCAGATGGTGAAAGAGAATTCGGCAATCCTCCGGCGGCCCAAGCCATCCATTCGCGGGTGCGCTCCTCAATCATCTGTTGCGCATTAGCGAGGCGACGATTGCAATCGTCAGCGGTCGGCAGTTGGGCGATACGCTGTTCGCAACCTCGCACCAAAGCCAAGACACGCGAGGCCTCGGCCCAGGTTCTCCACGCTGCAAAGAAATCGTTCCAAGTCTCGGAAGTGGCAGATGCATCCGGAAAAGCGCGATCAGCAAATGGTGACGGAAGCTCGAGTAAATGTTTACGTGCGACTTGACGCCCGGCGGCGATCTTATCGCGACGAAGTGCGTACCAGATTTTCTGAATTAAACCAGAAGGCAGTGCGAGAGCCTGCTGTAATTCAGTATGGAGAATGTCGATTGACTCCCGCGTGATTGACTGCGGCCATCGCGCAAGGGCGTCGTCAGATTGCGCACCTAGAGGCAATAATTTGCGGAACTCCGCAAGTTGATGGTTCACCGATTCATATTGGGTGCGCGCTTGCTGAATCGTAGCGATGTCGTCCAACCCGTTGCGCTGTTCGCGAAAAAGCCCGGCGAACTGCTGACGAAGTTCGTCGCCCCGAATTGCGTCGGGGCGGGGCGGACGAGCGAGCAAACTTTGTAGCTTGCCCAGATAGTTCTGACGTTGGGCGAGTTCGCGGCTGGAAGTTTGAATGATTAGGTCGCTGCCAATTGCCGCGTCATTAAGTCGGGGCAAAACAGCATCGAGCGCCTGATGGTTCTTGCTGGCAAAGAGGGCGGGTTGGCCGCGGAGCAGACGGTTGACCAGCATCGATGCGACGACTTCGGACTTGCCTGTGCCTGGCGGGCCCGTGACGACAGACACTTCTTTTCCAAGTGAATTGATGACAGCTGCACGTTGGCTGGAATGCAGCAAGCGAGTCTGAACTAGATGGTCTTGGCCGAACGCGAGCGACGTCGAGGCCGGGAGTGCAACTGGTAGGAGAGTTGAGTTTTCGGGAGGGGGTGGAATATCGTGAGGGAAAAGCGCGGCGAGCGCAGTCTGATCCAATTCTTCGTCCGAGAGCTTCTCGGAAATGTCGCGTAGGTCGCGCAAGAGACTGCGTGTGTATCGCAGACGAGGACCAAGCGTGAGGACCGCGGTATTGTAAAGGCCGGGCTCTGCGTTGTTCCAGTTCGGCGCCGGGCCGAGTTGCATAGGGCGGATGTGTTCAGCAAATCGGTCGGCAACATGAACGTAAAGCGCGGCCTCTTGAGCGAGCTGGGCAAAATCTTTCGGGCCTATAGGGCCAGAGTCGGCATTTTCATCTTCATCGCCATCAGTGTTATTCAAAAATCCCATCGCGCGAAGGAAGGCCTCACGTTCACCGCGCTGTTTGAAGGCGTATTCCAGCCACGCACCATTTACCGCAATCGGTCCATCAGGTTCGAGGTGCAGAACGCCGGCACGCCAATCTGCCTGCATCGGTTGGGCAAAGAGAGGCACGATGAACCGCAGGTCATCGCGTGTCTTTATCAACGATAACGGATAACAAAGATAAACACATTCTTCCTCACCGCGCCGAACCCGGTTGCGTTGAAAGGCGGCCTGTTCTCGATCCAGAGAAATTCCAAAACCACCGTTAGAACTGAGCCGTCCCCACGGAACGTTGGGAGCAACAATCCAAGTATCGTCCTGGTTGTTCAGGTAGCTGCGCAACTGCGGCGCTTCCTCCTGCAACAGACAATCCATGTAGTAGCGACACAGGCGACGGAAGAGTCCCCAGCGTCCAACAGGCGGAGCTGGGGGAGAGATAAAAGTGCTCGTGGTGTTGGCGGCGGCGACGCTAACTCCCGAGGCGTTGGTCTGTGATCGGGTGGGATTATTGACGCGCGCCGGTGCCGGCCCTGAAATGCCAGCATGCAATTTCAGCAACCGCCAGCGCGTGCCATCGATTCGCACGATTCCCTCACCTTGGAGTCGACGGAGTTCTTGCAGAATCTGAAACTCTTCAACTTTGATCCCGCTGCGCTGCAAGCTGTCACGCAACTCAGCAGCGGTCTGCGAGCCGGGAGCGAGAGTGAGGATTTTGAGTAGGACTTCAGTCATGATCGCCATCCGATTCATCCCCGTCATCCATGCCTAGCAAATTGCCGATGTCGATAGCTGTTGCTTTTTTGCACAGGAAATTCAGGGTGGATGCGGGAACCTTTTGCATACGGTTTGCCAGTCGATGACTTTTTTTATCTAAATGTTCCAATAGTGCAACGAGCTTTTTGGCCATCTTTGATTCAGGCGGCATAAACTCTGGATCATAACGACGCCGCTTAAGTAGAAACGGGAATGATTCCAAGCAATTGTTGAACTTGTTTGCAAAATTTTGGTTCTGGGTCTCCGCCAGCATCATTTCATACAAGTTCTCAACGAGCGCCGCCAATGTCGCATCGGTAATTACATCGGGATGCAACGCATGATTTCGAAAGCGGCAAATATTCCTAATGGCTCGTAACCAATTATTCGGGGGCCACTGCCGATTGAGGGCACTCACGGCCAGCGGGTAAAACATGTGCAAATCTTCCGGAGATTGAAAGGATAACCCGATGGCATGCAATTCTACTGCCGAGAGTTTATTAGCCAGTGAATTGGCTTCGGACATCCGAATGCGCAGGTATTCGTAACACTGATTTGGCATGGCAAGATACAACCAGCCGGCGGCTCGAAGCAACGTGGCAAACGTCCAATTTGAACCCCGTTTCTTTTGCAGCTGGACTTCAAACGCTTCCCCTAATGTCTCACAAAATTTGCGGGCCAAGACTGGATCAGGCAGCTCCTCCAGCTTCCCTTCAGAGCCAATTACGCCGTAATGCAGAAGAAAATCCTCGGCAACATTTCGGCTAAACCGTCGTTCCACTTTGTAAGCCAACGGCCATTTATTCAGCAATTTGATCAACTCACTCAAATCGCCGTTGGCGGACAAGGTGCCTTTTTCAAGGTGATTACACGTTGTCCGCAATAACGGGGCCGCGTCCCAAAACATGGACTTATATGCAACAATGCGCGATACACCAGGTAGATAGGTCAATGGAGGCGGTTCAGGTTTTTCACATTCTTTCATGGTGCGCCAGTCGAGGCGCGTGCTGAAGACGCCGGGTTTCTGAGATTCAATACTGACCCTCGCGAAACCTTGTCCCGGTTTCACCACAACCTCAATCCGGACCGGTTCGTCATATTTGGTTGGCTCTAGAAGCTCACTTGCGACTTGCCGGAATTGCTCATTGCCGTGAATTGACCTTTTCAGTGGTAACCATAATTCCTTATTACCTTCCATGATTTGAAGACCTGTGACTGGCGATGGTGATCTCCATGGTTTCCCGGCTTCAATCGTCTGAGCTGTAACTAACTGCTTCCAATCCGTGGTGAGGTCGCCCAACTCGTTACGAAGCGATACAAACAATTCCAGTGGCAACAGCGTTTCTCGATAGCAAGGAAGTTTGTGGCTAATTGCCGCAGCCGCGAGCGCTGCTCCTCGGGCTGGGCCATCATACCCGTCTGACTGAGGCGCGATGTCCGAACCTGCCATTTTTTTGGCAATCAACTGGTTATCAATTCCGCGGAGATGGGCGAAGGAACCAGTGGCCAGGGTCGATAGAATTTTCTGAAAGGATATACCGAGCAGTTTCTCTTGTTTTTGCCAGATGGCTTCGACGATGTGCGACGACTGGTTGGCTCCCTCAAAACACCGCGTCCAAAGCGTCTTCAGCGCTTTTAGATCTTCCACTTGGCGGCGCAATGCCAGCGACGGACCTTTGGAGCGTAAATCTGCCAAGGCGTCGGATTCAGCATGGTTCAGAGGGCGGGTTTCGCTTAGCCGCTGGAAGAGCCAATCGGATGCAAATAGCCGCGCCCACCATCCAATGGAATCGTTTGTTGGATTCATTTGTGCCAACGCCAAGGCGGTGCTGAGGCCAGGAAACGGCAATTCGGGTTGCACTTCAAAAATCCTAGATCGATCGCGAATAGGTACCAACCATACCCGTCCGTGCTGGTGGCGCGCCCGTAACTCAAAGCTTTGGGCCTCCCACAAATCCAACGACATCGTTAGCACCCGCAATCGTCCCGCCTCAATGCCTTCTTCATCAGATCCCGCCTGGACCTGATCCAATTTGGGTGTATCGGCAGTCTGGCACCAATATAACGCAGCAGCCAAAGGACGCGGCAATAGATGAACTTTATCTTCGTCAAAACCATTCAACTTTAGGTTGTCTAGCAGGATTTGCTGCCCAGCCTCGTCGAGTGCATCGGGAACAACAATGGTCGTGAGACAATCACCGAACGGGACATTTGCCGACGAAAGAAAGGCTTTGATACTGCGGGATAGAATCTCGCCGGCGCGGGCCGACTGTAATTTTTCACCATCGGGCATCCAAGCAAACTCATGATCGTCCCGTCGGGACATGGATGAGTCCACGTTGCCTTGTTGAGGCACAATGGTCGACCAAGCAGCCACCAGTGGGATGCGGCCAACGCCGAAACGGGCATCCTCAGAATAAGGAACTTGAGCCTCCGGCGGCCAAGCAAAACCTGCGGAACGGCGATGCCGGGCAGCGGCGTCCGCTACCATGAGCGGTTCACCCCGGCTCAACGGCAGGAGCGCAACCGGAGGCTGGGCCGCAAATTTGCCCCGCAACTCCGTGATGGGGGGCCAATTATGCGCCAGCAGCTTCGGTTCAATGTTGCCATTGGCCAGGGCGGCGGGAGGGCAAAGGCAAACGCTCACGACAGGTATGTTTTGGGTTAGATCAATCCCAATTCCCAATATATTGTTCATGCCAGCAGCTCCTGCAGGATGAGACTGAGTCCTTCTCGAAAATCCGGCGCGAAATTTGGCCAGGCGACCACATCTGGCGGAACGCTGAGCGCGTTGACGGCTCCGCCGCCTGTTAAATGTGGCCCTGGCTCAAGAATCACCGACTGAAGGTTTTGACGGTTGTCCCGACTGGCCGTGCGGCCGAGGTCGGCGGTGAGAAGAAATCCGCTGAGTTGAACCTTTGACTGGCTAAACCGGCGTAGGTCAGAATTTAAAATTTCAAGCGCCGCAGCGCAACGTTGAAGCGAGGCCGTAAGCCCACCTGGATCCTCGGCAAGTGCAGCGTGGTAATAATGCCAGACCAGCAAAGCACGATTAATCCTGGGCCAGAACAAAACTTGATCACATCCCGAAGCACCTAAAAACTCAGCTCCAGGGAAAAATTTGGGCGGGTGGTCGAGCCAATGTGACCGATGGCGCGATTTGACACTATCAAGATCGCGAGAATCCAAGATATAGCATTCGCCATGAGGAGTTTTGAAGGGGCCCGGTGCGATTGGAAGCTCAGTCCAAAATCCATGACGGGATTCGGTGCGATAAAAAGGCGTGCTAGCCGCCACTGAAGAATAGGAATGGTGTAGGCAGCCTGCAATCAATTGCCTGCCAGTCTCGCCCCAGAGAATGCGCTGCCATGCCCAGGCATCATCAATCTCACGCTTTTCCTTTAAGAGCCGCTGATAAGTTTCCCACACCGCCTGATATCGGGTTTCAAACTGAAGCGGATAGTTTGGTTGGGCGACCACCTGCCTCAGGCGGGCAACATCCTGAAGCCATTGGGAAGATCGCCATTGTTTGCTGTTGCGGCCAAAACGATTAACCCCCTCCACTTTCTCATCCTGATGGTATGCGCTATTTTCAGAACAATAGGCTCCAGCCCGATACGCAATGCGTTCCATTACCCAACAAGCGACGCGATTCTCCAGCGTGTCACGGAGTTCTCGTCGCAGTACAGCTAGGAGCCGCTGGCGCGGGCCGGCTTTTTCCAGCGCAGAGATACCAGGGCGACGGGCATAATCGCGAATACAAGCCGGATCGAGTTCCTGAATCCGGCTAATCGGGGTGTCGTTGCGATAGCGCTGGAGAATCCGACGCGGATGCCGACTGACTGTTTCTAGTGCCCGGCGCAAGGTCGATTCCCTGCTTAAACGGACGATTAGAGCCATACCGGCATCGGCACCACCATTACGAAACCACACTTCACTGGCTGCGGTCCACGACCGACGAATTGTGGCAGAACGCGTGGCGGCATCGAATTCGTCCGGTTCCTCTGGCAAATGTCCCAGTTCCTGGAAGGCCCAGACCTGCCAGTCTATCCATGCATCGACGTAGTGGCTGCCGGATCGGCTTTCTACATTGTGCGGCCGTTTTTCTGCGGGCCGACAGACTGGTTGGGATTGGTTTACATTAATGGCGCCTTCCGGGAGCGGCAACGTTAGAGAAAAGTCCGGATGTTCGCGTTGAATACGTGAATCCGTCGGAAGGTGAAACGCTTGATAGCGGGAACTGCCAAATGTAAATGGAAAGGACGCTGGCGGCAGCGGTGCCTGTCCACTTGGCAAAGAAATACGAAGTATCGGCTTCTGAACATCCAAGAGAATTCTTGGAGATGCTGACCCATTTAGGTGAGAACATGACGTGAGTAGCGTCTGCTGACCCAGCAAGCAACTCCAAGGTTCGGGCGATTGTAAGGTTGGAGCCATCGGGGGCTATTCCCGAACAACTCCTCGAAACAGGAATGTTGACTGATCTCGATAGCTCTTTTGGAAAGCTTGTTTCAGAGGCTCATCTTCCAACTCGTCGATGATTGAGCTAATTACATTAAAGGCATGAGGGGCTTCGCCTTGATCGGGTTCAATACCGCGAAGCTTTGGGAAAATACGCTGTTCAATCTGGTCGGCCATGGCACGTTTGTGCCATTCCGTTACCCAACGGGGATAATTGGCGATATATGACCTGATGGAACGGTCCACCCGAAACGCAAATGGGCGCCCAAGCCGATCCAGGGCATCATTCAATTTATCAATCCAATCATCGACGGCATGGGCGTGATTGTTCAAGTCTTCGGGCTTTTGCAACCAGCCTTCCCACTGTTGAAAGGTTAGTCCATTTTTGACCGGGGACTCCTGTCCACCACTCATCTGAGGATTGGTCTTTTTTGGCCGACCGAACCGTAAAACCGTGGCGCGGTCGATAACTTTGTCGGAAAGGGACTGAGTGGATTCATCCTCGTTCATGGTACCGACGAATAGTACGTTTTTGCCCGGGTATATTCGGAGTCCGCGGTTGCCGTCTTTGGATGTGCCACCCATATCTAATTCAATTTCCGCGCGGCCCCTATCTGCTTCGACGTTTTCGTTAACCATTCGGCGGGTTTCCAACTTGGAGAGGAACTCGGAGAAATAATATTCGGTTCGAGCGAGGTTCATCTCATCCAGCAGCACGAGCAGCATTCGATCACTGCGGTTATCAATATCGGAATCCTCAAAAACTTCCTCAAAGGCCTTTTGATTGAACCGTTCGAATTGGACCAAGGCCCGAGCAAGTTCGGTTGCCTTATAGCGACGTTCCAGATAATTATAGAAACCGAACAGGTCCTGCGGGCTGTCCCAGCGGGGTTGGACGGCTGACAGCAGAAAATGGAATCCCATGCCATCGGCATAATGACGTGGAAGTTCACTCTTGCCAGTGCCGCTAATACCAGCAAGGACAACCAACGGACAAATATCACCGGTCTTAAGCGAAGTGTGGAAGGCATGAATGATACGTTCTGGGAAGACCAGTTTCTTGCCCGAGATATATTTTTGGGCGCGCTCGACTGCCAGTTGTTCGGAAATTGGCTGTGACGTCGGTGCCAAAGGCGGGAAGGAAATACCCTTAGACAAATCCTGGTAATTCCCGCCTCCCGTGACTCCGGCATCTTTCAAATTGGATTGCATGCCCTTGGCCAAATCCCTCAGTTGTTCGATTGCCTTTTCAATTCCTGCCTTTTCTGCAAGGGCCGCGTTACGTTCGGCAAACGCCTCGTCGCGACCAGCCTCGGCATCGCGTTTTTCTTTTTGAGCAGCTGCGACCTGGTCCGTCAATTCCGCCAATTCCTTTTCCGCTACGAATTGTTTGTCGAGTAGGTCGTTGACCTGGCGTTGGAGATCGCGCTGGTGGCCATCCAGGTCTTGAATTGTTTTCTCAACTTCAGCTTTTTGCTTCTGAAGCCCCTCAAACTTTTCACCGAGAGCTTTGGTCTCTTGGGTTAGTCGAATTCTATCCTCCTTGAGCTTATCGTTTTCTTGAATTGCGGCTTTAAGGAATTGTTCTTCTTGGGCCAGCTTCTGTTGCACTGCGGCCAATTCGGACTTGCACCGTTCCAGGTCGATCATCATTTGCTGGATTCGAGCAGGCGCTTCTGGGTTTGCGTCCTGCCACTCCTTAAGAATTCGCAGATTACCCACCGTTGCTTCAAGCTGACCGATTTCGGCATGACGTTTTTCAACGCCCTCGGTAACCTGGCGCAACTCTTCACGGCGAACTGTCAAAACTGCGTCTATCTCCGTGAGTTCTGTCCATTTCGGTAGGTAACGCTCTGCATCCCGAAGCTTGAACAATGCTAGGATCGCGCCGACTCCGGCAAACAGCGAAAGCCCCCACAGGGACCATTGTAATATCTGGGTACTGGACATTTTAATTTCCTATTTGTGGCCGCTCATTATTTTGGAGCATTCGCCTGTGTTTTTTCCTGTTTGGAATCCAATTGGCCAATTTCCTTTTCCAGAGATTCCTTTTCTTTCTTGAGCCGCTCGATGCTGGCTTCTAATTGAGAAACTTCGCGGGTGAGCTCGCCTTGCCTGGCTGAGAATTCTTGGCTCAGCTTCCGCGCAGACGTCAGTTGTGAATCAGCCAACTGCAAGTCAGATTTTGATTTCTCGAGCTGAGCTTCAGCTTCAAAAGTTTCTTTTTTGGCTAGTTCGAAACGATTCGTCAACTGGGTGATAGCAGAAACCGTTTGTAGTCGGCGCGTTTCCAATTCCGCCGTGCGAGCTTCAGTGGTTGCGATCTGTTGTTGAACCTTTGTGAGCTCTAGTTCTTCCTCTTTAAGAGCAGTTTGACGCGCTTTAAATTCGGCTGCCTGCGTGTCTAAAGTTGCGAGCTGATCCTTTAAGTACTGAATCTGCTGACGAAGCGCGGCAGTGTCAGTAGTCAGTGCTTCGCGCGTTGAACGCAAACCATCGGTTTCCTTTCGGATCAGTGTGATATTCGTTTGCGCGGACTCCGTATCCGCCTCGAGTTCTTTTCGTCGAGCAGCGATATTTGCAAAGGCGTTGGTGGCATCACTGAGACGATGCTCAGCATTCGCCGCTGCTTCCAGCATTGCCTTCGTATCGGTGTTGGATTTGGCTACGGAGAGCAATTCAGATTTGAGCTTGTCAATTGTGGAACTGATTTCGGTCTTTTGCTTTTCGGCTTCGATCAATGCTTGGGTCGTTTCGTCCAACCGTTGGCCAGCTCGCGTAATATCCGATTCAGACTGATGCTCCTTTGCCTGCAACGTGGCCAGTGTGGCTTCGGCGGCAGCTTTTTCAGCCAATCGCTTTTCCCAATCAGCGACTGTTGGCGCGAGCGCATCTTTCTGTTTTGTTAAAGAGGCAACTTCGACCTGAAGAGCGGCCAACTCGGTTCCCTTCTTAGTCGCGAGAGCTTCCACTTCCTCTGCGTGTTTTTTTTCCTCGTCGAAACGGCTGAGCTTCACAATGAGGACGCCGGAGAGCAACGCGCTTCCAAGCAGCGCGATGGTCAAGCTCGCAACTAGCCAAGGTTTGATTACGGAGTTCATTTCGTGCTGAGTTGTGTCGTTTAGTTAAGGAGCCGTTTCGTGAGCGAGGTACAACCCTCCATCTTCTGCTGCGCGGTGTGTTCGGCTTTTGGCCGCTGATCAACTTTCAATGCGACGGGTATTGAAAGCCGCCCAAGCTTGTGCGTAGACGTTTCCTTGCGTTCAACACATTTGTAGAAGACGTCCCAACCGACGCCCCGCTGCGCCCTATTGGATGATACCAGAATTGCACAGCCTTAAAGCCAAAGAGTAATGATTTTGCTCAATTGCACCATACAAAAGGAAAAACAAAAATCGAACCGTCCAACCGTCCGTCAATATGGGGCTTCATACCCATCAGGCGTCCGTTTGTTCCGCAACGAACCAGTCTTCAACTTTCTTACGCGCCCAAGGGGTTTTGCGCAGGAACGTGAGGCTGGATTTCACTGTCGGATTGAATTGGAAACATCGGACAGGAATGCGACGCCCCATTTCGCTCCAACCATGTCGCTGGACCAATTGATTAATGATGCTTTCCAGGGTGATGCCGTGCAACGGATCGCGCGGATGGGGGGCGGGAGTCGGCATAAATAGCTATTTCTTCAAATCCTCCGCAATGGTCGCGAACTGTTCCATCGCCGCTTCCAAATCTGCCGTGATGTCGGCAGCGATGATCTCGGGTGCTGGAAGATTTGCGGATTCTTCGAGCGCATCATCTTTCAGCCAGAAGATGTCGAGATTCACTTTGTCGCGTTTTACCAATTCGTCGTAAGTGAAACCTTTGAAACGCTCGCTTTCTCTCCGGTTGTGACGGTTTTTCGGATTGTAGCACGCCACGAAATCATCGAGATCACTTCGCTTGAGAGTGTTCTCCTTGAGGGTAAAATGCAGGTTCGTGCGCAGGTCGTAAATCCAGAGCTTCTGGGTCCACGGTTTTTCCTGAGCAGGTTTGCGATCGAAGAAGAGAACGTTCGCTTTCACGCCTTGCGCGTAAAAGATTCCAGTCGGTAGTCGCATCAGGGTGTGAACGTCCGCTTGTTTGAGCAATTCGCGGCGAATGGTTTCGCCGGCACCACCTTCAAAAAGCACGTTATCCGGCAACACCACCGCCGCGCGACCATGCTGCTTGAGGATAGTGAAAATGTGTTGAAGGAAATTCAGTTGCTTGTTGCTGGTGGTGGCCCAGAAGTCGTCGCGGTTGATGATGAGCGATTCTTTAGACGATTCACCTGCCTCGTTCACGATGGTCACGCTGCTCTTCTTGCCGAAAGGCGGGTTGGCCAGGACGATCTCGTATTCGCCGTGCTTACCCGCAAGCGCGTCCTTGGTGACGACGGGCAAATCGTTGGCTCCAAGCGGGCCGTCTGCTTCAGACCCGCCAATTCCATGCAAGAGAAGATTCATCGCGCACAGGCGAGTCACGCTGTCCACCAACTCAATCCCGAAAAACGTGCCGCTTTTGAGCTTCTTTTTTTGCGCGCGGTCCAGCGAATGATGTTTGGCCAGGTAATCATGCGCCGCGAGCAGAAAACCGCCGGTGCCACAGGCGGGATCACAAATGGCCTGGCCGGGTTGCGGCGCGACCGCATCCACCATGGCCGCGATGAGCGGCCGCGGCGTGAAGTATTGGCCGGCGCCACCTTTCACATCCTCGGCGTTCTTTTGGAGCAAACCTTCGTACGCCTCGCCCTTTACGTCGGCGGAGAGGCTGGACCACGATTCCTTATCGATCAGATCCACGATGAGCCGGCGCAACTTGGCTGGGTCCTGGATCTTGTTTTGTGCCTTGCGGAAGATGATGCCGAGCATGCCGAACCTCTTGCCGAGTTCCTCCAACGTATGACGGTAATGAATTTCGAGTTCATCACCATCTAGTTTCATCAGGGTCTCCCAACCAAAACCTTTGGGAATCGGCGACACCTTATTGAACGGCGGCTTCGCCTGTTCATCCGCCATTTTCAGGAATAGCAGAAACGTCAACTGTTCGACGTAATCGCCGTAGGACAGGCCGTCATCGCGCAGGATGTTGCAGTAGTTCCAGAGTTTGGAAACCAGTTGGGTTGGATTACTCATGAGAATGAACTAAGCGCACTTGTCGCACCGCAACCAGAGCCGAATGCGGAAGGATTTTGTAATTGTTCCAGAGTTTTTCGACGAAAGAGCTGGTCGTGCTCATGATAATTTAATTTCCAATGTCACTGTGAAATAGGAATACGGCACTCCCTTAATTCTGAATAGTTCCTGCTGTTGAGACCTTGCTGAAATGCCCACGGCATGAAGATCGCAAACAAGCTTTGCGAAATGCAACCCTGTGCCGGATCCGTCGCAAGTTTTCCGCGCATTTACCCCTCTGAAATCTGCTTCAAATAAATGCTTTTGTTCGTCTTCGGATAGAGTCGGTCCTATTGAGTTAATGATTATTTCAAGGTGATGCTTTTCTTCAATGAAAGAAACCGTGATGGTCTGTTCAGGTGGGGAGTATTTAATTGCATTTTCAAGCAGAACAAACGGAAGCAATTCAAACACGTCGTAGCCGCTTATTGAATGGAAGCTCTGTCCATCAAGTTTGATTTGAACTTTTTTCCTTCCACATTCGACTTGAAGACAATGCTTTGTCTTTTCGAATTTTCTGAAGATTGGAATTTGTATCTTGCTGCCTGAGGTTAGCGCGTCCGGGTTTACGTGAAAGTCATAAGAATTCAACCGAATGGAAATAAGGCTGCTAGTTCCAAATATATTTTGAGCCCGGTAATCCAAGAAATCTTTGTCGACATAACCCCTGTTGAGGTTAGCTGTCATTTCTTCTGCCTGAGCCTTCACGTCAAGATTGAGTCGTCGAATCTCATGCATGGTGAAACTCACGAATTTCTCCGACTCAGCTAGCGGCTTCGCCTTTTCTGCCTCAAAAGCCTTGGCGGGCGCCGCTCCTCGAAATTTGGTAATTGTATCAATGAATGCCGCCAGAGGGAATACAGGATTAAAATCAGGGCCAATCTTTGCCTTAGTTTTTTTATTGTCGTAATATCCTTCGACCCTCACGCCAACGACAAAATATGTTTTTCCATCTAACGTTATAGGCATTGCCGAAAAGCCAACGGGGTCTGTATGAAGTCGCTCCTCTTGTCCCATCGACACGAATAGCTTTTGATATGGCTTAGCTGACAGTGTTTTGAGAAATGTCGGGCATTTGACTAAAAAGCCATCTTTTGGGGGGAAAGACGTTCCATCAGACAATGGATATGGAAATGGATTCATTCGTTAATGCCCAACTAAAAGTTTAAAAGCATAATTGCTAGCTATGCCGATTAGGACAGCCTTGGCGTCCTGTGGCAGATCGATCAGCTTCTTTTCATCCTGAAATGGCGTTTGTTTAGCTAGGATGGCGGTAACGTAGTGATCCTCAAGCTTGGCAAGTCGCATAGTAGGAACATCTGAGGCAATTAAATAAGCCCTTAGTTTTTTCCATTGCGCAACCGGATCTAGAAATGCGGCAATTGCATTGTCCAGAGTTTCAACCCATCGCTCTGATTCAGTGTCCTTTTTGACGCTCGCGTCACACAGTGCAAAGTATTGATTAAAGGATGCGTCGAATAGCTCGCCCGTGTATGCTATCAATATTTTATTTGGGTAATGCTTTTTTATTTCCGCAATCACATGCGCGCCTTCGAATCGCGATCCAAAAGACTTTCCGATTCCGCGAATATCACAGATGACCACAGGATATGACTCCACTGCTTTTATGTCTGTGATGTCAGGCAGTAAAGTTATCGCGAAACCGTGATTTCTGAGCACATCGTGATAAATAAACCCCTTGTCATCTATCACAACTATAGGAACACGGGAACGAAGTGATCCAATTGGCGGCCTTGGGATAACTTTTAAATCTGCATATTGTTTAGGTGTTCCAATTGTTATGAACATATTAGGGGTTAGATTTAATATTGTTGATGTGACAATCTATTTTAAGGACCACTTTATAATTCTCCCGTGAAGGCTTTTTGGAGGATGGATTGGCGGAGGCGGGTGGCGCGCTGGAGGTTGGCGGATACCACCGCTTCCAACTCCTCCACCACGCTAAACCGCCGCTCTACTTCCGCCACGATCCGCGTCTGCTCGGCGAGCGGTGGAACGGCCACATGCATCGACAGCCATTCTGGGAAATAAATCGTCTTGTGAACCGACCCTTTTCCGAACCGGCGTAAAGCCTCACGGTCGGCGGAGAAAATGGTGCGCAGCCAGCCAGACGTGACCGCTGGGGTTGGAATCCAGTTTACAAAGTCTTGGCTTGTCGCCATCTCGCGTCCCATGACGACGACGTAGCCAACCGATGCCGTTCGGCTGATACAAACTGTGCCGGCCGGAAGCAAGCGAGAGGCAGAATTGGCGATGCCTTCGAGATTCGTGTGTTGAAGAGTTTCGTGGATGGTGTGGCCATCATGCTCACGTGCGTCGGCGATCCCAATCCATGCAACATCTCCATCCCACCATTCAGGATGATTGCGGCTCGGGGTGTGACCACTTTCCATTTTTGCAATCTCCACGAGCGCCGACCATGCCCAGCCCCCTGCTAATTTCGTATTCGGATTTCCAACAGCGAGCGCTGAGTGTCCAGGAATCACATCCTTGCTCCGCGAGTTCCAGCGGTTAGGTCTCGGTGGTGTCGGGGTTCGGGCAATGAGTTCGCTCGCTTGCTCGAACTTGCGGCGTTCCTTTCTGGCGAGTTCGGCTTCGGTTGGGATAAGACTGCCTTCGCAGGCAGCTTTGAGGACGGCGGCACGGTAGCGTTTGAGGTTGGCCTGCACCCGCAGCAAACCCGCCACCCCCGTCTCCAGCCGCGTGAATTGCTTCTCAATCTCCGCCACAATCCGCCGTTGTTCGAGTAATGGTGGAACGGGAACAGGAAGCGACTTGATCTCTCCCAAGTTTAACCGTGGCCGTCCGACGCCGTGGATAATCCCCTTCGCGTGCCGCCTGAGATCAGGGGCGTTCAACACGTAATTGAGGAATTTGGGAAGAACCCGCGGCCCAGCTTTGAAGCGAACGCAATCGGCTTTGACGATGGCTGGTCCAATGGACTCCGGCACGATGCAGGAGCGGGGCGGATTCTCGCCGAGAGCCGCGATCACAATGTCGCCAGGAAAAACTCGATGCTTTTGAAGTGTGGCAAAATGCGTCGCCGAGATATGGGCCTTCGCATCCACGAATTCTCCATCACCAATGTTCTTTAGCCGAATGACTCGAGGACCTGCATCTGTATAATGCGCCGTTTTAAGCTTTGATCCGAACGGCCCATCCGTAATTGAGTTTCGTTCGTCCGCGGCGAGTTCGCTGAGCCGGGAAATTTGCCAATCGCCTCGTTTCGCCACTTCAGGGCTCGACGTGTTTTGGGATTCGTCTCCCAGGACGGCATCGCCGCGCTTCTTGCCATGGGCTAATTTCTTCCGCCCCGTTGGGGCTCCGGTTGTAATAGCGATCATTGGGCGTATTGAGGTGCTTGTGGTTCTCCCCTCGCGTAAGGAGTTGAAAGCTGCATTTCTCGTTGCTCTGCGGGAACGTCGTCAACAGCAACGACAGCGAATCCAATTAGGTAACCATATTCATCTCGACCTTCCTTGGTGAAGCAACGTAACTTTAGGTCATCATATTCTGCAATCTCATTGTTGGTTGTTTTCTTCAGTTCGATGACGAGTAGGTTCAAATCATCTTCGCCTCGGCGGTGAACAATAATATCCGGGGCAATCGAGAACACATAGAATCCCTCGTCGTCAGTGATTGGCTTGGGTTTTCGCTTGGCGTCCTCAACGACTCCAATCAGCTTTTCGGGAATTCTGTGGGTTTTCATCCCGTCCAGGTGGCGATTATATTCGCAGTCTACGGAAATAAGACCACCATCTTCAACGATTCCGTCTTGCCGGAGTTGACGTTCAAGATATACGGCCAATCTGTGGGCAATTGCTCTCTCGCTTGCCGCACCCCAACCTCTATCTTTCTCTCCAACGTAATGACCATTGGGGAGTTTTCGGGGCAGCAGGAGAGAGGACTTTTCGTAGTCGTTGAATCTGTCAATCGCGTGCTTTAAACAATCCCTTAGTTTCTGGATTGTCACTTCGACGCGCACGCCAGCTTTATTAATGAATTCTTTCATGCCGCAAGTACTTCGTTGAGTTCATCGAGCAGCTTGGGCAGTTGCTCGCCGAACAGTTGATGCGCTTTGCCCAAACCGCCGCGCTGGTTGAACGGTGACAATTCCAAATCTTCCGTCTCGATGCTCAGGCTGGTGGCGATGTGGTCGCGAATTAAATTCAACCAGCCAAGTTGTTCAGTGTTAAATTTGATTCCCTCCTTGGCCTTGCTCATGAGCCATTCGTTGAACCGTTCCGACACGGAATCAGCAAAGGGCGCGAGCACAGGCTGCTGTTCGAGCGAGAAGCGGACGAGCGCAACGAGGTCGGCAAAGCGGCCGGCCTGCGAACGGCCCTTGACCCTACCGGGCGCGGTGGCAGCGAAGGCGTCCCAGAGGCGGTCTTCCGTCCAGTCGGCGTGGTTTTCGCGGAGTTTCTTTTCCAATTCTTTGAGCATCGGCTCGGTAAGTCTCTGCTTATACGGCCGGCTGTAAAGGATTTGCAGCGAGGTGATTTCGGCATTGTGCTGCTCGATATAATCACGGAAGGATTTGAGGAGGTTCGCGGCCTTTTCCTTCGCGGCGGCATCGAAACCCTGATGCGTCACGATGTCAGCAGTGACGGTATCAATGGTCTGTTCGTTTTCCTGTTTGAGCTTCACAAGAGCGTCGCGCAACGCGGGCTTGTCGAATGGTGTGCAGGCTTCGAGAACCAATTCTTTCTTCGCCGCTTCAAATTTCTCCGGCGCCACTTCTGCCGGCGAGGCGCCCGGCTTGCCAGTGGCGTGTTCGGCAATGGCGTTCGGATCGATCGCCCGGAGGAGTGTGGCAGACATTTGCGCGACGGTTTTGCCACCAGAGATGGCTGCGACCTGGGAACGTTGCGCGGAATCGAGTTCGCGATCGAGCCGGGCGAGGCGTCCGGCCAACGTGCTGAGTGTATCCTCATCGCGCTTGCCGAGGGCAACGCCGAGCAGGAGTTTATCGAACTTTACGGTCGGCTGCTTTTCCAGGGGGCGTGAGTCGGTTTTGTCGCTTTCACACACGCCCACGGCGTCCACGATCACAAAATGAGTTTTTACGCGTGCATCCGCGCCGCTCACGGCCTGCAAATCCGTGGGCGTGAGGACGCGTGTGCCGCGGCCTTTCATCTGCTCGAAATACACGTGGCTGCGGACGTCGCGAAGGAATAGGAGGCATTCCAGCGGCTTGATGTCCGTGCCGGTGGCGATCATGTCCACGGTGACGGCGATGCGAAGTTGGGGCGAGGTGCGGAATTCCTGGATGAGCGTTTCGCTTTTGGCGGACTTGCCGGTCTCCGGGTGCTTGGATTGATACGTGATTTTCTTGGCGAAGTCGTTGCCCTTGCCAAATACCTCGCGGCAAATATGGACGATGTCCTCGGCATGGGAATCGTCCTTGGCGAAAATGAGTGTCTTGGGTACGAGCGTGCGTCCGGGGAACAGTTCGGTGAAGAGGGCATCCTTGAACGCCTGTAACACCGTGCGAATCTGAGAAGGGACGACGACGGAGCGATCCAATTCCGGTGCGCCGTATGTGAGGTCTTCGTCGAGTTGCTCCCAGCGCTTGGAGCGATCCAGTTTGTTGCGTTTGTCGATGTAAAAGCCTTTTTCAACCTTGCCGCCTTGGTCAGTGACCTGCGTTTTGATGCGATAGACTTCGTAGCCGACGTTTACGCCATCCGCCACGGCGCGCTCGTGGTTGTATTCGGTGACCAGGTTTTGATTGAAAAAGCCGATGGTCTGCTTGGACGGCGTGGCGGTGAGGCCGATGAGAAAGGCATCGAAGTATTCCAGGACTTGGCGCCAGAGATTGTAAATGGATCGATGACATTCGTCGGTGACGACGAAATCGAACATCTCGATCGGAATGGAGGGATTATAGGCAACCTCCTTCGGCCGTCCGTCAGCCGCGCCGATTTCGTACGCGGACATTTCATCGGCATCTTCGGGCAATTCCTCGCCGCGCAACATCGAGTAAAGACGTTGAATGGTGCAGATGGTGACGCGGCAGACGGGGTCAAGAGCGTTTGAGGTTAGATGCTGGACGTTGTAAAGCTCGGTGAATTTGCGCCCGATGTCCGGCGTGACGTATTGTTGGAACTCGTGTGTCGCCTGGCGTCCGAGATTCGAGCGATCCACCAGAAACAACACGCGGCGGGCTCCAGCGTATTTGATAAGCCGATAGGTGAAGGCGCACGCAGTAAAAGTTTTTCCCGCGCCGGTGGCCATTTGAATCAGCGCACGTGGACGATTCTCAGCGAAGGATTTTTCAAGATCGGTGATGCCTTCGACCTGGCAGTCGCGCATGCCAGAAGTTGGCAGCGGTGGCAGGTGCTGGAGCCGCGAACGCAGGGTGTCGGCTTCGGTCAGCCATTCGGAAAGAGTTTCAGGGCGATGAAAACTGAACACCTGTCGCGACCGCGGGTCGGGATCACGTTCATCGCGGAAAAAAGTTTCAACGCCGGTGGACTCATAGAGAAATGGTAGCGGACCGGTTAGTCCGGCGCTCAGAAAATCGGGCAAACTCGAGGCATAGCGGCCTGATTGTTCGGCCACAGTGGAGAGCGTTGTGCCTCGGCGCTTGGCCTCAACCACGCCGACGGGTTTGCGGTCCACCAGTAGAAGATAGTCGCAGGGGCCCGTCTTGAGCGGGACTTCGCGAACTGCGATGCCGTGTCCGAGGGAAAAATCAATGCCTTTGTAATCCTGAATAATCCATCCCGACGCGATGAGCATCGCATCTATCTTTTCACGGGCGATTTCCTCTGGAGTGCCAGTCCGCATTTTGCCAAACATGATCCCGCAGCCATCGTAGACAATTGGCCGGTCGAGACAATGTTAAAGCAGCGACGAGAAAACCTTTCGATGTGGACGATGATAGACGTGGCGCCGATTTTATTTAAGGCAATGCCAGATGGAGCTGGGAGTTAACATCTGGAGATCCGCGAGGGGCGGAATCGATCCTCATTCTACCAAATCAGGAAGAAAGAGGTTACAGACTCCATTTTCCAAACACATTCCAATGCATCGTTAAAGTTCCCAACTTAATTCCCTGCAGACGATCCTCAGTACGTGACCCAGTTCCCAACTTAATTCCCGAGTTCCCGACTTAATTACCTGGTTCCCAACTTAATTCCCGGAGTACAAATTGGAAGGCAGCTCCCAATATAACCCGCTTCTTTACAGACTCGTCGGTTCAGGAGTTTATTTTCGAGTTCAGGAGTTTATTCGCCAGTTCAGAACTTTATTTTCTTACCACAGTCGTCGGATCTTCTTGAGCGCTAATTATTCGACGGTGACGCTTTTAGCGAGGTTGCGGGGCTTGTCGACGTCGCAGCCCCGGGCGACGGCGATGTGGTAGGCGAAAAGTTGCAAGGGGATGCTCGCCAGTAATGGATAAACCGGCTCGGCAGTTTTCGGAAGGTATATCACATCGTCGGCCACGGTCTTGATCTGCTCATCGCCTTCGGTGGCGACGGCGATGATCGGGCCTTTGCGCGCGCGAATCATGGCCAAGTTCGCCATGGTCTTGTCATACATCGAGTCTTGCGGGACGAGGAAAACCGTGGGGGTTTGCGGATCAATCAATGCAATCGGCCCGTGCTTCATTTCCGCCGCGGAATATCCTTCGGCGTGGATGTACGAAATTTCCTTGAGCTTGAGCGCTCCTTCCATGGCGATCGGAAAGGTATATCCGCGGCCCAGGAAGAAAAAGTCGTCGGCTTTGCTGTATTTCAACGCGAGTTTTTTTAACGCATCGCTCTGCGCCAGGATGCTCTCGATCTGCTTCGGCGCGGCTTCGAGGGCGCGAAGAATTTCCAGCGCGCGGTTCGTGGATAACATCCGCATCCGGCCGAGATGGACCGCCAGCAAGGACAGAATGGTGAGCGTGGAAACAAACGCTTTCGTGGAGGCGACGCCGATTTCCGGGCCGGCGTGCATGTAGATGCCGCCGGTGGCTTCGCGGGCAATGGTGCTGCCAACGACGTTGACAATGGCCATCGCGGTGTGGCCGCGGCGCTTGGCTTCGCGCAACGCCGCCAGGGTGTCGGCGGTCTCGCCGGATTGCGAAATGACGGTCAGGACGGTGCCCCGCTCCAGCGGCGCGTTGCGATAACAAAATTCGTGCGCATATTCAACCTCGACCGGCAGGTGCGCGAGTTCTTCAATCAAATATTCACCGACCAACGCGGCGTGCCAACTGGTGCCGCTGGCCGCAATGACAATGCGGTCGATGGCGCGCAATTCCGCGGAGGTCATGTTCAAGCCGCCGAACTTCGCGGTGGCGCCTTCGAAATCGATGCGGCCGCGCAGCGCGTTTTCCACCGTGCGCGGCTGCTCAAAGATTTCCTTGAGCATGAAATGCGCGAACTCGCCCCGCTCCGCATCCTGCGAATTGAATTCGAGTTTGCTCACCTGCACGTTGGCCGTGTCGTTGCCAAGATTTTGCACTTCGAAACGGTCGGACGTGATAGTCGCCACGTCGTAATCGTTCAGGTAAACCACTTCGCGCGTGTGCGCGACGATGGCGTTGGCGTCGCTCGCGAGGAAATTCTCGCCGTGACCGATGCCGATGATCAGGGGCGAGCCGCGGCGCGCGCCCACGATGGTGTTCGGCTGGTCGGCGCTGATGACCGCGAGACCGTAGGTGCCGATGACTTCGCGCAAGGCATCGCAGACGGCCATCGCCAGCGGGTTGCTGCCACCATTTTTGCCGCGATGCTTCTGGTAATGTTCGCCGATCAAATGGGCCAGGACTTCGGTGTCCGTGGTGGATTGGAAGGTGTGGCCGAGCTGAATAAGCTTATTCTTGAGGCGATCGTAATTTTCAATCACGCCGTTATGAACGACGGCAATCCGGCCGGCCTGATCAAGGTGCGGATGGGAGTTTTCATCAGCCGGGGGTCCGTGCGTGGCCCAACGAGTGTGGCCGATGCCGAGATTGCCCTCGGCCGGCTGTTGCTGCAAGGTGCGGGCGAGACCTTCGTTGATTTTGCCTTTTTTCTTCCGGATCAGCAGGTCGGCAGTATCAATCACTGCCACGCCGGCGCTGTCGTAACCGCGGTATTCGAGCCGGCGCAGGCCCTCCAAAAGAATGGGAGACGCCGCTTTTTTACCGATATATCCGATTATGCCACACATAATTTTCGATCTACAGTCTGTCTGATTTGACCGTTATAACGCAAACCAAAGCGAAAGGCAAACATACGGAAAAGAACCCGGGTGTTCCCCGGGGAGGGAGGGCGAAGTCCAAAGTCCAAAGTCCAAAGTCCAGAGTCCGGAGTCCAGAGTCCGGAGTCCAGGGTCCAAGGTCCAGGGTCCAAGGTCCCGCCCCCCCGAATAGGGTTGAATAGGCTGGAATGGCTGAAACGCTGTTGCGGGACAGTGAGTTGCAAAACGAGGTGGCAGCTCGATCTCCGGTTTTAGGCTCGCACGGAGGGATAAAGTTCCAAATTCCAACTTTCGGAGAAGGCCGGGATTCCGAGTTTCCAAAGCGGTGCCCTGCCCCAGGAGTTTTCCATCGACCTGATTTTGCCACACTCGCCTTTTCATTCTCGCTTTCGGACCTCCTTTCCGGCGCCTTTATAACATGAGTGTCAATGTGGAGACGCGGAAGTCAAGCCCGCCACTCCAGATCCACAACCTCCTCAGGCTTGATTTGCCTTGCTTGGACAATCGCGGGCATTTATCCGTTGCCGGATAGACTCATGAGCAAAAAAAGCGGCGCCATCGCGGACCTGATCGAACAATTCCGAGGACGGGAATTGGACGCGCATTATCTCGGCTATTTCGAGTGTTTCAATCGTCAGCTCTATTTTGAGGCGCACGATGTGCTGGAGGAATTATGGCTGGCGCAACGCAGCGGGCCCAATTACTCGTTTTACAAGGGACTCATCCAACTCGCGGGGGCGTTCGTTCACCTGCAAAAGAACCGGCTCCGCCCGTCCGCGGCCCTGTTCAAACTTGCGGATGCGAATCTGGAAAAATATCCGGCGACGCATGAACGGCTGCGGGTAGACAATGTGCGCGGATTGATTCGCCAATGGCTGCAAAAGCTGGAAGAAGGTGGGTTTGAAATAAATCCACTGACTTCGGACAATAAGCCGACGCTGAATCTTGAACCCTGACCGCTTCTCCCGTGTCCCTAAGAGCCTGTCTGAAAATTCCGAAGGACGCTGTTTTCGTGGAAAAGGCCGGATGGCGAGGCGCGACGAAGGAGAATATCCCTTGTGGATCTTCGACCGAGGAGCAACGAAGCCAGGCGGCCTTTTCCGCGAAAACCCTCCGGGCGGCGGGTCTTTTGTCTGTGGCCTGCGTTGGCTCGACCGTCACAGCCCGCTACGGGGATGCTCCGGCCTCGCCGCCTTGGCCACAGCCAAAATCCCTCGCCGCAGCGCCCTTCAGAATTTTCAGACAGGCTCTTATATCGTGAGGATTTTTCTCATTCTGACACTGGGAATTTTGGCGGTGTCCTGCAAATCAAACTCCTCTCAGGCTCAAAAAGTTCCATCTCCGCGCCTGCCCCGGATTTGCCGCCTGGTGACCAACGCAATCAACCATGAGGACTGGAATTCCCTGCGCAAAATGGTCAAACCCGGGATGCTCGCGAACAATTATCTGAACAGTTCCAAGCCCCATATCGACTACTCCGTGGGAAAATTGTTGTTGGTCCAAGGAAGAATCGACGCCGATGGCAGAAGTAACGAGGTGTATTCCTTCGCGCTGGAGAACAAAAACGGGAGCGTCAATCCTCATTGGCTCCAGATAACCATTCACGAGAACGATGGCCGGGCGGAACTGGTCGATTTTTGGAACTTTGGCTGGTGATACCATGCCGAGTGCCAAAACAACGGTTGAAGTTTGGACGAATCGGGCAGGGCGCGCAAACTTGGTGTGCGCCGTCAAATCGAAAAATTGCCCGTTTTGCTCGGGAATGCGGCGCGCGCGGAGCGACGCGCCCCACCGCGCCTGCCCTTTTGCACTTGACGGTTGTCGGCAATTTGTTACATTTCTGTCATGACAGAAATATTAGAAGCGATGAAGACGCTCTCGCCGGTGGAACAGAAGTTCATCCTCCACTGGGGCGAAATGGGCACGCGCTGGGGCATCAACCGGACCGTCGCCCAAATCCATGCCCTGCTCTATCTGTCCCCCCGCCCGCTTCACGCCGAAGAAATCGCTTCGACGCTGGGAGTGGCCCGCTCGAATGTCAGCACGAGCCTGAAGGAATTACAGGGCTGGGGCATCGTGAAACGGGTGCACGTGCTGGGTGATCAACGCGACCATTTTGAATCGATGAAGGATGTGTGGGATATGTTCCGCGTGGTGCTCGATGAACGGAAAAAACGGGAGATCGACCCCACGCTCGCGGTCTTGCGCGAGTGTCTTGCGGAAGCGAAAAAAGACCGGCAGACGGATGAACACACGCAAACGCGATTGGGCCAATTAGTCGAATTTTTTGAGACCACGACCGCCTGGTACGACCAAGTCCGCCAATGGCCGACCAACGCGCTGGCGAAATTCGTCAAGCTGGGCGGCAAAATCCGGAAGCTGATTGGCGCGGGCGATTAAACCTTTTTATTTGGCAGCCTATTTCTGTGAATACTGAAATTACAGATTTAATGAATAACGAGCGGCAGGAGTGGATCTGCTATGACGCCGACTGCGCGCGTTGCGTCCGCTGGGCGGGGCGGCTCCGGGGATTATGCGAACGCCATGGGTTCACGCTGATTCTACTGCAATCGCCGGACGCTCGCGCCCGGCTGCGGATGCCTGAAAACCAACTGCTTGCGGAAATGCGCGTGATCACGCGCGAGGGAATTATTTTTGGCGGCGGCGACGCGCTGATCTATCTCAGCAGCGTTATTTGCCGGCCGTTATTTGCGCTGACTTTCATTCCGGGAGTGAAACCCCTTTTGCGAAGCGTCTACCGGTTTCTTGCGCGGCATCGCAGTTGCGCCGCCGGCAATTGCCCGACTCAACGCGTCGCAAGTTTTCGGGTGGGGAACCCGGCCGATGGGCTGCCGCTGCTCGTTTTTCCTCCGACAGCGGCAGTCATCGGAAAAGAATTTCCTGCCTGGATTTATATGTGGTTGCTGGCACTCGCGCTGTTTTACAGTTGCAAATGGCTTTGCTTGCGCATGGCGATGGCGCGAGGCGTTCACGCCGGACTTGGAAGAAAAATCGGATTTCTCTTCGGTTGGGTCGGAATGGATGCAGAGGACTTTCTGACAGAAGCGACTGTTCCTGAAAAACCACGGACCACAGCCTGGCTGGCCGCGAGCCTCAAGACTTTCAGCGGCGCAATTTTGATTTGGATGGGCGCGCGGGCAGCCCTGACCATCGATCCGCTCCTCGCCGGCTGGACTGGAATGGTGGGAATCATCCTGCTGCTGCATTTCGGACTGTTTCGTTTGCTTGCCCTGGCGTGGCACGCGGCGGGTGTGGCCGCGACGCCGCTGATGCAAGCTCCCCTGCTCTCGCGCTCGCTGGGTGAATTTTGGGGACGCCGCTGGAACACGGCGTTTCATGAACTCACCGCCAGGTTTCTGTTCAATCCACTGCGCCGCGCGATGGGAATTCGAGCGGCCATCCTGCTTGCCTTTCTTGCGTCAGGTTTGTTGCATGACCTGGTGATCTCGGTCCCGGCCGGCGGCGGCTATGGATTGCCCACGCTTTATTTTCTGCTGCAAGGCGCAGGCGTGCTTTTCGAGCGCACCAAAATCGCGCGGCGACTCGGGCTTGGGCGCGGAATTCGCGGTTGGTTGTTCATGCTGCTGATCACGGCCGGACCCGCGTTCTGGCTCTTTCATCCGCCGTTTGTTCATTACGTTATTTTGCCGATGCTCCACGCCATTGGCGCAATCTGAAAGGAACCATGAAAACTCTGAACCTTACTCTGGCACTTCAAATCGCGGGCTGGCTGCACATCGGACTGATGTGCGCGGGAGCGATGATGCCGCGGGTCGTGGGGATGCGCTCGCACCTGGCCGGGCTGCCGCCGTTCGTGCGGCAACAATTCTGGGTTTACTATGCGTTCATCGGGCTGTGCCTCGCGGGTTTTGGCACCATCACCGTCGTGCTCGCTCCCGAGCTGGCGGCGGGAGGCATTCTGGCCCGGGCGCTTTGCGCTTTCTTCGCGACATTTTGGGCGCTGCGATTCGCGGCCGCGGCATTCGTTTATGACATGCGGCCTTATTTAACCAACGGGTATCGGCGATTGGGCTATCTGCTCATCAATCTTGTTTTTGTTTATTTGCCCGTTGTTTACGCGTGGGCAGCGTGGAAAGGCGGCCGATGAATGCGAAAGTTCTCAAGTTCTTTCTTTGCCGACATTGGGCGGCGCTGCTTTTACATTACCGGCCCACGGTGACCAGTCCGCCCAAGCCCAAGCGACGACGCCGCCACGGGCCAACGACATTTTTTGAGATGCCATGAACACGGAATCAACAGTTGCCATTCGCCGGCCAAAATTTCAATTGCCGGCCGTCGCGGGAGTCATTGAGCGGCGAATGCTGGTCAATTTTCGCTGCCGCCCGGAGGCGCTCCAACGCGTGCTGCCGGCTCCGTTTCGCCCCAAACTGATTCACGGCTGGGGCGTGGCGGGCATCTGCCTGATTCGTCTGGGAGGAATCCGGCCGGCGTTTCTGCCGGGCATCGGCGGGTTGCGGTCGGAGAATGCGGCGCATCGCGTCGCGGTGGAATGGGACGAAGGCAGGAGCGTGCGGGAAGGAGTCTTCATTCCGCGGCGCGATACAAATTCGGTGTTCAATCGGTTCGCGGGCGGAAAGCTTTTTCCGGGCGATCATCACCACGCAAATTTTCGCGTCCATGAAACTACCGGCTATTTCAAACTCGAAATGCGCAGCGATGACGGCGGCGCATTCGTGCGGGTGCGCGCTCGAACCACAGACAAACTTCCCACCGACTCCATTTTCCGGTCGCTCGAAGAAGCCTCGGAATTTTTCCAGAGCGGTGCGCTCGGCTGGTCTTCCCGCACGGAGAAGAATTCCTTCGACGGCCTGGAGTTGCGCTGCGACCAGTGGCGAATGGAACCGCTGGCGATCGAATGGGTTGAATCCAGTTTTTTTGACGATTCTAACACTTTTCCGGCCGGTTCGGTGAAATTCGACAGCGCGTTTCTCATGCGGGACATTGCCCACGAATGGCACGCTCGCGGACAACTGGCGATTGAAACGACTTCAATATGAAACGACGCATCATTCTTGCGGGGGGCAGCGGATTTCTCGGAAATGCGCTGGCCGGAAAATTTGTCGCGCGCGGTGACGAGGTCATCGTGCTCACGCGCTCGCCGGGAAACCGCAGCGATGGTGCCAGGGAAATTTTCTGGGACGCCAAAAGCGTTGGCGAATGGGCCGCTCTCGCGGACGGCGCGGATGTCGTCATCAATCTGGCTGGCAAGTCGGTGGATTGCCGTTACACGGAAAAGAATCGGCGCGCGATTATCGAGTCGCGGGTGAAATCCACGGGAGCAATTGGCGAGGCGATTTCGCGCTGCGCCAAACCGCCCGGTGTGTGGCTCAATGCCAGTTCCGCCACGATTTACAAACACGTTTTGGACCGGGCGATGGATGAAAGCGGTGAGACGGGCGCGAGTCCCGAAGCGAAGGACGCATTTTCCATCGAGGTCATCCGGCAATGGGAGCGCGCGTTCGAGGAGGCGCGCACGCCGGGCACGCGCAAGGTGGCGCTGCGGATCACAATGGTTTTCGGGCCGAACGGCGGCGTCTTTCCAGTGCTGCGGCGGCTCGCGCGATTTGGGCTCGGCGGCAAAATGGGCAGCGGCCGACAATATGTTTCCTGGATTCACGCGGAGGATTTTTGCCGCGCGATCGAATGGTTGATCGAGCGGGAGGATTTGCGCGGGCCGGTCAATCTCGCGGCGCCGCAGCCGCTGACGAACGCGGAAATGATGCGGCAGGTGCGTGCGGCGTGCGGCGCGCCTTTCGGATTGCCGGCAACGGAATGGATGCTCGAGATCGGCGCATTTTTCCTGCGGACGGAGACGGAATTGATTCTTAAAAGCCGGCGGGTAGTGCCGGGCAAATTATTGGCGTCAGGTTTTCAATTTCATTTTTCAGAGCTTGAAAATGCACTGCGAAACCTTGAGCAACGAAAAACCGGATGAGAGGGTCAGTGGCCCTAATGAGAAATTCCCGGGCCGCCACTCTGCGAACCGCAGCGCCAGCCCTCTCCCATCCGATGGGAGAGGGGGAAGTTGTTGCAGCGCTGGGGCGAAATTGAGCCCGTCGATCGGTGACGAGCTACATAGCGACGCGGCGCGGCGGCGATTGTTGTCGGTCAAAGGCGAGCCGCTGTTTTTTGCTGATTGGCTGCGGCCGGTCTTCATCCACTACGAAGTTCCGGCGGCGGAACTTCAGCGCGAGGTGCCGTTCGAACTCGATTTGCGCGATGGCCGGGCTTACGTGTCGCTCGTTGCGTTCACCATGCGCGGGATGCGGCCGTGCCGCGGCGGAGGGTTTGCGGCGTGGCTTTTCCGGCCGATCGCCGCAAACGATTATCTCAACGTCCGCACCTATGTGCGACATGGGGACGAGCCGGGAATTTATTTCCTGAGCGAATGGATGAACAATCCTTTCAGCGTGCGGCTGGGCCCGGTGACGTTTGGATTGCCGTATCGTTTTGGCAAACTGAATTACCAACATCAGCACGAAACGGAAATATTGAGGGGCTCGATTCAGGAAAAAATCGGCGGCCCTGCTTTTGCTTACGAAGCCGCGCTGGAAAAACCGGGCTTCGTCCCCTGCGCTGCCGATTCGCTGGACGAATTCCTACTGGAACGTTACACGGCGTTTACGGCCCATAAAACGAAACGTCGATTTTTTCGCATCTGGCACCGTCCGTGGAAACAACAGGCGATCGACGCTTCGGTTTCGGATGATCGCCTGCTGAGAGAGGTCTGGCCGTGGTTCTCGTCTGCCAGCCTGGTTGCCGCGAATTATTCGCCGGGCGCACGCGAGGTGTGGATGGGGCGTGCGCACCGGATTGCGTGACACGGAACGGTTTCGCGCGCTTCATTTTTAAAATGAGGGGCGGCGACAAAATCCTTTCAAATGGGATTCGCCCGATGCCGGTTGACAGCCATCCTACACTGGGCCAAAACCAGAATCGCCACGATTTTGAGACGAACCAAATATCCACCCGTTCCCGCCAGTCGCGCGCTGGCGGTTTTCGCGTTGTGTGCCGCGTGCGTTTTGTTTTTGCAAACGGCGCGCAGCCAGAACGGCGAACTTCGCACGGTGGCGGCCATTCGCGGGCTCACGGCCGAGCAAACCCAGCTGAGGCTGCCCGTGCGGTTGCGCGGGGTGGTGACTTTTTTTGACGAGAGCCTTTTCTCGCGTTTTATCCAGGACGAAACCGCGGGGATTTATCTTCAATTTCCCGCGAACGTCGGTCCGCCGCAACTCGTTCCCGGCCAGGTCGTGGAAGTCACGGGCACCGGCAGTCCCGGAGAATACGCCCCGGTCGTGGTGGTCGACAGCGTGAAGATCGTCGGCGAAATGCCGTTGCCCAAGGCGAAACCGGTCACTTACCAGCAACTTGCCAGCGGAGTGGAAGACAGCCAGTTTGTGGAAATTTCCGGCATCGTGCGCTCGGTGCGGCCGCTGGAAAATTCGCAGTATCACCAGATTGAAATCACCACCGGTGGAGGTCGGCTGCTGATTTTTGCGCGGGAACTTCCCGTGAAGCGCGCGGAGGAATTGCTGGACAGCACCGTCCGGGTGCGCGGCGTCTGCTCCACGCAATTCAACCATCAACGGCAGCTTTTCGCGATCCGCCTGATGGTGCCGCGCCCGGACGATTTGCAAATTGAAATTCCGGCGACCAGCGACCCCTTTGCCGTGGCTGCGCGGCCCATCGAAAGCCTGCTGCAATTCGCGCCGCAGGCGACATACGGGCATCGCGTGAAAGTCGCGGGCACGGTCATCTATTTCGAGCCTGGCTCGGCGATGTTCCTGCAGGACGGCGGGCACGGCGTCGAGATCCAGACGAAGGGAACCGAGCCGGTGCAATTGGGCGACCAGGTCGAAGTGTTGGGATTCATCAGCCAGGGCGATTACACGCCACTGCTGCAGGATGGAATTTACCGGAAAATTTCCGCCGGCCCGCCACCGCTTCCCACGCCCGTGACTCCGGATGAAGCGCTGGCCGGTAATTACGATTGCCAATTGATCCAGATTTCCGCGCGGTTGATCGACCGCAGCCTGCACGGCTCCGAACAATATCTCGTGCTCCAGCAAAGCAATTTTATTTTCCAGGCCGGCCTCAAGCAAATCAACGGCCGTGATAATTTCTCGCAGCTCGAAAATGGCAGTTACGTAAAAGTGAGCGGCGTCTGCCGCATCCAGCCCGGCGAATGGCAGGCGGGCGACAATTGGCGCGCCAAGTCCTTCAGCATCCAAATGCGCTCGCCGGCGGACGTGGCGGTCGTGATAGCCCCGCCGTGGTGGACGTTGAAAAAGCTGCTCTGGACTGCCGGCACGCTGGGTTTCGTGGCGCTGGCGGCTTTCATTTGGGTGGTGGTCTTGCGGCGGCGCGTGGCCGAACGCACGCGCGAGTTGGAAGTGCAAATTCAAAAACGCCAGCTCGCCGAACGCACGCGCGAAATCGAGCAGGAACGCGCCCGCGTGGCCCACGATCTCCACGACGATCTCGGCTCCGGCCTGACCGAGGTGAACATGCTCACCACTCTGGTGCGCAGCCCGGCCACTTCCGCCGATGAAAAGCAGCGTTACCTGGGCGAACTCACGGAGACCGCGCGGAAGATGGTGACCTCGCTGGACGAAATTGTCTGGGCGGTGAACCCGCGCAACGACACCATCGCATCGCTGGCGAGTTATTTCGGTTCCTATGCGCAACGCCTGTTGGACCTCGCCTCCATCTCCTGCGGCCTGGACATCGCCCACGACCTGCCAGAGCATCCGCTGGACCCAAAATTTCGCCAGGAACTTTTCTTTGCCTTCAAGGAAGCGTTGACGAACGTGGTGCGGCATTCCGGCGCGACCCAGGTTTGGCTGCGCATTGCCGTGGGCAACAACCGGCTGACGGTGGAAGTTTCCGACAACGGCCACGGCTTTGACACGAAAAACGGAGAGGCCGGGCAGGACGGCATTGCCAACATGAAAGAGCGCTTGGAATCCCTCGGCGGCTCGTGTGAGATTACGAGCAGCGCGCAGGAAGGGACCACCGTTTGCCTGCGCGCTTCTCTGCCCAAAAGATTCCTATGATCAAGGTCGGCATCGTCGAGGACAACAAAACCGTGCGGGAAGGATTCGAGACGCTGCTGAATCGCACGCCCGGATTTCAATGCGTTTGCACCTGCGGCACCGTGGCGGACGCGTTAAAAAAAATTCCCCGGGCCCAGCCGGACGTCGTCCTGATGGACATTCAATTGCCCGATTCCACCGGCGTCGAGTGCACCGCCAAAATCAAGGAAATGATGCCCGGGGTGCACATCGTCATTGTCACGGTCTATGAGGACTCCGAGCGGATTTTCCAGGCCTTGCGCGCCGGGGCGTGCGGTTATTTGCTGAAACGCGCGCAGCCGGAAAAAATCATCGACGCCATCCAGGAAGCCCACGAGGGCGGCGTGCCGATGACGCCGGAGATCGCGCGCAAAGTGATTGGGCAATTTCGCAACCAGGCCACGGCGAAGGAGGAGGTAGAGAGCCTTTCCGAGCGCGAACGCGAGGTGCTCGAGCACGTGATGCACGGGCTCGGCAACAAGGCGATCGCCGAGCGCATGGGTGTGACGGTGGCGGCCGTGAAGTGGCATCTCCAGCACATCTACGAAAAGCTGCACGTCCATTCGCGCACCGAGGCGGCGCTCAAATTCCGGCAAAGACAGGCGTCGGAAAACTAGCCGCTCGGCTAGCTAGGAAGTTTTTCCCGGCGCCGCTAGGATTGGCCGGTGCATCGTGGAAATTTATCGTCTTCGCCGGATCTGACGGATACCTTGGCCGACAATTCCATTTGAGCCGCAACGTCCGCGAGGACACAGCCACGCAATATTTATGAACGAATCCCACTTCGTAGAAACCAAAGAGCGCGGAATGAATTCCGCCATCCAAAAGATGGTGTGCCTGCTCGCCGCGACCTGCGCGGGCCTGGCAACCATTCATGCGGCCGAGAGCCCGGTCGATGCCATGCTCGCCAAAATGACGCTGGATGAAAAAATCGGCCAGATGACGCAGGTGGATCTGGCGGCATTAAAAGACCGGTCCGACGTGCAAAAATATTTCCTCGGCTCCGTCTTCAGCGGCGGTGATTCCGACCCGGCCGACAATCGCCCGGAAACCTGGCGGCAAGCCGTGACTGACATCCGCGCGCAAGCGCTTCAAACCCGCCTGAAAATTCCGCTGCTCTACGGCGTGGATGCCGTTCACGGCCACAATAACATTCTCGGCGCGGTGATTTTTCCGCATCACATCGGGCTGGGCGCAACGCATGATCCCGCGCTCGTGGAAAAAGCGGAGCACGTCACAGCGGAGGAAGTCGCCGGCACCGGCATTCGCTGGGCGTTCGACCCGTGCGTCGCCGTCTCGCGCGATATTCGCTGGGGCCGCAGCTACGAAAGCTTCGGGCAATCGCCGGAGCTGGTCTCCGAGATGGGCGTCGCGTCCGTGCGCGGACTCCAGGGCGATCGTTTGAATAAAGATTCCGTGCTGGCGTGCGTCAAACATTTTGCCGGCGATGGCGGCACTGAAAATGGCAAAGACCAGGGCAACACCGTCTGTGACGAAGCCACTTTGCGAAAACTATATTTGGCGCCCTATGTTGCCGCCATCAAAGCCGGCGCGCAATCCATCATGGTTTCCTTCAGCAGTTGGAACGGGCAGAAAATGCACGGCAACAAATATCTGCTGACCGATGTCCTGAAAAACGAGATGGGTTTCCAGGGCTTTCTCGTTTCCGATTGGGCGGCCATCGACCAGCTTTCTCCCGATTATAAAAACGATATTGAGACTTCCATCAACGCCGGCCTGGACATGGCCATGGTGCCCAACGGCCCGGGCCAAAAAAATAATTACCTGGAATTCATCGCCGATTTGAAGGAACTCGTGGCGTCCGGGAAGGTTTCCCAGGCGCGCATCGATGACGCCGTCCGCCGCATCCTGCGCGTGAAATTCCAGATGGGCCTCTTTGACGCCGTGGATGCCCCGGCCCTCACCGCGGCCATCGGCTCGCCGGCGCACCGGCAGGTCGCGCGCGAATGCGTGAGCGAATCGCTGGTCCTTCTCAAAAATGCCAATCACGTTCTACCGCTGAAAAAGACGCTCAAACGAATTGCCGTCGCCGGCAAAGCCGCGGATGACATCGGTATTCAATGCGGCGGCTGGACAATTGACTGGCAGGGAAAACCCGGCAACGTCACCACCGGCGGAACGACTTTGCTCGCCGCCCTCAAACAAACCGTCAACCCGGACACACAAGTCATCTACTCATCCGACGGAAGTGATTTGCAATCTCCCGATGTGGTCATTGTGACCATCGGCGAGCAGCCCTACGCCGAATTCAAGGGCGATCGGCAGGATTTAAGTTTGTCGCCGGAAGACGCCGCCTTGATCGCGCGCGTCAAAGCCGCGCATGTTCCCGTGGTTACCCTGCTCTACTCGGGCCGGCCGCTGGTGCTCGGCTCCGCGCTGGAACAATCGGACGCCTTTATCGCCGCGTGGCTGCCCGGGACGGAAGGCGAAGGCATGACCGATGTCCTGTTCGGCAAACAGGCGCCTACTGGAAAGCTGCCCCGGCTCTGGCCGGCGAATAACCAACAACTCTCGGTGGACCACGTCGTCGGCGAGCCTCAATTTCCAGTGGGATTTGGGCTTACTTACGATTACTTTACTAAGAAATAAATGGCGAAATCAGTTTTTACGGCCCGGGTCTGTCTGGCGTTGCTTTTCAATGTTCTTGTCAGCATTGGTTTTTCCGCGCGCGCCGGGAACCTGCTGAGCAATCCCGGTTTTGAATCCGCTCCGGCCAGCCAGACTTTTCCCGGCTGGCACAAATTTGGGGCCAACGTCTATAACATCACCGACAACCCCGCCGCCGCCCACAGCGGCATGAATTATTTCAAAGTCTACCAGGCATTCAATGGCGCCCAGAACACCAGCGGCGTTTATCAGGATTACATTTCCGGCCCGGGCGCGACTTATTCCGCCGATGGCTGGGCTTACACCGCCGCGGGTGACACGCTCGCCGATCCAAATGTCGCCTGGATCGAAGTCACTTTTCGCGACGCCGGCGGGAACATTCTTGCGCTTTACCGCTCCACCGTCATCACCACCAACCTCGTTGCCAACGGCGGTTTTCCCCGGGGCCAGTGGAACGATCTTCCCCTCACCAATCAATACGACATCAACAGCATGCAGGTGACGAATACCGTCGCGCAATTGGTCGCGCCGGCGGGCACCATTTTTCTCCGCTACCAAATTATCCTGAGCGGCGGACCCGGCTCGGCCAACGGTTCGGTTTATTTCGACGACCTCAATCTCATTCGCACGAGTGCCACGCCTTATGGCGATATGAATATCGTCTGGAGCGACGAATTTAACGGCACGAGCCTCGATCCCCACACGTGGACCTACGACATCGGCGGGGGTGGCTGGGGCAACAATGAACTGGAAGATTACACCAGCCGAACAAATAATTCATTCGTGACCAACGGCCTCCTGCACATTGTCGCCCGGCAGGAAACCCGCGGCGCAAATAATTACACGTCCGCGCGCATCAAGTCAGAGGGGCTTTTTTCCTTCACGTATGGCCGCGTCGAATGGCGCGCCCAAATGCCTTACGGCGTCGGCCTATGGCCCGCGCTCTGGATGCTGGGCACCAATATCGAGACTTCCGGCATTGGCTGGCCGAATTGCGGCGAAATCGATGTCCTGGAAAACAAAGGCACCAACATCACCCAGGTGCAGTCCAGCATCCACTACGGCAGCGACGGGACTACGACCTACAATTTCACGGACGGCCAATCCACCACGAACGGTTTCCATACCTACACTTTCGATTGGACGCCCGATGCGATGCTCTTTTACGTGGATGGCCATTTGTTCGAAACCCAAACCAGCCCCTGGGGCAACGCCAATGGCACTTCGCCCTTTCCGTTCAACCAGCCGTTTTTCCTGCTTATGAATCTGGCCATCGGGGGCAATTACGTCGGCAACCCCGCCCAGGCAGACATCAATGCCGGAACCGTTTTCCCCGCGGAAGCCCTGGTCGATTACATCCGCGTCTACAACACCACGCAACCCTTTCGCCTGGCCATCCTGCAGACCAGTTCCAACATTATATTGAGTTGGCCCAGCAATATTGTGTGTCATTTGCAGGCTCAAACCAATCCGCCCGCAGCGGGTATTGGGAGCAACTGGTTTTCCGTGGGCACGACCACGAATCACGCCCAGATTATTCCGATCACCGGCAGCGCGTTTTTCCGTCTGGTTACACCGTAAGAGGCAGCCTGCGGCGTGGGCCATTCGTGGGGTTCAAAAGCCATTTCCATTAACCGCAATAGTGATTTTTGTTTTTCTTACGAAGGGCGAGAAAGTGGTGCCCCGGGACGGACTCGAACCGTCAACCAATTGATTAAGAGTCAACTGCTCTGCCAATTGAGCTACCGAGGCGGACCAACAGCCGAAACGGTACGCAACCACTGTTCGCTTGGCAAGTCCGGAACACTCGAAACGCGGCGGCACCGTTTATCCAGCCTGAATCGGTAACAAAGTTCGGTTTCTTTTCGTCATAGTGTGTGGTATACCAAATGGGCAAACGTCTCCGGATTCGGAGGCATTGAATCAAATTAAGAAAAACGCATATGGTTAAAATGAAGTTTATCCGGGCGGGCGGCCTGCTGGCTGCAGCCGGAGGATTGATGCTAATGTCGGGTTGTGTGGTCGAACCGCATGGGCGCCTGGTCGTCGCCGCGCCCGCACCCGTGGTGGTGGCCCCTGCTCCGCCGCCTGAACCGGTATACGTTCCCGATAGTTATGTGTGGGACGGTTATGAATACGTCGGCCTGGTGGGTGATGATTATTTTTACCTGGGGCCGGGCAATTTTTGGATTCGTTGCGAGCCTTTCCGGCTGGAGCGTTTCCACGGGTGGGAAAGATACCATCATGACTGGCGCGTGCATGCGATTCGCAACGATCGCTATCGGTCGGACCGCTACGGACATTATCAAGCGCGTCGCGCTGTCCCGGAGCGCCGGCACGATGAGCGGCATTAATCCGCTTTTCTACAAATAAAAAATTAAACCCACGGTGAAAGCCGTGGGTTTTTTATTGGAGCATTTTCAGCAAAGCCAGGAAAGCCGTTAAAGCTCACGCCCGATCGCGTTGATAAACGGAAAGCCTCGGCAAAACGAAACCGTCGGGAACTTCGTCGGTTTGGAGGTAAACGAATTCCACACCCTCGGTCGGGGCGTGGGAAGAGTATTGCAGGGCATTAAGGCCGGTCTGAAAATCATACGCAGCATCGAGATTCGGCGTCCATTGGTTGCCGCCGGCGTAGAAGTAGCCTGTGGTTTTGTTGCGCAATAATATCTTCATAAATCTAAAAGGCTGCTGCCGAGCAGGTTGCGCGGCAGCAGCGCCCTCGCGAAATTCACCCTTTCGCCCTAGAATCACGAACCCATCAGGCTATACGGAGGGAACGGCGAAATCTTTCAAAGAATTTTCGGCACGTTTGCAGCAATGATAATTGCGGGGCGACCGGGCGGTTGGCTTTGGGGCCGGCTGGTTCATTTTTATGCGATGGAAGACGCCAGCATGGGGTCGGACGGCCTGGCTGAGGCGTCCAATTTTCCGTAGTCCAATTTAATCACGCGGTCGGCCACGTCGAAATATTTGTCGTCGTGTGAGATGACCAGTACGGTTTTGCCGCGCGCTTTCAACTCCGGCAGGAGGCGGGTGTAAAATACGTCTTTGAAAAGCGGGTCCTGGTCGGCGGCCCATTCGTCGAACAGATAAAAGGCGCGGTCTTCGAGATACGCGGTAAGCAGCGCGAGGCGCTTGCGCTGGCCTTGCGAGACGGCGGTCGTGGAAAGGACGCCGTCTTTCACTTTCACCTTGTGGCTGAGGTGCAAATGATCGAGATACATTTTGGCCTGCTCGTCCACATTTCGCGTGCGGATGCCGAGGAGATTTTCGAAGAGATAAAAATCCGAGAACACGGCGGAGAAAAGCTGGCGATAATCGTCGCGGTTTTTGTCGGTGACGGGTTTACCGTCGATGCGGATTTCGCCATTTTCGGGGACGTAGAGGCCGGTGATGATTTTGGCGAGCGTGGATTTGCCGCTGCCGTTGCCGCCGACCAGGAACACCAATTCACCGGGGCGAAAGCGGAGGTTGATGGGGCCGAGCGTAAAATGGCTGTCGTCTTTTTCGTGACGATAGGTGTGCATGACGTTGACGAGTTCGAGGTTCTCGAAAGTCATTTCAGTTTCGTTCTGGTCAATCGGGCAATCCTCGATCGCGCCCTCGGCCAGAGTGAGGCCGAGTTGGCGCACCTTTTCCAGGGCGACATCGGCGCGGCCGAAAAGCGAGAGACTGCTCATCACGCCGGCGAGCGGGCCCATCAGGTAAAGCGTGGTGATGACATAGCCGGTGAGCGTCTTCGGACTCAAATTGGATATGGCCGGCAGCAGGAAGAGAATCAGGCCGATGAGCCCGAAGAAAAGGAAATGGCTCCAATTCTGCGCGGCCACGAAGCGCACTTCCGCGCCGACATTGTGGCGTTGGAAAGCTTCGGTGGCGGTCTGGACATTTTGCGTGAGGAAGGAGCCGCGGCGGCTGCGGTGGAGTTTGAGTTCCTTGATGCCTTCGGTCAGGGCGCGGAAATAATTGAACAGCCGGTCTTCCTCCTCACGCGCACGGTTCAGGCAGACAAAGGCGCTGGAAACCATGAGGCGGTAAACGACCGCGCCGATGAGAATCAAGACGCACGCGCCGAGCAAAATCTTCCACGACAACCAGCCCAGGTAAGCCGCGCCGCCGAGCAGCATGGCGAGGTTGACGAACACGATGGGAATGGCGAGGAGAGCCTGGGTGATGTTGAAGACGTCGTCGGTCAGCGCCACGAGCAGGCGCGGGGTGCCGAGCTCTTCAAGCCGCCGGAGCGGGACGGTGAGGATTTTGCGGATCAATTCCCGGCGTAAATTCGCGACCGCTCCCTGGGCGAAACTGGCCAACAGGGCCTGGGAGATGAAGGTGGAAATGATTTTTCCCAGGCCGAGCACAATGAAACCCCACATCAAGGCCCGGGGATTGTGGTTGGTTACGAGCGCGGCGCTCACGAGCGCGATGAGGCCCATGTTGCAGGCGCCGCTGAACAAAGCGGTCACGGTGGTGATCAACATCATTCCGCGGCAGGTGCGCCAGATAAATTTAAACAAGTTCATGCGATAATATTTTTTGGGTTGGGCTGGCTGAGGGAGCGCCTTCGGTCAGGCATTCTTCCATTTGTTCGGCGAGGAATTTCACATTCGGTTCGACGAATATGTTTTCGTGGGAGCCAGGAATGTGTTTCACGATGACGCCGCCGCGCGCGAGTTTCCCCCAGCAAAAATCTTCCTCGAACGAACACAACATGGGCTGACCGCGCGTCCGCAGGAGCGTGACGGAGCCTTTGTAGGGGCGTTCGACGTGGGCCACGAGCGCGTTCAAGTGAATTTGCCAGAATTTAAGTTCGCTGTCGGGAAAATGATTTACATCGATGACTTCATCGAGATCGACGTTGCCTGCATTATTTTCGCGGCGGCATTTGGCAGCCAGTTTGCGCCAGAGGACCCGCGCCTTACGAACGATGTAGCGGCGCTGTTCCTGCGGCTCAAGCAGCGTCACGAAATCCTTGAGCCAATAATAGGCGTTGCGCGCGAAGCGATAATGAAAGGCCGGGCGCCACCACAGGAGGCGTTCGTAGCCGGCATTCGACGGCGAGGCGTCGATCAGGAGCAATTGCGCGACGCGCTCGCCCTGGGAATGCAATTGGCGCGCCATTTCGTAAGCCACGTTGCCGCCGAAACAATAGCCGCCAAGGAAATAGGGGCCGTGCGGCTGCAACGCGCGCACTTCCTGAAGATAATAACGCGCCATGTCCTCGATGTGGTCGTATTCGTCCAGACCGATCTGGCCGCGCGATTTGATGCCGTAAATCGGCTGGTCGGGGCTCATATGTTTCGCGAGGTTCGCGTAACCCCACAAAACATCGCCACCGGCGCCATGCACGAGGAACAACGGTGGGCGCGAGCCCTTGGCCTGCACGGGCACCAGCACTGAGCGGGCGGAGCCGGTTTGATTGCCATCGGCCAGCCGCGCGAGTTCCTCGACGGTCGGCGCCTGAAAAAGCGTCACCAGCGGCAGTTTGCGGCCCGTCAACTTTTCCAGTTCCGCGAACAATCTCACGGCGAGCAGCGAGTGGCCGCCGAGTTCGAAAAAGTTATCCGTGACTCCGACGCGCTCGATGTGCAGCAATTTTTCCCACAGTTCGCAGATCTGCTTCTCGACTTTTGTTCGCGGGGCCACGTAAACGTAATCGTCCTGCTCGATGGCCCGGACTTCCGCCGTGCCCTCGATCGCTTCATGAATTCGAGCGGGGTCGTTCAATTCCAGCGCAATCGACCGACAGCGGCTCAACCGAACACTCGGGGCAGCGGGCGCCGGGAGGCTCGAATTTTTTTCTTCGGTCGCGCCGACATTCTCCGCCTCGCCCGCGTTTTTCGCCTCGAACTTCATTTCCGCCGCGACCTGCGTCGGAAACACGTAAACGAAGCCGCCATTCAACGGCTGCTTGAATTCAGCGCCGACGCTTTGAAGAAAATCCAGCGCGGGTTTGTTCTTGGCGGACGGATGAAAATGCAGGTTGACCCAGCGTTTATTTTGTTTGAGGGCCAAACCGCCGAGGTGCGCGAGCATCGCGTGCTCGACGCCGCGACCCAGCACGCGGCAGCTCAAGAGGAACGTGTCCACGTCCAGCGATTCCGCGCGTTCTTCGCCAATCATGACACCGACCAGGCCGTAATCGCCGAAACGGTCGGCCACGCAGACGGTGAGAACCGATGCCCCGCCGATGGTCAACGATTGGATCTCAGGTTCGGTACGGCGGAGGGTGGTGAGATTGAATTGATTCGTGCGCAGAGTCAGTTGGGACACACGCGCCAATTGTTCCGGAGCCATGGGCGCGATTTGAATTTTCAAATTCAAGCCCGCGATAAAATCAGTGAGGCTGCCGGCCTGGGCGCGCAATTCCTCGCGTTGGCGGCCTTCGCGATACATCTGGGCGCGGCGCGTATCTTCGGCGGTCACTTTCAGGACATCGAATGCCCAGCAGTGTTTCAGGAATTGAGGAATTTCGGCGGGGTCCTCCGGCAATTGGAGCGTAAGCACGCCGGGACAATTGGCCTCGACCTCGGCGCATTCCACCGGGTTGTCATCGACGAAAATAAAACTGTCCAGGCCGAGATTCAGCTCCTTCGCAATGGACTTGATGTTTTCCGATTTCGGCGACCAATTCACCCGCCAGGCGGCGAAATGTTCGTGGCGCAACGGCATGTCGAGCCGCTGGGCGAAAACTTCGCGAACGTCCTCCTCGCTATTCTTGCTGCACACCGCGAGCAACCGCCCAGCCGCCGCCTGCGCGCGCATGAAGTCCTGGAGAGCCTTCCGGGGCGCATCGAGACAAATTCCGCGCGCGCCATCCTCTCCGCAAACCCCGCTCCACAGAGTCTGGTCGCAATCGAGCACGATGACTTTGTGCGGCGCGCGTTGGAGGGCGTGGAATTTCCGCGCAATCATGGTCGCCAGGGCGGTGAAAAAAACCGGCGTGTAGGGCACGCAACCGAGGTCATCGCCGCCCCCGTCGTAAAAATCGGCCACGGGATAGGTGTCCAAAAGTTCGTCCGCGGTGACGACGTAAACGCCGCCCAGTTTCTCCAATTCCGCAATCGCTGTCCTGGCGATGGATTCCAGCGCCCTGCCCTGCTTCGGTTTGTCCGGGCAAAGGACGATCAATAAAGGCGTGGTCATCCGCGCCGTCGCCGACTTGACCGTGGAAAGAAATTCGCGCACGCCGGATTCCACTTTGTCCACGGCATCGGATTCCCCGCCAAAATCGCCGAGGCGAGCCAGCACGACATTGGCGCCGCGCGCGTTGGTTGCAAGCACGCCGGCCGGATCCAGCAACTGTTGAAACACCTGGTTGAACGGCGCGAATTCAATTTCCGCCGGCAGTTCGAGCTCGTTCATCCAATAGCGCAGCGGCTCCTCAAGCGGTTCGGCGGTAAAAGTGGCGGCGATGGCAATCTTCCGATCGGCTTCCTCCGCGCGCGCGGGCTGCGCAGGCTGCGCGTGGGCCTTGAGCGCGGGCGTGATGGCGAATTCCTCCAGTTTCGCGCCCGGATTTTTGAGCAGGGTTTCGAGCACTTCCCGGTAGGACGCGAGCATTTGCTCGATGGTGCCCGGGTTGAACAAATCCGTTTTGTATTCGCAGACGAGCGACAAATTCTGCCCGCTGAACTCAGCCTCGAACCGCAAATCGAGTTGCGCGGCCTGCACATCGACGGGCATCGGGGTGACTTCAAGGCTTTTATCCGCGAACAATTGTTCGGGGAAATTCTGAAGCAGCAGCGCGACATTATACAACGGATTCTGGTTTAAGCGCCGTTCCGGATTCACCGCTTCCACGATTTTTTCAAACGGACAATCCTGGTGCCCCTGCGCTTCGAGCACCGTGGAGCGCACCCGGGCGAGCAGCTTGTGCCCGGTGTCGTCGGGATTGATTTGAGCGCGGATGGGCAAAAAATTCATGAAGCAGCCAATCACGTTCTCGACTTCGCGCCGGGTGCGGCCGGCGACGACAGTCCCCAAAACCATGTCCTGCTGCCGCGCCCATCTCTCGAAGGTGATCGCCAACGCGGTCATCAGCACCATGAACGGCGTGGCATTCTCGCGATGGCTGAAGGCGCCGAGCGCTTCGGCGGTGGTGGCGGAAAACTTTTTCACGACCCGCCCTGCCCCGCCCGACGCGCCGGATGCGGGTTCGACGCGGTCCACCGGGAGGTTCACCGAGGCGGGCGCGCCGCTGAGTTTGTTTTTCCAATAGGCGCGTTCCTGCTCCAGTTTCGCGCCTTGCATCCATTGGCGCTGCCAATGGGCGAAATCGGCGTATTGCACCGGCAACGCGGGGATTTCCGGCGCGGGCTTGCCGGCGGCGAAAGCGCGATAAAACGTTTCGAGTTCCTGGAAGAAAATACTCAGCGACCAGCCGTCGGAAATGGCGTGATGCATCACCACGCACAGCGCGTGATCGGTCGCGTTCAATCGCGCAAGCTTCACGCGGATCAAGGGGCCGCGCGCGAGATCAAAGGGCCGTCGCGCTTCCTGGTTCAGCCAGGATTTTGCGTTATTTTCGCGCTCGTTCGCGGGGAACGGTTCGAGGTTGGTGACTTCGATTTCCGCAGAGGCCGAGGGCGCGATAACCTGGAGCAATTCTCCATTTTCGTTGGTAAAAGTGGTGCGCAAGGCTTCGTGGCGGCGAATGACCTCGCCGAGCGCGCGTTGCAGGGCGAACGTATCCAGCACGCCTTGTAGTCGCAGCGCGACCGGCACGTTATAAGCGTGGCTGCCGGGCGAAACCTGGTCGAGAAACCAGAGGCGCTCCTGCACGGATGACAGCGGCAGGCGGCCGTCGCGGGGAACCGGCTGCATGGGCAGCAACGGAAGCTGGTGCTGGGTCCACTCGCCCGAATCCAGGCCGCGCGCGAGCTGCTGAATGGTCGGCGAGTCGAACAAACTGAAGAGCGGCAATTCGACCTTCAATTTTTCCCGCACGCGCGAAATGACCTGGATGGCCAGCAGGGAATGGCCACCCAATTCAAAGAAATTATCACGCACGCTGATGCGCTCGATGCCCAGAACCTCGCGCCAGATGGCGGCCAATTGTTCCTCGACCTGCGAGCCGGCTTCCACGAAGTCCGCGTCGGCGGCGTCGCGACGCTCCTGGTCGGGCGCGGGCAAGGCTTTGCGGTCGACCTTGCCGTTCGGCGTCAACGGCAGCGCGTCCAAAAAAACAAACGCCGGCGGCACCATGTATTCCGGCAGCGCCTCACGGGCGAATCGCCGCAACTCATCGGCGTCCACGCGGGCCTCGGGTTTGCGAACCACATAGGCGGCGAGGCGTTTATCACCGGGACGGTCTTCGCGGACCAGGACGACGGACTCGCGCAGCGCCGGATGTTTCCGCAGCACGGCTTCGATTTCGCCAAGCTCGATGCGGAAGCCGCGAATTTTTACCTGATGATCGATGCGGCCGAGGAATTCGAGGTTGCCGTCGGCACGCCAGCGGGCCAGGTCGCCGGTTTTGTAGAGACGACCCGTAGCAGACCGGCAGGTCTGCCCTACCGGCGGAGGGACGGGAATAAATTTTTCCGCGGTCAGCTCGGGGCGGTTCAAATATTCGCGGGCCACACCGTCGCCGCCGATGTAGATTTCGCCGGGGATGCCGATGGGAACCGGGCGCAAATATTTATCCAGGAGATAAACCTGCTCATTCGCAAGCGGGCGGCCGATGGTGGCGGGCTCACCGGCCTTGCGCAGCGTGAAAGTGGAATAGGTGGTGGTCTCGGAGGGGCCGTAAAGATCGTAGA
This sequence comes from Verrucomicrobiia bacterium, assembly GCA_035552155.1. Lineage (GTDB taxonomy): Bacteria > Verrucomicrobiota > Verrucomicrobiia > Limisphaerales > DASXHY01 > DASXHY01. Next base: position 212,757 of record DASZLX010000043.1, on the reverse strand, counting down.
CTTTTTGCACGCTCGTCTCGCCGTAAATCTGGTTCACCAGCGGCGTGATCAGCGGTTCACCAGCGAGATTCACCACGCGCACGTTGGGCGGCACGCCTTTGATGCGCAGCAATTCGCGGATGGCGGAGGGCACGGTGTTCACGAGCGTGACTTCGGCACGCGCGGGCAGGCCCGGCAGTGCGAGGGCATTTTCCGCGAGGATGACCGTCCCGCCCCAGCTCAGGGGCACGAACATTTCGAAGACCGACAAATCGAAGCAAATGGAGGTGGCCGCGAGCACGCCACCCAGTTCTTCGCGGGCGAACACGTCGCGTGCCCAATAAACAAGCGCCACGGCATTTGCGTGTTCGATGGCGACGCCTTTCGGCTTGCCGGTCGAGCCGGAGGTGTAAATCACGTAGGCCAAATCGCTGCTCCGGGCGTCGCTGGACACATTATTCCGGCTCTGCGCTTGAATTTTGGGCCAATCTGAATCGAGGCAAATGGCGAGCGTTCCGTCCGGCGTCGGCAGGCCACGCAACGCCTGCTCGGTCAGCAGCACCGGCGCCCGGGTGTCTTCCAGGATGAACGCCAGCCGGTCCTTGGGATACGCGGGGTCGAGCGGCACATAAGCGCCGCCGGCTTTCAACACGCCCAGGATGCCGACGAGCATCCGCCACGAGCGTTTCATGCAAATTCCCACCAGCCTGCCGGGGCCGACGCCGAGCTGCCGCAACCGGAGCGCGACCTGGTTGGCGCGGGCGTTCAACTCCGCGTAACTGAGCCGCTCGGAACCGTCCACCAGCGCGATCATGCCGGGCGAACGGCGCACCTGCGACTCGAACAACTGCGCGAGGGTGGCGTCGCGGGGGTAGTCGCATTTGGTTGCGTTCCACTCCACGAGCACTTTTTGCAATTCGCTTTCGGGCATCAACGGCAATTCGCTCAGGCGTTGCGAGGGGTTGCGCAGGATCGCATTCAGCAGGATTGCGAAATGTCCGGCCATGCGCTCGATTCGATCGGCATCGAACAACGCAGTGCTGTATTCAATCCGTCCGGCGAGGCCGCTCGCGGTTTTTGCGAGGTGCAATCGCAAGTCGAGTTTGCTGGTGTGGTTATGAATTTCGCCGGCGGAAAACCGAAGCCCGGCCGCTTCCACTTCCACGAGCGGCTGGTTGTCGTAATCAAACATCACCTGGAAAATGGGCGAGTAACTCGCGTTGCGTTCCGGCGCCAACTCATTGAGGATTCTCTCGAAGAGCAACGCGTCGTGTGCGAGCGCGCCGCGCGTGCTCTCGCGGACGCGGCGCAGAAATTCGCGAAATTCCGGGTCGCCGTTCGCATCGCACCGCAACGCGAGGAGGTTGTCGAACTTGCCCACCATTTCCTCCAGGCCGGCGCGATGGCGAATGCTGACCTTGGTGCCGACGACGAGGTCGGTTGCGTTCGTGTAGCGTGAGAGCAGAGTTTGGAAAGCCGCCAGCAACACCATGAAGGGCGTACAATCCTCCTGCCCGCTCAAATGTTCGATAGCGTTAGCGAGTTCGGGCGGAAGGGTAAACCGGTGGCGCGCTCCGGCATCGCTTTGGTGCGCCGGGCGCGGGCGGTCGGCCGGCAAATCCAGGAGCGCCGGTGCGTCCTTGAGGCGTTGGGTCCAATATTGAATTTGTTCCCGCTCGATCTCGGGCGGCAATTGAAGGCTTTCCAACGCGGTCGCATAACGCCGGCGCAGCGGCGGCAACTTGATCAATTGTCCGCTGGCAAAGCCGCCGTAGAGCGCCACGAGTTCCTGCACCAGAATTCGCGTCGATACCGCGTCGCAGGCCACGGCGTGCGTGACAATCAGCAATAAATGTTCGTTCTCGCCGAGGCGCATCAGGCGCGGACGCAGCACGGGGCGCGACATGACGTACGGCTTGGCGGCTTCCCTCTCAGCTTCGGCCAAGGCGCTCGCTTCGCGTTCCGATTCCGGTAGGTCCGAAAAATCGCGGACAGGAAGCTGCACTTCACGCGGCTCGCAAATAATTTGCACCGATTTGCCGTCCTCAGTCGGAAAGATGGCGCGCAGGGCTTCGTGGCGGCGGTAGAGGGCGGTGAAACTTTGTTCGAGCGCGCGGAAATTCAGCGGGCCTTTCAGGCGCAGCAGCGTGGGAATGTTGTAATTGGATTGGCCCGGCTCGAATTGATCGAGGAACCAGGTGCGCCATTGCGCCTGCGTGAGGGGCAGTTGTTCGCCTTTCGTCAGCACGGCGACCGGCAGCACGGGCTGGTTCTCGAAGCTGACGTCGGCGAGATGCTCAGCGAGCGCGGCAACGGTGGGAAACGTAAAGAGGCTCGCGAGCGGTGTCTCCATTTGCAGGGACTCGCGAATCTGCGAAATGACCTGGGTGGCGAGCAGAGAGTGACCGCCCAGATCGAAGAAATTATCGTCCACGCCGATGCCGTCCAGCCCGAGCACCTGGCCCCAGATGTGCGCGATGACTTCCTCCATGGGCGTGCGCGGGGCGACAAATTGCCGGCCCAGATTCGGACGCGCGCGGCCCGGCTCGGGCAAGGCGCGGCGATCCACTTTTCCCGCGGGAGTCATCGGCAGCGCGGGCAATTGCACGAACGCCGAGGGAACCATGTAGGGCGGAAGTTTTGTTTTAAGGAGAGCCAGCAGGTCGCCGACGCTCGGCGCGGAATTCGCGCCGGGGACAAAATAAGCGACCAGCTTTTTCCGGCCAGAAACGTCCTCGCGCGCGGCGACGACGGCTTCTTTCAAGCCGGGATGCGAGCACAGGGCAGTTTCGATTTCACCCAGCTCGATTCGGAAGCCGCGAATCTTAACTTGTTCATCCAACCGCCCGACGAATTCGATGACGCCGTCCGCGCGCATGCGGGCGAGGTCGCCCGTCTTGTAGAAACGCCGCTCGGCGGAACGGTGGGTCTGCCCTGCCGGCGACGGGAAGGAAACAAATCTTTCCGCAGTCAATTCAGGACGGTTCAGATAACCGCGCGCGACGCCGAAGCCGCCGATGTATAATTCCCCGGTCTCGCCCATGCCGACGGGCTTCAGTTGCGCATCGAGAATCATCGTCTCGACATTCGGGAGCGGGCGGCCGATGGGGAGGGTTTCGTCATCGAGGCGCGCCGCGTGCAGCGTGGCGATGACGGTGGTCTCGGTGGGGCCGTAGGTGTTAATTAATTTAACCGCTTCACCGATGCGGAATTTCCAGCGGCGCCAGGCTTCATCGGAGGCTTTTTCGCCACCGATGACGACCAGGCGGACCGACGGCGGCATCAAGGCAGTCTGGAGATAGTCGACCAGTTCGTGCCAGTAGGCGGTGGGAAGATTCAGCACGGTCAGGCGTTCGCGCGCGGTGAACTCCATGAAGCGCGCGGTGGACGAAAGGACATCGTCATCGCGCAACACCAAAGTACAGCCACGCAGGAGGCTGGGGAAAATTTCCTCGACGGAAATATCGAAGCTGACGGGGCTGAATTGCAGCACGCGGTCTTCGGCGCGCAATTCGTAGGCACGCGCGACGGCAAAATTGTGATTCAACAAAGAGCGCTGGGTGATTTGCACGCCCTTGGGTTTGCCGGTGGAACCGGAGGTGTAAATCACATACGCGAGGTTGTCCGGCGCGGCGGAAGGGACGGGATTGTCTGCGGGCGCGACCTGGATTTTTTCCGCCTGCGCGGAGTCATCGAGACAAACCACGGTCACGCCTTCGGGTTTCAAATTGGAAACGGCATCGGTGCGCGTGAGCAACAAACGCGCGTGCGAATCGGAAAGCATGTAGGAGAGGCGCTCATTCGGATAAGAACGGTCCAGCGCGAGGTAGGCCCCGCCCGCTTTCCAGATTGCCAGCAGCGCCACGATCAATTCCAGCGAGCGATCGAGGCAAACCGCCACCAGCGTTTCCGGGCCGACGCCGAGCGATTTCAGGTGGTGCGCCAAGTGGTTCGCGCGGGCGTTCAATTCAGCGTAGGTCAATTCCTGCTTTTGAAAACGGACGGCAACGGCGTTAGGCGTACGGGCGGCCTGATTTTCAAAATGCGTGGCGTAGGTTTTATCCAGCGGAAACTCCATGGACTCGCCTGCCGCGACAGCGCCGACGTTTGCCGGGCGTTGTGGCTCCGGGGCCGGTGCGGGCGCGGCGCGGCCGGGATTTCGCGCCTGCGCGGCGGTGGATAATTCGTCGAGACTGGCCTTCAACCCTTTGGCCACCGCGCGCACGCACGGTTCCTCCAGAATTTTTTCATGCACGCCGGGGACGATGCTGATGTCCACGCCTTTCGCCAGGACGCCCCACCCGTAATCGGCCGCGAAGGAGCAAAGCATCGGATGGCCGGGACTGCGAAACAAATGGACGCGGCCGGCGTAAGGTTGCGGATGGTAATCGAGCAACGCGCCGATGTGCGTGCGCCAGAGCTTGCGCTGATCGGCTGGAAACGAGGAAAGGTCCACGAGATTCCCGGCATCGACTTTGAGCGGCGCGCCCGTGCCGCGCCGGAACAGGCCGGTGATGCGGTGATGGACGATTTCTTTTTTCCAGCGGAAAAATTCGCGGCGCTGGGCCGGGGTCCAATGGCGGAAATAATTCGCCCAGTAAAGCAGGTTGCGCCCGAAACGAGCGAACCAGGCCGGGGTCCAGGAAATGCGCTCGTATTCGGAATTGGGCGGCGAGCAATTGAGCAACGCGAGCAGCGCGACCTCTTCGCCCTGCGCCTGAAATTGCCGGGCCATTTCCAGGGCGACATTGCCGCCAAAGCAATATCCGCCGAGGTGATACGGGCCGTGGGGCTGCAGGGCGCGGATGTCGGCCACGTATTGCGCGGCCATTTCCTCGATGCTGCCCAATTCCTCCCGGCCATCCAGGCCGCGCGATTTCAAGCCATAAACAGGCTGATCGGTGCCCAGATGGCGCGAGAGATTCACATAACCCCAGAACATTCCGCCGCCCGCCCCGTGGACGAGGAACAGCGGCGGGCGCGTGCCCTGCGACTGGATTTCCACCAGCGAGGTGCCCGCGAGCGCGGAGCCTTCCTGGATTTCCTCGCGTATGACGGCGGCCAGTTGTTCAATCGTTGGGGCTTGAAAAACGGTGGCCACGCGCAAACGGCGGCCAAAGACTTTTTCGATTTGCGCAATCAACTTGACGGCGAGCAGCGAGTGGCCACCGAGGTCGAAGAATTTGTCTTCGATGCCAATGGGGTAAACGTCGAGGACATTCTGCCAGATTTCCGTGAGCTTGAGTTCCACTGCGTCGCGCGGGGTGGCCAGCCCTTCGACCAGCGGCCGGTTCTTGCCGGGATCGGGGAGCGCGTTGCGGTCCACTTTTCCATTGGGTGTCAGCGGCAAAGCGTCCAGCGGGACGAACGCGGCGGGCACCATGTGGTCGGGCAACCGTTCTTTCAGGAAGCGCAGCAGTTCATCAAACGGCGGCACACGCTTGCCACTGCAAATAAAATACGCCAGCAGGCGGGCACAACCGTTTTCATCCTTACGCATCGTCACCGCGCATTCGCGAATAGCGGGATGACGCGCCAGGATGCTTTCGATCTCGCCGAGTTCGACGCGGAAGCCGCGGATTTTAACCTGCTCATCCAGGCGCCCGAGAAATTCGATGTTTCCATCCGGGAGCCAGCGGGCCAAATCTCCGGTTTTGTAAATCAGGGCGCCCGGCTGGAACGGGTTGGGAATAAATTTTTGTTCCGTCAATTGAGGACGGTTCCAATAGCCGCGCGCGAGGCCGTCGCCGCCCACGTGCAGTTCACCGGGAACACCGATGGGCATCGGGTTCAACCGCGCGTCGAGGATGTAGCATTGCGAATTGGAAATCGGCCGACCAATCGGCACGGTGGTCGCGTCATCCGCCATGCTTTTCACTTCGTAACACGCGGAGAAAGTTGTGTTTTCAGTAGGCCCGTAACCATTCACCAAATGCTGGGGCGGTGTGTGTTTGAGGACGCGGGCAATTGATTTTGGATCGCCGGCTTCGCCGCCAAACATCATGGTGCGGACGGTCGCGAACGCGTCCGGGACTTCGGACGCCAATTGATTGAACAAGGCCGCGGTCAGGAACATCGCGCTGATGTTCTGGTCGCGAAGTTCGCGCGCAAAATCGCGGGGCGAGAGCGTGACATCGCGGGTGATGCCGACGAGCGTCGCGCCGTTGAGGAGCGCGCCCCAGATTTCAAAAGTCGCGGCGTCAAAGGAGGCGGTGGACACCTGCGCCACCCGGTCGTTCGGGCTGAATTGAATATAATTTGTGTTGAGCACCAGCCGGTTCACCGCGCGATGCGGCACGGCGACGCCCTTGGGAGTGCCCGTGGACCCGGATGTGTAAATGACGTAGGCGAGATTTTCGGGCGCGAGCGGGAGGCCGAGGTTTTGCTGGCTCTCGCGGGCGATAAGTTCCCAATCGGAATCCAGGCACAGCGGATTGGCCGGCTTGGGCAGGCGGGAGAGGAGGCGCTGCTGGGTGAGCAGCACGGGCGTGCCCGCATCGGCGAGCATGAAAGCAAGGCGCTCGCGCGGATAACGCGCCTCGATCGGCACGTACGCGCCGCCGGCCTTGAGGATGGCGAGCATCCCGACAATCATCTCCACGGAGCGCTCCAGGCAAACGCCCACCAGCACGTCCGGACCGACGGAATATTTTTGCAGATAATGCGCCAGGCGATTGGCGCGCTGGTTCAACTGCTCGTAGGTGACCGATTGATTGCCGTACACCACCGCGACGGCGTTGGGCGCGCGCGCCACCTGCTCTTCGAACAATTCATGAATGCACTTTTGGCGAGGGTATTCGGTTTTTGTGTCGTTCCACCCATCCACGACCTGGCGACGCTCGGCCTCGCCGAGCAACGGCAATTCGGACAGCCGGCGCGAGGGATCCTGCGCGATTCCCTCCAGCAATATTTCGAAATGCTCGAGCAAACGCGCAATCGTACCGGCCTCGAACAGGTCGCTGTTGTATTCCGCCTGGGCGACGAGCCCGCGGCCGGTCACCTGCAGCATCATGGTCAGGTCGAATTTCGCGGTGCCGGTTTCGAAATCGACAAAGCGCAGGATCAGATTGGGCCATTCCAATTTTTCCAGAGTGCTGTTTTGGAGAGCGAACAGGACGCTGGTGAACGGCGTGTGCGTGGCCGCGCGTTCGGGGTGCAATCTTTCGACGAGTTTTTCAAAGGGCAAATCCTCGTGCGCGTAGGCGTTCAGCGTGGTTTCCCGGACGCGGCCAAGCAGTTCTTCAAAGGTGGGATCGCCCGAGATATCGGTGCGCAGCAGCAGCGTATTGACGAAAAAGCCGACGAGCTGTTCGGTCTCCATGCGGTTCCGGCCCGCAATCGGCGAGCCGATCACGACATCGGTCTGCTGAGTGTAGCGGTGGAGCAACGCTTTGAAGGCCGCGAGCGTGACCATGAACAGGGTCGCGCCGTGGCGCGCTCCCAATTGCGTGAGTGACTCGGAGAGTTCGCGGCGCAAAACGCGCGATTGAATCGTGCCGCGGAATGTTTGCATCGCGACCCGCGGATGGTCCGGCGGCAATTCCAGCATCGGTGGCGCGCCCTGCAATTGGTCGCGCCAGAACGACAGTTGCTCCTCCAGCACGTCGTCCTTGAGCCATTCGCGCTGCCACGCGGAATAATCCGCGTATTGAATAGGCAGTTCGGGAAGTTTCGGGGCGCGCCCTTCGCAATGCGCCGCATACAATTCCGTTAATTCCTGGAAACAAATCTTCAGCGACCACTCGTCGGAAACGATGTGATGGATGTTCAGCACGAACCAATGCTCGTCGGGTTTGACGCGAATGAGCGTTGCGCGAATCGGCGGGCCGGAACTCAGATTGAAGGGCCGGCTTACTTCGGCACGGACCAGCGCTTGCGCTTCGGCGTCGCGCTCATCCGCGGGGCGCCCGCTCAGATCTTGAAAATCCAGATTCAAACGCAGGGTTTTGTCCACGACCTGCGCGGGACTGCCTTCGATGTCCACGAAGCGGGTCCGCAAACTTTCGTGACGCGAGGCCAGGCCGTCCAGTGCGCGCTGCAGCGCCTCGAGATTGAGCGTGCCGGACAATTGCGCGACGGTGGGGACATTGTAGAGAGGGCTGTTGGGTTCAAGCTGGTCGAGGAACCAGAGGCGTTGCTGGGCGAATGACAGCGGGACGCGGCTGTCCGCCGCTTTGCGCAATCGTTCGGCGAGCAAAGCGCGCTTCGTCTTGCCTGGTTGCTCCGGAATTGAATTCAACAAAACACTCATGATGCTAGTCGGTTCGGACTGGAAAGAACCCGCGCCGGCACACAAAAACGAAAACCGCCCGCTTTCCGCCGTAAAACGGTGGAAAAAGGCTTATTTCGGCTATCAGCGGTCTGAGCTTCCGCGCTGGTTCCCATATATAACTGGACCCAGCGTATTATGTTGATTCGAAGAGCAGTAAGTGGGTGATGACCTGAGCGGAGCGGCGGAAAGAACCTACGAGGATGTGCTAAAACGCAAAATGTAAAATGAAGCCTGCGAGGGCCGCCCAGAGATATTGAGGCCTCGCCAGAAAGGATACGGCGCGCGCGGAGCGACGCGCCCGACCCATTCAATAAACCACCACGGAACGGACCTTGTTTCCTTTTAAGCGGTCGCGTCCGTTGAGGAACTTTAACTCGATCAGGAAGGAGATTTCCAGGATGTGCGCGCCGAGCTTTTGAACGAGCGATGACGCCGCCGCAGCCGTCCCGCCGGTGGCCAGCAGGTCATCGATCAAAAGCACGCGGCTGCCGGGTTTCAAGGCGTCGGTGTGCATGGCAATGGACGCGGTGCCGTATTCCAGGGCGTATTCCTGCTCGTGAGTCTGAAAGGGAAGCTTGCCTTTTTTGCGAACGGGAACAAAACCCGCCTCCAGCCTGACCGCCGCCGCCGCCGCAAAAATAAATCCGCGCGCGTCGATGCCCACCACCGCATCCACCTGGCCGGGTTTGAAACCGTCGATGAGCAAATCTATGCAGCCGGAGAAAAGCTTCGCATCCGCAAGCACGGGCGTGATGTCTTTGAACTGGATTCCCGGCTTGGGAAAATCGGGCACAGTTCGGATGGCGCGCTCAATGTCCGCGGATTTCGTTTGAATCATGCGTAGTGTTTAGAGGGAGGGGCCAAGCGGGCGCAAGGAGATTTTTGGAGCGTGAAACGAAAACGTAAAACGTGATCTCGTGCGCGGCGTTCGGCCGCATTCACGTTTCACGTTTTACTGCTCACTTCACCTTTGCTGCTTCCAGCTTCTCAATCATCTTGCGCAATTTCTTGAGCGCGATGTTTTGAATCTGGCGGACGCGTTCGCGGGTGACACCGAATTTTTCGCCGACTTCTTCCAGGGTTCTTTCCGGGCCGCCGTCGAGGCCGAAACGGGCGCGCAAAATGGTGGCTTCGCGCGGGTCGAGGGTTTTCACCATTTCCTGAAGCATGCGCGTGACGGTTTTTTCCTCGAGTTGCTCGTACGGCGTGTCGGCGGCCTCGTCCTGGACGACTTCGGCAAAATTATTCGAGTCCTCATCGCCAATCGGCGCATCCAGCGACGCCGGGCGGATAGCGGCCAGGCGCATTTGCGCGACACGCGAGGCGCTGATACCGAGTTCGCCGCCCAATTCGTCATCGGTGGGCTCGCGGCCCAGCTCTTCCTGAAGGCGCATCGCCGTGCGACGCATCTTGGAAATTTTGTCCACCAAATGCACGGGCAGGCGGATGGTTTTGGATTGGTTGGCGAGCGCGCGCTTGATGGATTGCTTGATCCACCAGGAGCCGTAAGTGGAAAGCTTGCCGCCCTTCGACGGGTCAAATCGCTCGACGGCTTTCATCAAACCGATATTGCCCTCGCTGATGAGGTCGAGCAACGGAAGGCCGATGCCCTCGTAATCCCGCGCGATTTTCACGACCAGGCGCAGGTTCGCCTTGATCATTTGTTCGCGCGCTTTTTTGTCGCCTTTTTTGATACGCGCGGCGAGTTCGATTTCCTCCTGCGGCGTCAGTAATTTGACCTGGCCGATTTCGCGCAGGTAAAGTTTGATGGCGGTGTCGCCGTCATAGCTGGAACGCTCGCGTTCGAGCGGCGGGGCGGCCGGTTCTTCCACTTTGCGGACAATGGCCGGGCTGTCCGGCTCGCCGGGACGGTGAAAGCCGTTCTGGCCCGGCGGAGATTCTTTGGCAAGAGTTTGCGCTTTGGGCGCATTGTCTTTTTTAGGCTCGGCACCGCGAGCGGGTTGCAATTTTGGCGAGCGAACCTTGGTCGCGCGAGCGCGGGGCCTTTGGTTCTTTTGCCCGCCCGATTTGTAGTTCTTGGCTTTCGCGACCATGATAATCAAGACTTTAGTTTCAATTGTGACTCTGCAAGTAAATAAACACCGGAGTCCTCGCTTCGTTTTGACACCAAATGATTTAACAAATTAAAATGTCGTCACATATGGGTTGTTTTGCCCAAAAAACCCAATATTTCTGCGGTCTTTTTCATGGTCATCGCCGATCGCGCGCGACTGCAATCCAATACAACAGTTGCAACAGCGCCGTCACCAACGCGGCCACGTAGGTCATTGCGGCCGCGCTGAGCACCTGGCTGACGGCGGCCCTTTCATTCCCGCTGACGATGCCCAGGCGAAACAATTCCTCCTTCGCGCGGCGGCTCGCGTCGAACTCCACCGGCAACGTGATGACCTGGAACAATGCCACCAGCGCAAACAATAATATCCCGATAGTCATCAAGTGCGAAAACGCCGCGCCCGAGATGTAGCGCATGGAATGCAAAACCAAACTCCCCATTAAAACCAGGTAGGAGGCGGTCGAGGCGAAGTTGGTCACAGGCACAATCGCCATGCGAAAATTCAGCGGCGCGTAAGCGGCCTGCTGTTGCAGCGCGTGTCCCGCCTCGTGCGCCGCGACTCCGACCGCCGAAAGCGAACGCTCGCTGAAATTGTTCGAGGAAAGAAACAACGCGCGTTTCCGTGGGTCATAGTGATCCGTCAAATTTCCCGGAACTTCCTCCACCGGAATATCATTCAAGCCGGCGTCGTCCAGGATTTTGCGGGCCGCTTGCGCCCCGCTCAAGCCCGACTCGACTCCCACGCGCATATACTTGCCGTAGGTCGAGGACAATTTGATTTGCGCATAAATGCCCAGGAGCAATCCGGGGATTGCGAATACGAACCATAGTGGATCGAAAAACATCATATTACTTCACTTGGCGAGCGAGTTTCGTGCTCACGGGGGTTTGGACTCGATTCCCAACGATATCGTTCAAATGCGCGGAAATTGAGGATTTCGGAAAACCAGGTGTGACAGTGGCGGCGCGAAAACCGCCCAGAAATTGTCACAAGGTGGGCGATTATGGCGCAGTAAGGCGCGGGCGTCTCGGGAACAAAAGGCTTAAAACCGGCGCGCACGGAGTGACGCGCCCTACCACCCAATCAAATCAGGCCGGTCAATGGCTCTGCGGCGTGAACTGCTTAATCAGTTCCAAAACTTTCTCGACGGTTTCTTCAGGCTTGGCGGCCAGCAACGCGCCGGCGCGCGGTTTGATTTCCACTTCGCCTTTGGCGAGCGATTTTTCGCCGATGCCAATGCGAATCGGGAAACCGACCAGTTCCGAGTCCTTGAATTTCACCCCCGGGCGCTCGTCGCGATCGTCCAGAATCACGTCCACGCCGCGCGCGATGAGATCGGCATAAATTTTTTCCGCGAGTTTCATCACGGCGCTGTCCGGCGCCACGCTCAACGGAGTGATGCAGACGGTGAAAGGCGCGACGCCGACGGGCCAGACGATGCCGTCCTTGTCATTGCTTTGCTCGATGACGGCCTGGAGCGTCCGGGTGACGCCGATTCCGTAGCAGCCCATGACGCACAAATTGCGCGAGCCATCCTCGGCGAGAAAAGTCGCGCCGAGCTTTTCGCTATATTTGGTGCCGAGAATGAACACATGGCCGACTTCGATGGCGCGGCGGATTTTCAGCGACTTGCCGCATTTGGGACAGGGCTCGCCCGCGGACACTGTGCGCAAATCCGCCCATTTCGCGACCTGAATATCGCGCTCGATGGAAACGCTGCGGAAATGGAAGCCGTCCTCGTTCGCGCCGGTGGTCATGTCATTCGCGCCGCGCAGGCGTTCGTCGGCAAAAACGGAAATGTTCTTAACACCCACGGCGCCAAGGCTGCCGGGATGCGCGCCGAGAGCGTCGAAAATCTCCTGCGGTTCGGCGGGACGAAACGCCGTGGTGCCAATGACGCCGGCGAGTTTGGCTTCGTTCACTTGATCGTCGCCGCGAATTAAAATCAGCACCGGTTTGCTGTCCGCGATGAAAACCAGGGTCTTGATCTGGCGATTGGCGGGAACTTTATGCGGTTCCTTCGCCAGGGCGTCAATCGTCACGACACCGGGAGTGGCGAATTTTTCAACGGCCCCGCCGATTTCGCGCGCGGCGGTTTTGGGAATGCCGCTCGCGGCTTTCTCGACGTTCGCCGCGTAACCACAAGCTTCGCAGAAAACGACTTCGTTCTCGCCTGTCTCGGCGGGCACCATGAATTCGTGGGAGAAATTGCCGCCGATGACGCCGGTGTCGGCTTCGACGGGAAAATTTTTCAGACCGCACCGGTCGAAGATGCGCTTGTAGGCGTCGTACATTTTCTTATAGCTGCCCATGGCGGCTTCGTCGCTGACATCGAAACTGTAGGCGTCTTTCATGATGAATTCCTTGGCGCGCATGAGGCCGAAGCGCGGGCGGATTTCATCGCGGAATTTGATGCTGACCTGGTAAAAATTAATCGGCATCTGGCGGTAGGAATTGATTTCGCCGGCGGCCACGGTGGTGATGACTTCTTCGGCCGTGGGGCTGAGCAGCCATTCTTTTTTGGCGCGATCGCGGACCTTGTAAAGCACGTCGGCGGCGGTTTCGTAGCGGCCGCTTTGCTGCCAGATGTCGGTGGGCTGCATGGTGGGCATGAGCACCTCGAGCGCGCCGGCGCGATCCATTTCCTCACGGATGATGCGCTCGACTTTGTGCAGCGCGCGCAAGCCGAGCGGCAGGAAAGTGTAAAGGCCGCCGCTGAGTTTGCGAATCAGCCCGGCGCGCAACAAAAGCTTATGGGAGGCGATTTCCGCGTCAGCCGGAGCTTCGCGAAGGGTGGGAATTAAAGTTTGTTTCCACTTCATGTGGCGCAGAGATTAACCATAAAGCAACGCCGGAACGAAGAATTTTATTTGGCGGTTTTCCCCTCCCCCGTCCTTCGCCGGCCTTCAATGTTCCAGGACGTTTTCAACGGCGGGATCGACAAACCAATGGAGATCGTTGTGAGGCTGGTTATCGTTGTTCCAACGGCTTCGCCAGGGATTGTCGCTGGCGGAATCAATCACCTCTCGGCGCAATGGGTTTTCAATGTGGCCGTCAACGAACTCCAGCATGGTTCGCTGTGCATGGCGATTGGATGGCCATTGGTCCTGCTCGGTCGGATCGAGGCTGCCGTCAAAGGAACCGTCCGCTTTGGCGTCGCCGAACATAATCATCTGGGAGGGGCTGACGACCTGGCTTTCGGAAATAAAACCCTTGAAGAAAGGGCCGGTGACATCTCCGCCGAGGCCCAACTGAGGATAGTTGGGATCATTTAATCGGCTCTGCATGACCCCCCAGTCATTATACGCGTATTGAAAACGGGATTGCTGATGGATGGCATAGGGATCGTATTGGCCATCTGCCACCGTGCATCCCAGGGAATTGTTCAGGTTCGTGTCCCACGCTGATTCCGGTCCGGCGACGGGACAGGAAAAGACCCGGCGGCTATGGCCGGCGTAAGGCAGCATCCGCTCGGGCCAGACATAGTGATCCACTCCCACGGTATCGTGTATCCACCAGGAGCCGGGATAATGCCGGTTATCGGTGAAATACAATCCCATGGCCACGGAAAGTTGGTGGAGGTTGTTTCTGCAAACGGCAGCTTTACCCCGCTGTTTGGCCGAGGACAGCGCGGGCAACAGGAGGGCGGCAAGAATCGCGATGATGGCAATGACGACCAGCAGTTCAATTAAAGTAAACGCCTCCTGAAGCCGCCGGACGGCGACCTTCGGTGCGGTAACTTGTTTGCGATTCACAGTTAATGTGACAGTGGCCGCGGAAAATCCTCCTCAAAAATCCCAGACTACCTGCGCGACAATCCGATGTCTCATGTCGCTGAACGGGCGCCAGGCGGCGTGCCCGTCTTCGAAAAGAATGTCGCCACCGGCAGGTTTCTGCCCCGAAACGTGGTTGCTTCGATCGGACAAAAGTCCCTTGATATGAAGATAATCTCCGCCCTGGTTGACCGTGGCATCCGCAGTTAATTCCACCGCGTCCGGTTTGTTCGAACCGGCGCCGTCCAATTTCAACCGCACCAATTCCGGCGGCACATCGCGGACGCCGTTCAGCAGGAACACATATCCCAGAACCCGAGTTTGCCCTCCGGCATACTTCGGAAAATTCCAGTGCTGATCATCGTTCATCGCAGGATTGGACGGGCAATAAAGAAAATTTCTTTTTGCGCCCCGATTTTCCAATTGCTGCACGAGATTGACATTCATATCCCACGGCCACACCGCCCCATGAAACTCTGGATTGGCGGCGGTGCAATCCGGCAACGAGCCGCGATAATCCTGGGTGTAAAGTTGCAGAGCGATTCCGATTTGCCGGAGGTTGGCGCGGCATTGGGCGCGATTCCGCGCTTCTTTGCCGAATTCCATTCCCAGCAGAAGCACCGCGGTTATGGCCGCCAAAACCGCCACGACCACCATCAATTCCGTTCGGGAAAAACCGGCACGTCTCCCTGTGGAATTTTCATTTTCAGTTCGCATAGAAAAAATTTCGCCAATGTCCTCCGAGCGTTTCCATCCAGACCGCATCCTGCCGTCATATTACCCGGTGGCGCAAAAAAGTTGCAACCGATTCAAATGCACCCGTTTTCCGAAAAATCCAAACGGACATTTCCTCTCACATCATTTGACCGTGTTGACCAACGGCGCCAGGCCCTGGATGCGGACTTCGAGTTGGTCGCCGGACTCGATGGAGCCGACGCCGCTGGGCGTGCCGGTCAGGATGATGTCCCCGGGAAGCAAGGTCATGTTCGTGGAAACGAAGCTGACGATTTTGTAGCAGTCGAAGATGAGCTGATTGGTGTTTGAATTCTGGCGCAACTGGCCGTTTTGAAATAATTGAATCGTCAGATCGTGCGGGTCAATTTTCGTCTCCACATACGGACCCAGCGGCGTGAAGGTGTCGAAGGATTTGGCGCGGGTCCATTGGCTCTCGCCGTTCTGGATGGTCCGGTCGCTGATGTCCTGGGCGGAGGTGTAACCAAAGATATATCGCGCTGCCGCGGCGGGCGTCACATTGCGCACGCGCCGGCCAATGACGATGCACAGTTCAGCCTCGTAATCGGTGCGGTGGGCCGGAAAGGGAATTTCGATTTTGCCTCCGTCGGGAATCAACGAAGTGGTGGCCTTGATCCAGAAAAGCGGTTCACGGGGCAGCGGCTTATTTTGTTCGCGCGCGTGGTCGGCGTAATTAAGGCCGATGGCAACGATCTTCGAAGGGACAACCGGAATCAATGTGCGCACCCCGCGCCTCGGGGTGGGTTTACGGTCAAAGGAAGGCGAGCCAAAAACGTCGCCGCGCAACCGGTAGAGTTCGCCATCGATGACCTTGGCGTGGAAGATTTCTTCGCCTTTCTGAAATCGGCCAATGGCTGCCATACAGCGGCTGAAGCTTAGCAACCCGGCCGTTTTCTCGCAAGGTGATTTATAAAAAGAGCGAAACGCGAAAACGCGTATCTCGACCCTGCTCTCGAAACTGCGAGAGGCCGGCGCCCCCGGCTACTTTCGCTTGGTATTGTCCACGGTGATGTAAAAGCTGCCGCCCTGGCCGTTGGTCTGGCGCCAGATGCGCAGCAGGACGCGGCTGCCGTGAGCCTTGTCACTGAGACGCACGGCGTCGTCCGCCGCTTTCACGGGCTCATGATTGATTTCCTGGATGACATCGCCCTCGTGCAGGCCGGCATCGGCAGAGTTCGAGTCCTGGTCCACGCTGGTAACCACCGCGCCGCGGACATTGCCTGGAATGCTGTACTCCTGCCGGGCGTTCGAATCGATGTCCGCCACTTCCACGCCGTCCAAGGAATCGTAGTTCGAATCCTTCTCCTGGTCGGGCGCGTTTTCATTCTTCCCAACCGATTGGCCGGGCAGCGTACCCAAAGTGGCCGTGAGGGTTTTCTCCACGGACTTGCCATCTTCATTCCGCAGGAACTTCACGTTTACTTTTGTGCCGGGGGCCGATTGCGAAATCAGCAGGCGCAATTGCTGGCTGTCGGTGATTTTTTTTCCGTCGATTTCGCGGATGACGTCGCCATCCTTGAGGCCCGCCTTGGCTGCGGGTGTATTCGCCTCAATGTCCGTGACGAGCGCGCCGCTCTGGTCCGGGAGATTAAATTCCTGCGCCAATTCCGGCGTGAGAGTTTGAATATCGACGCCGAGATAGCCGCGCGTCACTTTGCCAAATTTAATCAAGCGCTCCATGACGCTGCGCGCCAGGCTCACAGGCACCGCGAATCCAACTCCCTGGTAACCGCCGCTCTCGGAGAAAATGGCGGTGTTGATGCCGACCAAACGCCCTTCGGCATCCACCAGCGCGCCGCCGGAATTGCCGGGGTTGATGGCGGCGTCGGTCTGGATAAAATCCTCGTATTGATTGATGCCCAGGGCCGTGCGGCCCACCGCGCTCACGATGCCCATGGTCACGGTCTGGCCCACGCCGAACGGATTGCCAATGGCGAGCACGACATCACCGACTTCGAGCTTGTCGCTGTCCGCGATGGTCACCGTCGGCAGATCCTTGCCGGAGATTTTCAGCACGGCGACATCCGTGGGGGCGTCCGCGCCGATGACTTTGGCGGTAAATTCCTGGCCGCCGCTGGCGAGCGCGACTTTGATTTCATCCGCCCCTTCCACCACATGATTGGCGGTGAGGATGTAGCCATCGGAAGAAATGATGACGCCCGAACCGAGGCTTTGGGAGCGTTCCTCGTGTGGCTGGCGATGGCGGCGGCTTCTCTGGCTTTGGTTCTGATTCTGGTCCTGGTCCTGGTTCTGATCTTGATCCTGGTTTTGGTCCTGTCCGTCGTTGGGGCTGAAAAACCGGCGGAACAAGGGATCATTGAAAAAGGGATTCATCTCGCGTTCACGCACGGTGCGCGTGGAATAAATATTCACCACGCTGGGCGCCACGCGCTTGACGATGGGCGCATAGCTGGTGACGCCGTGCGTCTCGCGCTCGATGGGGGTGTTATCGACCTTTATTTGCGGCACGGAATTCGTTTCGCGCGCGAGCGAGGTGAATTGCACCACTGCAAATACCGCCGCGCCGCCGATAACGGCCGGCCAGAAACCGCGCATCAATCTGGAAAATTTTGTCATAAATTTCTTATATTGTTGCCATCACCGCGCCATTTCTCCCTTGGAAATCATCAATCGCAGCCCATTCAAAAAAACTGCGCCGCTTCGGCGTGAAACTTTGCACCAAAACCCCGTTTGTCAAAGGAGGTGGGATACGACCTCCCGAGGGCGATGATGGAGGGCGAAATGGGAAACGTAAACGGGAAACGTGAAAACGTGAATTTGACACGTTCGGGCGATTATTGTCTGATGACGCCCGCCCGGAAGAAAGGAACTATGATGACCAGTTTGATTTCAAACGCGCAAAAGCCGATCCGCAAGCTTGCTCTGGCCCTGTGCCTGATGGCGCTGCCCCTGGCGGCCAAGGCGAAGCTCTCGCTGGTCGCGCAATGGGGCCGCTTCGAAACGAGCTTTAGAAGCGGCGTCAGCTATGCCAGCCCGTTTCAACAATGCACGCTAAAAGTCACCTTTACTTCACCGGGCGGCGAGACGAATGACGTTTATGGTTTTTGGGATGGGGGCTCGACCTGGCGGGTCCGTTTTTCGCCCGACCGGCCGGGCCGCTGGACCTACCGCACCTCCTGCTCGGACCTGGCCAATGCGCGCTTGAATGACCAGACGGGCGAATTTGTCTGCACCTCGCCCACCAGCGAGAGCCGTTTCGCGCAACACGGGCCGGTTCAAGTCGCCCGCGACCGCCACCACTTCGAACACGCGGATCATTCGCCGTTTTTCTGGATGGCCGATGTGGCCTGGGACGCGCCGCGCCTGTCCAATGCGCGTGATTGGGCGACTTATCTCCAGGTGCGTTCTTCCCAGAGTTTTTCCGCAGTCCAATGGGCTGCCGCACCGGGCGCGGACGAAAAAAATCATTCCGCCTATTCCGGGCAGAAGCGAATTACGATCGATCCCGAATATTTTCAGCGGCTGGACGAAAAAATCGAACTGATGAATCGCGCGGGACTATTGAGCGTCATCGCTCCCCTCGCCCTCCCGAGCCCCCTGGTGCAAAACAGCGGCGTGACGAATGACCTACCCGAAGACCAGGCGGCGCTGCTGGTTCGTTACATGGTCGCGCGCTGGGGCGCGTATGACGTCGCGTGGCTGCTCACGAGCGACCCGAATGACGGCGAGCGCTGGCTTAAGATCGGACGCGAGGTTTTTGGAGAGATCCGCCACGGACCGGTCGTCGCGCTTCCCACCCCCTCCGCCTCCGGCTTTGCGTTTCAAAATGAAGATTGGGTGGATGCTTTCGGTTTCGGGACCGGGCAATACCTGAGTAACAATGCCCTGCAATGGCTTATTGCCGGTCCGCTCTCCCGGGAGTGGAAAATTGAACCGACCCGGCCTTTGATCAACGTTCTGCCGCCGATGGAAAACGGGTTGGCGGCGCAAGGCCACGAGCGCATCACCGCCGAGGACGTGCGGCGCATCGCGTGGTGGAGTTTGTTGCTGATGCCGCCGGCAGGAGTGAGCTACGGCGCGCAGGATGTGGCCAATTGGAACCCGGCCGTGCAGTCGAAACTGCCGACGTGGCAACTCTCCCTTTTTCTTCCCGGCGCGAAGCAGATGCGGCACATCACCGAACTTTTTGAGTCCGCGAACTGGCGCAGCCTGCGCCCGGCGCCGCACTCGCTGGCCATTCAGCCCGGGTCCAATTCGCCGCGACATTACGTCACCGCGTCCCAAACGGAGGAGAAAGACCTGAGTGTCATCTACGTTCCCGAAGACCGGACGCTGGAAGTATATCTTAACGCGCTGCCGCCCTCGCCGACGATTGAATGGTTGAATCCGCGCACCGGCCAAAAAAGTCCGGCGGTCGCGGTGGTCGGCGCGCGCACCTGCCAGTTGCCGACGCCGGATGCGGGTGATTGGGTGTTGGTGATGAAGACCGGGAAGTGAGCCGCCGTGCCGAATCGCACAGCAGGCATTCAACTCAGGGGAGCAGCGTCGGCTTAGGGAATTTACCCCATTTCCGGCAAAAATGGTGAATCTTATCGTTCTGCCAATGGACAAAAACATTTGATGAGCGCCAAAGAATTTGTTGGAAAACGCAAAGGTGTCGTCCTGATCGTGGATGACGATTCAGACGACATTGAGCTAATGCGGCTGGCGTTTGAGAAGGCCAAAGCGCCCTGCGGACTGATGTCCGTGCCCGATGGCGGGGAGGCCATCCGCTATCTCTCCGGCGTGGACCAATACGCGGACCGCAGGCTGTACCCCATGCCGCTGCTGGTGTTGCTGGATTTGAACATGCCGCGCGTGAACGGCTTCGAGGTCCTGAACTGGATTCAAAAAAACGGCACATCGCGGTTCCCACTGGTCATCACGCTTTCGTATTCGCATATCGAGAGCGAAATCCGCCGCGCTTATGAACTGGGCACCAGCGCATTTGTGGCCAAACCGGTGGATTTGGACAGCTCGGTGTCGCTGGTGAAACTCCTGATCAACCTGGAACGCATCGCGGCCCTGCGGCCCCGACGCACTCGCGGTTCGGAAAAATCAGCCTGAGCGTTTTCGTTTCTGAACCCGATAAACCAGGAACAATTCCTGCCCCACGCGGCGCAGGGATTTGAGGCGTAACTTCACGGCCTGGTCCACCGCCGTCACGCCCGGGCCATCCGCCAGCGTCGGCGCGGTGCGGCCGCCGAAAAGAAGCGGACAAAGAGTGACATAAATTTCATCGACGAGATTTTGGCGGATCAAGGCCATGTTCAACTCGCCACCGCCTTCGCACAGAATTTTTTTGACGCTCCATTTCTTTTCCAGCCAGCGAAAGGCGGCCCGAAAATCCAGTTCCGCGTCGCCAAAAATTTCCACGTCATCCGCCACTTCGCGCAGCCGGCGCAGATTGCGCACCGAAGCGCGGGCGGAGGTCAGCACGATGATGGGAGAAAACTTGTAGCGAAAGATGTCCGAGCGCGGGTCCAGGGTGCCGCGTCCGCTCACGATGACGCGCAAATTGTATTCCGGCAATCCGCGCTTGAGCCGCAGCCGGCGATATTTGGCCGGCCCCGGCCCGTAATGGCCGGGCGCGCTGTCCACTGTGCGGGCACCCATGAGCGCGGCATCCGCCCGCGCGCGCAGTTCGTAAAGCAGATCGAGGTCGCGCTTGCTGCCGAAGGGGACGAAGTGGCGGTTCTCCGGCGCGAGCTTGCCATCCACGGTGGTCGCAACATTGACGAAGACAAAAGGGCTCATGTAAAAACGTAGCAGCATCCGCACTCGCGCGCATTCAGGTAAGGACCGTAGCGACGCGAACCGGGCGGCTTTTCGAGCGCGACGAGGCGGGAAAATTGCCGTGCCCGTGCTGCCGGAAACCGGCTTCAATCCTCACTCTTGGAATACCAATAAATCTGGGCGCCGCCATTGGTGCTCCGCGACTCCCAGGCCCGGTCATCAAAGATCGGCGCATTTTGCAGCGTCGTGGCATCCGCGTTCAGCATCCATTTGCGGCTGCTGTCGGTTGGATGAAGGGCCTCCAAGGGAACGGCATACTCATGATCATGCCGAAGGAATCGGCCCGTCGAAATAATCGCAAACGCGGGACGGGGCGGCCCGAAGCTCACGAGCAAATCGATGACCTCGCCGATCTTCTCCTGTTTCTGGTTCACGACGCGCTGGCCGATCAGGTCGCTGGCAAATTTCAACACCGCCGGCGCACTGGTTCGCTGTTCCAGGTCCCGGCCGGTGGTTGATAAATGATATCTGGAATTGTTGGTCGATTTGCCGGACGACAAACCGAAGTAACGGGCGATTTCCCGGGCACTGACGGGATCGCCGAGCGAGACCAAGCTGGACGCCTTGAAAACCGGCGCGAGGCGCCACTGTTCCCCGGTGACAAACACGGCGACCGTGTCGCGTTTCGCCGTGCCGGCGGACATGATCTGGGCGGGCGCGAGTTTCAAAGTGGAGCGCACGCCGAAAAATCCGCCCGAACCGATGACGGCATATTTGAGCTCGCCGCTCCGGGTATCGATGATCAAATTCCGCACCGTGCCGATTTTTTGGCCGTCACTGTTCTCCGCCTTCATGCCGAATAATTTCCCGGCGTTGAGCGGCGTGGAAAACGGGTACGTCTGCGCCGCTCCCAACAACGCCCAGGCCAGCGTCACCGCCAGCGGCAGGGCGAAAAGGATTTTCACGGAGAGCGGCCGTTTCGACATGGTCATAAGATAACAGTTTCTCGCCTTCGACACCATTGGGGTTTGCCCCTCAGGTGCGTCGCTGGCATGGGTTTGTGCGTCTCTGTGTTTTATCTGAGTCCATCGGTGGCCAAACATCAAATATTCGCGGCGAACGAAATCAGCCGCCGGTATTCGCTGAGAATAGTCTCGATCGCCACGACCAGGGCTTCCACCTGCAAATCCATGGGCGCATGATGCGGCGTTTCAAAAATAATCTCGAACGGCGGCTCGGATTGCAGCGGTGCCGCGAGGATGCCCTCGTAACTGTGGTAAATAATTCCGTCCCGAGCGGCGAAACCGTCGATGGTGGCATTGATATTGCGCGGCAGGATTTTTCCCGCCTCGGCCAATGCCGGCCGCAACAAATTTTCCGTCAGGGTATGCCCGCGCACAAATCCGTAAAGGCCGTCGCTGGTGTCATCCGCGTGGAGTTGAATGATGCCGCTGAAACGCTGCGTGCGGAGCTCGCGCTCGAGGATTTCCACTTCCGGCTCGGGGGAGGATTTCCAGAATTCGCGATTGAGGTCCCTGCCCCGCCGCGAGTGGCGCGTGTTGTCCTCAAAACCGGTGGGATTGCACAGCGGATAGATATGCAGCAGAAAATTTTCCGCCACCCCGGGCTCACGCACGGCCCGGGAGAGAAATTGCGCCGCCGCCAGGGCTCCCGCCGGTTCATCGCCGTGAATCGCGGCAAAAATGCCGATGTGAATCGGGTCGCCGCTGTTCGGCCCGCGAAAGGTGAAACGCGGCAGCGAATATTTTTGGCCGTGACCGAAGGACCCGAGCGCCTCGAATTGCACGCCCGGCAATGCCAACAACGGCTCCAGCAGCCGCCCAATGGAGCGGCGGCCGTCTTCGAGTTTCAGTGGTGCCTCGGAATCGTTCACTTGCGGCGAAAGTATCGGCAAAAATACTTTTCACACAAGCGCGCAACGACGACCACGCGAAATCGTAGCAATCTTGCCGATTTTTTGGGATTATGCACCTGACAAATAAAGCAATCAAAAGAGTCCGCAGATTTCGCAGATTTACGCAGATATAGGAATTTAATCTGCGCTCATCTGCGAAATCTGCGGATAAAAATCGGAATTGTTTGTGAACGGCATAATCCCAGATTTTTTCAAATCCCCCTTGAGGAACCAACGCGGAGGACTAGGTTTCTGCTTCGCTGAAATCGGCGAAACAACCAAAGGATAACCATGCAAATAATACCGCAAAATCAAGACCCCGCCCGCGCCCGGGCGTTTTTCGAACAGAAAGTCTCTTTCACCACCGGACCGGTGGAATTGGACCACGCCATCAAAAGTCACGAAAATATTGTCGTCGTGGACGTCCGCGAGGCGGAGGACTACGCGAAGGCGCACGTGCCCGGCGCGATCAATCTTCCGAAAGGAACCTGGAATAGTCCGGAAGGCTTGCAGAAGGACCGGACCACCGTGGTTTATTGCTACACGCAGCAATGTCATCTGGCAGCGCAGGCGTGCGTGCTATTTGCCGGCCAGGGTTATCGCGTGATGGAAATGGACGGCGGCTTCGAGGCGTGGCAGGGCAATGAATTGGAAACGGAAAAAGGCGCCCACCGCGCCGGCGCAACTGAACAACGCGCATTCTCACGCTGAGTCGTATTATGGAATGGCGGGCAAACCACTCTGCCCGCCGGGGCCGGTCAAGAGTGACACGGGCGGCAGATAAATTCCCTCGGGCGTCCGAGTCCACCACTCGCCCGTTTGCCGGCGCGCGGCGCGGTCGCTGAATTGATAGTCGTAAAGCAGGGCGCGGATGTATTTGGGCGGGGCATCCGGAAACGGATTCTTTTCCAACAGCGCCTGCACCTGCGGCGAACCCTGCAATAGCCGCACGCAAAAATTCACAAACCATGGGTTTTCCCGGACATCGCCCAAGGCCGCGAACCACATTTGCCAATCCAATCGCGGCTGGTGCGGTTCGACAAACCCGGGGCGTCTTTTTAAATCGCCGGCTTTGTATTTGAATTCATACGCCTGCCAGTTCACTCCGTCATTGCTGCCTTCCACGATGATTTCCGGGCGGGACGTGGTCATCACCTGGAACAGGCCGTAACCATTGAAGGAACGAAGCGGCGCGAACCATGCGCTGACCGTGCGCGCTTTTCCCGGCACCCAAACGTGCCGATGAAACATGCCCGCGAACTGCACGGCGGAAGTGATCAACACGACCACCCCCAGCGGGACCAGGAGGCTGCGCCGCACGATTCCGAGCGGGGGAGACGCGCCGGCGCGGTCCGGCGCGGAAGAACGGCCGCACCATCTCGCGGGCAGGCATTTTTGGAGCGCCGCGTCGTCGAGCAACGTCAGGCAGAGGATCATCGCCAATAAATTGAAGAAACAATAATTGCCCGTGAGCAGGATGAAAAATTGCAACGCGAGAAAGGCGAGGCAGGCCAACTGGCGCGGACGGCGCGGCAGAAAAATCAGGAAGGGAATTCCAATCTCGACGACAAACATCGCAATCGTGTCGCTGCGATGCACCCACGCCGGCAGTTGATGTGCATACCAGCCAATCCACGTGGGCAGCGGTTGCGTTTCGAAATGGTAGTTCAGCGCCGTAAGGTCGCGCCAGGTGGGATCGCCGCTGGTCAGTTTCACGCATCCGGAGCGAAACATGAGCTTGAACAGCAGCCAGCGCAGTAGCCAGACGGCCACGAGCGAAGGCGGGGCTTCGCGCGCGGGAGGCCGCGGCAGCCATTGCCACGGAGCCAAAAAAATGGCGAGCAAACCGGTTTCGAGCAGGAGGACATCCCACTGGAAACCAAGAAACGGATCGCTCACCGTGCAGAGCGAAAGGTAAATGAGCCACAACAAAAACAAGCACGGCGCGGGCGCGATCCCAACGATGAGCAGTACGGCGAGCGCCACGCCGGCGGCACATTGAAGATTCAGAAAGCCATCGCTGGGATTAAACCAGCACAGCGTGGGCGCCTGATAATAACGGCTCCAGCCAAGGTGCGCGGTGTCGGCTTCCCTTTTTAGAATCTCCATCGTTTGCTCAACGGGAACAATGCCATGGCTGCCGATCAGCCCGCTGATTTGCACCCAGAGCGAAACGAATGCGATGAGATAGATAACTCCCAGGCAGCTTAAAAAAGCGCGCCGCATCAGGACGTATGAAGGCCGTTCGACGTGACGGCCCCAGAGAATCTTCGTGGCCCGGGAGAAAAATGTCCGATGATGCGCAAGCAGCCGGTAACCCCATTCCGTCACGGGCGCGAAGGGGGGGAAGACCTGGTATAAATCCAGCAGCCAGCGGAAGTCGGGGTTGTGCGCCAGCGATTGAAAAACCGCTTCGGACCCGCTGTGCACGGAACCGTCGGGTTCTATCAATTGCACAGAGGAATCGAATGCCGAACGCGGAATTTCGGGAAATCGTTCCGCGATTTGCGGGTCCTGCGACGGCAAATAATCCACGCGCTCGCCGGTGGCGCATTGCCAGCGGTGTATCCAGACCGTGCAAAAGCAGCAGTCGCCGTCGTAAACCATCAACGGCTTGGGCGGTGGCGCAGCGACGCGAATCGCGGATTTCACGGCGAAGGTATAATCGGAATTTCAATTTTTCACCAGCAGAGGAAAACCGGTTTGAACAGAAGGCTACCGAAACAAAGTCCTTCCTCAGCTTGCTTCCCCCTGTTCCAAATCACGGCACCAGGACCGCGGCACCCCTGATTTTCCCTGCACGCAAAGCAGCCAGCGCTTCATTGGCTTTTTCCAGCGGAAATGTCTCCACAGTGGTTTTCACCGGCACGCGCGGCGCAATCAGGAAAAATTCCTTGCCGTCACGACGGGTCAGATTGGCGACGGAACACACGCTGCGTTCGTTCCAAAGCAAGTCGTAGGGAAAAGACGGGATGTCACTCATGTGAATCCCGCCGCACACGACCACTCCGCCCTTGTTGAGTGCTTTCAGCGCGCGCGGCACCAACTCTCCGACGGGCGCGAAAATAATCGCCGCGTCGAGTGGTTCCGGTGGCGTCGTGTCCGAATCACCGGCCCAAATCGCGCCGACGGTTTTCGCGAATTGCTGGCCCGCGAGGTCGCCGGGCCGCGTGAACGCATAAATTTGGCGGCCCTGGTAGCGCGCGACCTGCGTGATGATGTGCGCCGCCGCGCCGAAACCGTAAAGACCGATGCGGCGGGAGTTCCCGGTTTTCAAAAGGGAACGATAGCCAATCAATCCCGCACAGAGCATGGGAGCGGCTTCGGCGTCGGAACAATTTTGCGGGATGGGAAAACAAAACCGTTCATCCGCCGTCACAAATTCCGCGTAGCCGCCGTCGAGCGTGTAACCGGTGAAACGCGCGCGATCGCAAAGGTTCTCGCGGTCGGACAGGCAGAAGGCGCATTCCCCGCAAGTCCATCCCAGCCACGGCACACCTACGCGCGCGCCGACGTGGAACCAGTTCGCGCCCAAACCCGCCTCCACCACGGTGCCGACGATTTCGTGCCCCGGCACAAGCGGCAGTTTGGGGTGCCGCAGTTCACCATCGACCACGTGCAGATCCGTCCGGCAAACTGCGCAGGCGCGGACCTGGATAAGCACTTGGCCAGCTCCCGGTTTCGGCGGAGCTATGTCCGCAAGGCGAAGGGCGGTTCGCGGTTGTTCCAGCAACATGGCTCGCATGGAGGGAATTGACCGCGCTTTGGTTTTTGAGTCAATGGGGGCGTTTCCGCAACCGAGTCGAATTACGCTCGCGGAATTTATTTCTTCATGCGATGCTCAAAAAAGAATTACATGAAAATCGCCATCGGTTCTGACCACGCCGGCTTTCAGTACAAAGAAAAGATAAAAGATTTCCTCCGCAATCTGGGCCATGAGGTCCGGGATTTCGGCACGAATTCCGAGGCGGCCGTCGATTATCCGCTCTTCATCCGGCCCACGGCCGAGGCGGTGGCGAGCGGTGAATGCGAGCGCGGCATCGTGCTGGGCGGGTCGGGAAACGGCGAAGCGATCGTGGCGAATCGAGTCAAGGGCGTGCGCTGCGCGCTTTGCTGGAACCTCGAATCCGCGCGACTCGGCCGCGAGCACAATAACGCGAACGTTATTTCCATCGGGCAGCGGATGGTGACTTTGGAAATGGCGCTGGAAATCGTAAAGGTGTGGTTGACGACGCCGTTCGAAGGCGGACGGCATCAGCGGAGAATTGATCTGATTGATGCGCCGTGAATTTTCGATTTACGATATGCGATTTACGAGCGTCTGGCCTTTCCACACGCTCGTAAATCGTCAATCGTAAATCCTAAATATGGCGAGCCAGTTCGGCCTGGCTGGCGGCCAGAACTTCCTTGTGCAACGAGCCGCCGTGGGAATCCATCGTGACGACGGCGGGGAAATTTTCGACTTCGAATTCCCAGATGGCTTCCGGCGCGCCGAATTGTTCCATCATATGGACGTTGCGCACGCGTTTGATGCATTGCGCGAGCACCTGCGCCGCGCCGCCGATGGCGTGCAAATAAACACAGCCGTGTTCCTTGCAGGCCGCGAGCGTTTTATCGCCCATGCCGCCCTTGCCAATCACGCCGCGCAAACCGAAATCGCGAATCACCTGCCACTGATATGGCTCCTCGCGAATGGAAGTGGTGGGACCGGCGGCAGTGCATTGCCAGTTCCCCTGCTCATCCTTGATGACCACCGGTCCACAATGATAAAGAATCCCGTCCTGCAAATTCACACCTGCCGGCAGCTTGCCGCCGTCGTGCAAATATTTATGGACGGCATCGCGCCCGGTGAACAGTGTGCCGGTGATCAAGACTTCATCGCCCACTTTGAGCGAGCGGATTTTTTCTTCAGTAAATGGAAAAGTGAGGTTCAACATAATAACAAGGGTTAGTACAACCACTTTTCAATCTTCCCATCCGCAGCCAATGCTACCCCCTGCCTGCGGTATGCCCAGCACATATAGCTCACGCTGACGAAATACGACGCCGGCAATCGGTTCAACACGCCAATCTTCGTCCCCAGCAACGTGGTTTTGCCGCCGAAACCCATGGGGCCGATGCCGAGTTTATTGGCGGTGCCGACGATGTCTTGTTCGAGTTTGTCGAGTTCGAGATTCGAGTTGCGGTCGTCGAGTTTGCGCAGGAGTTGTTGCTTGGAATGCTCATAGCCGGTGGCGCGGTCGCCGCCGATGCACACGCCGAGAATTCCCGGACCGCAGCCTTTGCCCTGTGCCTGCAACACGGCGTCCAAAATCGCTTTTCGGCAGCCGTCGAGATCGCGATTGGCCTTAAGCTTTTCGTTCGGCAACGAATATTGCGCGCCCACGTTTTCGCAGCCGCCGCCTTTCAGCACGAGCCGCACGCTGATTTCCGGCGAGCGATGCTGATGAAAATGAACGGTCGGCGAGCCGGGTCCGAGGTTGGTGCCGTCGTTTTTGCCGGTGATGGAATCCACGGAATTCTGGCGGAGATAACCTTTTTTGGTCGCCAGCTTCACCGCCTCGCGCGCGGCTTCCTCAAACGCGATCTGGTCGTAACCGATGGGGCAATCCACGTAAAAAATGATGCTGCCGGTGTCCTGGCAGATGGGTTGGGATTTGTTCTTCGCGAGCGCGATGTTTTGATCGATGATTTTCATCGCGCTCTCGGCGATGGTTCCTTTTTTCTCCTGCTCGAGCGAATCGAGAATGGCTTTATGCACGTCGTCCGGAATTTCCGTGGAGGTGCGGCGGATCAATTCGAGCAATGAATCTTGCAACACGTTCATCAGGTGAAAGGCTAAGGACGTTCGCGCGGTGTTTCAAGCTTCCGATTAACGTTGAACACTCATAAAGGGCGCATGCCAAAAACTTTTCCGAAAGAACAAAGTCAGAGCTCCTCACGTTGGCTCCTCCGGGCTTTGCGTCTTGGCGCTGAATGAATCATATTACCGCTTGTGAAAACAGACTTCCGAACCGAGGCGGATTCGATGGGCGAAATGCGAGTGCCGGCCGAGGCCTATTACGGCGCGCAAACGGCGCGCGCGGTCGAAAATTTTCCGATCAGCGATTTGCGCTTTTCGCGGCAGTTCATTCGCGCCCTGGGATTGATCAAAAAAAATGCCGCGGCCACCAACACAGCCTTGGGCCTGTTGCCCGCTCCGCTTTCCCAGGCCATCCAAAATGCCGCGCAGGAAGTCATCGAAGGTAAGTGGGATTCCCAATTTGTGGTGGATATTTTTCAGACCGGTTCTGGCACGTCCACGAACATGAACGCGAATGAGGTCATCGCCAATCGCGCCGCTGAAATCAACGGTGGCAAACGCGGCGACAAATCGATTCACCCCAATGACCACGTGAATCGCGGGCAATCTTCCAACGACGTCATCCCGACGGCGATTCACATCGCGACGCTGGATGGGATTGCGAATGGATTGATTCCGGCGTTGAGCGAGTTGCAATTGGCGCTCGCCAAAAAGGCGAAGGAGTTTGATTCCATCCTCAAGATTGGCCGCACGCATTTGCAGGACGCCACGCCGATTCGCCTCGGCCAGGAATTCGGAGGGTACGCCAGCCAAGTGGAACATGCGATCGAGCGGCTGCGCGGTATTGGGTCGCATCTCGGCGAGCTCCCGCTGGGCGGCACGGCGGTGGGCACTGGCATCAATACACACGTCGAATTTGCGCGCCGGACGATTGAAAGCATCGCCGCGGAAACCCGATTGCCGTTGCGCGAGGCGCCGAATCATTTTGCCGCGCAAGGTTCGATCGACGCCTTCGTCGAAACCAGCGGCGCACTAAAAACCGTGGCCGTGAGCCTGATTAAAATCGCCAACGACATCCGCTGGCTCGGCTCGGGACCGCGTTGCGGCCTGGGCGAAATCAAATTACCCGCCACGCAACCCGGCTCATCCATCATGCCGGGCAAGGTGAATCCCGTCATGTGCGAGATGGTGATCCAGGTGGGCGCGCAGGTCATCGGGAACGACGCGGTGGTGACCTTTGCCGGCACGTTTGGAAATTTTGAATTGAACACGATGCTGCCGGTCGCCGCGTATAATTTGCTCCAGGCGATTGGGCTTTTGACCAACGCCAGCCGGGTGTTCGCGCGACGCTGTGTGGCCGGGCTGGAAGCTGACGCGGAAAAATGCGAATCCAATATCGAGCAAAGCCTGGCCATGTGTACCGCCCTCGCGCCCGAGATTGGCTACGACCAAGCGGCGAAAATCGCGAAGATCGCGTACGAAACCAAGCGGACGGTGCGCGAAGTGGCGCTGGAGATTTCCGGGTTGGACCAGGAGAAGCTCGGTAAATTGCTGGACGCAAAAAGCCAGACAGAGCCGGGTTTGTAGCCACCGACATAAGGAGGCGGATCACCGAGACTTGAATTGTGGAATGTGCTCGATAACATTTTCTTCGTGCCCTTTGTTCCCAAGCGAAAGTTACCACGGTTGGAAAACCACAATTACAAAGGACACGCGGTCGTCTTTTGGACGCTAACCCTTGAGGATCGGGCCAGAGGATGGCTCGATGAACAATTTCATTCCAGATTCCGCGAATTAATGCTGCACGCGGCCGCTCGTGAGGAATTATTCTGCCCCGCTTACTGTTTAATGCCTGACCATCTTCATTTCATGTGGATGGGACTGCGTCTCGCAAGCAATCAGCTCAATGCGATGAAATTTCTCCGCACACACTTGGAACCAGCTCTGGGCAACGGACGCGCCTGGCAACATCAATCTTACGATCACGTGCTCCGGGAGGAAGAACGTCGACGGAATGCTTTCGGAAAGGTTTGTTACTATATCCTTCAAAACCCAGTCCGCGCAAAAATTGTGGAATCCAGCGTTGAATGGGGATTTCATGGCGCCATTGTGCCGGGTTATCCGAGTCTTCATCCGTTGATGGAGGATTTTTGGGAAATTTTCTGGAAATTGTACGTTGCGCAGCGGGAGGCGGAAACTCTCCCGGAGGATGCTTCACCCGGGCTGGTGTGATTATCCCAAAATCCGCTACCAGCTATCGTGATTATCCAAATCCGCCTCCTTACGTCGGCGGCTACCGGGTATCGGCGAATCCGAGCTGGGGTTTCATTAAGAATCTCCTTTTCCCCACCTCGCTTTTGGCCTATTCAATCGAAAAATGAAACGCATCCCATTATTCGCGCTGGTCGGTTTTATCACACTCGCGACCTTCACCCAGGGCCTCGCCGCCGAAAAACATCACAACTTCGCCCAGTGGGAAAAAGAAGTCGCCGCTTTCGAAGCTTCCGACCGCACCAATCCTCCTCCGCAGCACGCGATTTTGTTCACGGGCTCGTCCATGATCCGTAAGTGGACCAGTCTCGCGCAGACGTTTCCCAACCAGCCCGTGTTTCGGCGCGGTGTCGGTGGTTGTGAGATTGTGGACATCACTCATTTTGCGGACCGGATCCTGTTTCCGTATGAGCCGAAGCTGATTTTCCTTCGCGCCGGCGGCAATGACATTGCCAACGGCAAATCGCCGGAGGAAGTGTTCCATGATTACCAGGACTTCGTCAAAACGGTGCACGCGAAATTGCCGGACACGGAAATTGTTTTCATCGGCTGGAACTCCACGCCCTTGCGCTGGGCGCAGCATGATAAGGAGCAGACGCTCGATAACCTGGTGAAAGACTTCACGAAGCAAACCCCGCACCTGCAATATTGCGACACGTGGGACATGGTGCTGGACCAGGATGGCAAACCGCGCCCGGAATTGTTCGAGCCGGACCGGCTGCACTTCAACGCGGAAGGCTACAAGCTGCTGGCTGATCGCGTGCGGCCTTTCCTGCCGAAATGATTTGGCGGTGTCAGACAAACACCTAGCCTAAAATCAGCGGCGTTCTGAATGACGGGACCCCGAGGCCGGGCAATGTTCATCGCGTGAGAGTAAACAAAAGCAAAGTGATTTTACCAATCGGCCGCGCCGCTCAGGTGGCGTTTCAAATCGAAGCCATGCGCGCGGAATGTTGCGCCGCCGCTCATCTGTTAACCAACGAGAAAAATCTCAACGAAGCCGAACTTGAGGAGTGCGCCTGCCTGGATGATGCCCTGGCGGCAGCGCAAAGACTTTTGAAGACGACGGTGGCGGACGTCATGATCTCCCGGCTTAAACGCCGCAGCCGCATCACTGAACGGTAAGGCGAGGGATGGATTTCGCGGAAAAGTCGGAGTATCCTGTGTCGGCTGGCACAGGCTCCGCGGGGCGAGTCAGTTATGAACCGCAACCATGCCTGAATCCGGCGCCTCGGGCACGGTTGTTTGCTGACCGCTACGGCAGCCTTGAATCAGGAGCGTCAGGAACAGGAGAACGTGGACCGCGAGCACCGCGAAAAAAATCTTTTTGAATCGTTCGCGCCGATTGAATTGCGGGTTACCGACCAATACACCGGAAACCTGAAATGGATTTAACTCTTTCAATGTCTTTCCCTGAGCCAATTGCCCGCCGGCGCACTGCGCACGGCCTGCGTTGAAACACCGAAACCAACGATCTTCAGTCCGCCAACACGAAGCGCACCAGCGCCATCACTCCCGCTGCGAAACCAATGAGCAACACCGCATGCTTCAGCGTGAATGCGGCGACGGCCCGGAGGGTCTGACACGGAATGATTGTGGAGGTGAAGTAGTCGAGAGCTTTACGATCTTCTTCTTTGGCTGCTACTTTCATGGCTGGCTTTTAGCATAGGGCGGGCCAAGCCAAAAAAGAGCTAGTTAGGACCCCTTTCGTCCTTTTCGGAGACAAAATTGTCCTGTTTGAAAACGGTATGTCCAGCAGGCAAAGCTGGCTTCCGCGGGCGTTTTGCGGGGGCGAAAAAGGCCCAATGAGCCTTCTCAATTGGGCTGACCGGACACGCTCACCTGGGATGATTGCGCGTGCTGTTGGGTGGTCTCTTCCCTGTTGGCAACGCCTCCCCTGGCATCGTTTTCCGGCGGTACAAAGGAAGACAATTGCGATTGCGACGCGGCCAGATCGGTGGTCAAACGCGCCAGCGCGGATTGCACCTTGCGCGCGTTTTGTTCGGCATTTTCAACAAGCGGTTTCACCGATTGGAGGCCGCCCGCAGTGAGGTCGGTACTGAGCGCCGTGCGGATGTCTTGCAGGTAGGAAATAAGCGGCTGGATAACGGCCTGATTTTCACGATAACGCTGATTCACTGTATTGAATTCGTTACTTACCTGTGTCTTTCGAGACACGCTTTGGTCGCGAACGGCCTCAAAATTTATGGTGGCGGTTTCCTTGTCCCAGTTTTGAAAATAATCTTTGCTCTTTTGAGTCGCCACGGCGGCGGCTTTATCCGCCCGTTGCGCCGAGCCCACCAAACGCTCGAGGGAGGCGCTGAAAGCCTTATATTGCGGCTTCAAGTCGGGCGCGGGTTTGTTCACCAGATCGTCAAGCTCGGCCAGCGTGACATCGATGCACCGGTTTTCGGCGTCAATTTGCAGCGACGCTCTCCGCAGGCTCTCGCTGGCGGCGTCGGCGTTTTTGTAATTCCCCGTCGTGCAGCCACTGAAATGGAGCAACGCAAAGGCGCCGATGGAAATTTGAAGCGCGCGCACGAAACCGTGCCGGTCTGCGGTAGTTGATTTTTTGGATGCCATGCTTCCGTATTACACAAAGAGCGAATTTGCGAAAATGGGGTAGTCTGCTCAATAAGTCGGTAAAGAAAACCCTAACGACCCCTTTTCGTCTTTGAATTTCGAGGATGAAGACGGAAACGAGGACATTCTTCCGCGCCCAACTGATTTCGGCAAAAGGCCCTCGAACCGCGCTCGTACGCGGCTTGCCATCAAAATAGAGCTGGCAGGAAACGGATTGCGGGTGTAGTTATCCCTGACAATCCAAGCACCGTGTTATGAAAAAATTCGCCCTCCTTTTCGCAGGATTTGTGGGATTCACTCTCAACGCCGCTTTCGCCGGTGAGGCACCTCGCGGCAGCGTGCTGGAACTTCATTCGTGCGAAGTCTATGCCGGGCCGTGCGTGGTTTCGAGCGAGTCGCCGCAGGAAGGGCGCTGCATGGCGCGCGCGTGGGATTTCACGGGCGGCAGTTTCAACGGAACCGATTTCAGCGGATTGAAAATCGCCGTGCTGCAAGATTCGCCGGATAATCTGGCAGAAACGGATTCCAAATCCGGCGATGCCGTCGTCTATCTTCCGCAAAATGCCACGCAAACCCAGCGCGATGCCTTGCTGGCCTGGCTCAAGTCCAGCCAGGCCGATTTTCATCCCGCGAAACTGCAGACACGGGTGGCGCCGCTGCAATTCACCAAGTCGGACCAGGGCTACGCGTTTTCGGCGGGAAATTTTCTCTCGGTCAGGACCGCCCCGTTGGACAAATGCAATATGGGCAATTGCGGCGAATCGCTCGCCTACCAACCGCGCGCCCATACGAGCCTGTTCACGGTGGCGCTCAATAATGGCTCCCGGGTTTCCGAGCCGTTGCTGAAATTGCGCTGGGAGGCCAGCGGCGAGCGTAATATCTTCCTGGGACGTTTCGGGCAAACCATTCCGGCCAATAATCTTTACGTAAGCCTTAACGAATTGTGCGGACCGAGCCAGAGTTTGTTCTAAGCCGCGTTCCGTCGTAAAAAATTTTGACTGGCGGAAATCTCTTGCAAATCCCGGCTTGGGATTTACGGTTGCCGAAGATGGATGCGCGCGCTTGCTGTAACCACCTGGCGGCGTGTCCCGTCAAAGGCAGTTGTGCTGAACCTCGAACACTATGAGTGAGTC
Source organism: Verrucomicrobiia bacterium (assembly GCA_035552155.1). Taxonomy (GTDB): domain Bacteria; phylum Verrucomicrobiota; class Verrucomicrobiia; order Limisphaerales; family DASXHY01; genus DASXHY01. The sequence goes on along the minus strand of DASZLX010000043.1, from coordinate 178,464 downwards.
TAGTTCAAAAGATGGATTTTCTGTTTCCCGCCGCGCATTTCTCAAGACCTTCGGAACCTCCGCCGCCGTCGCCGCGACCGCGCAGGTGGATGCGGTGGCCGCAGAGTTGGAAAAAGCGAACCAGGAAAAAATCGTCGGACCGGAAGCCGTGCCGATCACGCTCAAGGTCAACGGCAAGACGATAAAACTTCAGGTGGAACCGCGGGTGACGCTGCTCGACGCGCTGCGGAACATGACACCCCTGACCGGCACCAAGGAGGTTTGCGACCGCGCGACGTGCGGCGCCTGCTCGATGCTGGTTGATGAAAAGCTGGTTTATTCCTGCTCGATGCTCGCGATCGAGGCGCAGGGAAAGAAAATTACGACCGTCGAGGGACTGGGCGAGCCAGGAAAGTTGAGCAAGGTGCAGGAGGCATTCGTGGAGCAGGACGCGCTCATGTGCGGTTATTGCACGCCGGGTTTCGTGATGAGCGTAACGGCCTTGTTGAAACAGCATCCCAAACCGACCGAAGCGCAGGTGCGGCACGCGTGTTCGGGCAATTTGTGCCGTTGCGGAACGTATCCGCGCATCCTCGAGGCCGCGCTCAAAGCGGCCGGCGTCGCGAAAATTTCAAAAACCGAGGTCATTGCTTATGCCGACGTGGCCTGAAAAAAACAATTACATCAGCTCCCATCACGCCCGCATCGACGGGCCGCTCAAAGTCAGCGGCGCGGCGAAATATCCGTCCGACGTCCAACCCGACGGCTGGCTTTACGGCATGGTTTTGCGCTCGAAATGGGCGATGGCGAAATTAACGAAGATCAATTTGGATCCAGCGATGAAAATTCCGGGCATCAAGGCGGTGGTGCTCGCCCCCGCGGTCGAGGAACGCCAGAAGAACGGATCGGACGTCACCATGCGCTATTACGGCGAAGAAATCGCCGGTGTCGCGGGAACCTCGAAGCAAGCCTGCCTGGATGCGTTGAAGGCCATTGCGATTGAGGCGACAGAATTGCCGTATGTAGTGCGTGAGGAGGACGCGAAAGAGCCGGACGCGCCTCGGGTATGGGCCGATACGCCGAACCTTTCCAAGCCAGGTGAGAGATCTAATGGCGATGTGGATAAGGCGTTCGGTGAATGTGCGGCCGTTGTGGAAGGATTTTACACAACGCCGGTGCAAATTCATAACCCGCTGGAAACCCACGGGAATACGGTGTCGTGGACGGATGAAGGCGTCACGTGCTGGGCTTCCACCCAGGGCATCACGAGCGTTCACGATGGTTTATCGCAAAGCCTGAAGCTGCCCGCCAGCCAGGTGCGGGTCATTTCTGAGTTCATGGGCGGCGGATTTGGCGCAAAATTTGGTCCCGGTGTGGAAGGCATCATTGCCGCCCAATTGTCCAAGGCCGCCAAGGCGCCAGTCCGGATCATGTTGACCCGTTTCGACCAGGCGCTCGCTGTCGGCAATCGCCCCTCAAGTTTTCAAAAAATCAAACTCGGCGCGAAAGAGGACGGCACGCTGCATGCCTTTGATTTCGACAATTACGGCACGGCCGGCGTCGGCGCGAGTGGTTCCAGCGAAGGCGGCGGTTCGGGAGTGGCCTTGCGCGCACCTTATATTTATCACGTGCCGAATACGCGCGTGAAACAAGCCGGCGTGAACGTCAACGCCGGTTCGGCTCGCGCCTTTCGCGCACCGTCCTGCCCGCCCTCCTCCTTCGGCATGGAATCCATCATGGATGATTTGGCGGTGAAAATGGGCCTCGACCCGGTCGAGTTCCGCATCAAGAACGACACCCGCACGCCCGGTTGGGAGATTCGCCAGAAACAGTATAAGCTGGGCGCGGAAAAATTCGGCTGGAAGGAAAAATATAAAAAACCGGGCAGTTCACCGGGCGTGGTCAAAACGGGTGTCGGTTGCGCGGGCTCAGCCTGGGGCGGCGGCGGCCGCGGGACCCGGGCGGAAGCGGAAATTCATCCCGATGGCAGCGTGGAAATTCGCTGCGGCACGCAGGATCTCGGCACGGGAACAAGAACTTATATCGCGTTGATCGCGGCGGATATTTTCGGATTGAAGCCGGAGCAGATCACGGTGCGCATCGGCGATACGCGTTTTCCTCCATCCGGCGGCAGCGGCGGCAGCAGCACTTCGCCTTCTGTTTCACCGGCGATTCTGGATACTTGCAGGAAAGCGCTGGAGGCTTTGCAGCAACAGACTGGCGTGGCTGACGCGCGCGGCGATCATTGGAAAGCGGCGTGTAAAAAACTCGGTGTGAATCCGCTCCTGACCCAGGGCGAATGGCAGGAGGGCTTGTCCAGCAGCAACACTGGCGGGGTGCAATTCGCCGAGGTGGACGTGGACACCGAAACCGGTTTTGTGCGCGTGAAAAAAGTTTTGGTGGTGCAGGACGGCGGCCTGATTTTGAACCGGCTCACGTGTGAAAGCCAGTTGAACGGCGGCGTCATCATGGGCATGGGCTATGCGCTCTATGAAGAACGTGTGATGGACAAAAACTCGGGCGTGATGCTGAACCCCAATTTCGAGACTTACAAACTCACCGGCCTGGGCGACGTGCCCGAGATCGAGATTATTTTGTTCGACATGCCGGAACGCGGGGTCATCGGCATCGGCGAACCCTCCACCATTCCGACCGCCGCAGCCATCGCCAACGCCGTTGCCAACGCGCTCGGCGTCCGCGTCAACAGCCTGCCCATGACACCGCAGCGCATCCTCGCGGCACTGGGCAAAGACAAACTTTCCGTCGCATGAAAGCATTCGAATACGCAACCGCACTTTCACCCGCCACCGCCCGCGAACTCGCGGGCAACGATGGCGCGTACCTCGCCGGCGGCAATGATTTGCTCGCCATGATGAAGGAATATCTGGTCGAGCCCAAACGGCTGGTGAATATCAAATCGCTGCCCGGAATGGATAAAATCCATTCCGACTCGAAGACCTGGACCATTGGGGCGCTCGTCTCGGTGGCCGACCTCGAAGACCATCCGGAAATCGCCAAAAACCTTCCCGGCCTGCAACAAGCCGCGGCGGAAGTCGGCTCGCGGCAGATTCGTAATGTGGCCACGGTGGGCGGCAATCTCGCACAACATTCCCGCTGCTGGTATTTCCGCCATCGCGACGTGCTGTGCCTGAAAAAAGGCGGCGAAATGTGCTTCGCGCGCCACGGCGAGAGCAAGTATCACAGCCTGTTCACCGGCAATACCTGCATCAGCCCGATTCCCTCGAATCTCTCGATTGCATTCGGCGCACTCGGCGCGACGGTGGTCGTGCTACGCGACGGGAAGGAACTGCCGATGAGCATTCCGCAATTGTACGAGAAGGCGTGGGACGACCCGACGGCGCATAATTCGCTGCAGCAGGGCGATTTGATTTTGCGGGTGGAACTGCCGGCGCAGGAGCGCAGGAGCGCGTATATTCAGGCGAGTGAAAAGTCGGTTTTTGACTGGGCGCTGGTCAGTTGCGCGGCGGCCGCCCGAGTGGATGGAAATAAACTCAGCGAGGTAAAAATCTTTCTCGGTGCGGTTTCCAACGTGCCTTACCAGGTGCAGGCGGCGAACGATTTTCTGGAAGGAAAAACGGCGGATGAGGCCACGGCAGCCAAGGCCGCCGACTTGTTGCTGGAAAAAGCGCATGTGCAGGCGCACAACGGATATAAGGTGCCGATTGTCCGCGCGCTGGTGCGACGCACGCTGGCTCAACTCACGGCGTGAACAAAGTTTAATCAATCACTCACTCCCGAGCCATGAACTCGAATCTCTGCAAAAATCTCCGGACCAAAAAAATGTATATTCCCGCCCAGGCGCACGAGGTTCTTTCAGCTTCCGGCGAGCAACTCGGCGACATCGGTCATTGCTGGTGCAATCGCACGATGTCGGAAGTGGGTCCCGATGACCGCCAGGTGAGCGCTCCGCTCTGCCGGAAAGACCGCTCTTGTTTTGAGGAATAATCCGCCGGCAGGCCGCGTGCCGGACAGCGCAGGCACCCGGTCTCTGCCAAATATCACGCCGCCTTCCGGGGAGGCGATTTCTCGACGAAACGGGAAATCATGCCGGCCAGCGTTTCAATCCACAGCGGGTGTTCGTTGAGACAGGGAATCTGGGCAAACTCCTTTCCGCCCGCTTGCAAAAACGTCTCTCGCCCGCGAATCCCAATTTCTTCAATCGTCTCGAGACAGTCCGAAACGAAGGCCGGGCAGATGACGAGTAATTTTTTCACGCCCTCTTTGGCGAGGCGCTCGAATTCAAAATCGGTGTACGGCTTGAGCCACGGGTCCTTGCCCAGCCGCGATTGAAATGAAACCGAATACTTTCCGCGCGGCACGCCGGCGTTTTGGACAAATGCTTCCGTGGTGTGAAAACACTGCGCGCGGTAACACGTCGCGTGCGCGCGGCTCGGCACTTCGCAGCAATTCTCCTTGCTCAGGCAGTGGCAGCCGGTCGGATCGGATTTCTTGAGGTGCCGCTCGGGCAGGCCGTGGTAGCTGAACAGCAAATAATCGTAGCCCTGCCGGAGATAATCCTCGGCGCCCATCACCAGCGATGCGATGTAGCCCGAATCCTGGTAAAACGGCGGCTGCAACGTGATTCGCATCCCGGGCGCGATTTTGGCGGCGAGTTCCTTGACGCGTACGACCGCAGTCTCAAAGCTCGACATGGCATACTGGGGAAACAACGGGATCAACAGCAGGTCGTCCACCCCCTGCCCCGCCAGCTTGCGCAGGGCGGAATCGATGGAGGGATTTTGATAGCGCATGGCGAGTTCGATTGGCGCCTGGGTGCGTTGCTGCAATTTCTTCGTGACGTTTTTGCTGGTGACGATTAGCGGCGAGCCGTCTTTCAGCCACACTTTTTCATACGCATGCCCCGTCTCCCTCGGGCGATTGATCAGGATCATGCCCACGATGAAGCGGCGGATGGGCCACGCGACATCGATGACGCGGCTGTCCATGAGAAACTCGTTAAGATAACGCCGCACGTCCGGCACGGAGGGTGAATCCGGCGAGCCGAGATTAACCAGTAATACGCCTTTGCTCATTTAGAAATAACAGGTTCCGCGCGCAGAGATGCGTCCGCGCGCACAAATTTTTCAACGCGCTCGGCGGCATGGCAGCCCGACAGGATCGAATCGCTCAAGGAAACGCCGTCGCGATAATGCCCCGCGAGAAAAAGGCCGGGAGCCTTGCTTTCAGCCTCCGTCATCCATTCGCGATAACGTCCGTAGCCAACATTATATTGTGGAATGGCGCGCGGATAAAACGCGCTGTGTTGAAAGGTGGGTTTGCCTCTCACGCCCAGCAGCACGCGCAAATCTTCACAAGTCAATTCGCAGAGTTTTTCCGGCGGCAGCGACGCGAGCTCGGGCTGGCGTTCGCCGCCGATGTAACTCGTGAGTGTGAGATGCCCGGCGGGCGCGCGGTTGGGAAACAGCGACGAGGAAAAAATCGTGCCGAGGATTTTGAAGCCCTCGACTTTGGGAATTAACATGCCAAAGCCTTCGCACGGATGAGCGACATCTTCGCGGCGAAAGCCGAGCACTACGCTGGCGACCGGCGGGTGCCGGATTTCGGAGAGCGGAGCCAAACTAACTGGTTGTTTGGATTCGATTTTCAATTCGGCCAGCTTGAATGCGGTCCCGGCATAAATCGCGGCAGCGTGTTCGGCCCGCAATGGCGCTCCGTCCTGTTGCAAATCAATGCTCCAGCCGTCGGAAGTCTGAGCAAGGCTGCCGACAGAGGCACCGAGTTGAACTGAATCGCCAAGCTGTTTCGCCAGGGCGTCGGGCAGGACCTGCAAACCGTCGTCGAAGGAAAATTTTGGCGCGCGATCCTTGGAAACTTCACCGCGCCTTTTGCGTTCGCGCGCGCCGAAAAGCTGGCCTTTGATCATCGAGCCGTAATTGTCTTCGACCTCCTTGAGTTTCGGAAACGCGTGCGTGACGGAAAGCTTGCGCGGGTCGCCGGCGTAAACCCCCGCAACCAGCGCATCGATGGCGTGGTCGAGAAACTCCTGGTTGAACCGCCGCACGACGAATTCAGCGATGCTCTCCTCCACATCATCGCGGCGCGGCGCGACAAACGGCTCACGCAGGACCGCGAGTTTCGCCTTGAGCGTGAACAAATCTGTCGTGAAAAAACCGAGCGGTGATGAAGGCATCGCAATCGGTCGTTGGTAACGAACGACGTAGCGCGCCTTGGCTTTCGGGTCGGAATTGAGCCGACGCGATTCCACACCCGCATCGCGCACGAGCTGGGAAATTTTTGGCGACGTTTCCAGGATCGTGTTCGGACCGAACTCGGCGAGGTAGCCGTCTTGGCGCAGCGATTGAATGGCACCGCCCACGCGCGGGCCGGCTTCATACACGGTGACCGGAATGCCCTTGCGCTTGAGATAAAACGCGGCGGTGAGCCCGGTGATGCCGGCGCCGATGATTGCGACGGATTTCATCCAGTGTTATTTCTCGGATTTCTTTTTTGACGTAATTTCCGTCGTCGAACGAAGGGGTTGCGAACCGCGTTTTTTGAACTCCCCCCGGAAACTTTCCCATAGTGGCAGTTCGATCTTGTCCTTCTGGCGGCTGCTTTTTCCAATGAAAAGGTAATCGACTTTTTCGTCGCGGAAGGCCGTCGCGATTTCCTCAGCCTGAATTGGGTGAAATTCTCTGCGATCAATCATGTGCGCTTATAGCCCAGGTATTCGGGGAGATTCGCCTCGCACCATTCGCGATATGCCGCCGTAGAGTCAAATGACCGCCACGGCGCGTCATCCAGCACCGGTTTGTAAACGCGATTAAAACCGTACCGGATTCGCAGAGACAATGGACGTTCCATTTGCCGGCGACATTGCTCGCGAAAGGCTTCTTCCGTTTGTTCATCGGTCTGTTTCATAGCGACAAAAGTTTATCGGGCAAGACGATGCCGTCAAATCGTCCTCGAATGTTTGCGCTCGCTCGACCCGGCGAGCGTGTTGTCGAAGCACATCGCGATGTTGCGGATGAACAGGCGGCCCGTATCGGTGACTTCCAGGCCGCTGTCCGAACGCCGCACCAATCCGTCCGCCTCGAATCCGGCGAGCGATTCGATTTCGCGTTCGAAGTGCGAGGCAAAATTGATGCCGAGGCGTTGCGACATGGCGGCATAATTCAGCCCGAGATCGCACATCACGCGCATGATGGTGTCGCGGCGGATTTTGTCTTCCTCGCTCACGACGTAGCCGCGCGCGAGCGGGACCTTGCCCGAGTCCAGCGTGGCGTAATATTGCAGCAATTCCTTTTGGTTCTGCCAATAGGCGTCGGGAATCTGCGAGATGGCCGACATGCCAAAGGCGTAAATATCCGCGTGGCCGCGCGTGCTGTAGCCCTGAAAATTCCGCTGCAACGTCTTGTTGTGTTGCGCGAGGACCAACTCGTCCTTGGGCCGCGCGAAATGATCCATGCCAATGTAAACGTAACGGTTCTTTTCCGTGAGACGTTCGATGACATTTTTGAGCAATTGCAATTTGACCTCCGGTGACGGGAGGATTTTTTGCTCGAGAATTTTTTGCGCCGGTTTCACCCAGGGCACGTGCGCGTAACTGAAAACCGCCAGACGATCCGGTTGCATCTCGAGAACGGTTTCCAGTGTGCGATTGAACGACTCGACCGTCTGATGCGGCAGGCCGTAGATGAGGTCGAGATTGATGGAAGTGAAACCGGTTTCGCGCAGCCAATCGATGGTTTGCTGCGTCATTTCGCGCGGCTGAATGCGGTGCACGGCTTCCTGCACCGCCGGCTCAAAATCCTGCACGCCGAGTGAGGCGCGATTGAATCCGACTTCGCGCAGGGCAACGACGTGGTCGCGGGTGAGGCGGCGCGGATCGATTTCCACCCCCGCTTCAATGTCGCCAGAAAATTTGAAGTGCTTGCGAATAATGCCGCCGAGGCGCCGGATTTCGTCCGGCGCGAGAAACGTGGGCGAGCCGCCGCCGAAATGGAGCTGAACGGCTTTGCGGCGGGGATTGATCAGGGTCGCCATCTGTGCGATCTCCTTTTCCAGATAGTCAATGTAGGTTTGGCCCTGCGAATGATTCAGCGTGATCACGGTGGTGCAGCCGCAGAACCAACAGAGTGTTTCGCAAAAAGGAATGTGAAAATACAGGGACAGATCGCGTTCAGTCTGGTTGTTTTCCAGGATTTTTTCAGCCAATTGCGGCCACGTAAGCGCATCGGTGAATTTCGTGGCGGGGGGATAGGAGGTATAACGCGGGCCGGCCACGTTGTACTTCTGCACCAGATCCAAATCTACTTTAAGCGTGCTCATTGAAATTTCGCACTGTGTTTACCAGCGTCTCAATATTCTCCAGTTTTGCGCCGGGCGGCAAGCCGTGGCCGAGGTTAAAAATATGGCCGGGACGTCCGCGCATTTCCTCCAGCACGCGCAAGGTTTCCTTCGCCACGATTTCGGGCGCGGAATCCACCAGCAGTGCGGGCGCAAGATTGCCCTGCAAGGCCACCGTCGAGGGAACGAGTTTTCGCGCTTCGGCCAGGGAAAAATGCCAGTCGATGCCGAGCACGTTCGCGCCGGTGGCGGCGAGGTCATTCCAATTTTGATGCGTGCCGAGCGAAAATGCGATGACGGGTACTTTGCCGCCCAGGCTCGAAATTATTTCCCGTATCCCCTTGCCAGAAGCAGCCTGAAACTCGCCGGCGGCAAGATGACCGCCATGACTGTCGAAAATCTGAACCGCATCCACACCCGCGGCAATTTGCATTTTCAAATACGCGGTGACCGCTTCCGTCAGTTTCTTCGCCAGAGCGCGAAACGTTTTCGGATCCTCGCGGAATAACGCCAATGCGCGGGTGTATTTTTCCGCGCTGCCACCCTCCATCATGAAGGTCGCGAGCGTCCACGGTGAACCGGAAAAGCCAATCAACCCGCGCTGGTCGCCCAATTCCTTGCGCAGCAGGCGCAGGGCGGCATCGACGTAATGAAGCTTTTGCGTCACTTGCTCCACCGATAGCCGGTCGACGTCCGCTTTGGTGCGCACCGCGAAATCCATTTCAATCCCGCCGCCCTCGCGAAAACGATACGGCTGGCCCATCGCTTCGGGGATGACCAGGATGTCGCTGAAGAGAATCGCGGCGTCGAAACCGAATCGGCGAATCGGCTGGAGAGTGACTTCCGCGGCGAGTTCGGGATTCTGCACCAATTCCACGAAGGAATATTTTTCCTTGAGCTTGCGGTATTCGGGCAGGGCGCGCCCGGCCTGGCGCATCAGCCAGACCGGCGGGCGGTCCACCGGCGCGCAGCGGCACGCTTTCAAAAACCGTTCGCGGCAAGTCATTGCCTGCGCCGTCGCGCCGGTTTCGGCCGGCTTCGCGGCGGGAGACGTCTCGGCTTTGTTGTTCAAATTAAGCGCGGCGCTGCTCATGGGTTTGCCGGGAAATGGTAGCCATGTTTTTTATCATTGTTTCTGAAAATCAGGATAGCAGCACGGTGGCGCAAGCTTGCACCATTCTTGTCCTTTAATCGACATTTTTTGGTGAGCCGCGAATTCGGCGGTCATTTTGAACGCGCAGCCAGCACCTTGTTCGAGGTCCACGCCCAGGCAATTTGCGCCGGCCGCATAAATGCGACAATCCCAAACAGCGGCAGTGTCAACACGGTCCCGAAGTCAGCGGGCCCAGGCTTGCAACTCGCTTTGCAGGCGTTCCACCGGCAGACCGACGACATTGGTATAAGAGCCGGCGATTTTTTCGACGATTAAATCGCCCTCCTCCTGGATGGCGTAAGCGCCGGCTTTATCGAGCGGATTTACCTTGGTGAGATAGCGGCGGATAGCGACGGCGTCCAGCGGGCGAAAGGTGACATTGGTTACTTCGGTGAACAGGGTCTGGCGATGGCTGCGCAAATTGAGCAGACAAACCGCCGTGACGACTTCGTGCGTGCGCCCCTGGAGTTGTTCGAGCATTTGGTAGGCATGCTCGAGGCTGCCGGGCTTGCCGAGCAACAGCGTTTCGAGAAAGACCAGCGTATCCGCACCCAGCACAAGCGCGTCCGGATGTTTCTTGGCGACCGTCCGCGCCTTGCGATAGGCATTCACCTGCGCCACTTCGCGCGCGGTCAATTCACCGTCATGAATTTCCAGCGCATCGCTGGTGATGACGCGGAACTGCACGCCGATCTGGCGCAGCAATTCGGAGCGACGCGGCGACGCGGAAGCCAGGATTAACGGCGGCAAATTCATCTGCAAACAATTACTGTAACTTTCGGACAACTTCGGCAGAAGTCAATTGGCGCAGTAATGTTGCGACCGACCCGCCCTGCCCCGGCAGGATCAGACCGGGTGCGATTTCCGTGAGCGGCTCCAAAACAAACCGGCGCAAATGGGCGCGCGGATGCGGGAGAGTCAATTGGGGAGTGGCACGCGTTTCATTTCCAAACGCGATCAAATCCAAATCGAGCGGGCGCGGTTCGTTGAGAACTTTTTTTACTGTGCGGCCGAATTCCAATTCGAGCTTTTGAAGTTTTGCGAGCAATGATTCGGGGGTTTCACCGGCTCGCGGAACCAAACCGGCGACAGCGTTCAAAAAAGGCGGAGAGCCGGGAGGACAATCCACCGGCGTCGTTTCAAACAGAGCTGATTTTGCCAAAGGCTGGTCCGACAATTCCTGCAATCGCTCCAGGGCGCGCAGGAGATGGCTCCGCGAGTCGCCGAGATTTGATCCCAAAGCAATGTAAGCGATTGCCGGCACGGCAAATTATTTCAGCCCCAACACATCCTGCATGTCGTAAATGCCGGGCTTTTGTTTGACTGCCCACTCGGCGGCGCGCAAGGCGCCGTTGGCGAAGGTATCCCGGCTCGAGGCTTTGTGCGTCAACTCCAATCGCTCGCCGGTATTCGCGAAAATGACGGTGTGATCGCCCACGACGTCGCCGCCACGGACGGAATGAATGCCGATCTCGGGCGGCGTGCGCTCGCCCACAATTCCCACCCGTCCATGCCGCGCGACTTTATCGAGCTGTTGCTGACGGACTTCGGCCAGGATTTCCGCCAGCGATTTCGCTGTGCCGCTCGGGGCGTCTTTTTTCATGCGGTGGTGCATTTCGATGATTTCCAAATCAAACGAAGGACCGATTATTTCCGCGGCTTTGCGGGTCAGCCAAAAAAGCGTGTTTACGCCAGTCGAATAGTTGGACGACCAGACGATGGGGATTTTGGATTGCTGGCTTTTGATTTTGGATTGCTCGGCCTCGGAATGTCCCGTGGTGCCGATCACCAGCGCTTTTTTATGCGCGGCGCACAATTCTGCAAATCCCAGCGTGCTGTTGTGAGAACTGAAGTCGATAACGGCATCGCATTTTTCGATGACAGCACCCAAATCATCGCCCTGGTCAATCTGGGCGGCGACTTGCAGCTCGGGAAATTTTGCGGCGCAGGAAATGAGCGCCTGCCCCATCCGGCCTTTGGCGCCGGTGATGATAATCTTAATCATATTCAATGGCCACAGAGTCACAGAGTCCTGATTTCATTGGCTCTGCGATCTCTGTGTCTCGGTGGCAAAAGATTATTTCAATAAACCGCACTTTTTCAAAGTCGCGCGCAATGTCTCGCGATTTTTGTCGCCGATCGGCACGAGCGGCAGGCGATATTCTTCCTCGATCTGCCCCATCATCGCCAGCGCGGCTTTGACCGGGATCGGATTTGTCTCGATGAACAAATCCTTGAACAACGGAAAAAGTTTTTGATGAAGCTGCAGCGCTTTTTTGGTCTGGCCGGCGGCATACGCCTTCACCATTTGCGCGACCTCACGCGGCGCGACATTGGAAGCGACGCTGATGACGCCTTGCGCGCTGACGGACATGAACGGAATGGTTAATGGATCATCGCCGCTCAGGATTTCAAAGCGCGGTCCCACTGCCGCGCGCAACTGGCTCACGCGGTCGCAACTGCCGCCGGCTTCTTTGATGCCGACGATATTTTTGCACTCGGCCGCGAGACGCCGGACGGTTTCCACGCCGATCTCCACACCGCTGCGCCCGGGAATGCTGTAAAGCACAATAGGCAGTTTCGTATTTCGGGCGATTTCGCGGAAGTGCTGGAACAATCCCTCTTGCGTGGGCTTATTGTAATAGGGCCCCACTTGCAAGGAGCCGTCCGCGCCAAGCTTCTCAGCTTCGCGTGTCAGGTAAATGGCTTCCTTCGTGGCGTTGGCGCCGGTGCCGGCCAGGACTTTGATTTTGCCGGCGGCGGACTTAACGGCGATCGCGATAATATTCAGGTGTTCGTCGTAATCGACCGTGGGCGATTCGCCGGTGGTGCCCACGGGGACGACGCCGTCGATACCCGCCTTGATCTGATTCTTGATCAGGCGCTCAAGCGCGGGTTCGTCGATTTTCCCGTTTTTAAACGGTGTAACAATTGCAGTGTAAGTTCCAGTAAACATCAATGTTCCTCTCTAAATCGGCACATACCATCGTGGAGGAAGGGCGTTTTGGCCAGTCAGAATTTGGGCAAAAAATGTTGCTTCGTTCCTGAGCCTGTCAAATGGCTCGACAAGCCGGTTCCACCATTGCCACAGTTTTCGCCGTGAACCTCTATGAGGAACGCATTGCGTTGATGTTACGGGAATTGGGCGCCCCGCCCCGATCTCCAGCGCGGCTCGTCCCGGAAGCGATCGAATTACTGTCCATCGGACTTGATGTTTACGGCCGCGAGCAAAAGCTTGTTCCAAAAGCCGCCGAGGCGTGGAGTTCAATGAAGCTCGCCGCGGAAAAAGACGGCGAAATCCTGCAGCCTGTCTCTGCTTTCAGGAGCGTAGATTATCAAAAACAAATTATTCAGCGCAAACTGGCCGCAGGCCAATCATGGGAGCAAATTCTGCGTGTCAGCGCTCTGCCCGGCTTCAGCGAACATCACGGTGGAAGGACGGTGGATGTGACGACGCCTGGTTGCCAGCCGCTTGAGGAAGAATTCGAGAATACTTCGGCCTTCCGTTGGCTGACGCGTCACGCCAATGAATTCGGATTCACGATGACGTATCCGCGCGATAACGAGTATGGCGTCACTTACGAACCGTGGCACTGGACATTTCGCGACCGGCTATAAACTGACGCCCGCACTGAAAATTTCGCCGTCCATTTTTCCCTCACCCACCTTTGTCACCGGGCCGGTCATGAGAATATCAAAATCCTTTCCGATCTCGATGGCGAGTTGGCCGCCGGGCATGTGGACGGTGATGGAGCCATCGCACAGGCCGAGCTTGTGCGCCACGGCGGCCGCGGCGCTGCTGCTGCTGCCCGAGGCCAGCGTGTAGCCGGCGCCGCGCTCCCAGATTTCGATTTGAATATTCGCGCGGTCGAGCACTTTCAGGAATTGCACGTTGGTGCGGTTGGGGAAATTCGGATGCACTTCGAGGAGCGGGCCGAATTGCCTGGCAAGGCTTTCGCTGAGTTCAGGCAAGGCGCGTTGCTGCGCGCGCGCCGTTTCCGCGGGTATCGGGTTCGGCGCGCGCGGAGCGACGCGCCCTACCACGACACAGTGCGGATTGCCCACCGATGCAGCGCAAAAAGTGAAGGTCTCTCCGCCAACGGAAATTTGTTCATTGATGACCTCACGGCGCGGGCCGGCCACGGGAATTTCATTGCTCCAAAACGTAATCTTACCCATTTCCACGCGAACCATTTTGCCGCCATCAAATACGGTGGATTTCACCACGCCGCCGGCGGTCTCGATGGTGAATTCCTTTTCACCGACAAGTTTTCGATCCCACAAATAACGCGAAAAAATCCGTAGCCCGTTGCCGCTTTTTTCCGCCTGGCTGCCGTCGGGATTGTAAATGCGCAGGCCGAAGGGGGCTTTGGCGGAAGGCAGCGGTCCCAGCAAAATGCCGTCCGAGCCCACACCGAAATTGCGGTGACAAATGATTTTCACCTGCTCGATCGTAAGCGGCGCCGGCAAATCGTTCGCGTCCATGACAATATAGTCATTTCCAAGTGCATGATATTTCCAAAATCGCATCCGCGAAACGCTAGCGTCGCAAAGCCCCCAGGCAAAGCGGAAAATTGAAGGTGAAAAATCGTTTGAACAAATCGCCCGGCGGCGGCGTCACACTGCATGATGGCAGCTCGAAGCCAATTAAACTTTGACAGCGCGATTGCGGATTCGCAGAGTATGAACGTGTCTGCCGCGTTTGAAGAAAACCTTTCAGGGGGCAAGCCGCGAACCATTTCCGCGCCTGAACCCCCACTCGATTTTGAAGCCGCCCTCCAGCGGTCGCAGGGCTATTTGTTCAGCGTCCAAAAGCCCGAAGGTTATTGGGTCGGCGAGTTGATGGTCGATTCCACCCTCGTCTCGGACATGGTCGCCTATCATCAGTGGGACGGCAAAGTGGACCTGGCGTGGCAGCGCAAGGCGGTGAATCATATTTTTTCGATGCAGTTGCCGGATGGCGGCTGGAATATTTATTACGGCGGACCGTCGGAAGTGAATGCGACCATCAAGGCGTATCTGGCTTTGAAACTCGCGGGCGTGCCGGTGACGGATCCGCGGATGTTGCGCGCGCGGGAAGTGGCGCTGAACTTCGGCGGTGTGCCGCGCATGAACACCTTCTCCAAGCTTTACCTGGCGCTGCTCGGCTTGTTCCCCTGGGAATATGTGCCGACAATCCCCTGCGAAGTGCTGCTGATCGGCAAATGGTTCCACGTGAATTTCTGGGACATGAGCAACTGGTCGCGCGGGATGCTCGTGCCGCTGGCCATCATCAATCATTTCAAGCCCACGCGCACGCCCAGCAATCCCGTCACGCTGGACGAGCTGTATCCGCATGGATTTCATGAGCGCGACCTCGCTTTGCCGCCCGACCCGGACAAAATCTCGTTCCGCAATTTTTTCCTGTGGCTGGACCGGTTGCACAAATTCGCCGAATGGTTCGCCGAGCACGGGATTCACCCGTTCCGCAAGCGAGCGCTGAAAAAAGCGGAGCAATGGATGCTGGAACGGTTCGAAGGCTCGGACGGGCTGGCGGCGATTTTCCCCGCCATGTTAAACTCGCTCATCGCGCTGAAGGTGCTCGGTTATCCGGACGATCACCCGCAGGTCGTGCGCGCGGATCGAGAATTGACCCGGCTCCAGCACGAGACCGAGGACAGCGTGCGCATCGAGCCGTGTTTTTCGCCGGTGTGGGACACGGCCATCGTGGCCGTTTGCCTACGGGAATCGGGAATCCCGGCGGAAGATCCGAGGATGAAAAAATGCGCGGAGTGGCTGATGGAAAAAGAAATCCGCATGCGGGGCGACTGGTATCACAAAAATCCCGTGGACGTGGAACCGAGCGGCTGGGTTTTCGAATATAACAATCAATGGAACCCGGACGTGGACGACACGGCGATGGTCCTGCTGGCATTGCGCCAAATCCCGACCGACAATCCGGCGCGGCGCGACGAGTGCTTCCGGCGCGGCTTGAAATGGATGATGGCTTTTCAATGCAAGGACGGCGGCTGGGCAGCCTTCGACAAGGATTGCACGAAAAATATTTTGGAGAAGGTCCCCTTCGCCGATCACAATGCGATGCTGGATCCCGAATGCGCGGATATCACGGCGCGCATCCTGGAATTGCTGGGTTACGAGAATTGGAGCACGGAGCATCCGCAAATCGCCGAAGCGCTCGAGTATATTCGCAAGCAACAGGAACCGGACGGCTCGTGGTATGGCCGCTGGGGGGTGAACTATATTTACGGCACGTGGCAGGTGTTGCGGGGATTGCGGGCGCTCAATATCGACATGGGCCAATCCTGGCTGCTCAAGGCGCGCGACTGGCTGGAAAGTGTGCAGCACGCCGATGGCGGCTGGGGCGAGCGCTGCAACACCTACGATGACCCGGTGTTCAAAGGCCAGGGGCCGAGCACGGCATCCCAAACCGCCTGGGCGGTGATGGGGTTGTGCGCATTCGACGATCCGAACCGTCCCAGCGTGCGCCGCGGCATCGAGTATCTGGTTCGCACGCAAAACGCGGACGGCTCGTGGACGGAACTGGAAACGACCGGCACCGGTTTTCCGAAAGTTTTCTATCTTAAATACGATATGTATCGCAACGCGTGGCCGCTCCTGGCGCTGGCGACTTACAAGAAAATTCTCGCGAAGACGGAAAACAAAGAAGCGGAAATAAACGGGCATGAAGTGCCCGCTGCGTCGCTATCGCCGGAAATTGTTAAGGGGTGATTATCATTTTATCCTCCGGGGAGCGCCGGCTTGCAGCCGGCTTAAAGCCCGAAAGCAAAACCGATCACGCCAGCCAAAGCCATTTACAAAATCGGCGCTCCGTTTTCGCTCGTAAATCGCAAATCGTAAATCGTAAATTCCCCGCATGAGTTGGTTTTACCGCACGGCCATCCGTCCCGCTCTGTTCACGCAGGACGCGGAGAGCATTCATCACCGCACGATGGCGATGTTGGGCTGGGCCGGGCGGAATGAAATGGTTTGTGAGGCGATGCACTCATTTTTGGGCGCGCCGGAATTACCAATCGAACTGTTCGGGTTGCGCTTTCCCAATCCGGTCGGCCTGGCGGCGGGCATGGACAAAAATGCGGAGGCTCTGCCGGCGTGGGCGGCGATGGGTTTTGGATTCACTGAACTGGGCGCCGCGACCTGGCAGGCGCAACCGGGAAACCCGCAGCCCAGACTTTTTCGCGCCATTCCGGAAGAGGCGATTGTTAATCGCATGGGATTCAACAATCTCGGGGCGGAGGCGATTGCGGAACGGCTCAGCGAATGGAAAAAATTGGGCCGCTGGCCCAGGCATCCGGTCGGCATGAATCTTGGCAAATCGAAAATCACTCCGTTGGAAAAAGCAGCCGAGGATTACGCGAACTCATTTCGTGTTCTGCGTCCGCACCTGGATTTTTTCGTGGTCAATGTCAGCTCGCCGAACACGCCGAATCTGCGGCAGCTACAGGACAAGAGCGCGTTGGATGAAATACTGGCCGCACTTCAAGAAGTCCAATGTCCAATGCCCAATGTCCAATGTCCTCAATCGCCAATCGCCAATCGCCAATCGCCAATCCTGGTGAAGGTGGCGCCGGACCTTTCGTTTGAGGCGCTGGATGAGATTCTTGAACTGGTCGGACCGCGCAGGATTGCTGGCATAGTGGCCACCAACACCACCATTTCACGCCCGGCGAGCGACGCTCCGGAGGTTCAACGGGTGTATGCCGAAACTGGCGGGCTAAGTGGCCGGCCGCTGCGCGCGCGGAGCACGGAAGTCATTCGGCATCTTTACCGCCAAACGCGCGGGGCCTTGCCGATCATTGGCGTGGGCGGCATTTTCAATGCGGCGGACGCCTGGGAAAAAATCGCCGCGGGGGCGTCATTAGTCCAGGTTTACACCGGTTTGGTTTATGAAGGGCCCACCATTTGCCGGGAAATTGTGAGCGGATTAGTGGAGCGGCTGGAGAGCCACGAGCTCGGCAAATTGCTCTCTGCAGTGGGCTGCGACGTGGATAATGAGTTAAAATGCTAAAAGCGTGTCTTAATTAAATTCGCGAATGTCACTTAAAAGCAGAAATTCCTCGCTTGACACTGTATTTAAGAAGGTTATACGGATGTTAATCGAATCGGAATAGCCACAACTCGAATCAACATTATGACTCTGACCAAGCGTGATCTGGTGACCCGCATCAGCAATGAAACGGGTCTCGTACAGCAACAGGTACTCGATGTCGTCCAGAAAAATTTGGACTACATCGCCGAAGCGCTTTCCAAAGGCGATAAAGTGGAACTGCGCAACTTTGGCGTCTTCGAAGTCAAAATCCGCAAGGCGCGGGTGGGGCGCAACCCGAACTCTCCCGCGACCGACGTGCCCATTCCCGAGCGCTGCGTGGTGAAATTCAAGCCGGGCAAGGAAATGCGCGCCGAGGTCATCAAGATCGCTCCCAAGGCGGTGGCGGCGACGCCGAAAGTTTGACGGCTTGAGCCGTCGCCAACTCCCCTGGTTGGCCGGAGGTCCGTAGTGTTTTTGTTTACAAGGAGCGAGTGCGTTCTCTGTTCGTGAGTTCGATTTTCAAAGTAACCGTATCCAAGGTCTAAGGAAATTCCGACGCTCAAGTTCCGATCTGGAAATGGGAACTTCTCCTAAAGCCTGGGATCTGGAATTTTTTCGAAAATTGCGATGCGTCTGCCTGGGAGGGGTGTATTTAACTTCTCTTTTTCCGGCCCTCCTTCTACTCTCCGCGCTGATTTATGGAACGACTGCCCGGTTTTCGCGATTTTTATCCTGAACCGCTGCCGCACACCGATGTGTGGAGCGCGGACGCGCGCCAATTGATTTTCAGCAAGTGGCGCGAAATGGCGCGCCGCTACGGCTTCCGCGAATACGACGGGCCGCCGCTGGAAACGCTGGAACTCTTCACGACCAAAAGCGGCGAGGAAATCGTGGGGCAGCTCTATAACTTCGCGGACAAAGGCGAGCGGAACGTCTCCTTGCGGCCGGAGATGACCCCCACCCTCGCCCGCATGGTCGCCGCGCATGAGCGGCATTACAAAAAACCCATCAAGTGGTTCGCGGTGCCGCAACTGTTCCGCTACGAGCGCCAGCAAAAGGGCCGGCTGCGCGAGCACTTCCAATTCAACGCGGACGTCATCGGGGAAAGCGACCCGGCCGCCGATGCTGAATTGATTGCGCTGTTGATTGATTCGCTGCGCTCGTTTGGGCTGACGGCCGAGGATTTTGTCATTCGCCTCAGCAGCCGGAATGCCTGGCACGATTTTTATGCACGCGGGCGCGGGCTGACCGCTCCGAAACAAAGCGAAGCCGGCACGGCCACTAGCGGCCCCAGCCACGAATACGAGTTTTTCCAGATCATCGACAAGTTGGAACGCACGCCGCCGGAAGAGAGCGAAAAGAAACTCGCGGCGCTGGGTTTTTCGCTGATCGAAGTCAACAAATTCATCGAAAGCGGCGAGCCAACCGTGGAACTGAAATCCATCCTCGACAATCTCGCCGCGCGCGGCATGAACGACTTCGTCAAGGTGGATTACCACGTGATTCGCGGCCTGGCCTATTACACCGGCGTGGTGTTTGAGGCGTTTGATCGCAAAGGCGAATTCCGCGCCATCGCGGGCGGCGGACGTTACGACAATCTCATCAAGCTTCTCAGCAATGGCAAAGTGAACCTGCCCGCGCTCGGATTCGGCATGGGCGATGTCGTGTTGCTGGAACTGCTAAAGGCGCGCGGGCTGTTGCCAAAATTCGACACCAATGTCGACGTGTTCGTTCTCATCGAGGACGAAAGCCTGCGTCCGCAATCGCTGAAGCTCGTGCAGGACCTTCGTGCCGGCGGTTTTGCCATCGAGTATTCGCTTACTCCAGCGAAGGCGGACAAGCAGTTCAAACGCGCTCAGGAATTGAAGGCAGCCTTCACAGTGAAGCTTGATAATGATTCTTACGCCCGCATCCGCAATTCGAAAACCCGGACCGAACTGGTCGCCGGGGCGAGCGATGTGAAGAATCACATTGGGAAATCCTGAAAAAGGATTGCCCGAAATTCCGTCAAAATAATTAGTGCCGATTTCCGGGTCGCGTGCTAGCTTTTCGTACCGACAAAAATCGGTCACGGCCATGAACGGGCGCAATCAAATCCTTCCACAGGACCAGCGCGAAGCAAACGCCGGGTGGCGCCATGCTTGCCAAGCCACTAAAGCGCCACAACCTCAGGAGATTCCGCATGATCCCCCCCGGCTCCATTAACGAAATCCTCGATCACAAAGGCTCGACGGTCTGGACCGTCCCCCCTGACGCCACGGTTTTCGAAGCCATCCAGTTGATGGCCGAGAAAAACATCGGCGCCCTGCTCGTCACCGAGCACGACAAACTCATTGGCATCATTTCCGAGCGCGATTACACCCGCAAAGTCGCCCTCAAAGGAAAATCGTCGAAGGAATTGCAGGTGCGCGAAATTATTCCCGACCGTCTCTTTAGCATCACGCCCCAGCATACCATCGAGGAATGCCTGCGGCTGATGACCGAACGCCGCGTGCGGCATTTGCCGGTCCTCGACGGCGAAAGAATCATCGGCATCATCTCCATCGGCGACCTGGTGAATTGGATCATCAGCGCGCAAAGCACGACGATTCATCAGTTGGAAACCTATATCAGCGGCGTTCCCGGCTGAAATCAAGGGCGCGCGCGCGTCAGCATTACCGAGACGTAACGCGCCTGCGGGATTGGGAATTTTTTTATCTCTACGGTTACGGTCTCGGGCCGAAATTTCGCGAGGATAAAATCGGCGATGTTCGCCACGAGTTTTTCCAGCAATTTCCAATTCCGTCCCTGGCCGTATTTCAAAAGCTCTTGGGCGAGGTCGAAATAATTAACCGTCTTCTCCAGGCGATCGCTCAGCGAGGCGCCGGAAAAATCCAGGTCCATTTCCACGCTGACGAGCAATCGTTGCGGTTTGGCGCGCTCCTCATCGGTCACGCCGACCTGGTAGAATACTTCAAGATCAATAATGCTGATTCGAGACATATCACTCCTTCGCCGTCCGTTTTCCCTGGACGGCCTGCAATAATTTCCGTGTGGGTTGGTTGATTTCCATCTGTAGCGCGGCTTCCACTGTCACCCAGCGAAACTCGCGCGCTTCCTCGTTCAACCGCACGCGCGCCGCGCCCTCGCAACGGCAGGTATAATTGAGCAGGATAAAATGCGCGTCGCGGTAAAACTCCTGGGAGCGAATGCAATCCTGCACGAGCACGAATTGGATGTCCGTAATTTCCAGGTCGGTCTCTTCTTTGATCTCGCGGCGCAGGGCGTCTTCCGAAGGCTCGTTCCACTTGATCTTGCCGCCCGGAATGCCCCACAGGTCCGACCATTTATGAGTGCGAATCATCAGCGCTTCGCCGCCGGGATTGAAAATCAGCGCGCCAACGGTGGCAATGGGTGGTCGGGCCTCCTCGAATTGTTTCGCCACTGGTTTTAGATCCAGCCGATTTTGCTCCAGAATCTGGCGCAACTCGCCGAGATGCTCCACAATCAACTCCGGCTCCGCGGCACGCAATTGGGTCAGCGTATTGTAACCCGTCAGCACCGCGCACGAATGCACTCCGCCGTGGCGCGCGGTTTCGATGTCGTGCTGCATGTCCCCGATGAACAGGGTTTCGTCGGGCTTCAGGTTGTTTTCAGCAAGGATATCGTGGATTTTTTTTTGTTTGTCCCAGACGCCGACGTAGGGTTTATCGAGAAATTTTCCAAAACCGGTCACGGCCTCCTGCACGACGAAATGGTCCTCGTGCACGGCGCTGAGCAGGAAAGTGCGCAGATGATGTTCGCGGCAGAATTCGAGGAATGCGCGCGCGTGCGGCAATTCGCAAACCGAATCCTGCGCCTGCTTGAACTCGCTGTGAAACCAGGTTTCCAACTGCGGCAGCGGCACGTGCGGCGTGTATTTATTGTAGAACGATGTGAACGGCAGGCAAAATTCCGCGCGAAATTGCTCCAGCGACATTTCTGCGCGCTCCGATCGGGCCAAAACGTAATTGGTGGCCTTCCACACGGCCGGCAAATCATCCACGAGGGTCCCGGACCAATCGAAGATAATGTTCCGAATCACACCGCAAATTAACCGGCGCTGAGCCGGGACACAAAACAAACTTTTCAGCTAACTCGCCACCGTCAGGCGAAATTTTCCGGATGGAGTCGGCGGCAACAACTGCGCGGACCCGACTGCAATTCGACCGCGCACGGCGAGCAGCGATTTCAGTTTCGATACAACGCGATTCATTTCTTCATCCGTGGGGCCGTCGCCATCCGCGATGTATCTCAACTTGCAGCCGCCGGCGGCGAGTTGGCGAAGTTCGTAATGAGCGATGCCGCCGGTTTCGCGAAAACATTCGTCCACGTCCAGCGTGGTAACGCGCGCGCTATCGCTGCGGCGCAAGGCGTCGCGCGAACGGCCGTGGACGCGGTAAGTCGTGCGGTACGGTTCCTCATGGCGCTCCACTAGATCGCCTATTCCATAACGAACCAGCGGCATCAAATCGTTGGTAAAAGTAGTGACGGCGAGGCCGCCGATGCCCCGTTCATCCGCCTCCACCACTTCAAGAAATGCCGTGCCATCGCTCGGCCGCAAGTCGCCGTGCTCGTCCTCCATGAGCAAGTGGCCGGTTTCAGTGGAGCCGTAAAGATTGAATACCGGCACGCGGAAAACCCGCTCCAGGATTCGCCGATGCACCACGCTCACAAACTCGTAGCTGCACACAATAAACCGAAGCGAGGGGAGGCGAATGCCCTGTTGCTCGCAATGGAGCGCAAACCGGACGCCGTGCACGGGCGAGACGTCCAGGAATTGCGGGGACCACTCGATAATTTCGGCGGCCATGCGATCCAGTTCCGCGCGGCTCAAAACGAACGGAATCCGGGCCAGGTTCACGAAGCGGGTCGAGCCAATGGTGCGTTGCGTGACGGACCGCCAAACGACGGGACAGGATTTGCCGTTGCATGCCGGCGTGGTGAGCGTAGCCCGCCGCGCTCCGGGATGTTCATCCAGGACCCGGGCGACGAACGCATTCAGCCTTAGGGCGCGCTCCTCCTGCTCGTCCCACCAACCGCGAGGAAACAGCACCGGCGTGCGTTCCTCCGAAGTTCCGGACGTGTGCTCAAGCTCCACCAGGTTCCGGTCGAGCAGGGATTCCAATTCGGCGTCCGACGACAGGAAATTTCGCGGAAAATCTTCGCGCATATCCCGTTTGGTGAGCAACGGCAATTGCGAAAATTGCGGCAAGGCCTCTCCGATCCGCGCGCGATAGAGCGGGACTTCCCGCCAGCGCGGATAAAGCTCCTTCAACCGCGCCGATTGGGCGGTTTCGCGAATAAGTTCAGGCGTTGCCAACATTGTCGTCAATATGAAGCACTAAAACCGTCAAAAATTCCACCAAATAGATGTGGCGTCAAATCGCGGGAGCCATTTCGCAGGCGGCGGAAGCTATATTTATATTATATGGAAGGGCGGAGTTGATTCCGCCGGTTCTTCAACATTTCATGCGAGTGGCGTTATTGGGCCAAACCATGATATTTTGCGTTTTGGCGAGGGCAGGTGTTCGTTGAGTTAATCTGCGAGCCGATAATTGCATTACGCCACATCGATATGATTCGGGCAAATCGCCCTCCGCAGATGCGGATATTGTTTTTGTTGGCGGCACTGATGTGTTTCGCCTCGCCGGGCTTTTCCCAACCCGCGAGCCTCAATGGAACGTATGACTCCGCGTTCGGCGGCGCGCTTTACCTTCAAACCGACGCGACCGGGTTTGGCGCGAAGTTCAATGAACTGGATGCCGCGTATGGTTTCATCATGGATGGCAAGCTGTTCCTGTTTTTTTCCGGAAATCTTCAAAACAATTCCAACAACTTCAACCTCTTCATCGCTGACGGACGGCCGGGCCAAAACACGTTGAACGCGGCCAACCCGGGAAATCTGGGAGCGAATAGCTTGTCCGCGATGAATGGCTCGAAGTTCAGCGCGGGATTTTCGGCGACCTACGCGTTCAACATTAACTATAACGCCGCCACGCTCACGGTCAGCCAATATGACCTCGTTAACAACACTTCCGCCGATGCGCTCGGGACTCTGACGACCAGCGGTGGCATCGTGGCCAATGCGGCCGTCGATAATTCGGTCGTGGTCGGCTTCAACAATAACAATACCGCGAGCCAGGCGGCGAACGTGGGCCCGGGATCAAAGGGATTGGAACTCGTCATTCCCCTCTCCTTGCTTGGCAATCCCATGGGTCCGATAAAAATTCTGGCCGACATCAACGGTTCCAGCCAGGGGTTTCTCTCGAATCAACTCCTGCCGGGATTGCCTTCGGGAACTGGAAATTTAGGCACGGCGGGAACCGGTTTCGGTCCCGGTGGCGGAGTCTTCGACCTCAGTTCCACCTCCAACCAGTTTTTCGCAGTGTCCGTCGTTCCCACTCTGACCGTTAATGGAATCAACGGGGATTACGGCATGACTCATGTTTTCGTCAATGAACTGTCGAATGATGCTGTTCCATTGACGGTGCTGTTTTCGCCCAATGCCTCGAACGTGGTGGAAGCCGATGTTTTTACCGATTTGAACCGGCGCGATTTTGCCACCCGCATCGGCGACAACGGCGTCGAAGAAGGCATTGTTCCGCCGGATGGCAACACCATCGCGACGGGCGACACCACTCATTATTACGAGGCCTATGCGATGTCGCCCACGGCCACGCCGGGGCAATATTCGCTGACGCTTTACGCGCAAAAGACCGGCGCCTATCGTCTCACCGCGCGCTTCAAAGTCGCGGGCGACACGAACTGGTCCTGGTACAGCTTCAACGCGCCGTACGCGACTGGCAATCGCCGCGATTTTGGCATCGTCGTTTCGCCTAAAAAAGCGCTGAGCGCGTCGATTTACGAACTGACCGTCAACAACATCAACGCGCAGGGCGCGGCGGGGAACGGTTCGCAGCGCAGCACTTTTGTCGACCTCTACAACGGGCCGGGAGCGCGGCCCTTCGATCCGATTCACAATCGTTTCAACCTGAATTACGTCACGAATCTGGGGGTCAACTGGCTTTGGCTGGAGCCCATCCATCCCATCGGCATCGCGGGGACCGTGAACAGTCCCTATTGCGTGAAGAACTTTTTTGCGGTGTCGCCGTGGATGAGCAAGGCGGACACGCGCGCCGCCGCCCTGCAGGAATTTCAAGGCTTCGTGGCCGCAGCGGATGCCGCCGGGGTCAATGTGATGATGGACGAGCCATTCGACCACACCGCTCACGATGTTGAATTGGATAACGAAGGAGTCGCGGATTTCGGCGGCCCGGGAAATCCCGGCAATTGGCTGCCTGGCAATCAGATCACGAATCGCGTTCCCGGATTTTTTTCCGCGACCAACGCCTATTGCAGCCGGGCAGCCAACGCCGGCAATATCGCGCTCGCTCCCGACCGCGATGATTTTGGGAAATGGTCCGACGTGAATGACGTTTTCTTCGGCGTGTACGACGCGTTGGTCTGCCAGAATCCGCAGGACAACAATAATTTTATCAACAGTGGTGACTGGTTTGATTACGGCACGAATACGGGAAGCTTCGATCCCACCACGCAGAATGTCTGGCGGTATTTTGCGGACTCGATTCTATACTGGCTGGATCAGAGTGGTTGCACCAATGGCACGCCGGCGAATCAAACCGCCATCGGCATCGACGGCATTCGCGCGGATTTTGCGGAAGGCCTGCCGCCGCAATGCTGGGAATACATCATCAACAAGGTGCGCTCGCGAAAATGGGATTTTGTTTTCCTGGCGGAAGCCCTGGACGGCGGCGCGACGACTTATCGCTCGGGCCGCGATTTTGACATTCTGAATGACAGCGTGCTCTACAACTTCCGGACGGCGGCGTCAGCGAGTGACTATCAAAATATTTTCAATTCCGAACGCTCCAATTACGGCCAATGTTTGATGCTGTGGAACAGCACTTCGCACGACGTGGGCGGTTTTTACACCGACCCGTACCAGGCGTTGATCCGATACCTGGTGGGCGGCACCATCGATGGCGTTCCGCATATTCTTTACGGCCAGGAAATGGGGACCGCCGCCGGCTCGGGCTTCAGTCTTTATACCGCGAGCGGCTCGGAGCAGGTTCCGGATTTGTTCGCCTTCAATTCCCTCCAACCGGCCATGACCGCCGGGGCGGGCAATCTCCGAACCGCCCAGCTTTATCCCGTCTACGCCGCCGCGGGCCGCGCGCGCCAATCCAGCGCCGCGCTGCAAGGCGCCAATCGTTACTTTTTAAATCCGAGCGCGCCGCAGCCCCGCATTTATGCAGTCGCCAAATTTGAAACCACCAACGGCGCTCCGAATTTTAACGACACGGTGTTTGCCTTCGTCAATCTGACGACCAATGCTCAACAGGCAAATTTCAATGTGAACATCGCCCAAAACGGCGGCAACCTTTTCGGCATTCAGCCCAATCGCATTTACAATGTCAAAAATCTCGCCGCTTACACCAATGCCGATCCGTCCCGGCTCACTAATTGGCTATGGAATGGCGGTTCGGGCGGCGTCGATGCCGCCACGCTTCTCGCCAATGGCATCAATGTCTCACTTAACCCGGTGCCCACCGACAACGCCGGTTGGACCAACGCACCGTTCGAGGCGCAGTATCTGAAACTTTACGACGTGACGCCGCCGCCGGTTCCGTCCGCGCCGGGAATTGGCTCATCGAACGACTACGTTTTGAGCAACCGCCTGACGTTCAGTTGGCCCTCAGTGAGCGATCCTCTGGGCGGCATCAGCGGTTACTACGTCAGTGTGGGAACAACTCCGGGCGGCACGGATGTCTTCGGCGGTGTCGTCGCCGGCACGTCGCTTACCGTGACCAACAATTACGGCGCGCGGCTCTACGCGACCGTGACTGCCATCAACAATGCGGGCATCGCCGGCGCGCCCAGTTCCAGCAGTCCAGGAATCACTTTGGTTGACCCAAATTGGATTCCCGTGGCCGGCATGACGGAGAGCGGAATCCTCAATTGGAGCAGCGTTTCCGGGAAGGTTTACCAGGTCTGGTCCACCACCAATTTATTGGCGCCCTTCACGCCCTTCAGCGGCAATCTGACTGCGGGGGCGCCGATAATGACGTTCACGAATAACTCGACCAACGCCGCGCAATATTTTAGAATCGAGTTGTTCCCGTAATCTCGAAAAATTCGAAAACCGAGCCCATGTTCGCGCGGTTGAAAACTTCCGCCGCGATTCCGCATTGAAATCACACCCCAACAAGTCCCGGCGCAGCGCGAAACAAAAACCGGGGGCTCCGGCATCAAAGCGCCGGCTGGTGTTCCTTCGAATCGCCGCGCTGCTGTTGCCTTTTGCATTGTTGGGGCTCATCGAAGCGGGATTGCGGCTCGGCGGTTACGGATTTGATCCGCATTTTTTCAAGGCGCTTAAAATCGGGGATGAGGATTATCTCGTTCAAAACGACGCGTTCAGCTACCGCTTTTTCCCTCCGGAAAACGCGCGGAATCCCGGCGTGTTGCGGATGAAAGCCGTGAAACCGCCGGGAACGTTCCGGATTTTTATTTTTGGCGAATCCGCGGCGATGGGCGATCCCGAGCCGGCCTACGGCCCGGCGCGCTACCTGGAAGCGCAATTGCACGCGAAATTTCCCGCGACGAAATTCGAAGTCGTGAATGTCGCCTTCACAGCCATTAATTCCCACGTGATTTTACCCATCGCGCGGGAATGCGCGCGGCATGACGGCGACCTGTGGATCATTTACATGGGCAACAATGAAATGGTCGGGCCGTTTGGCGCGGCGACGGTTTTCGGCCGGCGCGCTCCGGCGCTCGCTTATGTGCGATTCATCACCGCGCTTCAAACGACGCGTCTCGGCCAGCTTTCCTTCGCTCTGGCCCGCAAGCTTCACGGCGGCCGCGAGAAATTCTCCTCCTGGGGCGGCATGCAAATGTTTTTGCAGAACCAAATCGCGCCGGACTCGCCCCTCAAGACCAGCGTCTATTTCAATTTTCAAAAAAACCTCGACGATATCGTGCACGCGGGGCTCGGTTCGGGCGCAAAAATCCTGCTGAATACCGTCGCGGTCAATCTTCGCGATTGCCCGCCCTTAGCTTCCCTCGCGAACAAAAATATTTCACCCGCCGACCGCGTAGAGTTCCAGCAACTGTTCACGAATGGGTTGCAAGCCGAAATCGCCGGCGACCGGGCGGGAGCTGAACAATATTACGCGCGGGCCGCCCAACTGGACGCCACCGTCGCGGAGCTGCAATATCGCTGGGGCGAATGCCTGCGCGCGCAAACTAATTTTTCCGCGGCCCGCGAACACCTGCAACTCGCTTGCGATGACGACGCTTCGCCGTTCCGCACCGACTCGCGGCTAAACGAAATCATTCGTGCCGAGCCCAAAAAAATTCCCAGCACCGAACTGGTTCTGTTTGATGCCGCGAAGGCTCTCGCCCAGGAAAACCCGGACGAATTATGCGGCGACGAGACTTTTTACGAACACGTGCATTTCGATTTTAACGGCGGGTATCGGCTGGGGCTGGCCTGGGCGCAGCAGGTTGAGAAAATGCTGCCGCCGGATGCGACGAGCCGCGGCGATTGGCTCACCCGGACGGAATGTGATCAAGCCCTCGGATTGTCCGACTGGAACCGCGTCGCGGTTTGGGAACATATGGCGGGACGATTGTTGGCCCCCCCGTTCGCGAATCAAGCCGGCAACAGCAATCGCGTTGCGTCGCTGGAGGCGCGCGTGCGCGCATCGCGCTCGCGTGAGGACGCCGCTGACGCCGTCGCGGCGCGTGATAATTTCGAGCGGCAACTTGCCCGGACACCGGACGATTTTCTCCTGCGCGAAAATTTCGCGCTATTCCTGCAATCCGTCGGCGATGCGCCTTCAGCCATTGCCGAATGCCGGCGCGTCCACGATTTAATTCCGCACGACTATGTGCCGTATTTTCAACTCGGCCGCCTGTTTGCCGGGCAGGGCCAATGGGCGGAAGCGGAAACGAACTTCCGGGCCGCGGTGAAAATTCATCGCGCGCTCACGGAAGGCTGGTTTGAATTGGGAAATGCCCTAGCTTCGCAGCAAAAATTTTCCGAAGCATTAAACGCCTACGCCGTCGCGCGCGACCAGCGGCCACAGGACGGCCAAACGGTTTTTCGCATGGGAAGAGTTTACGCGCTGACGCGCCAGCCGGCGGCGGCGCTGCAATGTTATCGCGAAGCCGCGAAATCAGACCCGTCGGATTGGGAAATTCATTTTCAACTGGGCGGCGCGCTCGACGAAGCGGGGCGAGCGGATGAGGCCCTTGCGGAATTTGCCGAAGCGGCCCGGCTCAATCCCGCTTCCTCCCGAACGCATTTCAACTACGGCGTGTTGCTGGCCAAAAAAGGCCGACTCGAGGAGGCGCGCCGAGAATTTACCGAGTCTTTGCGGCTGGAGCCGAACTACCAAAACGCCCGGGATGCACTCGTGAAAGTGCAGGTCTTGTTGCGCCGGGCCGGAAACCAATCAACCTCACACGCGAATCCCTGAACCGTTCACCTTATGTGGTCATTACTCAAAGAATTCCTGAGATTCTGCCGCCGCGAGAAAAAGTGGTGGCTCATCCCGCTCATCAGCCTGCTCGTGCTGCTCGGCATCATCCTGATTTTTACCGCCGGGTCCGGTATTTCGTGGGCGTTGTATCCGCATTAGGCGGGCTCTGTTCTAACAAGACAATTTGAGCGCGCGTCCCAATAAACCGAAGAAAAAAGCCGGCTCACGGAAAGCCGCCGCGCCTGAGCCGTCCAGTCCCCTGCCCGCCCGCCACAAATGGCTTTTCCGATTCTTCGCGCTTGTGGCTGTGCCGCTCATATTGCTGGCCGGACTGGAATTGATTTTGCGGCTGGCCGGTTACGGTTATTCCACGGGGTTCTTTGAAAAAATCCGTGTCGGCGGGCAGGATTACCTCGTGAACAATGAGGATTTTGGCCGGAGATTTTTCCCCCGCCAACTCATACGCTGGCCGGGTCCGTTCATGTTCGAAGCGAAGAAACCGCCGAATACTTTTCGCATTTTCATACTGGGCGAATCCGCCGCGCGCGGCGAACCGGAGCCGGCCTGCGCCGCTTCGCGTTATCTGGAAGCGCTGCTGGACGAGCGCTTTCCCCACGCGCATTTCGAGGTCATCAATCTCGGCATCACGGCGATTGATTCGCATGTCATTCTTCCCATCGCCCGCGATTGCGCCCGCGCGGATGACGATTTGTGGATCATTTACATGGGCAACAACGAGATGGTCGGGCCGTTCGGCGCGGCCACGGTTTTTGGCGCCAAAGCGCCGCCGATGGGATTGGTGCGCCTGAATCTGGCTCTCAAAAATCTGCGCTTGGGCCAACTGCTTCTCGAGGCGGCGGGCCGCTTCGCCAAGCCCGACGCGAATGCCTCCTGGGGCGGAATGAATATGTTCGCCGGCAACCAACTTCCTCCCGACGACCCGCGCAAGCAGGTCGTCTATCGGAATTTCGAGCGCAACCTCGACGACATCATGCGCGCCGGCGTGGGCGGCGGAGCAAAAATTTTGCTGAACACGGTGTCGGTGAATCTCGAAGATTGTCCGCCCTTTGCCTCGGGCACCAATAACACTCTCACGGCCGCCGACGCCGCAAAGTTTGAAAGCTCTTTTGCCGAAGCATGCCGCATTCAGGAACAAAAGGACTTTGCCGGCGCAGTCCAAAAATTCGAGGAAGCGGCGAGAGTGGACCCCCAATTCGCAGAATTGCAGTTCCGCTGGGCGGAATGCCTGGAGCAAATGGGAAACAAAACGCTGGCGCGCGAGCACTTTCAGCAGGCCTGCGATGACGACGCCCTGCCCTTCCGCGCGGATTCGCGCATCAACAGAGCCATCGCCGCCGTCGGCCAAAAATTCGCCGGCAAGAATATGGTTTTCTTCGACGCGGCGGCGGCGCTCGCAACGGAAACAACCAACGGAATTTGCGGGCAGGAGACGTTTTTTGAACACGTTCATTTCAATATCGATGGCAATTTCCGTCTCGGCCGCGTCTGGGCGGCGCAGATGGAAAAACTGCTGCCGCCGGAGATTTTGCAGGGCGCCGTCACGAACGATTGGGCCAGCCAGGCCGAGTGCGAAAGCCGCCTGGGCTTCACCGCAGCAAATCGTTGCGCCGCGATCTTGGAAATGATCCGTCGTCTGGGCCGCCCGCCCTTTGACGGCCAGTTAAACCACGCCGAGCGACTGCAAGCCCTGCGCGAGGAGGCAGCCGCGTTGAGCCGTTCCCTGACTCCGGCGGCGGCGCAGGCAGCGGTTGGGACATACCTTTCTGCGATTCAGCGCACACCCGCGGATTTTCTAGTGCACAAAAATTTTGCGGAATATTTGGAATCCACCGGCGACTTGCCACAGGCCGTCGCTCAGTGGCGAACGTATTGCGAATTGCTGCCGCACTATTGCGACGGATTTTATCAGGCCGGCCGGCTGCTCAACGCGCTGGGACGCTGGGACGAGGCGGAGGCGCCGCTGCGGAGCGCACTCGCGCTGCGGCCTCAATTGGCCGAAGGCTGGTATGAACTGGGACTGGTTTATTTTGGCCGAGGCAAGTTTGAGGCGGCGCTTGAAAATTTCAAGCACGCGGCACAATTGGACCCATCCAGCGCCGCTTACCTCGCCATTGAAGGAAGAGCATTTTCAAAATTGCAGCGCCACAATGAAGCGATTCAATGCTACCGGGAAGCATTGAAGATTCAGTCCAATGTCGTGAAGGTCTGGCTGGCATTGGGCGATGAACTTGTGGCGGCAAATCAAATCTCCGAGGCCCGGGATGCCTACGCGGAAGCGGTGCGGTTCGAGCCGGAAAATGCCCTCGCGCACCTGGATCTCGGCGTGATGTTCGCACGGCTCAATCAATTCGATAACGCGCTGGAACAATTTGAAGCGACCTTGCGTTTGGATCCCGGAAATCAGGCGGCGCGGGATTATTTGAACCGGGTTCAAGGCTGGCAGCGGCAGCAGCGTCCGGTGAACCCACCCAAATAAGTTCCGTTCCCTGATTTTTTCAACAGCCCGGAAAGTATCCGGTTTGCCCCGCCAGACGGTGAATTCCCCCGGTCGAGACCTCCAACAAAACATGCGATGCCGCTCATCCGGGCCTTCTGATAACTTCATATCGTATGCAACCATACACACCGCGCGATTGTTCACTGAAGGTTAGGACTGATCGGGCGGAGTAGACGTCACGCCGAAAACCAACCCTAAAATGAACCCCGCAAATCAAGTGAAAACCCCCGGTTCCCAGACAGCTCACGGAGCAGGCCGCCGCCATTGACTATATGAAAACAAAATTAACGAAGCACCTCGTACTGACATTAACGGGACTCTCTGTTTGGGTGATGGGAGCCGTGAGCGCTCAGGCCTCGACGCTCCTGACTTTCAGCGTGGACATGGCCAATGTGCCCGTGGGAACTTTCAACCCGCCGCCGCCCGCCGGCACGGGAACCAACTCGGTCTACGTGTTCGGCACGTTCAACGGCTGGGCCGGCCCGGGACTGCAATTGGTGCAGCAAGGCACCAGCACCGTTTACACGAACACAGCCAATGACACCAGCGATGTCAACGGCGGCACCGTCGATTATCGTTTCAACATCAATGGCACCACGGAAAGCACCGCCAGCTATGACAATCGCGCAGCCCGCCTGCCCGCGACCAGCGGGGCCAGCCTGATTGTGCCGACGCCGTTTTACGGAGACGTGGGCGCGGGTTCGGTCATCAACGTTACGTTTCAGATGGATATGTCCGAGGAAATCCAACTCGGCCATTTTAATCCGGCCACCGATCAATTGGACGCTCGCGGCAGCTTTAACGGATGGAGCAATAACGGCAGTTACCTGACCAACGATCCATCCATTGTAGTTACCAACTCCGGCGGCATCCTCACCACGAACGTCTATACCGTCACGATTCCCATCCTCAGCGGCGCCCAGGTGCCGGGAGTGCCGGCGACCAACGCGGCGATGGAATGGAAAGCCGTTGAAGATCCTTCGGGCGCGTGGGA
Source organism: Verrucomicrobiia bacterium (assembly GCA_035552155.1). GTDB lineage: Bacteria > Verrucomicrobiota > Verrucomicrobiia > Limisphaerales > DASXHY01 > DASXHY01. The sequence continues at coordinate 145,914 of DASZLX010000043.1, read as the reverse complement.
AAGCCCGCAGTATCCCAATGCCGATGACGCCGGCAATCGATTTTGGTTCAACAATACGAACCAGGTGCTGCCAGTCGTGAGCTACGGCGACCTCCCCTTTGCTCCGCTGGCCAATGTCACGCTGAACCTGGATATGAGCGGTGTCGTCAAATATGACACGAATTATGTCCCGAACAGCGTCACGGCCTGGGGCTCGTTCAACAACTGGGCCACCGGCGTTAACATGACGAATAATCCGTCCGCGCCGAATCCCAATTTGTTTAGCGGCACGACGATAATGCCCGAAGGCGCCAGCGAGATTATTCAATACCGTTACACCAACTCCGGCGTCGGCGGCTGGGTTTATGATTACACCGGTGATTCGGTCTTTAATGACGGTGCCCGCCGGACCATTAGCCTGCCCGTCACCCCCACTTCCATCACCACAAACCTGCCCACCGTCAAATTCCTGGATTTGGGACTGGGCGACTACCTGCCTGTTGCCACGCCCGTTCTTTTCACGGTGGATATGACCGGCGCGGTGGGAACGGATGGGCACGTGTTTGACCCGAATTCAGACGCGCTTTATGTGAACGGCATGTTTGCGAATGGCGGCGGCAGCCAGTATCCCCAAACCTGGTATGCCTGGTCCGGCGGTGTTAATCCAGTCGTCGCTCCGGCTGGTTATCAAATGATGCGGGTGGGAACCTCTTCCATTTATACCAACACCATTGTCATGCCGGCGGGCACGCCGGTGGGAATCACTTACCAATACGGAATTGATCCCGGCGGTATAAACGGCGGCCCGATTGAGGATGAAGCCGGCACCGGCGCCAATCATTTCCGTGTGATCCGCACCACTGCCTTGAATCCCTATGTGTTGCCGACCGATGTTTTCACCAACCAGCCTTATCATGAGCCGGCTTTCTCCCCGGCCAATCTTGATCAAGCTCTGGGAACCCTCAATGGCGGAGATCTCAGTGTCGGCGGGGCATCCGGCGGCAACGTCCCGGTGTCGTGGCTCGGCCGCCCCGGCGCGCATTTGCAAACCGCGAATCTGCTGACGGGACCCTGGCAGGATGTAGCCGGCACCGACGGCACCAACCTGACGAGCGGCACAGTCACGACCAACGGTCTGATGACCACCACCAACTGGCCGACGTCCGGAAGCAGCTTCTTCCGATTGGTCAGGCCCTAGCCCAGCCCGAATATCCATCCGCCGTGCCCTATAACACGGCGGATGGAATTTGAAAGTACCGCAAAAAATCGAGAACCATCATGGCGACCCATACCACAACCCAACGAACCGGGTTTACGCTGATCGAACTTCTCGTAGTCATCGCCATCATTGCGATTCTCGCCGCCATGCTGTTGCCCGCGCTGAGCAAAGCCAAAGCCCGCGCGCAGGCGGTTTCCTGCATGAACGACAAACGGCAATTGACCCTCGCCTGGACCATGTACGCGGGGGACAATTCCGATCATCTGGCCATCAACAGTGATTTGCGCAATAATAACCCGCCGGGGTTTCTCTATAACGGCATGCCCTCGTGGATTACGGGCACAATCGATTGGACAACCTCGCAAGCCAACACCAACACCGCTTACCTTGTGGATAGCCGATACTCGTTGCTGGGAGGCATTTTGGGAAATGCCATCAAAGTGTTCGCCTGCCCGGCCGCAAATTATGTAAGCCCGGCGCAAACCGCCCTCGGATGGGACCATCGCATGCGCAGCGTGGTCATGGATGCTTCCGTGGGCGAGGGCGCCAAATTCCAAAGCCCGAATCCCTTCGGCTGGACGCAATGGTATGTGGCGAAAAAGACCACCGATTTCCGCAACCCCGGCCCCAGTGATTGCTGGGTGATTGCGGACGAACATCCGGACAGTATCGATGACGCCCTGATGTACACATCTTCTTACGGCACGACGGCATTCATCGAATTGCCCGGCAACCAGCACGGCGGCTCGTGCGGCATCAGCTTTGCCGACGGCCACGCAGAAATGCATAAATGGGTGGACGCCGTCATGACCGGCCATCAAGCTGTCACCTATCGAACCGTGCAGCGGGTGAGTTGCAGTGTGTCCGACCAGGATATGCTCTGGCTGGCTCAGCACACGCCTCAAGACTGATTGGACCGCAAATGCAACCCAGACGCAAAGGATTCACTCTGATCGAACTGCTGGTGGTCATCGCCATCATTGCCATCCTCGCGGCCATGCTGCTCCCGGCACTGGCCAAGGCCAAATTGAAGGCGCAGGGAATTGCGTGCATCAACAATCTCAAGCAATTACAACTGGCCGTCATCATGTATGCCAGTGACAACCAGGAGAAATTTCCCGAAAATCCCGGCGCTGGCACCAGCTTGAATGCCTGGGCCGCCGGAATCATGAGCTGGGACAATTCCATCCAGCCGAACCCGCAAAACACCAATACCGTGTTCCTGACCTCCGCCGAACTGGGCCCTTACACCGCCAAAACCGTGGGCATTTTCAAGTGCCCGGCGGATGTCGTGCCGGGCGCGGTCGGACCGCGCGTCCGGAGCACTTCGATGAATGGTTTTGTGGGCGATGTCAATGATGTCGCCAACCACATCTCCGGACAAACGCCCGGCTGGAAAAGATTTTTGAAGACCAGCGACGTCAACATTATGGGAACAGCGAATCTGTGGGTTTTGTTGGATGAATGCCCGGATAGCATCAATGACGGCTTTTTTTCCGTGCGCATGCAGCCGAATACCTCGGCCAAGTGGACCGACGTCCCCGCCTCCACGCACAATGGCGCCGGCGGCTTTTCTTTTGCCGATGGCCACGCCGAAATCAAAAAGTGGATGGATTCCAACACGAGAGTCGCGGTCAGGCGTCTCGCTCCGTGCCCTGACAATGAAAAGTATTCGCCTGACGACATCACCTGGATGCAGCAGCGAACCAGCATGAGCGCGCAGTGATGAATGTTCCGTTTATGAAAGAAGTGTGGCCGGCAGAAACAGCCTTCCCCCTCACCCCGGCCCTTTCCCTTGGGGAGAGGGAGAAATTGTTCCAGCGCTGGAAGAAGTCGGCAACAAATCGCTGGGTAGGGATGCCGCGCTGCGGCGTCCCCGTCCGCGTTCAGCGGACGGAATCATGCGGCCAATACGCGCCATTCACGCTTGCGCCGCTGAACGCGGCGCTGACAGCGCAGCGCGCTGTCCCTACCAAAAGAAAGATTTTCCCACTTTGGCTGCTCTGTCTCGCACTGCTGTCTCAAGGCGCGTATGCCCAGGCCCCCGGCGCCGCGCGCACCACACCCAAATGGTTGCACGATGGCGTCGTCTATGAACTATTCCCCCGCGATTTTTCGGCGCAGGGAGATTTCAATGGCGTGACCGCGCGGCTCGACCAGTTGAGCGACCTCGGCGTCAACGTCCTCTGGTTGATGCCCATTCACCCGATTGGCGTCGACAAGCGCAAGGGCTCTTACGGCAGCCCGTATTCCGCGAGCGACTATTACGCAATCAATCCTGATTACGGGACCAAAGAGGACCTCAAGCGGCTGGTTTCCCAGGCTCACAAACGCGGGATGAAGGTAATCATCGATGTCGTCCTCCTGCACACCGCGTGGGACAGCGTGCTGATGGCGCACCCGGATTTTTACAAGCACGACGCCAGCGGGAAAATTGTTCCGCCGTTGCCTGAATGGTCCGACGTGGCTGGGCTTAATTATAAAAACCAGGAGTTGCGCCAATACCTCGTCACCATGCTCGAATACTGGGTGAAGGAATTCGATCTCGACGGTTTCCGTTGCGACACCGCCTCCATGGTACCGACCAGTTTCTGGGAGGAAGCGCGCGCCGCACTCTCAAAAATCAAACCGGACATCATGATGCTCGCGGAAGCCGACAAGCCGGAGCTCCTGACCAACGCCTTTGATATCGATTACGAATGGCCGCTGATGAATACCTTGAGAAAGGTGCTGGAAAAATCCGCTCCCGCTTCTGAAATTGAACAAACCTGGCAAAACGAGCTGAAACGATATCCGCAAGGCGCACTGCACCTGGATATGTCCGACAACCACGACCAGGCCCGTTCGGTCGCGCGCTTCGGCCTTCCCGGCGCGCTCGCGGCGTCGGCGTTGATCTTTACACTGGATGGAGTCCCGCTGATTTACAACGGCATGGAGGTGGGTGACGGGACTCCGTCCGGCGGCGGCGCGTTGTTCGAGAAAGTGCCCATCGTCTGGGAGCCGAAAGGACGCCCTCAAATTCGCGACATCTATCAATCCCTGATTCATCTCCGCAAACAATACCCGGCGTTTCGCACGGACAACGTGCAATGGATTCACAACTCGGACGAAAACCAGCTGATCACCTTTTTGCGCAGCGACGGCAAAGACGAATTCCTCGTGGCCATCAATCTCTCGAACCGGCCCGCTCAGGGCACGATGGACTTGAAGAATGAGGACGATTTTGCGCCGGTCGAAATCAGCGGCGTGCAGAATTCCACCAACAGCCAGGCAGCCGATCTTCACCTGGACGGTTTTGAATGGCGCATCTTCCATCGCACCGCGAAAATGGCGGCTAAATAGGCGATGTCGCCGTGGTTCTGGGCGCATTTCGACCATGCCACAAAAAGAGATTGAGCTGAGGCGTCAAAAAGGCGATGACGAATGTTGGCAAATTGTTTGCCGGGTCCGTAAAATCAAAAGATGAAGGCACACGCCACTCCGCTCTTCACGTTGATTGCCCTGGCAATCTTCGTCGCCGGGCTTCCTTCGATCCGGGCGATGCTTTTGTGGAGCGACCTCGGCTCCACCCAGGTGCATGACACCGGCGCGGGCACGGACATCCTGGGCGGCATTCTTCAGCGGGACGATTCCTCCAGCGACACGCTTTATTTCAAGTTTCACGTCGACCCGTTGTCCGACGCGACCACGGAGGAATATTTCGCGGCGTTCCAGTTGTTCCAGGGAGATCACGAGCGGCTCGCGGTCGGAAATGCGTTGAAGGCGTGGGCCTACAGCGCGTTTGCGACGGGAGAGAAAGGCGCCTCCAACCAGATGGTGGAATATATCGACCTCAACTCGGCTAATCCGGAACGCCCCGGCCTGGCCGCTTCCACCACGTATGAACTTCCTCATTGGGGCATCGAAAGAACCATCGTTTTCAAGGTGCATTACCGGCCCGATGGCGACGACCTCGTGACGGTGTGGCTCAATCCTAATTTGCTTTCGGGCGCCACGGAGGCGAATCAGCCTGACAACATCACCACTCATTTCGTGGCCGACGCTTCTTTCAACCAGATCCGCCTCCGACACAGCGGCGGCGGCGGCGGGTGGATCTTCAGCGAAATGGCCGTGGCCACTTCCTTCAATGATTTCGTCACCGCCAACGAATCCGAGAACGGCGGCGAAACGCCCTTCACCTTCCGCTCCTGGCAGCGCGAGCAGGGTCTGCCCGAAAACTACGTGCGCGCCCTCGCTCAGACGCGCGACGGCTATATCTGGGAAGGAAGCGACGAAGGCGTCAGCTCCTTCGATGGCATCAACTTTTCTCCGCTCGGGCCGCGCGAGGGATTTCAGAGCGGGCCCGTGCGCGTTTTGTACGGCGACAGCAAGGGGGCCTTGTGGATCGGGAGCGTCGATGCCGGTTTGAGCTGCTGGCAGGGCGGGAAATTGCGCAAATTTACGACTCGCGACGGTTTGCCGTCCGATTCCATCACGGCTTTGGCCGAAGACGCCGACGGACGGCTTTGGGTGGGCACACAGGCGGGATTGACCGTGCTGCAAAACGGCCGATTGATCGCTTTTCCCAGCGCCGCAATTTTTTCTGGGAAACCCATCGCTGCCCTGGCTCGCGACCATACCGGCTCCATGTGGGTGGGAGTGAGCGGCGCGGGAATTTATTGCTGCCGGAAAAATGAATTCGTTCCTTTGCAAAATGCCTCGCTCGCCGCGGTGCTTCGCGACCCTCATTGCCTGTTGGTGGACCAAAAAGGACGAATCTGGATTGGCGCGGGCAATGACTCTGTTTTCTGCTGCGATGGCGAGCAGTGGCTGCGTTTCGGCATGCCGCGGCACGTGGGAACGCCTTACGTCAGCTCGCTCGTCGAAGGTCCGGACGAAACTGTCTGGGCGGGCTCGAAAGGCGAGGGAGTTTTTGAATTCAAAGCCGGCAAGCTGGTGGCCATTAACGCGAGCAGTGGTTTGTCCGACAACATGGTGGAAACGCTGATGACGGACCGCGAAGGAAAGCTCTGGGTCGGCACGCACGGAGGGCTGAACCGCATCTATTTGCGAAAGGTCTCCGTGCTGAACCACAACGACGGGCTTGATTACGGCGGAATCCAGGGCCTGGTCGAGACGAGTCCGAATCTGATTTGGGCCGCGCAGCCGGACGGGATATACCAGTGGAACGGCCACGTCTTCCGGCGGCTGATTTTCGCCGGCCTCCCGCCGCAGACCCGGCTCGGCAGCACGCTGCTGGCGGACAGGGACGGCAGTTGCTGGGTGGCGGGCGATTCCGGGCTGTTGCATTTTAAAAATCCGTCCTCCGCTGAAAGCGAAACCCCCGAGTCCGCGCTGCCGAATCAGAATATCAGCGCGCTCGCACAGGACAAAAAAAATGGAGAAATCTGGGCCGGCGCGCGCGGCGGCGAGTTGTGGTCTTTTATCGGCGGGGAATGGTCACCCCGTACGAATTTCCCCTGCAGCCATCCGATTACCGGAATTGTGCCCGACGCCGGCACGCTGTGGGTCGGCACCGACGGCGAGGGACTCTATCGCCTTCAATTGGAGCCGTATTTTCAGGTGGAAAAAGTGCGCGGGCTGCCAAGTGGTTCGATTCGCACCCTGCGCCGGGACGCACAGGGCACGCTCTGGATTGGCACCGCGGGCGGGGGATTGTGCCGGTTGCAGAACGGGCAAATCGCCACCTTCACTGCGCGCGAAGGTTTGCCCGACAACACGATTTCCCAAATTCTTGAAGACGACAGCGGCAACCTTTGGCTCGGCGGCAACCGCGGCATTGCGCGCGTCAAAAAGCAGGACCTCGAAGACCTCGCCGCGCACGCCATTCCGGCCGTTTACCCGCAAATTTACGCCCGCGCCGACGGCCTGTTGTCCGAGGAATGCACCAGCGGTTTTTTTCCGGCGGGTTTGAAAACAAAATCCGGCTCGCTGTGGTTCTCCACGTTGAAAGGCATTGCGGTCATCGACCCGCGGCACGTGGTCAGCTCCCCTGCCCCGACGGTCGCGATGGAACAAATCCTGGTGGACGGCGTGCCGGCGTCTCCCGTTTCCGGCGCGGCGAAGGATTTCCACCTCGACTCCCTCCGGCTGCGGCCCGGCAAACATACGCTTGAGTTTCGTTACACCGGCATCAGTTTCGATGCGCCCGAGCGGGTGCGCTTTCGCTTCCGGCTGGAAGGGCTGGATCCCAACTGGCTCGAAGCCGGCACCCGCCGCGTAGCGCAATACAGCTTTGTGCCGCCCGGCACCTACCGCTTTCGCGTGATCGCCTGCAACGGTGACGGCATCTGGAATGAACAAGGCGCCGGCCTCGAACTTACAGTGCTCCCGCATTTCTGGCAGACCTGGTGGTTTCGCGGAAGCGCAGCGTTCGCCACAATCATGTTGAGCGTCATCGGCGGGCGCGTAGTCGTGAGGCGCCGGTTGCAGCAGCGGCTCAAACGACTAGAACAGGACCGCGCTCTCGAACGCGAACGCACGCGCATCGCCCAGGACCTGCACGATATCATGGGCGCCAAGCTGTGCCGGATTTCGTTCATGAGCGAGCATGTTCGGCGGAGCGAGACCCTCCCCCCCACGCTCCAGGAACATATCCGTTCCATGTCCGACGATTCCCGCGAAGTGCTGCGCTCCCTCGACGAAATCGTCTGGGCGGTCAATCCGGAAAAGGACACGCTGGAACACCTGGTCATTTACATCGTGCAATACGCGCGGGAATATTTTCGCCGGACCGGCATCGAATGCGAAACCGTCATCCCGCAGCATTTGCCCGCCCAACCGCTCACCTCGCAATCGCGCCACCATCTTTTCCTGGCCGTTCACGAGGCGCTGACCAACATTCTCAAACACTCGGGCGCCACGCAGGCGAAAATCGCCATTACCTGCCGCGGGAACGATTTGGAAATTACGATTTCGGACAACGGCAAGGGCTTCGACCCGGCTTCCAACGGGCATGGCTCCCCCAGTTCAGACGCCGGTTTTCGCAACGGCCTCGGCAACATGCGCCGCCGCATGACGGAACTGGGCGGCGAGTGCCGGCTGGAATCGCGTGCCGGACAAGGTGCGACCGTCCGGTTTGTGCTGCTCTTGAAAAACCCCGTACCATAAAAACAAGGTGATTTGATGATTTCAGTATCCATAGTCGATGATGAAAAAAAACTGTGCGAATCCATCGCCGCTTTTTTAAACGGCTCGCCGGGCTTTCGTTGCGTCAGCATGTATGGGAGCGCGGCGGCGGCGCTGCAACACCTGCCCGCCGACAACCCGGACGTGGTGCTGATGGACATCAACATGGCCGCGATGAACGGCATTGAATGCGTGCGCCGCCTCAAGGTTTTGATGCCGAAAATTCCCATCCTCATGCTCACGGTTTACGATGATACCGAGCAGATTTTCAAGGCCCTCGCGGCCGGCGCCACCGGTTATCTCCTCAAGCGGCATGATCCGGATGAATTGCTGCACGCCATCCGGGACGTGCAAACCGGCGGCTCGCCGATGTCCAGTTCCATTGCCCGCAAAGTGGTGGCCTCGTTTCAAAAAGCCAACCAGGTGGGCGAAATGCAAAGCCTGCTTTCCGAACGGGAGGAAGCGGTGTTGGATTGCCTGGCAGAAGGATTGGCCTACAAACAAATTGGCGACCAGCTTGGGATCAGCATCAACACCATCCGCACGCATCTCCGGCACATCTACGAAAAGCTGCACGTCCAGTCACGGACGCAAGCGGTAGCCAAATATCTCCGGCTTTGAGAGACGCAGGACGCTGCTTCGCGCGCGGAGCGCGTCGCGTGGAAAGAGCAATATTCCAATAACGAGCCCGGCGCGCGCGGAGCGACGCGCCCTACCATATATCTTTCAATCCGTTTATTGCCCTATAATTCGATAGAACATCGTGTCGTTGGTGGGCGTCACGAAGATGCTATTGCCGCTCACTGGATCACCAATGTTTTGCCAGTCGGGAGCGATCAGGTTGGTCGTGACCTGTACTTGGAACGGACCTGTGCCGCCCGACCAGTTCAGTTGCAGAGTGCCGTCGGATTGCGGCGTGATCGAGGAGACAAATGGCGTCGAGGCGCTCACGACAATATCCATCGTGGCGGTGGCGGTTAAACCACCGGAATCCGTGACGCTGACCACAAAGGTGTTATCGCCGGCATCGCCAGGAAGCGGCGTGCCCGAAAGCTGGCCGTCCGCGGATACTGTGAGCCAGGCCGCTCCGCTCACCTTGGCAAAGGTCAGCACGTCGCCCGGGTTCGGGTCGGTCGCGTTGGTGTCAATCTCACCGGAATAATCCAGCCCGGTGGCGATGCCCGGCAGGGAGAACGGAGTTACCGTAAACGACGGCGCGACGTTGACATTGATGTAAAGCGTCATCGTATTGGACAAGCCGCTGGTATCCTTGACGCTCAGCACGAAAATGTTGGTGCCCACGTCGGAATCCGCCGGCGGGCCGAAGAGCGTGCCGTTGGCCGCCACGTTCAACCAGGCGGGGCCGCTTACCTTGGCATAAGTGAGAGTGTCCGAATTCAGGTCGCTGGCATTGGTGGCGATGGTTCCGCTATAACTCACGCCGGAGTTGGCCTGCGGCAGAGTCAACGGATCCACCTTGAAGGTCGGCGGCCAGTCCGGCACCAGGGTGATGGCGGCGATCATGACGTTCGGAGCGTTCGGGAGACGAACGCTTTGGACGGTTTTCGTCGAGACCAACGGGAAGTCGTAGCCATAGAGATACAAGGCGTTATTTTCGGTCGATGAGCCGTCGCTGGAATTGCGATAACTCATGGGAATCGCCTTCGACTCCCGCGCATAGTTTTGCGGGCTGAACCAGTCGCTAAAGCCCTGGCCCGAAAAAGTTGATGTGGTCGCGTCCGTGTAGGTCACGGTAACAGTCTGGCCTGCCTGGCTGCCATTCACGCCGGAGCCGAGGAATCGCATCCGGGAATAAGTGCCCTGCGGAAGCGGAATCGTTTGATTGGTGCAGCTGATGACATTGGTGGCATTCAGCGGGCCGAATAGGAACAGCGTGTTAGTCCAGGTTTGCGAGCTGCCCAGCAGCGTTCCCGAGTAGGAATAACCTCCGCCGTCAATGCCGCCGGTGGCAGGATTCGTGTAACTGGTGCCGTCCGTGTAAATCCCCGCGCGATTATAAAAACTCGTCAAATCCGCGCTGACCGTTTCATTCGCCAGCACCATGGAAAGAAGAATGATGTTTGAATTGTTGGGAACCGTGATGCTTTCAACCGTCTTGGTCGGGTCCAGGAGAAAACTGTACCCGTCAACGGAAACTTTCAGTATTTGCGCTGTGCCGGTGCCCTGGTTGCGGTATTGCATCGTGGCAGCACTGGTTTCGCCGGGGAGGAACTGTTGATTTGCCCAGTCGCTGAAACTTTGGGTGAAGGTGGCTGTGGAATTATCCGTGTACGTTACGGTAAAGGTGTTGGTTTGACTGCCCTGCACGCCCGTGGCGAGCAATTGCAGCGAGTTGAACTGGCCTTGCGGCAGCGTAATTGTCTGGCCGAGGCAGGAAATCACGTCCGAGGAATTTGCGGGTCCCAGGCCGAACACGAGTCCGTTCCAGAAAACTGAAGTGCCTAATAAATTTGCCGAATAGGCAGTGGCGGCGTTGTCCAGGCCCCCGCTGAAGTGGATTCCGTCAGTGTAAAAGCCAATGCGATTATAATAGGACGCCAGGGTCACCGAGGTAGCGCCCGGAATCGTGGGTGGTCCCGCCGGCTTGGCACTAACGGCGGAGGAATCGCTGCTGGGGCCGTTGGGGCCAACCGCCGCCACTTTATAGTAATAAGTGAGGCCATTCGTCAGCCCGACATTCGTATAAGTAGTGCCGCTGACGGTGGCAATCGTGGTGAAATAACCGGTGTTGATAGCCGAGCGTTTCAAATTATAAGCGGTCGCGCCCGAGCTCGAGTTCCAGCTCATTCTCGCAAACCCATTGCTTCCGCTGACCGCCGTCAACCCGGCCGGCACCGGTGGCGGCGAGTATGTGAAATTGGTCGCCACGGACGGATTGCCATTGGCTGCGACTACGAGTGAATAAGTTCCCGTCGGCAAGCTTTGCGGCAGATTAAATTCGGTGGTAATCACGCGGCTGCCGGTTTGCACGCTCGTGCTGCTCCAGTTGCGGGTCCGGGCGTAATAAACGTTGCCGCTGACCGTGTTGGTCATTCGCACCAGGGGATAAGCGGTGGCCATCTGCTCGTCATCTCCATAGGCGGCGCCTTCAGAAATACCATTCAGTCCCAGGCCGATCAGGTGAAACGAACCATCGGCATTCTCCGTGATATTGTTGATCGTCGGTTGTCCCGCCGGCAGCGGCGTGCCATCAGGTGTGTAAATGTACAACGAAGTCGAGTTCTGCCCTCCGACAAATAAGAGAGTTCCATCCGGCAGGCAGAGCATGCTGTGGACGAACGGGGCGCTGCCATAGGTGAGGCCGCCTCCCGGCGCGGTGACTTGCGTGAACGCGTTGGCAACGTAATCATATTCGTAGAAACTGGCCGGCCCGTTGAATCCCCCGACGGGGCCGATGTCGCAAAGAATTTTGCCGTTCACCAGCATTGCCGCCGGCGCATCGACGGCGCCCAAATTGTTCGTTCCGAAAACCATCGGCGGGCCGGCCACCCAGGTGCCGGCGCCCAGCGGTGACGCGTTGGGCGTGTAAATGGCCGTGTTGGTGCTTCCGCCAATGTAAAACGCCTTGCCGTTGGGCAGCAAAAAACCCCCACCCAGTTCCGCACCGAAACCATAGACCGCCACTGGCACGGTGCCATCTGCTTTCCACTGGTTCAGCGCGGGCACATAGTGCTCCGAGGTCTGCGTGCCAGTATCGATGGTGACAATAGTGTCGTTCGGCATTTTGGTCCAGGCGACTTCGTTCTGGTTCGCCGTGCTCGCCGCCGCCTGCCAGGTGTTGGCCGCCACATTATAAATTTCGCAGCCGCCAAACTGGCTGACCGGCGCCACCAATACATTTCCGTTGGGAAGAGTTTCAGAGATGGCATCCGAAAAAGCGGGACCGGGAACGGGATCGGGAATCTTCGTCCAAACATTGTTCAAGGGATCAAACAATTCCGCATGACGGCGTCCAGTGCCGTATTCGCCGCCGGCCACGAATACATTGCCGTTGGTCAAGACCTGGGAGGCGAAAAACAGGCGGCCGTAATTCATGGAGGACAGCCGCGCCCAGGTGCCGTTTCGATAGCTCCCGTGGATGTCGGGCGTCAGCCGGCAACATTCACCGTTGCCGTTATCCGTATAAACCGTGCCGTCGGTCAACAGCATGGCATGGTTGACCCCCACTGGGGGCTTGTTCACTAATGCCGCCCAGGTTCCCCCGGCTCTCGCTGCGCCTGATATCAGACAGCATAACAAAGCCAAAAAAAGAACGAATCGTTCCCGAGTAGAGATGGAATTACACATTCAGAAAAAATAGGGTTGCCGCCATTGAGTTAAGGAAGGTATCCGGTGCAGCTAGAAAACGTATGGCATGTCAGCATCGATAACTGGGGTAAGCATCGCAAATGCCACCCGCCAAGGCAATCCATTTCCGCTTCCAGCCCCGGTGTTCGAAGGCCCTGACTGGCTATGGTTTAGCTGCGTCAAAAGACGGCGGGGCCTGCTTAGAATCGTTTCCCCATTGGGACGGTTGGTTTCCTAACGCAAAATCCAGGGTTGCCCCGCCCTCCAAATCGCGCCATTGAATCCATGGACTATCGTAACTGCGCCCGTTCAATTTCAAGGTTTGGACATAACAATTTTCGACCGAGGCATTCGCACCCTGAATCCGGATGGTTTTACCATTTTCCAGATGGACGATCGCCTTCGAAAATTGCGGGCTGCCCACCGCGAATCCGGCAACGCCGGGTATTTCTGGAAAAAGACCGAGCGTGGAAAAAACATACCATGAGGACAACGCACCGGCATCGTCATTGCCAGGGAATCCATTCGGCTTGGTTGTGAACAGTTCGTTTTGAATGCGGCGCACGACGGCCTGCGCGTGCGACGGCGCGCCCGCGAAATCATAAACCCACGGCGTTTCCTCGCATGGCTCGTTGCCCATGTAAGCGAGGTCGCCGCTAAACGGCTGGGCGTTCAGTTTTGTGAAAAAATGGTCGAGCCGTTCGACCGCCCGGTCGTTGCCGCCCATTTTGTCGATCAATCCCCGCAAATTGAAATTCACCATCCAGACGTATTGCGCGGCTGTGCCCTCGACGAATCCTTTGCCGGACCCGGCGGAAAAATTGGTCGCCCAAGTTCCATCCGCCTTGCGCGGACGGATAAGCCCGGTGGAATCGTCATAAAGATTTTCCCAGTTCTGCGCCCGTTGCGAATACTCCGCGTGCTTCTTTTCGTCGCCCAAAGCTTTCGCAAATTGCGCCACCGCAAAATCATTATTGCAATATTCCAGGGTGACTGCGGCTTCATTCGGCACGTATCCCAATTGCAAATAATCCGCCAAACCGGAGCGCGACCGGGCTCCATCGGAAGTCGCGGTGGGGTCGGACGCGCCTTTGTCCATCGCCACCAAAGCTGCCCGGGTGTCAAACCGACGTGCGCCAAACGCGTAAGCCGAGGAAATGATCGCGTCATCGCCGTCGCCGACCATGCCTCCCGAATTGCGATTGACCTGCTGCCAGCGAGGCAATCCCCCGCCGTTGGTCCGCACGCTCGCGTCCTGCTGGGCATAATTGACGAGCGATTGCATGATGTCACTGCTTTCGCTCGGAGCCAAAACCGCAATGAGCGCCGCGTAGGAACGCCACTGGTCCCAGGCCGGAATGTTTTGGTATTGATGACGTCCTTTTTCCACGCGATGAATCTTGCCGTCCATGCCCGGATATTCGCCGTCGCCGTCCTCCAGCACGTTCGGGTGCATGAAACAGTGATAAAGCGCCGTGTAAAACACCTGCCGCTGTTCGTCGGTCCCGCCTTCGACCTGAATGCGATTCAAAACGGTGTTCCAGGCCGCGTCCGCCTCTTGCCGGACCGCGGAAAAATCCCACCGCGGGTTTTCCGCGGTGAGATTTGCCCTGGCGTTTCCGATGCTGACATACGAAATCCCGACGCGCACCTGCACAGGAGAATTCGTCGCGGCATCAAATGTTAAAATGGCCCCGCTGGCTTTGTCTTCCGCAGTGGCGGCATCGCTGATGGCTTCGCCCGCCCAGGTTTTTCCGTGAAACGGGCGGTCGAACTGGGCGACGAAATAAGTCGTGTAAGGCCGATTCCCGCCGATTTTGCCGACGTGAAATCCCGTCACTTCATTATTGCTGATCGAAATCGAGCTGTCGGCGCGAATCAACAACGTGGCCGCCGATGCGGACGGAAAAACAAATCGCGCCATCCCGGTTCGCGGCGTCGCGGTCAATTCCGTTTCGATGCCGTTGTCAAATTTGACGCGATAATAACCGCCGTGCGCGCTTTCGTTCGCGTGCGAAAAAGTCGCGGCAAACCGATTCCAATTCGTGCCTGGAGAAGCGTCGATGGGCCCCATCACCGGCATGAACGGAATGTCTTTCAGGCACGGCACGCCGCGCCCGCTGAAATGCGTCAGGCTGAAATCCTCAATCGTGCCGTCGGGATACCAATAACCGCCGGCGATCTGCCGTTGGTGGGTCGTGTCGGGACTCCACGCCACCATCCCGCGCGGGCAGACCGCGCCCGGAAACACATTTCCCGTGTCGAAGGAGTAACCGACTTTGCTGAATGGGTTCGGGTCGGTGCCAATGAACGGATTGACCAGCGGCGCCAATGCCAACCCCTGCGCCGCCATTAAATGTACAGTTCCCGCCGCGGTGATTGCAAAAAAAGCTGTGTGAAGTCGTTTCATATTTATTCAACTTTTGCCACTCTCGGAACGGAGAGTGAATTCTGCGCTGCGGAAAAGATTCGGCACGCTTAAACTTCGGTCACCTTCTCACAATCCCAACCCTGCTCCCGGCAGATGACTTTTGCGTGCGCGTCCCAGGTCGGTTCGTCTATCGGCGGGCGGCCGGCCACGAAACAATCCACCGCCAGGTAGCGCAACGGTTTTGCACCGGTGCAGCGGATGGAATGCAATGTCCCCGGCGGAATGCGGACGACATCCTGGGAACGAACGGCGTGTTCCGTTTGAACTGCGCCGATCCTTAACACCCCTTCCCCTTCCAAAACGTAAAAAATCTGCTCGGTGTCATCGTGCTTGTGAAGCGGCGGCGCCTCGCCCGGTTCCAGAACAACGACGAATACCTCCGACGTTTGCGAATCCGCGCGGTCCACCACGATGTCGTTAATATGCGTGGGAAAGCGGTAACGCCTCGCTCGGGAGGTGGGAAAGACAAATTGCATACATAAACAAATCTAAAAAAATTCTTTACCAAAGAAAGGGACTTTATATGTTAATCATAACATGAGCACCAGCGAGTTGCCCCTTTCTCCCATCCGCAAGACGGTTACCATCAAGGACATTGCGCTGGAAGCGGGGGTCAGTTTGATGACGGTCTCGCGGGCATTGCGCAAGCAGGCGGCCGTTTCCACCAAACTCAAGGCGCGCATCCAGGAAATCGCCGACCGGCTGGGCTACCGGCCCAATCCCCTCGTCTCCGCCTTGATGAGCCAGCGGCGCGCGGGACAACCCGCTCATTACAATCTCAAGCTCGGCTATATCACTCAATTCCCGACCCGCGCCGGCTGGAAAAAAATCCGGATTTTCGGCCAGTTCTACGACGGCGCCAAGCTCGGCGCGGAACGGCACGGTTATCAATTGGAGGAATTCTGGCTGACCGAACCGGGAATGACTCCGAAACGCATGAGCAAGATTTTGATCACGCGGAATATCCACGGGCTCATCATCGCGCCCATGCCGCTGCCGGGAACCTGCGTGGAATTTTTGTGGGAGCATTTTTCGGCGGTTGCCATCGCCTACTCGCTGGTTGAGCCCAGCCTGCATCGGATTGCTCACAATCACTTCAATTCGATGCGGCTCATCATGCAGAAATTGTGGGAACGCGGCTATCGCCGGCCCGGCCTGGCGATGCGGCGCAGCCTCGACGAACGCATTCATCATCAATGGCTCGGCGGCCTGCTCGCCGAACAAAAAGTTCTGTTCAAATCCCCGCCCGTCCAGCCGTTCCTGGTTTCCGACGAGGATTGGACCGAGACGAATTTCCGTAAGTGGCTCGATCGCGCGCGGCCGGATGTAATCATCGGCCACCATCTTTACATGGAAGAATGGCTGCAAAATGCCAATCGTCGCGTGCCCGAGGACATCGGGTTGGTGAACGTGGATTGTCCCTCGCGCACGGGGCGCGTCAGCGGCATTTACGAAAACGCGCCCGAGATCGGCGAGGCCGCGGCTGATTCCCTGGTGGCCATTCTGCAACGAAACGAGCGCGGCATTCCCGACCTGCCGCGCACGGTTTTAATTCAGGGAGTCTGGGTGAACGGATCCACCGTGAGACCGCCGGTGAACGGAAAACGCAAAGCGTGAAATGTAAAGAGGTTCTCACTGGTCTTCACATTTTACGTTTGTGGAATCCTCCGAATCACACCCAATTCGCCCACCAGCAAGTGAACCAATCCAAACGCAACCAGATACATCACCGCGCACGTGGCAAAAACCGGCGCATACCCGTGCTGCCCGATGACGCGGGCGACGGCCAATTGCGCGAGGCCTCCGGCAATTCCGCCCAGGCAGCCGCCGAATCCGGTTACAGTACCGACCACGTTTTTCGGGAAAATTTCCGCCGGCAAAGTCACGTTGCCCCAGGCTGTGTGCCCAAACATCACCACCGCCAGCATCGCGACCGCGCCAAAGGGCGTGGAAACCTTCGTCAAAAGGAAAAATGACACCAGCATGCCGCAGGAAACAAAAAACATCGTCTGCTTGCGGGCCCGGTTCAAAGACCAGCCGCGGCTGATCAAGTAACGCGGCGCGGCGCCGCTGAAAAGATTGCCGACCGTCAGCGCCGCGAACGGAATCCAGGCATACATTCCGACGTGTTTCAAATCGAAGCCGCGCTCGGTTTCGAGATATTTCGGCGTCCAAAAAAACAGGAAGTAGGAGATCGGATCCGTGAGCATTCGCGCCAGCATGCAACCCCACGCGGCGGGCATTTTAAGAATTTGCCACGAGGAAATTTTCTCCTTTTCCGCAGCGGTTTCCTCCTCGCGTCCGCTCATGATTAAGGCGCGCTCCTCCGGGCCAAGGCGCGGATGGTCCTGCGGCAGGCGGTAACACCTCGCCCAAAGGGCCACCCACAAAAATCCCAGCGCGCCGGTAAACACGAAGGCCGATTGCCAACCGTAATGCAGCGCCAGGAACGCCGCGATCGGCACTGCCACTGCGTTGCCCACGGCCGTGCCGGAATTGAAAATGCCCACCGCCAATGCTCGCTCGCGCATGGGAAACCATTCGGTCACCGCCTTGATGCCCGCGGGAAAATTGGCCGGTTCCATCAACGCCAGAAAACTGCGGCACAGCGTCAGGCCGGGCAGGCTTCGCGCCAAAGCGTGCAGCATGTTCGCCAACGACCATCCGGAGACAAAAGTCAAAAAGCTCCGCCGCGAACCCAATCGGTCCACGACAAATCCGCTCACCGCATAACCGACCGCATACGTCCACAGAAACGTGAAGGTAATGACGGAATAATCCCCGTCGGTGAGATGCAAATCTTTTTGAATCGTACCCGCGAGTACGGAAAGAGTTTGCCGATCCAGATAATTGAGTTGAGAAGCGAGGCACAACAGACCCGCAATGTACCAGCGCAGGTGTTTGATCGGAGGCTTCTTCATCCGGTGGATTGAAATGACCGGCTCGGGCGTAGTCGCGCAGTCTTTCATTCAAAATTGGATTGCGCGGATTGTGACCCGTGCGAACGCGGGAGTAAAGGCATCATGGCTGCGCCACGCGATAGAACGCCGCCGCCGGAAGCGCGGTCAAATCGGTGAAATGATCCACGTATTCCACCACGCCATTTCCGGGCATGTTCGTCGTCAGCAACACGACCCAATCCACCAGGTTGGTCGAGCGCTCGATGGCGTAGGCCGTGCCGGGTTCGCCGGCCAGATCCACCGTTGCCACGCCGTTGGTCACGCTCACGATTTTTGATTTCCCCGTGGGCGCCGCGACAGTCAGTGTTTTGCGCACGCTCTCCACAAAGTTCGAATCGCCGGCACCGTTGTAGATGCGAAAATCCTCCATCCAGCCGTTCAACCCGCGCGTCAAACCCCCTTGATTGCCGATCACCAGGGAAGCGGCGCCCGAGACAGCCAGGTTTATGGACTGCCCCGGGTTCGTCGCCGTACCAACCAACGTCACACCACCCGTGTCCGTGCCCAAAAACAGATTGAATACCTGCCCATCATAAGTCACCGCGACGAAATACCATTGATGCGCCGCCAGCGGCGCTGACAATCCATTCACCACGGCGCTGCTGCCAAAATATAATTCAAGATTGGTGGCGCTGTTTAACAGCATGCCCATTCCATTGTCCTGGTTTCCCACGGAGCCGCCCGTCGGTCCGGTATTCAGATTCCACAAACGCGGCGAACTGCCGGTATTGTTGGCCGCCGGAAACGCGATGTTTCCCTTCATCCAAAACGTGGCCGTGAATCCGGCAATGGTTCCGTTGAAGCCAAGGTTGGTCAGCGTCGTATTATTCAGTAGGCTGACGATGGGCTCGGGCGTGCTGTTGCCGGCGGCGGAACTCGCCGTCGTCCACACGGGCGACGTGTTCGTGGTCATGTCGAGCGAGCGCGCGGTGGAATCAAGAAGGGTTACGCCCGTGGCGGCAGCGCCGTGAAGATTGCCGGCAACGGCGCCGTTAGTGAACATATTCATGACGATGCTGAGACCCCCGCTGCTGGAGTCACTGGCCGTGACCGTCGCGCCGGGATCGCCGGTGGCGCTGTTGGTGAAGGGCATTCGCAATTGTAGGATCGGCTGCGCAATCGGCGTGGCGCTGACTTCGGCGGAATTGGCGCTTTCGCCGTTGGTGTTCACCGCCGAAACCACGTAATAATATGCCGTGCCGTTGGCCAATCCGACGTCGGTATAAGTCCGATCGCTGACATTGGTAAGAGCCACTTCACCGCCGCTTACGGTCGAGCGTTTCACATTGTAACTCGTCGCGCCCAGGCTGATGTCCCAACTCAAACTCACCTGTCCCTTGCCCGCACCGGCGATCAAGCCGGTCGGAGTCGGCGGAACAGACGAACCAAGATTGTTGTCAAAAGACGGCGGAGCATCCGCTGCGTTGGTTCCCCACCCTGACGGCGCATTGGTCAGGTTAAATACCAGGTTCGCGCCATTTTGAATCGTGGCAATCGGCAGCCACAGGCTGGTGCTGTTGACACCGTTGATGGCCAGGCTTTGAATGTAATAATTCTGCGCGGAAGAATTGACGCCTTGAATCGTCGTTTGCCGGCCATTTTCCAGATTGATGGTGGCGCTCGGAAACAACGGACCGTTGATCGCAAAACCTCCCGCACTCGGCGTCTCGGGATAAAATCCCAGCGCCGCAAAGACATACCAGGACGAAATCGCGCCGCCGTCGTCATTGCCCGGAAATCCGCTCGGAGTATTCGTGAAGCACTGGGCTAGAATCCGATGGACGGCGCTTTGCGTGCCCCACGGCGCGCCGGCATAATCATAATCCCACGGGTCGGCCTCGCACGGTTCGTTGCCAACCCACTCGTATTGGCTGCCCGGTCCGCCATTCAATTGCTGATAATAATTATCCAGAATCGAAACCGCGTTGGAACTCCCGCCCATGGCGGCGAACAATCCGTGCAGATTGAACGGCACCAGCCAGGTGTATTGAATCGCCGAACCTTCCGTGTAGCCGGTCGTGGTGGCGGCGGTCACGCCCGCCACCCAGCTGCCGTCGCTGTTGCGCGTTTGCATCAGGTTGTTCGTGCTGTTGAACAGATTCCGCCAGTTGCCGGAGCGATTCAGGTAAGTCACGTCGGACGGATCGGTATCACCCAGCATTTGTGAAAACTGATACAGCGCAAAATCATCCCCGCAATACGTCAAGGTGGTCGCCGTTTGATTGGCCACGTAACCGAGCGAAACATACTGGCTGAAACCCGAGCGAACCGTCTGGCCGTCGGAAGTCGTACCCGCGGTTCCGGCGTCGAGCTTCATCGCCGCCAACGCCGAGGCCGTGTCAAAATTTGTCGCGCCCAGGGCATACATGCCGGCGATGGAAATCAACGGATCGTCGCCGCCCATGTTTTCGGAATTGCGATAAGTCTGTTCCCACGCGGCCAGGCCGCCGCCGTTCGCGCGGGCGCTCGCATCCTGTTGCGCGTAATTAACCAGCGACTGCGCAATATCACTGGCTCCGCTGGGACTCAGCAGCGCCCGCAACGGCAGGCCGGAGCGGTAAATATCCCAGGAGGAGATGTTCTCATATTGGGAATGGCCGTTCGCGACGGTGTGCACCTGCCCATCCATGCCGGGATATTGCCCGTTCACGTCGTTGATAATGTCCGGGTGAAAGAAACAATGATAGAGCGCCGTGTAAAAGGTTTGCAATTGCGCGAGCGTGCCGCCGCCGATCACGATTTTGCCCAGCACATTATTCCACGCGGCATCGGCGGCGCTGCGAATGCCGGCGAAATCCAGGTTGGTGTTTTCCGCGTTTAAATTGGCCAGCGCGTTGGCCACGCTCACAAACGAAATTCCCACTCGCGCATAAACTACCGGGTTGGCCGTCGCGTCAAAAGTAAGGAAGGCGCCGACTTGTGAACCCGTGCTCGACAGGGTGCCGGGACTGACCGTGGCGCCATTCCAAGTGCCAGCGCTGCTGAACCCGTGATCAAATTGAGCAACAAAATAAAGCGTATAACTTTTCGACGCGCCGCCGATATTCGCCGTCGCATAGCCCTGGACCTGGTTGGTGCCGAGAATGGTGATCGAGGTATTGGCGGAGTTGCCGCCGGCACTCGAGCCCGCGTCAATCAACAGCGTGGCCGCGTTGGTATTCGGAAAAGTAAATTTCCCCATCCCGGTCCGCATCGTCGCGGTCAACTCGACCCGCACGCCGTTGTTCAGCAATACGCTGTAATATCCCGGCGACGCGGATTCGTTGGTGTGGGAAAAATTGACCGTGTAGGTGGCGCTGCTCGTCGCCGGCGACACCGTCACCGGCCCGAGAAAAGCCTTGAACGAAAAATCTTCGTAGCAATTGACGCCGCGCCCGCTGAAATGCCGCGTGCTGAAACCTTTGATGGACGAGTCGGGATACCAATATCCGCCGGCCTGACCCGAGGGCGTGTCCGGGCTGAATTGAAACATGCCCGTGGGACACGCGGCGCCGGGAAATACATCGCCGGTATCGAAGCTGAAACCATAACCCGACAGCGGACTCGGCGAAGTCCCGATGAACGGATTCACATACGAAGTCAGCGCAGGCGCGGCCGATGGCGTAGTGAACGACAGCGACGGCGCAGCCCAAACAGTCCCGACGCTGTTGGAGGCTTCAGCGGTGAAATAGTAAGTGACGCCTTTGGAAAGCCCGGTGACCGGGATTGCAAATGAACCGTTTTGGCTGCCCAGCGCGAGGCTGTTCGCCCAGGTCCCGGGGTTCAATCCGCTGTCGACCGTTCCGTAATAAAGCGTCACGTTGGGCGAATCGCCGCCGGTGAAGAGAACTTTTCCATTTAACGTTGCCGAGGTTGTTTGAATCTCCGTCGCTGGCAGGTTCGTCACCGCGGGAAAAGTGGGCGGAGCGAGCGTCGCGGAATTCGTGACCGAGCCGTTCGCATTGCTGATGACCACCGTGACGTTCGTCAGGCGGTTGTCAAACGGCGGCGTGGTGTAAATAAAATTGGCCGCGCCCGAGACCATTACGCCGTTGGTGAACCAGGCGTAGGAAAACACGCCGGGGCCGTCCGCCAGAGTCTCGAAGGTCGCCGGGTTGCCGATCATTACATTGGTATTGGCCAGCGGCAGTGTGATGACCGGTTTGCTGGCGGGAGTGTAAACCAAAAAATTATCCCAGGCGTCGATCCCCGCGTTTTGAAACCCCCGCAGGGCGGCCCACACTGCCGGCAGCTTCGCGATATCCTGCGCCGTGTGGGTTTCCGCGGTGGAAAAACCGGCGATGTTCGTTCCGAGACTCAATCCATCGATTCCGTAATCAAAGATCGCGCAGCCGGCATTATAATTACCGGTCGCTCCTGAAGTATTGGTCAAGCCGACGACAAATTTATACCAATGGCCCGGCGTGACGTTGACGTTGCCCAGTGTGGTTTCTGTATTCGCGTTCCCACTGCGGTACTGCTCGCGCAGAGACCAAACCGTCGCGCTGGACGGGACAAAACGATAGCTTTCAAAAGCCACGCCGGTGTTACCGTTGAAACCGTTGGTGGCGGAATTCTGAATACCGAATTGGATTTTATTTCCGCTGCTCAGGCCGTTGGCCTTCATTAACACGGACAACACCATTACTGCGCCGTTCGTGGAAAAATTCCAACTCCCGCCGCCATAGGTGGCCGTCGTGTCCTGGCTTTGGACCACACCTACCGCGCCGCTGTTTCCCACTCCGCCATCAGGGCTTTCCGTGAAGGAATAACTTCCGCCATTGGCACCGCTGCCGTTGTCATCCCATTGATTGAAATTTCCGGCAAATTGGCCCGGGGTATTGAAATCAAAGAAGGCCGTCTGGGCGCGGGAAGCCGCCGTCCAAAATAAAAAACTGACGAGAAATAAAACGGCGGCCCGCGCGCAGGGATGGTGATCGGAGTTCATCCTTGATCGGCAAAAACCGCCACGACTCACTCAATAGGAAGGATCAATGCGGCTCTGGTCCGTGCATTCGAGCCAGGGAAGAGATTCCGCATGGCCATCGGCAAAATTGACGTTGGCTTTTCCATTGTGCCGTTTGGTCAGCAGATCGCCTGAGCCGAGAGTGGTTTGCGGCGCCCAGCGCCCGTCGACGATGATTTTGGTGCTGTCCCGGGTGGGATTGTCATTCGGATTGGTGGTGGCGGGTTCCTCCGCCAGCATGATTTTATCCGAGGCCTTGCGGACCTGGGTGAGTTTGTAATTGACCGGATTTGCGCCGCCGGTATCCCATTGCAGCGCCATGCCGGAGGTCTTGGAGACCCCGTTCAGACTGTAGCTGTAATAGTAGGTGTTCGGCGGGGGGACATATAGCAGCCTCTCCTTATTATCCGTGTCCAACGGACAAAGAAACAGATTGCTACTCGCTCCCGTGCCCAGCATCACGGTGACCTGGCTCTGGCCCAGAGGAAGTGTCACGACGCCACCCACATTGATTCCCGGAGCCCGCCAATAAATCCAATCCTCCTGGTGGAACCCCTCGCTGTTCGAGGCCACGCCGGGCATTTTATCGGAGTTTTCTCCCACATACAAAAGCATCCCCAGCGCCAGTTGCTTTTGATTGTTGAGACAGGCGACCTGACTGGCCCGCATTTTCGCTTTCGCGAGCGCCGGCAATAGCATGGCGGCCAGAATGGCGATGATGGCAATCACCACCAGAAGTTCAATCAGTGTGAACCCCTGCCCGCGCGGCCCGGGCGCTGTTTGGTTTTGTTGCGTAATCATTGTACGAGGATGCGGTAGAACATCTGCGGCCCGTTCGTGCTCGGCATGACGCTGTAAGGCGGCGTCGCGGTGGTGTTGGTCTCCCACGGCCCATTGAGATTGGTGGCTTGCAACAGCGCGCCCTGCGACCAGTTCAAGGTCAGGTTGCCCGCCGAAAACTGCGTTTGGATCACCACCGTGGGCGGAGCGCTGACGCCGACGTTCAGGGTGCCGGAACCGGTGTTGACGGTGGAACCGGCTTGCATGATCCACGTGGCCGGGAAGTTGGCCGGATAGGCGCTGTTCAACTGGGCAAACGTGTAAACACCATTGGCCAGCGGCGTGCCATTGACGGTCACGCTCGCGAAGGTGTCCGTCTGGTGCAGGAACAATTGGCCCGTCGGCCCGAGCGTGAGGCTGGCCGCGGGAGAATTCAGGTCGTAAAGCGTTTCGACAGCGGCCGTCAAGCCGTTCGCGCCCACGCTGATATTATTTGTGCCGAGAGAATTGGCGCCCGCACCCACCAGCACACCCTGGTCCACCAGCCATTGGCCGGTGAAGGTGTTGCTCGAGCTGGTCAGGAGCAAATCGGAGCCGCCCAGGCCGCCACTGAACTGATGCCAGAGCAAAGTTCCGGAGCCGCTCAGCAATGAGTCGATCTGATAAGTACGGTCCCCGGCAGCAGCCGAATCGACATAGATGGTTGAACTGCTCTGCACATTCAGCTCTCCCTGAAGAATCTCCAATACATTGTCGCCGCTATCGATCTGGCCGCCGTTCAAGACCAGTTTTTTGTAATAACTCGTGGCCGGGTCGCTGTTGTTCTTGAGGCGAAATTCACCCACGGCCAGCAGCGTGCCATTCTCAAAAACACCGCTGCCATCCACGATCAGTTGATCGCCGGGGAAGACGTTGAAATTGGTTCCGGCAGGAGTCCGCAGGCGCGAGCCGACCACCACTTCATAGGTGCTGTTCGGGTTGGAATACTGGCTCAACGATGCCGCCTGGCCATTCGGATTCCAGTTGTTCGCCGTGTTCCAATCCTGGCCCACACCCTGGTTAGTGGGAGTGCCACCAAAATCCAGCGTGAAGTTCATCGCCGGTCCCGGCGTAAGAACGGTGAGCGTAGCGACACTGCTCGTCACCGCGCCGTAAATGTTCGTCACCACCAGCGTGTAATCCGCGCCGTCCGCCGGAGCGGGGATTGGAATCGTCAGGACGTTGGAAGTCGACCCAATGCGGTTGGCAGTATCACTCAAGGCAAACGTGCCATTGGTGTACCATTGATAACCCAGCGGCTGGGTGCCCGCCGCCGAAGCCGAGAACGTCACGGCCTGTTGACCCGGGTAAACCGATACCGATTGCGGCTGAGTGACCATGGTCGGCGTCGGGTTGACGAGCACGGTAATTTGTCCCGAGCCCGTATTGACCGACGAGCCGGTTTGCATTGTCCACGTCGCGGGGAAGGTTCCCGGGAACGCGCTGTTCAAGGTGGCGAATGAATAGGTGCCATTGGTCAGTGGAACGCCATTGATAAACACACTCCGGAACGTGTCGTTTTGGTGCAGGAACATTTCTCCGTAAAGGAAGAGATTGGCGTTCGGGTTGTTGAGATCGTAAGCCGTTTCCAGCGCGGCATTCGTGCTCGTCTGCGAGCCGACAATGATCGAGTTGGTGCCCAGCGAATTGGGAGCGCTGCCCAACAAGATTCCGCTGACGACATTCCACACGCCCGTGAAGGTGTTCGTGGGGTTGGCAATATTCAGGTTGTTAGTCGCGGCATTCAGCAGAACGCTGCCGGCGGTGTTGCCGTGATATTCAATGCTGCCGCCACCGTTAAGGTAGGCGCTGACGTAAAGGCCGATGCCGTCTCCACCCGTGCCGTCATTATACAACGGCGCATTGGCCAGGACGTCGATTTCGCCGCCCAGTGTGAGGAATCCCGTGTAGCCGGCGTCCGGAGCCAAATCGATCTGGCCTCCGTTCATAATCAATTTTTTGAAAGTAACTGAAGTATTATTAACCGGCAGGATGGGCGGCTTCAGCCGGATTTCGGATACCGCGGTGCCGCCACCCGGATTATTGGTGAAGATGCCGTTGCCGTCCGCTGTCAGTTGAACGCCGGGGAAAATGGCCGTGGTGTTGGTCACGGGCGTGCGCATTCTCGATCCGGCCAGCAGCTCATAGGTGCTGCCGGGCTTTTGCACCGAGGAATCCGTTGCGCCCAATCCATCGCTCCAACTGCCGGTGTTATCCCAGTTCGCGCCATTCGCCTGCTGAACACTCAGGGTGATATTTCCGCCCGCGCTGGTCGGATTAACAGCCAAACTCGCCGGGCTGCTGACGACGAAATTAACGGTGTTGGACAGGATGACCTGGTAATTGGCGACGTTGCCGCTGGTCGTGTTGGCGATCTTCAGTGTCGAACCATCGGCGCCCGAGAATTGACCGCCATTGCTGATATTAGTGAAACCGGTGCCGGCGTCCTCCTGCCATTGATAGGTCAGCGGCTCGCTTCCGCCCCCGTTGACCGCGAATGTCGCCGTCTGCCCGGCATACACCGTCTGACTCACCGGTTGCGTCTGTATAATCGGGCCGTAATTGGACTGGCCGGACGCCGCGTAAAACAATGCGGACAATTGGTCGCCCGTGAGCGCCTTGTTAAACACCGCGACGTCATCCATCGCGCCGGAGAACGAGCGGTTGATGCCGAGAGAATCGCCGCCCACCACCGTGGTCCCGTTAAAGGGAACCACTGCGTGCGCGTAAGTGTGCTGGGACGAAATAATGCCGTTGGCATTCAGCAGATAAATCGTCGCGTTGGTGGGCGTGACCACCAGCGCCACGAGCGACCATATGCCCGTGGGCGGCAAAATCCCCGAGCTCCAATTGTAGGTGAGCGGATCGTTGTTCCAATTATACGTCAACGGATAGTTGCCGAGGTTGGCATCAAACGTCCCGCCGTAACAGAACCCCGCGATCGAATTGGCGCCGCGGCAGAACAGCAGACCGGTATTGGCGGCCTGCGGCACGCTGGGTTTGATCCAGGTAAGGATGGTCACCGCGTTGGTATTAAGATTCAAGGAAGGCAAGGTCAGGACTGAATTCGCAACACTGTTGGCGAATTGCCCGGCGGTATTGGCAGGATCAAAGCCGGTCAACCCGTCGGTGGTGGGAACCGGGCCGGCGATGTTGTAATTGGGATTGCCGTTTTGAACCCCGGTGCCGTAAACGCCGTTGAGAGAATTGGCATTGTCGAAAGCCGTCGCGCCTCCCAGCGCCGTGGCCGGGTCGGCGGTTTCGTTTAATTGATAAAAAGCAAACGGACTGAGAGCGGCCACCGCAGTTTCGTAAGGCTCAACCGGAGTCCGGATGGTGACGCTGGCCACCGAACTGGTTGTGGCGCCAGCGGTATTGATCGCCACCAGACTATAATTCACTCCCGCAAAAAGATCGGCGCTGCCGCTGCCATAGTTCAGCGTGCTGTTGGTCTCCCCGGTGAGTGGCACGCCGTTGCTGAGCCACTGGTAGCTCGCGGCGAGGGTCACGACCGGTGAAAAATGTATCATGCTGCCGGAATAAACCGAGATGGACTCCGGCGGTTTGACAATCAGCGGAGGGCCGAAAACCCAGGTCGGATTATAGGGTTGAACCGTCAGTGAACCGGAAATATCCGAGCCGCCCGGCAGAAAACTGTTCGGAAAATTCGCGATCAATTCGGAATACGGATGATCGCCCGCAGTCAAAGCCACGCCTTCAATCGTCACCGCGCTGAACGCGCAATGCTGGCGCAGATTCATCACACCGCCGTTCGTGAGCGTCAACGACCCCGCCGTGTTGTAAGAATAAGCGACATCAAAAACCGCCTTGCCGGCCCCATTGACGGTGACCGTAATGTTCGGCATATCAGCTTTGTAAAGCGTGCTGCTCGGGTCAACAATAACGCTGCTGTTCGTGCCCAGCGAGCCGGCGGTCGTACCCAATAATGCGCCGCACTGAATAACAAAGGTGCCGTGATAATCCAAATTTCTCGCGCCGCCGGAAATGACGTTGGGCGCGTTGGTGAGGAAATCCATGATGAACAGATTCCCCGATCCGGAAAGCGTGGCCGCTATGTTAAACACCTCGGCGACAGTCGAGGGATTCGCGACCCGATCCCGGTCGGTTCCTGAAGAAAGATAGGTTTGGCTCACCACCTGGACCGCGCCCGTGATGATGGCGGTCGAGCCGCCGGTTCCTCCGAGGGCTTTGCAGATCACGCCCCCTTTGAGAATCAAATTGGTATAAGTATCGACCTGATTATTCGCCGCCTTGTACATGAGCACGGTGTTGGTATCCAGCGTGAGGGATAGTCCCGGAAAAGCGCTGGCAGGGCCGGTGCCGGGTGTTCGAATGAACGTCACGTTGGGACTGCCCGTGCCGTTGACGATGGCGACTCCGTTGGAAATTATTTCATAGTCATTGCCGATGGCGGCGACACCCTTCGAGCCTACCTGAGTGGCTCCCGTGCCGGGCCTGCCCACGGCGGTGTTCGTTTGCCAATCTGAATTCACCGTCCAAGTGCCAGGCGTGGTTCCCTGAATATTGGTGCTGGTGAGATAAGCCGCCTCCGCGTTTTGGCAATGCGCCAGCAACCCCAGGGTGGCGAGGAGCGCGCCGACAAATTTTGCCCTCATGGACAAATGCGGAAACAGTTTGGGTTGCCGGATATCGCTCGACCGGTTCGGAAGGAGTGGCAGCATAGGAGTTTTAGGTTGGGTCATTTTGGGGTGGTCTGATTGACTGGTTGCGTTCGGCCATGAACCCTGCATCGCTAGAAAGAAATAAAACGCTTGTTTAAAAGTTCACTGCGCCACGCATACGTTCACTTAAACTGGGCTACGGTTCGATGTGATTGCCTAATTCTAAACATCTCCACATCTAAGGGAATGGATTTTATCTGTTAATCGTAACATTAGGGTCCGACACAATGGGATATCCATCCCATTTGAAGCCAGCAACATGACTATATCCGCTCCCTCAAACACCCGAAACCAGTCACACCACCTAAAATCAGCCACGATTTTATCCTGAGGTGCCGGGGCGGTCGTTAAGGATTTTTAACGAGTTGATTTTCGGACCCGCTCATTTGGTTTTTGCCGTTCGTGATTTACGTGTTCGCATCTTTGCCGTTTGGCGTTGAAATCCCCGTGCGGGTTTTTCCTCCGTTCCCAACCCGCTTTTGCGTTTCTCCCGGGCTTGTTTTTTCCATTTTGGGCAATACACTGTGCTTATGAAGAACGATGTCCTGCCGGTCCAGATTCGCGGGATCCTGCCGGCAAACAGCGGGTGCGCCCTTTTCGTCGGCAATGACGAAAAAGTCTTCGTCATCAATGTCGAGCCGGCCATGGGAGCCATCATCAGCATGTTTTTGCGCGATACGCCGAAAGAACGCCCGCTTACGCACGATCTCATCCAGAATATTTTCAAGGGATTCAATATTGCCGTCGAACGCGTCATCATCACCGAGCTGAAAAATTCCACCTACTTCGCCCGCCTGATTTTGCAGCAACAAAACGAACTTGCCCGCAAAATTGTCGAAATCGACGCTCGTCCGAGCGATTGCCTCGCGCTGGCCACGGCGCAAAAACGTCCCATTTATGTCACCCATGCTCTCTTCGAACAGGTCGAAGACATGAGCGAAGTCCTCGATCGCATCAACGAAACCGGCACTGATGCCGGCGAGGCTGGCGAGTCCGAATAGAGCGATGCCCCCTGCCGCTGCCAAGTCCGCCGCTCCCGTCCTGCTCATTTTCGGAGAGGACGAATTCGCCGTCAAACAACGCGCCCGCCAGGTTTACCAGCAGTGGACCGCCGACCTCGGCGGCATGGACCACGAGATCATCGATGCCGCCGTCGGCAACAGCGGCGAAGCGCTGAAGGCCCTGGCCAAACTTCGCGAGGCGCTGCAAACGCTGCCCTTTTTCGGCGGCGGCAAAGTCGTGTGGTTTCAGAATTGCAATTTCCTCGCCGACGACCGCACCGGCTCTTCCGCCGCGGTCACCGAAACGCTCGCGGAAATCGCCCAGGAACTGAAGGAGTTTCGCTGGGAAGGCGTCCGCCTGCTCATCAGTGCCGCCAAGGCCGATAAGCGCAAAGTCTTTTTCAAAACGCTGGATAAACTCGGCACGGTCGAAAGTTTCGCCGGCTGGTCCGTGGACGACCGTGATTGGGCGGACCAGGCTGAAGGCTGGGCGCGCAAAGCCATTCGGTCGAAGGCCAAGGAAATTTCCGAGGAAGCGCTCGCCGAACTCATCAGCCGCGTCGGCCCCCACGCCCGGCAGTTGGACAGCGAAATCGAAAAAATTTCCCTCTACGTCGGCGACCGCAAAGAAATCGAGATGGACGACGTCGAAGCCATTTGCACCCGCAACAAGATGGCCCGCGCCTTCGCGCTGGGCGACGCCCTCGGCGACCGGGATTTGCCGCGGCTCCTCAAGCGGCTCGACGAGGAATTGTGGGAAGTGAAATTCGATTCGCAAAAATCGGAGATCGGTTTGCTTTACGGCCTGATCGCCAAAGTCCGCGCCATGCTGCTGCTCAAGGAAATGTTGCGCGAAGGCTGGATCAAGCCGGACGGCGATTACAATCGTTTCAAGGCGCAACTGGAGCGCGTGCCCGCCGACAAATTGCCCGCCGACCGCCGTTTCAATCCGCTCGCCCTGAATCCATACGTCCTTTACAAAGCCCTGCCGCAGGTGAAACAGTACAGCCATACCGAATTGGTTCACGCGATGGATCTGTTATTGCAATGCAACCAAAAACTGGTCACCAGCGGCCTGGATGAATCGCTGGTATTACAGCAGGCCCTGGTGCAAATTGTGGGCAGAGCCGCGTGAAAGGTAATGGCATGGCCCACCCGGGCGCGCGTCAACGGTAAATCGCAAATTGAAAATTTAGAGATGAGTGCTCCGTCAGCAAAAATGTTGGTTTCCATCGGGGAAAGGTCCGCGCTGGTGCAAATTGCCGGCCGCGCCAATTTCACGTCCAGCGTTGATTTCAAAAGCCTGCTCGATCAGCTCCTGCAACGCGGCTACACCTGTTTCGTTCTCGACCTCACCGAATGCGTCCTTATGGACAGCACGTTTCTCGGCGTGCTCGCCGGGTTCGGACTGAAACTCAATTCCCCGCAAACCGATAAAATCGAGCGCACGATTCAATTGTTCAACCCCAACGGCCGCATCTCGGAGCTGCTGGAAAATCTCGGCGTGCTTCATTTGTTTCACGTGACGGAGGGTCCGGTAAAAACGCCCGACGGTGCCCCGGTCAACGACGTGCAGACCACCCACCCCAGCCGCGAAGAAGTCACGCGCACCTGCCTTGAAGCGCACAAAACCCTGATGGACATCAACCCCGAAAACGTGGGGCGCTTCAAGGACGTGACCGCTTTCCTCGCCGACGATTTGAAGAAGATGAAGTCGGGTTCGTGAGCGAGGCGCAGGCGGTTAAAATTCCAAATCCCAAGTTCCAAAGGATCGGGCGATGTGAGTCGCAATTTGAACCCGGAGCTTCCTGGGAACTTAAAACATAAACCGTTTCCATCCCATGGTTGTGTTTGACACGTGCGGATGATTCTGGAACAAAAGCTCTGCGTGTTCTTCAACTCTTTCAATATGAAACGTACCGTTAGATTTCTTTTGGCCTGCGTGGTCCTGGTCCCGGTCGCCCTTCATGCCCAATACGAGCCGTTGCAGGGGGAAGGCCCGTCTGCCTCGGCGGCGCTTACTCCCGAGATGTTGAAAACGTTGAGCGAATCCGTTCCCGTCACGCCGCAACTGCAGGCCGTTCGGGACGCGCTGGCGAACAATAGCGTCGGTTCGCTGGCGATCAACCCGGACGTGGAGAACCGGACCGATTCGCTTTTCACCAAGGAGATCAAGGAACCCGGCGAGATTGCGAATCAGAAACAATCCGGCCGTTGCTGGCTGTTTGCCGGCCTCAACGCGTTGCGGCCCGGGGTCATCGCCAAACAAAAGATGAAAAACTTCATGTTGTCGCAGGCGTACGAGCAGTTTTACGAAGAGTTGGAATCCGCCAACCGCTCCCTGGAACTGGCCGTTATTCTGCGCCGTGAACCGATTCATAGCCGCCGCATGGATACTTTTCTCAAGGGTTTGATCTCCGACGGCGGCAATTGGAATTACGTCCGCGCCTTGATCCAGAAATACGGCGCGGTGCCCGAATCCGTGATGCCGGATGACTACGCCGCCTCCCACACGGACGAAATGGCGTCGCTGCTGGCCACCCGCCTCCACAAGGCGGTGATCGAGATACGCCAGCACTCCGATGAGGGCGCCGACACGGCGCAACTTGGCCAAATAAAAATGTCAGCGCTGCAGGACGTTTACAAAATCCTGGTGCTGTGCCTGGGCAAGCCGCCGCAGACCTTTGACTGGCGCTATGAAATCAAGGACGACAAGGATAACAAAGTCAGCCCCCTCGAAACCTACACTCCCCAATCCTTCCGCCGGAAATTCCTCGATGAAGACCTCAATCGTTACGTGAGTTTTGCCAACTATCCGGGCCAGCCGATGCACGCCCGCCTGGAATGGTCCTGGGAACGGAACATGGCGGATCAACCGGATCTGGAAGCAGTAAACATCGAGATGAAGGAAATCGTGGCCATGACCCTCAAATCGGTGCTGGCGGACCAACCGGTCTGGTTTGCGGCGGACGTCGGCGCGGAAGGCGACAAAAAAAAGGGACTCTGGCTGGACGACATCGAGGACAAATCGGATTTGTTCGGCATTGATTTTTCAATGAGCAAGGCGGACACGCTGGCGTATGACAATGGCACTCCCAACCACGCCATGGTGATTACCGGCGTGGATGTGCGCAATGACGCTCCGGTCAAATGGAAGATCGAAAACTCATGGGGAGAAGATGCGGGAAACAAAGGCTGGTTCATCATCGACAATAAATGGTTCGATAAGCACGTCTTTCAAGTAATCATCGATCGTCGCTTCGTTCCGCCGTCGCTGCTGGCATTGACCGAGCAGAAACCGATTTTGTTGCCGCCGTGGGATCCGTTCACCGATTGGAACCAGTCAAAATGATGTTGAAGCGTGGAGCCTCATCCATAGGTCCGCAAGTTCCATTCCTCAATCAGTTCGCCGGGAATCTCACTGAGAAACCTCGACGGCTGCTGCATCATGTCACCCGTGTTGCCAGTCGCGCGGATTAAGGGATAGCTCAGATACAATTCATTGCGCGCGCGCGTGATCGCCACATACATCAGCCGCCGCTCTTCCTCCTCGCCTTCCGACGTGTCCAGCGAGCGCGCCGACGGAAACAGCCCGTCGCACAGCATGATGACGAACACCACATCGAACTCGAGGCCCTTGGCCTGGTGAATCGTCGAAAGCTTGAGTTGCTCGTCATCCCGGTTTGCGGCCTGGTCGTCCTCCGCCTCGACATTCGTGAGCAGCGCGAGTTGCGTGAGGAAATCCTCGATGGTTTCAAATTGCCGCGCGAACACCGCCAATTGCTCCAAGTCTTCGAGTCGCGATTGATAGTTCGGATAGTTCTCCTTCAAATGCTCCTCATAACCCGCCTCCACCGCGAGCCGGATCATCTTCGACGCATTCCCGCGCACGTCCTCCGCCTCCATTTGCGCAACCGTGGCCGTGAATTGCGCCCACGCCACGGCTGTTTTCTTCGGCACCGCACATCCCTGCAACGCCGTTGCGATTGGATTTTGGAACTTGGAACTTGGAACTTGGGTCTCCTCTCCCTCCGCTCGGATTTCGGATTTCGGATTTCGGACTTCGATGTTTTTGGAACTGTATTCTTTCCAGACTTTATCCGCTCCCTTCCCGCCAATCCCCGGCAGCAATTGCACCAGCCGCTTGAACGCCAGCTCGTCCCGGGGATTCGTGACCAGTTTCAGATACGCCGTCACGTCCTTGATATGCGCCTGCTCAAAAAAACGGATGCCGCTCGTGATGCTGAAGGGAATATTCCGCCGCGTCAGTTCGAGTTGTAATTCCAGCGCGTGGAAATGCGAGCGATATAACACCGCCATTTTATTCAAATCGCCGCCTTCCTCGCGCAACTCCAGCACGCGCTGCGCCACGAACGCCGCCTGCTGTGCCGCATCCTCGCAGGTGACCAGCGCCGGCTTGCTGCCGGGCTTGCGCGCGGGCATCAACTGCTTGGCAAACTGATGAATGTTCGCGGTGATGGCCGCGTTCGCCACGTTCAAAATCTCCGGCGTGCTCCGGTAATTCGTTTCGATTTTGTAAATCTTCGCGCCCGCATAACGGTCGGAAAATTTCAAAATGTTTTGAAAGTTCGCGCCGCGCCACGCGTAAATGCTTTGCGCGTCATCGCCGACGACCATCACGTTGCGATGCCGCGCCGCCAGCAAATCGATCAACTCGCTTTGGAGCCGGTTCGTGTCCTGGTATTCGTCCACCATGATGAATTGAAACCGCCGCTGGTAATGCTCGCGCACGTCCTCGTGCTCGCGCAGCAGCTTGAGCCACAGCACCAGCAAATCATCGAAGTCCATCGCATTCGTCGCCAGCTTGCGGGCCGCATAACGCTTTTCCATGTCCGCAATCTGTTCCGCCAGTTCGGAAAAATAATCGTAGTGCTCGTGCAAAATATCCGCGACCGGCTTTTGCATGTTCAACGCCAGCGAAAAAATGTCCCCCAACACGTCCGCTTTCGGAAACCGCGTGGCCTTGACGTCAATGTTCGATTCCGCCACGCACGTGGTGATGAGATGCTTGGCGTCCTCGCGGTCCATGATGGTGAAATCGCGCTGATAGCCGAGCAAGTTCGCGTGTTGCCGCAGAATCCGGTTGCCGATGGAGTGAAACGTCCCGCCCCAAAGCGTCGCCAGTTCCTGGCCCAGCAACTCGGTCACGCGCCGCATCATTTCCTTCGCCGCCTTGTTGGTGAACGTCAGCAGCAGGATGCGGTCGGGAGGAATTCCCTGCTCCAGCAGATACGCCACCCGGTAGGTCAGCGTGCGGGTCTTGCCGGAACCGGCTCCCGCAATCACCAACGATGGTCCCGGCGACGCCGTCACCGCCGCGAGTTGTTGTTCGTTCAACTCGTGCGCGTAATCAATCTGCAAATGGACTTCAGCCCGAAATGGCTGCAGCACGTAATCGCGTGACATCGAGAAACCGTAGCGGCGGGTGATGCGCTTGTCGAATCCGCAGTGAGTATCTCACAAGAATCCAGCTTCAAAAAGAATCCGCGTGAAGACGGCGAACTCCCTATGCTGGATTGAGACAAAACTTTGGAAAATCCCATCGCCCAACAAAATTTCACCCTCTCGCCGGGGAGAGAGTGAGCGTAAAAACACAACCGTTCATTGGCCGGGAGATCTTGTTAGCGAGTTATAAAAAGATTCCAAATCATTCGCGATTTGAATCAGGCGCGGCTTTTCCGCGAATTGAGGACCCGGCGCCGGATTTTCAGGAATTTCCCAAAGATCTTTATCTCGCCAATATATCTGCCCTGGCGGCGAGTCCGCACCAAATACAACCTGACTGCCAAACATATCTCCTCCGATTGGAATAATCCCAAAACCAGATCGAATTTCCAGAAGGTCGGATTTTTTCACAAGACTGGTTTGAAGGAGGCTCTCGCTGATACCGTACAGCACGCTAATTAGAACTCCTTCGCCTTCCCCATATTCATTGTGAAAATCCTCAAACGAAGCCCGGACAGGGTAAAATTCGTTATCGGCGTTGGGAAACCCGCCGTTCCATCGGCTACAAAATTCGACGAATCCCGGCGGGAAATGAACATTGAGTTTGGCTTCAGCCGCTGCAATCTCTTCCCGATTGGCGCCCAATGGAGCTTGTCTGGTGAACGATAAGTTTTTCAATGTCATTGCGCATATGAGGAATGGTTCCCAGCCTCCCCCCTCACTCCGTCTTCATCTCCTGCAACCGCTGCATCGCCGCCTGCACGCCCTGCAACGCCAGCAACATATTCGCGCGCATCTCATCCGCCGGAGGATTCTTCGGGTCATTGAGCAACTGCGCCATTTTTTCCAGTGTGGCTGGCGTGCGTTTTTGCATGCTCGCAATCTGTTTTTCCCACGCCAATTTTTTATTCGCGCATTTCAACAAGTCCGTCAGATAGCCAATGTCCTGGCGCGTCGTGCGCGGGCTGGGATATTTCGCATTCACCATGGCCAGTTCGCTTTGCAAATCCGCAATCGTCTTCTCACAGCGTTCAATGTCGCGCACCAGCGTGCTCAACTCCGAGACCACCTCCTGCTGCCTGACGATGCTTTTTTCCGCCAGCTTTAATTCTTTTAACGACGCCATAATATCCTCTTCAGGTGCGCACGGCCCCGAGCCGTTCGCGCAACTTCGTCATGTTCGCCTCAATCCGCTGCAAATAATCATTGGGACCGTCCGGATACGGAACGTTAAGAAACTTATAAACGCCGCTGAAATCACGGTTCAATTTCAGTTGGACGTATTTCTCCCAGAACGCCGGCGTCTTTTGCATCAGGTCGGCCGCGCTGGAAAACATGGAGATAAAATGCGGCCTGCCTTTGGCGAAACGCGCCGCCTCGGAAAATTCGGCATACAGCACCGGCAATTTATCCACGTAATCCTCCGCCGCCATCTGGCCCAGCAGGTCCGCGGTGCCCAGGGCGTGGCCGACGATTCTTTCCAAATCGTTCTGGAACGGAATCACGCTCAATGCCGCGTCCACACCGGTGCAATGAATCATGTTCTGCACGGCCTGGATTTCCTGCGAGGAAAACTTTTTCTCGGCGAGCAACACCCCGGCGAATTCCGCACTCCGCTCCACATGCGTCACCGTGTATTTCGCTCCTGTGCCGTCAGTGTCATCGCGTTTCTTGAGATAGCCCGTGTCGTGCATCAGGATGGCGACCAAACCGAGCTGAAACATCCGCGGTGTCAGTGGCGGCTGTGCCTTGGCGAGATGCCGGCCGCGCAGCAGCCGGGCCATGCAGAGTGTGCCCTGCAGCGTGTGCTCAAAATCGTGGTAACGCGCATCCACCGCCTGATAATCCCCGTAATTCCCAGTGAAACATTCGATGGCCCATCCGAAGACGCGCGGAACAAACATCGCATCACCCTCCGGAAATATTCCCAGATAGGCGGCCTGAACCTCCACTTCAACCGCTGTCGGGTCCTTCGTGACCACTGGTGGATACATTCACGCGCAATCTAATCCGCCTCCGCGCGGTTTGCACGCATTTTTCGGATCAGGTAGTGGCTAAAAGGAAGAAAATTTATTTCGCCCCCTGATCAATCCACGCACGGACCAGCCCCACCTCTTCCGCGGTCAAGCGCGGATACTTGGTGTCCTTCCGCGGCGGCATGAAATCATCGTCATTGCCGAGAAATGCGATGTTCGCCACCAGGAAACTGTCGGCGCTTTTACCCGGTTCCAGCACCTTGCCGTCCACGCCGCCTTTAAGCGTGGCCGCCAGCGTATCGAGCCGCAGCTTGCCCTTCGGTTTTTCCGCCCCATGACAATCCACGCACGACTTTTCAAACAAGGGCTTGATGTCCCTTTCGAACGTGACGTCCTTTTTATCAGAAGGCGGCGGCAGTTTGCTGATGTCCACGTCCACGGCGCTCGCGAGAAAACACATCGCAAGCGCGCCGGTCAGTGCAATCGCGGTCCTGGTTTTCATAATGGATTCACGCGGCGGACAGCGGAGCCGATTTATTTTGCTCCCTGGTCAATCCAGGCGCGAATCAAGCCGATTTGTTCGTCCGAGAGTTTCTTCAATCCCATTTTATTTTTCGGCGGCGGCATGAAATCCATGTCATCGCCGATGTGGGCAATATTCAGAACCATCATGCTCTTGGCACTGTTGCCGGATTCCACCACTTTGCCGTCCTCGCCGCCTTTGAGCACGCCTTCGAGGCTGTCGAGATGCAACTTGGCTTTCGCCTTCGGGCCGTTGTGACATTTGACACACGAAGCCTCGAAGATTGGCTTGATGTCGCTGGCGTAGGTCACACCGGTTTTGGTGGAAGCGGGCGGCAGTTTGCTCGTGTCCACGTCGTCCGCGAATACGGCGAGGGAAATTCCCAGGATGCTAAAGGTGGTGAGTGCGATTTTAAGGTTCATAATTGCTTTGCTCCGAATTTTAGTTAAGACGCGCCAAAGGTCAAAAGGTTTCAAATCCGGGCAGGCGCGCGCTATCCTGCCGGCTGCGTCTTACAAAAGCGCCGCCAAATTGTAGATGCCAGGAAGCCGCTCTTGTTGTTTGCTGTGGGCGAGCGATGAATCAGAGGCAAACAGAAGTGGAACTCCTGGACAACGTCGGGCGCGCGAATTCGTTTCGTGCTTGCCACGGCTGTTCGGTTGCGCGTTTACTAGCGCCGGAAGGAAGATGAGGCGCTTATGATTATCTACCCGATCTGTCTGGCAGTTGGTCTAATCTTCACGATCTTCAGCGCCGTCACGAGCCACTTTTTCGGAGGCCACGATTTTGGCGGACACGGCGCGGATGTCGGAACCGGCGGGCACGCGGACGCGGGCTACGATCACAGCGGTTTGCCGGGAATTTCGTTTTTCAGTCCGACAGTGCTCTCCAGTTTCGTAACGGCCTTCGGCGCCTGCGGGTTGATCCTGGAGCGCATCCCGGCGACAAATTCCATCTGGATCAGCGCGCCGCTTTCCGCGGTGGCGGGAATGCTCATCGCGTCGCTGACGTTTTTTCTCTTCAATGCGATGTTCAAGAAATTCCAGGGCTCGAGCGAATCGCGGGTTGCGACGCTTATCGGCCAGATTGCATCAGTGGCCTCGCCCATCCCGAAAAATGGCGTGGGAGAAATTTCGTATGTGCAGGGCGGCTCGCGTTATACGGCGCCCGCGCGCACGGCCGACGGTTCACCGGTAACCACCGGGAAATGCGTGCGCATCTCTCGAATTGTCGGAACGCAGTTTTTTGTTGAAATCGAACCCGAACCCCTCAAAACCAAGTGAACCCCATGCAACTTAGCCCCCTCCTTGCTGAAATGAGCACGTCCATGTTCATCGCCGTCAGCGTGGTCGCGATTCTGTTTGTCTTTTTCCTGTTTGTTGGCATTTGGGCCAGCCGCTACACCAAAGTCGGTCCCAACCAGGTGCTGGTCGTCTCGGGCGGAAGACACCAGGTGGTGGACCCGGACGGCACCACCCGGGCAATCGGTTTCCGCATCGTCAAGGGCGGCGGCACGTTCGTGATGCCGGTCAAAGAAAAGGTGGACATCCTGTCGCTGGAAATCCTCACCATCGACGTCCAGACGCCTGAGGTTTACACGAGCAAAGGCGTGCCCGTACGCGTGGACGGCGTGGCGCAAATCAAAATCAAGGGCGACGATATTTCCATCGCCACCGCTTCGGAACAATTCCTCAGCAAGAGCACTGATGAAATTAAAAGCGTGGCCATGCAAACGCTCGAAGGCCATTTACGCGCGATTCTCGGCACCATGACCGTGGAGGAAATTTACCAGAACCGCGACGCTTTCGCCTCGAAGGTGCAGGAAGTCGCCGCCGGCGACATGGCGAATATGGGCCTCGGCATCGTGAGCTTCACGATTCGCGATATCCGCGATTCGCAGGGCTACCTCGATGCGCTCGGCAAACCGCGCATTGCTCAGGTCAAGCGCGATGCGCAAATCGCCCAGGCCGAAGCCGACCGCGACGCGATGATTCGTTCCGCGCAGGCAACACAGGCCGGACAGGAGGCGAAATTCGCCGCCGACTCAAAAATCGCAGAAGCGCAACGGGATTATCAATCGAACGTCGCGCAGTACCAGGCCGCGGTGAACCAGAAAAAGGCCGAAGCCGACCTCGCCTACGATTTGCAGAAATTCAAGACCGGCCAATTGGTGAAGGCAGAAGAAGTGCAGGTCAGCATCGTGGAAAAACAGAAGCAGATTGAACTGCAGCAACAGGAAATTTTGCGCCGCCAGCGCGAACTGGAAGCGACCGTGCAAAAGCCCGCCGACGCCGAGCGTTATCGCGTGGAAACCCTGGCGAACGCGACGAAATTCCAGCTGGAAACCGAGGCCGAAGGCGCCGCCTCGGCTGCCAAGGCCAAAGGTTTTGCCAACGCCGACGTGTCCAAAGCGACCGGCATTGCCGAAGCCGAAGCCAACAAGGCGCGCGGTCTCGCCGAAGCCTCGGTCATCGAGGCCCAGGGCAAAGCGACCGCATCCGCCATGCAGGCCAAGGCTGAATCGTTCAAGCAATACAACGAAGCGGCGGTCATCGAAATGATCGTGCGCGTGCTGCCGGAAGTCGCCGGCAAGATCAGCGAACCGCTCGCCAAGACCGAGAAGATGGTCATCATCAACAGCGGCAACGGCCCCGGCGGCGGCGCGAGCAAATTGACCGGCGATGTCACGCAAATCATCGCGCAATTGCCGCCAGTGCTGGAAAGTCTGACTGGAGTGAAGTTCGAGAAATTGCTGGAGCAAGTGCCGGCCTTGAAAAATGCGATGGCCAAAACTGACAAGGAGAAAGGCTGATTATGGGATGGGGAAGAATGATGCTACTCGGAAATGTCGGGCAACAACTCGACATCGGCGACCTCGAGAACGCCATTGAACAAATGCGCGGAGATTCCGCGCAGAAGGCCCAGGTGGACCGCGAGCAGGAACAAGACATTGAACAATTGAAAGACGAGAATCACGAGCTGAAGCTGTATCTGGCAACGCTGATTCGGCTGATGGTTTCCAAGGGCGTATTAAAGCAGGAGGAAGTGGAAGCCATCGTTTCCGCGATCGAAAAACCCTGAAGGAAGGAATAGATATGTTCGCCATGTTTCTAGGAGGATTTGAGATTTTGCTCGTGCTCTTTTTCCTGCCGCTCGGCCTGATTTCCACGGCCCTCTGGATCTGGATGTTGGTGGACGCCGCCCGGAACCGCGGCCTCGATCAAACCGAGCGGGTGGTCTGGATCATTGTGGTCGCGCTGCTGCATTTATTGGGTGCGGTCATTTACTTTTTCTTTGGAAGGCCGAAACGCAAGCTGGCCGCGCCCGCCTGATAAAAATCAAACGAAAGAAATCAATCCCATGCACGCCATTGCACCCCTATTCAGTTTGGTCATCAATTTTCCTGTGGGGATATTGGGCATCCTCGCATTCGCGCTCTGGATTTGGGCGTTGGTCAATGCCCTCACCAACCCGCGCCTCAGCGGCGGCGAAAAAATTGCGTGGGTGCTGGTCATTATTTTTCTAAACGTCCTCGGCGCATTGATTTATTTGCTGGTGGCTCGGAGGAAGTGAGCATCAAAGAAAATCCCAATGCGCCTCTTCGAAGCCATCGTTGACGCCAATCATCGCGCCATCGCCGGCGATGCGAAAGCCGGCGTGCACGTGGCGGATTTTGAGAATGAACTGCCCGTCGTCGCGCTCACCTGCATCGATCCACGGCTGAATGCTCTCTTTCCGAACGTGCTCGGGCTGCCGGGCGGGCAGTTCATCTGGCTGCGCAACGCCGGGAATGTCATTACCGGCCCGTTGAGCAGCACCATGCGTTCGCTGGCGCTGGCGTGCGCGGTGAAGGGCGGGAAGGAAATCGCCGTCATCGGCCACACGGACTGCCAGGTGGGCAGAACGACCACGATGCAATTGCTCGAAAAATTGGAGGCACTCGGCGTGAAGCGGCAGTTGCTCCCCGAAAATCTCAATGAATTCTTCGGCATGTTCGCCAGCGATCGGCAAAACGTGCTCAAAGCCTGCAACTTCGCCCGCAGCAGCCCGCTCATCGGCCCGAAAATCCCGGTGCACGGCCTGCTCGTGGACATCGAAACCGGCAAGCTCGAATGGTTGGTTAACGGCTACCAGGATTTGCAAAATATGGGCGACCGCTGGAATGAAGCAGTGAAATCCGCCGGCCACACGGTGGACATGATGAAGTCATTGACGGATTTCCAGATTGGCGAAATGAAATTTCCCGACACAAAAATTGGCGAGACCATCGTGAAAGCCGAGGATTGGCTGGCGAAGAAAGTCGAGCAAATGGAAATCAAGCCCGCGCCGCCGGTTCCACCCGTCCCCGCCCCCCCAGCGGAGCCGCCCAAAATCCCAGTGCCGCCGCCGCTTCGCATGCACATTCGTCGAGGAGGAAAACAACCATGAACCCTGCCGAAAAACCTCGCCGCCACGGCTGTCTCTTTTGGGGCGGCATCATCGCGGGCATCCTGCTGGTGCTGGCCCTGCTCGCGGGCTACGCCGGTTACCACTACATTCATCATCTGGTCAACGAATATACCGACACCCGGCCGCTCGAAATACCGACGGTGCAGATGTCCGGCACGGAAATCACCAACCTCCAAAGACGCGTCGAGAGCTTCGACAAAGCCATTGAAA
The DNA here is from genome assembly GCA_035552155.1 of Verrucomicrobiia bacterium. Taxonomy (GTDB): domain Bacteria; phylum Verrucomicrobiota; class Verrucomicrobiia; order Limisphaerales; family DASXHY01; genus DASXHY01. Next base: position 103,797 of record DASZLX010000043.1, on the reverse strand, counting down.
CTGACAAACCGGTGGAACCGCTCGTCTTGACTGCCGACGAAATCAACGCGCTCATCGCCGAGTCCGTCAAAACCAACACGCCCGCGCCGCCGCGCCTTTATTTCAGCTTCAACGAAGACCACGTGCAGGCGCAGTTAAGCATGCCCACCGACGGGTTCGGCCTGCGCATGCTCAAGGGACGTTATTTCAACGGCAGCGGCGAATTTGCGCTGGCGCTGTACAACGGGCACCTGAAGCTGAACGTCCGCTCGCTCTCCGTGAAAGGAAAACCGCTGCCCGAACAATTCATGCAATCGCTCCGCGCGGAAAATTTCGCCGATTCCTGGACCAACGACGTGAAACTCAACCAGGCGCTGGCGAAATTGCAGCAGGTAAAAATCGAAAACGGAAAGCTGATCGTCATCCCCAAAATGAACGAAACAAATTCCGCACCTAAGTTGAATTCCCCCTTGAAGTAGGTTCGGAGAAATGCGCATAGCCAGCCGGCTTGGTCTTGGGTTAAGTTATGGCATCTAATTTATGCCTGACCCGCAACAGAAACGCAAACGGGGTTGTTTATTCTACGGTGGGCTCACCGGGGTGATATTGCTGTTCGTGCTGCTGCTCGGCGCGTACTTTGGAATTCACTACGCCCGGGGGCTGGTCAATCAGTTGACCGACAAACAGCCCATGCAGTTGCCCACGGTGCACTTGCCGGACGTGCAGATGTTCCAATTGCACGATCGCGTGGAAACATTTCGCGAGTCGGTTCGCGACGGCGAGACGGTCGCGCCGCTGGAACTTTCAGCGGACGAACTCAATGCGCTCATCGAAACCGACCCGTCGATGACCATCCTTAAAAATCACCTGTTCGTTGCCATCACCAATAACGAGTTGCGCGCGCAAGTCAGTTTTCCCGCGGAGGACCTCGGCATGGTCCAGTTGCGCGGCCGCTACATCAACGCCGAGGGTATTTTCAATGTCGGACTGACCAACGGTCAGTTGCAGATTTCCGCAGCTTACCTGACCGCGAAGGGACGGCCCATTCCGCGCAATATCATGCGCGAAGTCGTCCGCGAAAATCTCGCGGACAGATTCAATTCCGACCCCAGGTCCGCCGCCGGTTTGAAGCGCCTCCAGGCTATCGAAGTGAAAAACGGCAAATTGGTTATCGTGCCAAAGAAATAGGTAAAGTCTCGGCCAGGAGGAAAACGAAGGAGACCGGCAGGATGCCGATCCCGCGAAATCAGGCGCCGCCCGCCGAAAAAATCCGCTCGTGCTCCTGCATGGCGTAGCGGTCGGTCATTCCCGCCAGGTAATCACACACGGCGCGATATTTTCCGATCTTGCGGATTCGCCCGCGGGCGTGCTCGCCGATCTCCGAAGTGTGCTTCACATAATAGGCGAAGAGATCGCGCAACAATTGCTTCGCGCGCAGGTGCGGCTCGTTCACCACAGGATTGAAATACAGGTTTTTGTAGAGATATTTGCGCAACTCGATATTCAACCGGCGCCGCTCGGGACTGTATTGGATGAGCGACTTGGAAAAAAGCCTCACCTCGTCCGCGGACTTTACGCCGGCGGCCAGGATCATCCGCTCGCTCGTCTCCACCACGTCCTTCACCTGCAAATCAATGATCGTGCGAATCGTGAAATAGCGCCGGCATTCATCCGGCAGATTGCCATGCTCCTTTTTCACCAATCGCGCCGCGTAGGCCCAGATGCGGACCTCGCGCGCGAGTTTTTTTTCCGAGAGCAACCCGGATTCAAGGCCGTCATCCAGGTCGTGGCTGTAATAAGTGATTTCGTCCGCGAGATTGGCTATTTGCGCCTCGAGCGAGGAATGCTTCGCGGCGAACCCGGCTCGTTTGCTGGGATGATCAAACGCCGTGTAATGCTTGACCAATCCTTCGCGCACTTCCCAGCTTAGGTTCAGCCCTGGAAAATCCGGATATTTTTGCTCCAATTCCTCCACGATGCGAAGGCTGTGGCGATTGTGCTCAAAGCCGCCCCGCTTTTTCATCAACTCGTCGAGAACGGTCTCGCCCTTGTGGCCGAAAGGCGAATGGCCCAGGTCGTGCGCGAGAGCAATGACTTCCACCAGGTCCTCGTTAAGCTTAAGCGGGCGGGCGATGTTCCGCGAAATCGCCGCCACTTCCATCGTGTGAGTCAGGCGCGTACGGAGATGGTCGCCGGTGCCGTTGAGGAAAACTTGCGTCTTGTATTCCAGCCGGCGGAAGGCGCGCGAATGAATCACGCGGTCGCGATCGCGTTGATATTGAGTGCGCCATTCCGGCGGAAGCTCCGCGTATTTACGGCCCCGCGTGTCGGCACTGAGCTGCGCGTATGGCGCGAGATTACGGCGCTCGATTTCCTCGAGTTCAATACGTGTGCGCGGCATGCGGGAGGCTAAAGGAAATGACCGCCGGAAGTCAATTGGACGGTAGACTCCGTGCGCGCCCTGCCCTGCTAATTCGCCAGCAAATGCTGGACGGAAATTCCGCGCAACTCAAACAAGCGGCGAATCGTGTCCTCAATCAAGTTGTTCGGGCACGATGCGCCGGCGGTGACACCCACCGTCACCTTGCCGGACGGCAGCCAGTCCGGCGTCTCGACTTCCTGGTGCTTGTGCTGGTCGTAATGCACAATCAGCTTGTCCGAAACCATCTTGGCCGCGTTCTTGATGAAATACGTCGGCAGCTTGGCCTCGCCCATTTCCGCGAGATGCGACGTGTTGGAGGAATTGTAACCGCCGATGACAATCAGCAAATCCATCGGCTCGCGCAAAAGTTTTTGCAGCGCGTCCTGCCGGTCCTGTGTGGCGCCGCAAATGGTGTCGAAAAATCGGAAATGATTTTCCACTTCGCCCTCGCCGTATTTCTGGATCATCGCCTGCTTGATGCGGCGCTGGACCTCCTCGGTTTCACCGCGCAGCATCGTCGTCTGGTTCGCCACACCCACCGCCTGAAGATGGGCATCGGGATCAAAGCCGGCGGAATATGCGCCTTTGAACTTCTCGAGAAATTCGTTTTTATCGCCGCCGTTCAGGATGTAATTGCAGACGTAATCCGTTTCCGCCAGCGTGAACACCACGAGATAATGGCCGCTGCCATACGCGCGCGCCTGCGAGGTCGTCGCTTTGGTCTCCTCGTGCTTGGCCTTGCCGTGAATAATACTGGTGACGTTTTCCTTGGAATATTGCCGCACGCGTTTCCACACGCTCATCACGTCGCCGCAGGTGGTGTCGACCGGGATGCAGCCTTTCTCTTCGATTTTCTTTCGTGTGCCGACCTCAGTTCCAAAGGCGGGGATGATGACGGCATCACCGGATTTCAAGCGTGCCAGTTCCTCATCCGTGGGCTTGGGAGAAATGATTTGGATCCCCATGTTGCGGATCTGATCGTTGACCTCCGGGTTATGGATGATTTCGCCGAGGAGGTAAATGGGCGTGTTGGGTGAATTTTCGGAAAAGTACTTTTTGGCGGCGTAGGCGAGATCGATGGCGCGTTCGACGCCGTAGCAAAAGCCGAATTCCTTCGCCAACTTCACCGTGAGACTATCGGCTGCCAGCATGCCGCCGTGGGCGCGAACGCGCTCGACGAGTTCGCTGCGATAATGCGAGAGCACCTGAGCCTGGACGGCTTCCATGATGTCCGGACGCCGAAGGTTTATTTTTTTGGGCTGGTCCCCATTGTGGGAGCCATTCGACTCTGTTGACATATTTAAGAAACAATCAACCGCCGCAAAAGGTGCGGTTGGACCGGGGGGAACTTAACACGCCCCCCGCAAGCGTCCAGCCGAAAGCCCGGCAAAAACAGGGCTGAGGCATCTTAGGCTCCGAAGGTTTCAACTGGAATTTATTGGTCCAGGGAACTGATCCAGGAATTGACACAAAGAATTGAGTCACGGGGAATTAAACCGGGAAATCGCCTGAGAAAGCCTCGAAATCGCCTGCGCGAAAACCCGGCTCAAGTATTCAAGAGGGTATGGCTTTAAATATCGCGCCTACCCATTTATGGAGCGGTAAATGGGTAGGCGCATTTTATTTTCGATGATTCTACTGTCAAAACAAATCTCAACGCGTGCTCAACACAGAATTCTCAACAGAATTCTCAACGAAATGGTGTGCTAAAAAATTAACAGTCCTCAGCCCTGCTGCGAAAAGCATTGCGGAGCGGCTTCAATACGTGGATATTCCCATCCGCGTCGGAGCGTAGCTCAGCCTGGCTAGAGCACTTGCTTTGGGAGCAAGACGTCGCAGGTTCGAATCCTGTCGCTCCGACCATTTTTATTTCCGATAACTTCTCGGTTCCTATGCATCATCTATGAAATCCGAACTTGAACAAGGCGACTCAAGTCCTGATAAGATTTCAGCACTAGAAGAACGACTGTCTAATATCGAAAGGGAAGTGAAGCATTCAAAGGGACACGTAGCGAAATCTCCGACATTTTGGGTGTCCGTTGTGGCGGCGTTTTTCGCCGGATTCTCTGCCTTAAATTCATATCGTTCAGCAAATCAAGCGACGCGTTCTGCCGACGCCTCTAGTTTGTCCGCCAACGCGGCGAAAACAAATGCAGATTGGATCACTTATCAGCGCACCCAAGACCACGACGTTATTGCAAAAGTTCTGCAAGTTATATTTCACTCATCTATATGGAGGGCTGAAAATACAAACGACTCACCTTATATCGATTTGGCATTAATGAACCGAGGTAATCAGTCGGAAATCATCCGACGGGTGGATTTTTACTACTCAACCTCGACAAATAATCCTGCGAAATCCACCGAAACTCACGTGCTGAATCTTCAGTTGCCAAAGGGAGATAAGGAGGTTCTGCATTTCACACTCAATCGCAAATCCATTTTCACCGGAAAACTAACTTGGTTAAGCGTCGGGGTTACGGCTATCAGTCCTGATGGCGAAGATCTCGAAAGCGAATGGAAAGTGAGCGAATTCAATATATCAACAAATGGAGGGGAAAGTCGTTGGGAAACGGCGGCAACGAACCAAGTCCGAGTAATCTCCAACACGCGGGAATCATACCAACGCAAAAATATCAGAATTGATTGACCGTTTACCGCTCCGACCATTTTTATTTCCGATACCTCCCTCGCTCCATATTTTTCGAACCCTGCGCAACCAGATGAAAGGTAGCGTAGGCGTCTCGCCTGCGAGTTCACGAGGCGTCCCCGCCTCGTGTTCGTTCCAGCGGCGAGACGCCGCCGGCACTCGCAGCCGGGACGGCTGCGCTACACCGCGCGCTTCCGAGCACGTGTCACATTACCCCCAATGCCACGGATATTTTTCTTCCTGCTTTCCTCCCTCCTTTATTTTACCAGCGGCACATCGCCGCGGTCCAAACGCATTCCCGCGGTCTGGTTGCGGCAGAGGCGGCAAAAGTTTTCCTCCGCCAGCGTCATTCGCCGCGTGCTGAGGGAAATCGCCGACCATTGCCGACGCAGCGGCTTGGCCCCCAACGGCCGCATCTTAAGTGTCTTGCGCGTCAATTCACCCTCCACCGTCCACGGCGCAAGGATGGACACACCGAGGTTCAACTTCAGCAATTCCGTGATGGCGCCGATGCTGTCCACTTCCATCGCCACATTGGGAGCGATTTCCAGCTGGCGAAAATGCTGGTCGATCAATTCGGCCGTGACGCTGGCGCGCTGGTAAACAATAAATGGCTGCGCGCGAATTTCGTCGCGAGTCATAGGTCTCCCGTCATTCCAGGGATGCGCGGAGGAAAAAACAAACATCAACTCATCCCGAAAAATCGGGCGCAACTCCAGCCCGGTGACATTCTCCGGCGCGATACCGAGGGCCAGGTCCACTTTATTGGCGCGCAACAATTCCACTGCGCGCGGAGTGTCGCCGGATTCGATGCGCAATTCGATCGCGCCGTCGTTCTTTTTCAATTCACGGATCACCTTGGGGAGGATGTGCTGGCAGGCGGAGGCGGACGCCGCGATGCGCAGGCGCGTCTGCCCCCATTTGCCCAGACGCCGGATGCCTTCCGCGGCGGAATCAAGCGCGCTGAGCGGCACCCGGATCTGCGCGAGCAATTGCTCGCCCGCCTGGTTCAACACCATGCGCTTGCCCACGCGTTCGAACAAGCGGCAGCCCAGGTCCGTTTCCAGCGATTTCAAACTGTGGCTGATGGCTGACGGGGTCAGATGAACCTTGCCGGCGGCAACCACGAGGCCGCCGCTTTCCGCGACAGCACAAAAAACTCTAAGTAATCGGGTATCCATGAGCGAGTTGGTTATCGAGTGTAAAAATAAATCAGCCAGATGGCCAGGAGCATGGGCAACATGAAGGGCAGAGTGAATTTGGCGACGTAACCAATAAAGCCCGGCGTGCGGACTTTTTGGTGGTCGGCGATGGCTTTGACCATGAAGTTCGGACCGTTGCCGATATAGGTATTTGCGCCAAAGAAAACAGCGCCCATGCTGACGGCGAGGATGGCGTCGGGATGTTGCCGCAGAAGAGTGTGCACGTCCGTGGTGCCGGTTGCGCCGATCAACGCGCTTAAAAAGCTGAGATAAGTGGGGGCGTTATCGAGTACACTGGAGAGCGCGCCGCTGCCAAAAAAGTACATGCCAGGCGTGGGTGAGCCGAGTTTCCCCGCATTGGCGGCAAGCCAGTCGAGCGCAGGCATCATGGTGGCAAAAATGCCGACGAAAAGGATGGCGACTTCCTTGATGGGATGCAGAGTAAAATGGTTGGATTCGTGAACTTGTTTCCGGGTGGTGAAATAGGAGCCGACCGCGGCGGCAATCATCAGGATTTCGCGCAGGAACGGCGGTTTGCCAATGAAAACGGAGCCGAGAATGATGGCGAGGAAGAAGAGATTGGCCAGGCCATCGAAACGCCATTCGTCGTGATGAGTCATTTCTTCGCGGAGGGGTTTCGGCGCGCGAGCGTAATTGCGGGCGTCGATGACGTAGAACATGGAGAGCAAAAGGCCGACGGCTGTGAGCCAGATGTACCAGCCATGTCTGGCCACCCACCAAAAATCAACACCGTGCAAGTAGCCCAGAAACAACGGAGGATCGCCGACCGGCGTCAGGCAACCACCGACGTTCGAGATGATAAATATAAAGAATACGATGTGATGCGCGGTAACACGGTATTTGTTCATCCGGATCCAGGGACGGATGAGCAGCATGGAAGCGCCGGTGGTGCCGAGGACGTTGGCGATAACAGCGCCAAGGGCGAGAAACAGAACGTTCGTAAACGGCGTGGCTTCGCCTTTGATATTGATGTGAACGCCGCCGGAAACGATGAACAAGGAGCCGATCAGCGCAATGAAACTGAAGTATTCCATCGCGGTGTGCAGCACGCGCGGGGAGCCGCGTAGCGCAAAAATATAATAAACAACCACTGCGGCGCCGAGACCGGCGCAGACCTTTGCATAGTGTTTTGCCCACCAGTCCCCGAAGAACAACGGCGCCAGCGCGATGGCCGCCAGCAAAATGACGAAGGGGAAAGACATCCACAAGGGTGGATGCAACAGAGTCGGTTCCATAATATCGCACCTTAGCAACTTCCGCGCCCCAGCCCGTGGAAAACCGGTTTTCGCCGAAATCCCCATCATGTTTGGATGAAAATTATTTTTGCATCAGCCAAACGCTGACGAAAAAATCGCCGGTTGCGCAAAAGGACACAGCCGAACCTTCAAAAAAACGTCATCAAATCATTCGTGCACAATATAAAAAGCATATAAACCCCTGATTTAATTGGGGTTTGATACTGCCTCGAATGGACTGGCATCAAGGGTGCTAAACCCGGTGAACACAACCGGGCGATTGCAGTCAGCGAAGCGATTCACTGCTGCGGACGCACGCGGGCGGCAGCGGCAGTCGTGGGCCCGACCAAACCCAACAACCTATGAAGAAAATCGAAGCGATAATAAAACCATTCAAATTGGAGGAAGTGAAGGACGCGCTCGGTGAAATCGGCATTGAAGGAATGACCGTCACCGAGGTCAAAGGATTCGGCCGCCAGAAAGGCCACACCGAAATCTACCGCGGCAGTGAATACACCGTGGATTTCCTCCCCAAAATCAAACTCGAAGTCGTCCTTCCCAACGAACGGGTCGACGCAGCCTCGGCCGCCATTGTCAAAGCGGCCAAGACCGGCAAGATCGGCGATGGCAAAATCTTCGTCACCACCATCGACGATTCCATTCGTATTCGCACGGAGGAGAAAGGCGACAAAGCCCTCTGACGTTTTAAAAAATTGAACCCTTCAAACCTATGATTAAAAAATTCCTCTTAACCGCAATCACCGCGATCACTTTGATCAGCGCATTCAGCCCGGCGATGCTCCGGGCCGATGATCCCAAACCGGATCCCAACGGCGGCAATACCGGCGTAGCCTCCGACGTGCCCGGTTTCGTCGTGAGCGCGCCTGCTGAACTCGCGGGTGATGATCTGAAAGATACCAACAAAGTCGCGGCATACAATGACGCCAAAAAGGCCGCCTCTGATTATGCGGCGCAGGCTAAATTGGAGCCGCTCGCAGTGAAACTGGCCGATAACGTCGGCCACAATCGCGTAGCAATTAACTTCATGTGGACATTGGTGACCGGCTTCCTGGTCATGTTCATGCAGGCAGGTTTCGCGCTCGTGGAAACGGGTTTGTGCCGAGCCAAGAACTCCAGCCATACCATGGCGATGAATTTCATGATTTATCCCATGGGCATGCTCGGGTTTTACCTGTGCGGCTTCGCCTTCATGTTCGGCGGCCTCGGCGCCATCGGCACGATGGGCGGTTATGCCGGCTTGAACCATGAAATTACCCTGACCATCGCGGGCCATCCTTTCGGCATCCTCGGTTGGAAGGGATTCTTGCTGAAAGGCGCTGGTTATGACACCGCGGCATTCTGCTTGTTCCTGTTCCAGATGGTGTTCATGGATACGACCGCGACAATCCCGACGGGCGCCGCTGCGGAACGTTGGAAATTTTCCGCGTTCATGCTCTATGGCTGCGCCATTGGCACGATCATGTATCCGCTGTTCGGCAATTGGGTGTGGGGCGGCGGCTGGCTCTCCCAGCTGGGCACGAACTTCGGCCTCGGCCACGGTCACCTGGACTTCGCCGGTTCGTCGGTGGTGCACATGCAAGGCGGTGTGATCGCTTTGATCTTTGCCTGGCTCATCGGACCTCGCCACGGCAAGTATGACAAGACCGGCAAACTCGTGCATCCCATCCTTCCGCACAATATCCCGATGGTCATGCTCGGCACATTCATCCTGGCCTTCGGTTGGTTCGGATTCAACCCCGGTTCCACTCTCGCCGGCACGGATTTACGCATCGCCGTCATCGCGGTCAATACCATGATAGCGGGCTCCACGGCAGCCCTGGCCACCACGCTGTATGTCTGGTGGTTCAAAACGAAAAAGCCGGATCCGTCAATGATGTGCAACGGCATGCTGGCCGGCCTGGTGGCAATCACGGCGCCTTGCGCGTTCGTCAGCGCGGGTGGCGCGGCATTGATTGGTATCATCGCGGGCATCGTGGTCGTCGAAGCGGTGTTCTTCTTTGACAAAATCGGAATTGACGACGCGGTCGGCGCCATTTCAGTCCATGGTGTGAATGGTTGCTGGGGCTGTCTCTCCATCGGATTATTCGCTGATGGCACTTACGGCGACGGCTTCAACGGTGTGGCCGGAAATGTCAAAGGACTGTTCTACGGAGGTGGTATGAGCCAGTTTTGGGCTGAACTTATTGGCGTAACCACTTGCTTCGTTACGCTATCGGTTCTCTCTCTGGTGGTTTATTTCGCCGTTGAAAAACTGGTGGGCAACCGCGTCACGGTGGAAGTCGAGATCGAAGGCCTCGACCTTCCCGAAATGGGCGTGCCCGGTTACAGCGGCGTCCAGATGGACAAGGATTCCGAAACGCCGATGCTCAAGGCATAATGCTGACTGACTGAATAATGGCTGCGCGGGAGTTCAGCTCCCGCGCAGCTTGCTAAAAACCCCCGAATTACAGAAACTATGACAACTCAATTTATAATCATGCTCGCTTCCATCGCAGCTCTCGTCGTCGGCGGCCTCATCGGCCTGGCGTTCGGCCAGCTTCAGAATGTTGCCCGGCGCAGAAATGAAAAGCGCGAGGCTGAAGGATCCTTCAAGAGCGGCTGGACGCTGATGCCTGGTTCCGGCGTTCGGGTTGCCTACCTGCTCATCACGTTGGTGTTGATCCAGATCATTTGCCCGATGCTATTCAACAACGGCGCCACGCAATGGTGGGTGTCCGGCGGGGTGGTGGCGGGCTACGGATTAATGCTGGCGTTGCAACTCCGGGAGCGGGTTTCCGGGAACAAGTGATTCGGGCCGCGGTTGCAGCGCAATCGGCGCCCCGGACGCGGCGATGACGGGGGACGTTTTTTGCGCCACCGTTGCCGGGCTGTGGTGAGAGACCACCAAGACTCGCATCATGCAAATCAACAAAACGCTGGCAGCCGCGACCAGCCGGCCCACGAATCGATTTGCTGATTTCCTCGAAGGCCGGTGCGCGGCCAACCATGAATAATCCTTGATCCAAAGCACGCCATCGGAACCGCCGGTGGAACCGGAGAACCACTGATACTGGTCGGGAATAAAACCCTCCGCCGCAAGTTTGCGGATGAAAGAAGTTTTTCGCTGGTCGGAAACATTATTTTTTGTTGCTCGAATGATGACGCTTTCATCCTCGCGGCATTCCACGAGGACGATGTTGTCGAGATCTGAAAAATAGAACTGGAAGTCCCGGGCCAAAACCTTCTGTGCTCGCATAGTTCGAATCTCGTTCGGTTCTTGGATCTCGCAAGTTTTTGCCGGGGAGAAATAAACCCCAGCAAGGATTCCTGCAATAATGCGCGGGTCCGCGAGCGGGTCATAAAGGCAATTCACCACCATAACGCGTCAATGAGACGTCAATAACACCTTGTATTACGCCGGGGGGAGGCTTATAGTTTCCTCACGTTTGTCTTGCCGAATGATCGCGCTTGGGCGCGGTCAGCGGGGGAACCGATTTTCCGGTGATACCGGATCGGGGCTAACGTTCGCGCTTCAGAAGCGCAACGGGAACACTTAATGGTTCCAGCCCGACAGCTAACCTCGCAGGCGTAAACATTAAGGGCAATGAAGCTTCCCTTCATTTCCCCTGAACAGTTTTTTGCAGCGACGCCATTATCAGCGCCGCTGTTTGAAACCATCGCGACGGTCATAAACCGCCGCCAGCACTGAAATGATTTCGACATCTACGAAGCGTCCGCGCAACGTCGATGCGCCGCGCGTTGCGGCCATCCTGTATGGCGATTGGGGAACGAGCAAAGCTTATGTCATCGGCCTCGCGTTCGCCGTCGCGGGTTATAGTTCCTTTTGGCTGATTGCCGCCATGTGCCTGCTCACGGCGTTGGTCGGTGTCAATTACATGGTCATCTGCCGGCATTACCCCGATGGCGGCGGCGTGTACGCCAGCGTGCGGCATCGCTCGGAAATCCTTTCCATTGTGGGCGCGTTTCTGTTGATTGCGGACTACCTCGTCACTGCGGCCATCAGCGCATTGTCGGCCTTTCAATATCTCGGCCAATACCTCGGCATCGCCCATCCGGAATATTGGGCGGCGGGCGCGATTGTATTTATCGGCGCGCTCAATTATTTCGGCCCGCGCCACACGGGAGGACTGGCGTTTCTGATCGCCGTGCCGACGGTGGCAGTCGTGGTATTGTTGGGGGCCTTCGCCCTGCCCCATTTGGGAACCGCCTGGCACAATGTCCAGCCGCTGAGCGGCGGTTTCTGGACCAACTGGCGCGGCTTTGTCGGCGTGGTGCTGGCGCTCTCCGGCGTGGAGGCCATCGCCAATGCCACCGGCGTGATGAAGCTCAATCCCGGCAGTTCCGACCGTAAACCGTCCGTCTCCAAAACCTCCACGCCCGCCGTGCTCGCGGTCATGATTGAAGTTTGCTTCTACACGGCGTTGCTCGGCCTGGCGATGCATGCGCTCCCGCATCTCGTTGTGCATAAGGACGACGTGGACGCGCCCGGGCACTCCGGGGTGCGCGATTACATGCTGGGCTACATGGCGGAGGTTTTTGTCGGCCACGCGTTGGGCGCCACTGCCGCCAAGATCGCGGCGGTGACGGTCAGTCTCGTGATGACCGGCTTGCTATTGTCAGCGGTGAACACAGCCATTGTCGATTTGATAGCGATTTCGTTCCTTATGTCGCGCGATGGGGAATTGCCGCCCGTATTTCAGAAGTTGAACAAGTTCGGCGTGCCCAACTTCAGCATCCTGGCGGCCACCATCATCCCCGCCGCTCTGGTCGTGGCGGTAAGCGACATGAGCGGCCTGGCGGATTTGTACGCCATCGGCGTGGTCGGCGCCATCACGACGAACCTCGGCGCGAGCGCCACGGACAAAAAACTCGGCCTGGTGAAGTGGGAGCGGCTCCTGATGTTCTTCACGTTCGTCATCATGCTGGCGATCGAGCTTTCCCTTTTTTGGGACAAGCCGAAGGCCCGTTATTTTGCCACCACTGTGCTGGTCATCGGCCTGGTCATGCGCGGATTGGCGGCGGAAGCCTCGCAAAGGCGAAAACGGAAGGCGGCGGAAACGGCGGCAGTGGCCGCCGAAATATCCCCAACGAAAGGCAGCGTGCCTGAGCCCATCTTCACGGCTGCGATTTCCGGCGCGCCAATTCTCTGCGCGGTGCGTTGCATCGGGCGCACGCTGGATTTTGCGCTCCAGCAGGCGCGCGACACGCATCGGCCGCTTTACCTGCTCTTCATTCGCGCCCTGCCGGTGCTTACGGAGGCGGACCAAAAACGGAAATGGCAGGAGGACGAGGATGCCCGCGATATCTTTTCTTACGCGTTCGAAAATTCCGACGGACATCCGGTGTTGCCTTGCTACGCGGTGAGCGACGCGCCAGCGGAAACCATTGTGGACATCACGGCCACAATGGGCGCCTCACAACTGCTCCTTGGAGCTCCCAGGCGCAGTGGACTGGCGGCTTTGTTGCGCGGAAACATCGTCCGGCGGATTTCCGGCCTGCTTCCCGAAGATATTCATCTATTGATTTACGGTTGATTGCCAGATTAGCTATGGGCCGTTACACAAATGCTTGAACCTGCTACACATCGCCCCCGCAACGTCGGTTGGGCGCGCGCCGCCGCGTTGCTCTACGGAGACTGGGGCACCAGCAAGGCGTATGTCATCGGTCTCGCCTTCGTGGCGGCCGGGTTTTCCTCCCTGCCCATCATCCTCGCCGTTTGCGCGCTGACCGGGTTGGTCGGTTACAACTACATCATCATCTGCAAACATTTCCCGGATGGCGGCGGCGTTTATTCCGCGGCGCGGGAGCAAAGCCGCGTGCTCGCCGTGCTCGGCTCACTCTTGTTGCTGGCCGATTTCATCGTGACGGCAGCCATGAGCTGCTGGGACGCGATGAGTTATTTCGGGCTTCCCCGCGAATACCTCAAACTGGCCACCATCGGGTTTATCGCGCTCATCGGCCTCATCAATTATTTCGGGCCCAAACATTCCGGGAGCTTCGCGGTGACCCTCGCGATCCCCATGGTGCTGGTGGTGCTCACCATCATTGCCGTCAGCGCGCCACATTTGCGGATGGATGTGGACTTGCTTAAACCCCAGGGCCGGTTGCGCGATAATTGGGTCGATTTCGTCGAAGTGATCCTGGCCTTAAGCGGCGTAGAAGCCATCGCCAATCTCACCGGCGTCATGAAACTGGACCGCGGCGCCACGCCCGACAAACCCAGCGTGGCCAGCACCGCCAAAAAAGCCATCTTCCCGGTGGCCATCGAGGTGGTTTTGGGCACCGCCCTGCTCGGCTGGGCCATGCTCTCGCTGCCGCACTCGATGTCCGGCGAAATCAAAAGCAGGTACGAAGACATGCTGCGGTTTCTGGGCGAGCATTACGGCTCGGAAATGTTCGGCCCGCACTTCGGCCATTTATTCGGCGTCGCCGTTGGTTTGGTGGTTGGTCTGCTGCTGTTGAGCGCGGTCAACACCGCCGTCGGCGCAATGATTGGGCTGGCGTACATGCTGGCGCGCGATGGCGAAATGCCGCGACAATTCACCAAACTGAATTCTCACGGCGTCCCCTGGGCGCCGTTGCTGGTGGCCGTGATCCTGCCCTCCATTCTCGTCACCATTTCATACGACCTCGACAAGCTGGCGGACATGTACGCCATCGGCGTGGTGGGCGCGATTACCGTCAACCTGGGCTCGAGTTGCTTCAATAAACGGCTCGGGCTGAACTGGCGCGAATTCAGCATCATGCTCTTCACCTTCATTGTGCTGTTCATCGTGGAAGTGACCATTGCCCACACCAAACACGAGGCGCTGTTCTTCGCCGCGTGCGTGCTGGGTGTCGGGTTCGGCCTGCGCTGGTACGCGATGAAACGCGCCGGGTTCGAGACCGTGACGCTCACCCGCGAACAGGCCGCGGCGGTCACCAAGCCCGAGCAATTGGCGCCGTTGCGTCCGAATTTCGAGCCTGGCCAGGCCATCCTTGTGGCCGCGCGCGGATTCACCCCGGTCCTTAAATTCGCCCTGGAAGAAGCCAAGCTGCGCCAGGGAAATTTATACGTGCTCTACATCAAGCAACTCTCCGTCGCCCTGCCGGGACCCATCGCGAATCTCGAACGGCCACGCTGGCAGAACGATCGCCACGCGGCGGAAATCATGTATGGCACGCTGGACCTGGCGCGCGACGCCGCAGTAAGCGTGCTGCCGGTCTTCGCCGTCAGTGAGAACCCCGCCGGGACCATTGTCGACATCGCCGCCACTTTGGGTGTGGACATCCTGATGTTGGGCGCGCCGCATCGGAGCGCCCTCGCCAAATTACTTCGCGGCGACGTCGTGACCGAAGTCGCGCGCAGCCTTCCCGAAAACATCCAACTGGTCATTCACGGGTAAAGCTGCGCCGGATTTAACGCCAAGGCGCAGAGACGCAGAGACGAGGGATTTTAAGCTTCCCATTCTCCTAGAAGTGCGTTCCCACAACGGTTTCTCCGACCCTAACCCTTCAATCCCTTTGCGCCCTGGCGTCTTAGCGTTAAAACCTCCCCTTCCACTCGGTTTCAAAATCAACATCGTGGTCAAAAGGCAACAGCGGCCAGCCTTTGACCGGTATAAAAAGAAACATTCATTTCATCATCAAAATTATTTTCACGACGAAATGCCGCATGATTTCGATGAATGGCATTCACTCATTCGATTCTTGGCACCGCCGTTGCTAAAACGCCGCACAGCGGGAAATGGTTCCCGGCTCAGAACCCAAACTATATGAAGAAAATCGAAGCGATCATTAAACCGTTCAAGCTGGAGGAAGTGAAGGACGCCTTGAGCGAAATCGGCGTGGAAGGCATGACCATTACGGAAGTAAAGGGATTTGGCCGCCAGAAGGGCCATACCGAAATCTATCGCGGCAGCGAATACACGGTGGATTTCCTGCCGAAAATCAAAGTCGAAGCGGTCGTGGCCGATGGCCGCGTAGACGCCGCCGTGGCCGCCATCGTCAAGGCGGCCAAGACCGGCAAAATCGGTGACGGCAAAGTCTTCGTTTCGAAAATCGACGAGGCCGTCCGCATCCGCACCGAAGAAAAAGGAGAGCAAGCCGTTTAATTCTCAAGCAAAACCCCGAACCACTGAACCGATGAAAAAAATTATCTCCATCCTCTCGTTAGTCGCCGTGATTACCTGCGGCGTTTGTCCCGCCTTCGCGGCGGATGCTCCGGCGCCAAAACTGGAAGACCGCGTGGCCGACCTCGAAGCCTACGTCACCAACGGCGCGCGTCAGACCAACGCCACCACGGTTCTCACGACTTCGCCCGGCCCCGGCCATAACGCCTTCCAGATGGTCAGCGCCGCCCTCGTGTTGTTCATGACCCTGCCCGGCCTGGCGCTGTTCTACGGCGGCCTCGTGCGCCGCAAAAACGTGCTGTCCGTGATGGCGCAATGCCTCGGCATCACCGGCCTGGTCGCGATTCTCTGGTGGCTCTGCGGCTACAGCATCGCCTTTCACAGCGGCAAACCGTTCTGGGGCAGCTGCGGCTGGGCATTTTTAAACGGCGTCGATTCCACACCCAACACGGACTACGGCGGGTGGGTTTCGCACAATGTTTTCTGCATGTATCAAATGATGTTCGCCATCATCACGCCCGCCCTGATTGTGGGAGCGATTGCCGAGCGCATGAAATTCTCCGCCATCCTGCTCTTCGTGACGATCTGGATGTTCGTCGTCTATTTCCCGCTCGCGCACATGGTGTGGGGCGTCGACGGTTTAATGAACGGCGTTTGGAACGCCAACGCGAAGATCCATGCGATTGATTTCGCAGGCGGCACTGTGGTGCACATGTCCTCGGGCTGGTCGGCGCTGATTCTGTGTTTGATCCTTGGCAAACGGCTTGGTTTCGGCAAGGAACCGATGCCCCCCCATAGCATGGTACTCTGTATGGTCGGCACCGGGATGCTCTGGGTCGGCTGGTATGGCTTCAACGCCGGCAGCGCTGTCGCCGCCGACGGAGTCGCGGCTAACGCGTTCCTGACCACCACCATGGCCACGGCGGTCGCCTCCTTCACCTGGGGCATGATCGAATACGTCCTCAAAGGCAAGCCCAGCATCCTTGGCTTCTGCTCCGGCGCGGTCGCCGGGTTGGTCGTCATCACGCCCGCCTGCGGGTTCGTGACTGCGAACGGCGCGGTCATTATCGGCCTCATTGCCGGCGCGGTTCCGTTCTTCTTCTGCTACAAAATCAAAGGCTGGTTCGGTTACGATGACGCGCTGGACACCTTCGGCGTTCACGCCGTCGGCGGCACGATCGGCGCGTTGCTCACCGGCATTCTGGCGCGCAATTCGGCGAACGCGAATCTCGCGCTGAATCTGAAAGATTACGTGAAAGATTCAGCCTTGCAGCCTTTGGTGTGGGAGCAGTTGAAAGCCATCGGACTGACGCTTTGCATCGCCATCTTCGGAACGATCATTATCGCTTACATCGTCAAAGCAGTGGTCGGCTTGCGCGTGAGCGAAGAAGTCGAAACCGTCGGCCTCGACCTCACGGAGCACGGCGAAGAAGGTTATCACTCGGAAGGCGCGATTTAATCGCCCGGGAGCGCCGGCGTCTCGCCGGCTTCTCTCGTCTCCTCAGAGCGCCGGCCGAAAATGCCGGCGCTCTTGATTTTAAAATAGGCACCACTGTGGTTTTCCCCAAAAGCTTTCGGGTTTCACCCACTTTAATCAAATTCACGCGGGTTGTAGTGAAGAGGCATGAACAACAGCTACGTGATTCAATGGAAATCAAAAGTGAACGGCCGGGCCGGCCGGGGAACCAAACGTTTTGAGAAAGAGGAAGTCGAAGGGCTCGTGGAAGAACTCAACCGCGAGTACCCGCAAATCGAACATCAAG
The DNA here is from genome assembly GCA_035552155.1 of Verrucomicrobiia bacterium. GTDB lineage: Bacteria > Verrucomicrobiota > Verrucomicrobiia > Limisphaerales > DASXHY01 > DASXHY01. The sequence continues at coordinate 86,393 of DASZLX010000043.1, read as the reverse complement.
CCGTGCCGGCGACCGAGATCGATTCGCAGTCCGCGGAAGATCTGGAAGCGCCCGGGACCACCGGCCTTGCAATTCCCCGGTTCTCTCTGGCCTGACATATGCGGGTTTCACCCCATTTTGCAAACTCCGGTTCGCGATAGGATGTCACCCGTAATGTGATTGAGAGTGGCAATCACTGCGGCTCCGAGTGGAGCCGCTTTTTTATTCCCCGAATGCGATTCTCCGGCACGGAATGAGTCGCAGTTCTGGAAGCAAGGGATGAATTCGGTCCCGCCGCGCACTTGGGAGTTTATTTTTGACCGGCGGCGGTGTATGGTGCTGCCGCATGAATTGGGCCCAGTTGACAAATGGGTTGAGAACAATCTGGGATCGTAACCCCGGAGTGATAATGCTCATTGGCCTGGGTTTTGTGGTTTTCGTCATCATTGTAATCGATGCCCGGCGTCATCGTCAGAAGCACAAGAACAAGCACCCAAAAAAATATTAACCCTCCGCAGTTGCCCATTTTGTGCGAATTATTTGGAATTGGGGCAAAGTCTTCTCCAGGGCTGACGCGCCTTCCCCAGCTCAATAAAATTCCGGTTGAAACCTCGGGAACTTAGGGGCATCAGCCCGGAAATCTTCCCTGAAGTCTTCTCTTTCGCCCGATGGCAATCTACGCTAGATTCCCCCGTCTGCGGTTTGTTTTTGATTATTCCACCCGCGGATTTGAATTTTCCATTGTCGGAATTGCACATGACACCAAAATTATTTTCTGAACTGGGCCTTTCGCCGGAATTATTGAAGGCCATCGATAAACTGGGCTTCGAACAGGCCGCGCCGATTCAGGCCGAGGCCATTCCCATCCTGATGCAAGGGAGCGACGTGGTGGGGCAATCGCAAACCGGCTCCGGCAAAACGGCGGCCTTTGCGATTCCGGCCATTGAAAAAACCGACCCGTTGAAACGCGTGGCGCAGGTGCTGATCCTCTGTCCCACGCGCGAATTGGCCGTGCAGGTGTCCGAAGAGGTTCACAAGCTCGCGTTATTCAAGCGGGGCATTGCGGCGCTGCCCATTTACGGCGGCCAATCCTACGAGCGGCAATTTTACGGCCTCAAGCAAGGCGCCCAAATCGTCATCGGCACTCCCGGCCGCGTGATGGACCATATGCGGCGCGGAACGCTCCGCCTGGAAACCGTCAAAACCGTCATCCTCGATGAAGTGGACGTGATGCTCAACATGGGTTTCCGCGATGACATCGAATTGATCCTTCAATCCACTCCCAAAGAGCGGCAAACCGTTTTTTTCTCCGCCACCATTCCGCGGCCCATTCAGCAGTTGATCGAGAAATATTCGCGCAACCCGCAGCAGGTGCGCATCGAGCAAAAAGCGCTGACCGTGCCGACGGTCGAGCAGGTTTATTACGAAGTGGACCGGCGTTACAAAATCGAATTACTCACCCGGCTGATCGATATTCACGATCTCAAGCTGGGAATTATCTTTTGCAACACCAAACGCATGGTCGATGACCTCGTGGATCATCTCGAAGCGCAAGGTTACCTGGCCGATCGTTTGCACGGGGACATGAACCAGGCTCAGCGCGATCGCGTGATGAACAAGTTTCGGAAGTCCGGGCTGGAATTCCTGGTCGCGACGGACATCGCCGCGCGCGGCATTGACGTGGACGATGTGCAGGTGGTTTTCAACTATGACCTGCCCTACGACGTGGAAGACTACGTCCACCGCATCGGACGCACCGGTCGCGCGGGCCGCAGCGGGCGGGCAATTTCATTCGTGGCCGGCCGTGAGATGTTTCAAATTTACAACATCGAGCGATTCACCAAGATGAAAATTCAGCGCGGCAAACCGCCCACGGCCGATGAAGTGCAAGATGCCCGCGCCAATGTATTTCTCGATAAAGTGCGCACGACGCTCCAGAACAGTGACTTCAAGCGCGAAGATCATCTGGTGGAGCGGCTGTTGGAAGAGGGCTTCAGTTCCACGGACATCGCGTCGGCCTTGTTGCATCATTTGCGGGTGGGGGATGGCGCGCCAGCGGTCAAATCGACGCGCGAAGAGGAACGTTCGCGACCGGAGCGGCCTTATCGTGAAGAACGGCCGGAGCCTCACAGCCGTGGTTCGCGATTTGAAAATCGACGGGAGGACAGACGCGACGTTGTTCGCGAAGCTCCGTCGGCCAATCCGCAAGGCAGGGCGCGTCAATCTGTGCGCGCCGTTCCCGTTGCACCCAACGCCGGCGCGCACGGAGTGGCGCGCCCTACCAAAGCCGCAGTTCCTGTTGCACCGCCCGAGGCTGCGCACGGAGCGGCGAGGCCTGCCGAAACCCAAATTCCTGTTGCACCCAGCGACGATGCGCAAGGAGTGGCGCGCCCTGCCGAAAAAACTTTTTCCGACGCTGAGATTCTCGCGTCGGTGTCGGAACCGCCCAAAAAAGTTTCGGCAAAGCCGCAGCCCAAACCCAGCCGCCGGACTCCGGACAACCAAACGCGCCTGTGGATGAATGTCGGCGAAGAAATGGGCATCGCACCGATCGACGTCGTCAACGCCATCGCCGGCGAGACCGGCCTGCCCGGAAAAGTGGTGGGGATGGTGGACATCCGGGAACGGCATTTGTTCGCGGACGTGGCCTCGGAGCATGTAAAGGGCATTATAGCAAAGCTGAATCGCAGCCAGATCAAAGGGAACAAACTCAAAGTAAAGGTGGCCTGATGAGCGAAGGACCCGCCAAATCGGTCGAGCGATTGTTTCCTTTCGTCATGAAGTCGCGCGCGCTGATGATCGGGCGCGACACATTGCGCCGGAGCAAGAGCAAATTGCATTTTGTACTCATCACGACCGACATTTCAGAGGGCAGCCGTGGCGAAATTCTGTCCGATTTTTCGCATTACCCGGTGGTGCAAAAATATTCCTCGGCGGAACTAGACACATTTTTCGGAGTCAAGGGCGCGAAGGTCGTGGGCTTCGCCAAGTCCGGCCTGGCGCAATCCATTTACGCGGAGATGAAGGAATTCCGGATCAATCGTCCCGTGGAAAAACCCAAGCCGGCGGCCTCGTCGCCCGATGCTTCGACGAGCGTTTCCTGAGCAATACCTTCTTCCCGGAGGCCACTGTCAATGAACCTCAAACTGCTCACGAGAACGAAACTCCGCGCCATTATCGCGTTGGTTTTGTTGCACGCGGCGGTGAGTGGCGCCAACGAAATTCAGAATGGAGGTTTTGAAACCGGGGATTTTCAGAACTGGACCGTGGTTGATAATTCGTCTGGAACCTTTGTGGACGACGGTTCGGGGGCGGGAATTTCTCCCAAGTCGGGCAAATACCTGGCGCTCCTGGGCGCATTCGGCTCGCTGGGATCGCTTTCGCAGACCATCACCACTCTGCCCGGCCAGCCTTATCTGATTTCGCTTTGGCTGACCAACCCGGACGACAGCACTCCCAATGAATTTGTGGTGCAATGGAACGGAAACATCCTTTTCGATCAAACCAACATCCCTGCCCTCGCCTGGACGAACCTGCAATTCACGATCACGGCCACCGACACGAGCGGCGCCCTGCAGTTCGGTTATCTCAATGAACACAGTTTTTTTGGCCTCGACGACGTGAGTGCGAACGTGATTCCGCCCGCCTTGAATATCTTCACTTCCGACACAAATATCGTGGTGACGTGGCCCACGAACGCCCAAAACTTCACGCTGCGATCCACCACCAATTTGGTTTCCCCGGTTTGGATCACCAACTGCGGAGTTACCGTGGTCGGCGATCAGAACACGGTGACCAATCCGATTTCCGGCGCGCAGATGTTCTATCAATTGGTCCAATAGCGAAACAACGCATCAATCCGCCTTCGCCACTCCGGAAGCCAGCCGAATGGCTTCCAATTCCTCCCAGCGCGCAAAAAGCTTCGTGAGATTTTCCTTCGCCTCGGCGAGTTGGGTGTTGAGCTGGTTGGTTTCTTTCGCGTGGTTGCGATGAAAATCCGGCGCGGCGAACAGCCCTTCAATCCGCGCAATCTCGGCCTCGACGGAATGGATCTGCGCTTCCATGCCTTCCAATTCGCGCGTTTCCTTGAAGGAAAGCTTGCGCGCTTTCCCTGGTTTGGCGGCGGGCGCGGAGGGCGATTGTTTCTCGATGGCCTTGGCCGCGCGCTCCCACGATTCCGCTTTCTCGGTCACGCGCTTTCTCTTTTCCAGGTAATAATCGTAATCGCCGACGCTGTGAGCAATGCGGCCATCGCCTTCAAAAGCGAGAATGTCGGTGCAGACGCGATTGAGAAAATAACGGTCGTGGCTCACCACCAGCACCACGCCGGGAAACGCCACCAGCGCCTCTTCCAAAACGCGCAGGGTCGGCAAATCGAGATCGTTCGTGGGCTCATCGAGAATCAGGAAATTGCCGCCGCTTTTCAAAATGCGCGCCAGCAAGAGCCGGCTGCGCTCGCCGCCGCTCAATTTTTTCACCTGCGTCGTGATGCGGTCGTCCGCGAAAAGAAATCTTTTCAGATACGACCGGACGGAGAGCGTGGACTCGCCCCATTGCACGAATTCAGTGCCGTCGGCGACTTCATCCAGCACCGTGCGCTCCTCGTTCAATTGAAGACGGCCCTGGTCCACATAATTGAATTTCGTCAACTGGCCGATTTTCACCGTGCCCTCCGTGGGCGCAAGCTGGCCGATGAGCACGCGCAGGAAAGTCGTTTTGCCGAGACCATTCCGGCCCGCCACGCCGACGCGCTGGCCGTTCGCGAAGGTAAAATTGAATCCGCGAAACAACGTGCGCCCGCCCAGGTCCATGCCGAGATTGCTGACTTCCACCGTGCGATTGCCCAGTTGCGGCGGCGGCGGAATGACAAGTTCCACATCCTCCTCGACTGTCGGCCCCGCCTGCGCCGCGGTGTCGTAATAACGCTCGAAACGGTTCTTCTGCTTGCTCCGTTGCGCGCGCGGCCCCTGTCGCACCCAGGCGAGCTCCTTTTTCAGAAACATCTGGCGCTTGTGCTCGATGGTCGCGTCCGCCGCCTGCCGCTCGGCTTTGTCCAACAGGTAATCGGTGTAATTGCCTTCGTGATTCCAAAATGTCCCGTCGGACAATTCGACGATGCGATTCACCACGCGATCAAGAAAATACCGGTCGTGGGTGACAATCAGAAACGTGCAGCCGATGCTCTCCAGAAATTCCGCCAACCACTCGATGGATTCCGGGTCGAGATGGTTCGTCGGTTCGTCGAGCATCAGAAAATCCGGGCGCGAAACGATGGCGCGGCACATCGCCACGCGGCGCTTTTCACCACCGGAAAGCGTATCGATGCGCCGATCGCCCGCCGGGCAATTCAGGTGCGACATGGCGACTTCGATGCGGCGATCCAGCGTCCAGCCTTCCAGCGATTGAATCCGATGCTCCAATTCGTGGTGCCGTTCCGAATCGTGAGGCAACGATTCAAACTCCGCGATCAACTTCAAGACGTGCTCGCCGCCGGAATGGATATTTTCATAAACATTTTTTGTGACATCGAGCATGAAATCCTGCGGCAAATAACTCACCACGAGGTCACGCCGCCGATTCACTTCACCGCTGTCCGGTGATTGCAACCCGGCGAGAATGCGCAGGAAAGTCGTCTTGCCACAGCCATTGCGCCCCACCAAACCGATGCGATCGCCTTCCTGAATCCCGAGCGTGGCATGGTCGAGAATTGCGCGTTCGCCGTAGCAAACGACTAGGTCGGTGGCGGAAAGGATGTTGGACATGGTGCTATTGAATCTCCTTGAACGGTAGTGGCTCTTGGTTCTGCCGCCACTCTAAAAGTATACCTTCCCTGCCAACCGAAAGCGCAACTATTCCACCCACGATTGCTGCATTCGTGTCACAATCTTCACGGGCGACGATTGACCTCTCCACCGCGATTACCTAATTTTCCAAATTGTGAGACGCCGACCAAAGGGCGAACGGACGCGAGTGGCTTGAAAGACCGGCTCAACGCCAAGAATCTCCGGATCTCCGACGATAAAATCATCCACACTAATCTGTTGGTACTGGCTTGATCTGCCTTTCATTCCGCCAAAGTATGCGCGTGCGGGATTGCCTTTGCAAGCGGTGCATTTGATGGCTTAATCGTCCCGTAACGATGCCCAAACAGACCAAATCTCAATGGGATTTCGGCGGCGAATTATTTCCGCCGGAGGAATCCCGCGGCGCCAGCCGTCCGGCGGATGAAGCCGCCGCCGCGCCGCCCGCCCAACCCGCCCGCAAGATTTTGTCGGTGTCGGAATTGACCTCCGACGTGCGGCGATTGCTCGAGCTGCAGGTCGGCACGATTTGGGTCACGGGCGAAATCACGAATCTCCGCGTGCAGAGCTCCGGCCATATTTATTTCACGCTTAAGGATGCCGGCTCCCAATTGAGTTGCGTGTTGTTCCGCAACGAACCGGTGGCTCATCGCGAATTGCTGCGGGACGGCCAAAAACTTCTCCTGCAAGGCGACGTCACGGTTTACGAAGCGCGCGGCCAATACCAACTCCTTGTGCGCGATGTCGAATTGCAAGGCACCGGTGCGCTGCAAATCGCGTTTGAAAAACTGAAGCAAAAGCTCGCGACGGAAGGCCTGTTCGCGGCGGAACGGAAACGCCCGTTGCCGCGTTACCCGCAACGCATCGGCATCGTCACCTCGCCGACCGGCGCAGCGATTCGCGATGTGCTGCACGTCATTCGCCGCCGCCATCCGTCTCTGGAAATTATCCTCGCGCCCTGCCGCGTGCAGGGTGAGGGCGCGGCGCGCGAAATCGCCGCGGCGATCCGGTCGCTCAATGACTTTGGCGGCAGCCGGCATAAGGCCCAAGCCACCACGCCCGAAGCGGGCCAGAGCCTCCTCACGTCGGCCGCTACGAGTGAACTGGATTTGATTCTCGTCACGCGCGGCGGCGGGAGCCTGGAAGATCTTTGGGCCTTCAATGAAGAAATTGTGGCGCGTGCCATTTTTGATTCGGCGCTGCCAGTGGTTTCGGCGGTCGGGCACGAGATTGATTTCACCATCAGTGATTTCGTTGCTGATTTGCGCGCGGCCACTCCCAGTGCGGCGGCGGAAATTATCACCGAGGGCGTTTTCTCGAGTTGCGAATTTGTGGGGGAAGCGGCCGATCGCATTCGCCAATTGGCAGGCCAGCAACTCGAAGGCAAGGCCGACGAACTGCGGCAGCTTGCAAATCGCCTCGCACGAATGCATCCGCGCCGCCGGTTCAACGACTGGCTGCAGCGCCTGGATGATTTGCACGGCGGGCTGCTTCGCTGCACGCGGCAGGGCGCGCGGCAGCAACTGGCCGCGTTTCAAAATTTATCCGAGCGCCTCGCGCGCGTGCGGCCCGGGCAATTACTGAAACAGCGCCGTGAGTTGTTCGAGCAGGAGCGCGCGCGATTGGACGAACAAATGAGACATCGATTACACGATTTGCGGAATCGGACCGAAGCGTTGGAATCGCGGTTGCGTTTGCTCAGCCCGGAGCAGGTGCTGGCGCGCGGCTATTCCATCACCACGGACGTAGAGAGTGGAAAGGTTTTGCGCGATGCCTCGGCAATCAAACCGGGGCAGCGCCTGAAGACGCGATTGCAAAAAGGCGAGGTGATGAGCAAAGCCGAGGGACACCCGAATCTTTGAAGTATTCTGGGCGCGATGGCTTTAAATTCGCTCACCTACCCATTTGTAGAGCGCTACCTTCCACCGCTACCTCGTGACTAAACATTCCGCAAATTTTGAGATACCTCCTTGCTTCGTAACCCTTCGCAAAAAAGCTTGTCGAAAGTTCTCGGGATGGTAGGGTTTCACCCCATAACCCTGAACGACTGGCGATAACGCTGCACCGCCGCTGTCTCGTTCGCATCCTAAAAGCGTGGGAGATATGCCGTTGAAAAAACTGACATTCTTTTTGGCGTTGTTAATCAGTGCGGCGGGACAGGCCGCGGAACTTCCATCCATTGCCGTGGCCGATTTCACCTCGGATCTGAATACGCGGCTGACGCATGGGTTGCCCGATATTCTCACGGACGCTCTCGTCAATTCCAAACGCTTTGACGTGTATGAGAGGCAGAAGCTCAACACGATCATGCGCGAGCAAAGTTTTCAGGCTTCGGGATTCAGCGACCCGCAAACCGCGGTGGCGCTCGGCAAAGTCGCCGGCGTTCATTATATCCTGACCGGCCAGATCATCGATTACGGGAGAGAGACGCGTAATTTTTCCGGTTACGGCGTGAACACCCGCACGACCTTCTACCGGCTCAAGGCCGGCATCAAGGTTATGGATGTTAAAACCGGCAAGCTGCTTTTCTCCCGGAATGACAACGCGGAGGAAAAGGTGGACGAAGGCCAATCCATGCAATCCTACGACACCACCATGGACACGAAGCTGGCCGAGGAAGTGGCCGCCAAACTCACCAAGGCGCTGCTGGACGATGACTCGTTCAAAGCACCGGAAGATTCGGCGGGGGCTTTGATTCCGGTCAAAATCACCTCCGTGCCGGAAAATGCCGACGTGGAAGTGGACGGAGTTTTTTACGGCAACGCCGGCAGCGACCTCAAGCTCCCGTCCGGCCTGCATTTGGTTAAGGTCAGCCTGACGGGATACGATGATTGGTCGAAGAAAGTGCTCGTGAAGGACGGCCTGGCTTTCAACGTCGCGCTCACCAAAAAAGTGGATGCGCGAATCGAGATACAAAACACCAAATAGAAGTTACCGATTCGACATCGGAGGAAACAACCCAACCAATACAGGAGTCATTATGCGTCTGCGAAATTTAACTACTCTAACAATCCTTGCCGCGCTGGCGTTGCCTTCGGTGACGACCGCCGGGGCGGCGACCTTGAAAAAGATCGTGGCAGTATCCCGTTTTGAAAATAAAACCTCATGGCAGGGTCAGGTCTCGCTCGGCGACGGCATGGCCGACCAATTGACCGATGCCCTCATGCAAAGCGGCCAGTTTGTCGTGATGGAACGCGAGACGCTCAAGGACGTGGTCAGCGAACAGGACCTCGCCAACAGCGGGCGCGTGCAAAAAGCGGCCTCCGCCGAAACCGGCAAACTCGTGAGCGCGCAAATCCTCGTGAAGGGCACCGTGACCGAATTCGAAAGCCAAAGCTCCGGGAGTGAGAACGGCGTCGGCTTCGGCGGCTTCCGCATCGGCAACAAAAAAGAAGAGGCGCACATCGGCTTGATGATTCGGCTGATTGACACCACCACGGGCGAAGTGCTCGCTTCGCAACGGGTCGAAGGCAAGGCGGCTTCCGGCGGCATGAAGGTGGGCGCGAATGTTTCCGGCGTCCAATTCGGCACCGCCGGCTTCGACAAAACCCCGATGGGCAAAGCCGTCCAGATGGCCATTGACGACGCCGTCTCCCAGATCGCCGCCAAGTTGAAAGACGTTCCGTTCCAGGCGCGAGTTGTGAAAGTGAACAACGACAGCGAAATCCTCATCAGCGGGGGCGCCAAGACGGGCATTGCCGAAGGAGACACCTTTACCGTTTTCAGTGTCGGCGAAAATCTGGTGGATCCCACCACCGGCGAACAACTCGGGTCTGAGTTGACGAAGAAGGGTTCGATCAAGGTGACGACGGTCGAGGAAAAATACGCCAAGGCCAAATCCGATTCACCGCTCAAAGACATCAAAGTCGGCGACATCGTCAAAGCCGGCGATCCCTCCAAATAATAACGAGGACCACATGAAACTAAAATATCTTGGCGTTGTTGCCGCTTTCGGACTGTTATTGGCGGGTGGTTGCGCTTCGCAGGTCGAAAGCGCAAATCAGGGCGCGAACCAGGTCGGCCAGACGGCGGGCGGCATTTCGCGCCTGCCGAATTCGACGATGGAAGGCGCGGCTAAAGGCGTCGCCGGTCAGCCCTCGCCGAACCCGTATAATCGGTGAATGGTGTTGACAGCTCGCGCGTGGGAATTGAAATTCGCATAATATGCGAAAAACTGCGTGACTTTGGGTTTCGGGCGACTATATTTTTGCGCGCTTCGTGACCCTATGGTCTAGCGGTTAGGACACCACCCTTTCACGGTGGGAGCCCGGGTTCGATTCCCGGTAGGGTCGCCACTTCTAAAAGAAAAAGCCTGCAGCAAAAGCCGGGCTTTCACCCGGCGATATATTAATAATGCGCTGGCCTAACGGCTTCTATAAACCTGTTCAATGGGCAAAAGGCAAACCGGTTTTAGGCCAGTGGCTGACCTGTGCGTCCTCGTTCAATGCGATGGCGGCCTTCGCGCCAGCGGAGGATTTGATCGCCACGTTCCATCCGTCCACCAACACCAGCGGCGCTTGATTGCCCAGGTCGGACGAAGCCGCTTCGATGGAAATGGTCCTGGTCTCGCCCGGAACCAGCGAGACGTAATTATCCGAGTAATAAGCCGGCAGCACGCGGTCGCCCGAATCCTTCCGCCGCAGTTGCAGATGGGTCATCAGGGCGATGTGCGAGCCGGCGTTGTGCAACGTGACGGTCACCAAACATTTTCCTCCCGAGTCGTGCCGCGAGATTTTTGAATCGAGCGTGACGGCCGGCATTTGATTTAAATCCTGAAAGTCGTCCTGCCTCAAGGTCCGCCAGTAAAAATTGTCGGATAACAATTTCCCTTTGCGGTCGCGTAATTCGAGTTTTACAAAATGGACCGTGGAAACGTTGGTTGGCCAATCCACCGAACCAAGCCCGGTTTCAGCGGTGGGTTGCGCGTTGACCGTGAACTGATGCTCGCCCGCCACCGTGCCATCGAGATTGTAAATCGTCAGATGGGCGGACGCTCCGCTCAAAGCGGCCGGCAGGTTGTTGACGACTTCCACCTCCCAGGTTTTTTGATTCAACTGGATGTGCACCGGTTCGCCGGCTTTTCTCACGGCAAATAGCGAGGCGTTCGGCTCGAGGTCGTGATGATAGAGCTGCCAGACGAAACTCGGCTGCGCGGGATTGCTCATCCAGGTAATGACGCCGGTGCAGGGCTTGAACATCTTCGCTTCGCGGCCTTCATACATGGCGCGATAAGCCTCGTAGTTGGCCAGTTGCGCCTTGCGGACAAAATCCGCGAGGTTCGTCAGCGCCCCATAACGTTGGGCGATGATCAACGGGTATTGATCGCCATGCTGCGCGCCTTTGGCGAGATCGTGTTCCGCCCAATCGTCGTTGATGGTTTCCCAATCTTTCTGCGGCATCATGCCGTGAATCGATTCCAGCGTGGGGATTGAGACGCTGCCCGTCTCAGTTTTAAAAATATCTTCGGCCGTAAAATCGTAGAATTCACGCGGCGTCCGCCAGCAATACGGGCCGTGCGAATAAACCCCGTGACCGGCGGTGGAACTGGGCTGATACAACCGGTCCGGCTCGAGTTCACCCATCAATTTTTGCAACGCGTCGTCAATCGCCTTGGGCGGATAACCTTCATTGCGCGCGCACCAGATGGCGATGCTGGGATGATTGCGAAAGCGCAATATTTTGTCGCGCACGTTGGCCAGATACGTGTCGAGGTCGTCGGGGTTTGGGCCGTCGCTGGGGTTGGGCTGGAAAAATTCGTCCCACAGCAGCAGGCCGTATTTGTCGCACATCTCATAAAAATCTTCGCTGGTGCTTTGGCCGACCCAGTTGCGGATGAAATTATAATTGGCCAGTTGATGCAGCCGGATTTGCGCCTCCAGGCGGTCGCGTGGAATGCGTTTCATGGCTTCGTCCAAACCCCAGTCGCCGCCCTTGCAAAAAACGCGCACGCCGTTGACCGACAGCGTCAGGTTGTCGGAATCGGGAACCGAATAGGCGATTTTGCGGATGCCGAAAGTGAGATCCCGTTGGTCGGAAGGCGCGCCGGCCGCTTCAAACTGCAAATGCAGCGTGTATAAATTTTGCGGTCCATAACCATTCGGCCACCAGAGCCGGGGATTTTTGACGTGCAATTGCGGAGTGCTTTTGGAATCGAGCGAAATCACCCGGGACGCATGGGCCTTCAGTTCCACCGGAACCTGGAACGACGCGCCGTCGAAGGCGCCCTTGAGAAAACCCTTTTGCGGCTGGTCGGAAACATTTTGGACGGTCGCTTGGATCGTCAAATCAGCGGAGTTCAGTTTCGGCAGCGGCAGGTCGCTGGTGACCAGCGGATTTTTGACGACGACCGGCCCGCTGGCGGAAAGAAAAACGTTTTGCCAGATGCCGCTGTCCCGGTCGCGAATGGCGGGTATCCAATCCCAGCCAATCGTGCAGAGAAACGTCGGACCGTCCAACGCCGTGATGCCGCCATTGAGGCCCATGCCGTTGGCAATGGTGTGTTCGTGAGGCTCGCCGGGATGCGGCTGCGGCGTGATGCGCACGGCCAGCGCGGCTTCCTGGCCGGGGGTGACCTGGCTGGTGATGTCGAAGATGCCGCGCGCAAACGCGCCGCGCATCGTGCCCACCTGCCGGCCGTTGACCCAGATTTCCGCGGAGTAATTGATGCCGTCGAAATTCAGCCAGACAATTTTGCCGGCGTAACTTTTCGGCACCGTGAAGGTCGCGCGGTACCACCACGATTCCCGACACAGGCTGTCGGGAATTTTGTCCGGACGATTATTTTCACCATAGAGCGGTTCGGGATAGACGCGATCGTTGACGAGCGAGGTCAAGACCGTTCCCGGCACGGTCGCCGCATACCAACCTTCGGCGGCAAAGCCAGGTTGGGAAATCACGGCCGCGGATTGCGCGACCTTGGGCTCCGCCTGCAATTGCCAGCCGGCGGAAATCATTTGCGGGCTCAGACCCGGAAGCGATTCTCCCGGCACGGCACAAACCGGAAGCGCCAGCGCAATGGCCAGCGAGCATAATTTTGATTTGAAATTTTTGTGGCCGGCGCCGGACGAGGTGCTTCCTGGTGTTTTCATCATGGCTGTAAGGGGATGGCGATGGGCCAAATTTGTTTGAACCGGCTGACAAAAGCAATTCCTGATCGCGTTGCGAGTGTGATGCAAACCTGCAGCAAAATAGTGTCGTGGATTAGGTAGGGGACGGCGCGGCGCACCGTCCCTACCAATAGGTGGACGAGACCCTCTGTGAAGTTTCGCGCTGTTTGATTAGTGAAGCCGGTTAAGGCACTGGCTTTTCCACGTTGAACAGTTCCACGTGATTTTCCGCCAACTGTTGTTGAATTTCAGCAATGTGCGCGCGGTCACGAGTTTCCACGGTGCAGAGCACGTGAACTCGCGAGAGGTCGGGACCGGCGAAAGTCCGGTTATGCACAATCTCAGTGACGTTCGCTCCCGCACTCGCCAGGACTGCGGAGAGATGCGCCAGGCCGCCCGGGCGGTCGCTGAGCAGCACGTCAAATCGGTAGATGCGTCCGTCAGCGGCCAACCCGCGCTCGATCACGCGGCTGTGGGCCAATGGATCGATGTTGCCGCCGGTGAGCAACAGCACGACTTTTCGGCCGGCGAGTTCGGGCAGTTGTCCGCTTAACATCGCGGCCAGGCCGGTGGCGCCGGCGCCTTCGATGATGCATTTTTCCAACTCCGCCAGCCGCAACATCGCCAGCGCGATTTCTTCCTCCTGAACTTTCACCATCTGATGAACCAGCGGTCGGGCGATGGCCAGCGTGTGCCGGCCGGCTTCCGCCACGGCCAATCCGTCCGCGAGGGTATATCGCGTGGGAACGCGCACGGGGCCTGGCGCCGCCAATCCGGCGGCGAAGCACGCGGCGTTCACCGGTTCGACCCCGATGATTTGCAACTCCGGCTTGAGGCCGTGCAACACCGTTGCCACGCCGGCCAGCAATCCGCCGCCGCCCACCGGCACCACGATGGCTTCCGCATCCGGCACTTGTTCGAGGATTTCAAAAGCCAGCGTTCCTTGCCCAGCGATGACTTGCGGGTCATCAAACGGATGGATGTAGACGAGCTGGGATTCCGCGGCGATGCGCATCGCCTCGCTGCGGGCTTCGTCAAAGGTGTCGCCGTGCAGGACCACCTTTGCCCCGAATTGGCGGCAGCGCGCCACTTTCACCAACGGCGCAAAGCGTGGCATGACCACGGTGACGGAGATGCCGAGCAATTTCCCGTGCCAGGAAAGGCCGAGCGCGTGGTTGCCGGCGGACGCGGCGATCACTCCCCGCCGCGCGTGCTCCGGTGAGAGTTGCGCCAGAGCATTTCGCGCCCCGCGTTCCTTGAAACTGCCGGTTCGCTGAAGGAATTCCTGTTTGCAAAAAATGCGCGCCCCCGTCAATTCACTCAGGGCCGCGGACTCGGAACATTGCGTATAGGCAATCGCGCCGTTCAACCGGGAGCGGGCCGCGACGATTTCCGAGAGCGAAACCTGGGTTGTTGATTCGTTTTTCATAAAGTGTTTTGGGCAAAAAAAATCCCCGAGTGTTTAACTCAGGGCTTCAGGATTAAAAGCGTTAAATCGGTGCGCGTCTATCCATGCCCCAAGCCGGGGCTAATAATGGCCGCAGGGGCCATCGCGAATGACGCATCGTAAAACATGCGACTCTTCGATAGGGCAATTGGTGGTTTGAGTCAAGGAGATTGCGGGGGAGTGAAGGGCTGTAAGGGCCGTGGGACAAAGCGCCGGAGGGCCGGCGCACTCCAAAACCTGGCGGAAACTGCCTCGTCCTGTTATTCGCGTCAGCGTCTCGGAGTGCGCCGGCCCTCCGGCGCCTTTGCGATGGGAATTCATCAACGGTCCCGGGCAAAGCCGGAAAAACTCGATTCTTTCCCGGCTTGTCCCGCGAGGATTCCATGGTATTGTTCGCGTCCTTGTGGATTTTTTAAAAGAAGTTCAGGCACGGCGCACGTTCGCCATTATTTCGCATCCGGACGCGGGCAAGACCACGCTGACGGAAAAGCTCCTGCTGTACGGCGGCGCGGTCCAGCTCGCCGGCTCCGTCACAGCGCGCAAAAATCAGCGCGCGACCACGTCCGACTGGATGGAACTCGAAAAGAAACGCGGCATCTCCATCAGCTCCACGGTGCTGCAATTCGATTACTCGGGCTACCGCTTGAACCTGCTGGACACTCCCGGCCACAAGGATTTTTCCGAAGACACTTATCGCGTGCTCACCGCGGTCGATTCGGTGGTGATGGTGATTGACGCCGCCAAGGGCATCGAGCCGCAGACGCGCAAACTCTTCGAGGTCTGCCGCCAGCGCGGCGTGCCCATCTTCACGTTCATGAACAAGTGCGATCGCCCGATGAAAGAGCCGCTCGCGTTGCTCGACGAGTTGGAACAAGTGCTCGGCATCGGCGCGTTCCCGGTGAATTGGCCGATCGGCACCGGTTTCGAGTTTCAGGGCGTGTTCGATCGCCAGACGCAATTGATGCACCTCTTCGAGCGCACCGTGGGCGGCCAATATCGCGCGCCCGTCGAGGTCGGCGGCCTGCACGATGATATCATTCGCGGTCGCCTCGACGAGACGACGTTTAACAAGACCGTGGAAGAATTGGAAATGCTCGAACACGCCGGCCATGAGTGGGACGATGCCGCTGTGCTCAGTGAAAAAACCACGCCGGTTTTTTTCGGCAGCGCGATCAATAATTTTGGGGTGCAGTTGTTGTTGGACGGATTTCTCAAACACGCGCCCGCGCCGAAGGGCCGGCTCGCCACCGTAGCCGACGAGGTAACGAGGCGGAATGATTCGAGTGATGGCGATACACAAGCCGCTCCGCCTCCTGACGTCGGCGACTATATTACGCCGGAAAACCCGGCGTTTTCCGGGTTCATTTTCAAAATCCAGGCCAACACGGACCCGCGGCATCGTGATCGCATTGCGTTTCTCCGCGTCTGCTCCGGCAAATTCGAGCGCGACATGACGGTGCACCATTCGCGTTCGGGAAAGAAAGTCCGCCTTTCGAGCTCGCACAAACTTTTTGGCAACGAGCGCGAGACACTCAACGAAGCTTACCCGGGCGACGTCATAGGGTTGGTTGGCCATGACAGCTTCGGCATCGGCGACACACTGACGACCGATCCCAAAATTCTTTACAAAGAAATCCCGCGCTTCACGCCCGAGGCATTCGCTTATTTGCACAATCCGAACACGGCGAAATACAAGCAATTCCGCCAGGGCCTCGACCAGCTTTTGCAGGAGGGCGTGATCCAGGCGCTTTACCTGCGCGATTCCGGCGCGAAAGTTCCGCTGCTCGCGGCGGTTGGGCCGTTGCAATTCGAAGTCGTGCAATTCCGCCTCGAAAGCGAATACGGAGCGGCGTCCCAGCTCGAATCGGCGCCCTGGACTGTCGTGCGCTGGCTGCCGGCGGGAATGAAAGAGGAAGCGTTGGATGTGCTTTCCCTGCCGACTGGCGCGCGTCTCGCGTATGATGTGGGCAAAAATCCGGTGGTGCTGTTCCAGAACGATTGGTCAGCAAATTATTTCAGTGAGACGAACAAGGGTGTGACGCTTTCAGCTCTGCCGGTGCAGACGGCGAGGGAGTAAATAATCCTTCCCTGAAGACGTTGCTCGTCTTGATCGCTATTGCACTGCTGAAAATTTTCGCCCGCTCCAAAACCACCCGCCGGCGCAACCCAACAAAGTCAGCAATGACACCGCCGCGCCGCATTTAAAGATCGTGTCTTCGTAAGCGAGCTTGAGCCTGTGTGTGCCGGCAGGAACTTCCACCGCCTGAAACGCCTCATTCGCGAGCCACAACGGGACGCGCCGGCCATCCACATAAGCGTGCCAGGGATGATAATAGGTTTGTGCGATGGACACGATCGCCGCGCCGGCGGATTCGGTTTCGATTTCCAGGTGCTGGGCGGAAAATTGCGTCGAAATAATTTTTGCATCCGGTTGAGCGGTGGCGTGAATTTGATCGGCGGCCTCCAGCGGCAAATAAATCGTCCGACGCGGCTCAAAACCCGAGCCGAACAGCCCGCTCAAGGTGTCGGCCTCATTCGCGAAGACCGGTTTCTGTCCCACCGTCACCAGCGGCAGAAACGAATTGCGCGGCACCCAGTCGAAAATATTGGTTGGATTGCTGACGCGGGAAATGCCGAGATAATCGAGAAGCCCGGGAGCATCGTTGGTCGTGAAGAACACGCGCTTGAAGATTTCCAGATGCTCCTTCAAATCGATCGAATAAAACCCATCGAATTTCGCCACGTCATCCAACAGGTTGAAATCCAGCGAAAGTGTCCGGCGTCGCAAAAGCGTATCGATGCCGGGGTCTTTCGAGCCCGTGGAAAACATTTTCCAGAGCGAGTCACGGCTCTGCACCGCTCGCGAGACGTCGGCATCGAGCTGATGATCCCAGTTGAACAACGACCGCACGATGCCGGGTTCCAAAACCGTTCGCGGCGCGGTGGGGCTCAAATTCGAGGCGTGAGTGAAAACATCGAACCAAAGCACGGCCAGTACTCCCACCTGCAACAGCTTTTGAATTCTTGGCTCCGACGTCCGCCGCAATAGTGCGAAGCCGCAAAAAACCAGAGCCAGTGCCGCCATTCGTCCGATGACATTTCGCGTGATCGCGGCGGCGTCTTCGCCGCCGGCGGGATGCACTCTCGAGAAAATCCAAACCCCGGCGACCGCAGCGGCGACAACGAGGCCGAGCCATTTTGCCTTCGCCCATTCGCGACGCCACAGTTCCGGCGGGGTTGCATTCAAACGGTTCACTCCAAACGCCGCGAGCAGAGGAAGGGCAAAGGTCGCCAGCGCGACGAACTTCACCGAAAATCGTATGAATCCCAAAATCGGCAGGAGCCGCTTCACCACGCCGTAAATCAATCCCGATTCACCCAGGGCCATCAGCCAGCTGAACGCCACCACGCCCGTCCAGAACCAGACGCGCCGATCCCGCACGCGCCACAGCGCCCAAAGCGCCAGCGCCAGCGCGCCGATCCCGACATAAAACGACATGACCCAGCTCTGCCCGGTCTGCACGAACAGCCCTTGCGGATTGCGCTCGCAGTGAAACAGGGGCACGAGATAATCGAGAATGCCCGCGGGCGTCATCGACGCGATATCATTCATCGCGCCCGAACCGTAGCTGCTGCTCCGTTGGGAATGCGCCAGCATATCGAGCACTGGAAACGTCTGAACCGCGCTGAGCCCGGCCACTGCCAGCCCGATGACGAGCGTGCGCAAAATCAATTTCCCGCGCGGCGCATCACCGCGAAAAAATCGCAACGCGCACATTGCGCCGAGCAGCAGCCACGTTTGAATGATGACTTCCGCGCCGCCGGAGAGCATTTGCATCGCCCCCGCAAATGCCGCTGGAAGCAGCGCGCGTCCGCCCTTGTCCCACGCCTTTTCCATCGCCAGCAGGAACCACGGCACCCAGGCCAGCGCCGCCAAAAAATGCGGCCACATGATTGCCTGCCACATCAGGCCGTTGAAGCCAAACACTATTCCCGCTACCGCTGCGGCAAAGCGATCGTTCGTCCAATGGCGCGCCAAAAAATACATTCCCATCGCCGCGAAAAAAATGTGCCCCAGACAAAACACATCGAACGACCACGGCATCGGAAAGAGCAGGTAAAATAGCGAGGGCGGATAACACACCAACGTGTTCCATTGGGCGAGAAATGGGATGCCGCAACTGTTCAGCGGGTTCCACAGGGGAATTTCGCCGCGCCAAAAGGATTCCCGGAAAAAAGAGGCGACCGGGTAGGCGAATTGCCCCATGTCCTCGTAAACAAAAGCCTCCAGCCCCAGCACGACCGATGGAAAACACACCACGATCAACAGCGCGAGAATTCCGGCAAAGCGCGCCGGAGTCAACCACGCGCGGGAGCCGCTTGGCTCCGGCGCGACTGGCGGCCCGTCAGTTGGTGAGTTAATTTTCAATCAGCTCGCCAGATGCTCCGCCACACGATGAATCGTCCGGCTCGCGCCCGTGCTCTCATCAATCTCAATGACTGCGCCGTGCAATATCACGCGCTCCTTAGCCACTTCAAATCGTTGCGGCATGTTGGTGAGAAAACGCTGCACGACGGGGGTGATTTCGCGGCCCAGAACGCTCTCGTGCGGACCGGTAAAACCCGCGTCCGTCAAGTATGCCGTGCCGCCGGGAAAAATTTGTTCATCGGCAGTCTGCACGTGCGTGTGAGTGCCGACCACAGCGCTGACCTGCCCGTCCACCATCCGTGCGAAGGCGATTTTTTCAGAAGTGGCCTCCGCGTGAAAATCCACGAAAATGATTTTGGTTTGCTCGCGAAGTTTTTTCACCTCCTCGGCACCGGCGAGAAACGGATTTTCAAGCGGCGGCATGAAAGTGCGGCCCTGAAGGTTCAGCACGGCGATTTTGCTTTGGACTTCGGATTTCGGATTTCGGATTTCAAAAACACCGCTGCCCTGCCCTGGCGTTGCGGGCGGATAATTCAACGGCCGCAGGAAACGCTTTTCATTCGCCAGCAATTCCATGACTTCCTTTTGGTCCCACAAATGGTCGCCCGTCGTGATGACGTCCACGCCCGCGGAAAAAATCTCCTCGGCGATTCTGGGAGTGATCCCCGAGCCGCCGGCGGAGTTTTCACCGTTGGCGATGACGAAATCAAGCGCGTGCCGCTCGCGGAGTTTTGGCAGGAGTTCCTTGACCGCGCGCCGTCCCGGCTGTCCCACGATGTCGCCAATGAAAAGAAGTTTCACGCGATTTACGGTAGCGATGACGAAGAATTTTAACAGGAGAAAACGTATTGATCGCAGGACCGGCATCCTGTCTGTCTCCATTTTTCCGGTTCGTTCGAAAAATAAACTCCCGGACCGTTTCCGGTCCGGGAGCACCCCCTGAACGCCGCCACACCCCTGTGCGGCGCCAAGCTCTTGACGTTTTTCGGGCAAATCGGCCCCGCAGCGCGAGCGATTTGCCATGCAGCCATGAGAACCTGCGCATATTGCGAACACGTGTCGCGAACCTGACATTTTAGCAACAGCCGCGGGCGGACGTGGAAGAAATTTCTTTTGTGCCGGGCCCGCCGCTTCTAACTTGCGCCCGTGAATTTGGTTTGCGGCCAGAAAATTAATTTGCGCGTCAGTGACATCGCCTTCGGTGGAGAAGGCGTGGCGCGCCTCGATGAATTTGTTGTGTTCGTTCCTTTTGTGCTCGTCGGCGAGGAGGTCGAGGCGGAGATCACGGAGGTGAAAAAAAGTTTCGCGCGCGCCCGCCTGGTGCGCGTGCTGGAGGCCTCCCCGGAACGCGTGGACCCGCCCTGCCAATATTTTGGAAAGTGCGGGGGCTGCCAATACCAGCACATCGCCTACGGAGCGCAGCTGCGCATCAAGCACAAGCAAATCGCGGATTTATTCGAGCGCATCGGCAAAATTTCGCGCGAAGTCATCGCTCCCGTCATCCCCTGCCCCCAGCCGTACGGCTATCGAAACCGCGTGATGATCCGCAGCCAGTGGAACAAACCGGAACAGAAACTCAACATCGGTTTCGTGCGCTGGGATTGCGGACTCGTGGAGGACATCGAGGAATGCAAAATCGCCGAACCGCCCCTCAACGAGCAGATCCAACACGTGCGCGCCCATCCCCCGCCCAAGGGTGGAATCAAAGTCGTCCTGCGCATACCACCGGAGGATTGGGAAGTGCCGCGCGACTCGTTTTTTCAAAATAATTTTTTCCTGCTGCCGGAACTGGTCAAAACCGCGCGTGAATTCCTCGCGCGTGGCGGCGCCACTCATCTGGTGGACCTTTACTGCGGCGTGGGATTTTTTGGAATTGAGCTTGCCGGCGGCGTCGAATCGTTTGTGGGTGTGGAATACGACCAGCAGGCCATCAAGGCGGCGCGGCGCAACGCGGAACAGCATCATCGCGCCAACGGTGAGTTCATTTCGGCCAAGGTCGAGGACGCGTTGCCGGAGTTGTTGAAGAAATTCTCACCGGGCGCCACCAGCCTGCTGCTGGACCCGCCCCGCAAGGGCTGCCCGCGCGAATTGCTGGAACTGCTGCGCCGCGAGCGCCCCTCGCAAATCATTTATGTGTCGTGCCATCCGGCGACGATGGCGCGCGACTTGAACGTTTTGTGTGGTGACGGTGTCTTTAAACTGGTGCAAGTAGTGCCGCTGGACATGTTCCCGCAGACGCAGCACGTGGAATGTGTGGCGGATTTGCGGGCTTCGACCCCGAACGCAGAGCCGTGACCATGACCCGTATCAGCCCTCGCGAAAACGATTGAGGGCGGAAAAAACAGCTCATATCCGTATTTTGCGCGACGTTTTAAAACTTAACTTCTTGCCAAGCGCGGACTCATCGTCTCAATATAAATCAACGCATGACCACTCGAACCGAAGCGGGAGCTGAAAAAAGCTTCGTTAGCACGCTTCTCCCCTGGATAGTGGCCGCTTTCGTGGCCGTCATCTATCTGCTGACGGTAAACCATTGGCTTTCGTTCCGGAACATGCAGTTTGTTGCCCGGGCGACCGGCCAGACCTGGACCGCGCAGACTTATTGGCCGGTATTCATCCTCGTGACCTCGCCCTTCCGCTGGCTGCCCCACACCTGGGTGCCGCTGGCGATGAATCTTTTTTCGGTGGGGTGCGCGTTCCTGGCCTTGGCCCTCCTCGCGCGGTGCGTGGCGCTCATGCCGCACGATCGCACCCAAAAACAGCGTGAACGCCAGCACGGTTCCCTCGCTCTGCTCTCCATCCCCACCGCCTGGATACCCCCGGTGCTGGCGGTGCTGGTGTGTGGATTACAACTCACCTTCTGGGAACGCGCCACGGTTCTCTCGACGGGAATGTTCGACCTGGTCCTGTTCGCGTATTGTGTCCGCTGCCTCCTGGAATATCGCATCGACAAACGTGAATCGTGGCTGTTGCGCGCGGCGGTCATCTACGCCGCGGCCGCCACTGACAACTGGGTGTTGATCGTTCTATTCCCCGCATTCCTCGCGGCCCTGATTTGGATACGGGGATTTACCTTCTTTCAGCTTCGATTTTTGGCGCGCCTGTTTCTTTGTCTCCTGGCCGGCCTGCTGGTTTACCTTTACCTCCCGCTGGTGCACCTCGCCAGCGACGGTTACTTCTGGTTGCCGCTTAAGCAAAACCTGAACGCCGAAATTTCCGAGGTCATGCTGCTGGTGACCCGCTACACACCGCACCATGCGCAACTCCAGCTGGTTCTGACTTCGCTGGTCCCGCTCCTCGTGATTGGGATTCGCTGGCGATCCTCTTTTGGTGACACCAGCCAGGTGGGGGTCACGCTCGCCACATGGATATTGCACCTGGCCTACGCGGCCCTGCTGATCGCCTGTATTGGGGGCGCGTTCGACACCGGGTTTGGCCTGCGCGACGCCGCCGAGAAATTTCCCTTTTTGGATGCGAACCGGGAACGGTTTCTCCCGTTGGTCTTTCTGAGCGCCTTGAGCATCGGCTACTTGAGCGGATATTTCCTGCTGGTTTTCAAACCATTGACCCGTCGCGGGCGGCGTCCCACCGGCCAGGTTATCTACGGCGTCTCGGTTTCCATCATTTGCATATTGCTGGTGCTTACGCCCGTCGGCCTGCTCTACAAAAATGTGCCGGCCATCCGGATCACGAACGGCCCCGCGATGCGGAATTATGCATCGATGCTCACCGAGCATCTGCCCGATCAGGCGGTGGTGCTGAGCGACAATTCGATTTCATTATTGATCGCTGAAAGCTGGCTGGCGCGTAGCGGCCGGGACAAAAATTTTATATTCCTCGAAACCCATTCCCTGAGATTCCCGCCGTATTATCGCTATCTGGTCCGCAAACATCCAGGCGTTCTGCCCGCTCTCTCGACGAATATCACGGATGCCGATGTCATCAGTGACGGAGACGCGCTCGGCCTGCTCGCGAGCCTGCAGCAGAAGCGTCCCGTTTACTATTTGCAGCCGAGCTTCGGCTATTATTTTGAGGCGTTCTATCCCGTGCCGCATGGATTGACTTATGAATTGAAACGCTTCTCCACCAATACGGCCATCACCCCGCCACCCTTGACCGAGGCCGTCTTCGCCGAGAACGAAGCCTTCTGGAAACTTCACGACTCCGACGTGCGCGCATTGCTACCCTGGATTGCCGCACCCGTGTCCGAAGCCGACTTCACCCCGCGCCAGCGGTGGATGGATCAGATGCACATCCCGTACGAAAAAAGTCCGGACGCGTTGGAACTCGGCGCGGTTTATTCTCGCGCGCTCAATACCTGGGGCGTGCACGCCCAGCGAATGGGCCGCCTGGAATCTGCCGGTGCGAACTTCAGCCAGGCGCTGCAACTCTCCCCGGACAATGTCGTGGCGCGGGCAAATGCTGACTTCAACAAAAAGTTGCGCAACGGCGAACGCGCCCCCGCCGACAACCTGACCGCGTTTGAAACGGAATTCGGTAAGTATAGTAATTGGCAGCAACTGCTCGGGTCCGACGGTTTGTTTGACGAGCCGACCGGCTGTCTGGCCGAGGGAATTGTGTTTGCCCGCGGACGCCTGGACCGCGAAGCCGCGCAGAATTTCGAGCGCACCCTCGCTCTGGCGCCGGACAGCGTCCTCGCGCGGCTCTGGCTGGCGCGCATTTATCTGTCCTCGCGCGAACCTGCCAAGGCCTTTCCCTTGATCGACGGCCTCAAGGCGCGCACCAATCTATTCGCCGACGCCGCCATCACGACTGCGGACGTTTCCCAAGTGGAACTCGCCGCTTATTACGCCAATAAAGAAATGGGCCGGGCCCGCGAACTGATCCAAAATGTCGTTTCCCGCCAGCCGCCGGAACCCGCGATGCTCGATGCGGTGTCAAAAACCTGCGTTTTTTACCGCGACTATACCAACGCCCTGCCAGTGGTGAAAAAACAGTTGGAATTGAATCCCAACGACCTGAACCAGCTCATCAACGTGGCATTCATCCAGATTCAAATGCGGAATTTCGACGACGCCATTCCGCCGCTTTCCAAGGCCATTTCCCTTCAGTCGACCAACTCCGCCGCGCTCTTTTGTCGCGCGGATGCCTACCTGGAGAGCGGGAAACTGGACGAAGCGCAGCACGATTACGAAGCGTTGCAAAAACTAAATCCCAAGGCTTACCCCGTCTATCATGGCCTCGCGGAAATCGCCTACCGCAAAAAAGACACCAACGCGGCCATCCGCTACTACGAACTCGACCTCGCCAACGTCCAGACCAATTCGCCCGAGGCAAAATTTGCGACGGACCGCATCAAGAGCCTGAAACCCGGCGCGCCCTGATCCTGCCCATGCGGATCACGCACGTCATCACGCGTTTGATCATCGGCGGCGCGCAGGAAAACACTCTGTCATCGGTCCTTGGGCTCCGGCAAAAATCGGGGCTGGAAGTCAACCTTATCTCCGGTCCTTCCACCGGGCCGGAAGGTTCGCTCGAATCGCTTGACCCGCGGTTGCTCGTCCTCCCCGATCTCGTTCGCCCGGTTCATCCCTATAAAGACCTCCGCGCGCGGCGCGAACTGGAACGTCTTTTCCGGGAAACCAAACCGGACGTCGTCCACACCCACAGCGGAAAAGCCGGAATTCTCGGGCGCCTCGCCGCCGCGCGCGCGGGCGTGCCGATCATCGTCCATACCATCCACGGGCCATCCTTCGGAAATTTTCAGGGAGCGGCGGCGAATTTCCTTTTTCGCGCCGCCGAACGACGGGCCGGCCGCGTCACCACCCATTTTGTCACCGTGGCCGAAGCCATGACCGCGCAATATCTCGCCGCCGGCATCGGCGCGCCCGATCGGTACACAAAAATCTTCAGCGGATTCAATCTCGCGCCTTTCCTTTCCGCCCAAAACGATCCCGCGCTGCGCGCGAAACTGGGCCTCGCGCCCGACGACATTGTCATCGGAAAAATTGCGCGCCTGTTCAAGCTCAAGGGCCACGATGATTTGTTCGCCAGCGCGCCCGAACTCGTTCGCCGCAATCCGCGGATTAAATTTTTGCTCGTCGGCGACGGCCCCTGGCGCGAGAAATTTGAAAACAAAACGCGGGCGCTCGGCCTCGAAAGGCACGTGATTTTTGCCGGCCTGGTTCAGCCGGAGGACATTCCCCGCTACGGTGGCGTGATGGACGCCCTCGCTCACCTTTCGCTCCGCGAAGGACTGCCGCGCGCCCTCCCGCAGGCGCTCGCGGCCGGCAAACCGGTCGTCAGTTACGATTGCGACGGCGCGCGCGAAGTCTGCCTCGACGAAAAGACCGGGCTGCTTCTGCCGCCCGGCGATTTGAATGCCCTGACCGAAAAACTCACGCGCCTCGCGGGCGATGCCGCATTGCGCGAACGCCTCGGACAGACGGGTCGCGAATTCGTCCGCCACAATTTTTCCGTCGAGCGCATGGTGGACGCATTGCACGCGCTTTATTTGAAATTGGCAACCGCCCGCCCGAACGGGCAGCATGGCTGAACAGTGAAATTTGCAGTCATTTACTTCGCCGCCTTCGCCGGCGCGTTTTTCACGGCCTCGCTGGCGCTGCCGCTTTGGAGAAAATGGTGCTTGCGGACACGTCTCGTTGATGACCCTGGGCACCGGAAAATTCACGATGAACCCATGCCGCTCGCCGGCGGCCTCACCGTCATGACGGCCCTGATGGTCCCCGCCCTGCTGGCGATCCTCCTCCTGTCGCTCTGGCCCGGTCTCGCCGAGAAAATCCCCCCGCTCAATGCCGATACTACGCCGCTCCTTACCCACGGCGTACACCGGCGCAGCCTTGAATTGGCCGCGATTCTCGCTGGCGCGGTGGGAATGCTGCTGGTCGGCTTGTGGGACGACAAACATGAATCGCGCCCCGCAGTTAAATTTTTCTGGCAATTCGCCGTTGCGGCGCTGGTCGCGGCCTCCGGCGCGCGCATCACGCTTTTCGTGCCCAGCATTCTTTTCAGTTACGCCGTCACGATTCTTTGGATCCTGACGGTCATCAATGCCTTCAATTTCATGGACAACATGAATGGATTATGCGGTGGATTGGGCGCGATCGGTTCATTTTATTTCGGCCTCGCCGCCGCCACCGCCGATGTGCCGCAGTATCTCGTGGCGCTCATCGCCTTCCTGACCTGCGGCGCGCTGGTGGGATTTTTGCCGCACAATTTTCCCCGCGCCAAATCCTTCCTCGGCGATTCCGGCAGCCACCTCGTGGGTTACCTGCTGGCAGTGCTGGCGATTCTCCCGCACTTTTACACGCCGCACCATCCGCGCACGCTCGCCGTGTTGACGCCCTTGTTAATCCTCGCGATTCCGCTGGGTGATTTAGTGTGGGTGGTGATCCTCCGAACGAAAATGGGCCGGCCGTTTTACGTGGGCGATAACAACCACCTTTCGCACCGGTTGGTGAGGCTCGGCTTGAGTCGCGCGCAGGCCGTGTTAGTGATTTGGCTGCTCGCGGCTGCTTTCGGCGCGCTCGCGTTCGTCTGATTCCAATTCTCGCGCGCCCGGCGTGCTGCCCGACGCAATGGCTTCGGAAAAGAGGTTCAGTACTTCGGAGCGCGTGATGGCGCCGATGAGCCGGTTTTCCTTGAGCGAATTGACCACCGGGATGTTCCGTTGCTCGCTTGCGAGCACCACCGGGAGAACATCGAGCAGGCGCTGGTTCGGCGTCACGCATGTCGCCGGCGGCCGCATCACATCGTAGGCAATCACCGCGCTCAATTCCTCGCCGGCATTCAAATACTCCTTCAAATCCTGCAACGCCACCAACCCGGCCAGCCGCTGCTTGGCGTCCACCACCGGGAGGAAATTATTCGAGCTCGTAAAAAACCGCGTTGCCAACTGGGCTAGCGTGGTATTTTCGCGCACCGGCGGAACGGGAGGCCCCATGATATCGCCCACGGTTCGCTCCATGGTAGCGCCCAGCGTGGCGCTTTCCTTTGCGACCGAAAGCCCCTTGCGCCGCAGCGGCTCGGTATAAACCGACTCAGCCACAAACCGGCTGGCCACCACGATCGCCACCACACACGCGAGCATCAGCGGCAGCATGATGGAATAATCCAGCGAGATTTCAAAAATCATGATGATCGCCAGCAACGGCGAGCGTGTGGTGGCCGCCAGCATGCTGCCCATGCCCACCACCGTGAACGCCGCGACCGGGAGATCCATTCCGCCCTTCAAAAAATGCAGCGTGGTCCCAAACCACGCCCCCAGACCGGCGCCCAAAAACAAAGTCGGTGTAAAAACGCCGCCGACCGCCCCGGAGCCGACGGTGGCCAGCGTCGCCACCAGTTTCGCCAGCAGCACGCCGATCAAAAAGAGCAGCACGATATGGGGGTTCGCGTGCGAAGACATGTCCGGGACCAATTCCGTCGGGTCCTGCAGCAGCCATTTGGTGACCTCGTAGCCGTTTCCCCAAACCTCCGGAAACCACACCGCGATGATTCCTACGATCAACCCTCCGATGGTCAGCCGCACATAAACCGGCGCGCGGATTTTTGCGAACAAATCCTCGCTCCCGTGAAGAAGTTTCAGGAACAGCGCCCCCATGAGTCCGGCCGCGATGCCCAGCAGGACGAACCACGGCAATTGCGTCATTTTCGTGAATTCGAACGGCGGCACCTTGTACCACGGATCGATCCCAAAAAATGTCCGGGTCACTGTCGCCGCCACCACTGAGGCGCAAACCACGGGCGCGAACAGGTTCATCGAGAAATTGCCCAGCACGATCAACGCCGCAAAAACCGCCCCGGAAATCGGCGCGTTGTAAGCCGCCGCAATTCCCGACGCGGCCCCGCAGCCGACCAGCATGCGCAACCGGTACGGCGGCCACTTGGCGAGTTGTCCCCATTTGGAAGCCAGCGTGGCGGAGAGTTGCACGATGCCGCCTTCGCGCCCAATCGAGCCGCCGGTATTGATCGTCACCAGCGAGGAGAGAAATTTCACCAGGGCCGTGCGCAACGGCAGCCGCCCGTCTCCCGCCACCACCACTTCCAGCAGGTTGCTCGTGCCCTGCCGGCCCACGATGCGCAATCCCAAATAAAGAATGAGCCCGGCAATCAACCCGCCGACCACCGGCGTCACGACCCGCTCCCAGGGATCCATCATCTTGGCGATTTCAACGATGTCGTTCGGGCGATGTAGAAACAGGAGCTTCACCCATTCCGTGCCGTAATAGAAAAAGAGGTTCACCAGGCCGCCCAGCACTCCCACGCCCGCCGCGAGAACCAGATGAAACGCCTGTTCGCTGAACCAGATTCTTTGACGAATGCGCAGCAGCCGCTGCCAGTGGCGGCGAAAGAACGATTGCAAATTGTTCCAAAGCTGCGTGTCGCTGTGAAAAGCCACGCCTCGAATCTAGC
The DNA here is from genome assembly GCA_035552155.1 of Verrucomicrobiia bacterium. Taxonomy (GTDB): domain Bacteria; phylum Verrucomicrobiota; class Verrucomicrobiia; order Limisphaerales; family DASXHY01; genus DASXHY01. Next base: position 58,235 of record DASZLX010000043.1, on the reverse strand, counting down.
TTTTCAATGCCCGTTTGACGAGGGACGATTCACCCCAATAGCTCGTAGGAGCCGACGTGAGGAGGCTCTAATTTTTTCCGCGCAGAGTCTGGGAGAGAAGTTGGAAAGAACCCGCCCGAGCCGGCAACCCCCCTGTCAAGCCGCCGAGATAATACTCACCTCGCCGATGATTTCAGCGTCGTTGAAGTAATCGCGCCATTTCCCTGAAGAATCACGATAAGCCATGCAACGATACCCCTCGCATTGCACGATAAACGGCTGACCTTTCACGCGCTGCGGTTGCTTTCGTTGCAGTATTTCGGTGTCGTTACTCACGGTGGAAATTATTAAGCCAGGGAATATGAGTCCGCTAACCGTATTTTGCCCAATGCTTTGCAGTTTTTGCCGACACTGGAATCCGACAAAAAGGACGGTGGACAAACGATGAAGAGCGAGAGGCTAATTCTCCATTCGTCATCCCGGCCACCAGGGCGGACGCATCTTAATTTTTTAGCACAATGTTTCGTTGGACATCTGGTTTGACATTAGAATCATCACAATTAAAATGCGTTCACCCATTTGCCCCCGCTACAAATGGGTAGACGCTTGAATTTTAAGGCCGCAACATCTTGAATACTTGGGCAGGTTTTCGCACATGCGATTTAGGGGCTTCGGCAGATTAACCCTCGGCTCAATTCCCTGATCAATAATTTTCTCATTGGAATCTTTGGAAATTAGATGCGTTAGCCCTGTTCCTGCCGCCCGCGGATATTGCCAAGCGCGCCTTCGTGCGCCAAACTGCCGGGAATGAGCAAACGGTTTTATATCACGACCGCGATTGATTACGTCAACGGCCAGCCGCATCTCGGCCATGCCTACGAGAAGATCATCGCGGATGTCATCGCGCGCGCACGTCGCAGCCTCGGTGAAGATGTTTTTTTTCTCACCGGCCTCGATGAGCACGGGCAAAAGGTCCAGCAGGCCGCGCAGGCCGAAGGCAAGGACCCGCAGGCCTATTGCGATGCCTTGGCGGTGGACTGGAAGGCTTTCATCGAACGATTGGCGCTCACCAACAACGATTTCGTCCGCACCACAGAAACGCGGCATAAAAATTTTGTTCAGGCGGTTCTCTCGAAACTGAACGCCGAGGGACAATTTTACAAGGCGACTTATACTGGGTTTTATTCCGCCAAGGAAGAAACGTTCCTCACGGAAAAAGACCGCCTGCCCGACGGCACCTTTGATCCCAGTTATGGCGAAGTGGTTGAGCTCAAAGAGGACAATTATTATTTCAAACTCAAAGACCATCAACAGTGGCTCATCGATTACATCGAGAAAAATCCCGGCTTCATCCAGCCGGATTCCCGCCGCAACGAAATCCTCGGTTTCCTGAAAAACAACACGCTCGAGGATTTGTGCATCACGCGTCCCGCGGCGCGGCTCAATTGGGGCATACCCATTCCCTTCGATGCCGGCTATGTCACCTACGTCTGGTTCGACGCGCTAGTGAACTACATCAGCATCCCGGCCGCGCATGGCGACAAAGTCATCACCGCTGCCGTTCCCTCTCAACCCTCAACCCTCACGCCTCAACTCTCCCTCTGGCCTGCGGACATCCACGTCATCGGCAAGGACATCGTGAAATTTCACGCCGTCTATTGGCCCATCATGCTGAAAGCGATCGGCCTGCCGTTGCCCAAACAGTTGCTCGTCCACGGTTGGTGGCAGAAGGACGGCGCGAAAATCAGCAAGAGCACCGGCAATATTGTCGATCCCGTCGCCGTCATTCAAGAATGGGGCCTGGACGCCTTCCGCTTTTATGTGTTGCGGGAACTGGACATCGGGCCGGATGGAAATTGGACCGATGCCGGTTTTAAATCGCGTTACTCCGCCGAGCTGGCCAATGGCCTGGGCAATCTCGTGAACCGTTCGCTTTCCATGCTCAAGCGTTACCGCAACGGCGTCGTTCCCGCGTCGTCAAACGAACTCAAGCCGGACGCCAAAAAAGTCATCGCCGAAACGCGATCGCTACTGGAACAAAATCAATTGCAGGGCGCGCTGCAGGCGATTTGGTCGCTGGTGACGCGCGCCAACCAGTATGTGGAGCAGACCGCTCCCTTTAAATTGGCGAAAGACCCGGCGCAAGCGCAGCGGCTCGACGAAGTCCTCTACAATCTCGCGGAGACCTGCCGCATCCTGGCCGTTTTGCTCTGGCCTTTTTTGCCGGGCACAACCGCCAGGATTTACGCGCAGTTGGGTTTGCCCGGCGAACCGGATAAATTCTCTGCGGCGTCCTGGGGCGGATTGGCCGCCGGCCACGCCACGGGAGAACCCGCCCCGCTGTTCCCGCGCAAGGACGAGAAATAGTCCAGCCGAGGGGGAGCCAGAAATTGTCGCGAAGCGACTGTGGAAACCATTTCGCAGGAGTAAAGAGCCGCGCTAAAAACTCTATGAGACATTGGCTCGCGCCGCCAATCTCCCGCGCAATTCTTTGAGGGCCGCTTCCACTTCGCTCAACGGCAAATTTCCTTCCTTCAACTGCGCATCGGTTTGCCGCAGCAGGCGCTCGTAAAACGAAATTCCAAACTCCAGCGCCGCCGCATTCTCCGGGTCCGCGTCCAGGATGGCGAACAGTGAATCCTCCGCTTTGGCAAATTGCCCCGTGCGCTCGTAATGTTCCATCAACATTGCGTGGGTTGTCACCGGCAACTCGCTGTCGGCGAGAGCGGCCGCGAACAGCTCCACCTTCGGCACGAATTCCGGCCGCTCGAAACCGTCCCCGCGCGCGAGGCTGTCCAGCAGCAGATGCAATCCCTTGAGGTAACACGCCTGGCTTTCCGCCTCTCGTCCTTCTGCGGCGGCAATATCCCCCGTCTCCTTGAGCAGCGTCGTCAGGAAAAACATTTTCTCGCGCACGGCGTGCAGCGGCTCGCCCTGGATCAATTTCGCGAGCAATTCCGTTTCGCTCAGCTTCAACAACGCTTCGGAATCAAGTCCGGTGAAGCGGCGGAATTCCTCGTCCGTCAGCACTTGTGCCTCTCCCGCTCTTCCCTCCTTTTGCAACGCGCGGATTCGCGCCAGCGCCTCGGCGAAGTCCTCGACCATCCGCAAAATATAATCCTGCCGAATCATCGCTCGAACTTAACCCAGGATCAGCGCATCGACAGCAAAATTGAGGTGCGCGGTTGACTCTTGAGGGCGTGTTGCCCAAACCAAAACTCGGTAGGGCACGTCACTCCGTGCGCGCCGCTTCCGTTGCAATTGTAACGGCGCGCGCGGAGCGCCCTACCTTTCGAGAGAAGCAGTCATTTTGATATAGGCTCTTAATATGACTGAATGTATCACGCGGCTGCGGCTGGTCTGCGACACAGCCGCGCTCCAACAAATGGCGCGAGGCCAGGCGGCATCGCGTCAGTTTATTTGTTTCGTTTCCGTTTTTTAATTTTTAATTCACCGATGTTGAACCAAATCCCCACCGCGATCCGCTGATTGCCCACAATCCAACATTTTGGCCCCATCGAACGAAACAAAAAGGGCCGGCGTTCTGCCGGCCCTGAAGGATATTAAGGTGATTATAGGTTAATAACCCCGCTGACCAGCACCGCGTCCGCTTTCCGGCGTGTCACTGGTGCCGCCCACCGCTTCCGGCAAACCCTTGGTGATGGAACTGATGGTCGCGTCATCAACCCCTACGGATTTGGCCGCCGCTTTGGCGTGCTCCAGATGCTTTTGCAATGTGGGCAAGGTGTCCTGCGCGTATTGTTTGACATCCGCGTCCTCGATGTTGAGCGAGGCCTTCTGGAATTTCTTGATGTCGGTCACATGGTCTTCCAGCATTTCCTTCGCATATTGCTGGTCAAAATCCGCGCCGCTCAATTTTTCCAATTTGCCCTGCGCCCGGCGCTGGCTCCAGCTCGGGGTTTGATCCAGCGCAACTCCGTGGGCCTGCGCGATGTTCTGTAATTTTTCCTGCGCCTGCTGATGGTCCTGCTGGAGCATTTGAGCCAGGTTTTTTATTTCCGGGCTTTGTCCTTTTTGTTGGGCTAATTGCGCCGTGGCAATCTCCGCCTCATTTCCCTGCGATGCGTCTTTGATGAAACTTGAAGCTTTGCTCGACAAGGTTGTGTCCGCCGCGCCGGCGCGGCCGGCAGCCAATAATCCGGCGACAATCAAACCGCCGGCGATGCGTGTCATGGTTTTGGATGAATATTTCATAAGTCCTTTCGTTACTGTGGGCGAAACCTAAACGCCTCCGCCAGCGAGGCCAGTCGGGTAATCGCCTACCTGTGTTGAAAAAACCCCTGCAAATTTGGGGCGCAAACCCTAATTGAGAGCGCAGCTAAGTTGGGTTTGATTAGTAGTAAGAAACATTGCGCTGAAAAAGCGTGTAACATCGTAAAGGACTAAAATGAAAATCAAACTTTTACCCATAATCTCAGTGGCGGTGTCACTGGCCTGCACAGCTCTTGGCCAGGGAGCGGGAGCCGGTGGTGGCGCCGGTGCCGGGAGCGCAGGCGCGGGAGCGGGAGCGGGCGTCGGTGGAACGGGCAATGTCGGTGGAATCAATTCCGGAGTGAATTCGGGTACTATTCCCGGGACGACTCCTGGCGTGCCCAACCCGGCTAATCCGGCCAACCCAGCCAACCCCCGCGCGCAACCTCCCCTCAATCCCAACGCCACTACACCGGTGGCCGGCGGCGGTCTGGGCATCAACAATATGAATATGGGCTCCAACAACCTGAGCATTGGCTCCAATCAATTCGCCCTGCGCACAAACGGCTTCGGCAATACCAATGCCTTAACTCCCACCGGACGCTTTAATGGATTCAACAATGGCGTCAACGGCAATAATGGCATTAACGGCAACAATGGCGCCAACCCAAACAGTAGGAATAACCCCAACAGCGTAAACGACGTCAACGGCAATCCCGTGAACGGCACACCGGTGGGCACGAATGGCAATGCCATTTTGCTGCCTCATTAACCGCGTTGCGTTAACGCGCTTTCACCCAAAGGCGGCCGTTCCGGCCGCCTTTTTTTGGGTCAAAACCCTATTGAGAGAAATCCGTTTCGGAGTTGATTAAAGATAGGAAACTATTTTTGCGGTCACCGCAAATCCACCTCAAACCCATTATGAAAATGAAAATCTTTGCCTGCTCCCTGGCCACCGCCATCTCCGTATTCGGCATCAGCGTCACCGCCGCTCCCGTGACATCCACCGGCAGCGGAACAGCCGTGCGCATTATTCCCCCCGGCGTTACACCGGCGCAACCGACTATTCCCGGAACGCCGGAGCGACCGGGCATTCCGCCCTCTACCGTCACGTCGCCCATCAATGGCACCAGCACGATTGCCACTAATCCGGTGGTCTCGAACCCGACGAACTCGTTCGCCACTACCAACCAAAACCAGTTCGCCGCCACCAATGGAATGGACGAGAACAACAATCTCGCGGGCAATCCAAACGGCCCCAACAGTAATTTCGCCCTGCGCGACCAGGCGGTGACACCCAGCGATAGAGTCCTCCTCAACACCCTGCGGCAAGGGGTGGAAACGCAACTCGGGACCGCCTCCGCTGGGGGAATGCCGGTGCATTTTTTCATCAATAACGGCGCGGTCACGATCGTAGGCACCGTACCCACCGCCGACGAAAGCCAGCGTATTCTTGCGCGCGTTCAGCAAACGCCGGGCGTCCTGAGCACGTTCAACGATTTGCACGTGGGGACGCCTTCTACCGTGGTTCAACCCCGCACCGGCGCTTTGGGGCAAACCGTGGGCGACCACGCTTTCTCGCCGGCGGATCGCGCCCTTTTGACCACTGTCGAGCAGCAGGCCGGGATGCAATTGGGCATCAACGGCGCTTCCGTCTCGCAAATGCCGGTCCATTTTTCGATTCAAAATGGAGTCGTGGGCGCAATAGGGACCTTGAATTCCGCGCAGGAAAAAGCCGCGCTTCTGGCCGCCATCGCCCGCACTCCCGGAGTGACGCGCGTAGTGGATGATATCTCGCTGACTAGCGGAGCCGGCGTCAATGCCAGTACTCCGCCGGGAGCAAATCCTGCCACCGGTCCCCTGGCCCCTACTTCACGCGACGGGCAAACCAACAACTTCATGCTGAATACGACCAACGCTTCCGGCTTCTGATGAAGGGAAAATTATCAGTAGCTGGACTGGGTTCAGATCAGGTTAAACCGGCGCGCGGCTGGATCTAACGACCAGCCGCAGTGCTATTCTGGGCGCACTTCAAACCCAGCGGCGTCGCGCCGTTGCGATTGCAACTTGCGTTTCGAGCCCATCCTGCAGACGAAAGCTCTACGGCTCTTTATACTCGATCACACGAACCGTCCCCTCGAGTGTTTCCCCGCTGTGATAGTTAATCCACGTTCCGTTCTGATCCCGATAAGCGAGGCAGCGAAAACCGTCGCACTGGACTTGGACTGGGACCGCGAGCGGGGGATGCTTTTGGGCTTTTTCCACAGATGATCTTGGGAGGTCAGCCATAAACATATTGTAACGAAAGTCAGGGGTCATTGACAACAGACCGGCCATGGGGTGTTTGCCTACCGAGCCCTGTCGTTGCCTCGCCACGGTTTCTTCACCGAAAAAGTCACCCAACTGTAACGCGCCCGTCGTTGTCGCCGGATGGGAACGTGCTAGAAACAGGTAATGCGAAAAAAGATTTTAGTGGTGGATGACGACCCGGAATTGGTCGAGTTGGTCAGTTTTAATCTGAAACAGGCCGGTTACGCCGTGGGAACCGCATTCAACGGCGTGGAGGCGCTCAAAAAAGCCCGTTCGTTGGATCCGGACTTGATTGTCCTGGATATCATGATGCCGGAATTGGACGGGTTGGCCGTGTGTGAAATCCTGCGCCGCGACAACCGTCCCACGCCGATTCCAATTATGATCCTGACCGCGCTCTCCAGCGAGCTTGGCCGCATGGCCGGCATGGGGTCGGGCGCGAGCGATTTTCTCACGAAGCCTTTCAGCCCCCGGCTGTTGGTCGCGCGGATCGAGGAATTGTTGCGGAAGGCCGCCAAACTGGCCCCTCACCCCATCCCGCAATGAGTCTGCCATCCGTTCGTAACGCGCTTGTCACAACCCCGGCATTGTCGTCACAATGCCGGCATGATATCGAAATACGCGTGAAGTCGAAAATTCTGGTAGTGGATGACGAGCCCGAAGCAGTCGAGCTCGTCGAATTCAATTTGAAGCAGGCTGGCTTCGCGGTAACCACGGCCTCGGACGGCGCGGATGCCCTGAACAAAGCCCGCACCACCTCGCCTAATCTGATCGTCCTCGACCTGATGCTGCCCGAGATCAGCGGCCTGGAAGTTTGCAAAATGTTGCGCCGCGACCCCGCCACTGCCGGCGTTCCCATCGTCATGCTTACGGCCAAGGCGGCCGAGATTGACCGTGTGCTGGGCCTGGAACTGGGCGCGGACGATTACATCACCAAACCTTTCAGCCCGCGCGAGCTGGTGTTGCGCATTCAAAAACTGCTCCTGCGGGGCCAGCCGGCTGCGGAAAGCGAGAAGACGCTCCGTTTCGGCGATTTGCTCATCGACGGCCCCCGCCACATCGTAAGCTGGCGCGGCAAATCGGTGGAATTGACCGCCACGGAATTCAAGCTCCTCACCGTGCTCGCGCAACGCCGCGGCCGCGTCCAGTCCCGCGAGCAATTGCTGCGCGACGTCTGGGAATACAACAATCTCGTGGACACCCGCACCGTGGACACCCACATGCGCCGCTTGCGCGAGAAGCTCGGCCTGGCCGCGAAATATCTCGATACCGTCCGGGGCGTGGGCTATCGTTTCGTCGAAAATAATTAACCCCGCCTCGTGTGGCCAGTCCTGACATTTCTCCTGCTCGCGCTGTTGGTGGTGCTGTTCATTCAACATCTTCAATTGCGCAAACGGCTTCGTGCTTCCGAACGGGCCGCGGGCAGCCAGATTGAAGAACTTCAGGCCCGCTTCCAGGACCAGGCGCTCCACGTCCAGACCCAGCAGGAGACGCTTTTCAACAGCATGATCGAGGGCCTGCTGCTCCTCGATGACCACGAGCGCATCCAACTGGCCAACCGCGCCTTCATCCAGCTCTTCGGCGTCGCCGCCGACGTTCGTGGCAAAACCGTCCTCGAAGTCCTGCGGCAGCACGAACTCGCCGAATTAATCGCCCGGGTCGCCGCGCATAAACAAGTGCTCGGGTATGAATTGAAGCTCGGTGGCCTTTCCGAGCGCTGGCTCCAGATCAACGCCGCCGCCGTTTTTAACAGCGACGGTAAAAAACAGGGAACCATCGTGGTCTTCCACGATTTGACCCGCCTGAAACAATTGGAACGCACCCGCGAGGAATTTGTCGCCAACGTCAGCCACGAGTTGCGCACGCCGCTCTCGCTCATCAAGGGATACGTCGAAACCCTGCTCGACGGCGCCAAGGACAATCCCGAGGTGGAAACGAAATTTCTGCAAACCATCCAGCGCAATTCTGAACGCCTGCAATTTCTCATTGAGGATCTGCTGACCATTTCCGAATTGGAATCGGGTCGCCTGAAAATGAACCTCCAATCGGTCAGGCTCCGTTCGCTCGTCGATCGGGTGCTCGAGGATTTCAAAACTCAGGCCGAATCGCGCCACATCGCGCTCACCAATGAAGTGCCCGAATTAACCGCGCTGGCCGATTCCGACCGGTTGCAGCAGGTGCTGGGCAACCTCATCGGCAACGCCATCAAATACGGCCGCAGCGATGGCCGCGTCGCCGTCAATGGCAGCCTTTCCGCCACCAACTCGATCGAGCTGTGCGTCCATGACGACGGCCCGGGAATACCGCCCGATTCCTTGGAGCGCGTGTTCGAGCGCTTTTATCGGGTGGACAAGGCGCGCTCCCGTGAGCAGGGCGGGACCGGTCTGGGACTGTCCATCGTAAAACACATCGTGCAAAGCCACGGCGGAAAAGTCTGGGCCAAAAGCGAGCCGGGCAAAGGCGCAGCCTTTTATTTCACGTTGCCGGTCAAATCGGAAGCGTGAACATATTGCGGGGTGCGAGGGCGTAATGCCCATCACGTAATACAAGGCTGACCCCTGCTCAATTCGATCCGTCACCCCGCGCAATACGTCCCTCCGCATTGCCAATCCCCTGTCCCCTTGGTTAACTGGCCGCCTTGAATTCATTTGTCACATGGATTGAAAACCAGGGCGCCTGGGCGCCGTCGTTATTTGTCGTTTTGTTCCTGGCGTCGTCGCTGCTCATGATTTGGGCGCTCGAAGCGATGAACGCTGGTGGCCTCGAAGGCACCGTGCTCGGCACGCTCATTACGCCCTACTGCACCGGCCTCGGCAATCTCCTCGTCACCTTCGTCGTTGGACGCGACCACGGCCCGGGCTCCGAAGTGATGACCAATGCGCTCGTCAACAATGTGACCAACATGACTTTGCTCATCGGGCTGCCGGCGATTTTTTGGACTATGAACGTCCTGCCCCAAACCGCCCCGGCCAAAGGCAAAAAGAAAAAGCGCGCCAACAACAATCGCGTGCATGAAATCAACCGCCTCTCCCTCCTGCTCACGCTCACCGCGGTTTTGTTCTTCACCGGCGCCGTCTGGGCGCTCGCGCGCAAGGGCCGGCTGGATTTTGGCGATGGCCTCGTGCTGGTGGGCTTGTTTCTATTCTGGCAACTCTTCCACGTTTACGACGTCCTCAAAAGCAACGTGCAGAAAAACAAATCACTCGATTGGACGCTCCTGCTCTATGTCGCCCTGTTGGGGGTGGGCGCTTACGCCCAATACCTGAGCATCGACTGGCTGGACCAATGGTTGAAACATCGCAACGGCGGATTTCTCAGCGCCAAAAATTTCGGCCTGCTCAGCGGCTGGCTGTGCGCCCTGCCCAACGGACTGCTGGCAATTTACTACGGCTGGCGTGGCAATCCCGAAATCGTTTACACCTCGCAAGTCGGCGATGGGCATATCTGCATCCCTTTATGCGTGGGAATTTTCGCCATTTACCATTCGTTCACCCTGCCGCCGGTTTTCCAGACCGGGATGTATATCCTATTCGGCGCGACGCTCGTCCACATGGTTTGCGTGGCCGTATTCGGACAATTGCCAAGATTGGTGGGAATCGCGCTGGTCGCCGCCTACGGAGTGTTTCTCTACAAGGGCTTGGTATAAGAGGGTCGTTGAAGGATTGGAAAACTTTCCCAGTTTCCCATTTCCTGTTGAACTCCCGTTTTTCTCTGCGCCTCAGCGCCTCTGCGGTTTAATTCCGCATCATCAAACCAGCGCCTTCGTAAAAAACTTCGTATGGCTGGTATGATCCCCGGCCACGACCAGCGGGTCGGGCCGCACCGCTTCGCTCAATTCCGCGAACGGCACCTGCGCATTAAGCCACTTCGGGTCGCGGGTAATTTCTTCCATGGACGAGCGCGTATGGTTGCAGATTAAATAAATTCCCTCACCCAACACCACGAATGCTTCAAAGCCAGTGCCGACGCCGTGGCGGGCGAATTCAAAATCGCCGACCGAATATCTCGAATCGAGCAACTCGGCGCGCAACGAACCCAGGTCTGAGGCAAAATTCTTCAGGAAATCGTCATTGCGCGGCCCGACATAAAAAAGGATGCGCGCCTGGTGATGCGCCAGCGAGATGACCACCCATTCGTCAAAAACCACCTTCCCGTAAAGGTCGTTCATTTTTTGCCCGCACGCGCGAATTCGTTTGGTTGCTTCTTCCAGTGTCATAAATCGGCTCTAATGTTCCTCAAATAGAGCAATTTTAAGACCAGTGAACCGAACATTTCCACCTCCAGCAAAATGAACGATTTTCCCCGCCCGCACCGTCAAAAGTTTGGTACGTCTGTCCAGAGTGGAGACGGTGTGAGTTCAGGGCTAGGCGCATGGCATCGGTCGGAGCGTCGCCGAGCTACCCGTTTTTTCGCCGCCATCCCCATTTTTGAGTGTCCTCTCCACCGCTTCTCACTACACTCGCCAAACAATATGCACGGGGCCAGCAAAACCGCGGGACGAACACCGGAAACAACCTCCGCCGATCCACTCGCCATCGCTCAAACGATGCTGCTCGGACTTTTCCTCCTCGTCATCGCTTGTTTAATCGTGCAAAGGTTCGGCTCATTCCATTTGCCGGGGAAAGAAGGAATCTGGGACGCGGTTTTGCTAATACTCTCTCTGGCCGTTACTTTAACCTCCCTGTGCAAACAATTGCCCGCGCAAAACGTGCTCCTCGCAACCGTGATCGTGGGTGTCATCAGCGGCGGGATTCACGCGCTCGGGTCCACGACCGGCATTCCGTTCGGCCCGGTCATTTACACACAAGCCGGCGGCCTACGCCTGTTCAATGCGCTATCGTGGTTCGTTCCCCTGCTCTGGATCGTAGCCATCCTCGGCTCACGCGGCGTGGCACGCCTCATTTTGCGGCCCTGGCGCAAACTCCGTGTTTATGGCTATTGGCTGATGGGCATCACAATCCTGCTGACGCTGATATTTGACCTCGGATTGGAACCGTTTGCGACCCGCGTCCGGCATTACTGGCTGTGGAGCCCGACCAAAATTCCGGTGGACTGGTACGGAACACCCTTGAGCAATTTTCTCGGCTGGGTCGTCGCCACCGTGCTGATCCTCGCCTTCGCCACGCCCGCGTTGATGAAGAAAAAGCCCGCCAAAGCCGGCACGGATTACGCCCCGCTCATTGTCTGGATTTCCCTGAACCTCCTGTTTATCGCCGGCGCGCTTTCCGAACATTTAATCTCCGCAGCCATCGTGAGCGCGATTGCATGCCTTGCCGTGATTCCGTTTGCCGTGCGTGGCGCCAGATGGTGATCATAAGTTTGAATGCCCAATGATCAATTTGCATTGGCGTCTGATTGAAGGAATCATACCGCCGCCGCCGTGTCCTCTTCCGCCGGTCGTTTCGTAATTTTCAGCTTCGCCACCCGCGTTCCCTCCATCGCTTCCACCCGCAATTCACACAGCCCCACTGTCAGCGCATCGCCCACCTTGGGAAAGCCGCCCAGCCGATGCGTCACCCAACCGCTCACCGTGGTCACGCCTTCCTCACGCAACGGTTCGCCGATGATTTCATCCAGTTCATGCAACGGCAGCGCGCCGGACACTTCCCAGCTCATTTCATTTTTCCGGACCAGCAACGGATTTTCCTGGTCGAACTCGTCCTGGATTTGGCCCACCAATTCCTCCAGCACATTTTCCAGCGACACCATCCCCACCGTCCCGCCGTATTCGTCCACCACGATGGCGAAATGCAATTTTCGTTCGAGGAACAATTGCAGCAATTTCTCCAGCCGCGCGGTTTCCGGCGCGTAAATTAATTTTCGCGCCGTCGGCAGCAGGTCGCCGCCCGTTTTCGCGCGATGGCGCAGCGCATACAAATCCTTGATGTGCACCACCCCCAGCGTCTTATCGAGATCGCCGCCTTCCGCCAGCGGAAAACGCGAATAGCGCGTCTTCTCCGCGAGTTCCAAACATTCGGCAATGCTCGCCTCCGTGTCGAATACCACCATCTCCTGCCGCGGCCGCATCACGTCCCTCGCCATGCGCCGGCGCAAATCCAGTGCGTTCAGCGCGAGGCTGCGTCCCAGGCCCGTCGTGCCGGAAATTTTTTGAGCCGAAGATAGCAGCAGCCGCAATTCGTCCTCCGAATGCGCGCGCTCCGTGCCGCCATCCGTGGCAATCCCCATCTGGCGCAACAGCCATTGTGCCGAATGATGCAGCACCCAGATGAACGGATACGACAGCCGGTAAAACCAGCGCAACGGATTCGCGACAATCAGCGTCGTTTCCAGCGTCCGGCGAATCGCCATTGCTTTGGGCGCCAGTTCGCCGACCACAATCAGCAAATAACCGTTCACGAAAAAACCCACCAGGATCGCGATCGACCCCTGCGTCTTTTCCGACGTGATTTTCAACGTGGAAAACAACGGTCCCAGCAGATGTCGAAACACCGGCTCGACCAGCACCCCCAACGCCATACTCGCCAGCGTGATGCCAAATTGGGTCGCGCCGATGTAGGCATCGATGTTCGCAATAATGCCCCGCGCCACCTTCGCGCGCCGATTGCCCTTGGCCGCCAACGATTCCAATTGCGTGTCGCGGATGCGCACCAGCGCCAGTTCCGCCGCCACAAAGAACCCGTTCATCAACACGAGCGCCGCCACCGCGAAAATCTTCAGGCCATCGTCTGTGAGTGTATTCCAATTCATCTTTTTGAAATGACGAACGATGTTCGCATGACGAATGACGAATGACGAAGGGCGTGCGGAGGTAGGGACAGCGCGCTTGCGCTGTCCGCGCCGCGTTCAGCGGCGCAACGTTTGACCGGATTGACGCAGCAAATCTTATTTGTTCCGCCCGCTGAACCCGGGCGCGGACGCCGCCGCGCGGCTTCCCTACCCTCGGCAACCGGCAATCGCCAATCGGCAATCAACAACCGAATCACAGGCTCACCTCCCCGAAAATCAGCTTCAAAATATCCGTCAGCGTGATAATCCCAATCTCGCGCCGATCGCGCCCGAGCACGACCGCCAGCCGCTGACCGCTGCGCTGCATGCGTTGCAACGCATTCTCCAGGCGCAAATCCTCCTCCACATAAAGAGCCGGCCTTACGAAATCCGCCGCGGGGCGGTTCGGATCCAGATTCTCGAGATACAAAATCGTCACCATGCTGATGATCCCCGCGATCCGCCGCTGCCCCTCGCGCGTTTCCCACACCGGCAGCCGCGTGACGCGGCGATCGCGGGACGCAGCGAGCACCTCGCTGATGGGCGTTTGCATCGTGGCCGTCGCGGCCAGTGAAATCGGCTTTGCAATGTGCCGCACGGTCAGGCTCTGCAGATCGAGCACGCGATTGATCATCGCCCGCTCTTCCGTCGTCAGCGTGCCGCCGGATTCCTGCATGATGAACCGCAGCTCCTCGCGATTGCCGAACAAATGTCCCGTGAACGCCTTGCCGCCGCGCCAGCGCAGCAGCAGTGCGGAAATTCCCTGCACCATCCAGACCAGCGGACGCAGCAACGCGTGAATCAGGCGAAACGGGCGAGCAAAAAACAGCGAGAGCCGGTTGGGATACAGCCGGAACAGCATTTTCGGCAGCAAATCAAACAGCGTGTAAAACAAAAAAACGATGACCAGGAAAATCACCGCGAACCAAACCCGCTCGCCCGGCAATTCGTCATCCAGAAAAACCAGAACCATTCCGAGAATGATGAAATTGGCGACCGTGTTGCCGACGAGAATGGTCCACAGAAAGTTTTCCGGATTCTCCAGGTAACCGTGCAACATTTCCGCCGAACGCCGACCCGCGCGCATCTGCTGGCGCACGCGCATCCGGCTCAACGCAAACACGCCCGCCTCCATTCCCGAGAGGAGAAAGGACAATGCCAGGCAGACGGCAAATGCCAGCCAGGCGAATATTTGCGGCGCTTTCATTTGTTGAGTTCCACCATCACTTCGCGCACATGCCGCTCGTCCGCGGCGTGCGCGGTCAGTTTCAATCCGCGAAAATTCGCCGACTCACCCGTTTTGGGCACCACGTCCAGCAGGCTCGCCAGCAATCCGCCCATCGTCTCCACCTCCGGCACATCGCCCAGCGGCGCATATTCCCGGCGAAAATCATCCAACCGCATGGTGCCGTTCACGCGCCAGCGTCCCGGCCCGAGTTTCTCCATCACGAACCCTTCCGGTTTCAATTCGCTGCGGATTTTTCCGATCAACTCGGACAAAATGTCTTCGGTGGTGACCAACCCCGCCGTCCCGCCAAATTCATCCAGCACCATCGCCATGCCGCGCTGCTGGCGTTGCAGGCTTTTCAGGAGCTGAAGCAAATTCATCGTCTCGGGAACGAACGAGGGAAATTCAACTGCCTCCGCCAGGTCCGTTTCGAGGTCGAGCAACAGCGCGCGCGTGTTCAAGATGCCCACGATGGTGTCCGGCGTCTCATCGTAGATCGGCAGGCGCCGATGCTTGAGCTTTCGCGCGGAGGAAATCATTTCCTCCACCGGCAAATCGTCCGCGATGCACGCCATTTGCGAGCGCGGACGCATCACTTCCTTCACCGTGCGCCGGTCGAGGCTGATGATCTGCAAAATGATTTCTTTCTCCGACTGGCCCAGCGTGCCCTGCTGATAGGCGAGTTCGAGCAGTTCCTGGTATTCCTCATCCGCCAGCGCCGTTTGCGGTCTGGCCACTTTGGCCACTGCGGCGGAGAGCAACAGGCCGTTGATTTTTTGCGCCGCCAGCCGCAGCGGCAGCGCCAGCTTTTCCAGCAACAACAGCGGACGCGCCACGCGCAACGACCAATTTTCCGGATTGCGCACCGCCAGCGTTTTCGGCAGCACCTCGCACCCGAAGAGAATCAGCACGAACAATCCAATGACGGTGTAAACGATCGGCCAATGCGTGCGCAGCGCCATCCAGAATCCAATCGCCAGCATCGCCGCCGTGGCAAAGGTATTGCCCAGCACCATTGTGGCCAGCAGATCCTGCGGTTCCGCGAGCAATTGCCGGATCATCCCGCCGAAACGGGGCTCGCGCTCAGCCAATTGCCGCACCTGCCATTTGCTCAGGGAAAACACGGCCGTCTCCGCCAGGGCGAAAAAGAAGCTCGCCCCGGCGGAAATCAAAATCACCACCACGGCTGCACTGGCCGCTGCGTCCATGCGGCCAGCATGAGGCAAACGCCGCGCGAAGGCAAAATGCAAAATCACCTTGCGGGTTTTCCCTCATTGCCGCAACCCGCGATCGCCCGGACCTTATTTCATGAAGATCGCATTGCTATTATCGATCGTTTCCGCAGCCGCGATTATCAGCGGGTGCAGCACCACCAACACTGGCGGCACGGCGGATGAATACAACACCACCTCCGGCACGATGCAATCTCAGCCCGTCATGACGGATCCTTCGTTGCCCGACAATCCCAACGTAGGCCCCTCCATCCCGCCGCCATGATACCGCCGAACTCGCGCATCGAAATGCCACTCAAATTTAATGACGTATGAAAAAACCATCCGAAGGCAGGTTAAGCGATCGCGGTGAGGGCATCGGCACCGTCACCAGGGAAATGGTCGTGAAACGGGCGCGCCAAATTGCTCTGCTTAACGGTCGCTCCGAAAACGAATTTCAGGACTCCGACTTTAACGAGGCCAAGCGCGAGTTGCTCGGTGAAGACGAAGTTAACCCGGAGCCTACCGCGGAGGAAAAAATTCCTGAAGACCAACGCTGGGACCCGGTTCCGGGTTCGGAAGGCCATAAGGTCCCCAACTCCCCGGCCCCCGACGAGCAAAGCGTCGCTGAAAAACTTTACGACGAAGGCGTGGCGGACGCGGAACTCGACCAGGCCGTGCAGGCAACCAAGGACGATTTACGGCGGGAAAAAGAATGACTCAGGCTTGAATCAGGGATTCCGTGTCGTCTGCAAAGTGACAGATAACCATGAAGCGGCATCATGCCGCCTCGGAGACGTAAAAGAGATGGTTAATCGCTGCCAGAAAATTGACGGTCCACTTCTTCGCAAAAGCCACGCCGTTTCGCGAAGCAAAAAAAAGCCTTTTTCGCCCCACCTGCAGTTTGAGTGGGTAAACGCGGTGACGGATGAACAATGGGCTACTTATCGCGATGCCATTCACGCATTACGCCAGGCGGGAATCCGGTTCCTGTTGGGCGGCGGCTTCGCCCTGGCCACTTACATCGGCCGCTGGCGAAATACGAAGGACATTGATTTTTACATCATGGAAGAAGACCGCGACAAAGCCGTCGAGGCACTGGCCCGGGCCGGTTTCGAAGATTATTTTTCGACCCGTCCCTACGATCGCAAATGGATTTATCGCAATACGCGCGACGGCCTCATCGTGGACATCATCTGGGCCATGGCCAACCAGCGCGCCCACACGGACGAGACCTGGTTCGAGCGCGCCCCGGCGGCTACCGTGCGGGGCGAGGCACTCGCGGTTGTGCCGATGGAGGAGTTCCTATGGTGCAAACTTTACATCATGCAACGCGATCATTGTGACTGGACCGATGTGTTCAACCTGATTTACGCCGTCGGCGCGGAACTCAATTGGGCCCATCTGCTCACGCGCCTGGATGAAGATTGGCCGCTGCTCAAAGGCGTCCTGACAGTCTATGGGTGGTTGTGTCCGAGCCAGGCGCGCAAATTGCCGCGGTCGCTCGTCAAAAAATTGCGCCTGCCCGAACCGCCCGCCCGAAAAAAACGCAACCACATTCGCCTGCTCGACACCCGCGGATGGTTCGCCGCCATTTTGCCCAAAGACAGACCGCTGGAAGTTTGAAAAAAGTTGATGAATCAATGAACGATGAATTTATAAATTTGGACTGTGGAGCCTCGACCCTCGACCCCCGACCTTTCTTATGCTGATCGGCGCCATGAATCACCCCGCCCACGACGTCCTTTCGGAAATCGAATGGATGGCCGAAGTGGATTTGGATTTCATCGACCTCACCATCGAGCCGCCCATGGCATCGGTGGACAAAATAGATGTGCGCGCGATTCGCTCCGCGCTCGATGAACACGGCCTGCAAATCGTCGGCCACACCGCGTATTATTTGCCCCTGTGCAGCCCCTTCGAGGGCATCCGCCGCGCCTGCGTGGACGAACTCAAACGCTGCATCCACGCCTTCGCCGCGCTCGGCGTTCAATGGATGAATCTTCATCCCGACCGCATCGCCCCCATGCACGACCGGAAATTCATCATTGAAAAAAATCTCCAAAGCCTGCGCGATTTGTTTGGAGAGGCGCACCGTTGCGGTGTCGGTTTGATGATTGAAAATCTACCGGGAAATTTTAACACCGTCATGCAGTTGTCCGAGCTTATGGATCCGCTTCCCGAGCTGGGGTTGCACCTGGATATCGGCCACGCCAATCTGATGACCGATCGCAACACCACCGGCGACCTGCTCACCGCCTACGGCTCGCGCCTGCGCCACGTGCACCTGCACGATAACAAAGGCGGCAGCGCCGATCTGCACCTGCCTTTGGGGGCGGGCACGATTGAAGTCGCTCATTATATTCACATGCTCCAGGCGACCGGCTACGACGGCACCATCACTCTGGAAGTTTTCTCGCCCGACCGCCATCACTTCGCCTACAGCCGCGACGTCCTGCGTCGAATTTGGGACGAAGGCACCCACGCCAAAAACGGCTTCGCCGACCACGACCTCGCTCCTGCGGAAAAGTAACCCCGCCGGGAGACTTCCCCCCCGCCTCTTCAAGTAGGGCACACTACTCACTAGCGCCGACTGTCCGGACGTCCGAGAGTGGCGCGCCATTACTCAGGGACGTTGATCGCTATGCAAATTAAAATGTGTCTGACTGTGAGAATAGGACGCACGCTATGCTTCGTCGCGTCCATGTTGTTCCCTTCAACCTACGTTTCGGCGCAACTGAATTCCTGGACAAATCCCGCCAGCGGCAATTGGGAGAACGCGGCATCCTGGTCGCTCGGAATCGCCCCCGCAGCAGGCCAGACGATTTCCATCGCCAATCACGGGTGGAAAGCCGTCTCGATTGGCAACAACACCGCCGCCAATTTCCCGCTAACGATGTCGATTGACGCTCTCACAGTCGTTTCGCCCGGCACGGACACGGTGAACACTGTTTTGCTGAACTACGCCGGTTTGCAAACGCCGCTGACCATTGCCCACGATCTCGACGTCAGCAACGACACCAGCCTGGTCATCCTTCAATCTGCCCTGCAGGCGAATGGCAATTTCACCGTGGCTGGCACCGTCGCGGAGGACAGCTCCTCACAGGTCTCCGCGGGGAATTTAATGGTGACCAACGGCGGCCTGTACAATCTCACGAACAGCATATTGGCGGTGCCGGCCTACAACTCAGCGGAAGCGCTCGCCTCGGGCACAGTATTCAATCAGGCGGGCGGATCGAATTACTGCTTCGGACTTTATGATAGTGGCGAGTACGATTTTTTCAGCGGCGACCTCGTCGTGCCGGGTTATGAACTCGCCGGAGGGTTGCAGGCCCTGAACGGCTCATTCATCCAATATGGTGGGACAGTCAGTGGCTCCATAGTCATCGGCAAATTTGGCGGCTGGGGCGGCGTGTATGAATTGCTGGGAGGAGTTCTCGAAACATCTTCCCTGTTAATGCCGCAGGGGCCGCCGAGTGGCAATCCCGGTGGTGATTGTTTGTTGTTCCAGGGAGGCGGTACGAATTTGGTGGGTGACCTCAGCATCGGCGGCATCGATGGCGGAGTCATCGAGACCACGGTCGGCTTCAGCTCCTATACCCTGACCAATGGATTGCTCGTGAGTACAAACATTGCGATCGGCGGCGTGGGAAGTTTTGCTCAATCCGGCGGTGTTCATAGCAACTTGACGATGAATCTCAGCCAAAGCGTATTCTTCGAACGCCAACAACCCGGTGCGGATAGTTACTTCACGACCAACTACGGTTACTACGTTCTCAATAGCGGCACCTTCGTGAGCGGCTTGGTGAATGCGCAACCCGGCAACTTTTCCCAATCGGCAGGCACTTGCCGGATCACATCCCTGCAAATGGGCGGTGGGCAATACACCCTGGGCGGCGGGCAATTGATCGTGTCCGACCTGGCGTTGACCAATGGGTCAATATTTTTGCAAATCGGCGGCACGGTAACGCAATCCGGCACCTTGACTTTGAGCGACGCCGGCATCACGGCCGGTCCCGGGCCGCAGCAGTTTGGAGCGCTGCAATTGAGCACTGGCGGGAACACCAACTCCACCCTGGCACTCTCGACCTCCGGCACGCTGCATTTCGCCAACAGCAGCGGCCTGGCCTGGTCGAGCGGAGCGCTGTTGACGATCAGCGGCTGGAAAGGCTCGCTCTCCGGCGGCGGCACGCAGCAGATTTTCTTCGGCAACGACAATACGGGCCTCACTTCCCAGCAATTGAGCCAGATGCTTTTCAGCAATCCGGCCGGGCTGTCACCCGGAACCTACTACGCCCGCATTCTCTCAAATGGTGAAGTGGTGCCGGACCAGAGCTCGCCCGGCCCGTCCGGTTCCGGACTGGTGAATTCCTGGATAAATCAGAACGGTGGTAATTGGGATGATGGGTCATCCTGGTCGTTCGGCATCCCGCCCGACAGTTCGCAGTCGGTGGCGTTTACGAATTATTTTTGGAAAGCCGTCACTATCGATTCGTCCACGCTCGCCAACGCCCCCGGTTCGCTGAGCGTCAGCAACCTGACGACGGGCGGCGCGCCCATCGGTACGGAGACCACCAAAAATACTCTGCTGCTCAATTACGTCGGCGCCGGCAACCCGCTCGTCATCGGTGCCGATACGAATACTCCAGGAAATTTAATCGTCGGCACCAATTCAATGGTGGTGATGTTTTCCTCGGGCTTGATCGTGAATAATGTGCTCGGGCCGACCAACCAACACCTCGGTGAATTCGAGGTGGACGGCAATTTCATTCAAAACGACGACTCGGAAGTGGTCGCCAATTTCCTCGATTTGACCGGCTCTTACAATTTCACCAACAGCACGCTCTTCGTGGGTAATCAATTCATCAACGGCGTCTTTAATCAGCAAGGCGGCAGAAATCTGGGCGCGGTGGACCTGGAATCGACGAACAGTGACTACGAACTTTTCGACGGCGCGTTACAAGGCAACGTCACCGTCCGCACGGGAACATTCAATCAATGGGGCGGCACGAATTCCGCCACGCTGGTGACCGGTTTCCGGGGTTTATATAACCTCGTGGGCGGCGTGCTCATGCCCGGCGATCTGGTCGTGGGTTCGCCCGCGCAAAACTATTTGGAGTTCCCCGGCGGCATCATCCACCAAACCGGCGGCACCAATATCGCGGGCAACATCACCATGACCAATGGGACCTACAACCTGGGGGGCGGCACCTTATCGGCCACGAGCCTCGTGATCTCCACAAACGCCGCCCTCGGAAATCTTGACGTGGGTAGTTTCGACCAATACGGCGGTTACCATACCAACGGCGGAATCACCCTGTTCGGCGGCACGAACGACTACAATGGTCAAATCAGCCGCGTCGCGGCCAAATACTACATCAACGCGGGCCTCCTGGTGACGCCTTCGCTCACCATGGATGTGGGAGATTTCGGCCAGGCCGCCGGCACCAATGAAGTCGGCACGCTCTCGATGAACGCATCCATTTATTCCATGATCGGCGGATTGCTCGAGGCCGACCAGATCCAATTAACCGCCGGCAGCCAGTTCTCGAACAACGGCGGCACCGTGGGCGGGAGGGGAAATGTGACCCTGGCGAACGGAACCTGGACAGACTACACCTCGGGAGCTCAATTTGGCCAATTGCAGCTTTCGAGCGGCGCTTCCGTCCTATCCCTGCAGGGCGCCTCGTGCGTGATTCAATTCGCGAACAGTAGCAGCGCCCCCTGGGCTGCCGACGGACTCTTGACCATTCAAAACTGGTCCGGCTCGCTGGGCGGCGGCGGCGCGCAGCGGGTATTGTTCGGAACCGGCGCGGGCGGCCTTACCGCACAGCAGCTCACCCAGGTGCAATTCAGCAATCCTGAAGGGCTGCCCAACGGAACCTATTCCGCGCATATTCTCTCCAATGGCGAAGTTGTCCCGGACGAGACGTCACCAACTTCCGGGACGCTGAATTCATGGACAAATTCGGCGAGCGGCAACTGGGATCAATCCGCGAACTGGTCGCTGGGCGTTCTGCCGGATGGCTCACAGTCCGTGCTGATCGCGAACTCCGGCTCGAAAGCCGTCTCCATCAATCCCTCCACGCCCGTCAATTTCCCTGACTCGATGACGGTCAGTAATTTGTTTATCGAAGGAGCGACCAACACGGAAAATTCCCTGCTCTTGAATAGTTTCGGCACCACGGTCCCGCTGACGGTCTTGAACGACCTGACCTTGCGGAACGGTGGGCAGATTCTGAATTTCAATTCCGGCCTGATCGTCGACGGCACGTTTATGATTACGAATTCAGATGTGATTCAGAACGGCGGCTCTATTCGGGCCACCAACGGGCAAATGTACATCAGCGGCGGGGAACTGGTCATTACCAACGGCGACTTCGAGGCCGGCGCGGTTTCGCTGGGTTATCCAGTCTCGTCTCAATTCAGCCAATACGGTGGCTCGGTAAAAATTGCGAATCTGGGACTGGCATCCTATGTCCGCGGCACAAACCAGAACGAAATTTCACTGTACGGTGGAACGCTCGACCTGCCCGGTGGAATGTTGCTTTATGGCGAGGGAGGCGGAATATCGTATTTCCAATCGGGTGGAACCAATCGCACCGGGCCGGTGACGATCGAGGTGGATTATGGTGGCTCAGACCCAAGCTTTACTTTGAATGGCGGGTTGTTGGCAGATAGTAGCGTTCTTTTGTACTCCGGATACCATGCCGCCCTCACCATTACCCAAAACGGCGGTTCGCATGTGGTCACCAACACGCTGACCATTGAGGGCAGCTCTGCCAATGGAAATTCCACCGACCCGGCCACCTACAATTTAAACGGCGGGACGCTTTCCGCTGGCACCCTCGAGTTGGCGGCAGACGAGGGAGACTCGGTGTTCATGCAAACGAATTCGACGGTCTACGCGGGCACAGTTTACGCGCACAGCGGCGGGTATTTTTTGAGTCACAATACCCATATCACGCTGGCCGGCGGCTCGCTGAGTTGTTCGAACTTCACGATCGACGATGGACGCGGCACATTGAACCAGAGCGGAGGCGCGCTGGTCGTCAGCAATCTGCTGAGTGTCGGGGGAGCCCGGAACGTGGGCCAGCCCATCAACTATTATGCCGTCTATACATTTACCAGCGGGACGGTGACGGCGAGTAACATTAACATCACCGACTGGATCATCGGCGATGGCACTTCGAATCGGATCAGCAATCCCGGCTTCTTTGCTCTCTCGGACAAGCTGCAGATCGGCAATGCCGTCGAACAACTCGGGCATTTTATCCTCGCCAGCAATGCCATCATCGATCTCGCCGGCAGTGTCAGCCAGTTAAGTTTCGCGAACAGCAGCGGACAGGCCTGGACTCCGGGCGCGACGCTGACGATTTCAGACTGGAACGGAAATCCCGCCGGCGGCGGCGCGGAACAATTAAAATTTGGCACCGATCCGTCCGGCCTGACGCCCGCGCAGCTAAACCAGATTCAGTTCCTCGTCGGCACCAATGTCTACGCAGCAAAAATCCTCAGCACGGGGGAAGTGGTGCCGAACCAGTCAGTCGGACCTTCCATCACGTCCTCAAAACAGGGCAACAATCTCGTTATGACCTGGCCGCAAAGCTGGTCACTGCAGACCGCGACGAACGCGGCCGGCCCCTACTCCGACGTTCAAAATGCAACGTCACCGTACACGAACGATATGAGTCTCGATAAGCAGCGGTACTTCCGGCTGCGCCAGTAAACAAGTGAATTACCGTCGGCATTCCCAAACTCATAAACTCCTCAACTTATAAACTCCTTCCGACTCCCCTTCACTCCTCCCTTGAGAACCAGCCGAATTGCACCATATTGCAGTCAACGCGGAAATTTAACTCATTCAACCCTTTGACCAAATCCATGAAAGAAATCAAAACCCAGGACTGGAACACGTTTTGTCAACGGCTCAACGAATTCGAACGCGGCGCCACCGTGGATATTCTTTGGATTGATCGCGCGACCAACGCCGAACGACCTGTCGTCCGCGAGGCGGAATTTGAGCAAATTTCCTATGGCCCTCGCGACGGGTGCAACGACCAGATCGTTATTCGGGCGGGCGAGCGCGGGCGTGAAACACGCCATGAAATTACCGAACCCATCCATATTTTGCTGCGCGAATCGAGCGGCGGAAGCGGGACCTACAACGGCGTCGCCGTGGAAGCCGAGGAAGGCACGACCATCCTCGCCTTTCGATCCGGCATTCGCCCGGATTGGCTGAAAGGCATGGGACTGCAAGGGGCAGTTTAGAAATTTAAGAGTTGAAGAGTTTGGGAATTGCCGAGGAGAACTCCTTAACTCTTAACTTTCGAGGAGAACTCCTTAACTTTCTTCCTCTGGGGCTTCGCTGGAAAGCAAACGCGGGTTTAACCGCGTTGAGGTAAATCGTGCCGAGCATACGTTCTAGCCACCGGTAGTAAAATTGAAACAACCAGTAGAACGTTATGAAGAAATTGATATTGATTC
Organism: Verrucomicrobiia bacterium; assembly: GCA_035552155.1. Taxonomy (GTDB): domain Bacteria; phylum Verrucomicrobiota; class Verrucomicrobiia; order Limisphaerales; family DASXHY01; genus DASXHY01. The sequence continues at coordinate 34,082 of DASZLX010000043.1, read as the reverse complement.
TCGGCGCGGCGGCAGCGGTGGTTTTGGCGGGTTGCAATCAAGGCGGAACCAGCGACGAATACGGCACCAGCAGCGGGACGGCAAACGGCAGCACCAATTCCCTTAACAGCGGCCATTCCGGCACCAGCACGAATTCAAACACGACTCCTTAATACGGCGGCGCTGAAATTGCCTCCCGGATCGCCGGCATTCCTCAGCCACCGACAGGCACCTTCCGCGAGGCGACCGTCCTGACCTGGGCCTGCATCTCGGGCGCGCGATATTTCTCGCCCTCGACGAGTGTCATCGCTTCGCCGTCTGCCACGCGAAACTTCACCGGGACGCTCTCACGCTCGCGTCCATTCCGGGCGACAAATACGCAAAAATGCAGATGCGGCCCGCTCGAAAAGCCGGTGCTACCCGAGAGCGCGATTAAATCGCCGGTCTTCACGATCTGGCCGGGATGCACCACCACCCCGCCCTTTTTCAAATGGCAGTAATGGCCCAGCGTGCCGTCATCGTGGCGAATCAGCACATAATTATTAAAAGGATCAAACTTTATGTTCGGGCCGCCGCGGTCGGAATCATCCTTCACCTTCACGACCAACCCGCCGCGCGCGGCACACACCGCCGTGCCTTGCGGCATTTGCCAGTCGATGGCGTATTTGTTCGAGCCCTGGTGGCTGAATTTGCCATCATAGCCTTGCGTGATGCGATGAGTGGTGCCTGGCGCGTAAGGCAATGAATAGACGTAATCATCTGGCGCCGCCACGCTGCTGCCCATCTTGAAATAATTGGTGTAGGAATATTCCCATTCGTGGTTCGTATCGAGAGGGGTAAGCGTGAACGCCTCGGTCTCGCCCGGCTTGAACGTGGCCGTGTAAGGGAAGGTGACATTTCCCTTCAAATTCTCCGTGCTGAAATCAAAGGTCATCGTGACCTCGCTCAACTCGGAATTCTCCACCATGAAATGCGTGCTGCCGCCCTGGCCGTGTTCGGTAGTGACTTTCACGTTTGTTTTGTCAGTGGCCGCCGCCCCCACCGGCAATGGCTCCGGCCAAAAACACACGGCCACGGCCAACATCAGCCCGACAACGAAAAGAGAACGAGTGATTTTGGAATTCAACTTGAGTGGTTTCAAGATGGTGACGTTTGCAAAAGGTTGATCGTTCAAGCGGCCAGCGGCAGCGACTTGGTGCGCGTCCGCGAGGGCGGGCGTACCGGCAGCGATCGCGGCAGAGGTTCACCGAAATCAGGAAAGCCATCGCTGCTCCAGAAAAATTGTTTGGCGTGGACATCCCGGTCCTCCCAGCCGTGCTGGGGGCTCGATTTGGAGTGATAAACAATCCAATCCTCGGTCTGGCAAAAGGATTTCACGAACGAGCAATGCCCCACGCCCCACACCTGTTCCGTCTTTTGAAAAACCGGCCCGTGCTTGCGCCACTTGGCGGGATTGAGGATATCGTGGGTGTTGTTGTGAAGCATTCCCAGGCAGTAATCGGGCGTCCAACTTCCGCTGGCGGAATACACGATGAATAAATCACCGTTGCGCCGCAGCACCTGCGGCCCTTCGCAAATCGGCATCGCCACGCGCTCCCATTTTTCCTGGGGCGCAGCCAATAACACGCGCTCGCCGGAAATCGTCGCCGGATCCTTCATGGGCGCGATGTAAAGATTCTGTTGGCCGTCCTTCTTCCCCGGCCAGCCGGACCATATAAAATATTTGCGCGCGTGATCCAGCGTGAGCACGGTGCCGTCAATCGCCCAGCCGCCGGTATCCAATTGCCCGCGGCAGATATATTTGCCACGCGGGTCCGAACCGTCGGCCTCCAGCACCCACATGCGATGATTGGCATTCTCGCCGTCGTCGGCGGCGTAATAAATAAACCAGCGTCCGTCGATCAGGTGCAATTCCGGCGCCCAGACATTATCGCAATTGCCGCCGCGCTCGGGAGCGGTCCAGACGCGCACTCCGGGATCCTTGCCGATGCCCGCAATGGTCCGCGAGCGCCGGATGTAAATGTGCCGCTTGTTCCGGCTTTCACAGTAGAAGTAAAATCCGCCGTGAAAAATCATCCACGGGTCGGCCGAATGCGGTGGCAGGATCGGGTTTATAGTTTTGCTCGTTTAATTGTTCACGTCGCCGAAACGAACGCCGCACATGGCGCACGCTTCGAGGACAGAATCGTCCAACGCACAAAACCGTAAAATCGGCACCGGTCTGATTCTGGTGTCGTAGTTTGTCTGACAGCGGGGGATTTATGATTTACGATTTACGAGCGTGCGATTTACGAGCGTGCGGATCGTTGCGGCGGCTCGTATCTTATCGTACGCGTAATTTCTGTAGGAGAACGGAAGGGAAATTCACGATTTACCTGCGTCAAGAACCTGAAAGCGCCTCGTAAAGCGTAAATTGGCGAAAGCTCGGGGGGATTTAAGATTTACGAGCGAGCAGGTTATTGCTGCGGCGTATCTATCGCACACGAAAATTCTGTAGAAGAAGTGAAGGGAAATTCACCATTTACTGGCGTCAAGAACCTGAAAGCACCTCGTAAATCGTATATCGTAAATCGTAAATTAGGGCTCCGCCGCAACCTTGCGTCGCAACAACCCCCGGTACACGCCGGCCGCAATCAATCCAAAAACGACATGCGTGACGAAGATCGACACTTCATTCCCGCGCAATTCCGGCAGGCAGAAAGAAACAACCAGCAGGTTCAAAAAATAAAGGACCAACCCCACCAAGCCGCCAATGAAGACGGCGCGCAATTCCCGGATGTTGATGACCACCAGCGAAACAATGAATCCGTAAATTAATGAGAGCACGAGATGCATTATCACTACGCCCAAAATTGGCACATTCCACGTCGCCGGGATCACCCGCCCTAGAACCGCCGGCGTGAATGACGTCAACCCCTCCCACGGGCTGGCGTGCGGAAGAACCAACAAAACAAATCCGGCGATAAGTCCTGCCGCAATCGCCGGCACGAAATGCCATCGGCTTTTTTCCACGGGCTCGGTTGAATGAGGCGATTCGAAACCTTTGATCATATTTACTCCCTTCGGGCCGCGGGCACCGCCCGCACCCTTTTGCCGACCGGCGGCCGGCGTCGCTGATAAAAATGGGAAGGCCCATCCTGAAGTTCCGAATCCACTGTCGCCAGTTCCTTTTCCAACCGGCGCAAGCCTTCGGCCAGGAGGCTCAACCCCCGATAAAGATTAGCCTTTTCACGGTCGCTGCCCGCCAGCGCTTCGTTTCCGCGAAACAATTCCACCGCTTCTTCCAAAGGTCGTTTCATGGCGCTGAAAAAAGATAAGCCCTCCCTCGGATCGCTCAAATGGGGGGAACACCCATCGCCGAGTGCCAAATCAGCGACATTTGAGTAAAGATTTTCACTTTTACTGCTTGCAAGGTTTGGGTAGCTGTGGTGGAGTCATCCTTGCAAGGTTTGCTCGACGTAACTCGTTGTGGCAGAAGCGGCTCACGGTGCAGGCGAAGCGTCCGTAGCGGATTCCCCGGCTTTGATGTGTAAAAGCATTGGGGAAAAACGTCTCCAGACAAGACTTCGGCTGGTTGAAATCGACCCAACCTATTGTATGGTGTTGGCGCTTTAGTGAGTGGCGGTCTTCTGGTGTTTGCATCTTCAAACGCCCCGGCGGACAAACCTAACATTAAGCTGCTCAGCCGTTTGCGGAGAAATCCCGCACATTAATGAACTAAAACGGGCTGCGCGCGTCTGATACATTTATGTTGAATCGAAAAGGGAATAAAGCTTCGGGGGCCAAACCCCTGCGGCGCGCTCAAGAACCGGCGGCAAAACCTCGCCCGGTTCGCCATCGTTTTATTATCTCGAGTAAGTCCGCGATGCAATCCCGTGCCCAATCCGAGGAAAATTCTCGCGCCACCAATGGTCACTCCAAGCCCACGAATGGCCACAACAAGTCGGCTGCTCCGCAGAAAGCGCAAAACGCTAAAAACCCCAATCAGCCGGAACATAATCCTAGCTTTACCCTGACCTCTTCGGTCGATTTGACCGAAACCATCAAGACCCTGCTTCATCTCCAGCAGGAAAACGGCTACGTCACTTACGACGACATCAACGACATCCTGCCGGACAATCTCAGCCCGGACGATTTGGACGAGCTCTACACCAAGCTGCGCAGCCTCGACGTCGAGATTGTTGACCAGGCCGAAGTCGAACGCGCCAAGCCCGCCCCGCAGGAAGAGGACGAAGACGCCCGCCTCGAAATCCTGGATGACCCGGTCCGGATGTACATGAACCAGATGGGCAAGGTTCCCCTGCTCACCCGCGAACAGGAAGTTGAGATTTGCAAGCGCATCGAAGACGCCGAAATCGAGATGAAGCGCATCATCTACAGCCTCGGCTTCGCCGCCAAGGAACACATCGCCATCTCCGAAAAACTCCTTTCCGAACCGCCCAAGGAGCGCTTCGATCGCGTAGTCGTGGACAAGCAGGTCGCCAACCGCGACCGCCATTTGCGTAATCTCCGCGCCTTGATCAAAAAAGTGCGCGCCATGGACCAGAACGTGGACAAAAAATACCTCGCGTTCTGCAAAGTCGTCCAGAAGGGCCGCCGCGAAAAGCTGCACAAGGAATTTCTGAAGCTCGACAAAAAGGTCCAAGCCTCTTTCCCGAAATTCTTCTACAAACAGAAAGTCGTGGAAGAAATGATTGTCGTCGCGGGCAACGTCCACGAAAAATTCCAGGCCAGCCTGCGCCGCATCCAGGAACTGGAAGCCCTGCACAAATCCACGGCTCGCGCCACCGAGATGGACGCTGAACGCTCCAAGATTGGCGTGCTCGAACTCTTCGTCCGCATGTCGCGCGAGGAATTTTACCAGGCCTTCGCCGAATTGAAGCGCGCCGCCGACCGCGCCCAACAGGCTAAGACGCACATGGCCGAAGCCAATTTGCGCCTCGTCGTTTCCGTCGCCAAGAAATACACCAACCGCGGCCAGTCCTTCCTCGACTTGATCCAGGAAGGCAACATCGGCCTGATGAAGGGCGTCGAGAAATTCGAATACCGCCGCGGCTACAAGTTTTCCACTTACGCCATCTGGTGGATTCGCCAGGCCATCACGCGCTCCATCGCCGACCAGGCCCGCACCATCCGCATCCCGGTGCACATGATTGAAATCATGAACAAGCTCTGGCGCGCGCAGAAACAGCTCACCCAGGAAATGGGCCGCGAACCCACGCCAGAGGAAATCGCGGACGAAATGCACATGCCAGTCTCGCGCATTCATTCCCTGCTCAAGATGGCGCAGCAGCCGATTTCCCTCCACGCTCCCGTGGGCGATGAAGGCGACGTCAGCGTCGGTGATTTCATCGAGGACAAATCCGCCGAGAACCCCTCGGACGTCACCAGCTACAGCCTGTTGAAGGAAAAACTGGGCGATGTCCTGACCACCTTGACCGAGCGCGAGCGGAAAATTCTCGAAATGCGCTTCGGCCTCGTGGACGGCTACGAACGCACGCTCGAAGAAATCGGGAAGATGTATAACGTCACCCGCGAGCGCATCCGGCAGATTGAAGCCAAGGCCTTGCGCAAGCTGCGCCATCCCACCCGCGTCCGCCACCTGCAAGGCTTCCTCGAAACCGACGAAGAAGCCGCGGCATAAGCCGCCACCACAGAATTACGAAAGGGCCGGCGCCAGCCGGCCCTTTTTCTTTGTGTAGCGGCGGTCTGTGACCGCCACATTCAGCCTCCGCCAGGTCTTGGACTGCGGTACCACAGAGGCTTGGAACGTGGAGCTTCTCTGGAGCTTGGGTATTGGAATTTGGAGGTTTCCTACGCATTGACCTCGACGCAAACTCACACTAAATATCTGTTGAACCTTTTCCGCCGCAGTGAGGGAAAAAATTATGAAAGTAACTTTTTACGGACACGCCTGTTTTGCCGTGCAGATTAAAAATCGCACCATCCTTTTCGACCCGTTCATCACGCCCAACGAATTGGCCAAATCCATCGACGTCAACAAAGTCCCGGCCGATTATATCCTGATCACCCACGGCCACGATGACCATCTGGCCGACGCGCTGGCGATCGCCAAACGCACCGGCGCGCTGATTGTCGCGCCCTATGAAGTCTCGGAATGGCTGGGCAAACAAGGCGCGTCCAAGACTCATCCCGTGAATCCGGGTGGCGTCATGAAATTGGATGTTTGCCGGGCAAAATTTGTGAATGCCATTCATTCCAGCAGCCTGCCGGATGGAACCTACGGCGGCAGCGCCGGCGGATTCGTGGTGGAGAGCGATGAGGGGAATTTTTATTACGCCGGCGACACCGCGTTGACCCTCGATATGAAGCTGATTGGCGAATCGACCAGGTTGAATTGGGCCGCGCTGCCCGTGGGCGATAATTTTACGATGGGAGCGGCGGATGCCGTCCGCGCGGCCGAGTTTGTGAATTGCAATGAAGTCCTCGGCGTGCATTTCGACACCTTTCCACCCATCAAGATCGATCACCGCGCCGCGATCGAAACCTTCGCCGCCAAAGGCAAAAAATTGCATTTGCTCAAACCCGGCGAAACCCACGATTTCTGATTTGCGATTGTCGATTTTCAATTTACGAACGTGCGAAAGCTGGCCGCATCCCGTAAATCGTATATCGTAAATCGCAAATAATGGCACATCTCAAAGACCTCGATTATTCCGTCGTGCAACAATGCATGCACTGCGGCCTGTGCCTGCCCACCTGCCCCACTTACGATGCGACCAAAATCGAGCGCCATAGCCCGCGCGGCCGCATCGCCCTCATGCGCGCCATTGCCGACGGCCAGCTCGAACCGACCAAAACATTCGGTGAAGAAATGTATTTCTGCCTCGGTTGTCTTGCCTGCCAGACCGCCTGCCCCGCCGGCGTGAATTACGCCGAACTGTTCGAACACGCGCGCGCCGAAGCCGAGCAAAGCGGCGCGCTGAAATCACCCAAACGCAATTTCATCCGCTCGTTCACGCTCAAATGGCTCTTCATGGATTTGCGCCGTCTGCGCCTGGCCGCGCGAGCTATTCGCATGTATCAACGGCTCGGGCTGCAATCGTTTCTCCGCCGCAGCGGGATTTTGCACCTGCTTCCCAAGCGCATGCGCGAACTGGAGGCCATGACGCCGGAAATTCAACCGCGTTTTTCCGCCGAGCTAATCGCGCCGGTTACTCCCGCTCTGGGAAAGAAAAGATTCCGCGTCGCGCTGCTCACCGGCTGCGCGCAGGACCCGATTTTCAGCCACGTCAACCGCGACACCGCCGAAGTGCTCGTGCGCAACGGCTGCGAAGTCTTCACCCCGCCGCAACAATCCTGCTGCGGCTCCCTGCACGCGCACAACGGCGAATGGGAACTCGCGCAGGCGCTCGCGCGCCGGAACCTCGATCAGTTTCCGCCGGAGCAATTCGACGCCATCATCACCAACGCGGGTGGCTGCGGCTCGCACCTGAAACATTTCAGCCACCTGCTCGCCGGCGATCCGGCCTGTGCCGAGCGCGCGAAACTCTGGGACAAAAAAGTGAAGGATGTGCATGAGTGGCTGGTGGAGATTGGCGTTACGGCTCCAATATCGGCTGTCGCGGCGGATCGGCGAGGCAGTCCTACCGTGGTTACTTACCACGATTCCTGCCATTTGTGTCACGGGCAAAAAATCACCGCCCAGCCGCGCGAACTGTTGCGGGCGATTCCCGGTATAAAACTGGTCGATCTGCCCGAAAGCTCTTGGTGCTGCGGCAGTGCCGGGGTCTACAATCTGACTCAACCAGAAATGGCTGGCGACTTGTTACAGCGCAAAATAAGCCACATCAAATCCACCGGCGCACAAATCGTGGCCACGGCCAATCCCGGTTGCCTGTTGCAACTTATTAACGGCGCGCGCGCGGACGGCGTGAACATTCGCATCGCCCATCCCATAACGCTTCTCGCCGAAGCCTATCGACAAAATGGCTGATGGACAATTGGCCGCGCCGGCAGGCCAACCATGACGTAGGACAGGCATCCTGCCTGTCTCCATATTTCATCCGCGCGTTGGGTAGCTGGATTCGAGGCTTTGAAAGATCGCGGCCCTAACTCGAGGGCGGACGCATCTTAATTTTCTGGCACGATGTTTCGTTGGACATTTGATTTGACATTAGAATCATCACAATTAAAATTCGCCTACCCATTTGCCCACAGCAACAAATGGGTAGGCGGATGAATTTTAAGGCCGCAACATCTTGAATGCTTGGGCGGGTTTTCGCACATGCGAGGCTTCGGCAGAATTGACCCTCGGCTCAATTCCCCGATCAATAATTTCTCATTGGCATCTTTGGAGATTAGATGCGTTAGCCCTGGCCCTAACTCCAGCTTGAATTCCCGCGCGGCAAATCTACCCTTGGGCCATGACTGCCGCCACTCTGCGCGTGCGCCGCGCCACGGTCGATGACTTGGACCACTTGCGCTCCCTTTGGACTTCCATGCATCTGCCCGTCGCGGAATTGGAACCTCGCCTCACTGAATTTCAAGTCGTCGAAAATGCGGATGGAGAATTCGTGGGAGCAATCGGTTTTCAAACCAGCGCCAGCCAGGGTTGCTTGCACAGCGAAGGTTTCACGGAATTTTCCCTCGCCGACACCGCCCGCGAACTGCTGTGGAATCGACTCCGAACTCTTTGCTCCAATCACGGCATCCTGCGCTTGTGGACGCTGGAAAAAACGCTGTTCTGGACGCGCCTCGGTTTTAAGTCCGCTAGCGAGGAAGAATTGAAAAAATTACCTGCCGAATGGAGCGCCGAAAATGCCACGTGGCTCACGCTGCAATTGAAAAACGAGGATGTCCTCAGCGCGGTCGAAAAGGAGCTGGCCCTGTTCATGAGCGCGCAGAAGCAGCAAACCGCGCGCATTACCAAGCAGGCCCGCACCTTGAAAACGCTCGCCACGCTTGCGGCCATCATCCTCGCAACGATCGTGTTCGGCCTCGCCATTTTTCTGCTGCTGAAACACCCCGATTTTTTACACCGATGAAAGCGGAGCGTGGCTGTGTCTGAAAGACCAGCCGCAGCACGGCGCTTGTAAAAAGTGCTCGCTGCCCCTCCGTCCCTTACGAGTTGGGTTTCACCGTAAACTCATCCGCATGATAAGAACTGCGCACCATCGGCCCGCTGGCCACATGCACAAAACCCAGCCCTCGCGCGTGCTCGCCATACTCCGCGAATTTTTCTGGTGAAACAAATTCCGCCACCGGCAAATGCTTCAGCGTGGGCTGAAGATATTGCCCCAGCGTCAGAATATCGCAGTGCGCGCCGCGCAAATCCTCCATCGCGGTAAACAATTCCTCCGCCGTCTCGCCCAGCCCCAGCATTACGCCCGACTTCGTATAAATGGCCGCGCCCCGTCGCGCCTTCACCTTGCGCAGCACACTCAGAGAACGATCGTAAGTCGCGCGCGAGCGGACCGATGGCGTGAGCCGCCGCACCGTTTCCAGGTTGTGATTGAAAATATCCGGCTTCGCGCCGAGCACGATTTCAATCGCCGCCTCGGACTCATTGAAATCCGGCACCAGCACCTCGATGACAATTCCCGGGTTCAACTTGCGCACCTCCTCGATGGTCTTGCGGAAATGTTCCGCGCCGCCGTCCGCCAGGTCATCCCGCGCCACGGCCGTGATGACCACGTGCTTGAGACGCATCCGCCGCGTCGCCTCGGCCACCCGCGCCGGTTCGTCCGCTTCCAGCGCGAACGGTTTCGCGGTGGCGACCGCGCAAAAGCCGCACGCGCGCGTGCAACGATCGCCGGCGATCATGAATGTTGCCGTCCCCTTGCTCCAGCATTCCCAATGGTTCGGGCACTTCGCGCTCTCGCAAACCGTGTGCAGTTTTAATTCATCCAGCAGCGCGCGCGTGTGTGAAAACGTGTCCGAAGTCGGCAATTTGATGCGCAACCATTCCGGGAGGCGCGGCCGCGGTTTGGGTTCGGCGGGATTAAGTATGGGCATCTCTTTTTTCCAATTTTTGCCAGAAGTTGGCTAGCTGGTCCGGGCCAAAGTCGGCGAGGATCTCCCCGTCCACATCGATCACGGGCGCAAGTTCCTGGCCCGAGAGACGAATCATTTCGTCAAACGCCGCTTCGTCGGCGATGACATCCACTTCCTCGTACTCGATGCCGCGTTTATCGAGCCAATCCATCGCCTTGTGACACCAGCCGCAATACGGCTTGATGAAGAGTCGGATCCTTTTTTCTTTCACGCTATACAGTGGAGGACAAAACGCAGTTTTTCAAATGGGCCGAGGCAGAAAGTTGTTAACCGCCGACCTGTGCCCCGTATTGCTCCGGGCTCATTAGCGCATTCACGTCCGTGGGATTGGCGAGCTTGATTTTGTAGAACCAGCCGTTCCCGTAAGGCTCCGTGTTGACCAGCGCGGGATTATCCACGGCGGCCTTGTTGATTTCAGTAATCTCCCCGCTCACCGGCGAATAAATATCACTCGCGGTCTTCACCGATTCCACCACCGCGCAAGCCTCGCCCGCCTTCAAGTTGCGCCCCACTTCCGGCAACTCCACAAAAACCACATCCGTCAATTCGTGCTGCGCGTGATCGGTGATGCCCACCGTCGCCACGCCGCCGGCCACCCGCACCCACTCGTGCGACTTCGCGTATTTGAGATCGCTTGGAATATTACTCATAAGTTTGTCGTCCGCAGGTTACGCGGAGGGCGGGAATTTGGGCAAATGTTAAATCAGTTTTAAAGGAGTTAAATAGGTTAAATCGTTAAATCGGTTAGACGGTTAAGAGCACCCAGGCCGACTTCGTCCGACTCATTTAACTCATTTAACCGATTTAACTTATTCAACTTATCCCACTCATTTAGCCCGATAAATCGGCTTCTTCACTACCACCCCTGGCGCGCGGCGGCCGCGAATCTCAATCTCAATCGCCGTATCCACCGTCGCAAACTCCGGCGGCACATAGCCCATCCCGATTCCAATATTCAACGACGGACTTTGCGTCCCGCTCGTCACCTCGCCAACCTTCGCGCCATTCACGCAAATCGGGTAATGCGGCCGCGGCGGCGCGCACTTGTCCGTCATTTTGAACGCCACGCATTTTTTGGAAACACCCTTTTCTTTTTGCTCCGCCAAAACAGAGCGCCCAACGAAATCCCCCTTGTCCAGCGCCACAAAAAATCCCACACCCGCCTCGATCGGCGTCGTGTTCTCGTCCAGTTCATGCCCGTAAAGCGGGTAACAAACCTCCGTGCGCAAAGTATCGCGCGCGCCCAACCCGCACGGCTTGATGCCAAACGGCTTCCCGGCCTCAAGTGCCGCGCCCCAAACTTCCAGGATGCATTGGTCATTGCCAATCACTTCGAAACCATCCTCGCCGGTATAGCCCGTGCGCGAAACCATCACATCATGGCCCTGAAACAAAAACCCGCCGATCTGGTTTTTCTTTAAATCCGTCACGCGCTCGACGCGCCGCGCGCAATTCGAGGCACTGGGAATGCAAACATCGATGAAATCCTTGACCCGTGGACCCTGGATGGCCACCGCGGCGTAATTATGCGAGGCATCGGTCATGAACATCTCATCGCGCTTCGGAAATTGCGCCAGTTGCTTCTGCAGCCACGCCACGTCCGCCAGGGTGCGCGAGGCATTCACCACCAGAAAATAAACACCGCGCGAAAGACAATACACGTATAGATCGTCGATCGTGCCGCCGCGCTCATTGCACATCAACGTATACTGGCCTTCGCCGGGGGAAATTTTGCGGATGTCGTTCGTCAAAACGTGATTCAGAAACTCCACCGCCGCCGCGCCGCTCACCGTCACCTCACCCATGTGCGAAATATCAAAAATCCCCGCTGCATTTCGGACCGCCAGGTGCTCGTCGGTGATGCTGGTGTATTGCACCGGCATTTCCCAGCCGCCGAATTCAATCAACTTGCCGCCCAGTTTCTGGTGCGTGGAAAAGAGGCATGTCTGTTTCAACATGGGTGAATTAAAAATGAAAAATGAAAAATTAAAAAGCGGAAACGAAACAAATAACCTGAAGCGATGCCGCTCGGCACTCGCGCCGCTTATCCTCAAATCTGCGCTGATCTGCGAAATCTGCGGACACGGTTCATCCCCACTTCTCCGTCTTCATCTGCGCCTTGGGCGCGCCGAGCTCGAACACCACGCCCTCCGCAAACTCCACCAGTGTCGTCGGGCCGCACGCGTAAAAAATCGTGTTCGTCAAATCGCGCACATGCGCCTTCAGCCACGCCGCATCGATGCGTCCGCGCCGGCCGGCCCACGCATCGCCCGCCGCCAGGCGCGTGCAGGTCACGTCAAATTTGAAATTCGGATTCTCGCGCTCCAGCCGCCGGAATTCCTCGTTGAAAATAATGTCGTTAGTCGTGCGCACGCTGTAGAGCACCGTGATTTTCGTCTCCAGTTTTCGCCGCGTCGCCTCGCGCACAAACGCCCGGAACGGCGTCACGCCGGAACCGCCCGCGATGCAAATCAAATGCTTGTTCGGCTCGTAAACCGGAAGAAATTTTCCCGCCGGCGGCAGCACCATGAGCGTGTGCCCCACCTTCACCCAGTCCACCAGCCGCGTGCCCATCTTGCCATCGCGCCGCACGGTGAATTCATAAAAGCCGCGGTCCAGCGCGCAGGAGGAAAGCGAGTAGGCGCGTTTGTAAGCCGGCTCGTCCGGCCAGTGGCAGGTGATGAATTGGCCCGTATTGAAATTGGGGTCGTGGCCGGCGGGCCATTTGAGCTGGATGGTCTTGGAATCCGGCACCTCGAGAGTCACGGCTTCCACGGTCATTTCCGTCGCTTCACGACTCATAGGACTGGCGACTTAGTAAACCCGATTGGCCGCGCTGTCAAAGACACTCTGTCAAAGAAACGTTGCCATAACGCAGCGGAAGTTTAACATCGCCGCCGTCTATGTCAGAATTGCCTCCTGCTGTTTTCCCTCCGCGCGCCGACGGTCGCGCCGCAAATCAATTGCGCCCGCTGCGCTTCCAGAACGGCATCGCGCCCCACGCCACCGGTTCCACCCTCATTGAATGGGGCAACACACGCGTGATTTGCGGCGTCACCGTCGAGGAAAATGTCCCCCGTTGGATGAAGGAGCAAAACGTCGTGGGCGGCTGGATCACCGCCGAATATTCCATGCTCCCCTACTCCACCTTGCAGCGCAAATCCCGCGACATCACCCGCGGAAAAATCGACGGGCGCTCGCAGGAAATCCAGCGCCTCATCGGCCGCGCCATGCGCGCCGCGATCGATTTGGAAAAACTCGGCCCGCGCACCATCTGGATCGATTGCGACGTCCTCCAGGCCGACGGCGGCACCCGCACCGCGGCGATTTCCGGCTCCTTCGTGGCGCTGTCACTCGCCGTGCGCCGGCTGATGGCCGAGAACAAGCTCGGCGAAAACCCGATGCTTCACGCCGTCGCCGCCGTGAGCGTGGGCATCGTCGGCAAACAACCCTTGCTCGACCTGTGCTACACTGAAGACGCCGCCGCCGCAGTGGACATGAATCTCGTGATGAATTCCGTGGGAGAATTCATCGAACTGCAAGGTAGCGGCGAGGAATCCACCTTTAGCGAGCAACAGTTGGCCGAATTGCTCGCGCTGGGAAAATTGGGCATCCGCCAACTCCTCACCGCGCAACAAGCCGCGCTGGTTTGATTAGGTTTGGATGAACTCAATCCCACGCTGGAGCGAGAATCCCGCGACCGAACTCGCGCATGGCGCCCCGGGACCGGAGCGCCGACTTGCAGTCGGCTTGCCGCGAATATCAACCAGCCGCCGCGAGCAAAAGCCGATTACAAATCGGCGCTCCGTCGTTCGCACCTGGCTTTCACACTTTCTCAACTGATGTCTCACACTGATTTATCCCTTCCCTCCATCGAAGCCGCGCCGCAGCGCCCCACGCAACTGGCGCTCATTCGTCACGGCGAAGTCGAAGCCGCCTACCAGCGCGTCTTCGGCGGGCGCATCGACATGAACCTCTCGCCGCGCGGCCGCGAACAAGCCGCCGCACTGGCCAAATGGCTCGCGCGCCAGCCCCTCAATGCCGTTTACGCCAGCCCCATGAAACGCGTACAACAAACGCTCGCGCCCTTCGCCGGCGACAGCCAATGGACCAGTCGCGCCGTCACCATCAATGCTCTGCGCGAAATTGATTTTGGCGATTGGACCGGGCTCTCCTGGGAAGCCGTGGCGGAAAAATTTGGCGTCAGCGCCTTTCAATGGCTGACCGAACTCGAGCGCGGCGGCATCGCCAACGCCGAGAACACCCAGGCATATCGCCAGCGCATCGAACCTTGCGTGCGCGACATCCTGCAAAAGCATCCGGGAGAAAACGTCGCCGTATTCTGTCACGGCGGCGTCATCCGGATGATATTGTCCATTCTGCTCGATATTCCCCTGCCGCGGACGGCTGGTTTCGAAATCGATTACGCCAGCGTGACCAACGTGGCCGTTCTGCCGCATAAAACCGAGGTGCAATTCCTCAATTTCACCCCGTGGGACGAACCCAGCCTATGAGCACGCGTGGACCGATCTGGAAAATTTCCATCAACACCACACCGGAGGCGGAAGACGCCGTGACCGAGTTGCTCTACAATTCCTTGGAGCTGCCCGTTTCTTCCTACACCGATATTGAGACGGGCGAAGTCACCGTGGCGACCTACCTCTCCTGGGAGCGCCGGCGTCCCGCCGGCAAGTTGGAATCATTACCTAAAATTCCCGCCCTCCCGGAATTGCGCACGGGCCTCCAGCAAATTCAAGCCTGCGGCCTCAACATCGGCCTCGGCAAAATTTCCGTTCAAAAAATCCGCCGCGAAGATTGGGCCGAATCGTGGAAACGACATTTCAAGCCCATCGAAATCGGCGCCGCCCTGCTCATCAAGCCGAGTTGGTCCAAACGCCCGCCGAAAAAAGGTCAGGCCGTCATCGTGCTCGACCCCGGCCTCAGTTTCGGCACCGGCCAGCATCCAACGACGAGCTTCTGCCTGCAACAACTGGCCACCCGCTCATCACTCATTACTCGTCACGCGGCACTTTCACTTCTGGACATCGGCTCAGGCTCCGGAATTCTTGCCATTGCCGCCGCGAAATTGGGCTATGCGCCCGTGGACGCCTTTGATTTTGATCCCGAAGCCGTCCGCATCGCCCGCGAAAACGCGCGCAAAAATCGCGTGTTACGGAAAATTCACCTCACGCGCGGCGATGTCACAAAATTGACGCTGCGCCGCAACAAACAGTACGATTTAATTTGCGCCAACCTGATTTCCACCCTGCTCGTGGCGGAGCGCGCCCGCATTCTTGGCCGGTTGAAAACAACCGGCGTCCTGGTCCTGGCCGGAATCCTGAAAAACGAATTCGCCTCAGTGCAAAGGGTTTACGAAAGCGCCGGCTTGCGGCTGATCGCCAGTCGCGCGGAGAAGGAATGGCGTTCCGGAGCATTCGTTTACCGCCGGCCGGCCTGAAAAAATTTCGTCTTGACGATCAATTTTTTTGAATGACTTTTCTTCGGAACGGTCTTATAAACGAATCGTTTGAAGCAGATGATGCCGGCTCGGCGCATTCTGTGCCGTCGACAAGGAATTGGCATCATTCACGCTATGGTTCATCTCGAGAAAGGATTCGAGCTATGATGATGAAAACATTGGAAGCAATCAATGAAGCAGTCAGGAACCCTAAGCATCCCTTCCGAAAAACCGATAGTCACCCCAAGAAAGCCGTCAAGCATCGCTATGAACGGCGCAAGATTCGGGAATATCTCCAATTGACCGACTGGCTCGCCGAAGAAGCCATCTAGGTCAAATTTAGCCAATTAGAAAAAGAAACGCCACCAAGCGGGTGGCGTTTTCTCTTTTGCAGGCCAGCTCTCGCGCGGAAAAGTTTTCATGAATTCATGAAATCGAATTGGAACAGAGCAGCATCCCGGTTGAACCCAAAGTTGGAAATCCTACATCCGAAGAAGTCCGGAGTATCTCTTTCGGATTTCGGATTTCGGTCCTCGGATTTCTCACAGCCTTTGATTTCCAGACTGGCCCTGAAAACCAGTTTTGATAATCTCTCCCCATGATTTCTTCCGGTTGGCTGCTTGCGATTTACTGTGTGTTGGTGCTTTTCGCATCGCTCGCCGGCGGCTGGCTGCCCCTGGTTGTCCGCCTCACCCATACCCGGCTGCAAATCGCCATCAGCCTCGTCGCCGGCCTGATGCTCGGCATCGCCCTGCTGCATTTTTTGCCCGACGCCAGCGAACAACTGGGTTCGCTCGACCGCACCGTGGCGTGGATGCTCGGCGGTTTTCTCACGATGTTTTTTCTGCAACGCTTCTTTCACTTCCATCATCACGATTTGCCCGAAGGCGATCCCGAGGATTGTTGCCACGACGAACAGGCCGCCGAAGTCCACGAACACGAACATCATCATGGCCACGATCACGGGGAAGAACACGCGCACGCCCATCACGCCCACACGCTCGCCGAAAAATCCGCGCAACAACTCTCCTGGGTGGGCACCGCCCTCGGCCTCACCCTGCACTCGCTGCTGGATGGATTAGCCATGGCCGCCGCGGTGGAAGCCACCGCCCGCGGCCAGGGATTGGCCGGCATCGGCACCGCCCTTGCCGTCATCCTGCACAAGCCGTTCGATGCCATGGCCGTTTCGACGCTCATGACGGCGGGCGGAAGCTCGCGTTTTTCCCGAAACCTGTTGAACGCCTTATTTTCGCTGGCGTCGCCGTTGGGCGTCGTCTTGTTCTATCTGGGCGCAAACCATCTTGCCGGGTCGAATGAGGTCTTTCTCGGGTGCGCGCTGGCTTTCTGTGCGGGAACGTTCCTGTGCATCGCGAGCAGCGACTTGCTGCCGGAACTGCAATTTCATTCACACGACCGTTTGAAACTGTCCATCGCCCTGCTGCTGGGAGTGGGCGTGGCCGTGCTGATCGGCGCCATCGAACCGCACGAACATAAGAGCGAAGTTCCGCCAGTCAATATTCAAACACCGGCAAAGGCACAATAGATTCTGTCCCGGCGGGACTTTGGAAATTAGCCGGGAGCGAGACGGCATTAACCATCGCCGCCCGGGTGCGACTGAAAGTGAGGGTCAAATGACCGAACGCGCGCTCTGATCTCCCTCTCTGCCATGAAATGGCGGAGAGGGCCGGGATGAGGTGGTGCTCATCATGCTTTCCCGTTTGTCCGCCGAAGCCGCTTGTTTGCCATTATTGCCGGGGCAGCGCTGCTACTCACCCCCAGCAATTTTCTTTGCCTCCTGAAAGCATTCTCCACTTCAAATAAAAAACCCGCGATTTTCATCGCGGGTCTTAAAACAGTGCGGTCGCCCGCTTACTTCATAAGCAACATCTGGCGCGCGCGTTTGATGGCGCGGTTCAGGCGGCGCTGATAATGCGCCGGGAGGCCGGTGTACTTCCGCGGCAGAATGCGGCCCTGGTCGGTCACGAACTGGCGGAGCAGGTTCACGTTCTTGTAATCCAGCGAGTCGGCCGTGAAATCAATTTTCGGCTTCGGACGCGGAGTGCGGGATTCCATGGAACGGCCGCGGCCGCCGCGTTTATCTTTGTCGGTATGAGTTTTGCGTGGCATAGATTACTTGATTTCGCGATGCAACGTGTGGCGGCGCAGGGCGGGATTATACTTTTTGATTTCCAGCTTTTCCGTCTTCAGCTTCTTATTGCGCGTGGTCGTGTAGCGGGAAGGTGATTTCCCTTCCTTGCGCGCTTCCGTGCATTCAATGGTGATGATTTCTCGTGCCATAAATTACTCCTTTTCCTTCGTCTTCTCTTCCGGCTCGTCGTCGTCGGCTTCCGTTTCCGCGACTCCCACGGAATCCACCGTGCCCAGCGCGCCGAGGCGGCGCTGGCGCAAGGCGCCATCGCGTTCGAGCTGTGCCTGGGCCTGCACCGTGAAACGCGTCCACGGAATCGCTTCCAACCGCGCCCGCGGGATGGGCTTGTTGGTCAATTCACAAACGCCGTAAGTGTTCTTCTCGATGCGCTTGAGCGCCTCTTCGATTTCGTAAATCGCGTCCTGGTCCGAAGACAGCAGGCTGAGCGCAAAATCGCGGTCGAAATTGTCCGTGCCCGAATCAGCCATGTGCAGGCTGTAACCGGCCATTTCCTGGGCGGATTCCTTGGCCAGCCCGTTCATCTGCCGCTGGAGCTGGTCGCGTAATTCGAGCAGACGATCGTAAAACACCTGCCATTCGGCCTTGATCTTTACATCCCCGTTTCTTTTGGACTTCGCCGGGGCCGTGGGCGCTCTGCCCAGGATGGCGGCAGCGGTCGCGAGAGCCGGCTTGTGGGCCGGCGCCTTGGAATTTTTCTTCTTATCTGTCACAACTTAAAATTCGTTTAACTTTCACCGTTTTCTCAAAAGAGCATTCTTCTCCCTTTTGAGGGTGCGGGAATGTAGCAAAGAGAACTGATTACGCCACTAAAATCGTAAAAAACTTTTCGCCTCCTCGGAAATACCATAACCGTCAGCCGGATGCACGGTCAGCCCTTCTCAATGCACGCGTAAGCATTGTGATTATGGATGCTCTCAAAATTCTCCGCCTCCACCTTGTACCACGTCACATCGCGGTGCGCATTGAGCTTGAGCGCCACGTTCCGCACCAAATCCTCCACGAAAACCGGGTTCTCATACGCGCGTTCCGTCACCGCCTTTTCATCCAGCCGCTTGAGCAGCGAAAATAATTCCGCGCTCGCCGAGCTCTCGATGATGGCAATCAAATCTTCGATCCACACCGCCTTGCGCGAACGGATCTGCACTGTGCACAGCCCGCGCTGGTTGTGCGCGCCATACTCGCTGATGGCTTTGGAGCACGGGCAAAGCGTCGTCACATGCGCCTTGACCGTGAGCACGAAATCGATGTCCTTGCCGCTCGCCGTCGCGTCGAAACGCGCGCTGTAATCCATCAGGCTTTCCATCTCCGTGACCGGCGCCTTTTTCGTCAGGAAAAATGGAAATTCCATTTCCAAATGCGCCGTCGCCGCGTTTAGCTTCCGCTGCATCGCATGCAAAATGTCCGTGATGTTCTCGACATGCACGATGCTGCCATGCGCATTGAGCACTTCGATGAAGCGGCTCATGTGCGTGCCTTTGAATTCCTTCGGCAAATCCACGAACATCCCGATGGTCGCAATCGTGTTCTGGATGCTGTGCGCCTTGTCGCGGATTTGAATCGGGAACCGCAACCCCCGCACGCCAACCTTATCGATGCGCAATTCGCGCGTATCGCGCTCGTTCTGCTTGTCGTGCATCACCGCGTGCGCCTTGCGCGCGCCCGGGCGTTGAGGGACGCCTCCGGACTGGGGACTTTTCTGCATGGCTAACAAAATAGCAGCGCCGGCGTCTTTTGCAAAAACTATCTCCCCTCGCGGGACCGGCATCCTGCCGGTCTCCATTTTAATTTCCACGAGGAATAGAGAGGCACCTGTCGGACGTACACGTTTGACTTTGCCGAAACCGCAGATTATCACGAACCCCGTGAATCCGCGCTTGAACACACTCTTGTGTCTCATCGCCGTCGTCTTTTTCCCCGCCCTGCTCCGCGCCGAAATTTTCCGCATTGCCGCCTACAACGTGGAAAATTATCTCGATCAACCCACCGAATCCCGCCACTTCACCAAATCCGCCGAAGCCAAAGCAAAAATTCGCGAGAGCATCCGCGCGCTCAAGCCGGACGTGATTTCCTTCGAGGAAATGGGCAGCACGAACGCGCTGCTGGAATTGCGCGCCTCGCTGAAAACCGACGGCCTTGATTTTCCCTATTGGGAACACGTCACCGGGTTCGACACCAACATCCACGTGGCCCTCCTCAGTCGTTTTCCCATCACCGCGCGCAGGCCTCATACGAATGAAAACTTTCTCCTCGATGGCCGCCGCTTCAGCGTCAGCCGCGGTTTTCTGGAAGCCGACATTCAAGTGAACTCGAATTATTCCTTCACCCTCCTCGGCGCCCATCTAAAATCCAAACGCCCCGTGCCCGAAGCCGATGAAGCCGAACTGCGCCAGCAGGAGGCCAAACTGCTGCGCGAAAAAGTGGACGCCATCCTCACCGCGAATCCCAAAGCAAATCTCGTGGTGCTCGGCGATTTCAATGACACCAAAAATTCACCCTCCACCAAAACCATCATTGGCCAGGGAAAGTTCAAATTGATCGACACGCGCCCCGCCGAGCGCAACGGCGACGACGCCCCAAATCCCAATCGCCGTTACAGCCCGATGAACGTGACTTGGACTTACTATTACGGCGTCGAAGACACCTATTCACGAATCGATTACCTCCTGCTCAGCCCCGGCATGGCGCGCGAATGGGTGAAAAACGAAACGTATGTCCTCTCGCTGCCGAACTGGGGCGTCGGCTCCGACCACCGGCCGATCGTCGCGGGCTTTGAGGACGAGGATAAGTAGCAGCCGACGTGAGGACGCTCTGACTCTTTTGCGGAAATCACGCGCGGCTCGTGCGCCCGCGCTTCAAACGTAAAGCGCGCCCCGCAGTTCCCGCGCCATCACGCCCATGAACGGATAGCGCTTTTCCGGGTCCGACTCGATGCACCGCAAAATCACCTTTTCCAAATTCGCCGGAACATCGGGATTCAATTGTCGCGGCGTGAAAAAACTCGAACGATCCGTTTGCCGCTTTAAAATCTCCACCGGCGACTCGCCCGGAAACGGCTTCTGGTTGGTCAACAACTCATACGCCGCCACGCCGAAGGCAAAAATATCCACGCGATGCGTTATCGCCTCGCCGCGCAATTGTTCCGGCGCCATGTAGGCCGGCGTGCCGGGATTTTTGGCAAGCTTCAACGGCTTGTCGTCAATCGGCTGGGCGAGATCGAAATCCACCAGGCGCACGCTGGCGTTGCGCGTCACCAGCACATTCTCCGGCTTGAAATCCAGGTGCATGTAACCGTTCTCGTGCATGTGCTCGAGGCCGGAAGCCGCATCAATCAGGATTTGCGCCACGTTCTCCGTCAACACCGGATCATGTTGCGCGTAAAGGTCCTTGAGGTTTTCCGCCTCGACGTATTCCATCAGCAAATACGGTTGTCCCTTGACCTTGCCGTGTTCGACGTAGCCGATGATATGCTCGTTATCGGCAATCGCCGCCAGGACTTCGCAACCGCGCAGGAAACGGCGTTTGGCAAAAAAATTCCATTTATAACTCTCCAGCATCCGGCGCAACGCGAACGGTTTGTTATTCTCATCCGTCGCCAGCCAGATGTCCGCCATGCCGCCGCTGTTAAGCAACTCCTGCAAATAAAACCTCCCGAACGGACCGGGCGAACGGGCCGTGCTCGTTTGAGTTTCAATATCTGCGTATGCCACCAAGCCTATTTACCACGAGACCGGAAGATTGCCAATGGTTTGTGAGAGCGGTCACTCTCACTCATTATGCGGAATCTTGATGGTGCTTCCCCCGATGAATTCCCGAATCACCGCATCGCCCGGAATAATATCGTAATCCCCCGCCTGCTCGATGCTCAATCCCTCCACACTTTCAATCAGCCGCTTCACATGCTCAAACCGAATCTGCGCATCCAGGAAACCCGCGTACGATTCAAAATCCTCCAGCCGCGGCAACAGCCCATGCGTTCCCGCGAAAAACGGCTTCAACGCCGGCAAATCAAAGGGAAAACCCCCGTTCACCACGTGGTCCGCCGACCCGCTCAGCGGAATGATGCTGAACAATTCCCCCGCCCGCACATAATGCCAGTGCAGAATCGTCCGCAATGGACTGTGATTGCGATGCCGCGAATCGCGCAGCATCCGGCGAATCAGCCGCAAATCCGTAAACCGAGTCAACGTCTTCGCGCTGCCATCGCCCTCATACAGCATGTTTTGGTTCTCGATATAAAGCCGGAATTGCGACGCCGCATCGATGCCTTCCGTGATCGGCGGATACAGCCCGTGCAAACAATCCAGCAGCAGCACCTGGCCCTCATCCAACCGGACCGGTTTCGTGCCCATCCGCCGGCCCTCCTTGAAACTGTAAATCGGTTTCTCCACCGTTTTTCCCTCGAGCAACAACTTCAGGTGCTCATTCAACAATTGGATATCCAGCGCCTCGGGCGTTTCGTAATTGCGATCATTAATCCAATCCGTCGGATGCTCCACCAGCGGCCAGAAATAATCGTCCAGGTTCAGCATCAAAAAACGCAGCCCTTGTTTTTCCAGCCGCTCCGTGAGTTTCACGGTCGTCGTCGTCTTGCCGGAGGAACTCGGCCCGCTCACCCACATCATCCGGATCCGGTCCCCCGCATTCAGGCGCGAAATCATCCTGCCCGCCGCCTCATCCAGCGAGCGGTCGTACACGCCAATCGACTCCGCCGCCAGCGCCTTGATTTTTCCCTCGCGCACAATTTCATTCAGCCGCGCCACCGTGTCGCAGCCGCGAATGCGGTTCCACGCCACCGTTTTCGCCATCGTCGCGCGCGGAAAACCGTTGCCCGCGAATTGCTCCCGCGTGATGGCTCCCTCCCGCAGCCAGTGCCGCCCCCAACGATAACATTCATAGGCATCGGCCGTATTCTGAAAACCGTAACTGCGCAACGCGTGCAGCACCTCGTCCTGGATCGTCTCGATGGTCGGCGGAAAATTTGAAATCAAATGATGCGGGTTCGAATTCAGGCAGACAATGGCCGTGTTCGAAATGAATTCCGCAATCGCCTCCTCCGCGCGGCACATCTCAAAAATCTTGTCGTTGATGCCCGGCAGAAAATCCTGGTGAAAACCGCCAATCGATTCCGCCGCCCGGAAAATCGCCCGGCAAATCCGCGCCTCATCAAACCGGACGAGCGCTCGATTACGTTTCTGGACCTTTACAATGCGATTTTGAACGGACACAACCGCAAGAATACAGAGTTGTCCAGAGAAGGAAACGAAGATAACAAAAACGACCGAATCCGTTGATTTTAAAAAATTTACACCGGCCTTTTGGCTGCCAAATTCTTTATTGATAGGGGAACTGCGTGTGGAATTCACGGGCTCGAGACGACGCAAAAGAAAATCGTCCCCTCATACTCCGAAAGAACATCCAGTTGGCCTCCTCTGTTTTCTCCGTTTCCTCCCGTTCACCCTGTTCGTCTTCCCTTTCCTTCGTTGCCTTCTGACGCGCATTTTCCTATCGTCGCGCCCATGCGGCCGCTGCGAGCCCTGTTAATCTACATCATTGCGGTTTTCATTGGCGGCGCGTTGTTGGCGCCACCGCTGTATTGGCTCGCACAATCCTTCGCCCACATCGCCCCCAAAATCGCCGCCGCGCCCTTTCATCGCTACGTCAATCGCGCCATCCTCGGCATCGCCCTGCTCGGCCTCTGGCCGCTGGTCAAAAACCTTGGCTTCGTCTCCCTCGCGGACATTGGCCTCGTCAAACCCGCCGGCCAATTTAAAAAACTCGGTGGCGGATTCCTGCTCGGCTTCATCTCCCTCGCCATCATCGCCGCGCTCGCCTTCGCCTGCCATGCCCGGCAAATCAATCCAAAATTGTCTCACGGCCAGATCGCCCAAAAACTTTTCGGCGCCGCCGGCACCGCCATCCTCATCGCCATCCTCGAAGAAATCCTCTTCCGCGGCGCGTTGTTCGGCGCGTTGCGAAAAGTGTTCCATTGGATGCTTGCGCTCGTCCTCAGCAGCATGTTTTACGCGCTCATGCATTATTTCGAAAGCGCGAACACCACCGACGTCGTCACCTGGCATTCCGGCCTGCAATTGCTCCCCCTCATGCTGCGCAATCTCGGAAACCTGCAGGCCGTCATCCCCGGCTTTTTCAATCTCACTCTTGCCGGCATGTTGCTGGGTTGGGCCTATCAGCGGACCGGCAATTTATATTTTTCCATCGGCCTGCACATGGGCTGGATTTTTTGGGTCAAAGCCTACGCCATCGTCACCTCCCTGGCCCCGGCGTCGAATGCCTGGTGGTGGGGCAGCGGTCGAATGGCCATCGTCAACGGCTGGGTGGCTCTCCCGATACTCCTGGCCGCCCTGCTCTTTTTCGGTTGGACCACATCGAAAACCGAACGCAGAACCTAGAGAAAGAACCGCTCTCAAACAGTGGCTCGAAAATGGCCTCACACTACTTTAAAACCCTTGCGCCTCTGCCCCTTCGCGGCTTTGCGTTAAATCCTCCGTGAACCTCGCCGCGTCATTCAAATCCATCGCCGGCGCCGCGCTCGGTTTCATTTATCCGAATGCCTGCCAACTTTGCGGTCGGCAACGCGCCACTGCCGATGAAGGCTTCGTCTGCGCGCGTTGCTGGCAGCAAGTGCGTTTCATCAAGCCACCCTTCTGCAAGCGATGCGGCCTGCCCTTTCCAGGCGCGCTGACGGCTGCCTTCGAATGCGCCAACTGCCGCGAAATGAAATTGTATTTCCGCTCCGCGCGTTCCGCCGTGATCGCGAGCGGCGCGGTTCTCGAAGTGATCCATCGCTACAAATACAAACGCGCATTTTGGTTCGAGCCGTTCCTCGCCGATTTGTTGCTCCGGGAAGCCCTGCCGGAATTGCGGGATGAAAAATGGGATCGCCTCGTCCCCGTCCCGCTGCATCCCGCCAAAAAGCGCCAGCGCGAATTCAACCAGGCCGAACGCCTTGCCGCCTTTTTGAGCGCCGCCACGAAAATCCCGATGGACACCACCCTCCTCCAGCGCGTCACCGCCACCAAAACGCAAACCAAATTGACCCGCGAGCAACGCGCCGAAAACATGCGCAACGCCTTCGCCCTGCGAAGCCGCCAAAACCTTGCCGGCCAGCGCATCCTCCTCTTCGACGACGTCTTCACCACCGGCGCCACGACCAATGCCTGCGCCCGCGTCCTGCTCGCCGCCGGCGCGGAAGAAGTCTCCGTCTGGACCCTCGCGCGTGGACTATAAGGAACTACGGCTGCGTCGAACACGAACCGGAGCGCCGACTTGCAGTCGGCTTACACGTCGAAACAACAACGCGCTAATTTTTCTCCCAGCGCTGGACCAACTCCCCCCTTTTCCGCCGAACGAGAGACGGCCCGTGTGATCATCAAAACTCATTTCCCCAAAAATCGATTCATCAATTCATTCACTGGCGATTGATAATTATCCGGCGGTTGATTCGTCGCCGGTTGATTTGTATTCGCCCCACCCAGCAGCAATCCCCCAATGCCCTCCAGCAGATTTCCCGTGGAATTCGTCCCGCCACCCATGCCCGGAATCAGCCGCTGCAGGACATCCTCCCCCAGCGCCGTCACGTTAATGCTCGGCTTCGGATTCCCGATCGTGCCTTTCTCCGTATAAATATCCGGGATTTTCACATAGTCCGAATTCGTGACGGCGTTGGTCGACGAAAGATACGGAACACGTTGCGCCATTGTTTTGTTCAACGAAATGCCAATCGGAAAATCAATCACCGAATTCGTCAACTCTCTGGCCAACGTCACCGTGCCATTGGTCGTCTCCGCTTCAAACACCGAGCTGCGCAGCACCGCCTGCTGCACCGCCACGCGTCCGTCACCCGTCGTCCCGCGAGCGGTGATGACCTCAATCGGCGAGCGCGAGACATCGTCCGCGAACCCGCCGCTGTATTTCCCAAAACCACGGCCCACCGCATGCATCCCAAACTTCTCCGCCTCGCGAATCCCATTGGTCCCGAAAAACTCCGGCACATTGGCGACAAAATCCACGATGTCCCTCAAAGTCCCATTGCGAATCTTGGAGACATCCAAATTCAAATTCGTTGTCCCCACGTCGAAACTCCCTTTCAACGTCTTCTGCAAACTCTCACCCGTCGTGCCCGTCCCCTTCACATCCACACTTGCGCTCAAAGCCCCGCCCATCTCGCCCTTTTCCGTCGGCTCGAACGTGTTCCACAGCGGCGCGAACGGCACATTCGTCGCGTTAAACGTCAATGCGTACTTGTATCCCGACACACTTAAATCCACGTCCGCCGTGCCGCGCACCGGCGACCCGTTGATCGTCAGTTGCAATGGCCTCAATAGAATCCTGCTGCGGTCCAGTTGCAGATGCGCCTCCAAATTCGTCGCGGCAATTTCCCCCAAATAAAACTCCCGCACCTTCGCGTCCACCGTAAAATTCCTGAATGGCAATTCGTTCGTGGCCGCCGCCGGGACCGGCACGGGCGCAGCAGTAGCACTGGGTGATTTGTTTTCCACTCCGGACTTCCCCGCCGTCTGGTTTGTCGCGGTGAAAAGATCGTAATACCCCGTTACATCCAGCGAATCCCCCGCCAGCGTCAGGCTGCCTCGCATCGCGTTCGTCTGTGACATATCCACGCGGCCATGCAACCGAAGCTGGTTCTTCGCGCGCTGCGTCGGTGCCAGCGTGATTTGCAACTCGCGCACATCGGCGATTTTCTTCGCCATCCCCGCATCCAGTTGCACCCTCGCCTCCAATGGCGCCGTCGGCAACTGCCGCGCCGCGTCATTCACCACCAGGTTCGTGACCTGCAAGTCCGCCTTGACCGCCGTGTCGCCGTTCGCGCTCCGTTGCGCCGAAACGCTCCCCGCCGCCTCCACCGAATCAAGCTTCCGCCCCGCCAGCAGCGGCTCCACAAACGGCCGCAACCCGGCCTCGTTGAAATTCGAAAACGTCGCGGTCAGTTGCGATGGCTTGTCCGTCAGGCTGTACGTTCCCGAAAAAGTGAAATCACCCCCGCCGCTCCGCCCCTGGCTCAACGCCCCCTGCGCGCTTCGAATTTCAATTTGCTCCGGCGTCCGGCTCACCTCCAACGCCATCCGCGCGCCAAAATTCGTAAACGCATTCGCACCGATCCTTCCCGTGAAATTCGTCACGGTCAGCGTGCCGGCCACCGTTTGCGTCCGCCGCTGCTGCGTCACGCGCGCCGTGAGTTCCGCCGCGCCCGACGCTGCAATATTCGTGCGCCCGAGCAATTGCAGCGCCTGCGCAATGCCCGCCCGCACCGTCACCTGCAAATCCGCGCTCCGATTCGTCCGATCGTAAGTGCCCGAGCCGGAAATCGTCAGCGCCATGCGATTCGACCTCGCCACCTGCAAACCGAAATCCCTCAAATCAAATTGCTTCAAATTCGTCGCCAGCCCGTGCGTCTTGAAATTTAGCGTCGCGCCGCTCAGATGCTCGCCGCCGATGGTTGCCGCCAGGTTCTGGATCTGGTTCGTCGCATCGAACGTTAGCCGCGTCCCGCCCTGTTGCGACAACAGTTTCAAATTCAAATCCACCGTGCCCGCCGACACCGCCTCGCCGATGAACGTCTTCCAATCCGGGATATTCAATTTCGTCACCGCGAAGCTGAACGAAGAATCCCCCACCGCATTCGTCTCGTTCCCCCACGCCAGCGTCATCGGGCTCGTCAGCTCCCCCCGCAGCAGCGCCCGCCCCTTTTGCGTCCCCGAAATATTCAGCGTCCGCACCAGCGCCCTTTTTTCCGTCTTATCCAGCGACACGTCATAATCCGCCAGCAAATCGATCGGCGGCGTCGATTGATTCGTCAGGCTCACCTGAAACTTGCTCGCGCTCAACTGCCCCACCGCCGCCATCGCCTTCCCGCCCTTCGACAACTCCACCTCGTTCGTCGACGTAATCGTCGTCGCGCCAAAATCAATCCCGTTCTTCGCCCCGAACAGGTTCAACACTTGCCTGTCCACCGCCAATAACTCCACGCTCAACCGCCCCTCCGATTTTTGCGCGTCGAAAGGCCCGCTCGCGCGCAATTCCCCCAGCGGCGTCCCGGCCTTTTCAAAACTCAGCGTGACCATTTTAATTTCCGCCGTCGAATAATCGCAATGCAACGTTCCGTCGAGCTTCGCAAAATCGCTGAACGACCCCGCCGCCTGCGAAATATCCAGGTGCGCATCCCCCAGCAGCCACGCCGGCTTGAACTCCGGCGTCAGCGAAAAACTGAAACTCCCGTCCACCCGCGCCTGCAGCAACCCATACATCGCCGGCGCCGGCGGATTATTCTCATCGCGCACAATCGCCGCAAACTCCACCTTTGCCGGCTCGCCGCTCCGCAACCCCGTCAACGTCACACTCACATTCGTCAACTCCACCAGGTCCCGCGTCCCCACCTTTTGATTGCGAATCTGCAAAACAGTCGCGTTGGAAAACACCACCTTGCGAATATCCAGCTTCGGCGGCTTCGCAGCCTTGCCCCCCGTCGCCGTTTTTTCGCGCGCCTTCAACAGCGGATCCAGGTTGCTCGTGCCGTCCGGATTTTCCACCACCTGGATCGTCGGCGATGCCACCGCCAGCTCATCCACCCGCATCGTCCCGCCCAGAATGTCCCACAAACGATAGCGCGCCCGCACCTCGCGCGCCGTCAGGATCGTCGGCTGATTCGTCGGCTGCACCTTCAAATCGCGCAGCACAATTTCCGAAAACGGATGAATCTCCGCCGACCCCACCGTCACCTCCGCATGGATCGCCCGGCTCACCCGCGGCAGCACCTGCACCTTCAAAAACGCCTCACTCGTCACCACGAAATAAAACGTCACCGCCAGCACGACTAAAATTGCAACAACCCACGCAAGCACGCGCCACCGCGAACCGCGTTTCCGCGGCCCCGGCTTCAATGCCTCAGTTTTTTCCTCAGCCATCGTATTTCCCCGAACACCGTCTCGCAGAGTGATAACGAGACCCAAACTCCCGCGCAATATAGAGTACATCCGCCCCCTGTCACTACGGCGATGACCTGACCCTTCCCAACTCCGATCTCCCATCTCCGATCTCCCATCTCCCATCTCCCAACTCCCATCTCCCAACTCCCATCTCCCAACTCCGATCTCCTAACTTCTAGCTCCCATCTCCCAAACTCTGGTATATCTTCCCTCCATGAGTTCCAACGAGCCGCCCGACGCCCTCGCCTTCGTCACCGCCGAGGAAGTCCTGCGCACCATTTATGGCGATGACCTCCAGGGCTGCCAGGTCAGCCTCGATGCCATCGCCGGCATCATTGACCCGGCCCTCCGCCAAACCGCCGCGCGCAACAGCGAAGTACTCGAACTTTACGAAAAGGTCGTCGAAGCCGTGCACCTGCTCTCCACCCCGCCCGACAAAACCAAAGTCACCGAACCCAACGACCTCCAGGCCCTCCTCACCGAGCGCCTCGACGCCATCCACGCTGTCTCCTCCAAAACCATCGAAACCCTCGCCATCGTCCGCGGCAAGAAAAACCCCGAATCCGGAGGGACGAGCTCCGCGAGTCCCTGACTCGGGAGGGCGAGCGTCCCCGCGAGCCGACTCAACACCAGACACTCGAATCGACCCATGCGCATCTCCGTCATCATCCCCGCCTTCAATGAAGAACGGCTCCTGGGCGAATCCTTGCGCCACGTCACCTCCGCCATGGCCGCCTTCACCCGCCGCGGCTGGGAAACCGAACTCATCGTCTGCGACAACAACTCCACCGAGGCCACCGCCGCAGTCGCCCGCGCCGCCGGCGCCACCGTCGTCTTCGAACCCGTGAACCAAATCGGCCGCGCCCGCAATCGCGGCGCCGAAGCCGCCACCGGCGATTGGCTCATCTTCATCGACGCCGACACCCACCCCGGCGCCGCGCTCTTCGATGACGTCGCCGCGCAGATCGAATCCGGCCGCTGCCTGGCCGGCGGCAGCACCGTCCGCATAGAAGGCGGCCTCATTGGCAAGCTCATCACCAGCTACTGGAACACCGTCAGCCGCACCCTGCGCTGGGCCGCCGGTTGCTTCATCTTTTGTGAAACCGCCGCCTTCAGAAAAATCGGCGGATTCGACATCAACCTGTTTGCCACCGAAGAAATCGAACTGAGCAAACACCTCAAAAAACTCGCGCGCACCCAGCGACAACGCATCGTCATCCTCCATCGCCACCCCATCCTGACCTCCGCGCGCAAACTGCGATTGTATAGCGCCCGCGAACATCTCGTTTTCATTACCCGAACCCTCGTGTGCCCCCGCAAAACCCTGACCAGCCGCAAAGCCTGCCATCCGTGGTATGATGGGCGGAGATAGGGCAAAGGCCAAAGTCCAAAGGCCAAAGTCCAAAGGCCAAGGTCCAAGGTCCAAGGTCCAAGGTCCAAGGTCCTCGGTCCACGGTCCACAGTCTCCGGTCCACAGGGTTTAAGATTTTTGTCTGTTCGTTCATGATTAGCCTTCGATGCAGACGAAGCGGCGGCCGCGGATGGGGACGGGGCTGATGTGAGGGCGGGGTGGTTGAGGGTTGAGGGTTGAAAGTGGTTGGGGGGTGGGCGCACTGGTTGGAATGGGTTGGAATGACGTTTGGATGCTGGCATTTTCGCGCGCAACCGGCCGGCGGGACGCCGGCGCTCCCGGGGTGGGCCGAGTTTGGGAGTTGAGGAGTTCAGGGGTTGAGGAGGGAGACGTATCCATCAAGCTTTCGGACGGAACTTGGGCGTTTTCGGATTCGTTGTTGAGGGCGGCTAAATCGCTTTCGGATGTTTCTGCATCGTTTTGATCCTTGTCTTCGAAATACTCCTCTGCCTCGTCCTCCTCCGCGAACTCCGGGATGGGTTGAGGAGATTTGTCCTGGTATTTGCTCCTTTCAAGGTGGACGCGACGGCTCCAGTTGAAGGCGTTCTGGAGCCGGGCGAATTCGCGGGTGAGCGATTCCAGGCGCGCCCAGCGGCGCTCCGGCTTTTTGATGCTTTGCAATTCGGCAAGGGCCTGGCCGATTTCAAAAAGGAAGATGCTGCCCATGGCCTCGTAGCCGTCGGCACATTCGCTCTTTTTTAAGGCGGCTTCTTGTTCGGTGAGGGAATCGTACCATTCGAGGCGTTGCTGGACGCGGAGCCAATCCTGATAGCCGCTGTGCCGCCATTCGGAAAGGTTTTGGTGGGTGACGGGTTTTGCTTCGAAGAGTTCGGCGAGGACTAGTTTGGTCTCGGGAAGTTCGTTGAGCCACGGGAGGATGGTGCGGCCGATTTCGCCGTTGTGGAGGCGCCGATTGAGTTGTTCGCGGATGGCGGAGGGGAGGCGGGCGATTTTGCTTAAACGAGTGATCATAAAATTAGGAAATAGGAGTTGGAAGTTAGGAGTTTGGGGTTAGGAAAGTTGAGAGTTGTTTGTGTTGAGAGTTAAGGAATCTAAGACTTGGTTTTTTGGTTTTTATTACCATTTTAAATTGCGGGAAAAGCTTACGGTAATGTTTTCCATGGAAGGACCTGCCGATCAGGCATCTGGAACGGATTTTGGCGGCAAAAGGGGGCGAAATTAGGCTCTTTTTTTACCGCAGAGGCGCGGAGGGGAAAAGCGGAAGACGGAAACCAAATTTAACAGGAGAGAACGGAGGAAACGGAGAATTCGAAATTTGAGATTTCAAACAGGGCTTTGCCACAGAGGCACTGAGAGCACCGAGATTATTTCAGGTGGTAGTCGTTGCGCCCGACGTGAACTAATAATCCTGCTCTCGCGAGGTTTTGAAGTTGTTGACGGATTTTGTCGCGGATGTGGCGGTTGTCGGGATGCAGTTTTCAATTCGGACGCGAAGGTTTAGACGTCTTCTTGAATTACGTTTTCTCCTTGCCTCGCTTTAAACCGCTGATCAAGCTTTTGCTCATGCCCGAAGGACACAGAAAGACACCCACTACGATTACGCTACCTTACGTTGAAACAACCTCTGCCGTTGTTGACGGATATCCAATACACACCTTCTTCGTCACAGCGGACAACTTTCTTGAATTGCCGCTTGATGCAAATGTGCGGTTGCCTTCTGAAAAATCTGTTCCGTATAAAGAGATGATAAAAACCCTCAAGGAGCGACCTCAAAAATTCCTTTTACAGAATAGCGGAATTAGCGTTATTGCTGGAAAAGTTGGCTTCAAAAAGAGCAACATGGTCGAGCTTCTTTTTCCGCCCGATACTGGGATTGTAAACGGCGGCCATACGCAAAAAGCGATATTGGATTCTAAAGAGTCCATCGATGTCAGCAGAGCCATGGTTAAAATAGAAATCCTGGAGAAAGAGTTCGAACCGGGTGAATTGGCAGAAATCGCCGCGAGTCGTAACACGGCTTCGAATGTTAAACCTTATTCCACCGCAGAGAAAAAGGGGTTGTTCGTGCCTATTAAAGATGAAATGGAGGAAAAATTTGAAAAACACATTATCTGGTATGAGAACCGAGAAGTTCCCAATGACCGGGGCTTCGCTTCGGTCGACTTAATCGCACTTTTGAACCTCTTTTCCTTAGAATTTCAAAGCAGTCTTAATCCGGAGACAAGCGACCAACCTAACAGGTCCGCGACTGGAAAGGCGTCTGTTTTTGCAGAGTGGGAAAAAGGTGAGAAAAAAGAGATTAAATGCGTTTATCCGTTGACCAACGACATCCTTAGTCTAATGGAGCATGTTGAAAGCACGTTCGACAAAGGGATCTCGCAAGGGTTCACCAGATTTGAAGTCGTAAAAAATGTAGAAAAGCTGGAAAAGACAACTCTATTCCTCGGTAAAAAAATGCGATTCGAGCTGCCAAAGCAGTTCTTGTATCCCGTTCTAGCAGCCTTTCGAGCGAACATTTTTTTCGACGGTGATACTAAGTCGATTGGTTGGTATGTAAAGCCGGAGGAAGCATTTGACAAATGTAAACGCAAGCTGTTTGAGGATCTTGGCAGAACCTATAAGTCCACTTACCACAATGAGATTAACCGAGCCAGCAAGGATTCGAATCTTTGGAGAATTCTTTATTTAGATGTCGATTCCGCAATCGATAAATCCGCCCGATGGAAAACCTATGAGATCCGGACTTAGAAATTCGTCGGAAAGCGAAAAAGGGATTCGTCTTTCCGGGTTGGGGTGCGTCATTTGCGGTTGGGCAAAAAAGGATGTCGACGGAAACCTTCTGGTTGAAGGCGCACATGTTCGAAAATTTGGAAACGTCAAGGATTACGACCGGTTCGACAATATTGTGGCGTTGTGCCCCAACCACCACACCGAATATGACCGTGGTAACCTATACATAGATTTCGACAAAAAGGTTTGCTACCACATGGATCATGCCGATAAAACACATGGGCAGTCTTTATTTGGCGTTATCAGACATGTTCAAAGAGGTTATTTTGAATACCATCGGGTTCATGTTTTTAAAGGGCCAAAAAAACATTCACCATTGAACGCGCCAGCGTCCTGATTTTACGTGGACCAAGCGTCCTTACAAAGATATTGAAGTTGCTGTCGGATTTTCGCTTCAATGTTTTTGTTTTCTGGATGATTTTCTTTGAAGCGAGGCCAAAATTCGTAAAGATCTTTGTTTGAAAATTCGATTCTATTTAAAGTCCGAATAGCCGTGAGAATCTCCGATTTCCACCCTTTTGGAAGATTCAATTTAGCGGATGCCTGAGTTTGCACCCTAAGACTAGATCAAATCCCGATCTGCGGTTCAATGGAAATCTATAGTTAAATTTCCCCGGCGGCGGCGGGGATATCTGGGTCCGGAAGGCCAAGCCATGCGAGCGGCAGAGTCTTAAATTTGTAGTGGCAATTAACGCTAATGATATAGTCCAAGACATCTTTGTAACGTTCGTGCTTGAACCATTCGGACAAGACATAAACGTATTCGACTTTCAGACCAATTCCGATGACTAGCTTTTGATACTGTTTTCTTTTGAAATCGCATGTTTGAAGTTTTTCATCCACAGAACCCGACACCTTTTGAAATTTAACTTCGATGATAAAAAGCGTTTCTCGTACGACCACCAGTAGAGCATCATCGGGAAACAGACGACAGGCTAAATATTTCTCCCATTCAACGCCTTCTTCTTTTAGGAATGAGTAAAAGCTGTGCTTGCGAAAACAACGGGCCACTAGCTGGCGTTTGAAGAAAACTCCTTTGCCAGCTTTGCCAGGAACTGTTCCGATTTCGTAGCCGGGCTTGGCTGCGAGTAGTGTAAGGAGATCGCATTCACGTTCAAAATCAAGTCCGGTCAAAGTATTCGCACCACCGATGCCGCCCTGAATCATGCCGCCCCCTCTCGGATTTTTTCTCCACTCGAAAGTGCTAATTCGATTTGCACGGGGGCTTTCCAACGGCAGAAAATTTCTCTGCTGTAAAAATAAATTGATATAAAAACCCTTGATTTCATTGGGTTTTTCTAGGTTTTTCGTGGGGGGGGGGGGGGGGGGGGGGTA
>DASZLX010000042.1:0-79206 GCA_035552155.1 Verrucomicrobiia bacterium | reverse complement strand
TTCGCCGCTTCTTCTTCGAATAACGCCAACCCCCGATCCAACGTCTTATTAAACGCCTCCTCCTCCGTCCGAATCACATCCTGCACCTGCTTTTTCTTCGCGCGAATCTCCGGAAACACATCTCCCATCGTGTCCGCCAGCACATCCACCAACTTGTAAAAAAACGGCTCACGAAATCCCAGCGTCCGTCCATAACGCACCGCCCGGCGCAGAATCCGCCGCAAAACATAATTTCGATCGTTATTGCCCGGCAGAATCCCATCCGCAATCGCGAAACTCAGCGTCCGGATATGGTCCGCAATCACCCGGAACGCCACATCAATCGCAATCTGCTCCGTGCCCGAACCGCGTTCCTCTTCCAGGCCGGCCACCGCGCGCGACACATCCGTGCCATGTTCGACCTCAATGATCGGACTCGGAGATTCGCCGGTCGATTTTAACGGCTCCTGTCCCGTCGACGCAACAGCCGCGCTCCCAGGCAAAGTGCTCGTGTATTTTTTCCCGCTCAATCTTTCCAGCGCGTCAAAAATCGGCCGGAAAATATCCGTCTCATAATTCGAAATTTTCGCGTTCGCGAAATCCTTCATCCCCTTCGTCCCCTGGATGATGCTCGTCACCCGCTCGAAACCCATGCCGGTATCCACGTGTTTCGCCGGCAGCGGAGAAAACGTCCCGTCCGGGTTCGCGTTGAACTGGATAAACACCAGGTTCCAAATCTCGATGCACTGCGCGCTTCCCTTGTTGACCAGCCGCCCTTCCGTGTTCCCCTCCGGCGTCAGGTCCACGTGCAACTCCGAGCACGGCCCGCACGGCCCCGTCTCCCCCATCATCCAAAAATTGTCCTTCTTGTTGCCGTTGACGATATGGATTTTCGGATCCAACCCAACCATCCGAAATTTCTCCGCCCAATAATCCCACGCTTCCCGGTCGAAATCGCTGGGATCGTTTTGCGACTTGTCCGGCGAATAAACCGTGGCATACAGCCGCGCCGGCGGAAATTTCCACTTCTCAACCACCAATCCCCACGCCCACTCAATCGCCTCCTTCTTGAAATAGTCCCCAAAACTCCAGTTCCCCAGCATCTCGAAAAACGTATGGTGATACGTATCAAGCCCCACGTCATCCAGGTCGTTATGCTTGCCGCCGGCGCGAATGCACTTCTGCGTGTCCGCCGCGCGCGTGTCGAGCCCCGGAACGGCCCCCGCCCATTTGCTCACATCCGGCCTTTTTTGCCCGAGAAAAATGGGAACAAACTGATTCATGCCCGCGTTGGTAAACAGCAGGTTCGGAGAATCAGGCAACAGGCTCGAAGACGGCACGATCGTGTGCTGCTTCGACCTGAAAAAATCGAGAAACGACTGGCGGATTTGCGAACTGGTCATCATGTCATCGAAAGGCAGGCTGGCACCAGGCGATTAGACAGCGCGAAGGCGGCATTCCGGCCAAAATTCAGGCGCAGAAGATAGCCTCAACCCATCGCCTAAAGCCAGAGGAAGTTTTTAGTGACTCCGCGGCACGGACATCCCCCCATGTGTTTAAATTCCCGGACTGGAAACCGGCACGACCCGTGCGCGCCCGCCCCTGCCACTGCCGTCCATGTTCAACCTTTTGCCCGGAGAAGATCGCGTATCTCGGCGAGCAATTTTTCCTGCGCCGTTGGTTCAGCCGCAGCCGGAGCCGGTTGTTTCCAGAGCCGATTCATTAGTTTCACGACCAAAAAAATGCAAAAAGCCACAATCAGGAAATCCAGGATCGTGCTCAGGAAAGACCCGTACGCAATCACCGAATCCCCCGCCGCCTTCGCCTGCGCGAGCGTCATGTGCGCCCGATCCAGCGGCGGATGATCCGCCATGTATTTCTGCAGCTTCTCCGGATCGAGACTGATAAATTTGTCATTGAAGTCCACGCCGCCCGTCAGTTTTCCAATCGGCGGCATGATAATGTCATTCACGAGCGACGTGACAATTTTCCCGAACGCCGCGCCGATGACCACGCCGACCGCGAGGTCCACCACATTGCCGCGCATCGCAAACTCTTTGAACTCCTTTAGAATGCTCATAATGGTAATTTAGGGTAATCCGGTTCGGCGAAATGTAGGCAAGTTCAGGGGGCAATGGCCAGCGGAAGTTTTCCGGCCCTCCTTCGTAAAAACGTAACGGCCGGTGCTGAAGGTCAAATAAGTTGCACACCCCTGAAACAACCACTCAACCAGTCAACACCGGCCTAAATTTTATTCCACTATCGCTTTGACCGCGTCATTGTCAAAGCGGTCGCGCGCCGTCACCGGCGCCGCGCCAAAATTCTGCGCTTCCGTCATGAGCGCCTGAGTCTGATCGAATACCGCCGCCTTCGCGCGCTGGAAAATGTCCCGCCGGAAAATATTCTTCAGCATCGGCGTCCGCCCGCTCGGCGGCAGCGGCAGCGCCCGCTGCTCGATCATTTCATACAAATGCCCCAGCACCCACGTCGCCTTGTCATCGGTCGGATCATTCGCGTTGTATTTATAAAAAATATGCAGCGGCGCGGACTCCGGCTCCGGTCTCATCTCCGGGTCCTCGACGCCCAGAATATTCTTCAGGCAATCGGTCGGCGCGTTCACATACTGCGGCTGCGCCAGCATTTCGGAAATGAGCGGCCGATTGGCCGGCTGATCGCAAAACGCGCAAGCCTCCAGCAGCGCCGCTATGAGCCGCTCATGCTCGCTCGCCCGCCGCTCCGCAAAATCGTGCCTCACCATCAAAACTTTTTCCGGGTGCAGCGGCGCAATCTCCCGGCTCGTCGCCACGCACACACCCGCCTCGGCTTCCACCGCCAGCGAAGTCCAGGGTTCACCCGCGCAAAAACCATCGATATAACCCAGCTTCAACGTCGGAAACATCTGCGCCGGCGGCACCACTACTATTCTTACTTCACACGGCGAAACGCGCCCTTCCCTCAGCCAGCGCCGCAGCAAAAGAAACGCCGGCGAATACGGAAACACCACGCCAAACGTAAACGTCCGCTTTCCCCAATTTCGAAAGATCACATCGCGCAGCGTCTTCCCATCGCGCACCCCTTCGTCCCATAAATGCCGCGAAATCGTAATCGCATTTCCCTGCAGACTTAAAATCATCCCCGTCACACACGCGCAATGATCCGAATCAATCCCCAGGTTCGTGATGAACGGCAGCGTCGCCGGCGCATGCACCGCATCCAATTCACCCTCAACCATCCGGTCGCGAATGTTCGAAAGCCGGGTCTCGCGCCGCAACTGGACATCCAGTTCATATTTATCGAATAGCCCGGACTCCCGCGCCACCGCAATCGGCGCGCAATCGCCGTCAGGAATGAAACCGATCTGAATCGGCTCACTCTTTTCGACAATCGTCGGAAAACCTTTTTTGCTATTCTTCATAACACCGCAAAAATTATTTTCTCAAACTAAACCGCCGCCACACTGGCGACCGGCCCATTTTTAACAACCAACTGACGCTCCACCTGGCACAAACTTCCGCAACTGCCAGCCAGGCCAGCCAGTCAATCTTCATGCCAGACCTTTAAGCAGCCGCGATGCTAGGCGGCAAATTTCCGCCGCATTTTTCATGAAACATTTTCAGCATTTTCAGAAGTCCCGCTTGGTATTCACAAAACCCGCGTATTTCCTCGAAAGCTGCCCCCTCTTTTTCACCGGGCATGAAAACAATCCCCGTGCCGGAGGCTCTCCGAACAGTCAATTTCGGCAATGGAATAGATTTTTCCCGCCATCCGCTGGCTTATTCCGTTCAGGCTGGTGAAAAAAAATGCTCACTAAAAAAGCCCGCCCGAAATTATTTCTTCGCGTTCCATTTTGAACTGGCCCAGCGCCGCCCGCGGCGCAAAATGCACCGCCGGAAAAACTTGGGGTGAAGACCCGCTGGCATCAAAATCCTCGGCCGGATATACCAGAAGAATAAATATTCGGTGATCGAAATTTTCGCTTGAGAAAGAAAAATTTCTGCCGATAATAAAAACAGCAAGCGCGGAAACGCGCCCGTTCTTTGGAAAAGAATTTGCCCGCGAGGTCGAAACAACGAACTCCGGAATAAAATTTACCCTGCCTACGCACGTGATAAGAAACTATGTCCTTGAACCGTAGTAAATAAACAAGGAATCAGAGCCGAGGTTGTGGCCGACAGGCCTTTACTGGAAGTCGAAAGCAATCCGGCGGGTTCCGAACTGTTTCTAAAGAAGTTCAAAGGAACTGTTACACACGGCACTGGCGGGGTTTTTTGTTTTTAGAGTTTTTTCACAAAAACTCCAGCGCCCGACCTTCCTGGTTCGGGCGCTTTTCATTTACAGAGGGCCGTTCCTTACTGGCTGGAAATGGGCGCCATGAGCGTGCGGTTCATGCTCAACGCGGCCTTGTTGTTGGCGACGGCCTTATCGAGGAAAGACCGGAGCTTCGTGATTTCATCCGGCGAAAGATAAGAGGCATTGGCGATGACGCGCTGATAAATACCCTCCATGATGTTCAAGCTCTGATTGGCCTGGTCCTCGGACGCGATGTTAACCAGGTTGAGGATGGGCAGGGTCTGGTAATCAGGGGGAAGGCTAGCGTTCGCGAGGGTCGATTGGGATTCCTGCTGAATCGCCTGGCGAAGCTGTTCCGCTTTGGCCGCCTTTTCCGCATCGCTGCCGGTGAAACTGCTTTGGAATTGCTGGGCGGTTAGACTGCTGAGCAGGTTTTTGGTGTAATCCTTGTATTGGGTGAGACTGTCAGCGCCGAGCAACTCCTGGATTTTCTGGTCCAGCGAAGTATTTTCACCCGCAAATTTCTGGTTGAGCTGGTCTGACGGCGTTTTATCACGAAGCGCCGCGGTCACGTCATCAATCTGCTGCATGATATTGTCCGCCAACAGGTCGTTAAATTTCTCCGTTTGTTCCGGCGTGAGTTTCATTTTTTCCGCGAACTGTTTGTAGAATATGCCCATGCCGATTTTTTGCGAGTCGTGCAGCAATTGGCGGGCTTCGGGCGTGGCGGTCATTTTGCTGATGGCCGTCGTGGCGCCGAGTTGGTCCTTTTCACCGCGCAGTTGGCCGACTTCGCCGCGCAATTTCAGGACTTCGGCGGGACGGCTTTTCAACGCGGCATTTTCCTCCTTGAGCGAAGCGAGTTCGTTGGTGGCATTGTCGCGCTCCTGCTGCAATTGCGTGATGCGCGCATTCAGCGCCTGGTTACCGGTCTCTTGTTTCACCAACGCTTCGGTCTGCTGCTGTAGTTGTGAAAACTGGTGGTGTTGATAGGCAATGGTAACGGCGGCGCCCGCGAGGACGACGCCTACGGCAACTTTTTGAAGGGTGGTCATGGCAATTATTTTGGCGGTGGTTAACGAGGTTGAAACGGGAATGGAAACGGCCAGGGAACCTTTCACGATAGTTCCGGAAAGTCCGACCGGCGCGGCTTGAACGGCGTGGGCTGAAATGATCGCGGCCAGGCCGGCGGCGGCGCCGGTAATTTTATGCCGAACAAAATGTTCACGCAGGCGTTCGAGCGCCCGGCTGACGCGTTTTTGGGCGGCGTCTTCGTTCGTGCCCAGCGATTCGCCGACTTCGCGCAGGGATTTGTTCTCAAAAAAACGCATGATGATCGCCGCGCGGTCGGCTTCACTGAGGGATTGCACGGCCTGGTCGAGAATCGGTTCGATTCGTGTCCAATCGACGGGGTTGTCATCCATAAGACGGCTCATTTCGCAGGCAATTTGTTCGCGCGCCTGGCGCCGGCCTTCGCGCCGGAGAACATCGATGGCCGCGTGGTGAGTGACCCGGTGAAGCCAGGCAGCAAGAACGGTCCCCGCTTTAAGCGCCGGCGCGTGGCAGGCCAGTTGCGTGAAGACGGATTGGGAGATTTCCTCGGCCAATTGCGCGGACCGAACCTGCCGCAAGGCCGCGGAATAAACGAGGTTCAGATGCCGCTCCACGAGCGTTGCGAAAGCATCCTGTCCCGCCGCCGTGGCCGGCTCGCGGATGAACTGCCCCAGCAAATCTGCGTCATTCGTCATTGTCTATCAGGTATAACGTTGCCGTCGGTAAAATCCGACAAAGCAATCTCTGAATTATCACGGAGCATCGTCGGGTGCCAATTTGCAATTTTCAATTTTAACGAGGCGATGTTAGCTTTCCTTCATGGCGCGCGACGACCTGTTTGCATCCACGGCTGAGTTAAAGCCTCAGGAACCGGCCGCGCCGGACATTATAAAACGCCAACCGCTCGCGGCGCGGATGCGTCCGCGAGATTTGAGCGAGTTCGCCGGCCAATCCCACATTCTCGCCTCCGGCCAGCTGCTCCGCCGCGCCATCGAGGCCGACCGCATCCAATCGCTTATTTTTTACGGGCCGCCCGGCACCGGGAAAACGTCGCTGGCGCAAATCATTGCCCGCCAGACCAAGAGCAAATTCGAGCGTCTCAGCGGCGTGGAATCGAATGTGGCGGACATGCGCCGCGTGCTCGCCTCGGCCGCCAATCGCCTCGAAAATAAAGGCCAGCCGACGATTTTGTTCGTCGACGAAATTCATCGTTTCAACAAGGCGCAGCAGGACGTGCTCTTGCCGGATGTGGAAAGCGGCGTGGTGCAACTTATCGGGGCGACCACGCACAACCCGTTTTTTTTCGTGAATTCGCCGCTCGTTTCGCGGTCGCAAATTTTTGAATTGAGATCGCTGACGGAAGACGACCTTTATTCCCTGCTCCAACGCGCTTTGAAGGATGAAGAGCGCGGTCTCGGCTACCTGAAAATCCACGCCGATGAACAAGCCCTGCGGCATCTCGCGAAACTTTCCGATGGCGACGCGCGCAAGGCATTAAACTCGCTCGAAATCGCCGCGCTGACCACGGCGCCGGAACCCGATGGCGTCGTTCACATCACATTGTCCGTGGCGGAACAGAGCATCCAGAAAAAAGCGGTGGTTTACGACGATGAAGACGCGCATTACGACACGATTTCCGCTTTCATCAAATCCATGCGCGGCAGTGATCCGGACGCGGCGCTTTATTGGCTGGCCAAGATGGTTCACGCGGGCGAGGACCCGCGCTTTATCGCGCGGCGCATCGTGATTCACGCGGCGGAGGACGTGGGGCTGGCGGACCCGATGGCGCTGGTGCTCGCTAATGCCGCTTTCCAGGCGGCGGAATTCATCGGCTGGCCCGAAGCTCAAATTCCACTGGCCGAGGCCACGATTTACATCGCCACCGCGCCAAAGAGTAACAGCACGGTGATGGCCATCGGCGCGGCGATGAAGGACGTTGAGTCGGGACGCACGTTGCCGGTGCCGGAGCATTTGCGCGATTCACATTACAAGGGGGCAAAAAGGCTCGGTCACGGCGAGGGCTATCAATACGCGCACGATCATCCCGAACATTTCGTGGTGCAGGATTATTTGGGCGCGGAAAAGCGATACTACGAGCCGACCGAGCAAGGGGTGGAAAAGAAAATCAAGGAGCGCGTGGAAAAATGGCGCGCGCAAATTGCGGCGGCAAAGGCGCAACGGGAGAAATCCTAAGCTTGAACCGCCTAACGCGCGGAGCATCTCTTCGCGCACCCTGCCCGCAAATCCGCAGAGCGATGCTCTGCGCTCCATTCACTGTGGCGATTGGATGCGGTAAAAACGCTGCGCAATGCCCGAGGGATTCGGATCCACTATTTGCAATTGCTGGGCGGCGCCGGTGACATTCGTGATGGCCAGGGTATTCCACGCGTTATTCGACAGACTATCGGTCCACAGGATGCGGTAGGAGCCGAGCGGGATGCCGCTGAAGTTGAGTGTGATTTCCTGATTGGTGTATTGGACGGAAACAACACCGGGCGATGCGAGCGCTTGTTTGACGGACTGTAACAAGGGATCGGCCTGGCCGTTTTTATGATCCTGGGCTAGTTCCCAGATCATCACGCCGCCGAGACCATGGTTGCGGGCGTAACTGACTTTGGCCTGGCACGCGCGCTGGTCTTCGTAGGAAATAAACATGTCATTGGCCGCGTCGGCATTGGTGATGCTGAGATAGGCGGCCTGGGCGCTGGTGTCCCAGTGATACACGCTGGGCTGATAATAGCTCGCAACAATGTCGTTATAAGAAGCGGTGGGATAGGCCGGCGGGTTGGTCCATGATTGCCTCGGCTGCGTGACGTCGCCGGTCCAGAGGTATCCATAAAAGGGAATGCCGATGCCGAGTTTGTTGGTGGCAACCCGGCTGCCAAGAAAACCCTTCACTGCGCCGTCGATCGATGGCACGAGTCCGCCACTGCTGGCAAAACGGTAGCCGCCGTCATAGATCGGAGAGTCAAACCACGTCACCCATCCGTCGTAAGGCCCGGACAGGTCATAGGTCATGATGTTAATCTGATCGAACTGATTTTGGACGCTGGCAAACATGAGGTATTCGGAAGTAGCGGGGTCTCCGTAAACCGGATAGGCGCCGGCAGCGGCGGTCAATAATTTATGCTGCGGAAATCCGTCGAGGGCGGAGCGCAGTCCATTTATCAAATTCGTGTATAGCTGGAAATCGGTTGCGGGAAGCGGTTCCCAATCGATATCGACGCCATCGTAGCCGCGAGCCGCGATGAAATTGGTAATGTTATTGATGAACGAGGAGAGATTGGCGGCGCTCGCCGCGCCCTGGAACGCAGTTTCCGTGCTGGCGCCTCCCACGCAAATCATGACCTTCACGCCGGCGGCGTGCGCATGGGAAATGAGGTCGGCGGAGTTCGCGGTTGAAATGTTGTTGTCACTGCTGTTCAAAGCACCGCTCGAGTCGGGCACCAGCGAAAAATGGATGATATGAGTAAGGGCGGTGAAATCAATTTGAGATGCCGGCATGGAAGGCTGTTCCCATCCCGGATAGTAGCCGGTTGACCATAGGGATGCATGAGCAATGGTGGAGACCATCTGCGAAACTACAATCAAAAGAAATATCGACAACTTTCGACGAAGCTTTCGATCATCCAGAAGCATGCATTGAATCGGTTTTACTATGGGTGCAGACTACCGCGCCTCGGTGGTCACGCTCTGCAATTTGCCAAAATCGGGATTTAAAGGCGAGTTCATATTTGCCGGCTCGGGCCAGCGGGTGCGGGTATCCGTCAGTTTATAAATCTCGGAATGACCGTCACAAAATGAGAGACCATAACCCCCGCTATGGCGAGTGGCCGGCAAATCGACGGGACTTGTCGCCGCCAAGCCCGGCATGGACACCAAAAAAAGCCCGTCGTTGATGCTGGATTCGTGTTCGTCAATCAGATACCAGGTCGTAGCCGGCGAGCGCACGTCGGAATCCTTCAGGTAGATCCTGTACTTTAATGCAGCGGCGCCAAAATCCGCCACGGCCTGTTGAGTTCCTATCCAACTGTTCATGGAGTAACTGCGCACCCTGGGAACACCGGCTTTCACGCTGAGATCCGCCGAGCAATGATAAATTCCGAAACTGCCGTTGTAGGGCCAGAAGGTCCCGGTCGTATCGCAAAGTTGATTGGTTGAATCCGCCACGCCGGGAGTGACTTGTTTGTAGATGGTGGTGTTGTCACTCATATCCCCCTGAATCCAAGAACCTATCGAACCCGGATATACGGGTTGGTTTTTGGCATAGACGCCGCCGTTATCCCCGAGATACATAATCCCGCATAGGTTTAATTGCCTGATGCTATTCAGACATTGAGTCCGTTGAGCCTTGACCTTTGCTTTCGCCAGGGCCGGAAGGAGCATGGCGGCGAGGATGGCAATAATGGCGATCACGACCAGCAGCTCGATCAACGTAAAAGCGCGAACAAAGCGGCGAACAGCCGGAAAGGTGCGATTCCCCGATATTTGCCTGGTCAACATATTCAATGTTACGTCGGATTCCGGGCTGGGACGGTCAGGCCATCCCAGCCCGGGAATTAAATGATCTTACTGCAATTGCACTCGATAGAACAAAGAACCCGCGGCCGAGTTCGTGAACGGCGAAACCGCTCCGGTGACATTGGTGTAGGTCCCGACAACGTTGGTTGAGACCTGGAGCGTGCCCACGGGCCACGTCACCACCGTTTTACCGCCAGCAGCGGCAATGTTCAGGTGCGTGGTATTCAGCAGGTGATTTTGAATCTGTTGCGGTGTCAGCGCCTTGTTGTAAACGGCCACGTCGTCGACGACACCCAAAAACGGATTGAAGGCGTCATCAAAACGCTGGCCGATTACGAAATTGCCACTGCCGATGCCGTTATACGACGGGAGGCCGGGCGTGACGTTGTAGTTATAATTATAGCTGGTAGCGCCGCCGGCGGGGACGTTTCCGTTTTGAGTGAAACCGGCGACAGTTCCGGAAGCTTTGGCCACGCCATCCACGTAGAAGGTGAAGGTTGTGCCGTCATAAACCAGCGTCAAATAATACCACTGGTTGGCAACCACCTGGTCATTATCCGTAAGCTGGCCGCCCGCGTAGAATCCACTGTAGGGCCACCACGACCAATTATTGGCGCTCGTCTGGTAAACCAGCCATCCGGATGGGCCCGCGCCGTAGGGATTGCTGATGGATGAAATCGCCGTGCGATAATCATTGCCGCCGCTGGTGGCCGACGCAGCCTTGAACCAACCTTCCACCGTGAATGCGCCGACGGGATTGATCTCGAGCGAATAGGGAATCGTCACGACGGCTCCGCCGGTCATGCCGATCGCTCCATTGGTTTCATGCGGAATACCGGTGGGCGCACCGACCGTGAAAGCGCCTGCGTTGGTCGAATAAGAGCCATCAAAACTACCCACGGCATCCGTGGCGATGTCGCTGCCGGTTTCA
Organism: Verrucomicrobiia bacterium; assembly: GCA_035552155.1. Classification (GTDB taxonomy): domain Bacteria; phylum Verrucomicrobiota; class Verrucomicrobiia; order Limisphaerales; family DASXHY01; genus DASXHY01. Next base: position 68,432 of record DASZLX010000042.1, on the reverse strand, counting down.
TCCAGGCGCCAATAAGCCACCGGGCCGTCGGCGATAACCACGGAAGCATAACGATTGGTAGAAATGTTCGCGGGGCGGGGCTGGACACTCAGAGTGGCCGGATCACTGTCAATGGAAGTGCTGGGATTACTGATGGTGACATAGTAACTCGATTGGTCGGCGCTCAACTGAACGTTGGTCAGCCACAATACACGGCCCGTCGCGCCGGGAATATCGCTCCCGTCACCGTTGTGCCATTGGTACGAGATCGGAGGAGCGCCTTCGGCCACGATTTCGAACGCGGCCGAGCTGCCGACATTGCGGGTGATGGAGGTCAAGGGGGCATCGATTTGCAGGCTCGCCAGCACGGTGAGTGTACCGGGGCTGCTGGTCACCGAGCCGAAAGAGTTGGAGACGATCACGCTGTATTGATTGCCGTTATCCGCGTCGGCGCAGGTGAAGCTGTAAGTGGCGTTGGTCGCGTTGCCAATTGGAGTGATTCCATTCAACCATTGGTATGAAAGCGGAGCGGCTCCATCCGCCAGGACTGAGAATTGCGCGGTTTGGCCGGAGTTAAAGCTGGCGGAAGCGGGGCCGCTAAAAATCAACGGTGATTCCGTGTTGTTGCGAAACTGGTTGGTGCCAGCCTGGTAGTGGGCTTGAATCTGCGCCAGGGTCAGCGCGTTGGTGTAATAGGCCGCTTCATCCAGGTCACCATCAAAGTTTCCGTAGCCGTCGCCGCGTTGACCCAGCGAGAACGTGCAGAGTCCGGCGTTGTTGACGGAATTAGCGACATAGCTGCTGGCCCGTTGGGTGCCAATCAGCGTTCCGTTTACATAAAAACTCATGTTGGTGCCGTCGTAGGTGCCGGCCAGATGATACCAGTTAAAAACGGTATAATTTGTCGTCTGGATAAAAATATCGCCGGTGGGTGTCACCAGCGCGAACTCGCTGGGCACGTCGGGAGTTTGATACACGTACCAGCCCGATTGGGTGGCGGTGCCGAAGGCGGGAGAATTGCCGATGGGACAACGGTAATTGCCGCCCGTGGGCACGCTGACCGGGCGCGCCCAGATTTCAAAGGAAAATGGACCCGGCTGATTCAGTTCGGGATAATATCCAACAGCGACGTAATCCGGAGTCTGCGACGCCGAGAGCGCGATTGAGTTCGTATCGAGACCCGGCCAACCCAAAAAAGGAAATGAGCCGTTGGCGATGTAGAGCCCGGGGAAATTTCCCGTCGAGCCACTGTCAACCGCAGTGGTGCCGGAGGTTTCCTCCAGCCGGTAGTAGGCGAGCGGATGATCCGCGAGAACGGTGGTGGGATAATCCACGGCACCGGCAGCAGTGCGGACGCTTAACAAAGCGAGTCCTGCGGCAAACGGCAACGCCTGTTTTTTCCATACACTAAAGGGTCTGGTTTTCATAAGTTCGGACCGGGTTGAAGGTTTCGTCACAACGCTTTCATTGGGGCTCGCCGTCAATTTAGGGACTCCCCGGTTAAAGTCTACCCCCCATATTAGGGGGTTAACATAACTGTAGTATTAAACCGCAATTTCCATTCCGTACCTGTACGCATCAAATGACGTAGAACGGTTTAAATCCCGGGCTTCAACTGCGGGGAAGTTCCAAGTCCCAAGTTCCAAGTTCCAAAAGTGATTTGAACCCACCATCAACGCTTCACGATCAAATGACGCCAACGGTATAGAAATTGCGGTGCTATGGAAGGCCTTGGGCACGTGGAAACTGTATCGAAATATGGCATGCCTCAAAAAACATGAACATGAATGAGCGTCGACCCTCTCTGAGAGCGGGCGTTTGCCATGTTCTCAGGATGATTTTTCTCGCACTCGCGGGCATCCTCGTGTTGCTGCCCCCTGCCCTTCCCGGTCAGTCTCCGATGGCACTGACGAACGTAGCGCAGGTGCAAAATTTTCCCTTGGAAAAGGCGAGGGAGGCCCGCCCGGTGAAATTGAAAGCCACGGTTACTTTTTGTGATCCGGAATGGAGGCTCCTTTTCGTTCAGGACGAATCGGGTTCGGTCTATGTGGGACGTTCCAAGCCCTCGGGGGATCCTTCGTGGAACCTGAAGCTGGGACAACTGGTTTCTTTGGAGGGCGTCACTTCGCGAGGCGTGATTCAATGCAATATTGACGAGCAAAATCTCCGGGTGGTGGGCCAAAGCAAACTGCCGGACCCTTTCCAGGTGAATAGCGATGACTCCTTCAAAAAGGCGGGTGATGCGCGCCTGGTGAGGATGGTCGGTTTTATCCCGGGAGTTGGCCCCCAAGGCAAAAAATTTGTATTCGATCTCCAGGTGCGCCCGGACAAGACCATAAAATGTTTTGTGCTGAACGCCGAGGCGGCTTTCGTGGCAACGTTGGCCGGCCAGATGGTCGAGGTAACTGGCGTATTGGGACTGGACCTGGATTCCGCTCGTCGTCCCACCGGCAAATACGTTCTCTGGATAATGGAGCCGGGTGAGATAAAAAAAATACGGCCAATACCCGCGACGCCCATAAGCGATCTTTCCACGTCGAAGAACGACCCGTCCTCCGATGGCCCGGTTCACATTCGCGGCAATGTCGTCAGCCAGCATGAGGGGAAATTTTTCGTCGTGGGCGACGACACCGACAAGGTGCAGGTCAACAGCGAGGATCCGGTTTTTCTGGGCGACGGAAGCCCGGTGGAAGTATTCGGCTATTCACAGAAACAGGGCGACGCTTTGGTCTTGAATCATGCGACCATTGAAACACACGGTTCCGTCACTGAAGTCCAAAACAATTCTTCCAAGGTGGTTATACCCGAGATTGCCAACACCAATCTTTCTGAACTAACGCAAGTCGCCCAGGTCCGGACCCTGCCGGTCTCGGAAGCGATTCGCGGCTATCCCGTGCGAATCACCGGCGTTTTGACCTACAACGACCCGGCAACTTCGACCCAGTTCATCCAGGACGATTCCGGCGGCATTTTTGTGGATCTGAAAAAGAAAAAATTCGAGGCGTTGCCCGACGTGCGCCAGATGGTGGAAATTCTCGGCTTCAGCGGTCCCGGCGATTATGCCCCGGTGGTTGAGGCCGAGCAGGTGCGCGTGCTGGGAGAAAGTCTTTTCCCCAGGCCAAAGATCACCACGGTTAAAGCTTTGATGACGGGGAGCGAAGACAGCCAATGGGTGACACTCAACGGAATCATACGCAGCCAGTCTTCCGAGGGAAGCAACACCGTGCTGACCCTTTCCAGCGGAGACTCGATGGTGGATGTGACGGTGCCGGACACGGCAAAAAAATCCCCACCTAAGAATTATGTGGACGCACTGGTGGAAATCCAGGGCGTGTGCGCGACCATTTTCGACGACCAACGCCGTCTGCGGAGCATCCGGATCTATGTTCCAAATTGGGACCAGGTGCAGGTGGAGGAGGCCGCGCCCGCGGATGCTTTTGCGCTGCCGCTGCGACCCATCCGCGAATTATCCCAGTTCCACGCGGACACCGGCGGACTTCACCGCTCGCGCGTGCAGGGAACGGTGCTTTTACGTTTGTCGGACGGCTCATTCTATGCGCAGGACGCCACCGGCGGCGTTTTGGTTCAGGCGCAGAAACCGGCGCCCCTGCTCAAGGCCGGTGACACGGTGGACCTGGTGGGCTTTCCTTCGGTGATGAATGGGCTTCCGGTGCTGCAGGAAGCCATGATCAAACCGCCCGTCCCGGGAAAATCCCCGGAGCCGGTCCAACTCTCACCCGAACTGCCGCTCAACGAGTCGTTAAACGGCACCCTCGTCCACTTTCAAGGGCGAGTGCTCGCCCATTCCGCGAACACGGTTCAGGAAATATTGACTGTGCAATTCGGCCAATGGATCACGGACGCCGTCCTGGAAAAGGAGAAGGCCGTGGATCAATTGGCCGGAATCGCCCCAGGCAGCGTGGTGGACCTGACGGGAGTGTACGCGGCGCGCCTGGATGACAATCACAGCATCCGGTCCTTCCAGCTTTTGTTGCGCTCGCCGCATGACCTTGCCCTGCTCTCGCGCCCGTCGTTCTGGACGGCGCGGCGCACGTTCTGGGCGTTCGGCGCTTTGGCCACCGTGATGGCGCTGGCGCTTGCCTGGGTGCGGTTGCTGCGAAAACAAGTCCGGCAGCAAACGCGCAAGCTGCGGGACGAGATCGATGAACGCAAACGCATGGAAGCCCAGGTAGAAAAGACGCATAAAGAATTGCTGATGGCGTCGCGCAAGGCGGGAATGGCGGAGGTGGCCACCAGCGTGCTGCACAACGTGGGCAATGTGCTCAACAGCGTGAACGTCTCCGCCAATATTGTGGCCGAACAAATCCAGCATTCCCGGTCCGGCAAAATGGACCGCGTAGCGGCGTTGCTGGAGGAACACGCAACCGATCTGGCCGATTACCTGACTCGCGACAGCAAGGGACGCCAACTCCCGAAGTACATCGTGGAAGTGGCGAAACATTTGGAGGTCGAACACGAATCCGTCGTCCGGGAATTGGCGTCGCTCACCAAAAACATCGAGCACATCAAAGACATTGTGGCCATGCAGCAAAGTTACGCCACTGCCGTGGGGGTCACGGAAACAGTTAAAATCACGGACCTGGTGGAGGACGCCATGCGCATGAACGCGGGCGCGCTGGAGCGGCACCAAGTGCAGCTCGTCCGCGAGTATCCCAGCGCTTTGCCGGAAATCAGCCTGGACAAACACAAGGTGCTGCAAATTCTCATTAACCTGGTGCGAAACGCCAAATACGCCTGCGATGAATCCGGCCGGGAGGACAAACGCATTGTAGTCCGCATCGCGACAACGCAGGACCGGGTGCGAATTTCGGTAGTCGACAATGGTGTGGGCATTTTGCCAGAGAACCTGACGCGCATCTTCAATTACGGGTTTACCACGCGAAAACACGGGCACGGCTTTGGCCTGCACAGTGGGGCGCTGGCAGCGAAGGAATTAGGCGGGGCATTGCTCGTCCGCAGTGACGGACCCGGCCAGGGCGCCGAGTTCACGCTGGAACTGCCGCTGCAAACGGAGTACTCCCCTGTTCCGGCGGCGGCGGCCGAAATGGCTGTGGGCCGATAGAAAGTTCAGCCGGCCATTCGCACACTGGCGCAGTTCGAAAAGAAGGCGGCGCATAAAGGCGCCGGCAAAACGGGCGTGGCTCCCGGGCAGGAACAAACAAAGCCCGCGACATCCGCCGCGATGCGATGAATGTCTTCGAGCGCGAATTGCTGCAGCAGGCCCATCACCAGGGCGGCGGTAAATGCGTCACCCGCGCCGACGGTGTCGACGATTTCCATCTTGCGGCCCGGCAAATCCGACCAGGCGCCGAATTGGTGCAACAAGCTTCCCTTGTCCGCGCGCGTGAGGGCCACGAGCCGCAAATCAAAGCGCGCGACGAGTTGCTCTATTTTCTGGCGGACATCGCCCTGCAACTCAAACATCGGGGAAAGAATTCCCAACTCGTGGTCATTCAACTTCAGGACATTGGCGATGTTCAATGAGCGCTCCAAAATCTCCCGCGAATAAAAACCCTGGCGCAAGTTGACATCGAAAACGCGCAACGCTTTGGCCGAGGTCGCCGCGGCCAGTTGTTGAATGACGGAGGAGGTGCTGTCGCTGCGTTGAGCGAGCGTGCCAAAACAAATTGCGCTCGCGCTCCGCACCGCATCCAGCGCTTCTTCGGAAACGCCCAGCGCGTCCCAGGCGGCATTGTTATTGATGGTAAAGTGAGGCGTGCCACCGTCGATTGAAACAGTCGCCACTCCGGTGGGCAGCCGGTCATCCCATTGCACCGCTCCGGTGTCGATGTTCATCTCCTTGAAACGCTGCAGAATCTGGCAGCCGTAACCGTCCTTGCCCACGCGGGTGATGACCTGGACGTCGGCGCCCATCTGCCGGGCGTGATAGGCGAAGTTTACGGGAGCGCCGCCCAGCTGCGGGCCGGAAGGCAGCAAATCCCACAACACTTCGCCAATGCCAATCACTTTAAAGCTCATATCAAACAAATTCCCATCAATGCAGGCGCACGGCTTCATCGCCGGGCGATGCCACCGGGTCAAAATCAACGCCCAACTTTTGCTGCATTTCCTCGAGCGGCACGCCCTTGGTTTCCGGCACCAGAAACTTCACCCAGGCAAGTTGCAGCACCATCATAAAGCAAAAGAAAGCAAAGATGAATCCGGCCCGCTCCGGGTGCTTGTCGGCGCCGGACCATTCCACCATTATCGGGAAACAAGTCGTGAGCACCGCCGCGCAAATCCAATGCGTGGAACTGCCCAGCGCCTGTCCGCCGGCGCGATGACGGTTCGGAAAAATTTCCGAGATAAACACCCAGATGACGGTGCCCTGACCGATCGCGTGGGCGGCGATGAATCCAAAGATGCACGCGGGCACAATACTGAAGTGATGGGAGAAAAAGGCCCAGGCCGTCAGACCGAGCGAAAAGATATAACCGAAGGAGCCGATAAACAGCAGCGTCCGCCGTCCAATCCGGTCAATCAGCCAGAGGCCCGCGAAAGTAAACAGCAGGTTGGTCACGCCGATGCCGACGGATTGAAGCAGCGCGGCATTTGCGCCCAGGCCGGTCCATTGGAAAATACGCGGCGCAAAATAGAGGATGGCGTTGATGCCGGACAACTGGTTGAAAAAGGCCACCAGGAACGCGAGCATCATCGGAATGCGCAGGCGGCGGGTCCAAAATCCGGCGGCGGCGGTTTTTTCCGAAGTGGCGGCTGAAAGAATTTCGTTCGCGTGCGCGGATAATTCGGCGTCGGATTTTTCCGGTTCAATGAGCTTCAACACCGCGAGGCCGGCGGCGCGGTCATTCTTGCGGCCGATGAGCCAGCGCGGGCTTTCCGGGAGGCCAAGGCACATCAGCAGGTAAATCGCGGACGGCAGCGCGGCGATTCCCAGCATCCAGCGCCAGGCTTGTGCGCCGCCGATGGTGGCGATGATTTTGTTGGAAGCGAAAGCGATCAGGATGCCGAAGACGATGTTGAACTGAAACATCCCGGCCAGCCGCCCGCGGTAACGGGGCGGCGCGATTTCCGAGATGTAAAGCGGCGAGACGACAGTGGAAATCCCGATGCCAATGCCACCGATGAATCGCGCCACGAAGAAGGGAATAACGCTCCCGGCGAAGGCGCAACCGACGGCGGAGATAACATACAGCACGCCGATCATCAGAAGGGTTCGTTTGCGGCCGATTTTATCGGTCGGCCAGCCGCCAATCAGCGAACCGAGCACGGTGCCGTAAAGCGCGGAGCCAATGACAATGCCGTGCAGCACGTCGCTCAAGCCCCATAGCTTTTGAATGGTCTCTTCCGCGCCGGAGATCACCACCGTGTCGAAGCCGAACAAAAATCCCGCCAGCGCGGAGGTGATGGACCAGAAGAAAATCTGTTTTTTCATAGTGTGATTAGTTCGACGCCATCCTATCGGAAAGGCCGCCGGTGCGCGATCACTACTGGTTGAAAACTGGCCAGATGGATTTCAATTTATTGACCTTCAGACTCTGGAATACGGTTGAATCGCCCTGGGAGGCCAGCGATAGAAGCTCATTGGCCGCGTTGTAACCCGTTCCCGCAATCGGCATGTAAAGCTGGCCGCCATTGCCGAAAATTTCAACGGTTTGACGATCGCAGATGATTTCCAGGCTGACCGTTCCGTTGACCGGCGGCAGCGATTGCGTGTCGCCATTGCAGGAGATTTGCTGCGTGGTCGGGGAGTACGAAATTGTGACTCCGCACAGCGTGAAGTTGATGGACGACGCGGAGTCCGGCGTGAACTGGGCCTGCACATCGAACAATTGGCCGCGAATGCCGGACAGCGGATTGTAGCCCGGATTGAGCGTGAGATTGGTCCAGGAATAAGTGTTCACACAATCGTTGGTGATCTCCCCGCCCGGTTGCGAGCACAGCCGGACGTTGCCTCCAATTGTTTTCAAGGTCAGCGCCGTCGGGAAGAACATCGACTCGTTGAAGGGCATGCCGGGCATGGAAAGCTGCGCCCAACCGATGCGGACCTTGCGGTTGTCGCCGGGCGCCATCGAAGTGAAAGTCTGCGAGGCGTAATAGCCGCGGCCGGCATTGCCCGGCAATTTCCCCGTCGAAGGCGTGAACGTGACGCCATCGAACTGCCCCAGTTGATAGCCGGTGCTGGCGTCGTTCAAGAGCCACATGGTGTTGTTCGAGTTTCCATCCACCGGCAGTTGGAACATGTCGGGGCATTCAAAGAACCCGTTGTAAATCTTGCTACGGAATGTCCAATGCCGGAAATCCGGCGTCGAGTAGAATTGCACGCCGTTGCCGCCGGAATCGTCGTACACGGCCATGACCCAATAGTTCGAGGGCGCGTACCAAAACAGGTGCGGGTCGCGTCCCGTGCCCGCATGGGTGACCACGGGGTTGTTGCTGTAATCAATGAATGACTGCCCGCCGTCGGTGCTGTAAGTGATGCATTCGCCGCGGCCGGTGCTGTAAAACGCGGCCACGATCGCGTCATTCGTTCCAGCTTTGAAGCCGCCGGTGTTTGCGGTATCCACGACCGCGCTGCCGGACCAGACGTCATCGCCGTAGCTGTGGGAATAAATTCCTTCCGGCAGTTCGCGCCAGTTCACCATGTCCGCGCTGACCGCGTGGCCCCACCATTTTTGCCCCGAACCATCCCAGTTGAACGGGTCATGCTGATAATAGAGGTGATATTGGCCGTTATAGTAAAACATGCCGTTGGCGTCATTGAGCCAGCCGCGCTGGGTCGAGAAATGCATCTGCGGGCGCAAGGTTTCCTGGTACAAATTCGTGGCGCCCACAATGCCGTTGGTTTGCACGATGGAACTCAAGCCGGTTGAACCCGGCGTCAGCGCGTTCACCGTGATGTTGGCCGTCTGGCCTTGAAATTCCGACACATCAACAAATGACCACCAATCCGGCGCGCCATCGGCCAGTTTGATATTGAAGTCGCGCACGGTTTTTCCACCGACCGTGATGGTGACGCGTTTCATCGGCGCGCTGTTTTTCACCGGCAGGTTGAGCAGCGAATTGGTCAGCATCAGGCTGCGTGAAAGCGAGGGAAAAGCCGTGTCAGCAAACGCGATTTGATCAACCAAAACATGCCCCCATCCGCCCGTCGCCGAGTCCACGATTTGCAGCGTGGCAGTTTGACCCACATAGGCGCTGACGTCCCATTGGCGCGGCGTGAGTGTTTCGCTGTTGGCGCCGGTGGCGGTCGCGACGACGGCATTGCTGATGATGAGGTTCATGCAGGCCTGACCGGGAAGGCTGCCGCCGCCAATCAGGAAATTAAGATACGGCTGGGTGATGATGAACGGCGGCGAAGTCAAAGTGCCGGTTGAGCCGTCCCCGTTCAGGTAGGAGTCGACCAGGCCGGAACCGATGTAACCACTGACCGGTTGCTGGCCGGAAAGCGCGCCCTGCGCCGGGCCGGAGCCGAAAGCGGTGCCGGTGACGGTCCAATTTCCGTACGTGGCACCCTCAAAGTCCGCGATGACACCGCTCGTTGTCGGTGACGCGGACCAGCCGCTTTCATTCGTCGCGCGATAAAATCTTTCGACGCTGGTGCTGTTCGTTTCCACGAAACGTCCGATGCCCAGGCTCGACGCGGCCACGGTTCCAATATTCGACCACGGCCCGTTCAGGTTGGTGGCGGCTTGCAATTGATACGTATAATTCGGCGACGCCGCCAGGAGCAGGTTCGAAGTGTTGCCGGTCCGTTGCGACAATCGCAACTGCGACACCGTGTTGCCCAAAACATCCGCCCACGTCTGGCCAACGCGCACTTCGTCGTGCGATACGGTGATATTATTGAGGAAGGCGCCGAATGAAATTCCGTCGAACGACATGTCGGCGACGTTCGACACGGCCACCGTGGGCGCGGCTGGTTCTGTGACGGAGGTTGGGTTGCGATAGACGATTACCGTGTCGCCGGCGGTATGATAGTCAATCCGCATTACGTAAAAATTGACTCCCGTGCTGCCCGGCCCGAGATCGTAAAAAGTGGAAGCGCCGCCGGCCGGTGATTCAATGCGCAGATGCGCGTGCGTATCGCCGGTGTCATTGCCAATGCCGCCGATCCGGCCGCCGTCACCGAGGTCATCACGCTTCAGTTCGAATTCGTAGAACTGGACCAAATCGCTGGGCTGCTGGAGGAAACTGATATAGAGCCTCGAGCCATCCGCGCCAATGTTGCCGTTGCCATCGATGTAGCCGTGTTGCGCGAATGTGCCCGTGGGCGAGCAATCGAGATAACGGGCTTTGCGGGAGGAGATCGGTTGGAACAAATAACCAGCAAGCGAATGGGCGTCGTAACCCGCCGGCGCATTGCCGGCCGCCACCAGGTTGTTGGAATAAGAAGTCGAGGCGCCCCCACCCAGGTTGAGCCAGGCGCCGGACCAGCCGAAGCCGCCATTGGCGCCGCCGATGTCGCTGCTGGATTGTCCGTAATTAAAACCCTCGTAGGCCAGCAAGCCACCAAAGTTTGGGGAGACATTCACGACGGAACTAGTGACCACGCCGGACGCATTGCTGGCAACCAACTCATATTGGCCGGCGCTGAATACATCGACGTCGTTCGCCGAGTAGGTCGCGTTCGTCGCGCCGTCGATCGCGGTGTCGTCGCGATACCATTGCAGAGTCACGGGCGATGCACCGCCCACGCTGGCACTGATGACGAGGTTGCTGCCAGTTCCGACTGTCACGGATTGCGGAGTGGAGATAACCGCGGAAATGGTTTGCACCGTCAAGGTCGCCATGGCGCTGGTCACGACGCCCAAGGCGTTGGATGCGGTCACGGAATAATGGCCGGCATCGGCAAGTTGTGCGTTGGACAATGTGAGGTCCGTATTGGTTTGAAGCGCCAGCGGATCGGAGCCACGATACCATTGATAATTTAGCGGCTGGCTCGACTGCGCCGACGCGTTGAACGAAAGGTTTTGCCCGACGTAAGCCGCTTGATTCGTGGGCTGCAAGGTGAAATCCGGCGGGTTGCCCAGGACGCTTGTCCAGGTTTCGCCCAGGCGAATTTCGTCGTTATTGACCGTGACACCGTTGAGATAGGCGGCGAGCGAAATTCCATCGAACGACAGGTCGCCCGCGGAAAGCATGGTCAGGACCGGATCATTGTCGGATTCGGAATAGCCGGTCGGATTGCGATAGATGTAGACATCGTCGTTGCCCGTCTTGTAATCGATGCGCACGACGTAAAAGTTCACGTTCGTGTTGCCCAATCCCAGCGGAGTTTGGACGCCGTCCGGCGTGCGGAAGTTTACGGTGGTTGCATTGGGCAAATCATTGCCGATGCCGCCAATGCGGCCAGGGTCACTCAAATCACCGCGATGAAATTCGAATTCGTAGAATTGCGCCGTGCTGGTCGGCTGCTGCAAAAAACTGAGGTAAAGCGTCTTGCCGGAAGCGCCGATATCGCCATTGGCATTCAAATATCCGGCTTGCGCAAAACTGCCGGTGGGCGAGCGGTCCAACCAGCGTCCGCAACGGCTGCTGCTATTGATATGAGCCGCATTGCCGGCGGACCGGTTGTCGAAGCCGGCGGGCGCGTTGCTGCCGGCGCTCAGGCCACTGGCATTGGCCGTCTCGCCGAGATTTTCGCTGACATCCACCCAGGCATTGCTCCAGCCGGTGCCGCCAGATTGTCCGTTCAGAGAACTGCCGGCCGGGTAATTGAAACCTTCGTAAGCCAGCGGACCGGTTGCCGCCTGGGCAGCCGGAACAAACGAAAGGCCGGCGCCGATGGGAAGCAGCGCGGCCAGAAACATTGTCCGCCAAAATTTCGTTTTATTAATTTTGCAATTGTATGCAGGACACCGCGCAAATCGAGTACAACTCATCCAAAAAACTTCTTTCTCAATTGTTTCCAATCAATGTTTTGTCTTTAGAAAGTTGCCGGAGTGATTGCTCCGGCAACTTCCGTGTTTTCTCAACACTGCTCTTAAACCGTTTTATTTTACGGAGTCACTGTCCGATAAAACGCGTTGCCGGCAGGAGCATTCGTATCTTCAAACTGAATGAACGCATCCGTCGGCGCGGCATTCGTGGAAATGTCCGTCCACGGACCGGTGAGCGACGTGGCGCGTTGTATCCGGTAGGTGTATCCCGGCGTGGCGGCAAACTGCACGCTGAAACCGTTCGCCGTCTTGACCGGCGGCAACAGGTTGGACACCGCCAGACCGATGGCGTCCGCCCAGGTCGCACCCAGCCGGATTTCGTCGTGTTTCACGTCAGGCCCGTTGTAAGCCGCCGCGGAAACGCCGTTGAAGGACATATCCGCGACATTCGAAACAACCAGCGTCGGCGTGGCCGGTTCGGTGCCTGAAGTCGGGTTGCGATAAACGAACACGTCATCGTTGCCGGCCTTATAGTCGATGCGCACCACATAGAGGTTGGGAGCCGTGCTTCCCGCTCCGAGCGAACGATTGTTCACGCCGTTGGGCGCGCGCAGGTTGACCGTATTGCCCCCGGCGTCGTTGCCGATACCGCCGATGCGGCCCGGGTCACTCAGGTTGCCCTTGTGAAACTCGAGCTCATAGAATCCGGAAGTGCGGTCCGGTTGCTGGAGGAAGCTGAGGTAGATCGTTTTTCCATCCGCGCCCAGGTTTCCATTGGCATCGACAAACCCTTGCTGGGAGAGCTGGCTGCTGCTTGAGCAATCGAAGAATCGTCCGGAACGAGTCTGGGCATTCGAGGGGACCTCGATGCAATTGCTAATCGAGCGGGAATCGTAACCGGCGGGGACATTCGCGCCGCCGACGAGGTTGCCCGCCGCAATGATGACGCCGGTTCCATCCGTTTGCTGCCAGGGACCGTTCCAACCAAATCCGCCATTCTGGCTGGAGCCATCCACGGAACCGGCGGGATAAGCGAAGCCGTCATAAACGAACAGATTGTTATTGATGGCATAAATAGTGACGGCAGCCACGCTGCTGGTGACCGAGCCAGAACCGCCGGTGGCGACCACGTAGTAGTTTCCGCCATTCGTGATCTGCAGACCGGACAGCATCAAGGTGCTGCCCGTCGCGCCGGCCACGGGGCTGTTGTTCAAATACCATTGATAAGTCGCCGAGCCGCCCGTGACGCCGCTGGTCAAGGTGGCCGACTGTCCTTTGTTCAAATAGACCACCTGGTTTTGCGGTTCGGTGCTGAAGATCAGGCTGGTCACGCGCACGCTGCCGGTGCCTTGAATGAACTGCGGCAGATTGGCAGCGCTGTAGGTTCCCGACGGCAGCGCAACGCCGTTCGTGTAGAGAGCGATCACATTCAGGGTGTCGGTAAAGTTCAGATTCAGCAGGGCGTTATCGACAATCCGAATGGCGCTGGGCAGGCTGCCGGCCGCATCCAATTGCAACACACCCTGGCTGACCACGGTGTCGCCGGTGTAAGTGTTGGTTCGGGAAAGTTCCAGCGTGCCGGGTCCGCCCACAATCAAACCGCCGTTGCCGGACAGTATGCCCGACAGGGTGATGATATTTCCGTTCATGTTGAAGGTGACGGAACCGTTGAGGTTCGTCAGGTTCATGTTCAGCGGCGAGGCCCAGCTGGAGGAAGCCGCGATGGTGCCGCCGCCCAGATTGACCGCATACGAACCGCTATCGGAGGTGATGCCGCCGAAGTCGATGGTGATGCTGCCGCCGCTCAGGTTATAAACACCGCGGCCGGTCGCACGCACCGCGCCCAAGTCCAGGTTGAACACGCCATTAATGGAGCCACCGGTTTGGTTCAGTATGCCCGTGTAAGCCACGCCACTATCGCCCAGCGCGACCCCGAGCGTCTCGCCGTTCATCTCCAATATGCCGCCGTTCATGTCATATTCCGCCTGCGTGCCGGGATGGCTGGTGGCGCCGATAAATATATCGGTGTGGTTGGGATTGCTGTAATTGAACGTGCCGCCATTTTGAATGACCCTGCCGCTGCCGCCGTCGCGACCGATGACAAAGGCGTCATCAAAATTGCCGCTCATGGTCAACGAGGCCCCGGATTGAATGACCAGGGTGCCATTGTCATTGGTGTCCCCGTTGCCGAGGTAAAGAACACTGCCACTCGTGCCGCTGACGGAGACGTTCCCGGTGATGATGTTAGTGCCGCCATTCAAGATATAACCCGCGAACGAATCCGAACCGCTCAAGGTCAGGGTGCCGGCATCGTTCTTGGTCAATTTGCTATTGGGGCCGGAAATGTTGCCGCCGAGGGTGAGATTTCCGTTGGTCGGGGTATCAATGGTTTTGTCGCCATTCAACGCCATGTTGAGATTGATGGTTTGGGTGATGGGCGCCGCCGGATTTGCGCTGAAGCCAATGTTGCCGCTCAAGGTGACGTCGTTGCCGTTCAGCACGAAAGCGCCCGCGGCCGAATTAAAGGTGATGCCGCTGATGGTGATGGTGTCCAGATCGTTGTTGTTGTTCAGCTGCGAGGTGCCGCCAAACGTCAACGCGCGCGGGAAGATCGGGACCGCATTGTTATCCCAATTTCCGGCCGTGCTCCAATTGTTGTTCCCACCCAGGCCGGTCCAAAGCCCGGTGCTGATGCCGCTCGTCACCTGCACGTTGCCGGAACCGACGAGGAATCCGGGCAAATTGCCACCGTTGTAGGTTCCCACTGGCAGCGCCACGCCGTTTGTGTAAAGGCTTCCGAAAACAAAGTTGCCGCCGAAGTTCAGATTCAGGCTGCCGCCATTGGCGATGCGAATCGCTCCCGCGCTGCTGCCGGTGGTATCGAGTTGCAACGTGCTCCCCGCGGTGATCGTTGTGTCACCGGTGTAAGTGTTGGCACCGGACAATTCCAGAGTGCCGCCGCCCGAAACCGTCAGACCGCCGGGGCCGGAAAGGTTACCCGACAAAAGAATCGTATTGCCAGCAGGGTTGAAGGTGACCGGACCATTGGAACCGGTCAGCGTCAGGTTCAGTGGCGAAATCCAACTGCCTTCGGCTCCCACCGTTCCGCCGCCGAGATTGATGTCGTAGCCGCCGCCGGAGAAAACCGTCATGCCGCCCGACTCGAGATAGATGGCGCCGCCGGTGAGGTTATAAATGCCGTGACCCTGCGTAAAGAAGGGGTCGAAAGAGAGTGTGCCGACATTCGTGATGACGCCGCCGGTTTGATTGACCGCGCAAGTGATGGCCACGTTGGCGCCCAGGGCGATGCCGAGTGTGTTGCCGCTCATATCCAGCACGCCGCCGTTCATATCGTATTCCGAGTGCGTGCCAGCGGCGCCCGAAGCGCCCACGAACAGGGAGTTATTGTTGCCGACGGCGAAATTAAATGTGCCGCCATTCTGAATCACAGTGCCGGTGCCGCCGTCGCGGCCAATCACGCCGGCATCGGCGTAAGTTCCGGTAACCGTCAGGACCGCGCCGTTGGGAATGATCAGTGTGCTCGCACACCCGGCGACGCCGCCGCGTGTTCCGCCGTTTGCCAGATAGAACCATTGGCCGCCGGTGCTATTAACGGTCAAATTTCCCGTGAGGATATTCGTGCCGCCGACGGTATTAAAACCGCTGACCGTGCTCGTGCCGCCCAGCGTGAAAGTCCCGGCGCCGGATTTGGTGAGGATATTGCCGGAGGTAATGCCGCCGTTCAGGACGAGATTGCCGTTCGTGGTGGTGTTCACGCCGAAATCCGACGTCGGTGTCAGCGGCAGGTTGATCGTTTGGGTAATGGGCGCGGCAGGATTGGCGCTGAACCCGATGTTTCCATTCAATCCGAGGCTGTTGCCGCTCAAGGTAAACGCGCCCGCCGCCGCATCGAACGTGATGCCGTTTACGGAGATGCCGGTGAGATCATTGTTGTTGGCCAGTCTCGTGTTACCGTCGAATGTCACGAGGATCGGAAACGGCGGCAGCGTGTTATTGTCCCAATTCGCGACCGTGCTCCAGTTATTGTCCGAGCCGCCGCCATCCCAAACACCCGTGCTGTATGTGCCGGCCGGGCTGACCACGTCGCTCCAGGTTTCGCCGACGCGCACCTCGTCATGAACGACTGTGCGGCCATTGGCGAACGCTCCCAATGAAATGCCGTTAAACGACATGTCGCCCGCGCTGGTCTCCAACAGCGTCGGCGTGCCGGGCTCAGTCGAGGACGTGGGATTTTGATAAACGTAAACCGTGTCGTTGCCTCCGAGAAAATCAATGCGAACGACGTAAAGAGTCGCGGCCGCGCTGCCGGCGCCAATCGCGGTTTGCGCGGCGCTGGGCGTGCGCAGATAAACGCTGCTGCTGCCGCTGGTGTCGTTGCCCACGCCGCCGATGCGACCGGGGTCATTCAGATCACCGCGATGGAATTCAAACTCGTAGTAATTGTTGTTCGCGGCGTCCGGCTGTTGAATGAAGCTGATGTAGATGGTCTTTCCCGAAGCGCCGATAAAACCATTCCCATTGAGATAACCCTTCTGGCCGAACGGCCCCGTCGCCGAGGTATCCAAAAAGCGCCCGGTCCGGGTGCCGTTCGGAGTGAAGGCCGCATTGCCGATGGAAAGGGAGTTGTAGCCCGAGGGCGCATTCACCGCGCTCAAGCTCCCGGCCTGCACGCTCGAACTTCCGCCCACGACGCTTTGCCACAACCCGCCCCAGCCAAACCCACCCGCCTGCCCCGTCAGATTGCCACTCCCTGCCGCATAATTAAACCCTTCATACGCTATCAGCGAGGCGCGCGCTGCGGACGGCGTCAGCAAAACGGCGCCGGCCACGGCCGCCACGCATAGTGTTGTTAAACCAGTCCGGACGGGGCCGCGCGAAAATGCCGGCTCGCGCGAGGATTGAACTGCATCTTTTATGGAGCGGCGGAGAAGCCACTTCATCGGGTTGAGTGCTTTGAGGTTGGGTGTCGGTTTCATACGGTCTTGGTTTGTTTGGGGGGAACTGGAAAATTACATTATCTTGCGCCCGCCCGCTGGATGGGATCCCAAAAGCGGGAATTGCCCAAAGCGGCGGCGCTGCCTCCGGCCAGCGGGTTGGCGGGAGGATTGATTTGGGAATCCTTGCGTGATTCGGCGTGGCTGTCGGTGAACACGACGTTCCCGACGGTATTATGGCGCGTGGCACAAACGCCCTCCTTATCGGTGCCACCCGGGCCGGTGTACGCCTTGGGCCACCAACAGGAATAACTGTCCGCGCCGCTCCCCGGTTTCGGGTCCGAATCGCAGATTTCAAGAGTGTCCGACGCGGACCTAAGATTGGGCCGCTTGAACCACTGATTGCAGGTATATTGGAACGACCCAATAGAAACGGGATCAACACTGGTCGGCTGAGGGTAAGCGCCCAGGAAGTACGAATTATAACCGTATCCCACCCGGTCCCGGTTGAAAGCCCAGTCAAAGCCGTTGTTTTGCTGGGCGGTCTTGATGGCCGGGCAGTGAAACAGGTTGGATTTGCCTCCGCCGTAGGTGGCGATGTATTGCCCCCACCAATTCGTCAAAGGATCACCCCCCGGTCCCAGCGGCACCATGTCCCGATGGGCCGGAAACAGGTCGCTGTTATCATCCGTGTACAACTGCATGAACACGCCGATCTGCCGGAGATTATTCAGGCAGGAAACCGTGTCCGCCCTTTGTTTGGCCTTGGCCAACGCGGGCAGAAGCAACGCCGCAAGGATCGCGATGATAGCGATGACCACAAGCAACTCAATCAGCGTAAACGCCGCGCAGCGTTTCTTGCTCACGCGACAGGCAACTGGATCCGGATTTTTGAAACGCGCGGTTGCCGGTCCGTCCAGTCGTTCTGAAATGGTCCAGAGCGGAAAAAGATGGAGATGCCTCATGCAGGCAGCCGGGTGTTTCATTAGCTAAATATTTCGCCGGTTGGACAGCAAACGCAATTTCCGACTAGACAGCTTTCATAAAACATGTCATGACAGCGCACTGTTCCGTACTTACAGCTATCGTCATGAAAAGCCCCCACAAGCATTCGGAAATATCGAGACACCTGCTCACGGAAATTGCCGCCGGCAAGTATTCGGCATCGGACCGTCTTCCCAGCGAGACGCAACTGGTGAAGCAATTCAAGGTTTCGCGGCCCACGGTGGCACGGGCGCTCCGCGATTTGATGGCGGAGGGAATCATCGAGCGCAGGGCGGGTTCGGGGACTTTCGTTTCGCAGAAAGGCGTCCGCGCCGAGACCCGCCAGATTGGGTTGCTGATTCCCGGCCTGGCGACGACGGAAATTTTTCAAATCATTTGCGGCGAGATCGCCTCGCTCGCGCGCGTCCACGATTACGGTTTGTTTTGGGGCGGCTCACCCGATCCATTGCAGGACCGCGACGACAGCCTCGGCCACGCGCAGGATCTTTGTCAGCAGTTCATCCGGCGCAAATTGAGCGGCGTTTTTTTCGCGCCGGTCGAATGGCATCCCGGCCAAAAGGAGGCGAATCTTCACCTCGCCGAGATGTTGCGGGATGCGGGCATCCCCGTGGTGCTGCTCGATCGCGATATTTCGGAATTTCCCCAACGCAGCAATTTTGACCTGGTCGGCATCGACAACATGGCCGGCGGTTACCTGCTGGCCGAACACCTGATCAAGCTGGGATGCCGCCACATTTACTTCGTCGCGCATCCCTTGTCCGCGCCGACGGTGGACGCCCGCATTGCGGGCTGGCGCGAGGCCCTCGTCCGGCATCGCATCGAACCGGAACCGAATTGGGTGCAGACCGGCGATCCGACGGATATCAAATTCGTGCGCTCACTCGTGGCGGCACGGCGGGCGGATGCCTTCGTGTGCGCCCGAGACGACACCGCCGCCATGCTCATGCGGTCCATGGAAAACATCGGGGCGCGCGTGCCGCAGCATTTCCGGGTGGTGGGATTCGACGACGTGAAATATGCGACGCTGGTTTCGGTGCCGCTGACAACGATTCATCAGCCCTGCCGCGAGATCGCCATGATCGCGTTCCGCACGATGCTGGAGCGAGTGGCGGAGCCGACGCTGCCACCGCGCACCATTTCGCTGATGCCGCACCTAGTGGTGCGGGAATCCTGCGGGGCCTATCTCCCGAGAAGCCTCCCGGCCGAGCGCTCGGGCAAATCAAAACGCCTCACCTGACCGGCCAATGCCGGCCGGTTCAATGATTCACATTGACGTTCAGAATCAACTGTCCGCTCGCGTCGGGTGTGAAACGGATATTGCCGTTGCCCAGTTGCTGGCACGTTCCGGAAACCAACTGAAGTTGATAAGACGTCCCCTGATAGGTGTAATCCACGCTGGTTGAATTCACAGCCTGCACCGTGGATGCCTGCTGGGAACCGCCAACCACAAGCCACGCCCAATTCAGCGGCTGGCCCAGCGCGTTGGTGCCCACGCACGTGATATTGCTTTCCGTGCAGGCGATCGAAAGCGCCCCGCCATCGTTCAGCGTTTGCACAATGCTGAGGTCGGTCGGGCTCAATTCGCGCACGACCGGCAACCCCTGCGGCACGAGATAGCCGCCGGTGGAAAGTGAAATGGGCCACATGCCGGGTGAATTCGTTCCGTTGCTCGACCATTGTCCGCCGTCCATCACGGGCAAAGTTTCATAATCGAAATAAGTTGTCGCGAGCGCGGTGGAATGGGTGGAGGCGACCACATTTTCATCAAAGCAATGGAGATCCCGGATGTAAAAACTTCCCTGGTCCCATAAGAGATTGAGCCGATAAAACCGGCTGTCGTACCACACCGACTTGCGGCCTTGTTGTTTTGAATCATCCAGCGCCACCACCGACGTTGGCGGCGTGGCGGAAAAATTTTTCACGAACCATTGCCCGGCCTGCGCGAGTGTCATGGGCTGGACCGCGCCAGACTGCGCCTCCGCGGCAATCAGAGCCACCTGGCTGGTCAGGCCCGCGGCCATGGAATCCCAGCCGAAGGAATTTTCCTGCCCTGCTTGAGCATAACCAAACGCCAGCGACGGCTGCTTGATCAGGGCGTTGAAATACCACGCCACCCAATCCGGTGAACCGCCGGAGTAAGGATACACCGGCTCCAGCGTGTCGATTCCGGGCGTGAAGTTGCCATATTGATAAATGGGATCACTGCCGAGGAGCCGGAACACCGGCATGTTGATTTGACCGGCCTGCGTTTGAGCCGGCATGTAGGCGTTCAATTTGCTCGGGTAATACGCCTGGTTCCAGTACGAACCCCACAAAGTGTAAGTGTCGGTTCCGATTTGGTCTTTGCAATTGGCCGAGGCGACGACGCCGTAATACTGCTGCATATAGGCGAGCGTCACCTCGTCGATATACCAGGAGCCGACGGTTTTGGGATAGTAGCCGAAGACGGCGTGAAAATCGGCCATGTAGGCATCGACAAGCTGGATTCGCTCCGCCGGCGAGTAGCCGCAGGAGAAATCGACATCGGCCGTGGGGTCCCATTCGTGGGCGCCGCGCCAGGTCAACCCGGCGCTTTGAACCAGCGTCTGCGTGATTTCCCACCACGCGCCGATCTCATCATTCGTGCCTAGTTGCGCCTTGAAATAATTCTGATAATTCGTGTCCATCAACGCGTCATGCTGCAGAGCGAAGGTGGCCGGCAGGTTCGCCTGCTTGAACAACTGAACCTGCTGCGTCGTGGCGTTGAAAAGCATCTGCTGCGAATTCGCCATGCGGAAATCCTGGTCGCGGCAAAAGCAGTAGAGATTCACAATTCGCGGCTGGCTGGTGATGGCGGAGCGGAAGTACGCGGATTGGTTGGTCATCGGCACGCTCACGACGCTGGCCTCCAGGTTGGTTGCCAGCGGCAGCCACGGACCCGCGAGATTGGTGGCCTGCTGAAGCGTGCCCTGCGCCCAGCGGACCTGCGTCGAATTCGTGGCGTTCGCAATCTGCAGCGAGACCGGAGGCACCGTCACGGACGAGGGCGGAGAGGCGGGCGGCGGAATCACCACCAGCGTTGAAACACTGCTGGTCACGCTGCCGGCCAAATTTTGAGCCACCAGCGAATACACCCCGTCATCGGCCAATTGCAAATTTGACAACGTGATTGTATTGCTGCCTGCGCCCGGATTTTGGGCAACGGAAATCGGCGTGACGCCGGTGGAGTCATCGAAAAACCACTGGTAATGGAGCGGCGGCATCCCATTGAAAGAAGCGGTGTATTGAACCGTGTCGCCGACGTGACCGAGGTTGACCGGCGCGGGAGCGATGTCCACCGCGACGGACGGCGCGGTGGGCCCGAGCACATTCAAGGTGAAATTCGGGCTGGTCGAAAAACCGGAGGCATTGCTGACCGTGACGGCATATTGATAAGCGCCGACGGAAAGCGATGCGATGTTGACCGCTAAATTTGAACTCGTCGCGCCAGCAATCGGGACGAGCGCTCCGCCTGATCCGCTGTCGCTGAGCCATTGATAGGTGAAGGGCCCGGGGCCGAGCGCGGTTTCGCTGAGAGTGACGGTTCCGGTCCCACCGGCATAAACCGGCCAGTTGATTGAATCATGAGTCGGAGGCAGCGCGCGCGGTGACGAGCTTTGATAGGATGCCAGCCCGAGGTCGAACGTGGCATCCGAGGTTCCCGTCATGCCATAAGTCACTGGTCCTTCGCCCGTGATATTGGAGACGGAGATAATTTGCCCCTGCGAGTAGGGATTGCCGCCCTGATTTCCGATATGTTCCCAACCGCCGGCGGAAGCATCCCGCCCGAAGGCATAAGCATAGGTACGGTTCGGCGCGAGCGGAACATTCAATCCCTGCCATTGCAACCAGTCATTTTCCGTTCCGCCACCGGACGCCTGATAACTGGCGATCAAAGCGGCGCTGCTCCCATCGGGAGAAATGGAATAGAGATACAGATCGTAAAGTTGGATGTTTCCAAAACTGTTTCCGTTGCCCGCGCTCTTCCAGGCCAGTGACCGCAGCAAATATCCGGTTGGATTCGTTCCGGTCGTGAAAGTTTGACCGCTCCAACGGCCGTAGGAAGCGCCGTTGTCCGTGTAATAATTGATGCCGTCGTCGTTTTGCGAAGTATTCAGCAATTGCGAAATATCCAGCGGCCCAGGTGTGGGCGCGGAAGCGCCAATGTCCGCCAGGCCGGTAATCACGATCGCAATCTCCGCGCTGGCATTGGTGCCGAGAGAATTCGTAGCCACGCAATCGTATCGATAGGTGCCCAGCGGGTAACCGGTCGTATCGATCACCAGAGTCGCGCTCGTCGCGCCCGGAACGTTGGTCAGCGCGCCGCCGGTGCCACCGTCGGCGCGCCACTGGTAGCCAATCGGCAGGGTGCCGCTGGCCTTCACGGACAACGTTACTACTGTGCCCGCGGTTGTCCCGACGCTGGCAGTTGCGGGAGAGACACTGGGCGCCATGAATACCGGCGGGCCCGTCGGCGGACTGGAGGGGTTGCCCTGAATAGTAATGGCGCCGTATCCACAATATCCATTTTCAGAAACAGGATTTGTAAAATCGAATTTGATAGCTACAACGTTGGACGCGATGACGCCTCCGGCGGAATCCGAAATGCGAACCTGCGTGGCGGAAGCCGTTCCGCTTGGGACGGAGGGATTGTAATTCACCAGCGTCAACAGATTGAAAGACGCGGGCGTGGCGGCGGTGGAATAGTAAACCGTATAAGCCTGCTGGTCGCGGCCATTATCCTTCCATCCTCCGTAGACCGTTATATTGGTGAGGTCATAACCATTCGCTGATGGCGGGAGGGTGTAAATGACAGTGGAACCCGCGCCGAAGCCGCTGCCGCAGGTAATATAATTGGTGCTGGTATTGTTGCCGGGCAATTGGCTGATGGTAAGAGTTCCGCCGGCTGTCAGCGAATTTACGCTCCTCCCCGTCACATCCAGACTGAAGTTTCCGCTGGCGCTCGTCGGGGCCAGGTTGGCGATTAAACTGTCTGCTGCCGGCGTCCAACCCGGTGTGAACGGCAGCCCGCCCTCCTGATTGAGGGTGGAAACCGTCAAAGATGCTGAAGCGGTAAACAGACTTGAGAAAAGCAAGGCACTGGCCAAAACTTTGCCTCGAACGGAGGTTGCGATATTCACAAATTACTTTTTCGCGGTAGCGGAAATCGGCTTTCGGGCAATGGCGGCAAGGCTGGAAGAGTCGAACTTCAAAATTAGTTTTCCCTCGGCGTTGGGCGTCAGTTGAATGCGCCCGTCATCCAACTGGCGGCAGGAGCCCGACTGCGAGGCCAGTGTCAGGCGATAATCCACGCCGGCGTGGCTGTAACGCACGCTCGCCGCGTCCACTCCTTTAACCATCGCTTTCAATCGCTCGCCGCCGGCAATTTCCCAGGCCCAATTCAGCGGTTTTCCCTGCGCATCCACTCCGGAAAATGTGACCGACGGTTCCGCGCACACGATGGAAAAACTTCCGCCACCCTTCAACGGTTGAACAATGCTCAACTCGGTCGCGTTTAACTCTTTCACCACCGGCGCGCCTTCCGTTTCCATGGCGGTGGTCGTGTCGTTGGTTGAAAGCAGCACGGGCAACATGCCCGCCTGCCGCCGGCCGGAATTCGACCAGAACGCCCAATCCACCACCGGCAAGGTTTCGTAAGTCAATGAAGTCGCCTCCAGCGGAGTGTCGTGGGTCGGCGAAACGAGATTTTCGTCAAAGCAATGAATGTCTCGAATGAAGAAGGAATGATCGTCCCACAAAATGTTCAACCGGTAAAACCGGCTGTCATACCAAGTCGCTTTGCGGCCATGGTCCTTCCAATCATCCATCGCGACGACGGCGGTGGGAGGCGTCAGCGGAAATTCCTTGCGGAACCATCGGCCGGATTGCTCGAGAGTTTGCACGTGTATTTTCCCGGCGTTGCGCAGTTCGGCAAACAGTTTCGCCTGATAGGTCAAACCATTCTCCATCGCATCCCATCCGAAGGAATTTTCCTGGCCCGCCTGCGTGTAGGCGAAAGCCAGGGACGGCTCCTGGACCAGATTGTCCATGAACCAATCCACCCACCGGTGCATGCCGCCGCCGCCGTTCCGGTAAACGGGTTCCAAAGAAATGAGTCCCGGAGTCGTGCCATGCTGATAAATGGGATCGCTCCCCAACATGCGAAAAACCGGCACGTCGATTTGGCCCGCGTGCGTCTGCGCCGGCATGTAGGAATTGACGCGGCTGGGATAATAAGCCTGGTTCCAATAGCCGCCCCACAAGGTGTAAAAGTCGGTGCCGATTTGGTCCTTGCAGTTGCAGGACGCGATGATGCCGTATTTTTCCGACAGGTATTGCAGCGTGACCTCATCGATGAACCACGACCCGACCGTCCGCGGATAGTGGCCGAAGATTGCTTTGAAATCCGCCATGTAAACATCCGCCAGTTTGCGGCGTTCCTCCGGCGTGTAACCTGGTGAAAATCCGACGTTGGCGGCCGGGTCCCACTCGTGCGCACCCCGCCAGGGAATTCCCGCCCGCTCCGTCCATTTTTGCGGTATCTCCCACCAGGCCGCGATTTCATCATTGGTGCCCAGTTGTTCCTTCAGCAGTTTCTGATAGCGCGGATTTATCAGCGCGTCGTATTGCAGGGCCCAGGTCGCCGGGAGATTATATTGCTTGAGCAACGCTATTTGGCGCCGGGTGCAATCGAACATCACGTTCTCGGAATCGGCCACACGGTAATCCGAGTTGCGGATGAAATTGTAGATATTGACGATGCGGGGCTCATCTTCGCGCGCCGTGCCGGTGGCGGCGCTTCCGTGGTTCGGAGCCAGGCATAACGCCGCCGCCGCGAAAACCCCGGCCGACTTTTTCCCTCCCAATATTCTTCCTAAATCTTTGAATGTCATTGAACCATCATCATTGGATTTTACGTTAGCGTCTAATATATGACGCAAAATGAATCAACCGGCGAAAAGAAATAAAGCCCATGCGGATTGCGAATTTGTTCGAACGCAAAACTGTCACCAGGGTCCCAATCCGTTATCGACGGGAATTAAATAATTTATTTCCTGACTGGGATTATAAAGCCCCACGAGTATCCCGCCGCCATCAGCCGGAGGCCGGCCCAGCGAAACGAATCGGTTCCACAAAACGCTTCCGTCCTCGAACAAGAAATTCCCGCCTTGCGGCACTCCTCCTTTGCCCCGATGGGAAGAAACGGGATAGATGATGGTGCCGTTGTTCCAATACCATGACCAGGCGCTTTGTTTCGCCATCAGCAACCGGTCGGTCATGACCGGCGCGAGACGATACCGGCTGCCCAATTTGGTGCGGGCCATCCACGACCGGATGTCATTGGTGTAGGGACTGGTGGGCGCAAAACCGGCGGGACCGCGGCCAGGCAAATAATTATACCCGATCAGGTTGGGATCGTTCGCGTACCCGGCACCGAAGGTCGCTTCGTTCTGGCGATGATTTTCATCGGTGGGGCAATACATCACGTCCTGTCTGGAACGGTTCTCACCGACCGAAAGAGAGCTCTGCTTGTATAAATACTGGGGGTAAAATGAGACGTTGAAACTTAACGGCATCCAGGGCAAACCCGTCTGGGCGCCGTTCGCGTTGGGATTGCCCGGAGACAAATCAGGAAAGAAATTGTTATTGTCTCCGCCATACATATTCACCGCAAGCCCCCATTGCTTTAAATTATTTCCACAAAGCGCCTTCTGGGCTTTGTCTTTGGCGCTGCTCAAGGCCGGCAAAAGCATTGCCGCCAGGATGGCAATGATCGCGATGACCACCAGCAATTCTATCAGGGTAAATGCGACCCTCGTGCCCCGACGGCGCCCTTCGCTCACGGCGCATAAAGGCATCGGGTCGTTTGGACTTCGGTTCGATTTCATAGAAGATATTCAGTTCAAATGGGTGCCCGGGGACTCCTACCCGGGCACCCCTCACCTAGGCGCACGGCCGTTTAAGGCACGCGCAGCCGAAAGAACCGGGCGGGTTCCGACGAATTGATCGGTATTGAATCCGAGAACGCCCCGTTGCTGTCCAGTGTGCTGCTGAGGTTGGTGACCCAGTTCACCGGGGGCGTCAGATTGGTCGTGCTCAACCATTCATAAGGGCTGTTGGGCGGATAACCTCCGCTGCCCGTCAGCACCAGGTTCCCTCCCGAAACGGATATGGGCTGAATGATCGGCGCCACCGGGAAGGCCGAGGTGGAATTGGTGCCGTTGATTTCAATTTCTGAATAAAATGAGTAGTTGTTCAGAAGTTGCTGCACGTCCCAATTGATCATCACCGCACAGACGTTGTGGGCAAGCACTCCGTTGGCCGGGACCAGCTTTGTCCGGCTGGCAATGGCCTCGCCGGTCGGGTCATCCGGGAGATACAACACCGTGGAGAGCGGGATGAAATTCGTGGGGTCAGCCACGGTCGCATATAAAACCTGATATTCCTGGTCGCGGCGACCGCTGTCCAGCCAGCCGCCGTAAACCGTGATGTTCGTCAGGTCGAATCCCAGCGGCGCGGAATTGGTTTGCAGGGTGTAGACGATATTCGAGCCGTTGCCGGAAGAGGCGGGCCCGCATGAAACCACGTAAAGCGCCTGGCTGCTCAACATCCCGTCAGCCAAAACGGTCGGGTCGCCGATGGCGCCATCCGCGCCGTAATTTCCCGGTGACGCCAGCGCGGTTCCGGGTGAACCATCCGAAATCGGGAATCCGTAAATCAAATCGGTGTTGGTGGAAATGCTCCAGTCGGGAGGATAATAATTGACCCCGACCTGGGCTTCCTTGTACTGGGCGATATTGTTTACCGGCGCGGGAGGATCAGTGACGATCACCGGCGCCTCGCTGGTGTAAGTGTAATCCGAGCTGTTCCCGGCATTGACCGCTTTCACCTGATAGGAAGCGGTGTCGCTCACCTGCAGGCTATTGATGGTCAAAGTGGACGTGACAACGCCGTTGTTGGTAACGACCGTGATTCCCGAGGTCACTTGATTGGTGACACCGCCGCTGATTTTCAACCATTGGAGCTCAACCGGCGGAGTTTCGGAGAAACCCGACGAGAGCGCCAGCGTTCCGCCAGAGACGGCTTCGACATAATTCGGCACGACGTCCTGCACCAGATTCAGGTCGGTGTCCGGGACCAGTTCCACGCCGGAAATGCCCATGTCCCCGCCGCCGAAGCTGACCACCGAGATGGTGATGCTGCCGCCGGTTGCATTTACATTGGCCATCTTGATGTAATTACAGCTATTTGCCGAATTGCCACCATTGTAGGCGCCGAAAGTATGGAGCGGCGTCGCAAGCCCGCACGGGTCCGCACTGGCGCCGTTGAAACCGAACGAGGTGTTGTCGACATTCCCACTGCCCTGGGCGATGACGTCATTGGCCTGCATGTTGCCCCAGTAATTTCCGTTGTTGTCGTTGACGTAAACAACCACGTCATATTTCGTCCACGGAAGATTATTGAAGACCAGGGTGCCGTAGGGATGGCCGGCGCCGTCCAGTTGCGGGCTGCTGCCGCCGCCGTTGATTTTCCAGCAATCATAAAGCAATCGTCCCGCAGCGCATTCGGTGCCGCCGCTGAACCAGCCATCGTTGAAACCACTTGGCGAGAGCGTGACGCCCGAGAGCGCAGCGCCGGTGCTGTCGTGGTCGACGGTCCAGACTTGGTTGATCGCCGCCGCGCGCGCCGCACTGTCCTGAGGCGCCTGGACGTTCGCGAGCAAATTATTCCAATTACCCACCTCGGTGAGCGCCACGTTTGCCGGCGGGACAATCTGCCCGGTCGGAACGCCGGTGTTATCGGCGGGGAACAGGGCATCCGCGGTTGCGTAACCGTTCGTAAATCCAAACTTCACTCCAATGACTCCCGGAATGCCGATCGAAGGCTGGAGAGTCAGGACAGCGGCCGGGCTGCTCACACCACTGGTATTATTGGAGACGAGCACCAGGTAGCTGTAATTTCCGGCAGCATATCCCGTGGTATTGATGACTAGGTTTGACGTCGTCGCTCCGGGGATGTTGGTGAACGAGCCACCCCCGCCGCCATCCGTCTGCCACTGGAAAAAGTACGGCCCCGGCCCGGTGACCGGCGCGCTGGCAGTCACGCTAGCGCCCGGATTCGCCACCGGATAAGGAGAAAATTTCGGCTGGCCCGCAACGGGAATGGTGATGGCTGTCAACTGCACATCAAAGCTCGCGTTCCACGGGCTGGACGAACTAAAGGTCATGGTTCCACCACCCCGCGGCACGACGGCGACCTGGCCGCCCGCATAAGCCAGATTGGTGTTGCCCAAATTCATCCAACCAGCGCCGTTCGCCCACATGGCGTAGGCGTATTGGGTGTTGGGTTGCAAAACGAGGCCGAGGTTCGACCATTGAAACCAGGTGAAATTGGTGAGCAACACGCTTTGCGAGGTATAGGTCGTCAGCAGCGCCGCGTTCGTGCCGTTGCTCACGGAATAGACTCCCAGACTGAACGCTTCGTTCCCGAAACCACCGCCCGTGTTGTCCGCATCGAAGAGCGCCACGCCGTTCAAGACATATCCGTCGGGATTATTTCCCGTGGTGAAGGTCTGTCCCGGCGCCGGATTGGCATTAACATAATAATTGAAGGCGCCGCCGCCCGGTGGAGGCGACTGCGAGAACGCGACGAAATTCGTCACGTACTGGTCATCAGGCCCGGGAGCGGGCGCATTTGAGCCAAGGTTGTTGATGGTGGCTGCTTCGGCCGTGCCGGCCAGCGCCAGCAACAGCACACATAATAACCGCACGATCACGTTAGAGTCCGAGAGCTTAGGGTTGTTCATAATGATTGCACTGTGGGTTCGTTCTTTTGACAGGGTTGAGGAAGGCTCGAGACATGGGACGCAGGTGCATTCCGAAGGAGCGAATCTGATATGCGCGCCGAAATGTTCATGCGATTTGAACATCCTAGCGGGTTTGAAAGCGGAGCGGAGCCCCCCCAACCGGGTGGGGATAAAAAGAATCAGCCGCGGGAGCGAATTTTGGAAGCGGCTTCCGTCCGGGAATGGACGTGCAGCTTGTGGTAAATATTTTTCAGATGCCAGCGAATCGATTCGATGCTGATGCCGAGGCGGTCCGCGATTTCCTTATTGGAAAATCCCGGCGCGATGAGGTTTAAAATCTCGAGTTCGCGCGGCGACAACTTTTCCACCTCCGGCGCGGCCACCGGCCGGGTCTGAAAAAAGCCGATGACCTTCCGCGCAATTTCCGCGCTCATGGGCACGCCACCCTGTTGCACGTCACGAATTGCGTTCAAGACCATGTCAGGCGCGGCGCGCTTGAGCAGGTAACCCGAAGCCCCGGCGCGCAACGCCCGAAAAATCCGGTCGGGATCCTGGTACACCGTCACCATGATCACCTGCACTTGCGGCATCAATTCCTTAAGCCGCGCCACGCATTCCACGCCGGACATTTTTTGAAGTTGAATATCCATCAGAACAACATCCGGCGAATGTTTGGGAATCGCAGTGAGGGCTTCTTCAGCCGTCTCGCAAAGACAGACGCATCGGCAACCCGGAGACAAGTCAATGATCGTCCTCAGGCTTTCGCGCGTCGTCTGGTTGTCTTCAACGATTGCTATTTTGACCATGTTGAGCCTGGTTTAGCGGCAGGAAAATGCGGACGGACGTGCCCTGGCCGGGCTGGCTGGTGATCTGGCAATTTCCGCCCAGCCCTTCCATCCGTTGCTGCAGGCTAGCCAGACCATCCTTGCCGGGTTCGTCGGGAACAAACTTGAAACCGCGCCCGTTGTCAACCAGCGAGAGCAACAGCGCACCGTTCACCACTTCAAACGCGATCTGCGCCTCGGTAGCGCCGGAATGCCGGACCACATTGTTAAGCGCTTCTTTGAACACGCAAAAAACCCCGTGCCGCTGCTGGGAATCCAGCGGACAATGCGGAATCTCCTCCGCCACCCGCAAGCGGCAATTGATTTCCGCCAGATTCAAAAATGATTCCGCGTAGAGCGAAAAATAACTTACCAGCGACATCACCGAATCGTAGTGGGGATTGACCGCCCACACGATTTCATCCAGGGAGGTAACCAGCGAGCGGGCCAGTTGCGTGATTTGATCCAGGTAACGGCCCTTGGCTTCCGGTTTCACGGCGGGTGTGTTGGCCAGCGAACCCAGCAACCCGACCTCGGTCAGGCCCGCGCCCAATTCATCGTGAAGGTCCCGCGCCACGCGCGTGCGTTCCAACTCGATCGCATGGTGCTGCTCGGCCAGTTGCCGTTGCTCAATCTCCCGTTTGAGTTGCGCCGTGCGCTGTTCCACTTTGCGCCGGAGCAGCGCCACCCAGATAAAGGTGGCTCCCAGCACTCCGGACAAGGCCACCAGCAGGATGAGGATTCGCTGGATGGTCCACCAGGGCGGGCGCTGCAAGACCACAATGTTCGCGGAATTATGGAGCAGCAGCTCGAACGGCACCGTGTGCGTGCCGGCGCGGTCCCGGTCGCCGTAGGCGCTCGCATAAACTCCGGTCAACTGCAGGCGGCAGCCGGCGGGCAGCAAGGCGGAGGGCCGGGGCCCCGAATCCAGTCGCGCCACAAAATGCTGGGGGCCGCTCTGCAACTCCAGCACACGCTCGCCCGGGTGCATCGTGTCGCTCATGAGCAGCGCCTTGATTTGAACGAGCTTGGAATCCAATTCGCGGTCCAGCAAATTTTCCGGCAATATGGCCACGGGCGGCGGCAGGGCCGCGTGCCCGGTCTTCCGAACCCGCGCCTCCTGCAATACCGGCGAGGGCCCATCGAGCCTGGGAAAACCGACTGCGTCGATTAGATCGCCCACTTCCAGCGACGCGTCCGGCATCAACACCCGGAAACTATCTTTGCGGTCCATGACCAGGTATTCGCCGGGCAATACGTAGAGAATCTGGCCAGTCAATTTCGTTCGTTGCAGCGCCAGCGCCCGCGCATTGAACCACATCAAATCCGACGGCGTTCGGGTAGGCAGTTGAAAAGGATCCGGCAAGGCCGGGTCTTCGACTTCGACCGAGGCAGGATATAAATAGGTCTTTCCGGAAACCACCTGCCTGGTTTGCAAATCCACCATGGGAGCGAAGCATCCCCGGATTCGCACCACGCTACCGATGAGCGAACCGCCATTGGGAAGGGATTTGGGCAACTCCGGCAGCGGCCGGTCGGCGCTGCCCATCACGCTGACTTTTCCATCAGCGGCGAGCAGGCCAATCTCGTTGGTGGAGATGGAGGTAATCACGCCGTGCAACTCGCCGTACTCGGCGTCCATGTTGCCGTTGATCAACTGGTCTCGCGTGGGCTGCAGAGGCTCCGGGAGCGGCGCGTAACCCAGAAAGGCGCTTTTGTCCGCAGCGACCACCGGCGAAAAAAGGCCGCTGTCAGTAAGACCTTCCATCTCCCAAAACTCGCCCACCTTCGGCGCTTTCTTCCAGACACCGCCGCTGGAACTGATGAACACGCCGCCGCTCGAATCCTGCAACACGGCGGCGGCGGGACTCGCATAAATCACCACACCGCGGATTTTAACCGGAATATGTTTCTGCGCTTCCTCTGCCTTTAGACGCCGGATTTGTGAGGCGGTCGTCAAAAGGTTTGAGGACGCATCGCTCCAGGCGTATTCATTCCGAATGGTCACCTGTCCGGAATCCAGGACAAAAACTCCCACCAACCGGTTGTCATCCGCCTTGCCCGAAAACACGCAAACGCCCTGCACCGTCATCCAGCGGTGAAGCAGGTTGGTGGCAAACAAATGCGAGTCGGCTACTATCGTCACCGGCACGCGGCTGCCGCCCACCAGCATCTCGAGGCTGTGCTGGTCCGCGCTCGCAAAGGTCACTTCACCTTCCATTTGAACCCAATGATTGTAACTTCGGTCGGTCAGGGCATGCTCCAGATTTTCCGGCGCCGGCAGAGCATTTCCCGCCGGTTGAAGAACGTGACAGTTCACCGATGAGGGCCCCAGGTAAAGTAAGCTGCCGTCGTCTGATTTCAGATAAAAAGTGTAATTGCCGGGATGCTTAATCTGGAGGAATCCGTTGAAGGTCAGCCCGCAATTGTCGTCTCGCGTGCGATAGGACGCGCTGAAATTGGTAGCAATGCCCCCCACCCTGGGTGTGAGCAACGAAAAATCCGGCATTTCCCGCCAGTAAATCCCTTCGAAAGCCCGATAGCGGAGGCCCGGTTGCAAATTCTCTCCGCCATTATTGGTAGCGGAATCATGCCATAACGAAGAGTCCGGGATTGGTTGCCTCGGCACCCCGGGACCTTCCAAATCCAAATTTAATCCGAATTCCGTCGGACCGTTGAACCAATCCAGGCGAACCGGAATCATTCCGGCATTGAGAAAAATGCGGCCCGACTTCTCGGCCATCGAATGGACGCCGCCATTATCCACGGTGGGAATATCCCCGAGGCGCAGTCCAAAACGGGTCCGCCCGAGCAGGCACGGATTGGCTTCAAGAACTGCTTCGTCGCCGGCATTTATCTTGGGATCGAGTTGCGGCACTTCGAGCAGAGCAGTCCCGGACTTGTCCTGAAGCACCAGCAGTCCTCTCTCCGGCAGAACCGCCCGCACAAATCCCTCCAATCGGCAGGACACCGGTTCCTGGTTAGTTCCGTCCGACCTGTTTTCGAGTTCAGCAATGGAAATAATTGTCGAGCCCGCGGCGTTTTGGGGAAAGAGAAAATGCGGAAACCAAATCCCGGCGAATAGGGATAAGAGGAGCGAAAATCTAGCGGGCCACACCAGGCGCATTGGAAATTTGAATTGCATGAGCCACCAACCGGACCGCTTCAACAAGCTTGCGGCCTGCCGGCGTGCCTCTCTCTTTTTCGGCCCAAGACCAATCCGCCCACCGGCCCGAAAGCGAATTGCGTCAAGGGTTTTGCGAGACGAAATGGTAGGTGCCGGAGTGCACTCGAACAACGGTTTTATTCCGTTCCTGGCGCACAAATTTTATCCCGTCGACCTTTTCCACCGGCGAACCGCTTTCCGTGACATCCTCGCGACTGGATGACGGCACATAGACTGTCGCGATAGTATTGGCCGGCACGGTCACATCCAGGACCAGTTTGTCGCCGTTAACTTTCCAGTCCGTAGCAATCTTGCCGTGAATGGAATCGTAACTGGTCTTCGCCCAAGTCAATCCCTTGACGATGGCCGGATCGATGATGATGGCGTGGTAACCCGGACTGGCCGGGCGAATGCCGCCGATGCCGCCGAACAAAAATTCACCACAGGAGCCGAGCGAATAATGATTGAATGAATTCATGCCCGGATCCTGAAAACCTTTTTCCGGCGTCCACCCATCCCAGCGTTCCCAGACCGTGGTCGCGCCGTGCGTGACGGGGAACAACCAGGAGGGATACGTTTTCTGAAAAAGCAGACGGCGAATGGCATCGGGTTCATTCATCCGCTCGAGTGTCGGCAGAAGAAAGCCGACGCCCACAAAACCGGTGGAGAGATGCCAGTCGCGGGCCTTGATATTGTCCACCAGCAATTGCGCCGTCCTGGCGCGAAGATCTTCCGGCAGCAGGTCAAATTTCAGCGCCAGGAGATAGCCGGTTTGCGTCGAGCCTTTCACATCACCATCGGCGGCCACGTACCGCTTGATGAACGCGGCCTTGATGTCCTCAAACAATTTATCGTACTTGGCCGCGTCTTCCGTGCGCCCCAGGGCCGCGCAGGATTCAGCCACCAAATGGGTGGAGTAAGCGAAAAAGGCGGTGCCGATGACATCCTTCGGTGTATCGGCCTGCACTGAAAGCCAGTCGCCGTAATCACTGCCGCGGCGGCGGTCGCGGACCAGATCGTCACTTTGTTTTTGCAGATAATCGACCCAGCGCATCATTGCCGGGAGATGCTTTTCCAGGATACGTTTGTCGCCATAGACGTCGTAGATTGTCCACGGACAAATCACGCCCGCGTCACCCCAGGCCGGAGTGCCTTTGCCACCCATGGTGTTGGGACTCACATCGCCGAAGGCGCCCTCGGGGGATTGTCCATCATCGACATCCACCATCCACTTGGTGAAGAAGGAGGCAACATCCGAATTGTAGGTGGCGGTGCGAACGAAAACTTCGGCATCCCCCATCCAGCCGAGCCGTTCATCGCGTTGCGGGCAGTCGGTGGGAACGCTGAGATAATTCCCGCGCTGGCCCCATTCAATGTTGGATTCGAGCTGATTGATGAGCGGGTCGGAGCAGGCGAATTCGCCGGCCTGCGGTGTGTCCGAGCCGAGGACAATTCCCGTGACGGCGCCCTTGCCGGGATTCTCGCCAGGCCCCGTGAGTTCCACATAGCGAAAACCGTGAAACGTAAAACTCGGCTGCCAGGTCTCGGTGCCTTTTCCCAGGCAGGTGTAATGGTCCACGGAAGGCGCGCGCCGAAGATTCTCAGTGTAGAGAGTGCCGTCCGGATTGAGCATCTCGGCGTGGCGCAGTATGATTTCTGTTCCCGCCGGGGCCGAGATTTTGAGCCGAACCACACCCACCATGTTCTGGCCCAA
This sequence comes from Verrucomicrobiia bacterium, assembly GCA_035552155.1. Taxonomy (GTDB): domain Bacteria; phylum Verrucomicrobiota; class Verrucomicrobiia; order Limisphaerales; family DASXHY01; genus DASXHY01. Next base: position 34,103 of record DASZLX010000042.1, on the reverse strand, counting down.
ATCATAAACCCAGTGTCCCGGCTGCGGTTCTGTTTGCTTGCGCGTTTTTAATTCGAGGAGTTCGTGCACCGGCGGCATGAGCTGGGATTCCACCTGAATCGCCGGCGCTTCGCGCACCTCGACGGGCGTCCAACTGCTGTCATCGATGCCGGGCTTGTTCCAGCCGGCCAATTCGCGCCGGGCGTCATAATCCTCGCCCATCATGAAATCTGATGAAAGGATCGCGCTCGGATGTGATTTCCATGACGAATCCGTAACGACGGTGGCGGTGCTGCCGTCATCGTAGGTCACCTCAAGCTGTGCGAGGAACTCGGGGGTTTTGCCGTAGAATTGAAATCCGCCATTGCCGATGTGGCCGCTGTACCAGCCGTTGGCCAGGATGGCGCCGATGACGTTATTTCCGGAACGCAACAGACTGGTGACATCGTACGCCTGATAACGCACGCGCTTGCGATAATCCGTCCAGTCCGGAGCGAAGACATGGTCCCCGACGCGCCGGCCATTGATATCCACCTGATAAAGACCCAGTGCGGTGGCATAGAGCACCGCGCGCCGCACGCCGTGCGCCAGTTCAAAATCTTTCCTCAAATACGGCAAAGCTCCCGACTCTTTGGGAATGGTCAAAGTTTCATCCTCTTTCACTTCCATTGTCATCGGCTGGCCGTTCCAATCGTAGTTTATCGACAAATGTTTAGGGTGGTTGAGGGCCGGGTCGCCTCCGAGCGTGTTGTTATCGACGATCATTGAGAGGCGATTATTTCTTACCTGGCGAACCAGGGCGCGCGTGACATCGGCGCCGCCGTTGCCGTCATTCGCTTCATACATCGCGTGGTGAATTTCGAGTTGGCCGGAATTCGAGGGTGGGGCTTCCGCGCTGATCCATTTGGCGGTCCAGTCTGCCGGCTCAAGCAGCCCCATGGTCCATTCCGCGGCGTCGCTCGCAGTGGGGCGATCGTTCTGGTCCCACATCAGCACTTTCCAATAACAGATTTCGCGCGATTGCAGAGGCCGGCCTTGATAAGCAATTTGAGTGGTTTGGTCAGACAACACTTTGCCGGTATCCCAAAGGTCGGATTTGTTTTCGGCGAGCAGCTTCGGGGAGGACGCGACCAGGATTTGATACGCGGTTTGCAGTTCGTTCCGCCGGTTCGAGGTGATGATCCAACTCAAGCGCGGGTGCGCGGCGTCAAGGCCCTGCGGATTGACCAGGTATTCGCAGCGCAACTGCTCGACATCCGTGGCGCGAGCCTGGGACATCGAACCGGAGGCCAGTAAAAAAGCTGAAATCGTCGAACCCAGAATAAATTTGTATCCGGTCATAGTAAAATTGTTGCCTGATTTTCCTGCACGCTGCCGCCAGTCTAGTCAGAGTCAGCCGGCGGCATCCACTCCCGAACATGGTGAGCCGGTCTCACCGAAATTGGGGAGGGTTGCCGCTTCGGCTGCGAATGATTATTCGGTCCAAACCTCAAACAGTTCAAGCCTGGATGTCAGGTCCGCAAGATGCCTCCCCCGTTTCGGTGATAAGCCCTTACTGATTTAGGGGATAGACGGCCAAAGGACGGCGTTTAGATTGATGGGAGATACTGCTCGACCCGGCGACGTGAACAGCGGTTTAACGATTGCCAATCACCGACTTGTTTAAAATCCACGATGAACCTATTCAAGAGAATTGCACTGACAGCGCTGCTGGCCGCGGGATTTACCATTTCAGGAAAAGCACAGGGCAGGTTACAACCGTTCAACTTGCGTTGCGATGAGCGCACGAATCCGCTTGGAATCGGCGACGCTGCTCCGCGGCTTTCCTGGCAATTGCAAAGCCTCCAAACCGGTCCCGCCTATCGGGGGCGGGTGCAAACGGCGTACGAAATCCAAGTCGGCTCCACGCCCGGTGCGGCGGATTTGTGGGATAGCGGCAAGGTCACGAGCGCGCAGACCATCGGCATTATTTATGCCGGCCAGACGTTGACGAGCGGCCAGCAATGCTTCTGGCGGGTGCGGGTGTACGATAACAATGGCGACGTATCCGATTTCAGCGCGCCGGCGCAATGGTCCGTTGGCTTGCTTCAGCCATCGGACTGGACGGCACAATGGATTGGCGATGACGCGGCCTACAATCTTACGCCGGCGCAGGCAACCAATGCCGCGCTGTTCAATACCTCCGGTTTGAGTTGGCTGCGATTTCCAGCGGGGCAAAGCCAGGCCGGCATCGAACAATCCCTGTTGCGAAAGAAAATTGTGCTGCCGGCGAGCCCGTCTTTCACCAACGCCATCTTCGCCCTTTATGCTGATGATGTCTGCGCCGTTTTTGTGAACGGCCAAAAAATGACCAACTCAGCCGTGCGCTGGGAAGCCACGGCGCAGATCAATGTCACCGCGGGATTGCATGCCGGCACGAATTTGCTCGCGTTGCAGGCTACGAACGGCGACGCACAACCGGCCAGCGTCATCGGCAGGCTGGTGGTGCAGTTCGCTTCGGGCAGCGTTTCAAACTATCCCGTGGATACTACCTGGAAGGCAGCGCAGACCGCGGCGGCAAATTGGCCGCAAACCAATTTCGATGACTCCTCCTGGACCACCGCGGAAAGCACCGGGACGCCGTGGGGCACGCCGTCGTTGAACGACATCGCGCGAGTGCCGGCGCCGTATTTGCGCAAAAATTTTAATGTCAGCCAGACAGTCACGCGCGCTGTGGTCTATGTTACTGCCCTGGGGGCGTATGAATTGCATCTCAACGGCCAGAAGGTCGGCAATGACGTGCTGACCCCCGGCTGGTCGGACTTTACGAAACGCGTTTATTACCAGACCTACGACGTCACTTCGATGTTGCTGTCCGGCGCCAATGTGATGGGCGCCATTCTTGGCGACGGCTGGTACGCGAGCGATCTCGCTTACAAAGGGCAGCGCCTGAATTACGGTGGCACGCCGCGATTTCTCGCGCAGTTGGTGATCCAGTTTTCTGACGGCAGCACGCAAACGGTGGTCACCGATAATTCGTGGCAGGCGAGTTACGGGCCGATTTTGTATGGCGACCTGCTGCTGGGCGCCGGTTACGACGCGCGCCAGGAAATTCCCGGTTGGGACACCACCAATTTCAACGCGACCGGCTGGACGCCCGTCACCACCGGTTTGAATGCCGTCGCACTGGGCTATTCAAACGTGACGACACTGGTGCGAGGGCTGGAATCCAACAACCAGCTCAATTTCGTGGCGAACAATAGCACCATGGGAGGCGATCCGGCGTACGGCGTCGTCAAATCACTGCAAATCACCTTTCAACTCGACGGCGTCGTTCAAACCAATTCCTTCGCCGAAGATGCGACCGTCAATCTCGGCGGAAGCGGACACACCCTGCTTATTATTCAGGCACTTTTCGGTGACGCCACGAGGTTCCCGGGCACCGCCGGGCTTCAGGTGCAGGCGGCGGTCACGGAACCCTCGCGATGTTTTGAAAGGCTGGCGGCCACGAATCTAACGCAACCCGCGCCGGGAGTTTATACTTTCGATCTCGGCCAGAATATCGCGGGCTGGGCGGAGGTGACCATCACCGGACACGTTGGCGACCGCATCACCATACGGCACGGTGAAATGCTGAATCCGGACGGGACGATTTACACAGAAAATCTCCGCGGTGCGACGGCAACGGATTTTTATACTTTCGCAACCAACGGCACGATCACGTATCAGCCGCGTTTCACTTTTCACGGCTTTCGTTATGTTGAACTGCGTGGGCTCTCGGTGGCTCCCACGCTGAATTCCGTCACGGGTGTCGTGGTGCATTCGGACATGCCTTTGACGGGCAGCTTCGCGTGTTCCAGCCCGATGGTGAACCAGCTCTACCGCAATATTATCTGGGGTCAAAAAGGTAATTATCTGGAAGTGCCGACCGATTGTCCCCAGCGCGACGAGCGCATGGGCTGGACCGGCGACACGGAATTTTTCATGCCCACCGCCGTATATAATTTCGATGTCCAATCCTTCTATCATCGGCATTTGGTGACGCTGTGCGAAGATTCACAGCATTCGGATGGCTCATTCCCCAATGTCGCCCCCGACCTGGGCGCCGGCAGCGGCGCAGCGGCGTGGGGCGATGCGGCGTGGATTTGCACGGACGTGATGTATCAGACCTACGGCGACACAAATGTCATCGCCGATCACTACGCGGCGTTTAAAAAGTATGGCCAATTCCTCGCGGCTCACGCGGCGAACTTTACAATATCCAGTTTGCCGGCTGATTATAATGACTGGTTAAATCTCGGCGGCGGCGCTTCGGAAACGGTGATCGATACGGCGTTCTATGCGTATTACGCGCAAGCCATGTCCGAGATGGCGGCGGCCATTGGCGACAGCACCGATGCTGTTTCCTATGCCACGCTGAACAGCAACATCGTGTCGGCCTTCGCCGCGTTTTTTAATCCCGACGGTTCGTTTAAAGACGGCAGCAGCCAAACCGGTTACGCGCTGGCGTTCACGCTGAACCTGATCCCGCCGGCACTGCAATCTCAAGCGTCGCAACAATTCGCAAACAGCATTGCGCAATTCGATAATCACCTCGCGACCGGCTTCATCGGCACGCCGCGTTTGCTGCCCGCGCTGCACAATGCCGGCCACGACGATCTCGCCGGCCGCATTTTGCTTCAGCAAACTTATCCTTCGTGGCTTTACCAGGTGTCGCTGGGAGCGACCACGATGTGGGAGCGGTGGGATGGCTGGATGCCGGCGAGTGGTTTTGAATCTCCCACCATGAACTCGTTCAATCATTATGCGTTCGGCGCCGTCGGCCAGTATTTGTATGGCGCCGTGGGCGGCATCAATGCGGCCAGCCCCGGCTACAAGAGCATTCTTATCCAACCGGTTCCTGGAAACGGGTTGAACTGGGCGGCGGCGAGCTACAACTCCGTGAACGGATTGATTTCGACCGCGTGGACGAACACCGATGGCACGTTCCATCTCACCGTCGTGGTTCCGCCGAACACGACAGCGCAAATTTATGTGCCAGCAACGAACGCCAGCACGGTTTTTGAAAGTGGCGTGCCGGCGGGCGGTTCGCCCGGGGTGAGTTATGCGGGCTTCACGAACAATTACGCCATCTACGCCGTTGGCTCGGGAAATTATTCCTGGTCATCGGTTCTGCCGGTGCCCCCTGCTCCACCGACGGTCGCAGAAACGGATTCGGTTTACCTGTTGAGCGATTCCTTTCCTCCCCTGCCTGGTGGCGACCTGATTACCAACACGACCACCTCGGTGGCTTCGAACAGTCTCACCTTCGCCAATGAAAACCGCGCGCCGTCCACCGTAATGCATGACGGCAACATTGGTGGCCCCGGAGCAACCAATCTGTGTTCCGAGATCAGCGGCGGATCCATCACATTTTATCTAGGCAACGGAACCCACGGCACCGGTTACACCATCACCAATCTGAATACTTACACCGCGTGGGAGGATGATGGCCGCGAAAATGCCAACTACTCCGTGAGTTATTCCGCCGATGGCACGAACTTCTTCCCTCTCGCCACGGTGGCTTACAATCCGTCTCCGTATCCGGCGAAGGATGGCACCGGCGGCACGGTGACGTCATTGTCGGTTTCAAATCTGGTGGGCGTGCGTTATCTGCAGTGGAATTTTTCGGCGAACCAGCAAAATGGCGGAGTTGGCTACACGGAACTTGCTGCGTTCGGCATGTCCAGCAGCGTACCGCCGCCCGCCATCACCAGCACTCCCTCGACGCCGGGAAGTTTTGTCATCAACGCCACCGGGTTGGTGCCGGGGCAAAATTATCAGATTCAAAGCACGACGAATTTGACTACCGGATGGACGGTGGAGACCAATTTTCAGGCCGCGCAATCCGATGTCAGCGTTACCAACGCGACCACCAATCCACCGCAGAAATTCTATCGCGTGATGGCTCAGTAGCAGCGCCGCGCAACCATCACCTAATTGGGGGATGAGCTGTTCACCTGCTCTGGGGATAGACGTTTGGGCAAGTTCGCCTCACAGTGTTTTGTGTTACTCGAACCCTAAAGACTCTCAACACCACCCAAAGACTCCTCCAACCTGATTCAGACGGATCACCTATGAATATTCATTTCATTAAAAGGCATTTATTGTTTTTGATGGGCATTGGCATTGCCTGCGGCAGCGCCAGCGCGGCGCCAGTTTCCATTCCGGATTTTTCCTTTGAAAACACGACGAACATTACCTTTGCCGGCGACAACACGGCGGCGCCGGATGTCGGCCCCTCCTGGCACGCGTCGGGAAACGGAGGCGTTTTCATCCAGGACATCACGAATACTTTTTTTGCGGGGGACACGCTTCCCGCGCCGGCCGACGGCACTAATTACATCACCGCCAATATCAACGGCCACACGGCCCGGCTCTGGCAGGATATTGGGGCATTGCAGCCAAACACCGTTTATACCCTGACCGTCGCGGTCGGCAATTCCGCGGCCAATCTCACGGGCCAGGGATTCATCGGGCTGGTCAACGGGACGAGCCCATTCAGCACGTTGCTGGCAAATACCGCGGTTGATTCCGGCTCCGTCGCTCCCGGTGCTTTCAGCACGTTCACTTTTTCTTACACGAACGGCTATCAGGCGAGCGGCGATTTGACGATTCTCATGGAGGGCGACACGGGGGCGCAAATCCTGTTCGACAATGTCCAACTGGATGCGACTGCCGCGCCGGCTTCGGCGACTGCGCTGCCCATCCTGGCCTCTCCCACGAATTCGGTGTACCGGGGAACGATCGCGACGCTGAGCGAAAATCCCGCCGGAACGCCGTCATTTTTTTATCAATGGCAAACCGACAATGGAAACGGCGGCGGCACCTGGAGCAATGTTGGGGGAAATAGCAATAACGTGGTGGTGGACACTTCCAGTTTCACTCCCGGCCTGGTGGTGCAATACCAGGTGATTGTCACTAACAATTTCGGAGCCTCCACGAGCGCACCCATCGCACTGGTGGCGAACGACTCGCAGCCGGTGGTGACGAGCGATACCGTGCCGGCGCTGGGCTCGGACGTCGTGGGCAGCTCGGTGACATTTTCCGCGCAATTCGGGGGAACGCTTCCCATCAGTTACCAATGGTTCACCATGGACATCAATGGAGACCCCGTCACTGAAATCCCCGACGCGACCAATTCAACTTTGACCATCAACAATCTGCAACTCTCCAACTACGCGTTCTATTATTTGCAGGCTTCCAACGCCCTGGGAATTACCGCCAGCACGGAAAGACTTTTCGTCGTGAGCAACGCTCCCCTGCCGGACGTCAACGGCACTATCATTTCTCCGGCCAACCAGTCCGGTCTGGGCGGCAGCACCGAGTATAGTCCGACCTGGACGCTCGCCACGAACGGCGATTTGCTGCTGGGATTAACGCCGACATCGTCGGCCGGCAATTTCACCCAGGAAGGCGCGGGCGGCATTTCATTCATGACGGATGGGCAGATCGGTGTGCTTCCGCCCGAAGGCAATGCGGGTGTGGACCTCGCCACAGGCGGACCGCAAGGCGGCACGAGCGTCGTTTACACGCTGCCGGCCTCCGCGAACGGTTGGGACCTTACCAATATTACCGTTTATGGCGGATGGAGTGACCAAGGCCGGGACCAGCAACGTTACCAGGTCTTCTATTCCACCAAGGCTCATCCGACGAATTTCGACAGCCTGATAGCGGACGTGAATTTCAATCCCGACGGCACCATCAGCCTGGCCGGCGCGCAATCGGCGACCCGCACCATCATCACGTCGACCAATGGGGCGACTTCCACCAACGCCGGCGTCCTGGCCCGGGGCGTGGTGGCAGTGCAATTCAATTTTGCGACGTTAAACAACGGCGCGGAAAACGGCTACGTGGGTTATGCGGAATTCCAGGCTGCCGGCGTTCCCTCGCAGCCCCTGCCGGTTTCCGGAGGCATCACTCCGGCCAGCGGCTATGACGTCGTGGGCAACTCGGTTTCCATCACGGCGACTTTCAGCAGCACGACGCCGGTGACGTATCAATGGCTTAAGGACGGCGTGGCCATTCCTAACGCCACCAATACGACCCTGACGTTGACGAATCTGCAGTTGTCCGACACCGCGCAAAGCCCCGGCTATGTGCTCCAGGCGTCGAACCTCGTCGGTACCGTGCAAAGTCCGGCCAGCTCTTTTGTCGTGAACCCGGTTCCCGCGGCGGACGGCAACAACGTCATTGATGCATTGGCGGCTCAAACCGGTAATACGGCGACGTTCAGTCCCACGTGGTCCGTGACATCCGGGAGCCTCCTTTCCGGCGCCCGGCCCACGACGGGCACTTATAACACCGGTTTCAACCGGGAAAATTCCGGCGGGATACCGATCCTCACGGACGGCCAGTTTGGCCACGTGGGCAGCGGGGACAACACCACCCTCGCAACGCTCGGCACCAGCGGTGGCCAAGTGATGATCTATACGCTTCCGCCTTCCGCGGGCGGCTACAACATCAGCAACATCGTGACGTACGGCGGTTGGGGTGATGCCGGCCGGGACGCGCAGGATTACACGGTCTCTTACTCCACGGTCACGGCGCCCACGACGTTTATTCTGTTGGACAGCGTGGCGCAGGATCCGGCGGTGGGCGGAGTGCCGAACGAATCGCGCGTGACCTTGTCACCCGGTTCAGGAGCATGGCTCGCCACCAACGTTTATGCCATCGAGTTTAACTTCAATGTTACCGATAAAAACGGCTATCAAGGTTATTCCGAATTGCAACTCTTCGGCGCTCCGGCATCCGCTCTCTCGAGCCAGCCGCCGGCAGTGGCTAAGGATATTCTGCCCGTCACGGGATCGGACGTCGTCGGCAGTTCCGTGACCTTCCAGGCAGCATTCCTTGGCAGCGGACCTTTGCAATATCAATGGTATGTGGGTGGAAATCCCATTTCCGGCGCCACCGGCTCAGCGCTGACACTTAACAATCTGCAGTTGAGCGATTCCGGTAATTACAACGTAGTCGCCTACAACTCTTTTGGCACCAACAGCAGCAGCACGAATACCTTCACGGTGATCGCGGCGCCCGCGCCCGTGAATGGAACCGTGGCAGCGCCCGCCTATCAATCCGCATATGCCGGTTTGGGTTTCATTCCCACCTGGATGCTTGCCTCCGGCAGTCTTATCGCCGGCCAATCACCCACCGCGGTCGGCAGCGGTTCGTTTGCTCTGGAAGGGAGTGGCGGGGTCAACGTGCTTACCGCGGGCTCACCCGGAAGCTATGCCGCGGGCAATCTTACCCTGGCATCAGCCGGACCGGGCGCCGGCACTTCGGTCACTTACAGCCTCGGGACTTCCGCCTCCGGTTATAATCTCAACCAGGTCATTGTGTATGGCGGCTGGACGGATAACGGGCGCGACTCGCTGGGATTCAGTGTGTCCTACGCCACCGTCGCCAACCCCGGCACGTTTGTTACTCTCACGAGTCCGCAAACGACCTACAGCTACAGCCCGCCGAATGCGGGCGCGCCCACGGCCGACCGTTTGACGGTCAGTTCCGCCACCGCCTCTCCGCTGGCTCAGAACGTCGCGAGCGTGAAAATCACCTTCACGGCAGTACCCAACAATTGGTCGGGCTACGGGCAAATCCAATTGCTCGGAACCGCCAGCGCGCCAGCGAATTCGATCCAGTTCAGCCGGACGATTTTGTCCGGTGGCAATCTGATCATGACTGGCTCGGGCGGCTCGCCCAACACGGGATACACCTTGTTAAGCACCACAAACGTGGCGCTGCCACTGGCGCAATGGGTCACCAACACGACGGGTGTTTTTGATGGAAGCGGCGCGTTTTCGAATGCGCCGAACGTAACCTCGACGAATATGTTCTTCCGTCTTCGCGCGCCTTGAGGACACAGATGTGGTGGGTATAAGCGATTGCCCGGGGCGTGCGCCCCGGGCAATCAAACCGCCGCAATCAATGGCCGATTAAACGAGGTAACCATGAGCATTAAAACGGTTAGAATCAACCCGTCCGGTAAGCCCCGGGTTTTTCGTGGGCGACGAGGTTTCACACTGATTGAACTTCTCGTGGTGATTGCCATCATTGCCATCCTGGCGGCGATGCTTTTACCGGCGCTGTCCCGATCCAAGGAGAAGGCGAAGGCGATCAGTTGCATCAACAATCTGAAACAACTCACGGTTTGCGCGATGCTCTACGCGGGCGACAACCAGGATGCCATTGTTGAAAACGGCGACGCGGGCGTGGGCGCGCAAGGATGGGTTGCCGGAAATGTCGGCGCGCTGCCGGATGCGACCAACACCATGGATTTACAGCAGGCGGTGCTGTTTCCTTACGACCAATCGATCGGCATTTATCACTGCCCCAGCGACATTATTCCGCTGCTGAACTCCGCCTTTTCCCGGGTGCGCAGTTATTCCTTGAATGGAATGATGGGAAACAACGGCGGCAGCGCGATCGGTGTCCATACCGGCATACCGGAAAACCTCAAGTTTTCGACTATCAAAACTCCCGGCCCTTCCGATGCGATGTTTTTTGTCGATGAACAGGACGATCCGAATCCGACCCTGACCAGCATCGATGACGGTTACTTTGCGGTGAACCTGAATCCCAGCGGCAAGTTGAACGGCAACTGGCGCAACATTCCGGCGAGCCGGCACGGTAATTTTGGGCAATGGTCTTTTGCCGATGGACACGCCACGCTGAATAAGTGGGTGGCAGGCACCACGCATTTATTGAAACGCAGTCCGGCGAGTTACGGGTCTTCCAACCCGGCAGCCACGACCAAGCCGTTTGATCCGGACCTGAGAGCGGTGTTTGATGCCACCTATCCGGATAGCCTGTGGTAGCCATTCACCGAATCCTCTTTTCCAAAGACGCCGCGCGGCTACAATGAAGCCGACGAAAGCAGAAGCCCTTTGCACCCCGCGCTCAAGGTTAATCAGCCCTGGCGACCGCGTCATCCTCGATGCCGGTTTGCGGAATTGCTCATCCCGGGCTTGATGTTGTTCGCGGCGATGGTGGGCGCCAGCCTGCACTCGGCACGCGCGGCCAATATTGACGACGCCACCTCCGGCGCGGGCATTTACGACAATCCCACCAACGGCCTGGGCTCCTGGATTTGGAGCGCCACGGTGTCCGACAACCAGACTTGTTTGCTCTGGAGATCGTTCACGGTTCCCGTTTCTGGAATTGTCTCGAAGGCCCGTCTCTGCCTGACAGTCGACAATGAGTTTACCGTCTTCCTGGACGGACGCGAGTTGGGACATGGCGCCGAATGGCGGGAGTTGTTCGTCTTTGATTTGACACCTTTGATTTCTCCGGGCAGGCACGTGCTGGTGATCAAAGCGTTCAATTCCTATTCTTTTGCCGGAATGCTTCTGGACTTGCAGGTCGCATTGCAGGACGGACGCCGCGTCGACGTGAAGTCGGACGATAGCTGGAAAATAATTCCTAACCCGTATCTGCGTGGAGGTGCAATGGATGAAAACGAGTCGTTGACGGACGCCAAGATCATCGCGAGCTGGCAAAAAATTTCGTTTCCAAAACCGGACTGGCCGTCCGCCGTCATCAAAGCACCCTTTGGCGGCGACCCCTGGTGGCAGGCGCCGCAAAGCGTGAATAAAATGCCAACGATCCTGCCGGTTCGGCTGGCGTTCTGGCAACAGGCATGGGTTCAAGCCACATTGCTGACGGCCTGCCTTCTGGCCATTGCCACTTGCCTGTGGCTCGTGGCCAAACTGACGTTGCATCGGAAGGAACAGTGGCTTTTGCAGCGGGAACGTTCCCGCATCGCCATGGACATTCACGACGATTTGGGATCAAAAATCACGCAACTCGTCCTGCATGGCGAAGTCACGCAGAGCGAATTGCCGGCGGATGCGAAGCTGCGCCCGCAGATCGATTTGATTTGTGACGACGCGCGGGATGTGCTTTCGGTCCTGGACGAGGTCCTTTGGGCGGTCAATCCCAACCGCGATGATTTGCATGATTTCACCACTTACGTCTGCGGTTACGCCGAGCAATTTCTGAAATACACGTCGATTCAATGTCTTTTGGATGTGGCCACGGAAACACCGGATTTGGAGCTCAACCTCCCGGTTCGCCGCGGGCTGCTGATGGTCACCAAGGAAGCGCTCAATAACGCCGTCAAACATTCCGGCGCGAGCGAATTGCGCCTACAAATCCGTTGCGAACACGGGCGGCTCAACGTTACTGTGGAGGACAATGGCAAAGGGTTCGACCCGGCGGCCGCAGGTCGTAACCGCAATGGTTTGCTCAACATGAGCCGGCGAATGGCCGAACTGGGCGGTATCTGCGCAGTGGTCAGCCGGCCGGGAGAGGGATGCCGGATTGAGTTTTCCGTTCCGTTGAAGCAATCACGGTGGCGATTCTGGAGCCGGACGCCGAAAAGGGAATTGAACGAGCTGTCGTGAGTCTATGAGTTGTGCCGAGATAGAAGATGCCAAACGAAATCCGCGGGATGCCGCCGGCAAAGGGGCTCCTAAACCGCTGCGGATCGCCCTCGTGGAAGACCAGCCCAAGACCCGGCTAAGCTGGTCCAAACTCATCAACGGATTTCCCGATTTCTCCTGCGTCTGCACCTGCGGCACCGCCGAGGAAGCCTTGCGGCTGATTCCGCCGGCGCGGCCCGACGTGGTCTTGATGGATATTTTTTTGCCGCGCATGTCGGGAATTGAATGCACCGCCCGCCTGAAGGAAACCCTTCCGGAAACGCAAATCATCATTCTGACCGCGATGGATGACCAGGAGCTCGTGTTCATGGCGCTCGAAGCCGGCGCGGACGGCTACCTGCTGAAGCGCACCAAGCCGTCGGAGTTGCGCAATGCACTGCTCAATGTGGCGAGCGGCGGAGTGCCGATGACCAGCCAGATCGCGCGCCGGGTCATCGAATCCTTCCGCCGCCGAGGCCAGCGAGGAGCGGATAAGTCCGCGCGTTTGACCACTCGGGAAGAGCAAATTCTGGTTCAACTGTCGCAAGGTTATTCCAACAAACAAATCGCCGACAAACTCGGAGTGAGCATCGATACCGTCTGCAGCCACTTGAAACACGTCTTCGGCAAATTACACGTCAGTTCCCGGACGGAAGCCGTGGTGCGTTACATGGCTTCCAAGTCCGGCTTGCGGGATCAGTGACTCACGCCTGCTGTCGCGCAAATAATGGCGCCGGCAATTGCTCACTTCAATTCCTCACCGCCTTGCGCAACATTTTCCTTGGTGAAAACACGAGTGCCCAGGACAATTTCTTTGGGAACGGATTCTCCGTGAAGAACCTTCAGGGCCGTATCGATGGCCTGGGCGCCACCGGTGGGATATTGGAAGGTCACGTCTAAAATTCCCTGCTTCACATAAGCAACGCCTTCCTGCGGGAGCGCATCGATGCCGACAAATTTCATCTGCTTGTCGCGTCCGGCAGCCTGCGCCGCCAGCCAGGCTCCATGCGCGCCGGGATCGTTATGCGCGTAAACCAAATCAATTTTGTCGAAACGGGCCAGGGCGGATTCCATCTCCTTGCGGGCGTCAGGCTCGAGCCATTTCATATCGGCGTTGAAAATGACTTTAATGTCCGTCCCGGCGATGCCCTCCAGAAAACCATTGTGACGATCCTGGCCAGGCGTGGAGGTTTGCAGGCCCATCAGCTCGACGACATTCCCCTTCCCGCCAAGCGTTTTGGCTATCCATTCGCCGGCGGCCTTGCCGATTCTTTTGTTATCCGCGCCGATGAAACAGGTGTAATTCGTGCCGAGTAGCCGGCGATCCAAAACGATAACCGGAATGCCCGCGGCCATCGCGTGCGCCACCGGCTCCGTCAGCGGCTGGGCTTCTTTGGGGCTGATGATGATCAAATCCGCCTTCGAGTTGACGAATTCCTCCACCTGGCCGCGCTGTTGCAGCGTGTCGTTTTGCGCATCCTTGAAAACGACTTTCAACTCCGGGTGTTTCGCCGCCGCGGCGGCAATATCCGCGTTCATTTGCACCCGCCACGGTTCGCCCAGGTTGCATTGCGACATGCCTATGACAAATTGTTTCTGCGGCGAAGACGAATTGGACGCGTCGGTTTTGGCGGGCTTGCCGCAACCGGCCAAAAACAGAACTGCCGGCGCCAGCGCCAGGATTATTAAAACAGGGATGATTTTTTTGTTCATGCGTTTTTTCTCTGTTGGGTCAAGACCGCGACGACGATGATGATGCCGGTCAACACGAGCCGACCGGCTTCCGGCACGGCGTTGATGCTTAGAATTTTGTCGAGGTAACCGATGGTCAAAACGCCCAGCAGCGTCAAGCCGATGCCGCCCCTGCCGCCGGCCAGGCTGGTTCCGCCAATGACGACCATTGCGATCGCAATGAGTTCATAACCGGCACCTGCTTCCGGGTCCCCCTGCTGCTCCTGGGCCGCCTGGCAGATGCCCGCAATTCCCGCATAAATCCCCGAGAAAATGTAAGCGTAAGTTTTTATCTTCACCACGGGCACGGCGGAAAAGCGCGATGCGGTTTCATTTCCTCCAATCGCATAAATGTAACGGCCCCACAAATGTTTCGACATCAGCAACCAGGCCACCGCCGCGCACGCGAGGAAAATAATGGTCACCACCGAAATGTTTCCGCCGATGATGCGGTTGTCGACAAAACGAAATAGTTTCGGCACATCGACATAACGATAGGTGCCGTCGGCATTCGCAATCGCCGTTGAAACCTTCATCCCGCCGGAGGCATACTTGGCGAGACCGCGAGCCAGCACCATCATCGCCAGGGTCGCAATGAACGGCTGAACTCGCAGCCGCGCCGTTACAAAGCCGGACAGGCCGCCGCAGAATGCCCCCGAAAGCAGTGTGAAAACAACCACGACCGCGGCCGCCCAATTCCAGTGAATCGCCATTTGCGCGCAGCAAACCGCGGCCAATGCCAGCACGCTGCCTACGGCCAAATCGATGCCGCCGGAAATAATCACCGGCGTCAGTCCGCAGGCGAGAATGCCATAGACGGACATCTGGCGGAGCGCGTCGCGATGCGTGCCGAGTTTTAGAAATGCGCCGTCGGCATTGAAAATAAACCCGGTGGCCAAAACGAGGACGAGCGCCAGCAACGCCCGGCTGCCGGGACTGGAGAAGATGGATTTTAACAAATTGCCCGACGCTTCTGAATGCTTGGTCATCGGTTCAGATTGCGAATTTTATTTCAGATATATCGCGCCGCCACTGGTGATTGAGGACACTTTCACCCGACCCGGCAACTTCGTCACGGAAAAACGCACGGGCACGTTGCGAAATCAATGTTTCTTCACGGAAAATCCATCAACCGGATTATTTTTTATTGGATGATAATTTCCAAGCGATTCTTTTCCGTCAGGGTCACTTTTTTTTCAAAGCGGATGCTGAGGGAATTGTCCTGGGCTTCAAACTCCAGCGAATGTTGCCCTCCCGCACCGGAAGCCAAAACTTTAGAAGGTTTTTTGCCAGCCGCCAATTTGAGATGGAGCGTCTCAACATTTACGCTCCCCGCTTCAATCGTGAGGGACACTTTTTGGATTTGGGCCTCCCGCGTTTGAGCAAAGCTGCCCCAGCCTTGTGGCGTGGAAAAGAAGCACTTGAAATTTTCCGGGTGATAACGTGGATTGAATCGCAAGATCCCGCGCGGCCCATCGCATTCAAAACCGGAAAGTGCGAGCAGCAGCGACCACGATGACATCGCACGGGTGTAATGCCCGCCGCATTCGATTTCGCACCACGGGTTCCGCCCCGCCGGGGGCCGCGGGATGCCGTCATAACGATCGCGTGCGCCTCGAACGATTGAAAATGCCTCCTCGGTCATTCCCTCATAGATCATGTGGGCGGACACCTGGTACTCTATTCCCGTCCAGATCTCGTCCGAATAAAGCATGACGTCATCGGGACGACCGCCTTTCGGCCAAGTGCAAATGACCAGGCCCTTGTCGCGCTCGCCGACATACATCCGCGGTTTCTGTTCCCAGTCGGTTAGATCGGATTTCCAATTGTATTTGAAAATCGAGCGCAAAGCGGAAACGACCTTGTCTTTCGGAAAAATATATCCCAGACCCAGCTGATGCGCCCACCATTGTCCGATCAATTGGTCAGACATGCAGCCGGGCCCGACCTCGCCCGGACGCCTGGCATAATCGGGAAGGTGCTGTTGAAAATATTCTCCATTCCAACACAGAGCGATGAGTTGCTTCTGGCCGCTTTCAAAAATCTCGCGATACCGCCCGGCGCTGACGGCATCGCCCATTCGCCGCGCCCATTCCTCGCCCGCACGAAGCGCTGCCAGGTAATAGCCGCTGATAAAAGTGGTCACTCCGTGCAATGCTTCATCGTAAGTATTCCATTGGTCGTCCTGCAAAATGCCGATCGGTTGGCCGCCGGCCCCGTTTGCGTCGCGAGTAATTAAATATTCCACCGCCTGCTTCACGCGCGGCCAGTATTCACGGAAGAAGGATTCGTCGGGCGAATTTAACGCCTCGCGATACGCTTTGAGAATGCAACTGGCATGACCGTCGGTAAACGGACGTTGACCCGTCGGATGCGGCGGGGACGGCACGTTCGTGCGATTATTGATTCCGCCGTCCGCGTTCTGCTGGTGAAAGTAATCGATGCGGCGCATGTCCCTTTCGAGGTCCGGAAAGAGGCGGGACAGCGACTGCTCATAACCCCAGACATGAGTGCAGGTCGGTTCGCAAGAGCCGTTGGAACCTTCCCACCCGTAAATGTCTCCGTTGGCGATTCTGAAAACGACCCCGATGTGCCGGATGGTTGCCGAGTTTGCCGTGATGCAATCCAGGAGCCAATACGGGAGGCGGCTGTCGTAGAAAGTTCGGCGGAACGCCTCGGTTCTTTTTTCTAGTTCAACGTATTGGCCGGCAGCCTCGCGAATGACCGCACGCGCATCCCGGTATTGAGTGGCGTAATGACATCCCATCCAGTTTCCGGCGCTGCTGTATTTGTTCGGATAATGCCAGGCAAACAGAAAAGGAATTTCCACGGTGCCGCCGGCGGGAACTGAAACGGTGGACGCCAGGGCGCAGTGGGTTGTTTGACCACGACCGGTAGGCTCGCTCGCCTTGAGCGACTCGAATTCCTCAAAGCGGCCCTGCTCCCGAAATTGATTCCAGGCATCGTCCCAATTTTCAAAACTCGAGAGGCCCGTTACCTGGCCGGACAAAGCGGCCAGCGCCAGCGTTCCGAAGCCCGGCTCTTTGGCGGATTGTTCCACGGTGATTGTGTAGCGGGCGCCCGTCAGCGAACAGAGCACGGAATACGCGTCCTGACGCGCAAAAGCGGAATACGTATGAGCCGGATTGAGCAACTGTCCCGCCAGCAACACAACTTTTCCCTTGCCGATTGTGCGGGTGAATTGTTCGAGACCGTTAATCGCTTTGGAACGTTCGCCATCCGAAAGCAGCACCGGATCGCGCAGGATAATCCGCGCAGTCTCCCCTGCTTTTCCCGGCGGCTTTTCCATTCCGCTGAATCGGACCGGCAACAATTCCTCCACCAATTTAAGCGACGCGATATCGCCCGGCCAATCGGTGAAAATGATCTGGTCGATATTGATATGTCCCCAGGGGCCTTTTTGCTCATCGACGATTTCAAGATGAGCTTGCTGGCCGGAGAATTCCGCCACGTCCCAAACTTCCCGCCGCAATCGCTCGTTATCCGCTCCCGACGAAGCGCGGACGATTTTGCCATTGATGAGCAGGCGAATCTGGGTCGTTGCGCGTTGTCCACCGCCGATTAAAAAGCCGATAAATTTTCTCTCGATGACAAAATTCCGGCTGGTCAATTTACCGGTTGAGTCATCACCTCCCACGAAGGAATTCACCAGGCCTTTGCCGAGAAATCCCGAAACCGCCTGTTGGCCGCCCAACGTGCCGTGTTCCGGTTCGCCGCCAAACGCAGTGCCCTCCACAATCCATTTTCCATAACCACTCTCGAAATCTTCAAAGACGACGTCCGGTCGCAAGGCCGTTTCGACCGATGATTTTCCTCCAGTCGCCGCCGCATAACCGTTTAACAACGGCATTTTGTTTCCGGAAAACACCAGGGCCGCTCCGGCTTCAACGGCCTCCTTGACTCCGGTGAGAAGTGCCGAATCCAAATCAACCGGCGCGTCTTCCAACCAAATCACTGAGTGCGCGGAAGGCGACAAACTCGCGGCTGAAAATGGTTTACCACCGATGACTTCGACTCTCAAATTTTTTGGCCGATCCAGAGGAGGTATGTCTAATTCGCCCGGCGCGATATAAGCTTCGTCTTTATTTCCCGCATTCGGATCCGGCGGGATGACAAACAAATCTTTCAGCAAATAAAGGCATACCGGCTCATCCAATGACGGCTCATTTCCGCTTTGAGCGCTTATCAGCAATCCCTGGGCGTCGCCCTCGCGAAAGCTTTCGTTGCTATTCCAACCGAGACTGGGATGAGCGTCGTTTTGAATCTCGCCAATTGCCGCATAGCCCACTGGATTGGTGAGCAGCGCGGCCAAAGAAATAGTTTGTGTCTCGCGGGTCGGATTCGTCGCGCGAAACTTGAACACGGCCAGCGGCTTGGAAGAGAAACTGGAATCCAACGGTTCAAAGGGAGTGAACGCTTCCAACTCCAGATGAACGGGCAGGCCGGCGTCATGGAAGCGCAAAGTAGCGACGGGATATTCTCCCGTCATTTCGATTTGTTGAATTCGCGGCCATTCCGGGCCGCCGGTCGTTTGCAGTAACTTCGCCGTGTTCCCCGTTTTGACTGCGAAATAAAACGGCACCTGGCCGTCGCGAAGCGTATTGAAGAGCTGCCAGGTAGTGAGTTGACCGTCGGCGCCGATTTCAAAGTTCCCGGTTCCAATGCCGCCCAGATGCATTCGGGCATCGGTATGCTTGTCAGAAAAATAACGGCGTGGGGAGGTTGCTGCGAACAGCGATGATTTCCATCGCTCCAATTCATCGGGAGGCAAATCAAACGCGCCAAAAACCGGTTCGGCAAAAAACGTCGCTGCCGCCCCGGTCCCGATCAATCTCAAAAACGCACGGCGGGTAAAAGTGTTTGGAGAACAATCACTACGGCAATCGTCATGTTCATTCATATCACGTTGTCGGCGGGAGGCCATTCGGAGCCCGCGCGTCCGCCCGGCCATTTTACACTTTTCGTCGCCGAGTCGAGGCTGGAGTTTCGCGGTTTTGAACCGATCGCTTCATTCGCTGATCGCTGCCGGAATTCCTCGCCACTCACTTCAGTTTTTTCAACAGATGAGCAACAACCGCGGCTTCACCGCGGGTGGAGTTGTGGGAGCGCGATGGATGCACGGAGGGACAGGACTGTCCGGATAGTCGGTCGCAATGCGCCAGAGGTTGCCGATGCCGAAGGAAAAAGGCCGGGCCGATGGAACGGGAGCGTAATGCAGGTCGTAACAGTTTTCTTTCAGATATTCGCGGAAGGCGTCGTCGTCGTTTCCGCCGAAGCGCTTGAGGAGTTCGGCGCGGGTTTCGGGAATATCCACGCGCCTTCGCGCTTCGTCATTGCGCAGGCCTTCGCTTGGCGGTCCGTGGTAGGTGCAAAGATAAGTATCCGCTTCCACCGTGGCGCTGTCGACGTGAAAGGAGAAAACGTCCGTGAGCACGGGTCCGGCATCGTCGTCCCGCGGATAGTCTTGAATGCAGTTCAGGACGGGTTCCAGGCCATGATCGTGCAGCAGGCGATAGTCTTCGAGGAGTTGATTGACGGCAATTTGGCCCGCGGGGCTCACGGGTAGGCTCGCCAGAAGTGCCTCGTCGAGCGTCCTGACCCCTTCGCTGACGCCAAGCTTTTCCACGACTTCGCCGAAATCTCCGAGCAACGCGCGCTCCCAACAAAGGGCGTTAATGCCGTTGGCAAAAGGAGGGGTGATCAATTCGTGGAAAGTTGTCACCCGCTTGATGCGAGGATAATCAGGAGGCAGGGTGAAAGGTATCATAATCAGAGTCGCCGCCGATCACGCCAGCAATTCCTGGATTTCATCCCAGTTCAAGGCCTCGGCGAACTCCTCGTCGCCCTGGATGGTTGACTGGATGATTTCCCGTTTGCGATTTTGCAACAGCAGGATTTTTTCCTCCACGGTGTCGCGGGTGATGAGCTTGTAGCTGGTGACCACCTTGCTTTGGCCAATGCGATGCGCGCGATCGGTGGCCTGATCTTCCACGGCCGGATTCCACCACGGATCAAAATGAATCACGGTGTCCGCGCCCGTCAGATTCAATCCCACGCCGCCGGCTTTCAGGCTGATGAGGAAGACAGGGATGGCGGAATTCTGGAATCGCTCCACGACCGCGCCGCGATTGGTAGTCGAGCCGTCGAGGTAACAATATTCAATGTCTTCCGCGGCGAACTTTTCCCTCAACAACGCCAGCATTTTTACAAACTGACTGAAAACCAGGACGCGATGTCCGCCATCGATGGCTTCCTCCAGCAACTCGCCAAACATCTCCAGTTTGCCGGAGGCCGTGACGGGATCCACGTTATCGAGATTCAACAAACGCAAATCACAACACACCTGCCGCAATCGCAAGAGCGCGGTCAGCACGATCATCCGGCTTTTTGCCAGGCCCTGCGCGCCGACGGCTTCCAGAACTTCCTTGCGGCTGGCTTCGATGACTTGCTGGTACACGCCGCGTTGTTCCGGCGTCAATTCAGCAAACGCCACCTGTTCGAGCCGGGCGGGCAGGTCGGCGGCCACGTCTTTTTTCAATCGCCGCAACAGGAAGGGACGCAACCGGCGCGCGAGCCGTTGCTGCGCGGCGGCGTCCTTGGTTTTGGCGATCGGCAATTCGTAACGTTCGCGAAAATCCTTTGCCGTGCCCAGGTAACCGGGCATGAGAAAGTCAAAAATCGACCACAGATCCAGCACGGAATTCTCCAGCGGCGTGCCGGTCAGCACGAGGCGGTGTTGGGACTTCACGGCTTTAACCGCCTGCGCGTTTTGGGTTTGCCGGTTTTTGATGTGCTGCGCCTCGTCGAGAACCACCGTATCGAATTCAAGCTCGCGGTAACGCTCGGCGTCCCGGCGGGCCAGCGCGTAACTCGTGATGACGATGTCGCTCCCGCCTATTTGATCAAACAACGCATGACGTTCCGGCCCGTGCAACGCCAGCACTTTCAGCTCGGGCGTGAACTTCTTCGCCTCGGCCATCCAATTGAAAACCAGGCTGGTCGGACAAACAATCAGCATGGGCGCCGCATCCGGTTGTTGCTCCCGAACGAAGCGAAGGAACGCGAGCGTTTGCAAGGTTTTGCCCAGGCCCATCTCATCCGCGAGAATGCCGCCGAAGCCGTTCCCGCGCAAAAATTGAAGCCACGCCACGCCTTGCTTTTGATACGGCCGCAGCACCGGCTCCAGATTTCCCAGCGGCGGACACTCGAGTTTGGCCTCGCCACTCTGGCGGGCCGCGCGCTCACGCCATGCAGCCGGGGCCTGAACTTTCCAATCCGTGTGCTGGCGCAAGGTCGCTTCGAGAAAACCCGCCTGGGTGTTGCTCATCCGATAACCCTGCGCGTGCTGTTGCGGCGCGCAATCCAGCAACACCTCCTGCAATTCCTCAACCGCACCGGTGTCGATCACGACCGTCTTGCCGCTTTTGGAACGCGTGTGGCTTTGGCCGGAGAGAATCAGCCGTTGAATATCCGCGGCGGAAAAAGTCTCCCCGCTACTCGTCGCGAACACGACGCCGAGATCAAACCATTGCACGCCCGAAGGCGTGATTTGAAACTGCGGCTCGACGCGCTCAATGTTCCACAGCGTGCGGTTCTCGAGTTGTTCGTCAAGGGTGACGCTCCATTCGCGTTGGAGCTTCGGAAATTCGCGGGCGAGAAAATTCAACACCGCGTTTTGCCCCGACAATTGTAACTTGCCCGAAGTGTCGGGTGCGGAAAATCCGTGGCGTTGCAATCGCGCCAGCGCCGCGCGCTCGGCGGCAACGTCACGAGTAGAATAGCGTGTGGGAGCCTCCGGGTCCGGCAACCACACGGTCTCTTCCGCATCCGTCACGCCGATAGTCATGATGCGCGAGCCATAAGCGCACTGAACGCGTGCCGCCAATTGCGCGAGGCCGCCCTTGAGTTCGAGCAGGAACCTCGGGGCCTGGGGCTTGAGCGTGAAATCGTCGAGCTTGAAATTCGCCTCCACCGCGCTGGAAGCCTGCAATTGCGGCCATTGGCTGAGAAAGGCCGGCACCTGCATCCGCGTCACGCGCACGGGGCCGCGAAAGATCTCCTTAATTGGCGGCGGCAACACAAGCGGTTGCAGAGTCGAGTTTCGCCAGATCCACTCGCCCACCATCACGAGTGCGGCGGGTTTATCTTTCAGCGCGACTGTGATCTCCCCATTGGTTTCCAAGGTGGCGCGCAGCGGCAACGCAAACGGCTGGCCGATGATCCTGACTTCGCTCGATTTGCCGAGCGTGATATTGGGATGCCCCGCCAGAACCGGAAGCAACGTGGCAAAATCTTTGGTTTCGAGTTGGAGAACCGCCGGGGTTTCGCCGTCCGTCCACTTTTCCATGGCGTCAAGGATGGCGTTGTCCTCCGCGGAAAATGCGAAGGAGCGGCCTTTCGGCAAGGCATTGAGCGGACAGCGTCCCCCACCCCATTTCGCTTCGATAACAAGCATTACCCGGCCACGAGCGGCTGCCTGGTCGAAATTCGGTGGAAGGATGAAAAATAATTCAGCCGGTTCCCCCGCGTCGTCGCGCATTAGCGACGGAGTTTTTTTGGCGGAGATCTTCGCACTGGTCGCGGCCGCGACGGTTTCCTTTTTTTGGGAGTTCAGCCAATGCAAACCGACCGCCACGCCGTGCGAACAAATTTTCCCCCACTCTCGCGCTTCGCGGCAGGTGCAAAGATTGTCAATGTCGCTGCCGCTTTTAATTACCATGGAAGCCCGGATCGAAATGTCGCCGGACTGCACCACGCCGCGCAGCAACGGAGGCGCCCAATGCGAACTGACCACCTGGCCCTGTGCCAGCGAGGCCCGGGCGAATTTCATCACGTCCCAGCCCGCGGCTTCACTCAGCAGTTTCTCGGTCAGTTCAATCAGCATCGCGCCGAATATAATGCACGCGAGCGCCGATGAGAACCCCGAACCGACCCCGCCGCACCAGTTTATCTTTCTTCTCAGCCGCCGGCAGGAACGATAATCTTGATCGTGGCAGCGACACTTTACGAATTGATTCCGCGCGGCGAGAAAATCGGCAACGACCTCCTGCTCGACCGTTTTCTCGATTACGCGGCGGGGCAGCGGCTTCAATTGTATCCCGCGCAAGAAGCCGCCATCCTTGAATTGTTCGAGGAGAAGAACGTGATCCTGAATACTCCCACCGGCTCGGGCAAATCGCTCGTGGCCACCGCGCTGCATTTCCAAGCCATTGCCAAGGGCAAGCGCTCCGTTTACACGTGCCCGATCAAAGCGCTGGTAAATGAAAAATTCATGGCGTTCTGCCGCGAATTTGGCCCGGACAACGTGGGGCTCAGTACCGGTGATGCGTCGGTCAATCGTGACGCGCCCATCCTCTGTTGCACTGCCGAGATTCTCGCGAACATGGCGTTGCGCGAAGGCGCAGCGGCAAACCTGCAGGACATCGTGATGGACGAATTTCATTATTACGCCGATCGCGAGCGCGGCGTGGCCTGGCAGGTGCCCTTGCTGACGTTACCGCAGGCGCGTTTTCTTTTGATGTCCGCCACGCTCGGCGACACCACTTTCTTCGAGGAGGAACTCACGCGGTCAACGGGCCGCCCGACGGTCGCGGTGGCTTCCACGGATCGGCCCGTTCCGTTGGAACACGCGTTCTCGGAATTGCCCCTGGCCAAAACGCTCGAAAGCCTGGTCGCCGATGGAAAGGCGCCGGTATATGTCGTTCACTTCACGCAACTGGAGGCGGCGCAAAGCGCGCAGGATTTCACGAGCATCAACGTTTGCAGCCGCGATGAAAAAGCCATCATCGCAAACACGCTGGAGGGATTCAAGTTCACCAGCCCGTACGGTCCGGAGATAAAGAAATGGCTGCGGCATGGCATCGGTTTGCACCATGCGGGGCTGTTGCCGAAATATCGCGTGTTGATCGAACAACTCGCGCAGAAGGGTTTGCTGAAGGTCATTTGTGGAACGGACACGCTGGGCGTGGGCATCAATGTGCCGATTCGCACGGTCCTGTTCACGCGGCTGTGCAAATACGACGGGCAGAAAACCGCCATCCTGAGCGCGCGCGATTTTCACCAGATCGGCGGACGCGCCGGGCGAAAGGGATTTGACGATCGGGGGTGGGTCGTCGCGCAAGCGCCGGAACACGTCATTGAGAATCTCAAGCTGGCGGAAAAATCCGCGCGCGACGGCAAGAAAACCGTGAAGCGCCAGCCGCCCGAGAGGAATTTCGTCAATTGGGACAAAAATACTTTCTTACGCCTGATCAGCGCGCCACCGGAGCGATTGACTTCCCGCTTCCAGGTTACTCACGGAATGTTGCTGAATGTTTTAAGCCGAAAAGGAGACGGCTGCGCCGCGATGCAGAAGTTGATTCGTGATTGCCACGAGACGCCGAAACAGAAAAAAGCCCACATCCAGCGCGCGTGGCAATTATTCCGGTCGTTGATCGAGCGCAAGATTGTGGAGTTCATTCCCAAAACCGAGGACGGCAGTTACCTGCGCGTGAATGTCGAGTTGCAGGACGATTTTTCGATGGACCAGGCGCTGTCGTTGTATTTGCTCGATACGATTCCGCTGATGGATCCGCAGGCGCCGGATTATGCGCTGGTGTTGCTGACGCTCGTGGAGTCCATCCTGGAAGATCCGGATATCATCCTGCGAAAACAGCTCGACAAGGTGAAGGACCAAAAGATGGCGGAGATGAAAATGGAAGGCATCGAATACGACCAGCGCATGGAAGAACTGGAGAAGCTGGAATATCCGAAACCGAACCGGGAATTTATCTACTCTACTTTCAACGCATTTGCCGCGCGGCATCCGTGGGTGGGGCAGGAAAATATCCGCCCCAAATCGATTGTGCGGGAGATGTTCGAGGAATTCCGCTCGTTCAGCGATTACATCAAACTCTACGAATTGCAACGCGCCGAAGGCGTGCTGCTGCGCCATTTGAACAGCGTGTTCAAAGTCCTGGCGCAAACAGTTCCCGATGCCGCCAAAAATGAGCAGGTCCGCGAAATGGAATTGTATCTGGGGACGATGATCCGCCAGGTGGACTCCAGCCTGCTGGATGAATGGGAGAAAATGCGCGACCCGAATTACAAACCGGGCGGCGTGAGCAAAGAACTTCGCCCTCCCGGCGCCGAGGAGGCCACTGCGGACATCACGCGGGATGTGAAAGCTTTCACCGCTGCGATTCGAAACCGGATTTTTATTTTCCTGCGCGGGTTGGTGGTGGCGGATTTTGAACAAGCCATAACGAACCTCAGTTCACCGCTGGATACGGAGGGCCAGCCTTGGACGGCTGCGCGCTTGAAACAATCGGTGGAAGCGTACCTTGCCGACCACGTTCATCTGTGTCTCGATCCAAACGCCCGGAACGTTCGCCACACCTACGTCACGCCCGCGGACGACAAAAAATCCTGGCGGGTGCAACAGATGCTGGTCGACCCGGAGGGCGATAATGACTGGGTCGCCGAATTTGAAGTGGATCTCGCCGAGTCCCGAAAATCAGGCGAGCCGTTTTTAAAGTTGCGCCGAATCGGCAGCCTGACCTGACCAGCCATCCGCTTGCAACGAGCTCTCAGAGCGGGCGACTCAGCGGAATTGATTGCCAAATCGCGTCGGCCTTTCTTTACTCCGTGTGTGCTTTTCGATTTCTTCCTGAAATCCAACAAGAAGTCCTCGTTAAAGGGGTTCCTGGCCGTCGGCGGCCGCCAAGTTCCGCTGCTCCTGGCGCGAAATCCTCGAGCGCGGCGTTACGTGCTTCGGCTGCGTCCCGACGGCACGGCGCGGGTGACCATTCCGCGAGGCGGTTCCGAATCCGAAGCCCGCCGATTCGCCGAACGTCATTCGGCATGGCTGGAACAACAATTGCAGCGAGCGACTGAACGGCCCCACGAGCGGGAAAAATGGCTGCCGGGAACGGAATTTTATTTTCGCGGCGAGTTGGTGAAAATCGAAACGGGAACGAACGAAGGGAGCAACGTTGTCCAATTCGGGAGTGAGCGGATTAAAATAGCCGGCCTTGCATCGGATATGCGTCCGGCAATTGAAAAGCACCTTTGGGGGCTGGCAGCAAAGGAATTTCCTTCAAAAGTTTTCGCATACGCGACGTTCCACCGACTGACGGTCAATCGAGTGACTGTTCGCAACCAAAAATCCCGCTGGGGGTCATGCTCGCGGCGGGGCACCATTTCACTCAATTGGAGATTGATTCAGACGCCGGAGTTCGTTCGCGATTACATCATTCTTCATGAATTGATGCACCTGCGTCAGATGAATCATTCAGCCCGATTTTGGCAGGAAGTGGAGCGGGTCTGCCCGAACTACCTATTGGCGGAAAAATGGCTCAAACAACACACGGCCCTGCTGCGGTAGTGGCCCTCCCCGCGCCTCACCGAGAGTCAGAAATCAAAGTGGCATAGGCGGTATTTTGCAAGAATGATGTCTTCGGAGTGACTTCCGTCTTGTCCGCCAGCGGTTTGATTTGCAGTTGAGAAAAAGCCGCGTGCGTATCCACCACCCGCAGACCGAAGGAACCGGAAGGGAAAGTAACATCGTTCGTTTGGAGCAGAATCCGGCCTTGCACGCTTACCTGGATTTGATCTCCGCTCGCGCGAACCGACAAGGCCACCTCGGAGCCGGAAGGCCCGGAAACCGACGCCGAAGCAAGCTCCCGCCAGTTGACGCCATCCGTCAGACCGAGCACGACCCGCGATTGTCCGGGCAAATATCCCGCGAAGTACCCGCGTTGCGCGTTGTAGCCGACGGCGGGTTGCTGCACACGAAAGAGCAGGCCCGCTTCGCCTTGATTTTGAAGCGCGCGCAATTGGAGCGTGGCCGTGAAGTCAGACCAATCGCCACCGTCCAAAACAATTTTCTCTCCGGAGCGAAAGCTGTTGGCCGCGTTCGCCGGCAGGTCGCCGAGGTGCAGCCAGCCGTCCTGAAGCGACAGCAACTGGTGGTGACCGAAATAGGACCAACCGATGAGATCCTGCAAATTTTTGAAATGAAATTCCTGCGCGCCGGTGACCACCGGAATTTTTTCACCCGACGGCAACGGCAGGACTTGTCCGGCGGCAACGGGCTCGCCCAACATCGGAAGCCCATCCGCACTCCATTTGAAAGGTTGAGTAAACACCGTCCTCTGCCATCCGTCGTTGCGGTTCCATTTGGAATGGTAAACCAGCCAGTCTTCCGTGCCGTCAGGCGATTTTACAAATGAATTATGTCCCACGCCAAACGTCTTCGCGGAAGATTGAAAAACCGGCGAGGGAAATTTTTTCCAATCCTTCGGATCGAGCGGATCACCGCCGGAACGAAGTTCCAGCATCCCCAATTTGTACGATGGCTGCCACGAACCACTGCACGAGTAAGTGACGAATGTCCTGCCGCCGTGTTGAAGCACTTCCGGCGCTTCGTTGAGCCCGCGTCCCTCCAACCGCTCATCCACGCGCTCCCACAAGTAATCGTCATCGGCGCAAATCCGGACACGCGGGCCGGCCATGGCGAGCGGATCTTTCATCGGCGCGATGTAGAGATATTGCACATCATGGCTGTCCGGCCAACCGGACCAGATGGCGTAAAGCCGCCCGTTCAACTCCATGGTGGTGAGATCAATTGCCCAACAATTGGAAGCTGTCATGGATGGGTCATCGCCGGTGTAAAGCGGGCCGTGCAGCGAGTAAGGTCCCAACGGGTCATTCCCTTCGGATTGAAGCACCCAGGCTTTATGATTTTTATTTTGGCCGTCAGACGCGGCGAAATAAACATACCAACGATCGCCCAATCGATGCAGTTCTGGCGCCCAAACCTCGCGCGACGCCGGGTCGGTCGCGGGCGCAGTCCAGACGATATGCTTCACTCCAAGGCCGGTCAACCGATCGGAAATTTGAACGCTGATGGCGTGGTTTCCCTCCGCAAAACACGCCAGATAATGGCCGTGATCCTGGGTGATCCATGGATCGGCCTGCTCGCAAATGGGATTAACGAACGTTCCGAAAGTTGCATCGGCCGCGCGACTGTTGATCGTGGCCAGCGCGAACGAACAAAGCACGAGGCGAAAAACGAACGGGATTCCCCTCTTTTTAATTTTTGAATGCGAGGCGAATTGGCAGCCCTGCTGCCCGATAAGCGGATGAGTTGATTTGCTCACGGCGATTGGAGGCGATAGAAAAGATTTTCGTTGGTGGAAGGCAACTGGATATTAAACAGTCCGTTCGAGATGGCCGGGTCGGTTGCGACCGGAGACCAGAAAACCGGGGGAGATAAATTGGTGGACGAATAAAGCTTCAGGGCGGCGGCCCATTGCGGCCAACTGAGATTGATGCTGCCCGCGCCGAAAGCCACGCCCAGGCTGGGTTGCAGATAGCTGGCGGTATAAGTTACGTTCGTGTCGGGCACAAGAATCGTGTGAGTCATTGCGCCGCCATCGGACCAGAGGACGAACGGATAAATAACGCCCGAAATATTTTCTGATGCCGGCGCGGAAAGCAGCCGGCTCATTCCGGTTACCGCCACGAGTGTGACCGGAGTGCCCAGCGCCTGGCCATCCAGCGAGAGTTGTAATCCCGCCGGGACGGTTTCGAAGCTCAACTGGCTTATCTCGGGACTGATGTCCCGCGAAACAATCTGCTGGCGTCCGTTCGTGTCCGTCACCGCCAAATTGATGCGGTAGAAAATATTGGTAATCGTCGCCGCGTTTGTGGGCACGGTATAAGTTCCATTCGTGATTCCAGCCAGCGGACCGAACGCGGCATAGGTCAATCCATTGGAATGAAATTCACCCGTCCAGGAAAACGCATTGGACGACAACAGTGTGCCGGCATAATCGATCGCGACGCCGGAGAAATTAAGCGGCTGTCCGCCGGAGAAAAGCGAGTCATCCGCCGGTTGTATGATGACCGGTTGCGGCGCGGTAATTTGCGACAGCGACAGAGCGGAGGAATTGAGCCCCAGGGCGCTCAAGCGGCCGTTGAAATATGGATCCGCGGAAAACTCGCTCCGGCCGAAGTAGCAATTCGTCGAACCGATATCGGACGGAAGCAAGTTGATGCTGTTGTTCACGGCCACGGCATTTCCGTTCAGGTAGAGGATTCCCTGGCGGCCATCCATCACCACGGCCACGTGAGTCCATTGGCCGACCGTGAGCGTGACGGGAGATTCGATGGTTTGAGTATAGACTGACGCGAAAGGAGTAATCCCGCATTGCGGAAGCTTCGCCGCGTCCGAAGGCGTCAGGAAGAAGAACTGACTGGTGCTGTTGCCAAAATCAAAAATGCGCTGCCAGGAGGCGCCGCCGTTCCATTTTACCCAACCGGAAATGGTCTCCGCCGTTGCCGCGCCGGCGGGGAGGGTAACATATTGCGAGCTTGTCGGGGCGAGATTGAGCACGTTGCCGCGAACGGAATCACTGACGATGGACGCGCCATTTTTGAGTGTGCCGTTGAAGTTATTGCTGGCGTCCTGCGCGCCGCTGGTGAACGGATAAAAAGAAGCCCAACCGGGCGAGGTTGGAACGGGGGCTGGAAAAATATTGGCGAAATTTGTCGCCGCGCGCCCGGCGGTGTCCACTGCTGAAAGTTGAATCTGATAAAAGCCATTCGTGGCTGCCGCGCCGGTTGTGGGAATATTAAACGAACCATTGGCCGCGCCGGTGAACGGTCCCAAAATGATGTTGGTCACTCCCGCGTTGAGGAAACTGATCGTCCACCTCAGGCTGGCCGCGGGAATGGAAGCATCGTAAAAATCGTTCGCGCTGCCGGCGAAATTCACCGTGTCGCCCGCGTGATAAATCGAGCCTTGCGCGGGTTGCGAGAGAGTGATCTGCGGCGCGACGATTTCGGCGGCGGCGAGCGGACGGGAAAAGATGCGCACCGAGCTCAACTGCCCGCTAAAATACGGGTCCGCGGGCCACTGGCTTTTGCCGAAGTAGAGATTCGTCGCATTCAGATCGCTGGGGAGCAGGTTGGCAAAAAGGTTGGTCGCCACCGGCGCTCCGTTGGTGTAGAGGACCACACTGTTTCCATCCATCACCACGGCCACGTGGGTCCAGACATTCGCCGGCAAAGCCGCCGGCGCGTCCAGCACCTGTTCGCCGGGAATGCTGTCCACACTGATATTGAATCGCAGCTTTCCGCTGGCAGCGAGAGGCGTCAGAACGGTGTAGCGGTTGGTGTCGTCACCGAAATCATAAATCCGCTGCCAGGCCGCGCCGCCATTCCATTTCACCCAGGCCATGAAGGTTTTCATTCCCCCCAAGCCTGGTGGGAACGACACATATTGATTGGCGCCGTTCAGATTCAGCACGCCGCCTCGCGTCGCATCGGTGACGAACGAGGCGCCTCCGAGCGGGGTACCGTCGTAATGGCCGTTTGCATCCGCGGCATCGGACTTCAGCGGATAATAGGAGGACCAGGCGGCCGGAGGATTTGCGGGCGACAAATTCGCCACGACGGTGCTCTGGCGATTTAAGTTGTCCCTCGCTGTCAGCACGACGGCATAGCTGCCGCCGTCAGTGGCATCGGACGGAATGGCAAAGCTTCCGTTAGTGCTTCCCGTCACCGGGCCGAACACCGTGTTGGTCCGACCGTCCTTGATGCGGTTGATTTGCCACGTCAGATTGCTGCCGCCGAGCGGGCGGTTCATGAAATCCGTGGCGGAACCGCTGAAATTAATGACACCACCGGGTGAGTAAGACGATCCATCGGCCGGTTGCGAAATAGTGGGAATCGGCGCGACGATCTCCGTCGGCGAAAGCGCCCGGCCGTAAGCGCGGAAGCAGGCGTACTCGCCGTTGAAGTATGGATCGGCGGCAAATTTACTGCGACCCAGGTGATTGGTCTGAGGAGCAACATCCAGCGGCAACAGGTACATGCTGGTGTTGGTCGCCACGGGGGCGCCGTTGACGTAGAGAACGCCCTGGGAGCCATCGAGCGTGAGGGCCACGTGAGTCCAGACATTTGAGGGCAGCGGGTGGGTCCATTGGATGGTTTGCAAATTGCCACCCGGATTGATGTCGCAACGCAAGACATTGGCATCCGATGTCGGCGTCATCATCACCGTGCGACTGGTATCAAAACCGAAGTCAAAAATTCTTTGCCAGGGATTGCCGCCGCGCCAGTTCACCACCGCCACAAAAGTCTGGCCATACGCCACGCCGGGAGGAAGCCAGACGTACTGATTGGTGCCGTTCAGATTCAGAACGCGGCCATAAACCGGGTCCGGAATGGTCGCCGAGCCATTTTGCAACAGGCCGTAATACTGGCCGTTTTCATCGCGGGCATCCGCCTGAAAATTATAGATGGCCGACCAATCATTGGTGACGCTCGGCCAGTCATTCGCGGTCCAGGACAGCGGCAACAGGGCGAAATCCGGCGCTCCGTAAGCGCCATACTGAGGCGCCCAGGCATTGGCATCATAATAGTGGTGGGTCAGGGACAGCTTTCCACCTTCAGATAAAATGCCGACATGCCCCGGGCCAGTGTATTTTCCATTGGCCTGCATGAAAAGGGTGCCTCCACCGACCGCCATATCCACGCCGTTTTGATCGAGGTACGGCCCTGTGACCGCCGTGCTGCGGCCGACGCGGATGTTGTAGGTGCTGTCAACTCCGGAACAGCACGAGCCCCAGTTGACGAATAAATAATAATAGCCGCCGCGCCGCCAGATGTAAGAAGCTTCGATGGAACTATTGGAGGCCAGATGGTGCGTCGGCGAAGTGGGAGAGAATCGCAGACCGGAAGTCGGATCCAACTGCACCAGGTAAATTCCATTCCAATACGAGCCAAACGCCATCCATAAATTGCCGGCATTATCCCGCGTGAAGCTTGGGTCAATGGTGTTGTAGGGCGAACCGTTCGTGGACGCGATGACGATGCCTTGATCGGTCCAATGATAAGCCGGGTCCGACGGATCCAGGGTCGGGTTGGTCGCCAGTCCAATCGCGGATACCTGCGAGCCGAAGGTCGAAACCGCGTAGTATAAATGGAACTGGCTATTGAAATACTGAACGTCCGGAGCCCAAAAAGTGCCGGCGAATCCCGGCACGGCATTCGTTGTCCAGGCGGGGGGATTTGCAAACACGGCCGGGCCGGGTGTCCAAAATACTTTGTCGGCGGAGGACTTCGACAATATTCCATCCCCGGTGGAAAAGATGTAATACCGGTTCTTGCACTGGATAATCGTGGAGGGATCGTGAGCGCTCAAATATCCCCGCAGCGGCGGAAGTTGCGCGG
This sequence comes from Verrucomicrobiia bacterium, assembly GCA_035552155.1. Lineage (GTDB taxonomy): Bacteria > Verrucomicrobiota > Verrucomicrobiia > Limisphaerales > DASXHY01 > DASXHY01. Next base: position 1,713 of record DASZLX010000042.1, on the reverse strand, counting down.
AAGTTTTCGCACCACAGAGAAAAAGACTGCAGAAAAGGAAAACCGATGCAATTCGCCAACTGGCCGGACGGTCAAACATAATTCATGATCCACACTGCTCAGAGCCCTGACGATTCCGGCCCAGAAGTTTAGCGGGCTGGCCTTTCAAAACATAAATCCCAGTTTGCCGCCCGACGGATTGAATATGTTGGTCATCTGCATAAAGGGGCGCCAATCGACGTGGCCATCCAGGAACATGATGTTGCCCCCGGCGGGCGTGGACTTGTTCAGGTGTGCGGATTGGACTTTCGACCCGCCGGCGGCGGCCAGGTCGACATAACGGCGGCCGCCCAATCCATTTAAGAAAATGGTGGCATCATTGATGATTTCGGTGGTGGCAATGCCGCAATCCGTCCGGGGCGTGGTGGTTTTCGTGACCATATTGAAGTACGGCATTGCGGCATCCGCCTGCGAATTGGGAAACATCCAAATATAACCGGTGACCACGTACGGCTGCGGCGGGGTGGAACTGCCGGTAAAGGCCTGCCAGGCATTGGGCGTAGCGCTGTTGTAGAGATAGTATTCGTTCGGGCAGTAGAACATGTCCTGCCGGGCGGCGCTTTGTTGAAGGTTGGTCATGACGTAGGCCGACACGTCCCACACCCAGACTCCCAGATTCTGGCAATCCGGCAACTTATCCTGGTTATCGCTGGCATACATCAGCACGGCGAGACTCAACTGATGCTCGTTGCTTTTGCACTGTGCGATCCTAGCTTTTTCCTTCGCCTTGGCCAGCGCGGGCAGGAGCATGGCGGCAAGAATCGCGATGATCGCGATGACCACCAACAATTCAATCAGGGTAAATGCCGCCTGCCGTCGGAAACCCGCCTCTTCCAACTGGAATCTTTTCAGCGTTCGAACTTCTTTCATGCCGGAAAGGGATTGTTGCGCCAGTCCCGCCGGCCGAGGTGGCCGGCGGGAACTGCGCGTCATCTATTAGCGCCAGAGACGGAAGAACTGCGATCCGCCCGAGGTGGGAACCGATATCTGCCAGGTATTGCTGCCGGTGAGCGACGGGACGTTCGTCAGCGTAATCCAGTTCGGGTTGCTCAGGCTGGAGCTCGCCTGGACCGAGAAGCCAGCATTGGCGAGCGGCCAGTTCAGCACCACGTTTCCGGACGATTGCATGACGCTCAAACTTGCCGTCGTGCTCAGAGTTTGATTGGGCCCGAGCAGGTCCGAAGCGACAATTTCGTCGGGCGCCAGCGTACCGTTGTAAATGCGGAACTCGTCGATCGAACCGATAATGCCAGGATCAGCAAAGGGTGAATGACCGATGGATGCCGAAACGATTCCGGCGGAGCTGGCGGGAGCGACGATGTTTGTGACGCCGCTTTCAAATACGCCGTTGGTGTAGACCGCCATCCATCCATTTCCGTATTCACACGTGATGTGGAACAACTGGCTCCCCAACGCGCCGCTTACTTGCGTGCCGTTGCCCCACGGGAACCCGGCGTTGTAAAAGTTCGCGTTCGGGGGGTTGTTCCATCCGGGCGAGAAATAAAACTCATTGATCGTTGCCCCGCCGATGTCGGTAAACTCCCAGAGCCTGGCCCAATTCTGCACCGGACCCAGATTGGCCCAGGTATCCACGGTGACAGCGGAATAATTGGTGAGCATGCCGGGCGGCAGTTGGAGATAGTCGGCATTGTTGCCGGTCAATTGCAATTGGCC
>DASZLX010000041.1:0-46464 GCA_035552155.1 Verrucomicrobiia bacterium | reverse complement strand
ATGCGGTGCAAACGTTCTTATGGGCCGAACGCTCGGGTAATGTCGGAGAGTTGTCCCGTTGCGTGACGCCAAAACGCTGGTCTCAGATTTACGAGTCCGTCTCGGAACAAGATCGCCAATATTTTATCAACGGTCTGCGACATAATCTGGACAACATCATTTCCATTGAAATCGTTGCCCGGCGCGATCTCGATGCGACGATGGTACAATTGGGAATTCAAACGCATCGGGATGGCGATCCCAAATCAGACGTGAAGGGGGTATTCACGCTGGTGCTGGAACGCGGTGAGTGGAAGATGCCAGACGGCCTGTAAATAGGAGTCGATCGAAAAACCAACGATCCCGAAACCGACGCCAGGGAAATGTCTACACCTCGATCCCGTAAGCCTTGATCTTGTTGTAAAGCGTTTGGCGGCCGATGCCGAGGCGCTTGGCGGTCTCGAGCTTGTTGCCGCCGGTTTCCTTGAGCATCTGCACAATCGCGTTGCGCTCCACACCTTCCAGCAATGTGAAATTTGTGTCCTGGCTTTGCTCCGATTCCGGCTTCACGGTCGTAATGGACAAATCCGTGGAATCAATTTCCGTGGACTCGCAGAGCAACACCGCGCGCTGGATTTCATTCTGCAACTGGCGCACGTTGCCGGGCCATTCAAAGGCGGTCAACCGCTCCGTGGCCTCGGGGCTGAAGCCGCGAATCGGACGATTCGCCTGCGCGACGAAGCGTTTCATGAACGAGTTTGCCAACGGCATGATGTCCTCGCGGCGCTCGCGCAACGGGGGCAAATGCACCGAAATCGCGCTGATGCGGTAATACAAATCCTCGCGCAGCTTGCCATCCCGGATGGCCTCCTCCGGTTTGCGGTTGGTGGCGGCGACCAGCCGGCAATTCGTCTTATAGCTCACCTTGCCGCCCACGGGACGCACTTCCTGGTCCTGCAATACGCGCAGCAACTTGCTTTGCGTATCGATCGGCATTTCCGAAATTTCATCGAGGAAAAGCGTGCCGCCTTCCGCCTGGCGGAACAGGCCTTCGCGGTCGGAATGCGCGCCAGTGAACGCGCCTTTCACCGAGCCGAACAATTCGCTTTCGATCAACTCACGCGGCAACGCGGCGCAATTGATCTTGATGATCCGCCCCTTGCTGCGCGGGCTCATGGCGTGAATCAAATCCGCGATGACTTCCTTACCCGAGCCGCTTTCGCCGGTGATGAGGATCGCCACATCGCTGGGGGCGACGCGTTCCACGGTCCGCACCACGTTTTGCATGGAGGAACTCTGAAAAATCGGTGAGGTCCCGCCGCTCATGGTCGAGAGCGCGCGGCGCAACGTGCTGTTCTCCTCGTTCTGCAGCTTGTGCTCGAGCGCGCGTTCCACCGTCACGAGCAGGCCTTGCGTGTCGAAAGGTTTGTTGAGAAAATGATAAGCGCCGCGCTTGGTGGCTTCGACGGCTGCTTCGAACGTGGCATTGCCGGTGAGGACCACCACTTCGGTTTCCGGCCATTGTTTCTTGATCAGCGGCAGGAGATCCAGGCCGTCGGCATCGGGCAACTTGATGTCGAGCAGGACGACGTCCGGCTGTTGTTGGCTGAAAGCCTGCTTCAATTCCGCGCCGCTCTCCGCTTCCGTGACCTCGTAGGTGTCCCGAAGAATTGCCCCGAGCAAATCGCGGATGTCCGCAGCATCATCAACGACCATTATTTTGCCCTTCATAGTTTTCTTTGCGATAGCGTGCACGCTCGCGTGAACGCGTGAAAAATTGCCCTGTGTTCCGGATAACGATCCACCAGCCGCTCAGGATGGAACTGCGTTGCCAACAGGAACGGCAGCAAGCGGGCCGCCTGAGGCTTCAGTTCCATACCTTCCACCACCCCGTCCCCGCTGACTGCAGTCACCTGCAACATTTCGGCGACCCGGCCCACCGCCTGGTGATGCGTGCTGTTCACGCCCAATGCGCGCTTGCCCGTTATCTTGGACAGTAATGATTCCCGTGTCAATTGCACTTCATGCACTACCTCGCTCCGCTTGTCCATGCGCCCGTGGTTGAGCGCGTCGGGCACCTCCGTCGGAATATCCACCACCAGCGTGCCTCCCAGGGCGATATTCAATAGCTGATGCCCCCGGCAAATCGCCAGCAGCGGTTTATGCTGCTTGAAAACCTCATCAATCAAAATCAACTCCCGCAAATCGCGTTCCCCGCAGTCGGGGGTGGTGTCTACCGTCTTACGCAACTTTGCCGGCAAATGCTCGCGGTAAAGCCCCGGCTCGATGTCATCACCGCCGGTCATCAGCACGCCGTCGCAGCGCCGCACGCATTCGGCGACCAATTCACGCGATTGCCCCACCGGCATCGTGAGCGGAAGGCCGCCCGCATCCGCTATCGCGCGCGGATAGGCTTCGGACAGACTGATGGACCGGTCGTGGAACTCGACGCCTTGCGCTTCAATGCTCGGCGAAATCAAAATCAACGGTGGCCTGGCCATGGTCGACGAATGTAAGAGGAAACAGGCCTGTTTGTCACGCCTGAGTGCATTGGTAAAAGAATTCAATAACTACGCGAACCGTTGAAAACTCTGCCGCACCGAAATGCTGATCTCAGCGGCCCATGGATGCCGACCTGGAAAATTGGATTTTTGTATTTTCTAAAACGCACGGTCTCTCCTATGTTAATTGTTCGAGACCATGGATGTAACAGCACATAATCGGATTGCGTGGAACAAAGAGTCGAAGTCCGGCAGCCGTTGGTGCCAAGCCGTCAGCACAGACGAAATTATTGCAGCCAGGCAGGGAAATTGGAGCGTAATTCTTACTCCAAATAAGAGCGTTCCATCCGAATGGTTTGGCAAAATCAAAGGCAAGAAAGTGTTGTGCCTTGCGTCCGGCGGCGGACAGCAGGCGTCCGTTTTGGCGGCGGCAGGTGCCGAGGTGACCAGTTTTGACAATTCGGAGGAGCAATTGGCCAAAGATCGTTTTGTCGCTGACCGCGATTCTCTTGCGTTGAATACGGTCCTCGGAGATATGGCGAATCTCTCGGTTTTTAATGACGAAAGTTTCGACCTGATATTTCATCCGGTATCGAACGTGTACGCGGAAGATCTCAAACCGATTTGGACGGAATGCTTTCGCGTTCTGAAGTGGAATGGCAGTTTGCTATCCGGGTTTATGAGTCCAACCTTCTTCCTTTTTGATCACGAAGAAGCAGCGAGTACGGGCGTGCTTGCCGTGAAATATTCATTGCCCTATTCCGACCTAAAAAGTCTTTCCCAAGAGAAGAAAGAGAAGATTGGAAAAGAAGGCCTGGCGTACCAATTTGGACACACCCTCGAACACCAAATACGAGGCCAGCTAGCAGCGGGATTCGTCCTTTGCGATTTGTACGAAGATGATTGGGACGACCAAGCGACGCCGCTGAACCGGTTCACATCCTTGTATATTTCAACACTCGCAAAAAAGATCCATCATGAAACAGGTGGCCTGAATGAGGGTCGCCAGCGAGCACCCTAACTCGCTTCTGGCCCGGTGATGGGAGGAGTTTGAGGCATCGGCCACTACCAAGAATGGACTTTGCCTGGACTCGCCACTTGTCTATTTTACGAACCGCGAAACATGCGAGATTTGGGGAAATATTCGGCAAAAGATTGGCTCCGACTGCGGCCCCTGGTTGAACCAGTCAAACGGGTCCGCAACGATTTTGTTCAGCAAAGATTCCTTAAAACCCATCCGGCACCACTCGATACGTTTCTTGCCGCAAACGCGCACCTCAAGGGAAAAAATATTGTTTCGATCATTGGGTTTGAACAAGCGGAGGTGCTGAATTTTTCGTTGAAAATGACGGGGCGCCATTTGGCGGACGGAAAAGTAATCGTTCTGGACAATTCCCGCCGAAAAGAAGCGCGAGTGCAAATCGAACGTATCTGCCAGGAGTACGGTGTTCCGTATCTCGGCCTTCCCGAAAATCCCAGCCGCCATCCCAACCGGAATCACGGTATGGCCATGACATGGGTCTGGCATAATGTGGTGAAGCGACTTCGTCCCGGCATCGCCGGCTTTATTGATCACGACGTCATCCCGGTCAAAAAAATCGAGATCGAACCGCTTATCGCCGGCCAGCCGATTTACGGTGTTCCCAATGTGAGCCAGCAGGAATGGTCTTTGTGGGCGGGATTTTGTTTCTACGACCTTGATCAAGTCGGGGAGTTTCCTTTGAATTTTTTAAACGATTTCCCGCGAAAGCTCGATACGGGCGGGCGGAATTGGGAAGTTTTATATCATCGATACAATCATAAGGAGCTGAAATTTGCCGAGTGGCGCTTGTTCGATGTCATGGATGAAGCGGCCGGTGTTCCCCGGCAGGTGGAAGTAATCGACAAAGCCTGGATGCACATAGGCGGCACCAGTTGCCGCAATATGTACCGGAAAAACGCTGATTTCTACACCCGGATGCTGCAAGCCGTCGACGCAGGCGCAAACTGGGACCAATTACGGAGCGAAATGGGGGGCGGCACCGCGATTCGCCCCACGCCGGTTGAAACCATTGCCAAAAGCGGGCGGCAGCGGTGGCAGAAGTCCAGCTTTCAGCCGATAACCGACAATCACTTGTAACAGCGGTCGCGGTCAACGCGCGCCTCGGAGCGTGCTCGTCTCATTCGATTGCTGAGGATCGTTGGCTTTAAAAAGTGCATAACGGACGAACAACGCCAAAGCCGCCAGGGAAATAATCCTTACCGCGTTTCGCTTTAAAACCGGCAAAAGTTTTTTCATGCCGCCACTTTAGCCGTCGGCAATAAAACGCGTTAATCGATAAACTTGAGCCGCCAATCGATTAAACCGATGGCGTCGGGCGCGTCAGTTTTACCCTTTTCTGCCGAAATGTTTTCCGCCACCTTTCACGCGTGCAACCACTCGATCCGAAAGAAATCCGCCGCGCGGTCCAGCTCGCGCTCGCCGAAGATATCGGCGAAGGCGACGTGACGACGCTGGCGACCGTGCCGGAAAATTCGCCGCTCACTGTGGTGATGCGCGCGCGGGAAGTCCTCGTGGTCGCGGGCCTGTCTCTCGCGGAAGCGGCGTTCCGCGAACTTTCGCCCCAGCTGAAGATCGAACCGCTCGCGCGCGACGGCCATCATGCCAAAGGCGGAGAAAATCTTTTGCGCATTTCCGGCGATGCCCGGGCGATCCTGACTGCCGAACGCGTCGCCCTCAATTTCGTCCAACGGCTTTCCGGCATTGCCACGCTCACCGCGCAATTCGTGGATGCCATCAAGGGCACTCACGCGCGGATTCTCGACACGCGCAAAACCACCCCCGGTTTGCGGCGACTGGAAAAATATGCGGTCACCTGCGGCGGCGGAGTGAATCTCCGCATCGGCTTGTTCGACATGGTGCTCATCAAGGACAATCACCTCGCCGTGCTCCGGGATGCGGAACCGAATGCCGTCACCGCCGCGGTCAGACAAGCGCGCGCAAAATATCCGCAGCTCAAGGTCGAAGTCGAAGCCGACACGCTCGAGCAGGTCGAGCAAGGCGCAGCCGCCGGCGCGGATTTCGTGTTGCTCGACAACATGACCCTCGTGCAATTGCGTCTCGCGGTGCAAAAGTGCAAAGGACGTTCCAAAACCGAAGCCAGCGGCGGCGTGAATCTCTCCACCGTTCGCGCCATTGCGGAAACTGGCGTGGATTTTATTTCCGTCGGAGCGCTCACGCATTCCGCCCGCGCGGTGGACATCGGCCTCGATTTCGAGCAATGACTACCGATGCTCAAATCCTGGCCGCGTTGCGTTCAATCAATGAAGGCGGTGTCTCGGGCGCGGAACTTTCCCACCAGCTCGGCATCAGCCGCGCGGCGATTTGGGCGCGCATCGAGGAATTGCGCCAGGCCGGCTACGATATCGAAGCCACACCGCATCTCGGCTATCGGCTGGTCAGTTCGCCGGACGCACTGCATGCCGACGACCTGCTTGCGCGCCTCGGCAAAACCAAAGTCATCGGCCGCGACATTCGCGTCTTCCAGGAAACAACCTCCACGAACGACGTCATCGAAAAACTGGCGCGCGACCAGGTGAAGGAAGGCGTGGTGGTCTTCGCCGAATCGCAAACCAAGGGCCGCGGCCGGCTGGGGCGCAAATGGATTTCCCCGGCGCGCAAAGGCCTTTGGTTCTCCGTGCTGCTGCGCCCGAATTTGCGCCCGCAGGAAGCGACGCAATTGACCGTGGCCTCCGCCACCGCCCTTCGCCGCGCCATCGAATCCACCACGGGCGTGAAGGCCCAAATCAAATGGCCCAACGACATTTTAATCGGGGGAAAAAAAGTTGCGGGCATCCTCACGGAATTAAGCGCCGAGTTGGACCGCGTGAAGCACGTGATTGTCGGCATCGGCGTCGATGTGAACTTGAGCGCCGCCGAATTTCCGGCGGATTTGCGCAAGCTGGCAACGTCGCTCAAAATTGAAACCGGAAAAACCGTTCCCCGCGCCGATCTCGCCGTGGCCGTCGTGCGCGAACTCGATCACGATTACGCGCGCGCCACCAGCGGCAACTTCGAAGCCGTCGCTCATGAGTGGGAGGAGCATTGCGGCACGCTCGGTCAATCGGTCACGATCCAGATTGGCGAGCGGCGCATCCACGGGCGCGCGGAATCGCTGGACGACGATGGCGCGCTGCTCCTGCGCACTGAACATGGCCGGCTCGAACGCGTGATGGGCGGGGATGTGAGCCTGTCCGCCTGATTGGCGCTTTATTTTTTTCCATCGTTAAGGCAGCCTCTGCCCGAACCAAATACGGCATGATTCTTCTCTTCGACATCGGCAACACCAACACGCACATGGGGCTCGCCAACAACCGGCGCGTGGTGAAGCAGGCAAATGTTCCCACGGCAGCGTGGCCGAGCGGCAGCGTGAAGGACACATTGCTAAAATTCGCGGGGCGCAATTCCGTCGAAGGCGCGGCCCTCTGCAGCGTCGTTCCCACCATCACGCCGCTTGTTCTCAAGGCCGTCTGGCAGCTTTGGAAAGTGGACGCTCTCGAACTCACACCCGAAACCCTGCGCGGCGTCGGCATTGATTATCCCAAACCAAAAACCATCGGCCCGGACCGTCTCGCGAATGCGGTGGCCGCGCGCCATCATTTCGGCGCGCCGTCGGTCGTCGTGGACTTCGGGACCGCCGTCACTTTTGACGTCATCAATCGCGCGGGCGATTACATCGGCGGCATCATTGCGCCGGGATTGGCGGCCATGACCGATTACCTTCACGAAAAAACGGCGCTGCTACCGCGAATCCAGATTCGCGAGGTCGCCAGCACCATTGGCAAAAGCACCGAGCAGGCGATGCTGGTCGGCGCGGTGCACGGTTACCGCGGCCTGATTCGCGGATTGTTGGGCGAATTGAAGCGCGAATTGAAAACGCAACATTTGCCGGTGATTGCCACCGGCGGTTACGCGAAATTGATCGCCTCCAAACTCCCCGAAATCTCCGCCGTCCGGCCGGACCTCACGCTCGAAGGCTTGCGCCTCACCTGGCGGGCGCATGCCAAATAACAAATGTCGGACGGAGTTACATCTCTTTTCGTCCATTCGTCGTTCAGAAAGATTCGATCGGAACTTGAAACTTCAAACTTGAATCTCGAAACTGCGTGAAAATGAATCGCATCGTGGAACGTTTTACGCGGCTGAAACGCGACGGAAAAAAGGGCTTCGTCGTTTACATCGGCGCGGGCGATCCTCATCTCGAAGCCACCCGCCAGCTTGGGCTGGCTTTTGACCAGGCCGGAGTGGATGTCCTGGAACTCGGCGTCCCCTTCAGCGATCCGCTCGCCGACGGGCTCGTCAACCAGCTCGCGGCGCAGCGCGGCCTCGAATCCGGGACCACGCCGCCAAAAGTTTTGGAAACCGTGGCCGCCATCCGCAGAGAGTCGCAGATTCCGATCGTGCTCTACATTTATTTCAATCTCATCCACAAGGTCGGCATGGAAAAATTCATTTCCGACGCGGCGCGCGCGGGAGTGGATGGCCTGCTCGTGCTCGATTTGCCGCCGGAGGAGAGCGATAATTATGAAGCGACCATGCGCAAGGCCGGCCTGTGCAACATTTATCTCATCGCGCCGACCACGCCTGAAGAACGCATTGAACTCGTCGTCAAACGCGGCGCCGGTTTTATTTACTACGTCTCCCGCGAAGGCGTGACCGGCATGCAGCAGAAGATTTCCGATACCATTGCATCCATGACGGCGAAGATTCGCACGCACACGGATTTGCCGATTGCCATCGGATTCGGCATATCCAATCCCGAGCAGGCGAAGACCGTCGCGCAATATGCCGAGGCCATCGTCGTCGGCAGCGCGGTGGTGAATCAAATCGCGGAACACGGGAAAGACCCGCAACTGGTTTCGCGAGTGGGAAATTTTGTTAAAACCCTCGTTTCGGTGGTCAAATAGTTGTTATGGCATCCAAGAACAAATCGAGCGATTCCAGGGACCGTTTCGTCATCATCATGGCCGGGGGCCGCGGCGAGCGTTTCTGGCCGGTGAGCCGTGAGAAAACCCCCAAGCAATTGCTCACCCTGCTCGGCAAAAAATCTTTTTTGCAGGAGGCCGTCGAGCGCGTGTTGCCGCTGGTGCCGGCGAAGAATGTTTTTGTCATCACCAATGACGCGCAATTGCCGGAAGTTCGCCGGCAGCTTCCCAAAATCCCCACGGCAAATCTCGTGGCCGAACCCATGGGCCGCGACACCTGCGCCGCCGTGACTCTCGGTGCGGCGCTGGTGGGTGCGCGCTCCACCACCGGCGTGATGGCTGTGCTTCCCGCCGACCACGTCATTCCCGACGAGAAAAAATTTCAGCAGGTCCTCGGCGATGCTTTCGATTTGGCCTCGCGCGGCCGCGCGATTTTGACGATTGGCATCAAGCCGACCGGGCCGGATACCGGCTATGGCTACATTCGTGTCGGCGAAGCATTGCCAGCGCCAGACGGCGTAAAGCGATACAAAACTGTTTTTCATCGCGCGGAACAATTTGTCGAGAAGCCGTATTTCGACAAGGCGCTGGAGTATGTCAACAGCGGCCAATACCGGTGGAACGCCGGCATGTTCATCTGGTCTTTCGTGACCGTGACGGAAGGTTTGCAAAAACATCAGCCGGAAATGTACGCCGCCTGCCAGCGGTGGTTCAAAGTGGCGGCGAATCCGGCGAAACTGAACAAAGTGCTCGCGAAGGAATATCCGGAAATCAAGAAGGTCTCGATTGATTACGCGCTGATGGAGCACGCGCAAAACGTCATCGTGGCCGACGGCGATTTTGAGTGGGACGATCTCGGCTCATGGACCGCGCTGGCGCGGCATCTCAAACCGGACGCGGAAGGCAATTGTGCCGTGGCCGATTTCATTCATGTGGACGGCGCCCGCAACATCATTTTCGATGCTCGCAGCAAAAACCGCCGCACGCCTATCGCCGTGGTTGGATTGCGCGATTCCATTTTGGTTCAGACAGATGACGCTGTAATGCTCGCGCACAAAAGCCAGGCGCAAAAGGTGAAAGAGCTCGTCAAGAAGCTTGCCGAAACCAAGGAGTTCAAACACCTGGTTTGAAGGGCAATCGCGTTCCGAGCTTCGCTATTCGCGAACGGCGGCTTGCAGTGCTTTCTTGAACTGCTCCACCAGCTTCTCGTGAGCGGCAGTCGCTTCCGCGTCGGTCAACGTCCGTTCCGCATTCCGATAGATGAAAGCGTAAGCCAAACTCTTTTGCCCTTCGGGCACATTCTTGCCGCGGAACACGTCAAATAATTCCACCGATTCCAGATTCGCCGGCTTAGTCTGTTTCACGACTTGTAAAACAGCCTCGTGAGTTGTGGCTTCAGGCACGAGCATCGCGACATCGCGCCGAATGGAAGGAAACGCGGGCAATGCTTTGAATGATTTCGAGGGATTCCGCCGCGCGAGCAGCAAATCCAGGTTCAATTCCGCGAGAAAAACCGCGTCGCGCAAATCATACTTCTTCGCGAGCGTCGGCAGCAGTTGGCCGAATTCACCGAGTTGTTGTTTGCCCAATTGGATCGTCGCGGACTCCAAAAACAGCGGCGTGCCTTCGGGGCGCCGATTGTAAGCCATGCCGCGCAGGCCGAATTGCTCAAAAAATTCCTCAATCAAACCTTTCAGATCGTAAACGTCGAATTTCGCCTCGCGCCCGTCACCGGTCCAAAAGAGAGGATTTCGCTGGCCGGTCAGCGCGATGGCAATGTGGCGTTCCTCTTTAAATGTGCCGGCAGCACGGTGGAACACGCGGCCCACTTCGAACAGCGCCACTTCGTAATTCTTCCGGCTGATATTGTGCCGCAGCGAATGAATCAGTCCCGGCAGCAGGCTCGGACGCAGGACATCCATGTCCGAGCTCAGCGGATTGGCCAGCGCGACCAGTTCATCATTCGGCATTCTGCATTCTGCATTCGCGACCAGCGTCTGACCCTGCGCCTCGTTGAGCCCCAACCCGCTCAGAATGCGCCGCGCATCGGCGATTTGGTCGTGCACTGCATCGAACGCGTTGGAACCAATCGCTCCGCGCGGCGGGGTCGCGGGAATTTTTTCAACGCCGTGCAACCGCGCAATTTCTTCGATCAAATCCACCTCGCGTTTAACATCGACGCGGAAAGTCGGAACCTCGAATGTCGTCGTGGCGCCCGTCACGACTTCTTTGTTCAACAATGTGGTCGTATCCACGTTGGAATCAACGAGCGGGACGTGCGACGCGCCGGCGGGAATTGCCGCGCGTAAGCCGAGATTTTTCAGCAGCCGCACTTGTTCCGCCGGAGAAATGGATACACCCAGCAATTCTCCAACTTTATGGTGCCGCAGCACGACTTGTCTGGGCGGAGCCGGGTTTGGGTGAACATCCACGACGCCCTCGGCCAGTTCACCGCCCGCCGTCTCCAGGATCAACTGCGCTGCGCGCTGGCTGGCCCAATCGCAAATGCGAACGTCCGCCCCGCGCTCGAAACGGTAGCTGGATTCGCTGCGCAACCCGAGCGTCTTGCTGGTGCGGCGAATGTTGCTCGGATTGAAATATGCGCTCTCGATGAGCACGTCCTTGGTCTGGTCGTTAATCTCGGTATTTTGGCCACCCATGATGCCGGCCAGCGCAATGCCCTTTTGCTCATCAGCAATCAGCAGCATGTCGCCCTTCAAAGTGCGTTCGACGTTGTCCAGCGTCTTGAATTTTTCACCGTCGCGCGCGCGCCGGACGACGATAGTGGGTTTTTCCACCTCGTTACCTCGCTGGCTACGGGCAATCAGATGATAATCGAATGCGTGGAGCGGCTGCCCGATTTCCATCATCACAAAATTCGTCACATCCACCACGTTGTTGATGCTGCGAATGCCGATTTTCTCCAGTGTGGTGCGCAGCCAATCCGGACTCGGCCCGATCTTCACGCCTTTGACTACGCGCGCGGTGTATCGCGGACAAAGCTCCGCGTCTTCAATTCGCACCGCGACAAGATCCTGAACTTTACCGCCGGTCGCCTGGTCGCGAATGCCCGACACTTTCAGCGGATTTCCCGTCAGCGCCGCAATTTCCCGCGCGATGCCAATCACGCTGTTCCAATCCGGTCGATTCGGCGTGATTTCCAAATCGTAAACCACATCGCCACCGCTGCGGCCCAGATATTCCGAAAACGGTTTGCCGACGGGCGCGTCGGCCGGCAGAATCAAAAGCCCGTCCACCTGGTCCGGTAACCCGAGTTCCTGCGGCGAACACATCATGCCCTGGCTGGCGATGCCGAAAACTTTTCTTTCCTTGATGACGAACGGCTCTTTTTCCCCCGGCTTCAGCGGCAATGCGAAATTGGGAAGTATCAGCGGCACTTTGTCGCCCGGCTTGTGATTTTGCGCGCCGCAAATAATGGTACGCTCGCCTTTGCCGTCGTTGACTTTGCAGACGGACAATTTGTCCGAGCCCTGCACTTTGTCCTTTGTCAAAATTTGCGCGACGACGATGCCTTCGAATTCCCCGGCGACTTTATGGACGCCTTCGACTTCGAGGCCCAGCATGGTCAATCGCTCGGACAATTGCTCCGGCGACCAATCAAAATCGACGTATTGTTTCAGCCAATTGAGGGTGACTTTCATTGCGTTAAATTCCGGGGCAGCATACAGCGTCTTTAAAAATAAAAAAGCGCGGAGTGAAAACTCCGCGCTCATGGTAGCGGCGGTCTGTGACCGTCGCGAAAATTTCAGCAGCGGTCATAGACCGCCGCTACAAAATCAGGTCAGCGAAATCTTGTCGCCCTCTTTGAGCGTCACGATTGCTTTCTTCCAATTGTTCGTCTGGCCGGCCTGGGCGGTGCGTTGGCGGCGCAGCTTACCGCGCACGTTCAACGTGTTCACCTTGGTGACCTTCACCTTGAACAATTCCTGCACGGCCTGGCGAATCTGGGTCTTGTTCGCGCGCGGATCGGCGATCACCGTGTATTGATTGTAGTTCTCGCTCTGGCGCGTGCCTTTTTCCGTCAGGCGGACCGTTTTGATAATTTCGAAAGAATTCATTGTCCTAGTTAAATAAGTTAAATGGGTGATTGGTTAAATGAGCCGGTGCTTTTTGTTTATTTAACCGATTTAACCATTTAACGAGTTACTCCTTCTCCTTGGCCAACCGGGCTTCGACTTTTTCAAATGCGCCCTTCGTGAAAACCAGTTTGTCCGAGCGCAGCACGTCATACGTGTTCAACGATTCGCTGGTCGTCAGCGTAACGTTCTCCACATTGCGCGAGGCGAGCGAAAGGTTTTTGTCCACGTCCTGTGACACGATCAACGCGGTGCCCTTCAGGTCGAGCGCGGAAAGCACGCCCACAAAATCCTTCGTCTTGGGCGAACCGAGCTTCAGGTCGTCAACCACAACGACATCGCCGGCTTTCAGCCGTTCGCTGAGCGCTTTGCGCAGCGCGAGTTGTTTGGTCTTGGAATTGACCTTCTTGGAAAAATCGCGGGGCTTGGGCCCGAAGACCACGCCGCCACCGACCCACAACGGCGATTGGAACGAGCCGGCGCGCGCGCGGCCGGTGCCCTTCTGGCGCCACGGTTTTTTGTTCGAGCCGGACACTTCGCCGACGTTCTTGGTGCAGGCAGTGCCCATGCGCTGGGCGGCCCGGTAGGCCACCACGGTGTCGTGCACGGCTTGCGTGCCTTTGCCGCCCTCGACCAGTTCGAACTTCACTTCGTGTTCGCCCTGGCTTTTTCCTTTGATGTCTTTAATGGAAATTTTCATGTCAGCGCCTCAATTACTTCTTGGCTTCGGCCTTTTTGGGCTCAGGGGCTTTGTCAGCCTTGGCCTTCTTGCCCGACGCAATGGAAACCGGCGGCTTCCAGCCCTTCGGACGTTTCTTGGATTCGCGGATGACGACATAATCGCCTTCAGCGCCGGGAATCGAGCCCTTGATCAGGAGCAAATTATCCGCCTCGCGCACCTGGATCACTTCCAGGTTTTGCGTGGTGCGTTGCACCTGGCCCAGGTGACCGGGCATCTTCATGCCGCGCATGACCGTGCCGGGGAACAAACGTTGACCGATGGCGCCGGAACGACGATGCCAGCCCTTGGCGCCGTGCGTCGAATCACCGCCCGCGAACGCGTGGCGTGCCACCACACCTTCGAACCCGCGGCCTTTCGTCACGCCGATGGCGTCAATAAAATCTCCGGGAGCAAACAATGTCGGCCCCACCACATCGCCCGCCTTCACTTCCTTGGAGAAGTTGCGGAATTCCTTGATGCGTTTGACCGCCGCGCCGTTGTGCTTCTTGATATGGCCGAGCAACGGTTTCGCGAGACGTTGTTCCTTCTGGTCGTCGAAGCCGAGCTGGACAGAGTTATAACCGTCCTTGCCGGCTTGAGTCTTGACCTGCAATACGCGGTTCGGCCCCGCGAGCACAACCGTGACGGCGTGCAATTCGCCCTTCGCGTCGTAAACACGCGTATGGCCCAGTTTTTTTCCTAAAAGTCCTAGTGGCATAAACTCAGATTTTGATGGTGATGTCCACGCCGGCCGGGAGGTTAAGCTTCTTCAACTCGTCCACGGTCTTGGCCGTCGGCTCGATGATGTCGATCAGCCGCTTGTGGGTGCGTTGTTCGAAAGTTTCCTGCGACTTCTTGTCCGCGTGAGGAGAACGTTGAACGGTGAAATGCTCGACGCGAGTCGGGAGCGGGATGGGTCCGGCGACACGAGCGCCGGTGCGCTTCACAGTGTCCGCGATGTCGCGAGCGGATTGGTCGATGACGCGATGGTCATAGGCCTTCAGTCGAATACGAATGCGTTGTCCAGCCATACAAAGAACAATTGTCTGTTAATGGTTTACTGACTTCCCGCCGCACCATTTGCGAGCGGGCGTGAAATATAGCAATCAAATTCCCCAAAGCAACAGGTTTTTTGAGAAATTTTCAACGTGCATCGAAAACAAATAAAAAAGCCGGGATTTTCATCCCGGCTTTTGAATTCAAATGGGCAGCGATTAGGTGCGCGCGGCGGGCTTCTTGGCGGCCACTTCCAGAATCGTGCTCAGGACACTGTTCGGAACCTGCGCAAACGTCAACGGCTCCATCGAGTAGGAGGCGCGGCCTTTGGACAGCGAACGGATGGCGGTCGCGTAACCGAACATTTCCGCCAGCGGCACTTGCGCGTTGAGCAGCGTGTTGCCGTTCTTGGCTTCGATGCTGACGATGGTTCCACGGCGGCGGTTGATGTCGCCGAGCAAATCACCCTGATATTCATCAGGCGTATCGCACTCGACCTTCATGATCGGTTCCAACAGAATCGGGCCCGCTTTTTTGAAGGCGTCCTTCAAGGCGAAAATGCCCGCCATGCGGAACGCGAGTTCGTTCGAATCCACTTCATGGAACGAGCCGTCCACGACTTCGACTTTGATGTCGATGACTTGGTAACCGGCATACACGCCGCCTTTGATGGCTTCTTCGATGCCGCTGATGACGGCTGGAATGTATTCCTTCGGAATGGAGCCGCCGACAATTTCATCGACCACTTCCACGCCTTTACCCTTTTCATTAGGCTGGACGGTGATGCAGGCATGGCCGTACTGACCTTTACCACCCGATTGACGGATGAATTTGCCTTCGCCTTCGGCGTGCTTGGTAATGGTTTCGCGATAAGCGATCTGTGGCGCGCCCGTATTGGCTTCCACTTTGAATTCGCGTTTGAGCCGGTCAATGATGATTTCCAGGTGCAACTCACCCATGCCCGCAATGATGAGCTGGCTGGTTTCCTCGTTCGTGAAACAGCGGAACGTCGGATCTTCTTCCGCCAGGCGTTGCAAGCCTTCGGACAATTTGTCGCGATCCTGCTTCGTCTTCGGTTCGACGGCCATCGAAATAACCGGTTCCGGAAACGTGGGCGGTTCGAGCGTCACATCGTATTCTTCGTCGCACAATGTGTCGCCGGTCGTGATGTTGCGCAGGCCTACGAGCGCGGCGATATCGCCGGCGTAGACTTCGTTAATGTCCTTGCGTTCGCTGCCTTGAATAACCATGAGGCGGCTCACGCGCTCGCGTTTACGCGTGCGGGGATTGTAAATCGTGTCGCCCTTTTTCAAGTGGCCGGAATAAACGCGGAAGAACACGAGCTTGCCCGCGTAAGGATCGGTCCAAAGCTTGAACGCCAGTGAACAAAATTTATTATTGTCGCTCGCTTCGACGAAAACTTTATTGTCCGTGCCCGGCTCCAAACCTTCAGCACCCGGAACATCCAGGGGACTGGGCAGATAATCAACGACGGCGTCGACCAAAACCTGCACGCCTTTTTTCTTGAACGCCGAGCCGCAGAGCACGGGAACGAGTTCAATCTTGCACGTAAGCCGGCGGATGGCGGCCTTCAAAGTCGGCGCGTCAATCGGCTTGTCTTCGAGGACAAGATTCGCGACCGTGTCGTCCTTGTTGGAAACCGCGTCAATCAATTCCGCGAGAGCGGCTTTCGCGCGCTCCTGATATTCAGCGGGGATGTCCGTGACTTCATAATTCAAGCCTTCATTGGCTGCCCCAGGACCCCATTGCACGGCTTTCTGGTTGACGACGTCGATGACGCCTTCAAATCCGCCGGTAACCGGCTTGTTATCAGATTCCGTCGGACCCGCGCCGATGGGCAGGAAAATCGGAAACGCATACGCCTTGAGCTTGTTGCGCATGTCGGCCAGAGCATTGTCAAAATTCGCGCCAATGCGGTCCATCTTGTTGATGAACGCAATTCGCGGAACTTTATATTTGGTCGCCTGGCGCCAGACGGTTTCGGATTGCGGCTGCACGCCCGCCACGCCGCAGAATACGGCGACTGCGCCGTCCAACACGCGCATGGAACGCTCTACTTCCGCCGTGAAATCCACGTGGCCGGGAGTATCGATGATGTTGACGCGATGCGGGACGTCCTTGAACGCCTTGTAAATCTGGTCTTCGCCCGGTTTGACCGATTTCTGGGTCCAGAAACACGTCACCGCCGCGGAAGTAATCGTGATTCCGCGTTCGCGTTCCTGCTCCATCCAATCGGTCACGGTATTGCCGTCATCGACGTCGCCGATTTTGTGAATCAGCCCCGTGTAAAAAAGAATACGCTCGGTAGTCGTCGTTTTGCCGGCATCAATGTGCGCGGCGATGCCGATGTTGCGAGTGCGCTCCATCGTGTATTGACGATTGGGCGAGTTGACTGGTTTGGCGTTGTCCGTTACTGCTTCCATAATTCTAAATCGTTAAATCAGTTAAATAGGGTAAATGAGTTAAATAAGTTTCCGCTGCGAATCGCCATTAACTTATTTAACCCATTTAACTGGCCTCAAAAGACCAAAAACGCCCCGATTCATTTCTCGGGGCGCGATAAACAAATTCGCTTCTACCAGCGGAAATGCGCGAACGCCTTGTTCGCCTGCGCCATCTTGTGCACTTCATCGCGTTTGCGAATGGCGTTGCCCTGCCCCTGATAGGCTTCCAAAATTTCCGCGGCGAGGGCTTCCTTCATCGGCTGCCCTTTGCGCGCATCGGCAAAATCTACCAACCAGCGCAGCGCCAGGGCGAACTGACGATCGCTCGTCACTTCCACCGGCACCTGATAAGTCGCTCCGCCCACGCGGCGAGCCTTAACTTCGAGGCGAGGCTTGGCGTTGTCAACCGCGCGCTGCAAAATCTCCAGCGGATTGCTGGCCGGATTTTTTTCCGCGATGCGGTCGAACGCACCGTAAACAATCCGTTGGGCCGTGCTCTTCTTGCCGCCAATCATCACCGTGTTCACCAGGCGCGAAACCAGTGTGCTGTTGAATTTCGCGTCGCTCTGGATCGGCCTTCTCGTCGCTTGTCGTCGTCGTGACATGAGTCAGTTAAATAAGTTAAAAGTTAAATCGTGATCAGGCTTTCGCGGCGCCGGCTTTGGCTTCCTTCGGGCGTTTCACGCCGTACTTGGAGCGGCTCACGCGGCGTTTTTCCACGCCGGCGGCATCAAGTGTGCCGCGCACAATATGGTAGCGCACGCCGGGCAGGTCTTTCACGCGTCCGCCGCGCACGAGCACAATCGAGTGCTCCTGCAAATTATGGCCTTCATCGGGAATATACGCGATGACTTCATAGCCGTTGGTCAGGCGCACTTTGGCGACCTTCCGCATGGCCGAATTCGGCTTTTTCGGAGTGCGGGTCATCACCTGGATGCAAACGCCCCGGCGAAACGGTGAGTTTTGCAACGCGGGAGACTTGGACTTGTAGCGGATTTTGCTACGTCCTTTACGAACCAATTGATTGATTGTCGGCATTTTGCTGTAAAAAATCTAATTATCTGTCCCGCTTCCCTTTAATCGGGACAAACGGAGCGCGGAATATAACAAAAGGATACTGCGTTGCAACAACTATTTCCCGGATTTTCGACCGCGCACAAATCTAGCAGCAGATCGCGGCGTTTTCAACGCTCCCAGTGACCCGGAAGCATCGTTTCAACTCTCTAAACCCGGCTGATCTGAACGCAAAACTGGCTGTGACAGGAATTGTAACTGATGGGCTCGAACGCGAAATTCCGGCTGGTGAGCAGCTCCTGAAACGCCTTGAACTCATGCTGGCGCCAGCCAGGGTAATTGAAGAATTCGTCGAAAATGATAACCGTGCCGCCTTTGCCCTGAGCGTCGTTTCCGCGCATTCGCGGGGCCAGCAGCTCCAGGACGGTTTTGGCGGAACTATAAATATCAGAATCGACGTGCAGCAGCGCGAGCGGACCGGGGTGCTTTTCGAGAAACGGAGGCAGGGTTTCATTGAACCAGCCTTTGACGAGCTGCACGTTCTTCCGCACTTTCGGGAGATAGGACATTTTGAAGTGGCTGGCCTGGTATTCCGAATTCCAGACTTCCGGCAAACCCTCAAACGAATCAAATCCAAAAACCGTTTCGGGAGTGTGTTTGCTGATGAAGTTTACCGATTCCCCTTTCCAGACGCCGAACTCAAGGATGAGGCCAGGCTGGGTTTTCGGAACCAAGCTCAACCCATGCAGGAAGAGAGACTCGCGTGTGGGAAAAGCGCGGATCGGCCGGCCGCGCTCGGCTTCGAGGGCTTCGAGGTAATCCACGGATTCTCTGCGGGCACGGATATGGCGCTCATAATCGATATTGGACTGGTTCTGCGCGATTAAGTGACGCACCCCTTCCGCTACTTTCATGTGCAGAGACCAAAAGACCGGCTTTAACAGCCGGCTTCCCGCGATACGATGCAACCAACGGCTCATATTCAAAAAGGGACTCGATTTGCCGGGCGGAAAATGACCTTCCGGACCGCCAAAATCAATAAGAAACGATGCCTGAAGGGCGCGAGTGGTGAGAGCTAGGCGAACACTGGGGCTTTTTCAACGACTCTGCGCGACATCGATCACTTCAAAAATGGCTGGGAACCGTTTGAGAATCTGATCATTCATTTTTCCCCGCTTGCGAGTGGCACCTGGACAAAGCGCGGCCAATAAAGGCTCGCATCTGCAATGACCTGCCCCACGTCAAAAGAATTAGCCACATAGCTGATAATAAGCGCGTCCCCGGTTTCTTCCTCCGGATGCGCCTTGGCTGCATAACAAAAAATCTTCTTATCCTTACCCATCTCCGGACATTGAAAAATTGTTTCTGGCGCCGACCATTTTCCCCAGGGCGACTTTGCCGTGCGCGCCTGAATTTTTGGCGACATTCCCCGGTCGGTGTAAATGAGCAAATACTCGCTCAATTTCGGAAGGTATGAGACGGAGTATTCGGTCGCCATGCGATCCGTCAAATGGCTTGCCTTGCGGTAATCTGTTTCCCATTGGCCGCCGGCGTAAAATCTCCAGGCGGAAAAGTCTGTTACCTCGTTCGTGGGAACGCGGGCTACCGCCAAGTAACGTTCCCTCCCTCCGCTTCGGGTATCCTCGTCCGTTCCGTAAATGTAAAGATATTCACCGTCCGTAAGAGTGGCGGCCCCGAAAGTCCTTTCGTGTTCGGCGGAAAATTCCGTGCACAGCAGTTGGTATTGTTCAATTCGCCATTGCAAAGGCGATGCCAGCGGATTCGTCACGACTCCCAGCCATTCCCCACTCTGCCGAAAACCGAAAACTCCCCGGTCACCGGTTTTTTGCATCTGCATCGAAAACAAATAAAGGCGCTGCCCGACACATGCGCCCGAGTGCAGCCAAAACCAACCCTGCTTATTCTCAGGAACCAAAAACGCAGTGGGTTTGCCGCCCGCATCATGGCGAATGACGAACTGAAGTTTAGCCTTTGTGCCGTGTCCGTCCTGGAGAGCGAGGGTGTTATTGACGATGCGGGCATTGACGCGTTTGCCATCGCGAACACTGCCAACCCACGTATCGCTGAACAGCCACAAAGTGCGCTCCAGCGTCAGTGCCACGGAAGACACCCCGTCTCCGCCAATCCAATTGTTCGTCTGCTCGAACTGAGCATTCATCCCCGGCATCGGTCGCGCCACGCCAAAAATCGGTGGGCTCGCGGCGGCCGGACTGGCAATCAATAGCAAAGCCATGGCGAGACGCGGCAATTTCATTGCCAGCGATTCAACCACGTTTTCGGTGGAGGGGCGATAGTTCAGTTTTTTCCCTTCGAACACGGAATGGAATTCTGTTGGCTTCCCAAGCGCGCCAAGCAGTGCGGCTACGATTGCCAATGGGGTGGAGATTGAAGCAGCGTTAAAAAAATTTCGAAATAATTGGTCCCCTCTTGCCACCGGCTAGAATTCTTACCGCGCGATTGAACTTTTTGCCGGTGACAGGCAGCTTAAGAGTCAAAGCGCACGTGTCCATCACTACGCAACAGCTTTATGAGCAGACGTTGGTGCTTCGCAGCCAGATTGGCGACGAGGCAGCGTTCCGCGAGTTGCTAGAATTGTATGGGCCGCATTTGCTGAGCTTTACCCGCAAGATGATTGAATCGCCACAAACCGTCGACGACCTGACTCAGGAAATCTGGGTGGCCATTTATCGTGGACTGCCGAGTTTGCTGGAGGCTGGCAAATTCCGTCCGTGGGCATTTCGTATCGCCCGCGACCGCATCTATCGCGAATATCGCCGCCGCAAAATCATTGTGCAACCACTGAACGAGGACGAATTGGAAGCGTTGCCCAGAAATGAAGAAACATCCGTGATGATGGAGGCCGGGGAATTGCAACAGAGCCTGGGACTGATTACACCGGACCAGCGGGAAGTGCTTGTCCTGCGATTTTTTGAGGAGATGAGTTACGAGGAAATCGCTCGCGTGACTGGCTGCACGCTCGGAACCGTCCGCTCCCGAATTCACTATGCCAAACGCGCGTTGAAGAACGCAGTTGAAAGGAAAATCACATGAACAAAGACAATCAAGAAATGAACGAAGCCGTCATGAAACAATTGCGTTCCTCCCGCTGGGCGGAACGCGGACTGGTCACGATGGCCCTTGGCTTCGGTTTGCTCGCCATTTTTGGAAGCATCATGCTCGCATGGGCCAACGTGATCAGGGTGCATCCAATGGAGCGGCTGTTGATGGAAGATTATCCGCAAACCGTGCAGCAAACCGGAACCAACGCCGAGGGGAATGTGACGCTGTCGAGGCAAGAACTGGATTGGCGGCATGTGCAGGTTACGGCGGCACATGGGAAGGTAATGTTTTTGACGGCGGTCTCGATGGCTTTGCTGTCCATGGGAACGCTGGTGATATTGTTGTTGGTCATTTTCAACCGCCGGATCACGTTGCGGCAAATCAATGCCAGCCTCGCGCAGATTTCGGAACAGATTAAAGCCTTGCAACAAACCAAATGTTCTTGAACAAGTCTGCGACAAATCCCGTCGCCATTTTGTGCGATTACCAATGGAGTGGAGGTTATGAAACGCGCTTTCACATTGATAGAATTGTTGGTGGTTGCGTCGCGAAAGCCGATGAGTTGCCTTGAAGCAGCACCTCATTAAAGCCCCATCACGTCGGCTCCTACGATCGATAATAAAAAAGGCCGGTCCCTTTCGGAACCGGCCTCGTGATATTCAAATCTTTCAGCCCACCAGCGGATTCTCTGCCGGGGCTGCCGCCTCTTCCTGCTGCGGCTCGGGCTCTTCCGGCAATTCCACCAGCGGCTTCAAAGTCACCTTGCGATGATGATCGAAACCGGTGCCCGCCGGGATGATATGGCCCATGATGACGTTTTCCTTGAACCCGCGCAGGTAATCCACCTTGGCGCGAGTCGCGGCTTCGGTCAGCACGCGGGTCGTGTCCTGGAATGACGCGGCGCTCAGGAAGCTTTCAGTTTCCAGCGAAGCCTTCGTGATGCCGAGCAGCACCGGCTGTGCTTCGGCGGGCTTGCCACCCATCTTCTCGACGCGCGCATTCTCTTCCTCGAACTCGAGCTTGTCGATCTGCTCGCCCCAGAGGAACGTCGTGTCGCCCGGTTCGGTGATGCGCACCTTGCGCAACATCTGGCGCACGATGATCTCGATGTGCTTGTCGTTGATGGTCACGCCTTGCAGACGATACACTTCCTGCACTTCGTTCACCAAATGCTCCTGCAATTCCTGCGGTCCGCAAATGTCCAGAATCTCGTGCGGATCGATCGGCCCTTCGGTCAACTGCTGGCCTTTCTTCACGAAATCGCCCTTGAAGACGATCACGTGCTTGCCGATGGCGATGAGATGTTCCTCTTCCACGCCGGTCTGCTGGTCCTTGATGACAATGCAGCGCTTGCCGCGAACGCTCGGGCCGAAATCAACGATGCCGTCGATCTTCGAAATCTCCGAGGCGTCCTTGGGACGGCGCGCTTCGAACAACTCGGCCACACGCGGCAGACCGCCGGTGATGTCCTTCGTCTTCGAGCTCTTGCGCGGCGTCTTGGCCATCAATGTGCCGGCGACAATCCGATCCTCTTCATTCACGACGATGTGCGCGCCCGACGGAATCGGGTAATTCGCCACCGGTTCGCCATCATCGTCCGAAATGATGATTTGCGGGTGCAAATCTTCCTTGTGTTCGATGATGACCATCGCTTCCTGCTGCGTCTGCTCGTCCATTTCCTGCTTCATGGTGACGCCCTCGATGATGTCGTGGAACTTCACCTTGCCCGCCTTCT
Organism: Verrucomicrobiia bacterium; assembly: GCA_035552155.1. GTDB lineage: Bacteria > Verrucomicrobiota > Verrucomicrobiia > Limisphaerales > DASXHY01 > DASXHY01. The sequence continues at coordinate 23,911 of DASZLX010000041.1, read as the reverse complement.
CCGAGAGAATCGGGACATTGTAAGGATCCCACTGCACGAAGGTATCGCCCTTCTTGACCTTGCCGGCATCCGGCACGGCAATGACCGAGCCGATGACGATGGTGTGATTTTCCAGTTCGCGGCCGTCTTCGGCGAGAATGGAAACGCTGCCGTTCTTGTTCAGGACGATGTTATTGCCGTCTTCGAGCTGCACGATGCGCAGTTCGTTGTAACGGATGGTGCCGTCAAACTTGGCCTTGATCTGCGGTTGCTTGAACACCGCTGACGCCGTTCCACCGATGTGGAACGTACGCATGGTCAACTGCGTGCCGGGCTCGCCGATCGATTGCGCGGCGATGATGCCGGTGGCTTCACCGAGCTTGACCAGGTTGCCGGTCGCCAGATTGCGGCCGTAGCAATACATGCAGATGCCGTGCTTGCTTTCGCAAGTGAGCACCGAGCGGATTTTGACTTTCTCAACGCCGCTCGAATCAATCGCCTTGGCCTTGAGTTCGTCAATTTCCTCGTTGGATTTAACGAACATTTCCTTCGGGTTCTGCGGATTCTTGATGTCGTCGCACGAATAGCGGCCCACCAGGCGGTCGGCGAGTTTCACCACTTCGTCTTCGCCCTCGTAAATCGCCTGCACCCAAATGCCGTTGCTGGTTCCGCAATCCTGTTCGCGGATGATCACGTCCTGCGCCACGTCCACCAGCTTGCGGGTCATGTAACCCGAGTCGGCGGTCTTAAGCGCGGTATCGGCCAGACCTTTGCGCGCCCCGTGCGTGGAGATGAAATATTCCAACACGGTCAACCCTTCGCGGAAGTTCGACAAAATCGGCTTCTCGATGATGTCGCCGCTCGGCTTGGCCATGAGGCCGCGCACGCCGGCGAGCTGACGCACCTGCTGGCGATTGCCACGGGCGCCCGAATCCACCATGAGGAACACCGGGTTGAATTCCTTTTTGCCCTGATTTTTTTCGAGGGTCTTGAACATGACGTTCGCGATCTGGTCCGTCGCATGGGTCCAGATATCGACAATCTTGTTGTAACGTTCGCCGGAAGTAATGACACCTTTGCGATGCTGCTTCTCCACTTCCTTGATGAGGCCTTGCGCGGTCTTGATTTCCTGGTCTTTCTCGTCAGGAATAATCATGTCATCGATGCCGATGGACACGCCGGCCTTGGTCGCGTTAACGAAGCCGAGCTCTTTCAATTTGTCGAGCATGATGACCGTCTTGTCATGGCCGCAAATCTTGTAACAGCGCCAGATGAGGTCGCCGAGTTCGCTCTTCTTGACCACCTTGTTGGGGAAACCCATCTCCGGCGGCCAGATTTCGCTGAAAAGCACGCGACCCACGGTGGTCACGATCACTTTGTTCTCAGCGTTGCCGAAATGTGACGGCTTGCCGAGGTCGGGGTTCGCCAGGCGGATGCGCTCGTGAGTCGTCACGGAGCCATCGTCATACGCGAAAATGACTTCGGTCTTGGAACCGAACAATTTCAACGTGTCGATCTTTGCCGGCATCGGAGTGCGCGGCTCGGCGCTCAGGTAATAGCAACCCAGCGTGATGTCCTGCGTGGGCGTGATGATGGGCTTGCCGGATGAAGGGCTGAAGATGTTGTTCGGCGCCATCATCAACAGGCGCGCTTCCATCTGTGCTTCCACCGACAGCGGCACGTGCACCGCCATTTGGTCGCCGTCGAAGTCCGCGTTGTAGGCGGTACAGACCAGCGGATGAATGCGAATCGCTTCGCCTTCGATCAATTGCGGCTCGAATGCCTGCACCGACAAACGGTGCAGCGTCGGCGCGCGGTTGAGCAGCACCGGATGTCCCTTGGTGACTTCTTCCAGAATGTCCCACACTTCGGTGGTCTGCCGCTCAATCATTTTCTTGGCCGAGCGCACGGTGTGCACATAGCCGAGTTCCTTGAGGCGGCGGATGATGAACGGCTCGAACAGCACGAGCGCCATTTTCTTGGGCAAGCCGCATTGATGTAGCTTGAGCTCAGGACCGATGACGATGACCGAACGGCCCGAGTAATCCACGCGCTTGCCGAGCAGGTTCTGGCGGAAACGTCCGCTCTTGCCCTTAAGCATATCGCTCAGGGATTTCAGCGAACGATTGCCGGCGCCAGTCACGGCGCGGCCATGGCGGCCGTTGTCGAACAAGGCATCCACGGCTTCCTGCAACATGCGCTTTTCGTTGCGGATGATGACTTCCGGCGTCTTGAGCTGGAGCAGGTTCTTCAACCGGTTGTTGCGGTTGATGACGCGGCGATAAAGGTCGTTCAGATCCGACGTCGCAAACCGTCCGCCTTCCAGCGGAACGAGCGGGCGCAGGTCCGGCGGAATCACCGGCAGCACCGTGAGAATCATCCATTCCGGACGGCTCTTCGAGGATTGCAACCCCTGGAGCAGCTTGATCCGTTTGGCGATTTTTTTGCGGATCTGCTTGCTCTTGGTTTCGGTCATGGCGATTTGGAGATTATCCACGCCCTTGCCCAAATCCACTTTCGCGAGCGCATCACGCACGGCTTCGGCGCCCATCTTGGCCAGGAACGCTTCCGCGCCGTAGGTTTCGCGGGCTTCGCGATACTCGTGTTCGCTGAGCAACTGGTTTTGCTTGAGCGGTGTCGAGCCGGGATCGATCACCATGTAATCCTCGTAATAAATCACGCGCTCGAGGTTGCGGGCCGTCATATCCAACACGAGGCCGATGCGCGAGGGCATGCACTTGAAGAACCAGATATGGCAGACCGGCACGGCCAGTTCGATATGGCCCATGCGCTCGCGGCGCACGCGCGCGAGAGTCACTTCCACGCCGCAACGATCACAAACGACGCCGCGGTGCTTGATGCGTTTATACTTTCCGCAGGAACATTCCCAGTCCTTTACCGGACCGAAAATGCGTTCGCAGAACAAGCCGCCCTTTTCGGGCTTGAACGTGCGGTAATTGATGGTCTCCGGGTTTTTGACTTCCCCCTTGGACCAGGAACGAATGGCTTCGGGCGACGCGACCTGGATCGCGACGTACTCCACCTGGTTCACCTTTTCCAGCCCGAGCAACTCCCGGGCGTTTTCTTTCGAACTAGTCATACTCATACAATTTCTTTCAGCGAATGGTTCGCGCTAAATTCAGTTAGACAGCCGCCAGTGCGTTTGCCGTCCCCTGTTCGGAAGCCGCCTGCTCCACGGGGTTGGAATAACCAACCTTTACATCGAGGCCGAGCGACTGCATTTCCTTGACCAACACGTTGAAGGATTCCGGAATGCCGGCCTCCAGCGCGTTGTCGCCTTTGACAATGCTTTCGTAAATCCGCGTGCGGCCCTGCACGTCGTCGGATTTGACGGTGAGCAGTTCCTGCAGCGTGTAAGCGGCGCCATACGCTTCCATGGCCCACACTTCCATTTCGCCGAAGCGCTGGCCGCCATATTGGGCCTTGCCGCCGAGCGGTTGTTGCGTGACGAGCGAATAAGGCCCGACTGCGCGCGCGTGAATCTTGTCCGCCACCAAGTGGCCCAGCTTCATCATGTAAATGTAGCCGACGACAATTTCCTGGTCGAAGCGTTCGCCCGTGCGCCCGTCGATCAAATGCGTCTTGCCGTGGTTCGGCAATTTCGCCTGGTCGAGGTAACCGCGCACTTCCTTTTCCTTGATGCCGTCGAAAACCGGCGTGGCGAACTTCATGCCGAGCAGCCTGGCCGCCCAGCCCAAATGCGTTTCCAACACCTGCCCGACGTTCATGCGCGAGGGCACGCCCAGCGGATTCAAAACGATGTCTACCGGAGTTCCGTCGCTGAGGAACGGCATGTCTTCCTCGGCCACAATCTTGGCGACGACACACTTGTTACCGTGGCGTCCGGCCATCTTGTCACCGACCGACAATTTGCGCTTGGAGGCGATGTAAACCTTCACCGACTTCACCACGCCGCTGTCCACGCCTTCGCCGGCTTCGGCGCGTTCCATTTCCTCGTCGTATTGCATCTGCAGGTCGTCGAATTTCTTCTTAAAGCTGCCGATGATCTCGTTAATCTTGTTGCGGATCGGCGACGGGTCGATTTCGATGCGGTCATAGACCGTCGCGAGCTTGCGCAGCAAGGTTTTCGTGATCTTGCGATTCGCCGGGATGATGATTTCGCCGGTCTCGCTGTTCACCACGTCGAGCGGAATTTTTTCGCCGAGCAAAATATTGCTCAACGCTTCCGTCAACTGGTCGCGCAGTTCGTCGGTTTTCTTCTTATATTCATCCTCAACCTGCTTGGCCTGCTTCTTCTCTTCAGAAGTCACCGTGCGTTCGCGGTCGGATTCCTTCTTGGAAGAAACCTTCACGTCCATGACGATGCCGTAAGTGCCCGAGGGAACTTTAAGTGAAGTGTCCTTCACGTCCGCGGCCTTTTCACCGAAGATGGCGCGCAGCAAACGTTCTTCCGGCGCGAGTTCGGTTTCGGATTTGGGAGTGATTTTGCCGACGAGAATATCGCCCGGCTTCACTTCCGCGCCGACGCGAATCACACCGTCCGGCCCGAGGTTCTTCAACGCTTCATCGCCGAGGTTCGGGATGTCGCGCGTGATTTCCTCCGGCCCGAGCTTCGTGTCGCGCGCGGCCACTTCGAATTCATCGATGTGAATCGAGGTGAACACGTCGTCCTTCACGATGCGTTCGCTGATGAGGATGGCGTCCTCGAAGTTGTAGCCGTTCCAGGGCATGAACGCGACCAGCACGTTGCGGCCGAGCGCGAGCTCTCCGCCCTGCGTGCAGGGACCGTCGGCAATGATCTGGCCCTTCTTCACGTGCTCACCCTTCTTCACCAGGATTTTCTGGTTGATGCAGGTGGCGGCGTTCGAACGCATGAATTTGCGGACTTGATAGACCCAGACGCCCTTCTCGGGATCGTGCTTGATCTTCTTTTTGGTGTCCGGCAACTGGCCGTTTTCCGTGATGATAATCTGGCTGCCGGTCACGGATGCGACCTTGCCGGCTTCTTCCGCGACAATCACGGCACGCGAATCGCGCGCCACGCGGTCTTCGAGACCGGTCGCCACAAACGGCGATTCGGTCACGAGCAGCGGCACAGCCTGGCGTTGCATGTTCGAACCCATCAACGCGCGGTTGGCGTCGTCGTGTTCGAGGAACGGAATCAAGGATGCCGCCACCGAAACGAGCTGCTTCGGCGAGACGTCCATGTAATCCACACGCGCCGGTTCGAGGTCCACGAAATCCCCGCCGCGGCTGCGGCAAAGAATGCGGTCCTGCGTGAATTTGCCCTTGTCATCCACCGGCGTGTTCGCCTGCGCGATGGTATGGGCCTCTTCACGGTCGGCGGTCAGGTAATCAATCTTCTCAGTGACCCGGCCGCTCTCCACCTTGCGATAGGGAGTTTCCAAGAAACCGAAATCGTTGATGCGCGCAAAGGTCGCCAGCGACGCGATCAAACCGATATTCGGTCCTTCAGGCGTTTCGACGGGACAAATGCGGCCGTAATGCGACGGATGCACGTCGCGGACTTCGAAGCCCGCGCGGTCGCGGGACAAACCGCCAGGCCCGAGGGCCGACAAGCGGCGCTTGTGGGTCAACTCGGCGAGCGGGTTGATCTGGTCCATGAATTGCGACAACTGGCTGCGTCCAAAGAAATCGCGAATGACTGCCGAAAGCGCCTTCGGATTGATGAGCTTCTGCGGGGACATTGCTTCCACGCCTTGATCGAAAAGCGTCATGCGCTCTTTCACGAGGCGCTCAGTGCGGGCCAGGCCCACGCGGCATTGGTTGGCGAGCAATTCGCCCACCGTGCGGACGCGCCGGCTGCCGAGATGGTCAATATCATCCAGCGAACCTTCGCCCTTTTTCAGGCGAAGCAGATATTTCGTGGCGGCCACCAAATCTTCCTTGGTCAAAATGCGGGAATCGCCGCCTTTGATGCCGAGTTTCTGGTTAATTTTGTAACGGCCCACGCGGCCCAAATCATAACGCTTCGCGTCAAAGAACAATCGCTTGATGAGCGCGCGCGCGTTCGCGGCCGTCGGCGGATCGCCAGGACGAAGGCGGCGATAGATGTCTTTCAACGCCTCTTCCTCGTTCTTGGCCGGATCCTTCTTCATGCACTTGATGACGATGCCTTCGTCAGCAGTGGTATCCACGACCTTGATCTTGCTCACGCCAAGTTCGGCGATCTGCTTCACGACCGCTTTGGAAAGCGGCTCGAAAGCGCGCGCGACTACCAGGCCTTTTTCTTGGTCGGTGGCGTCTTCGATCAAAACCTTGTTCGGCAGATCGTCCAGCTTCTCGGCTTCCTTCACGCTGAGTTCTTCAACGTCGTAAAAGAGCTTCAAAATTTCCTCGTCGGTGCCGGTTTTGGTGGCATCACGTTTCTTGCTGTCAGCGCCCTTGGCTTCGTCATCGAGGAAGCTCAACGCGCGGAAGAACGTGGTCGTCAAAAATTTCCGGCGGCGTTTTTTGCGATCGAGATAAACGTAAAGCAAATCGCTGGTGTCGAACTGCGCCTCATACCACGAACCGCGGTCCGGGATGATGCGGAACGAATGGAGCGTCTTGCCGTTCGGATGCTGCGTGGCCTCGAACGCCAGACCCGGCGAGCGATGCAACTGGCTCACGATTACGCGCTCAGCGCCATTGATGACAAACGTGCCTTGCGGCGTCATCAGTGGCAATTCACCCATGAACACCTTTTCCTCTTTCGTGCCCTTTTCCTCCTTCAGGAGAAAAGTCACGTAGAGCGGGGCGCCAAAGGTCAGGCCTTCGCGCAAACATTCCAGCCAGTCCAGCTTGGGCTCGCCAATTTCGTAGGAATGGAAATCCAGCACGCACTTGCCATCGTAGCTCTCGATGGGAAATACCTCGGTGAATACGGCCTGCAATCCCAGGTTTTTGCGCTTGGATTGCGGAATCGCCGCCTGCAAAAACTCATGGTACGAATTGGTCTGCAATTCGATGAGGTTCGGCGGGGCGATGATTTCTTTGATTTTACCGAAGTTGACTCGTTCTGCTATGGCTCGCGATGGCATGTTTACCTTTTCACAATGACCAGCTTGCGCCGGTCCGTTCATTTTCTACTAAACGACATGAGGCAAGAACGCCGCCTTTTGCAGCGAACTTGCCAAAACTTAAATCACTTGAGGTGATTTCGATGTGTTTTTTCTGCTAATCTAAAAATCTCTCGTTGTTTCGGAACGCCGCTTCGCATCGTCGTCCCGCCGGCTGACCCGCCGGCTCGCCTTTCGGCGAAACGGGGCGGTCCCGCAAACTGCGAGACCACCCCAAATCATGGGCCAATTACTTGACTTCCACCTTGGCGCCAGCTTCTTCCAGCTTCTTCTTGGCAGCGTCGGAATCAGCCTTGTTAGCACCCTCGAGCACCGGCTTGGGAGCACCTTCGACCAGGGCTTTGGCTTCCGCCAAACCGAGGCCGGCTTTGACTTCACGAACGGCTTTGATGACCGCGATCTTCTTGTCGGCCGGGACCGAGGCGAGAATCACGTCAAACGTGTCCTTCGCAGCAGCAGCCGGAGCAGCAGCGGCACCACCACCACCTGCGCTGGGAGCAGCGGCCACAGCAGCGGCAGCGCTAACGCCCCATTTGGTTTCCAATTCTTTCACCAGGTCAGCGATTTCGATGACCGTTGCATTGCTCAATTGTTCTACGATGTTTGCTTTGTCTAATGCCATGTTACCTTTCGTCTCGTCGTCGCCCGGATCCGCCTTCGCAACTGCGCGGCGTGACACGCCCGGACATTTTCAGTTCACTGCCTGCGAACCGACGATTTACGTTGTTGTTGGTTGATTTCCCTCCCCGCCGGCAAAAGCGGGAAGGAAAGTATAAACTATATTTAGCCTTTTTCCACTTTTGCCTGGAGAACGCGGGCCAATTGACTGGCCGGTGTGTTCAATAATGTGACCAGCTTGGTGGTCGGAGCGTTCAAAAGGCCCAGGAATCTAGCCCTCAATACCTCGATGGACGGCAAATCCGCCAGCGCCAGGATGTCGGCATCCGCGAGGCGCGAATTGTTCAAATAACCGAATTTGACCTTTAATTTATCGAATTCGGAACCGAAGGTCTTGACCACCTTGGCGGCGGTCGAAATGTCCTTCTGGCCCGTCACCACCGCCATCTGCCCGGACAGCGAGCCGTTCATGTCAGCCACGCCGGATTCCTTGGCGGCAATGCGGAAAAGCGAGTTCTTGACCACGTGCACTTCCGCGCCGGCCTTGTTCAGGCGCTTGCGCAGCTCGGTCATGTGGCCGACTTTGAGGCCCTTGTAATCCACCACGATGAAGAACGGAGAGCCATTCAGCCGCGTGAGATATTCCTTCGTTAAATTTTGTTTCTCGGGACGCATAAGTTCGTAATTGGTTAAATGGTTAAATGAGTCACTTATTGCGCCGCAAATTCCTTCACGTCCACGGATACTCCCGGGCTCATCGTCGCCGAAAGCGTGCAGGAATAAATATACGTGCCTTTCACGCTGTTGGGCCGGGCTTTTGCCACGGCGTCGATCACCGCGCGCGCATTCTCTTCAATGTGGTTGGCCGCAAACGAGGCCTTGCCCACGGGCACATGCACGTTGCCCGCTTTGTCGATCTTGAATTCGACGCGCCCCGCCTTGACTTCCTTCACGGCTTTCGCGGTGTCGTCGGTGACGGTGCCCGTCTTCGGGTTGGGCATCAGGCCGCGCGGTCCGAGCACTTTACCCAGTTTACGCACTTCGGCCATGGCTTCCGGCGTGGCGATCGCCACATCGAAATCTGTCCAGCCTTCGTTGCACTTCTTGATCATGTCTTCAAACCCGATGAACTCCGCACCGGCCGCGCGGGCAGCATCGGCTGCCGGTCCGGGTTTGGTGAACACGAGCACCTTCACGGTCTTGCCGCTGCCGTGCGGCAACGGGACGGTGCCACGGACCATCTGGTCCGATTGCTTCGGGTCCACTCCGAGCCGAAACGCGAGATCAACCGTCTCGTTGAACTTCGCTTTCGGAAATTTGGCTAATACTTCCACGGCGGATTTGAGCGGATAGGACTTCCGGCCATCCACCAACTCCAGCGCTTTCTTGAATCGTTTGCTAGGCATTTTGTTTTGTGCGGTGCAAGCGAATCTCGCATTTACGAGATTCTCCCGCGGTTGTTTGTTTACGGATTAAATTCTTCAGCCGACCACATCAATCCCCATGCTGCGTGCGGTGCCGGCGATGACGCGAAACGCGGCTTCTTCATTCACCGCGTTCAAATCCTTCGCCTTCATCTTGACGATTTCGAGCACCTGTTTGCGGGTCACTTTGCCCACTTTTTCCTTGTTCGGCGTCTTGGAACCAGCCGTGATTCCCGCTGCTTTCTTGAGCAGGATGGAGGCGGGCGGCGACTTGGTGATGAACGTGAACGACTTGTCCTGATAAACCGTGATCACCACGGGAATCACCAGGCCGGCGTCGTTTTTGGTCACGGCGTTAAATTCCTTGCAGAAGGCCATGATGTTGACGCCGTGCTGACCGAGCGCGGGACCAACGGGTGGGGCGGGATTCGCCTGCCCGGCGGGAATCTGCAACTTAATCTGTCCTGTAACTTTCTTTGCCATGTTATTCGTTAAATAAGTGATTGGTTAAAGGGATTAAATAAGTTCGGACACCTCGGCCCATTTAACTTGTTTAACTGATTTAACCTGTTTAACCGACTTACGCCTTCTCCACCTGCCAGTATTCCAACTCCACCGGCGTATTTCTTCCGAAAATGTTGACGGTGACTTTCAGCTTGCCACGGTCCGGCTCGATTTCCTCAATCACACCGCTGAAATTCAGGAACGGCCCATTGTTAATCTTGACCGTCTCACCGACGTTGAAGGCAACCTTCGGTTTCTCCGTCTCTTCCGACGCGGAAATCTGCGCCTTGATGGACTCAACTTCGTCCGCCGGGGTCGGCACGGGCGGTTCGCCGCCCACGAAGCCAATCACGCCCTGCGTTTCTTTAATAAAATACCACGGCCCCTCAATGATCCGCTTGTCTTCATCAAGCAACACCATGTCCACGAACACGTATCCCGGCCACAACTTGCGGGTCGAGACCGTCTTCTTCTGGTTGCGGACTTCCACAACCTTCTCCATGGGCACGAGGACTTCCTTGATGAAATCGCCCATCTCATCAGTCTTGATGCGCTTCTCGATGCTCTCTTTGACCTTTTGCTCCTGGCCCGATAGCGTATGAATGACAAACCACTGGCTTCGCATGATAATTTCGCGGTGCGCTAGGATATCAGGCGCACCAAATAATAAAAAACAGTGTCGATGGCGTAGGTAAACAGGCCGATTAACCCGATCGAGATCGTCACAATGACGGTCGAACCCTTCAATTCATCCCAGGTCGGCCAGGCGCATTTGCGCAATTCTTCCATGGTCAGGTCCCAATAATTGCGGAACCTTGCCACGTAGCCCTTCCACCACGCATAGGCGAAAGCGGCCCCGATGACCACGACCCAGATTACAATTGGAATTAGATTGTGCTTCACAAAATTTCTCTGATCTGCCGAGCCGCAGCCCGGGGCTATTTAATTTCACGTCCCGCCCGCACTGCGTTTCAGCGCCGCCGTCCCGCTTTGCGAGATTGGCGGAGAGGGAGGGATTCGAACCCCCGTCAGGCTTTCGCCTGAAGCGGTTTTCAAGACCGCCGCAATAGACCACTCTGCCACCTCTCCGTCGCAGACTGGCCCGCCTACGCTACGCTTCGGCGCGGCAGCCTCGCACTCCGCTGCACTGCGAGCGAAGGCTGGCACGGCGTGTAGGACTTGAACCTACAACCAACGGTTTTGGAGACCGCTACTCTACCAATTGAGCTAACGCCGTAACCACCGTTGGCCGGCATTGCTGCCGCCGACAAAAAAGGAGGCGGGGACCTTTAATCCCCGCGCTCCGTAATTCTTTCCGCTCAATTAAGCGATGATTTCCGAGACGCGACCGGCGCCAATCGTGCGGCCACCTTCGCGGATCGCAAAACGCAGGCCCTTTTCCATCGCGACCGGCTTCTGCATTTCAATTTCCACCGAGACGTTGTCGCCGGGCATGACCATTTCCACACCGGTGGGCAAGGTCAGCGTGCCGGTAACATCCGACGTGCGGAAGTAAAACTGCGGCCGGTAATTCGTGAAGAACGGGGTGTGACGGCCACCTTCTTCTTTCGAGAGCACGTACACTTCCGCCTTAAACTTGGTGTGCGGAGTAATGCTGCCCGGCTTGGCCAGCACCATTCCACGTTCGACTTCTTCCTTCGTGGTGCCGCGCAGCAGCACGCCCACGTTGTCGCCAGCGTTCGCCGAATCCAGCAACTTGCGGAACATTTCGATATCCGTCGCGGTCGTCTTGCGGGTGTCTTTCAAGCCCACGATCTCGACTTCTTCCATGCGCTTGAGGATTCCGCGTTCCACACGGCCGGTCACCACGGTGCCACGGCCTTCAATCGTGAACACGTCTTCGACGCACATCAGGAACGGCTTGTCGACTTCGCGAGTCGGCAGCGGAACAAATGCGTCCACCGCGTCCAACAACTCCTGGATCGCCTTTTCACCTTCCGGTTCATGCGCGAGCGCCTTCTTGGCGCTGCCGCGAACGATCGGGGTCTTGTCGCCCGGGAATTGATACTTGGTCAGCAAATCGCGCACTTCCATCTCGACGAGGTCGAGAAGTTCCTTGTCGTCGACGAGGTCAACCTTGTTCAGGAACACCACGATCGCCGGCACGCCGACCTGGCGCGCAAGCAGGATGTGTTCGCGGGTCTGCGGCATCGGGCCTTCGGAAGCGTCCACCACGAGGATGGCGCCGTCCATCTGGGCCGCGCCGGTAATCATGTTCTTGACGTAATCCGCGTGGCCAGGGCAATCGACGTGCGCATAGTGGCGCTTGTCGCTCTGGTATTCCACGTGGGAAACGGCGATGGTCACCGTCTTGGTCTCGTCACGGACCGTGCCGCCCTTGGTGATATCGGCGTAGGAAATGGGGGTCGCGAGACCTTTCTTCGCCTGGACTTCAACCAATGCGGCGGTCAGGGTGGATTTGCCGTGGTCAATGTGGCCGATGGTGCCAATGTTGACGTGCGGTTTATTACGTTGAAATTGCTCTTTTGCCATTGCTATCTCCTGGTTGAGTTTGTCTGTTTATTACGACTTCGTTTTTGCTTCTCTAATTATTCTATCTGGCTTGCCGAGCCGAAGCTCAAGGCATCTTACTCGCTCTGTCGGCCTTCGCATCAGTCCGGCGCGACAACCTGCTCTCGCTTCGCTCAAGCGAAGGCTGGAGCCCATGATCAGGATCGAACTGATGACCTCATCCTTACCAAGGATGTGCTCTACCAACTGAGCTACATGGGCACGGTCAAATCCGAAACTTAATCCTGATACCTGCAAAACGACAAAAAACCATCGCCCCTGCCTTTTCCTTCAAAAAAGCTAAGGGCTGACGTTTTTTCGTTTTTACGGCCCAAACGGACTTGTGGAAAATAAGGAACAAATCCGTACCTGTCAACGGGTTTTAGAAATAATTTCTAACTATTTTCCACCCCACCTCGTCCTGGCGGGTCACCCTCTCCGCGCGCCGTTTTCCCATCCAAAAACGCCCACTATTGTCCCGGCGACCGTCGCCGCCATTCCACCTTCGGCGGCTCCGGCAAACCCTGCGCCCGCAAGGCCGTCCGAAAGTGCATTTTAGCCACTTTCGGCAGGTTTTCCACACCTTGTTTGACGATAAATTCCTTCGCCACCGCATCCACCGCCGCGGAGGCCCCGCGCGGAAGCACCATTCCAAATTGCTTTCCCAAAGCATCCAACCGCGTCACGAACTCATGCCGCGCCAGAATCGAAGCCGCCGCCACCGCCAAATCCTCTTCCGCGCGATGCTTCTGCACCAACTCGATTTCGCGCCCCATCGACATCATGGCCTTCGCCACCACGTCCTTGCTCGAAGCAAATTGATCGCTGATGGCCCGCACCGGCAGCGGATTCATGCGATGCCGTTGCCCCATCAAATTCTCAACCACGCGCGCATGACCCCACGCCAGGAGCGAATTCACGCTCCGCATTTTCAAGTAAAGCCGATTGTAAGCCTCGTTGCCAATCGGCACGACCGTGCTGACGCAGCCGGGCGTCTCGCGAATTAATTCCGCCAGTTCCTTGATCTTTTTATCGCTCCCAATATTTTTCGAATCGCGAATGCCGGCTTCCTTCCACTTCTCAATCATGGTTCCATTCACGTAAACGCCCGCGACGCACAATGGTCCAAAAAAATCGCCCTTGCCGCTTTCGTCCACACCCAGCCGTGGCGCGAGTAATTCCGGATTCAGCACCGCTTCATAACCGAGCTTGGCCTCTTTTAAAATCTCCGGCTCCAAAACAAATTCGATGAACTCCTGCGTGCCCTTCCCTTGCAACACCAGCTTGCCGCTTTCATAAAAGACGACCTGGAGTTTTTCCTTTTCGCCCGCGAACCGGGCGTACGGCACCTCGCGAAATTTGAAATTTCGCTCCTGCAACAACGCCTTAAGCGCCGCCGCCTGCTCATCAGTCAGCTTGCCAGTATAAGATGTCAAAGGTTTGCTCACCGCCGAAAAAATAGCCGCAACAGAACACAAAGAACACAAAAGTTTTCGCGGCCCCTGGGAGTGCCGGCGTCCCGCCGGCCAGTCACACAAACTTGCCAGCGAGACGCCAGCGCTCCCGGGAATTCGCGCACTTCAATAATTTCCCTTTACGCTCTTTGCGTTCTTTCGCGGCTATAATAAAATCTTCCGCGATGCCGCGCACCCCAAACTCGAAACCCGGAACTCGAAACCCGAAACAATTGGCCCCCCTGCTCCTTTCGTGGTTTGCGAAAAACGCCCGCGATCTCCCCTGGCGCCGCACGCGCGATCCTTACGCCATTTGGGTTTCCGAGATCATGCTGCAACAAACGCAGGTCAAAACCGTCATTCCCTATTGGGAACGTTGGATGCGCGAGTTGCCCACCATCGAATCGCTCGCCAAGGCGAGTCCGGATAAAATTCACAAACTGTGGGAAGGGCTTGGTTATTACACGCGCGTGCGCAACCTGCAAAAGGCCGCGCAGGAAATCATCGAAGACTGTAGGAGACGAGATAACGAGTCTCAAAATAAATCAAAATTAGAGACTCCTCACGTCGTCTCCTACAGGTTTCCAGATAAATTCGAAGACGTTCTCTCGCTTCCCGGCATCGGTCGCTACACCGCTGGCGCGATTTGCAGCATCGCCTTCAATCAACCCACGCCCATCCTCGACGGCAACGTCATCCGCGTCCTCACACGCGTCTTCGGCATCGCCGAAAATCCGCGGGGAAAAAATACCAACGCGCTTCTCTGGGATCTCGCGCAGCAACTGGTAACTCACGCGTCACGGCTTGCCGCGCCGAAGCGTAGCGAAGGCGGGAGCACGTTTCACGCTTGTGCTTGCTCCCACCTCAACCAATCCCTCATGGAACTCGGCGCGCTCATCTGCACCCCGCGTGATCCCAAGTGCCTGATCTGCCCGATTGCGAAACATTGCTTTGCGTTTCAGAAAAATCGCATCGCTGATTTTCCCAATCTCGATAAAAGGCCTGCGGCGACGGCGCGGCGCTTCGCCGCTTTCGTGGTTGAAGATCGTGGCAAATTCCTCGTTCGACAACGGCCCTCAGGCGTCGTCAACGCGCATCTCTGGGAATTTCCGAACGTTGAATTGAATGGCGAGCCGTTAAATCCCGCGGCAGCCGCACAAAATCTTCTTGGTTTCACGCCGCAAGATCCGAAGCCCCTTTGCACCATTAAACACACCATTACTCGCTATCGAATTACCGTTGAAGTTTTTCAAGTCGTTCAACCGGCCAACTTAAAGGCAGGGTCGAGCCGCCGCTCGGCCCCATCATCCCGTCACGCGCGTCTAGCGCGGGACGAAAGCCTCTGGCTCTCGCTTTCGGAATTGCACAAACTTTCCTTCCCCAGCGCGCACAAGAAAATATTAAAGGCGCTCCAATCTACAGCCTCTTAAACATCCTCCGATGCGGCCCCGCCGTCGGAATATCAAACACCTCCGAATCCGCAATCCAGAGTTGCCGCTCGTAAAATGGAATCGCCGGCACTCGCGCATTACACCAGAACAATCGCACTCCTGAGTCCTGAAGAATGGCTTTCTCCGCGCACGCCAGCAGTTTGCCGCCAAAGCCGCGGCCCTGATGCGAATTGTCGGTCGCCATACCGCGAAGTTGCCATGCCGGCTCGTCTTTGTAGGAATTCAACATGAAGCTGGCGCAGGAAACCACCGGTGCATTTTCATCCGGTGACTCCAGACAAAAAAGCCCGAAATGCCACGTCCCAGAATCATCGTCGCCGGGAAATCGAGCTGCCTCCGCCGGCATTCCCGCGCGGAGAAGCCGGTGCCGCAAATCAAGGATCGCATCCACCGACACACGGCAGATGGCGATGCCGCTCGCACTATCTTGAACCAATATTTCCTTCATGGCATTCGAAAGTAGCCGCTTCAGAGGCGCGGCGTAAATCGTAGGACACGCATCGTGCCTGTCTCCATCTTTTTCGCAGCGAAATTAAGTCTCAGTTGACAATCAACCACCCGTGGACGATTACCAAACAACCAGCCGGAGACCAGAAATTTTATGAATTCACTTAAAGGCAAAGTCGCGCTTGTGACCGGCGCGGGCAGCGGAATCGGCCAGGCCATCGCCGAGCGTTTCGCGCAGGAAGGCGCGCACATCGCCATCAACATGCACCCCGGCGGCAAGCACACCGGCGCGGAAGCCGTGGCGCCCATCGCTAGGTTCGACCCGGACGCACTGGCAGTCCCGGCCAACGTGAATGTCCGCGCCGAAGTCGAAAACATGGTGCAACAAATCGTTCAGAAATTCGGACGCCTCGACATCTGCGTGAACAATGCGGGCATCGAATTCAAAAAACCGTTCCTCGACATCACTGACGACGAATGGAATAAAGTCCTTTCCGTGAATCTTTACGGAAGTTTTCTCGTGAGCCAGGTCGTCGCGCGACAAATGGTGAAGCAAGGCCAGGGCGGCAAGTTGATTTTCATTTCCTCGATTCACGAGGACGTTCCCTTTCCTCAATACGCGCCCTATTGCGCCTCGAAAGGCGGCGAACGGATGTTGATGCGCAATCTCGCGTTGGAATTGGCGCAGCATAAAATCAACGTGAACAACATCGCGCCCGGAGCCATCGCCACGCCCATCAACCAGAAAGTTCTCGATAATCCCGAAGAACTGAAGAAAGCCATCGAGCCGATTCCATTGGCGCGCTTCGGCAAGCCCGAAGAAGTCGCGTCGCTCGCGCTATTCCTCGCGGGCAGCGAATCGGAATACGTCACCGGCAGCACATATTACGTGGACGGCGGCCTCACGCAAAACGTGACGAAGTATTGATCCTGGGACAGTCGGCGTCCCGCCGATGAGGCCTGGTCGGCCCGCACATATTCACATTCCGTTAATAACTTCTTTCATGTTTGCTTGCTCCGCGTCTACGCGCCATGCTTTTATAAGAAAGCAGGATGAGCGCGAAGTTTTGGAACCGGTTATCGTACGAACGCGAGCTTTGGCAAAAAGGCATCGCGCTCGTCGCCGGTGTGGATGAAGCCGGCTGCGGCCCGCTCGCCGGACCGGTGGTTTCCGCCGCCGTTGTCTTCCCCGCCAGTTGGTCCGAAACCGGCCTCTACACCAAACTCCGTGGCCTCAATGACTCCAAACAGCTCGACGAGGAGCAACGCGAGAAATTTTTTGCCGTCATCACTTCCCACCCGGAAATTCGTTACGCCATCGCCACGGTCGACGTCGAAATGATCGACCGCATCAACATCCGCCAGGCCGCCTGGCGCGGAATGCAACAGGCGCTCGACCAACTCGCTCCCAAACCGCAACACGTGCTGGTGGATGGCTTGAGAATCAGTTGGCTGCCTTACGCGCAAACCGCGCTGGTCGAGGGCGACGCGAAAAGTTATTCCATCGCCGCCGCCAGCGTACTGGCGAAAGTCACACGCGACCGCGCGATGCGCGAGTTCGACAAGCTCTATCCCGGCTACGGTTTCGCCGAGCACAAAGGCTACGCCACTCCGCGGCATTACGCAGCCATTGCCGCGCAGGGCCCGTGCCCGATACACCGCCGGAGTTTTTCACCGTTCAGGCCGGTTGAAACAGAGTTGGAATTGTTCGGTGCGCCGCCGAATCAATGACGGATGCCGAATGACGAATGGAGCGCATATAATTCGGGGCGCGGCATTCATGCCGCTTCAAGGTAAAATATTTTACGGCTCACGAACATTGACACGGTATGACTATCGCGTTCCTCATTTGCTCGCCTCGCCCAAGCTTCTGAGCGACGACAGGTCATTCGCCATTTCGCAATGAATTTGCCCTCAGTCATAAAAGAATGGCTGAACAAAAAGGAGATTCCACTCGCGCACCAGCACGGCACCATCGGCGAGCGCGCCGCCAAAAAGCATCTCAAACAACTCGGTCTGAAATATCTCACCGCCAACTTTCGCTCTGACCGCGGCGAAATCGATTTGGTTTTCCGCGATGACGATTGCCTGGTGTTCGTGGAAGTCAAAACCCGTTCGTCCGAAGATTGGGTGCGTCCCGCGGCCCGTGTAAATCAGCGCAAGCGGCGACTTCTTTGCCAAACCGCGCTGGATTATTTGCGCCTTCTGAAAAATCCGCCCGTGAAAATCCGTTTCGACATCGTGGAAGTGCTTTTGCGGGAGAGCGCCGTTCGCGAAGTTCGTCACCTCCCGAACACGTTCGCGATGGAGAAGCCGTATCGCTACGGGTGAAAAGATTCACTCCGTCGCCATCACATCCGTTTCCTTCAGCTTCAATGGAAACGGCTCCAGCGGCATCGGCCGGTCGTGATTCAAAAATTCTTCACACACGCGAAAGAATTCCACTTGCGTCGTCACGCGCCGGATTTGATGCAGAAATTTCCCCTCCGCATCCACGCCCACGCCGAAGTAATTCATGTATTTTTTCATCTTCTGCACCTGCGCCGATTCGGTCACATCCGGCGAACAAACCGCGTCATACAGCGCGCGGACATACGCCAGCACGTCGTGGCCACGCGGGATGAATTGCGTTTCGCCGCGTTGCCGCTGCCGGATTTGATGAAACAACCACGGGTTCCGAATCGCTCCGCGCCCGATCATTAGCCCGTGCGCACCGGTCAATTTCAAAATCTCCTCCGCCTTTTGCGCGGAATGCACATTTCCATTTGCCAACACCGGGCAGGGCATCGCCGTCACTGCTCGCGCGATGTAATCATAATGCACCTCGGTGCGGTACATCTCGTAAACCGTGCGCCCGTGCACCGTGAGCAAATCCAGCGAGTGCTTCGCGAATATCGGCAGGAACTCGTCAAAAACCGCCGGCGAATCAAAACCGATGCGCGTCTTGACGGTGAATTTAATTTTCACCGCGTCGCGCAACGCGCCCAGGATGGCGTCCACCCGCTGGGGCTCGCGCAGCAAGCCGCCGCCGGCGCACTTGCGATAAACCACCGGCGCGGGACAGCCCAGGTTCAAATCCACCGCCGCGATGGGATACTGCTGCAACTCGCGCGCCGTGCGCACGAGTGACGGCACATCGTTGCCGATCATCTGTGCGACCACGGGTTGGCCCGTGGGATTTTCCGTGACGGATTTGAGAATATATTTCTCGAGATTCGACGTGGCGTGAACGCGAAAATATTCCGTAAAATAAACGTCTGCCCCGCCGTAAGCCGTCATCAATTTCCAAAACGGCAAATCGGTGACGTCTTGCATGGGCGCCAGCGCCAGCATCGGCGCGGGTCCGGTCAGCAGGGCGGCAAATTTTTCGTGCAGATCCACGCGAACAAGGTGAATCAGGGGGAAAGGCGGGGCAAATGGAATCGCGAGACACCAAAAATAAAATTCATAACGACGGCTCGGAATTCTCGTCCGCGTATTTTGACTTTGTGAACCATTCCGTAGACGAACGTCGGAACAGCAGGAAAATAGCAACGATGTCGATTAATAAATTGATATCAAGTTCCGCGTTCATTTCATTCAGGGCAAAGGCGAAGACAATTACGAGGACGGTCAAACAAAGCTCCAACCAGCGCGCCCAATTTTTTCCACGGAAGACGAAATAGAGAAGAAGCCACGCCACAATGATAGTAAAAATGCTGGAAAGATAATACTCTGGGAGCTGTGAAAAGTTAGGCCGTTGAAATGCAATTCTTAGGAGAACATCGATAGAATCACAAAAAGGAGCCACTCCCAGAAGAAGGCATGCAACATTAACCAGCGGCGGCCGCGCCGCGAGATGCGCTTGCAGGTCGATAAGCAAGCGTTTAGGAGAAGGATTTAACGGGACATCCGATGTGAGCGGCTGTTGATCCGTTACGCACGTCGTCGCATCATCAGGGTATTCCTTGCCACAATAACTACATCGCTTCATTATGCAGGATGGAGCAACAGCTCGACCTCCTCTGCCCGCCATGCGGCATACTTCAAAGCCTGCGCGATGTCCTCCTCCTCAAGATACGGATATAATTCTAGAATCTTCGCGTGCGTATGGCCAGTAGCGACGAGCCCAGCGATCATTCCCGCCGTGACGCGCATCCCGCGAATGCAAGGCCGCCCGCCCATGAGCTCCGGATTCAACGTGATTCGATCCAGCGTTTTCATAGCCGAAAATTAAACGATAAATCGAAAAATTAAAGGGTTTGTGAGAATATTAGGAATTATTCAAAAACCTCACCTCGCGCTGCGGGAACGGAATTTCAATTTTCCGCTCGCGGAATTGCATGACAATCGCCTGATAAATTTCCGCGCCCGCCGCCCCAAAATCCGCCGTTCCCACCCACGGCTTCACGGCGATATCGATGGATGAACCTCCCAGAGCCGTGACACCCACCGCCGGCTCGATGTCGCGCAGGACGCGCGGGTTCGCTTTCAGCACTTCGCCAATCGTCTGGAAGGCGGCGCCGAGATCCGTGCCGTAACCGACGCCGACCCGCAAATCAAGCTGCCGAATGGTGCCGTAGTTGTGCAGGACTTCGCCGACAATTTTCCGATTCGGAACCACCACGCGCGACCGGTCGGGATGGATGAGCGTCGTCGTAAAAAGATCGATGTGCGAAACCTGCCCCTGCACGTTCAAAATTTCGATATATTCATTCACGCGAAACGGTTTCGTGAAAATGATGGTGAGGCCGGCGACCAGGTTGCCCAGCACGCCTTGCAGTGCGAGCCCGACTCCCAGTCCCGCCACGCTGACACCCGCGATCAACGCCGTCACGTCCATGCCCGCCGTTCCCAACGCCATCATCAGCGCGCCCAGGAACACCAGCAGCTTCACGATCCGCACCATCAACATCCGCACCGGCGGCTCCATGGCCTTGCGCTCGAACCAGCGCTCCGTCAGCTTTCCGAGCCATCGCGCCGCCAGGACGCCCACCACCACAATCACCAGCGCCGAAATCAGCGCCCCGCTATGGCCGATGACGTAATCGAGAAGTTTTTCCTGCCACGCTGCGTGGCCGGCGGGAGGAGTAGTGGCGGTTTTTTCCATAGTGGAACGGAACAGCCGTATTAAATAAGGTCAGCGCCGTTAGTCAACCCTTCTCGGTCGGGGAAACAGGGCTAACGCATCTAATTTCCAAAGATTCCAATGAAAAATTATTGATCAGGGAATTGAGCCGAGGGCAACCTGTCGAAGCCCCGAAATCGCATGAGCCAACTATTCAAGATGTTGCGGCCTTAAAATTTCATCTTCTACCCATTTGTAGCTGGGGGCAAATGGGTAGAAGGATTTTAATTGTGATGATTCTAATGTCAAACCAAATGTCCTACGAAACATCGTGCTAAAAAATTAAGATGCGTCCGCCCTGGTCGGGGAAATATGTCATTAGAGTGCGGCTGGAGAGGAACTGGTCCACGGATCCCGCTTTATTAAACCAACTCCGCCTTGGTCGCGGTTGAAACCTGTTTTCCACCCGCCAACTCCGCGCGTTTCTCGATGAATTGCGCCATGATGCTCACGGCGATTTCCGGCACGCTTTGCGAACCAATCTGGATGCCCACCGGGCAGGCCACCCGCGACATTTCCTCCGTCGTGGCAATTTTTTCCTGTTCAAAATGATCAAAAATCGTCCGGGCCTTGCGCGAACTGCCAATCATGCCCAGAAACAAAAAATGCTTGTGAATCCAATCCTTCAACACGAGCGCGTCGTGCCGATGGCCGCGGGTCACAATCAATGCGAAACTCGGCACCTCCGGCAGCGGCAGGGCGCAAAGCTTTTCCCACTCGCCGACTTTGAGCGAGACTTCCCAGGGAAAAAAATCGTAATTCGCCAGCGCCGGGCGGTCATCGAAAACCGCGACGTCGAAATCCAACTGCAATGCCAGCGGCGCCACCGCCTGGGCGATATGCCCCGCACCCGCGATCCAAAGCGCGCACGGAGGCGTGACGATTTCGTGATAGAGCCAATAATCAGGCCCGAATACCAGATCTTCAATTCGAGGCTCCTGGTTCGGAGGGCGCGTCTCTCCGTGCGTTAGCGCGATCGCCTCCTGTCGCGCATGCCGGGCAGCATCGCGGGAATCACCTTCCGCCCGGTTTCGGATTTCAAAATCCCGCGTCACCCCCCAGGACAGGTTCTCTTTGCGCTCGGCTAATTCCCGCCAAAACTTCTCTCCCATCTTCTGCGCATTCGGCAAAATCACTCCAAAAACCTTTCCCCCGCAAATCAATCCGTCATCCCAGCCAAAATCGTGGTCGAGCAACAAATCGAACACAGAGGATTCGCCCGAGCGAAGGGATTGAATGGCGCGCTGCTGAATTTCCGCCTCAAGACAACCGCCGCCGAGGGTCCCTTTAATGCGGCCGTCGCGATAGAAAAGCGCCTTGGCGCCGACCTTCTGCGGACTGGAACCCTTCACTCCCGTGATGATCCCGAGCGCCACTGCTTCGCCGCCATGCGCCGCCTCCGCCAGGGCTTCGAAGACGATGTTTTTCATGACGGAAAAGGTTGCGCTCAAAAATTCCAATCGGTCAACGGGGTACCCGGCCGGCAAAGCTATTTTATCGGATTGCTGATCAAGTACAACACACCCGCAAAAATACCCGACGCGATCAATCCAAACAGGATGGACCACAAGAGAATGCGCAAATGTTTGCGCCGCGCCGCCCGCCCACCCTGGCCCGGCAGCAAATAATATCGTTCCCGCTCTTTATCTTTTGCGATACCCCACATGTATTCCTTCCAGCCATCAGACGGCCC
Organism: Verrucomicrobiia bacterium; assembly: GCA_035552155.1. Lineage (GTDB taxonomy): Bacteria > Verrucomicrobiota > Verrucomicrobiia > Limisphaerales > DASXHY01 > DASXHY01. The sequence continues at coordinate 1,638 of DASZLX010000041.1, read as the reverse complement.
AAATCATAAATAAGTTCCAACAAACAATGAAACCATTTCCCCTCACACCCCGGGAATTTGCCGCCTCATGTCCGCCGAAGCCACAAACACCTTACCCTCCCACGATTGCACGAAACTCCTTACGATTACAATTTTTTTCATCCCAAAAGGACTGCTTTGAGATCTGCATCCGCTTCCGCCCGTATAAACCTATGGCTGGCCGCGGCGGAATTTTCCTGAGAAAGTTTGTTGTTTTCCATCGTCCGAAATATCGCTGACGTTTTGATCCACGGGCACCGCATGAGAAAAAAGATTGGATTGTTCCGGTTCTCTATTGTCCTGGCGTTTTCCATTTGCGCTGCCAGGGCGGCAACGCCCGGCAGCAATCAGCTCGCGTGGGATTCCATCCACAAAGAAACTATTTGCAAGCCGGGCCAGAGATTCGCGCAATTTACGTTTAGCGTGACCAATGTTTCTGCGAGCGACGTGGTCATACCCAGCACAACGACCAGTTGCGGATGCACGGTCGCCCGGCTGCCCTCCCAACCGTGGGTTTTAAAGCCGGGGGCGAGCGGACAAATTCAGGTGAGCGTGGACCTCACGAACAAGGTCGGCACGGTTAAGAAAGCCGTATTCGTCACGATCAGCAATGCCCCGCTGGAAACTCTTTCGGTCACGGCAACCATCAGCCTGCTGATCCCGCCACCGCCCGTGATGTCGGATGCGGATCGAATCCGAAACGCGCAAATGGCCAAAGCCAATGCGCAGGCGATTTTCAAAGGCGATTGCGCCTCGTGCCATCTGGTCCCCGGCCAGGGAAAAACGGGCGCGGCGCTTTATTCGGCAATGTGCGGAATATGCCACGATGCCGGGATTCGCCAGGCCAGCATGGTGCCGCAGCTTCGCAATTTGAAAAAGCCAACCAACTTTGATTTCTGGAAAAACACCATCGCTAATGGCGTGACGAACAGCCTCATGCCCGCGTTTGCCACCGCGAACGGCGGGCCCCTAAGCGTGGCGCAGATCAATTCGCTGGCCGATTATCTCGTCAAAAGCATCCCGCCAAATTCTTCCGGCGCGCAGCGCGGCGCGTTGACCAAACCTTAATTGGCCAGGAGACGCGCTTTTTGCTGATCCGTCAGCGGGGAACCGGCAATCCATTTCGCGGCGGCGTCGTGATCCTCCCCCAGCCAGCGGCCCGCCATGTTTTCCAGCGCCACACTGCGCACATTTGAATCGCTCATGCCCTCGACCCATTGCAGCGCGGCAGCCGGCGAGCTGTCGGCCAACCCGCTCGCCAAAATTCCGATGGCGGTATCGCGAGCGGAGCCCGGGGACAATGTGCCGAGCCAGTTTTCCACCGCCTGTGGGCTGGCGTTGGCCCAGGTGGGAATCACGTTCTGCAGCGCGCTCGTCTGCAAAGGCCCTTCCGGAAAAACGGCCGCCCACGCCGCCGCGGCTTGCGGGTCGGTCGAACTCCATTGCGAAACGACGGCAATGGCCGCGTCGCATTGCAAATCGCCCGCTGGCAGGGAGCTAATGAATTTAGCCGCTTCCTGCGGTGAATTTTGCGTCCAACCGCGCGTTACGTTCAAGACTGCGTTGTCGCGGAGAGGCCCGTCGGGAAGTTGCAGCGCCCAGGCGGAGGCGTCCTGCGGA
>DASZLX010000040.1:0-36216 GCA_035552155.1 Verrucomicrobiia bacterium | reverse complement strand
TAGCTGCCGTAAGAGAGATACAAAATCCCGCTCGCCAATGCGCACGCCGGCCGATTCATGTGGTTTTGCGGCGCAAAAGTGACGACGCCGTTGGTGGCATCCACTCCCGTGCCCGGGACCGAGCCTTGCACCAAGACCGGGCTGTAAGGTTGCTCCATCCCGTTGGTGATATTCAGCGCATGCAGCGTGTGAAAACCGTTCGGCGTGTTCGCCACCGTGCCGTTAAAAACATCCACATAAAGCGTCCCGGACGCCGGATCAATCACCGGCGTGCCCGTGATGCCGATCAGCGGATTCAAAACATTGTGATGATAGCGCACGCCGTAGTTCGTGCTGATCAACGCGATTCCTAGATTGGTCTGCCATAGCAATCCGGCGTTCGGCCCGGTATTGTGATCCGCGTCAAAGGCATAAACGCTGTCGTTTTCCGTCGTGACATACACCACGTTGTGCGTCCCCTGTCCGGGAATCGTGACGTTCGTGACGTAGAGAGGTTCGGAATAAACATAGCCGTCCACCGGGTAAGTAAACCATTTTGAAAACGTGCCGCTGTTCACGTTTGCCGGCGTGAGAATGACTTCATTCGTGTTCTCGCCGTCCCTCGCATTGTTATACTTATAGGTCAGGACGTTTTGCGCTAAAACTGAGTGAGGGAAAATCACTGCCCAAATCAACAACCCGGCCACCACTGTGGTTTTCATTTTTGCGAGACTGTTCACAATAGGTTTGAGCTGCCGATGGATTTGGGTTTGACGGAACATTATTCCAGAAGCTCGACGAAAGGCCATCCCGCATTCGGGGGGTGCGTGACCGCGCCTCAACTTCATGAACCCGTCATTTCTTTTCCGCATTAAGTTGCCATTCGATGGCTTTCGGCAGTTTGGCCGAAAACTTCCGGATGGATCGATGCACGTCGCCCACGGAAGTGTAGGTATATTGCCCGGCGGGGAATCCCTCCAAATGCACGTAGTCGTAGAGTTTGGGCGTGCGTCCGAATACGGGCGGCAAGTCCGCAATAAAGACCACACCCATGCAAATCGAATCAGGCTGCTTACCCTCAATGACATTCGTCGCGCGGTTCGCGATGGCCGTGCCCGGCGCCAGCCACGAGCGATTCAACGGGTACCGGTCCAGGTTTGTATAACCGCTGTCAATCACCAGACCATCGGCCTGTATTTGCAGGATTTTGCCGGAAATCATCCGGCGATTTCCAATGCAGTCCTCGCGGACTTTTTCGATTTGTCGCGCCGCCGCCACATCATTGGATGACGGCTCGAAAAAATTGGTCTGCGCGCCAGCCGCCAGCCCGGTCAAAAAGAAACCGGCCAATACCGCCGCGCGGATTATTTTACTTTTCCGGAACTGGGGCAAAGGGCGTACCGGCGTTATTCTTAAATTCAGCATGGGATCATCATGCGGCAGGGCTTACCGCCCACCCTACCATATTCAAAGCAAAATGCATCGGGAAAATTCCGGCGCCCTCATCGTTTAATGACTCGCGCCACGCGCTTATGTTCGGCTCCTCGTCGGATGCGTTCCCTTCGGCATGCATCCCCAATTTTGGGGATGTCGGCCCTTCCACTCGCGTGACAACCTTTTTGCATACAGTGACCACGAGGCGCTTGAAGTCGCGTGCCTTTATTGCCACCAAAACCATGAACAATACCTTTATGCCGATCGCCAGAAAATTTGTTCTCCTGACCAGCATGAGCGTCGTCATCGGCGGCTGGTGCCCAGGGCAGGGGATAAGTGCCGCCGAGACGGCCAACTCTCGCCCGGGAGGTTTTCAATTCGATCGCACCATTTCGCGGCAAGTGCTGGAAAATTATCTCGCGCGCTCGATTTGCATGGAAGGAATGCTCCAGGGTCGCGGGGATCTCAAGGACAATATCCGGATGCTCACCAATTCCGGCGCGAAATATATCGGCCGCGCGCTTTGCATGTGGAATGCCGAAAATGATTTCTCGAACAACGTCCAACGCGCGCGCGAATCCGTCCCGCAAGTGCTGGCCGCCGATCCCGAAATCGTTTTGGAAGCGTGCGTGTTCGAAACCGTCAGCCCGAAAGTCAATCAACTCGAAATCCCCGCCTGGGTGTTCGAAGCCTTTGGGCGGCCCGTGGAGAACCGGAATTTTCGCTACGAAGACATGATTTACCCCGAAGGCCAGCGCCGTCCCATGGGCCGCAACGCGCAAGTCCCCGATGAGAGCCGCCCGGAAACCCAGCTTTGGTTTTATTACCAGGCCGTCACCTATATCAATGCCGGTTGCGAGGCGATTCATTTCGGCCAGGTGGAAATCATGAATAGAAACGATCCCGGCAACGTCCATTGGGCGCGCTTGCTCGGCATGGTGCGGGATTACGCAGCCAAACACGCGCGACGCCACATGGTATTATGCGACGGCCACACGCCTACCGGCGGTCTGATGCACGACGGAAATCCGCTCCTGGATTTCAACGCCTTTCCTTTGCGCATCATGGAAGTGCCGGACAAACCGACCGACGCGATTTTGAAATTAGGATTTTCCGACGGCCTCTACAATCGGAGCAAAGGCGGCACAACGTTCAGCGGCTGGCGATGCGATCATCTGCCTTATTTTGTCGAGTTCGATAATTACGGCATGAGTCGGCATCCGGGAAAGCCAAATGAAACCGGCTCGTTCAACTGGGTCTGGGGCTACGATGAAATCACCTGGTTCGCGCATCAAAGCCCGTCATATCGTTCCAACCGGCTTCAGTACGCCTGGAACTGGGTGCGCACGACCGACACCAATGGTTATCTCGAAATGCCCGGCAGCCGCACGGAAGCCTCACCGGACGTGCATTGGTATTTTGCCAACCATCCCAGCGCGGCAGTTCCGAGCGGCTCGGGCGATGAAGATGCCATCCGCGCCGTCTGGAAAGCGGATGCTCCCCGCACATTCGCCCGGTAGGAATGGCGCGCCGCGCCGTCTCCGCCCGCGCAGTAGCGGGCGGAGACGGCGAACCCTGCACGCCAATTTTACGGAAAGCAGCGCCGATGAGTACATTTGTGTTATTGAAAACCTCAGATTTTAAAATAAAACTGTTTTCATCCGGCGCGAAACTATTTAATTTGAAACCTTTCGCGGTAAATAGTGTCTTTAACCTATGAACATGAAATCACTCCTCATCTGCTTCAGCGCGCTTGTCATCACGTCCGCCCTCGCAGTTCCGATTCCCGATTCCTGCCGCACGGGCGGCTTTGCCATCGGGTGTCAGGCGTGGACTTTTAACCATTTCACCGTTTTCGAAGCCATCGATAAAACCGCCGAGGCCGGCGGTAAAGTCATCGAGTTCTATCCGGGCCAGAAGCTGAGCAAGGAACAACCGGACATCAAGTTCGACCACAATGTTTCCGACGACATCATCGATCAGGTTAAAGCTCGGTTGAAGGAGCGCGGCCTGCGCGCTGTCAATTATGGCGTGGTGGGAATTCCCAAAGATGAAGCCGGCGCGCGCAAGGTTTTCGAGTTCGCCAAGAAAATGGAGCTTTACGGCATCACCACCGAATCCGTGGAATCAATCGATACCATCGAAAAACTCGTCAAGGAATACGACATCAAGGTTGGTTTTCACGATCATCCCAAGCGTCCGAACGATCCGAACTACAAAATGTGGGACCCGAACTACGTCCTCAGCGTCGTGAAAAATCGCGACTCACGCATCGGCTCTTGCGCTGACATCGGCCATTGGGTGCGATCCGGGCTGGATCCCGTCAAGTGCTTGAAAATTCTCCATGGCCGCATCATCAGCAGCCATCTCAAGGACCTCAACGAAAAATCCCCCGACGCTCACGACGTGCCTTACGGCGAGGGCGTTTCCAATATTCCCGCCGTTCTTCGTGAGCTCCGGCACCAGCATTTTAATGGCAATGTCTCGATCGAATATGAGTACAACTGGGACAACAACGTTCTGGACGCCGCCCAGTGCATTGGGTTCGTGCGCGGCTTCGGAGCCAAATAAATCATAGAAACAATTTTATACGGGTTGCCGAACAACATGTTGGTGATTTGAATTCGATGGGCCTATGACACAAGATCAAAAACAAACCGAGAGTAGTGAAATCAAACCACAGGGCAAAGTGCCTGCCGAAACCGCGTGCGCGTGTAACGGAGACTTTACCGCCGCATTTCTTGTCCTGCGGCTCTGGCTGGCGGTCCGCGCCATCCTCGCCGGCATCGAGAAATTTGGCGCCTTTCGGACCATCCAAAAACCGTTCATCGACCCGACCACCGGCATGGCGGATCCCAGCGGCGCGATGGTCGAAGTGAAACAGAAATATTACGCGCTGACGAATTACACGAGCGTCCCGCAGTCTTTGCGGGACAAGTTCGCCACCGAGCCCTTGCTGCCGCACGCGCTGACCACGCCGTTCTACGCCGTGCTCGGCTGGGCCTTGCTCGCTCTCGGCATCATGCTCCTCGTCGGGCTCGGCACGCGCATTTCCTTGTTTCTGCAGGGCCTCGTTTACATCGCGCTCACCATCGGCCTGATTCTCATCAAACAGGAGGACGGCGTCGCCTGGCTCGGCATTCATATTGCCCTGATTGCGTTCGCCCTGGCGCTCGCCAAATACAACCGTTTTACTCTCTTACGCAAGTGGTAGAAAAAAACCTCATAACTCGACGGGAATTTGTCCGCACGACCGCTGTCGCAGGCGCCGGGCTTGCCCTGGCCGCGAGCCAGACTGCCTTTGGGCAGACTGCCACGCCAACAAATTCAAAAGACCGGATGGACATTGCTCTCATCGGCTTCGGTGCCGAGGGGCGGGTGCTGCTGGAATCGCTCCTCAAAATTCCCAGCGTCCGGCTCGTGGCCGTGGTCGATATTTGGGAATACGCCCGGGAATACGCCAAGCGCTACCTCAAGGTCAACGGTGTCGAGGTCAATATTTACGAAAACTACGAAGACCTCCTCGCCAAGGAGAAAACCTTGCAGGCCGTCGTCGTCGCCACCCCGGATTTCTGGCACGCGCCCATCACCAACACCTGCCTCAAGGCCGGCTTGCACGTGTATTGCGAAAAAATGATGTCCAATACCATCGACGGCGCCCGTTCGATGGTCGCGACCATGCGCCAGACCGGCAAGTTGCTCCAGATCGGCCATCAACGCCGCAGCAATCCGCGCTATATTTTCGCGCTCAACCGCCTTTTGCACGAGGCAAAAATTTGCGGCCGGCTCACTGCCGCCAACGCGCAATGGAATCGCGCCGTCGAAAAAGATTTCGGCTATCCAAAGCACTCCGAAATGTCGGACGCGCAACTGGCCAAGTACGGCTACAAGGACATGCATCAGTTCCGCAATTGGCGCTGGTTCAAAGGCCTCGGCGGCGGCCCGCTCTCCGATTTGGGCGCGCACCAGATAGATATCTTCAACTGGTGGTTTGGCATGGTTCCGAAATCGGTCATGGCCAGCGGCGGCGTCGACTATTACAAAAACCACGAGTGGTACGACAACGCCATGGTGATCTACGAGTTTCCGCTCCCGGAAGGCACCGCGCGCGCCTTTTACCAGGTGCAGACCACGACCAGCGCCGGCGGCGGCTACTTTGAAATGTTCATGGGCGACCAGGGCTCGATCAAGATGTCGGAAAATCCCTCCATCAGCGCCGTCTTCCGCGAAGCGGAAGCCCCGTCGTGGGACGAATGGATTCACAAAAATTATCTCGCGCCGAAAAAAGCTGCGCCCGGTGAGGCTCCGGCGGACGTCGCCAAAGTCGACGTGCGCGAAACCGCCCAGCTTGCGGCCTATGACATTCCCGTCTTTTTCAACAAATTCATTCACCAGCCGCATCTGGAAAACTTTTTCAACGCCATCCGTGGCCAGGCCAAGTTGAATTGCCCGGCGGACGAAGCGTTCTCCAGTGAATACGTCATTCATAAGGCGAACGAAGCGATCCCCCTTGGAAAAGTCCTGGAAATCGACCCCAAGGATGCCGCTGCCTAACACATTTAAGAATTGCCTTAACGGTGGACGCGAGCTTGCGCTGAATCGGAGCGCCGACTTGCAGTCGGCTTGCGCGCCAAAAAACAACACGCTCAATTTTATTTCCACGCAGGAACAATTTTTCCCTCCCCGCTCGGATTAGAGCGGGCAGGGGCGAGCCTTTGGAATTTATTTCACGGCCACATCCGGGTTGAAATGCTATAATAGTAAAAACACATGAATCGCAAACTGCACATCGTTCTTTCTGTTTTATTGCTGGCCTCTGCCACCGTTCTCGCGGAAGACAAGGTTCCGTTGAAAACTGAATTACCCCCGCCGCTCTTTGTTGGCACGCCCGTCCCCCTCCACGTTCCCAACCTCGAACCTGCGCGCCAGGGCAAGCGCCCCGACTTTCTGGTTCCCGTCGGCACCACGAATATCGCCCTCGGTAAAAAAGTCACGGCCAGCGACAGCGAACCCGTCATGGGCACGCTCGACCTCATCACCGACGGCGATAAAGCTGGTGACGAGGGCTCCTGGGTTGAACTGGCGCCTGGCAAACAATGGGTGCAGATCGACCTGCAAAAAGAGTCGAATATCTACGCCATCCTCGTCTGGCATTATCATTCGCAGGCGCGCGTTTACCTCGATGTGGTCGTGCAGGTTTCCGATGACCCCACGTTTTCCAAGGATGTCACCACCGTTTTCAACGCCGACGCTCAAAACGAACTGGGACTCGGCGCAGGCAAGGATTTGGCTTACATCGAAACTTACGAAGGCAAGTTGATCGACGCAAAAGGCGTCAAAGCGCGCTACGTTCGCCTTTACAGCAAGGGCAACACCACCAACAAACTGAATCATTACATCGAAGTCGAAGTGTTTGGCAAACCCGCCGCCTAAAATCCGCTGGGCGATTTTTTTGGGAATCGCTCTGCTGGCGCTCGCCATCCGCGCGCCTCATCCGGGCGAGCGGCCCATGCACACGGACGAGGCCATCAACGCCTACATCACCGGCGAACTCCTCGCCGGAAAACCCTATAAATACGACAACAAGGACCGCCACGGTCCCGCGCTTTACGCGCTCGCGTTTCCGCTCGCCCGGCTTGCCGGTGCCAAAAACTTTGCTCAATTGACGGAGGCATCCGTCCGCGTGGGCCCGGTCATCGTCGGAGCGCTCACAATTCTCCTTTTCGGTTTTTTCGCCCGTCGAATGGGATTCGGAGTCGCTGCCGTCGGCGCACTGTTATTCGCGATCTCTCCGCTGCCTGTTTACTACAGCCGCGATTTCATCCATGAAACTCTGTTCGTGGCGGCCACGCTCGGCTTCATCATCTTCGCGTTTCGTGTGGTGGAGAATAAATCCATCAACGACGGAATTCTCGCCGGCGTCAGCGCCGGCCTCATGCTTGCGTGCAAGGAAACCACCGTCATTCATTTCGCGGCCTTCGGAATTGCGGCAGCGTGGTGGTTTTGGGCGTCCCGGCCCCTGGATAAAACCCGGCGTGATTGGTGCGCCGCCATCAAACCCGCGGTGGCCGCGCTCGTTTCATTTTGTGTCGTGATGGTGGCGTTGTACACCTGGTGGGGGCGGCATTGGCAGGGGTTGTTGGATTTGGTTCATGCCGTCCCCCACCTCGCCGCGCGCGCCGGCGGGGAAGGGCACCAGAAGCCCGCATGGTACTACCTCGCGCTTCTGGCCGGAGGATGGTCCGGCGCGGCCGTCATCGCCCTCGCGATTTGGGGAATCATCAGCCGCCGCGATGAAACCCGCGCGAACAAACCGCTTCAAGCCCTCATCATTTACACCATCGCTATCACAATTCTCTATAGCGCGATTCCCTACAAAACACCCTGGCTCGCGCTGAACTTATTCCTCCCGATGAGCCTGCTGGCAGGCCGGGGCCTGGCAAATCTTTGGGAGGCCGCGCGAGATGTTCGGGGTAGTATTTTTGTTGTCCTGTTCGCGGCAGCATTGGCAACCGCTCTTTGCCACGACACGTGGAAACGCGTATTCGCGGCTCCCGCTGACGAACGAAATCCCTACGCTTACGCTCAAACCGTCGATGACATCCTGCGTCTGCCAGAGCGCATTCAGCAAGTGGCCGCCCACAATCCCTCCGGAAATAATCTTCGCATTGCCGTGGTCGCCGCCGACCCCTGGCCACTGCCGTGGTATCTGCGGCACTTTCCCAACGTCGGTTTTTGGCAGCCCAACCAGGATCCCGGCCAGGCCGACGTCTACATTACTTCCGGCGAGGCCTCGGATAAATTGGGTTCGTTAACGACGGACTGGCGCACGGAATTCTTTGGAGTGCGCCCGGAAGTATTGCTCGTGATGTGGCTGCCGCCGGAAAATAAATCATCCCATGAGTGACCCCGGCATCCATGTCTTCACGCATCATGCGATGGCCACTTTTTTCCAGGTCCGCATCGCGGGTGAAGAACAAAATTACGCCTCGCAAGCCGCGCGCGTCGCTTTCGATTTGTTGGACCGTTTGGAAAGCCTGTTGAGCCGTTTTCGCGAGAACAGCGACATCAGTGCCATCGCCGCACTCGCTCCGGGAGAAAAACTGCGCGTCGCCGAACCCACCTTCAGTTGCCTGGAAACCGCGATGCAAATGGAAGCCGCGACCGCTGGGGCATTTTCGGTGACCGCCGCCGCCTTGCGCACGCAATCCACTCCGCCGCGCTGGTCCCTGTCGCGCGACGATTTGTCCGTTCGCTGCGATGAAGGCCGCTTGGAATTCGACCTCGGCGCGATTGGAAAAGGATTCGCGCTCGACCGCATGGCGATGGAATTGGCCGATTGGGATTGCCCCTCGTTCCTTTTCAGCGCCGGCGGCAGCAGTGTCCTCGTCGGCGCGCCGCCGCCGGGAAAGCCGGGCTGGTCCACGGGCTTGGGTGATGAAGGCGCGAGCCGCCGATTCTGGCTTCAGCATTGTTCCTTAAGCGGCTCCGGCGTCGCCGTCAAAGGCGAACACATCATCGATCCTCGCAGCGGTCAATCCGCGCGCGCGCGCGCGCGCGCCTGGGCGCTGGCTCCCACCGCGGCGCAATCGGACGCTCTCTCCACCGCCTGCATGGTGCTGGACGAAAAAGAAATCGCCGAGCGCCTGAGCGGCCGCACCGAATGGCTCGCGTTTATCGGGCAGGACGATGAATGGAGGCATTACGGTGCCCGCGAACTTCCGCCCGCGGACAATTCGTAGCCACGCACGTTGCCGAAAACAAAATGCGCCTTCCGTGGTAGGGCGCGTCGCTCCGCGCGCGCCGCCGCATTTCTGAGCAAAGCGAACGATTTTTCAGTTCGCTGGTGCGCGCACGGAAGCGGAAGAAACCATATCTTTTTCGAGCCGGGTTAATTTTCCGGCTGAGCCGCCAGCTCCGTGCACGTGTCATTCCAGAACTTCACGCACTTCGCAATCTCCGGGCTCGAATTCGTCCAGTGATATTCATATTCCACGCAGAAAGCGCCGTGGAAATGCTGGCGCTTCAACTCCGCCATCAACTCCTTCGACTTGCCCACGCCCGTTCCCCACGGCACATCGTGCGCCTTCGGCCCCATCTCATTCAGATCCTTGAAATGCAGGCAAATGATATGGCCGTCCAGCTTCTTCAAGCATTCCAGCGGGTCCAACCCCGAGCGCATCCAATGCCCCACATCCGCGCACGCCCCCATCAACGGCGTGCGTCCCTTGATGGCCGCCAAAACCGTGTCCGGGTTCCAGTAATGCGACGGCTTCGGATGATCATGAATGGCCACCTTGATATTGTACTCCTTGCAAAGATTCTCCACCGTGTCCAAAGCGTCCGGCTCCGGTTCCGCCACCAGCACGCCGATGCCCCATTTTTTGGCGAACTCAAACACCTTCCGGCTTTTCGCTTCATCCGCCGGCAATTGCACCACGCCGATATTGACGAAATTACCAAAACCATCCGCGTGAAGTTTCTCATCAATGGCCGCCCGCTGTTGATCGGAAAGGCTGGTTGTGCCCACACGATTCGTGCCGTCGAGAATCACGCTGCCGGAAATACTCATATACTTTACGCCCAACGCATGCGTCATGTCGATGGCGTCGAAAATTGAAAATTTCTGGAATGTGTAGGAATGAATCGCCAGTTGCCATCCAAGTTTTTCCGCGGCGGTCTGCTCAGCCGCTCGCGCCGGGAGGGTTGCCGAAATACAAAGCAATAGAAGAAGAAGGTATTTTTTCATCGCACCCCACGTTTAAACCTGCGCCCGTTCGATGCAAGACGAAACTTCTCCCGCTTTCGGAAATGCCCGGTTCGGCGCGCTCCGATGCCACATCATATATTTGTGCGGTTTCTGTCATTTCGGTTGTCATGCGCCAAGCGCAATGGCTATAATTCGCGCGGTTTCCAAAATGAAAGATCAAGATCCAACCAAACTGGGTCGTCCAATCGCCGCGAATGCAATCGAATTTGCTGCGCAGAAACCGAAACACAATAATTAGGGCACCTCGCAAACCTATGAATCGTAAATCCTCCTCATCTCAATTAAAAAGCCGCCGCGAATTCCTCAAAACCAGCGCCCTTGTGGCAGGCGCAGTCACCTTTGGAGTCCCGGCCTTGGTCCGCGGACGCGATCTCAACAGCAAACTCAATATCGCCGGCATCGGCATCACTGGCAAAGGCCACAGCGATCTCGACGCGTGTTCCGTCAGCGAAAACATCGTTGCCCTTTGCGATGTGGATAAGGATAAGAGCGGCCGGTTGATCGAGAAATACAAAGACGCGAAATTTTATTTTGACTACCGGAAAATGTTCGACGAATTGGGCAAGTCCATTGACGCCGTCAACGTCGCGACTCCCGACCACCTCCATTACACCATCGCCTCCGCGGCAATGAAGCTCGGTAAACACGTCTACTGCCAGAAACCCCTGACGCAAACAATTTATGAGGCGCGCATGTTGCGCAACCTCGCCGCCGACTCCGGGCTCGTCACCCAAATGGGCAACCAGGGCAGCGCCGCCGACGGTCTGCGGCGCGCGGTCGAAGTGATTCAATCAGGCATCATCGGCCACGCGCGGGAAGTCTATATCTGGACGAACCGCCCCATCTGGCCGCAAGGCTGTCCGCGGCCCGAAGGCCAGGATCCCATTCCGGCCGACTTCAACTGGGACCTGTGGATCGGGCCCGCCCAAATGCGGCCTTTCAAGAAAGACGTTTATCATCCGTTCAACTGGCGCGGTTGGTTGGACTTCGGCACCGGCGCCCTCGGAGACATGGCCTGCCACACTGTCAATATGCCGTTCCGCGCCCTCCAACTCGGTTATCCCACCGAGATTGAAGCGAAAACTTCCGGCACGAACGGCGAAACCTATCCGCTCGCCTCGACCATCCGCTTTGAATTCCCCAATCGTCAGCCGGAGATGTCCGGCGGCAAAGGCGCATCCCACCTCATGCAGGCCTCGAGCAAAACGATTGCCCCCACGACTCTCTGGTGGTTCGACGGCGGCAAGCCGCGGCAGGATAATCCGTATCGCCACGACGGCAGCAACAAGCCGCCCACGGAAGTCACCGCCGACGTGGAAGCCTTCCGCGGCGAAGTGCCCGGCTCCGGCTGTTTGATCATCGGCGAAAAAGGAAAAATCTTTTCGCCCGACGATTACGGTACCGAGTTTTTCATCAAACTCAACGGCGAGTCAAAATTCACCTTCTACAAGAATCACCCCCTCGTGAAGGCCGTGCCGCAAACCATCCCGCGCAACACCTACCACACTGGCGACGGCCAGCACCAGGAATGGATCGCCGCCATCAAGGAAAACAAACCCGGCCTGTGCTACTCGCGCTTCGATATCGCGGCGCGACTCACGGAAATTATGCTGCTCGGCTGCGTGTCATTGCGCGTCGGCAAAAAAATCGAGTGGGACGGCCCCAATATGCGCGTGACCAATGCCCCCGAAGCCGCGCGCTTCATCAAACGCGACAACCGCACCGGCTGGTAAGGCCTCTCCTTTCCCATTCCACTCGTTTTCCCGCGGGTGGAATGGGAACCCAACACCTCCAACTCATGAACAACAACCAAGACAAAATCCTGTTCTGGGGCTGCTTCATCGCGCTGATAACGACCTCCTACGCGTTCATCAGCCGCATGATTCTTTGCGGCGGCCAATTCATCACCGACTTTGGCCTCGACAAAGTGCACGTCGGCGAATTGCAGGGCGCCGGCCTCTGGCCCTTCGGCGTCAGCATTATCGTATTCAGCCTGTTCATCGATCGCATCGGTTACAAAAAAGCGATGATCTTTTCCTTCGGCTGTTACATCGCCTACAGCGCGCTGGCCTTCTCCGCTTACAATGCCATTCACAGCGGAAATCCGGATGGCCAAAAAAACGGCTATACACTGATTTACTGGGGTAGCATCATCCTGGCGCTTGGCAACGGTGCCGTGGAAGCCTTCGTGAATCCCGTGGTCTCCACGATGTTCAACAAGGACAAAACCAAATGGCTCAACCGGCTTCACGCCGGCTGGCCGGGCGGATTGGTGATCGGCGGGCTCTGCACCATCTATATCGCCACGCGGCAAGTTACTGATTGGCGCCTGACTCTCGGCCTGATTCTCATTCCGGCAATCGTTTTCTTTCTTATCCTGATCACCCGCACATTTCCCCGTAGTGAACGCGAGCAGGCAGGTGTGGCTTACCTTGACATGTTAAAGGAGCTGGGCGCCTTTGGCGCGCTCGTGGGCTTCGGCCTCGTATTCGCGCAAATCGGTGAGGTCTTCAATTGGAGTTCGGCTCTCGTCTGGGGACTGATTGCCGCGGTCACTATCCTGTTTGCGGTGGTCACCAAATCCTTTGGCCGGCCAATTCTGGCGTTTCTCATCATCATCATGATGCCGCAAGCCATCACTGAACTCGGCACCGATGGGTGGATCACTTCGCTGATGGAAACACCCATGAAAGCGGCCGGGCACAACGCGGCGTGGGTCCTGGTTTACACCTCTGCCCTCATGGTGGTGCTGCGTTTTTCCGCCGGGCCTATCATTCACAAACTCTCGCCCCTCGGATTGCTCGCCACCTGTTCGACCCTGGCAATTGCAGGACTCGTTGCCCTGTCCAAAACCAACGGCGCCACCATGGCCATCATTTTTGCGGCAGCGACACTCTACGGCGTCGGCAAAACCTTTTTCTGGCCGACCATCCTGGGCCTGACTTCGGAGCAATGTCCGCGCGGCGGCGCGCTCACGTTGAACGCCATGGGCGGCATCGGCATGTTGGCGGTGGGAATTCTCGGCGCTCCGTTTATTGGTTATTTGCAGGACTCCTCGGCTGCCAAACAACTTGCCTCGGCCGACCCGGCGCTTTATCAGAGCGTCACCGTGGAAGGGAAATATCTGCTCGGCACCTATCACGCGATTGATCCCGTGAAAAGCCAGGCCGTCACGGACGAACATTCGAAGGAAGTCATCCAGACCGCCATTACCACCGGCCAGTTCAGCGCCCTGGGCAAAATGGCCACCTTCCCGGCGTTCATGCTGGTGTGCTATCTGGGCTTGATCTTCTATTTCAAATCGAAAGGCGGCTACCGCCCGGTCCAGCTCATCACTCCCAACACCGCGCCCATCCCGGAACCCGTCTCACAAAAGATGGCCTGAGTCGAGCCGGCCCAAATCGGCAGGTAGGGACGCCGCGCCGCGGCGTCCCCGTCCGCGTTCAGCGGACGGAACATGCGGCCAATACGCGCCATTTACACTTGCGCCGCTGGTCGCAGCGCGCTGCACCAAAAGCCCAATCAATGCGTCAACGTCTCCGCTTTTTGCGCCGGGCTCAAAATTTCATTGTCCATCATCCAATCCGTCATCCGTTCCGGCCAGTTTTTTAGCGACGTCAATTTCGTGTGTGTTCCCATGTTGAACGCATGACCGCCGTGTGAATAAATGTGTACTTCCACCGGCCGTTTCACCGCGCGATATTCCTCCAAAAGTTTCACCACCGGTTCCACGTGCCCCTCATCGTCATCGGCCACCACCAGCAACGCCGTCGGCGCATCCGCGCGAAGCTTCTCCGGAATCCCCAGCGGTCCCGGGTAAACGCTGATCAGGAAATCGGGACGGCAATTGACCCGGTCAATGGGATCGGTCGCGCCCGGAATTCCGTCCGTTGCGCCATAGGCCACCATCGAGACCACCTCGCCGCCGGCCGAAAAGCCCACGATTCCGATCCGGTGCGCGTCGAGATTCCATTCCCGCGCGCGGCTGCGGACGAGTCGCATCGCGCGTTGGCCGTCTTCGTGGGCATTTTCGATCGAATAGGGCGAGCCCTCCTCGCGTCCCAGCCGGTATTTCAGCACGAACGCCGCCACGCCCAGGTTGTTGAAGTAATGCGCCGGCTCGACCCCTTCGCTGTTGTAAACCAGTTCGCGATGGCCGCCGCCCGGGCAAATCACCACCGCCGCCCCGTTCGCTTTTTCCTTGGACGGCAAAAAAACCGTGAGCGAAGGATTGTTGATGTGGCGCACCCAATAACTTTGCGCCTGTTCCGGCTCATTGCGCCGGCTCTCAAAACCCGGCGCGCCGTTCGTCCAGAGTGAAATGACCTCCGGTTCGGCCGCATTCAGGTTGAAAACTCCCGCCACGAACATCAGGCCGCCAATCAATGCCGCGATTTTAGTCATATTTTTTGGAATTATACCGGGTAGGGATGCCGCGCCGCGGCGTCCCCGTCCGCGTTCAGCGGACGGAACCATGCAGTCAATACGCGCCATTCTCGCTTGCGTCATTGGGACACGGCGCGTGTCCCAAAATCCATCCGATGGGAGAGGGCAGGGGTGAAGGTCGGGTTCGCCAGAAATTAAACCGCCCCCAACCGCCCGGTGGAATCCCCAAATCGTTCCAGTCCTTGAATCCCCATCCGGTCCGCCATGCTCAGAAACAAATTCGTGGCCGGCTTCCCGTTAAATTTGGCGTATCGCCCCGGCGCCAGTCTCCCGCCACCGCCGCCCGCCAGGACCAATGGTAGATTCGTGTGCGTATGGCGATTGCCGTCTGCGTTGCCGCTGCCGTAGACGATCATTGAATTCTGCAGCAGCGAATTGCCATCCACGTCTTTGCTATCGCGCAGCTTTTGCAAAAATCTTCCGAATTGCTGCGCATACCACTGGTCAATGCGCGCCACCTTCGCGATCCACTCCGGGTTCCCCTTGTGATGCGACAAATCGTGATGCCCTTCGGGAATTCCAATGTGGCTGAAGGATCGATTATCCCCATCGTGCGCCAGGCAGAACGTCGCCACCCGCGTGGAATCCGTCTGGAACGCCAGCAGCAGAATATCGTACATGATCTGGATATATTCCGTCTCGTCCGGCGGAATGCCCTCCGGCGTGTCCATCGCCGGATCAACCCGTTTGCCCAAATGCTCCGTCCGCTGGATGCGCGTCTCGATGTCGCGGATGTCCGTCAGGTATTGGTCGAGCTTGTCCCTATCATTCCCGTCCAATCGCTTTTGCATGCTGCGCGCGTCATCCATCACAAAATCCAGAATCGAGCGCTGTTCCTGCTGGCGGCGTTGCGCGTTCGCAATGCGCTGGCCGGCCGCTCCCGAACCAAACAGCCGCTCGAAAAGCAGCCGCGGGTTGGATTCCGGAGTCATCGGCGTCGTCGGCGAACTCCAGGAAATATTATATTGATACGCGCAGGCGTAATTGGAATCGCACGCGCCCGATTTGCGGCCCTTGTCACAGGACATTTCCAACGACGGAAACCGTGTCAGATGGCCGATATGGTTGGCCAGCACCTGGTCAATCGATATGCCCGCGTGAATATCCGTCGCGCTCTTTTTCAACCGCACTCCCGTGAGAAAAACACTGCCGCCGCGCGCGTGGTCGCCGGCGCCGTCCGCCCCGGGATTCGCGCACGCATGATCGAGCCCGCCCAGCACCTGGATCATTTTTTGATGAGGCGCCAGCGGCTCAAGCGTGGGGCTCAATTTAAAATCAGCGCCTTCGTTGTCCGGCCACCATGCCGATGGAATCGCTCCGTTCGGGAACGAAAGAAATACCGCGCGCAGCGGAGCGCCCGTGGCCGTCACTCCCAGTTTCCCCGGCAAAGCGGCCTCTGCCGCGAGCAGGTTGAGCGGCGTGAGCGAGCCAAATGCCGGCAGCGCCAGGCATGCACCCAGGCCGCGCAAAAAGTGCCGGCGGTTCACGCCCGACGGGTTGGAGAGGTTTTTTGCGGACGAAGCATTGGTTTTCATGGCTTCAATTTTTGACTGCCACCTGCGTTGCCGGCCTGTTCGAAGTGGTTTCTGTCGCCATTGTATCCTGTTTACGGCTCTTTTGAAAGGGAGAAGATTCAATAATTCCCGTCAGCAACGCCGAGAAGCGCCCGTCGTCTTTTTTCAGATCGCGGACGATTTCATCCACCGTTTCCACGTCATAATATTCCAGCCCGCGCCCCAGCGCGTAAGTCAGCATCTTTTCCGTCAATGTCCGGTAAAACTCATCGCGATGGTCCGTCGCGAGAATATGTTTCAACTGGATGACATTGGTGAAGGATTCGCCGGTCAGCAGTTTTCCGGTGGCGTCAATCGGCTGGCTCAACTGGCTGTCGCGCCACATGCCCATGGCGTTGAAATTTTCCAGCGCCAGGCCGGGCGGATCGAGACGATTGTGACACGAACTGCACAACGGGCTTTGCCGGTGCACCGCCAGCAGCTCCCGCAGCGTCGGAGGATGACCGGTGATGCTTTTTGCGGCGTCTTCCAATGGCGGCAGGTTCGCGGGCGGCGGTGGCGGCGGCACGCCGAGGATATTATCGAGGATGAACAGCCCGCGTTTCACCGGCGAAGTGCGGGTCGGGTTTGAAGTGACGGCCAGGACGGCGCCCATCGTGAGCACACCACCGCGCGGACAATCCGGCGGCAGCGTGACTTTGCGCATGTCGCCGCCTTTTACGCCCAGGCTGCTGAGGCCGTAGAAACGCGCGAGCCGCTCATTAAGAAACGTGTAATCGCTGTCCACTAATTCACTGACGTCGCGATCCTGGTGCAGCACGTAGGCGAAATATTTTTCCGCCTCCTCCTTCATGCATTCGCGCAGGTCGCCGTCCAAATCAATCCTGGGTGATTTCTCGGATCGAAGCTCCTCTCGTTCTTCCCCCAGATCTTTCGCGTCGCCCGCCAGCACGGAGCGCGCGTCGATCGGCACCGTGGAAATGTCCCGCGCCTGCAGCCATTGGCCGGTGAAATCTTCCACGAGCGCCTCCGAGCGCGGGTCCGCCAGCATGCGCTTCACTTGCGCGGCCAGATTCTGGCGCAGCAATCCCGCGCCCGCCAATCGGAACAGCTCATCATCCGGCATCGAGGACCACAGGAAATAGGAAAGCCGCGACGCCAGTGAATACTCATCGATGAAGGGGCTGGCATTCGCCCGCGAAACCGGCTCCGTCATGTCCTCGCGAAAAAGAAAACGCGGCGAAGCCAGCACGGCAGTCATGGCATGCGCCACGCCCGCCTCGAAGGTTTGCCCCGGCTTCGTGTAGGTTTCCGCCGCCAGCTTCGCCAGTCGCTTCACGGTCTCATCATCCACCGGGCGGCGAAACGCTTTGCTCGCAAACGCGCGCAGCAATTCCTCCGCGTACGCCCGCCGCGCGGCCCCGTCCCCGGGAACGTCCTTCGGGAAAAATTGCGCGTAATTTTTCGGGCGAACGGAATATTTCTCGTCATACGGCCCGCGCACCGTCACCGAATCAATCCGCACCGTGAGCGACCGGATCGAAGGCTGGTCCGGCGTGAGCGGTTGCAACTCGAACGCCAACTCGTGCTCGCCCGCCTGCCAGTCGCGGCCGAACTCATAATGAAACGGCTTGGAACTCTCCCGGTCGTATTCCTTGTTCAGCAATTCCTGCCCGTCCACTTTGAAAATGAGCCGGCATTTGTTGTAATCGAATTTGTTGTCCACATAATGTTCGTTCAACGTCAGATCGACCCTCAATTGGTAATGCCCGCCGTGTTCCGCCTTGAATGTGTCCGAAACGGCAGCGGCCTTTTTATACGACAAGGAAAGCCCTCCGCGCGCGTTGTTATCTTGAGGGAAATCCGGACCATGAAATCGCCGCCCGGCGACCACCCGCTCGACCGCCACCGAGGAGGTCGTCGGCACAGCCTCGGCCACGATGGTTTCGGCGGCCGCCAGATATTTTTCCAGCAACATCGGCGAAATGTTGAGAACCTCGCCAATATCATCAAACCCGTAACCGGTGTCGTCCGCCGGAAATTCCTCCACCGTGTCAAAATTCACCCCCATCAAATCGCGCACCGTATTGCGATATTCAGCGCGGTTCAAACGGCGGATGGTGACCCGGCCCGGGTCGGGATTTTGCGGGTCGATTCCAAACGCCTGGTATTTGATCCAGGCCTCGACGCGCTGACGTTCCTCGGCCGTCGGCCGGTTCTTCCTTTTCGCCGGAGGCATCAGGCCGGCGCGCACATTTTTCAGAACTTTAAGCCAGAGATCGTGATTGAGAATTTCGTCGTCAGACTTTAACGCTTCAAAGGAGATGCCGCCTTTTTTTTCATCGCCCCCGTGGCAATCGTAGCAATAATTTTCCAGCAGCGGACGGATGTCTTTTTGAAATTCCGCAACCGGCTTCGGGACCGTCTGCGCCAGCGCCGAAAGCACGGACAGGCAAACCAGCATCAAAGCAAAGACTCCCTTCCGCACAATTCGGAGCGCAGGATCTGGGCGATCGCTTTCCATGTTCACAGAGACTTTCGCCGCCAGAATATCCGATGACGACCGCCTCTGGAAGCATTCTTTCTGGGTCAATACGATAAAAATGCGCAAACGCGCGCCCCGTAGGAGCCGACGTGAGGAGGCTCATAATTCTTACAACTGGTCAAAGCCTGAGAGCAGCCTTTTTCGTCCAGATAAACTCGAACCGCTGTCCCTCATATCCTATCGCACCCACAGGCGACCGCGATCTTGACCACGGGCGGCAGAGTCGCCAGAATTGCGCCCGTGCCGAGACAGATCACTCTTTTTACTGGTCAATGGGCGGACCTCCCGCTCGCCGAACTTGCGCCCAAAGTCAAAGCCATGGGTTACGACGGCGTGGAACTCGCCTGCTGGGGTGACCACTTTGAAGTGGACCGCGCGCTCGCGGAACCCGATTACGTAAACAAAAAATGGGCGCTCCTGCAACAGCACGGTCTCAGTTGCTTCGCCGTTTCAAATCATCTCGTAGGCCAGGCTGTCTGCGATCTCATCGACAGCCGCCATCAGGCGATTCTCCCGCCGGACGTCTGGGGCGATGGCGAACCGGAAGGCGTTCGTTCGCGGGCCGCCGAAAAAATGAAAGCCACGGCCCGTGCCGCGCGCAAATTTTTCAACGCCAAACCCGGGCGCGCCGCCGCGGATCAATCCGCCGCCATCGTGAATGGTTTTACCGGCTCATCTATTTGGCACGCGGTCTACGCCTTTCCGCCCACCAGCCAGGAATATCTCGAAAAAGGATTCTCCGATTTTTCCAAACGCTGGTTGCCGATCCTCGATGTCTTTGAAAAAGAAAATGTAAACTTCGCCCTCGAAGTGCATCCCACGGAAATTGCCTTCGACCTCGCCTCCGCCCGGCGCGCGCTCGACGCCGTGCAAAATCACAAGCGCTTCGGTTTCAATTACGACCCCTCGCACCTCGGCTATCAGGGCGTGGACTATGTGAAATTCATCCGCGAATTCGCCGCCCGCATTTTCCACGTTCACATGAAGGACGCCTGGTGGGGGCAGGGGGATGGTTCCGTCGGCGTCTTTGGCGGCCACACTGATTTTACCGACCCGAGGCGTTATTGGGATTTTCGTTCGCTGGGCCGCGGCGGCATTGATTTCGAAAAAATCATCGTTGCCCTGAACGATTCCGCCTACGCCGGTCCACTGTCGGTGGAATGGGAGGACGGCCGGATGGACCGCATTCATGGCGCCACTGAATCCTGCCATTTTGTTCGTAAATTGGATTTTGCGCCCAACAAGGCCGCCTTCGACTCCGCCTTCGCGCGTAAATAAATTTAACCACGTTGCCGGCAATTGCGTCCGAATAAAATATTATGAAAACAACTCGTCTCGCCTCCTCGCTTGCAATTTTAATCGCGGGCTGCGCCCTTCCGGCGCTTGCCGGTCCGGTCGCCGGCCCCGTTTGGGAAATGCCGCCCAATACGGACGGTTTCACCAACACGCCTATCATCCCCGGCACCCAATGGCATGTGCACGATCCCAATCGCCCACA
Organism: Verrucomicrobiia bacterium; assembly: GCA_035552155.1. Taxonomy (GTDB): domain Bacteria; phylum Verrucomicrobiota; class Verrucomicrobiia; order Limisphaerales; family DASXHY01; genus DASXHY01. The sequence continues at coordinate 16,030 of DASZLX010000040.1, read as the reverse complement.
GTCGCCGGTGGTCGTGCCCGGAACTTTCAGCACCGAGGAAAAACCTGGCACGCCGCCCTCGGACGCCATTGTGCTGTTTGATGGAACCGACCTTTCTCAATGGCAGGATCAAAAAGGCGAGCCGGCCAATTGGAGAATCAAGGACGGTGAACTCATCGAAAGCCCCCGGGGAGACATTGTCACCAAAAAGGAATTCGGCGACATTCAATTGCACCTCGAGTTTTCCGCGCCGCTGCCGGCAAAAGGCGAGAGCCAGGGTCGCGGCAATAGCGGCATTTATTTCATGGGCAAATACGAAGTGCAGATTCTGGACTCATACAAAAACCCCACCTATGCCGATGGCGCGGTCGGCGCGCTCTACGGCCAGCATCCGCCGCTCGCCATCGTCGCCCGTCCGCCCGGTGAATGGAGTGTTTACGACATCGTATTTCATCCGCCGCACTTCGACGACAACGGCACGCTCAAATCACCGGCTTACGCTACAGTTTTCCTGAACGGCGTGGTCATTCAGGATCACCAAAGCTACCGAGGGCCCAGCGGTTGGAAACAGGTGGGACATTACTCGCCCCAACCGGCGACTGGCCCCATCGAGCTCCAGGACCATCACAATGCGACTCGCTTCCGCAACATCTGGGTGCGTGAACTGAAGGAAGATAATTCGTAATCGCCGGTTCACCTTTGATTCATGTGAAAGAGACGCCGCGGTTCGGCGTCTCTTTCAATTTTGCCACGAAGGGAAACCAGAAGCCGGATGCCTGTATGCTCGGATGAAATGAATAGCGGAGCACCGGTACCCCTACGAAACCAGTGCTCCGCTTGGAATTGCGTGTACACCCCTGTCCACGCAAAATCTTCTAACGACGATTCAGAGCATAAGGCGGGGCACCGCTCCCTTTATATCCCCAAAATAGGGGAGGCCTCATTTCCGCCTCGTTGCCTGATTGGACTTCGGTGGTAGGGCGCGTCGCTCAGCGCGCGCCGTATCCTGGACTACACGTTTTCCTTGCCGCGTGAATTTCCTGTTTGAAAAAAGGCCGCGGAACAACTACTTAATTAAGAGCTATATCAAAATGAGCTTCGGGGTTGGGCGCGTCACTTCGTGCGCGCCGTTACAATTGCAACAGAAGCGGCGCGCACGGAGTGACGCGCCCTACTTTTCGAGAGAAGCAGTCATTTGATATAGGCTCTAAGTCAATATGCGAGCCGGGCGTCGCAAATCCGCGAATGGTCCGTCTCAGAACGAAGTTTGAGATTCAATGTGGTTACGTCATAGTTTCGGAATGGCCCTGCTGGTCCTCGCGGTTGCAATTAATTTTTCCCCGGCGCTGCCGTCCATTTCCCAACCCTATGGCCTCGATTCCCGGCCTGAGCCGCGCGCCTATCTGTCGCTGCCTTCGCGTGGCGATGGCCCGTTGCCGCCGTTGCTTTCGCAAACCCACGCCTTCAGCGACGTCCGCAAGTTGACCCCGGACACCAGCCTGATTCCCTATGATCTCATCGTGCCCTTCTGGTCGGACGGCGCCGTGAAGGAGCGTTGGGCCTCCATTCCCACTCAGAAGATAAAATTCTCCCCGACTGGCGAATGGGTTTTTCCCAACGGCACCGTTTTTGTAAAAACATTTGAACTGCCCGTCGACGAAACTCAGCCGGAGGTGAAACGCCGTTTGGAAACTCGTTTCATCGTTCGTGATGACACTGGCGGCGTTTACGGCGTTACTTACAAATGGCGTCCCGATAACAGCGATGCCGACCTGCTGGCCACGAACTTGACCGAAGCGATTCCCATCCGGACCGCGACCGGCGTCCGGACGCAAATGTGGTATTATCCCAGCCGGCAGGATTGCCTCACCTGCCACACGCCGAATGCCGGTTACGTGCTCGGGGTTAAGACGCGCCAATTGAATCGTGAACTATTTTATCCCTCCGGCGTCACCGACAACGAACTGCGCACTTGGAGCCATCTGGGTTTGTTCGATACGAATCTCGACGCAACCGATTTGCAACAATTGCCGAAACTCGCGCGCATGGATGACACCAACCGCAGCCTCGAAGACCGTGCCCGCTCCTACCTCGACGCGAATTGCGCCCAATGCCATCGCCCGCGCGGCACCGTCGCCTATTTCGATGCGCGTTTTGATACGCCGCTGGCAAAACAGGAATTGATCAATGGTCCGGTCTTGATCGATCAACGAATCGACCACTCGCGTGTCATCGCGCCCAACGACATCTGGCGCTCCATTCTTTATTTGCGGGCCAGTTCGGACGAAGCGCTCAAAATGCCGCCATTGGCGCGCAACGAAGTAGACCAGGCCGGGATGAAATTATTGCGCCAATGGATTCAAAGCCTCCCGGGCCCGCCCGTTTTGCCGCCGCCCGCGATTTCCCCGGCAGGCGGAAGTTACGACCAGCCCGTCCAGGTCAAGTTATCCAGCGAGCCGGGCGCAGACATCCGTTACACCCTGGATGGCACCGTGCCGACCTCTTCCGATTTGCTGTATGAAAAACCGTTGCAATTGACCGGCTCCACGATTCTGCGCGCCATTGCCTTTAAAAACGGCTTCACAAAAAGCATCACTACGCAGGAAATTTTTATCGTCAGCAGTTCAGCCAGGTAGGGCAAACCTGCCGGTTTGCCTCACTCACTTCCCCTCCGGCACCACCGCCACCCCCCACGGACTGCCCGGCGATTTTATTTTGAGCACTTCCTTGTCCGTCGCGAGATCCACCACCGACACATCATCCGACGGCCCGTTCGCCGCGAACAGATATTTGCCATCCGGCGACAACGCGATTCCCCAGGGTCGCGAGCCGACTTTGATCGTGTTCAGCGTGTTCAATGTTTCCGCATCCGCCACGCAAACAGTCCCCGCCCGGCCGCACCCGGCATAAACTTTTTTGCCATCCGCCGAGACCTGGAGGCATTGCGGGCGCGAGCCTTTGGGCAGCGCGACCGTCTTCAGCAACTTTTGAGCCTGCGTATCAATCAGGTTCAATTGGCCCGCCGACTCCGATGGCACAAACCCGCGCGATCCGTCCTGCGAAAAAACAATGCTTCGCGGCCGCAAACCCACCCGGATTTGGCCAATCACCTTGTAAGCCTCCGCATCGATCGCAAAAACGTCCCCGGCCGTTTCGCACGTGACATAAAACACCTTTCCATCCGGACGCACGCCCACGCCTTCCGGTTCACGGCTGACCGGGACGAACGTGATTACCTTGCCGTTGGAGGCATCCAGCACCGTGGCCGTGCCGGTGTCCTCATTCGAAATAAAAAGCCGTTTGCCGTCCGCGCTCAAACAAAACTGCTCCGGGTCCGAGCCCGCCGGAATCTTGCGCAAAAATTTCTTTTGCACGGCGTCCACCAGGACAATGCCGTCGGCCGATTTATCCGATTTCGCATTGTCATCATCATCGTCGTCATGGCCTTTTTGAAAAATGGGATTGCCGTTGGCGTCCAGTTTCGGCGGCGGTTCAATCGGCGTGCCGCTGACAGCCACATAAACCGTTTTTCCGTCCGGGCTGGCATGGATGCCGCGCGGCCGTTTCCCGACTGGAATGGTGGCCGTGACCTTGAAATCCGCGCCGTTGATGACCGTGACCGTCCCGCCTTTTTCATTGGAAACGAAAATCTGGTAATCGCCGCCGGTTTGGCTCCTGCCGGAAGTCGTGGCCAGCAATAACACCGCCGAAATCATCGAAGGAAGAATGGCCCGGAAAATCGTTTTCATAGTGCATGGGTAAAACAACTTATATCCAAACAAAAGCTTTTTTTAGACACTGGACATGAAGGGTTTACGAGCTATACTCAGTTCGTAATCACTGATAACGAAAAGATTGTTATGCAAAACGAACAAAACGAAGTTTGGACCACGCCTGATTTTGAAGCCGTTCCCACCAACATGGAATGCACGGCCTATTCCGAAACGCTTTAATTAAAGCTTTCCTTTTAAGCGCCGAGCACCCGCTCGGCGCGATTACACCCGCAGGGTAGCGCTCTGCGGCGCTTCCCGTTCCTCCCAATCAATCCCCCGAGGGATTGTCTTTCAAAACAATCTGTTCAATCACCTCGATGCGTTTCTCTAACGCCTCGTTGTTTTTCTTCAATTCGGCATTTTCCAGATCGCGACGTTTCAATTCCTCCTGTAATTTCTGATTCAACCCTTGGATGGCCGCCAGCGCCACGCCGCCCTCATCGATGGGAGCAATATGCTTGTCATCGGTGCCAATCTCGAACGCCGCGTGGAAATCCTGCGCCATCGGACCTACGTGCCGCGTATCCGGATCGGTTTTGTAGCTCCATTCGCTTAACGGCAACTGCGCGACTTTGTCCAAAATTTGCGCCGGACTCACCGTGGTAAAATCCTTCTTCGCGTTGCGATCACTATTATTGTTGAAGGTGCCGTTGACAGTGACACCGCTCAGAGTCGCATCCAACCGGACGTTGTTCGGTCCCATTGCGACGCTACCCACCGCCAAAACCACCTCGCCATAGGCTGCCGTCACGCGGGATGACCCGCCGCCGGGATTGATCACATGCGGCGAACCGTTCGCATCCGCATAAAAATTATAGCCCAGATGAACCCCATCCCCGAAATAGGGATACGAGCCGAAGAGAAAGCCGTGGGAATTGCCGCCATTCAATTCCAGGTGATGGTAATCGGCGGCATCGGTTGAAATCAAAACATCGCCGGCCAAACGCACGCCGCCTTTGGCCCGAACCGAGAACTGGTTGTTGGCCGTGGAATCAAATTCGGTATCTTCACTGAAATCGGACCAGACAAAGGACCCGATGTGCAACGCGCCCGCTTTATATCCAGCCGCGAAACTATATTCTGCCGCGGCGTGATTGCCATAACCCCCGATGGCTGTGGAGGAATCCCCATCCGCCAGATTTTCGTCGCCGCCCGGCACGGTTGCGAGGAGGCCCACCGCCTTGTTAAACTGCCCCCCGCCGACGGACGAAAGCTCACCGGCGGTATTGCGAAAGCCGCCACTGACAGTCCCTCCATAATTCGTGACTATATTTGCCGCCCCCCCTCCCACCGTCCCGAAATCTCCGCTGACGCTGTTTGTGAACAAAGTCTTATAGAAGTTTGTTCCCGAACCTCCTCCGGCAATCGTCGCCCCTTCGATACCCGCTGCAACATAATTAAGCTGCGAACCGCCAATCACATTGGGACCGTGAATATCATTGGGTTCGATCCGGAAACAACGAAGCCCGTTCGCGTGTATTTCAAAAGGCAGGTTATCAGACGTGCCCAGGTAATTGTTACCCGGAGTGGTCCCGGAATTACCGGTGGTTTGCCAAAGGCTTGTCGGTCCTAATCCTTGCAAAGTGACCGCGTTGACGCCGGTCAATCCTGCGCCGTTGCCGGCGAAACTGTTACCAACATTGTTAAGCGTGAGCGCATTTCCGTAGGTTCCGGCGAGCGAAGCTGCCGGCAGAGGGCCGGTCAACTGGCTCGCGGAAACCGCACCGACCACATTTCCCGCCGTGATCGAATACGGCGTGGGCGCCAAAGTCTGCCGCGGACTCAAGGTGGAAAACAAGCTGGCTCCATTGGTCCGCACGCTGATTTCCAGCCATCGATTGGCGCCCGTGAATTGATTGCCGAAATCCAACGATGTCGTGAAAAAACCGTTGCTTACCGAAAGGGCCGAAATGGTGACCGGCACTCCTTGCTGCGCTCCCGCGCTCGGCGCGTCATACAGCGCGAACGAGAAATCGTAAACTCCGTTCGCCAGGCCCGCGCCGTTATTCAGCCGGCCTTGGTAAGAAAATGCCGTCCCTTGCGCGTGGAGCGTCCGGGGGAATATCAGCAAAAGAGCGACAATGGCGTGGATGATTTTGGATTTCATGGTGTTTTCTCCCAGGAACAGGATTGGATGGTCTGTTGCAATATTCCAGACGGGGACATCGAGTGGCTGGGGACTAATTAGCCATTTATTACCCAAAAAAGTCCAGCGTGAAAACGACTGCCAACCAGCGCGGGTGCGATTATAAGTGGGTGAGGCGGGGCGTCTGTTTTTATTAATCCCGTAGGGATGACCCGATAATAGCCCGGCGATTTATCGCCGGGAAGCGTGGTTATTATACGAGTTCCGAAGGAACGACTGAAAATTATCGTTTAAACTTCAACCGTTCCTTTGAAACTCGGGTACGGTTTTGGCCTGAATCGCGGCGATTAATCACCGGGAAGAATAGCGCGAGCGGGTAGGGCGGAACTGCCGCACGTCCCCCCACTCATCACTCATCACTCATCACTCATCACCCTAATCACACCAACCGGCGCTTCCCATTCTACCGGGCGGAAATCCTAGCCTCCCGCATTCTGCCGGAACACAAGTTCCCGCCCGCCGTCAGAAAACTCTGTCCGTCCATCCTGGCTGGACTCCACAAATCGCGTCAGCACTTCTCGCTGTGGGGAAAATTGGCAAGCGGGATCGGTAACCGCCGCATCCCCCGTGATCAACGCCGCCTGGCATCGGCATCCACCAAAATCCACCTCGCGAAATTCACAACTGCGGCACGGGTCCGGCATCCATTCCGTCCCGCGGAAGCGATTGAACGCCTCCGACTCGCGCCAAATCCACGCCAGCGACTTCTCGCGCACGTTATCAAATCGCAACGACGGAATTTCATGCGCCGTAGGGCAGGGGAGGACTTCGCCGATCGGATTCACCGTGATGTGCTTCTGTCCCCAGCCATTCATGCAGGGCTTCGGGCGGTCGCTGTAATAATCCGGCACGACAAATAAAAGCTCCATTTTGCCCAGCAAACGCTTTTTTGCCGCGCCGGCGATTTCCACCGCCCGTTCAATCTCCTCCCGGCTCGGCAAAAGCGCCCCGCGGTTTTTAAAAGCCCAGCCGTAATATTGCGTGTTGGCCAATTCCAGCCGCTCCGCGCCCAGGCTTTCCGCCAGCGAAATAATCTGTTCCAAACGACCAATGTTGCCGCGATGCAGCACGGCGTTGATGGTCAATGGAAAATCAAATTCGCGCACCAGCCGCGCCGCCTGCAATTTCTTTTCATGCGCGGAAACACCCGCGATCCGGTCCGCCAGCGCTGCTTCGTCCGATTGAAAACTAATCTGAATGCTATCCAGTCCCGCTCTCTTCAATTCTTCAAGTCGCTGGCGGCTCAAGCCGAGCGAACTCGTGATGAGATTGGAATACAGCCCCGCTTCCCGCGCCGCCGCCACCAGTTGGGCCAGATCCGGCCGTTGCAACGGCTCACCCCCGGAAAAACCGACGTGCAACACACCCAATTCAGCGGCTTGCACCAGAACCCGCTTCCAATCTTCCGTTGCCAGCTCCCCGCGCGAGGGTGCGAGTTGCAACGGGTTCGAGCAATAAGGGCAATGCAACGGGCAGCGGTGAGTCACTTCCGCCAGCAAGCTGAACGGTCTGGGCGCGGTGCGGTTCATTTCCCGTTTTCACTTCCGTCCCGCGTTTCCAGCAAATTCCGCTCGCGAAGACGATTCAAGTATTCGGCCACCTGCGGCGAAATTTCCTGCGCGGAGATTTTATAACGCGCCGCCAGCTTCGCGACCATTTGCTCAAACGTCGCTTCGCCGGTGCAAAGGGAAACAATCGCGTGCCCCGTCGGGTTCAGCATCAGCACGCCTTCGGGATACAAAACAATCGGTTTGCCGGTCACTTTGTCGGTCTGGAGGCGGGCGCGGGAAGACAGCTTCGGGCGCATATCGGAAGGCGGCAGTTGCATCGATGCTCCCACATTACTGCGCCGGACGTCCGGCTGCAATCGAATCCAGCATCGCCCAAAGCACATCGCACTTGAACGACAGCGCCCGCACCGCTTCCTCCTGTAGTGCGCGCGTGTTGCAATATTCCAAAGTTAGCCGCAAGCCCTCCTCGGAATCGGTGCGCGCCTGCGTCACCCGGCGTTTGAAATAATCAAAGCCCCACGGTTGCACCCACGTGTAATATTTTTCAAACGCCGCCAGCCGCGTCGCCATTAAATCCGGCGCGAACAACTCCGTCAGCGACGACGACACCGCCACCGGCCACGGTTTCGTGCGCGCGAAATTCACGTAGGCATCCACCGAAAACCGCACCCCCGGCAACACGTGGCGTTCGTCCAGAATTTCCTCCCGCGTCATCCCGCACGCCTCCGCCAATTTCAACCACGCCTCGATCCCACCTTCTCCCTCGCGCGTGCCATCGTGATCAGTCACCCGATGCAGCCACAGCCGGCGCACTTCGCGAATCGGGCAGTTCGAAATAATCGCCGCGTCCTTCACCGGAATGTTGCGCTGGTAATAAAACCGGTTCGCCACCCAGTTGCGGATGGCTTCCGGCGCAAGTTTGCCCTCGTTCATCTGCACGTGAAACGGGTGCTTGTGATGATACGAGCGCGTTCCCACCGCGCGCAGTCGTTCGCTAAATGTTTTCCCGTCTAAAGCTTCGTGTTCCATTTTAATTTCCAGAATTATGTTTTTGGTAGGGACGGCGCGCCGCGCCCTCCGCGCCGCGTCCAGCGGCGCAACCCGTCAAATTTCGAATTCCATGCCGTCCCGTCCTACGATACAGCCAGCGGCTTCCACCGCCGCGCGCTCAGCCGAGTCCTCAATTAAAATCGGATTGGTATTATTAATATGAGTATAAATCTTGTGCTGGAGCTGGAGTTTCGCAAGCGTCTTTAAGCTGCCCGTCGTCCCGGAAATCGGCACATGCCCCATATCCGCGGCGGCCAGCGTTCCCACTCCTTGCTCGCGCATTTCGTTTTCCGACCAAAACGTGCCGTCAAAGAGCAGGGCATCGCATTCCGGCAGCCAGCGCAAAAGATTTTCGCTCAACCCGGAAACATCCGGCAAAAACAGCAGCCTGCCGCCGGTCTTGTCATCCGTGATTCGATACCCGGTCACGTTTCCAACGTCGGCCGTCATTCGCGATTTCATAAAACGCGGCGGTTTGCCCGGCAGCGGAATCGCCTCATAACTCAAGCCGCTCGCCGCCCCATCTCGCCGCAAAAGAGACCGCGGTCCGAATCCCGCCTCAACGCTGGAACCACTTCTCCCTCTCCCATCGGATGGGAGAGGGTAGGGGTGAGGGTTCGCCTCCTTATCGTCGGCCTTGGCCGCCGGCACAATCCATTCCACCCCGCAAAATGAACCCAGCACCGTTTCAAAACCCACTCCTTCCGCAAGCGCACCCCGCACCTCGGGCGTGGCATGGACGCGCAATTTTTCTCCCTCCCGCAACAGCAACAGCCCCAGCGTATGATCCAGATCAGCATTCGTTAAAAGAACCGCTTCGATCGGTGAATTCCTCGCGGTGCTGCCCGCCGGACGCAATGGTGGAAAATTTTCAATTTGCGCGCGAATATCCGGCGAAGCGTTCAAGAGAAACCAACCCTGTCCATCGGCGCTAATGGCCACGGACGATTGCGTGCGCGACCGAACCCATCCGCCGCCGGCGCGCGCTTCGCGGCACACCGCGCAATTACAATTCCATTGCGGCACGCCCCCACCCGCCGCCGTGCCGAGCAAATGTATGCGCATCCAGGCATTTTATGTCCTCCCGCCACTCCAGGACAATTCCTTTCGGGTGCGCTTGAAAGTGACAGTCAAATATGGAACGCGCGCTCCGCTCTCCCTCTCCACCATGAAATGGAGGAGAGGGCCGGGGTGAGGAGGCGCTATTGACCAATCACAAACGCTCTACCGGCACAGATAAATGGTTTTTCATTCCCGCCCGCATGCAGTAACTTCAAAACCTTTACTGGATGACGTGATTTTTCGAAACAACCATGTTGAAACAAACGCTCCTACGGCGCGGACTGCGCCAGATTCCGGAAATTGGCGAAGGCGCCACGTTCCTCCGAAAATGGGGATTTATCGGCATCCTCATTGGAATCGGCGCCGGCGTCGGCGCATTGGCCCTGAGTAAAGCCATTGAATTAATTACCAAATTCGCCCTCGGAACCATCGTCGGATACACCCCGCCGCTTCCCGGCGGCGAAGGCGGCACCGACAGCTATCTCTTTCACATGAGCCGCCCCTGGCTGCTTCCGGTGGTGACCGCCGCGACCGGGCTCGTCGGCGGATTCCTGACCTGGAAATTTGCGCCCACCACCGCCGGCATCGGCACCAATGCCGCCATTCGCGCCTTTCACAAAAACGAAAAGGTCAAATTTCACATCTCCATCTTCAAACTCATCACCTCCGCCATCACCATCGGCGGCGGCCTGACTTCCGGCCGTGAAGGTCCCATCGCTCAAATTGGCGCCGCCACCGGCGCCGGCATCGCCGACGCCCTGAAACTCACCGCGCGCGAACGGAACATCGCGCTCGCCGCCGGCCTGGGCGCCGGCATCGCCGCCATTTTCAAAGCGCCGCTCGCCGGCGCCATTATCGCCGCCGAAATCTTTTACAAGGAGGATTTCGAAGTGGAGGCTCTCGTACCCGGTCTGATCGCCTCCGTCATCGGTTATACCATCGTCGGAGGAGTCACCGGTTTTCAACCCGTCTTCAATCCTCCTCCGCAAATAGTCGAATTCGACCATCCATTCTCTCTCATTCTATTTGCGCTCCTCGGTGTCGGCTGCGCCTTGCTCGCGCGATTTTTGTTCGCCGTATTTTTTCGCGTCGAAGCTTTTTTCAAACGCTTTCCGCTGTGGGCGGCCACCTGCGTCGGCGGCCTGTGCGTCGGTATTCTCGGCTTGATGGTTCCCTCAATTGTGGGAACCGGTTACGGCTGGGCGCAGTTCGCCATTTCTCAAAAAATCGAAATGATCTCGCCGATGATGCTGCTGGCGGCGGCGTTTGCCGAAATCATCGGCGCCTCGTTGACTCTGGGGGCTGGCAACTCCGGCGGCATCTTCGGCCCCTGCGTCGTCACCGGCGGAATGTTTGGCGGAGCGTTCGGATACGCAGCCGCTTACTTTTTTCCCGCCGTCGTGCCGCATCCCGGCACCTACGCCATCGTCGGCATGATTGCCTATTTCGCCGCCGCCGCCAAAGCGCCCATTTCCACCATCATTATGATCTCCGAAATGACCGGTGGTTATGGTCTGCTCGGCCCCGCCATGTTCGCCGTCGTCACCGCCTTTATTCTTTCCGGCAAACGGACCATCTTTCCCGCCCAGGTCCACAGTCGCCTCGAATCTCCCTTCCACGCCGACGAATTCGAGCCCATCGTTCTCCGCCGCGTCACCACTGCCGACGTCATGATTCATCTGCCGGTTTACATCAATGCGGCCGCGCCCGTGGCCGACGCGATACACCTGATGGGCGATTACGGCCTGGCGAGTCTGCCCGTCGTGGATCGAAATAAATTGTCCGGACGCATTACGTTGCTGGCCATCCACCGCATCGCCGAGGAAAAGCGGCAATCAGTTCGCGTGGATGAACTCATGTCCCACGAGAATCATTCCGCATTTCCCGATGAAGACCTCTTTACCATTCTCAAAAGATTCGCCGCCCGCGACGTCGGCAATTTGCCCGTCGTAACCCACGACCAACCGGACCGCCCCATCGGCCTTGTGACCCGGTCCGGCCTCTGGGCCGCCTTGGAAACCGCCAAAGAGCAACTCGCTGCCCAGCACCATTAACAGGATACGCATCCTGACTGTCTCTAACTTCATCTGGTGAACTCGGAAAATAGAGACAGGCAAGCCTGCGTTGCATTTCCGCACCAAATGGGTGCGAACCCGATCACGGTCGCCATTGCATCACGACTTACGTCGATTTTGGAATGCGCTTTCCCGTCGCTTTTTCTTTGCATTTGGCTTTAGGCCAACAACTTGCTCCTAAAACATTACCGTAAGTTTTTCCACGCAAGTCATTCCTGTTAAAAGTGCGGGATGAAAAGGAGAAAAGAACGGGTCGCCTGCCCGGGAGCGCCGCGTCCCGGCGGCAAGTTACAAATCATGCCCGGACGCTTAAAAATCGATGTTTCACAAGTAACTTATCTCAAACCTGTTACGGAATGGGTCGTGCCGGATCGTGCCACATCGTGCAGGGGGTAACTCCCACCCAACGACCATCTTTCCGCCCGTGGCCGTACGCACGGGTGAACCTTACAAATCTGTAATCATGGTGAAAGACTCCCGTCATTGAAGCTCTCTCCAATACTTCAGAGACGAAAACAAATTTACTCAACACTATGAAAAAAACATTCCACATATTAAACGCTCGCGCCGGCGGAATCCTCCTTGCCGCCGGGCTCATTTTGGCCGGCTCCGCCGTGGCCTTCGACGTGCAGTCCCGGGACAAGGACAGCCACGCCTCGATTAACGTGCCCATGGACGAAACCGCTGTATCACGCGATAGCCTGCCTCACGGCAGTTACGCTCCCGTCGTAAAAAAAGTCACACCCGCCGTGGTTAAAATCGTGACCACCAGCCGGGTCAACGAATCGGTTGACCAGAATCAAATGCCCGGTTTCGATGATCCGTTCTGGAGACGCTTCTTCGGCGATCAATCCCATCGCGGATTCCCGAATGGCCAAAGCCCTCAAATCCAGCACGGCCTCGGCTCCGGCGTCATTGTCACCAAAGACGGATTTATCCTGACGAATAATCACGTCGTGGACGGCGCGAAAGAAGTTAAAGTGACCCTCCAGGATGGCCGTGAATTTACTGCCAAGGTAATGGGCCGCGATCCCAAGTCGGACATCGCCGTCGTGAAAATCGATGCCAAAAACCTCCCCACCGTGCCGCTCGCCGACAGCGAGAAGGTGGAAATCGGCGACGTCGTGCTCGCCATCGGAAATCCGTTCGGCATCGGCCAGACGGTCACCTCCGGCATCGTCAGTGCCAAAGACCGCGGCAACATGGGCATCGAGGACTATGAAGACTTCATTCAAACTGACGCCGCCATCAATCCCGGCAATTCCGGTGGCGCGCTCGTCGACATCAATGGCCGCTTGATTGGCATCAACACCGCCATCCTCAGCCGCTCCGGCGGAAATCAGGGTGTCGGATTCGCGATTCCCTCCGACCTCGCCCGCACCGTGATGGAGAGCCTCGTTAAGAATGGCCACGTCACCCGCGGTTATCTCGGCGTGATGATTCAAAACGTCACTCCCGACCTCGCGAGCGAATTCAAACTTAAAGACAACCAGGGCGCGCTCATCAGCGATGTCGTCCCGAACGGCCCCGCCGACAAGGCCGGCCTGAAGGACGGCGACGTGGTGACTGAATTCAACGGCCATCCCGTGATCGACAGCCGCCGCCTGCAACTCACCGTGGCGGAAACCGCGCCCGGCACGAAGGTATCCATGCAAGTCCTGCGCGACGGCGCCACGAAATCGCTCGATGTCACCGTGAAGCAACTGCCCGGAACCGATCAATTGGCCGATGCGAACGCATCCGATGGTTCGGACACCGGCACGCTTAACGGCGTGGAAGTTGCCGACCTCGACCAGCAGGCTCACCAGCAATTCAACGTCCCCAAAGACGTAAAGGGTGCGGTCGTCACCCAGGTCGCGCCCGACTCGGCCGCCGCCGAAGCCGGCTTGAAATCCGGCGACGTGATCCAGGAAATCAATCGCAAGCCGGTGAAATCGGCTGAGGACGCCGTCAAATTGACCGAGAAATCCGAGGACAACAAACGCACGCTCGTTCGCGTGTGGGAAAACGGCGGCAGCCACTACATCGTGGTGGACGAAAGCAACAATGCCGGCTAATCCCAGTTCTTCCGCAGCCCTCCCGGTTCTTGTTTCTACACCCCGGGAGGGCTTTCCGTTTTTAATGGCAGCGCGCCCCCGCCCGTGCGTCTTAAAAAACTTTAATCGAAACCCGGCCGGCGAGACCCCATGCCACCATTTTCCCATTTCGACTTTGCCCCCAACCTAGGGCTATCATTATGAACGAAGATATGCGCATCCTGGTTGTTGAGGACGACGACAAAATCGCTTCATTCCTGGTCAAGGGATTGAAACAAAGCGGTTACGCCGTGGACCGCTGCGCCGACGGCGCCCGCGCGTCCGAACTGGCGCAATCCGTCGCCTACGATGCCGCCGTGGTGGACCTGATGCTGCCCAAACTCGACGGGCTTTCCCTCATCCACCAATTGCGCGCCAAAAATATTCGCGTGCCCGTCCTCATTCTCAGCGCGCGCGCTTCGGTGGATGACCGCGTGCGCGGCTTGCAGGCGGGCGGAGACGATTACCTGCCCAAGCCGTTTGCTTTTTCCGAATTGCTGGCCCGCGTGCAGGCCCTCATCCGCCGCGCCACTCAGCCCGCCGAGCCAACCCGGTTGACCGCCGGCAGCCTCTCGCTCGATTTGCTCACGCGCGAAATCCGTCGCGGCGGCGAGACCATCGAATTACAGCCCCGCGAATTTGCCCTGCTGGAATATTTGATGCGCCATCCCAACCGCGTGGTGACCAAAACCATGATTCTGGAGCACATCTTCGATTACAGCTTCGATCCGCAGACCAATGTCGTGGATGTTCTCGTGCATCGGGTCCGCGGCAAGGTGGATCCCGATAAAACCATGATTCATACCATCCGAGGTGTCGGCTATGTCCTTCGGCCTGTTTAACTCCGCCCGGCGAAATGTCGGCGTCCGGCTCGGGCTGTGGTACGCCTTTGTTTTTGCGTGCAGCAGCGTCGCGCTGCTGGGCCTCGCCTATTACTTGCTCGCCGCGGCCATCGGCAAAAAAGATCGCGAACTCGTCCAGGCGCGCCTGCGCGAATGCGCCGCCATCTACCACGCCGGTGGATTGCCATCCTTGCGCAACGCCTTGCAGGAGGAACAGGCGAATCAAAGGACTTTTTTCGTCCGCGTCGTCAACGTCTGGGACGATGTCGCCTTCGCCAATGTGCCCGATGATTGGATTACTTTTCACGATGTCCCGGGCGATTTTGCCGGCTACCGGCGCCGCGTGGGCGTCGTTCGCATTCCCAAAAATGCGGAGAAGGATTTTATCATCGCCTCCGCCGTCCTGCCCGATAACTCGCTGTTGCAAGTGGGCCGGAGCACGGACAGCCGGGAAGCGTTGCTGGACCCGGTGCGGCGTGATTTCATTGTCGTGGGCCTGATCACGATTCTCGCGGGCTTCGCCGTCGGCGCGTTTTTTGCCCATCGCGCGCTCCTGCCCGTCCGCCAGATCGTTTCCACGGCTCAATCCATTATCGCCACCCGCCAGCTCGACGCCCGCGTTCCCGAGCGCAAGTCCGATGACGAACTCGATGAACTCGTGCGCCTGTTCAACACTTTGCTCGACCAGAACCAATCGCTCATCCGGGCCATGCGCGAATCCCTCGACAATGTCGCCCACGATTTGCGCACGCCTCTGACCCGCCTGCGCGGCACGGCGGAACTCGCCCTGCAGCCCGGCGCGGATGCCGCGAGTGTCCGCGAAGCGCTCGCCGATTGCGTCGAGGAATCCGAGCGGGTGCTCGCCATGCTGAATACGTTGATGGACATCACCGAGGCTGAGTCCGGCACGATGAAATTGCAACGTGAACCCGTGGACCTCTGCCAATTGCTCCGCGAAGTGGTGGAACTTTACGAATACGTCGCCGATGAACGGAAGGTGACGGTGCTCGCCGAATTGCCTCCTCCTTGCCTGGCGTCCGTGGACCGCAACCGGATTCGCCAGGTGTTCGCCAACCTGCTCGACAACGCCATAAAATACACGCCCGCAAACGGCAGTGTGACCGTTTCCGCTCAAGACGGCCCCGACCGCGCGGAAGTGCATTTTCGCGACACCGGCATCGGCATTCCCGCCGATGAACAGGATAAAATCTGGACCCGCCTTTATCGCGGCGACAAAAGCCGCTCCGAACGCGGCCTGGGGCTTGGCCTGAGCCTCGTCAAAGCCATCGTGGAAGCCCACCACGGCGAAGTTTCCGTCACCAGCAATAACGGCCACGGTTCCGATTTCAGGATTACCTTGCCGAAAACAGATGCTCCTTCAAAACGCTGACCATGGCCTCCTGGTGGCGCTCACTTACATTTGGGAATTCACGGGGGGCACCTCCGCATTGGTATTCGGCTGCAGCGTGGGCGGATTTTTTTCCAGGTGCCGCCAGCTTTGGGTCGTGCTTCGGACA
>DASZLX010000039.1:0-93933 GCA_035552155.1 Verrucomicrobiia bacterium | reverse complement strand
CGGCGAGGTCTTCGGCCTGCTCGGGCCCAACGGTTCCGGCAAATCCACCACCGTGAAGTTGCTGCTCGGCCTGCTGAATCCGACCAAGGGGCATATCGAGGTCTTCGGCCACTCATCGCGTCATGTGCAGACCAAATCGCGCATCGGTTATCTGCCCGAGGAATCCTATCTCTATCGCTACCTGAATTCGCGCGAGACGCTCGATTTCTTCGGGAACCTTTTTGAATTGGGCAAGGGCGAGCGGGACAATCGAGCGGAGCAATTGCTCGAAATGGTCGGGTTGAGCCAGACACGGATGCGGTCGGTGGGCGAATTTTCCAAGGGCATGCAGCGCCGCATCGGCCTGGCGCGGCGCGGCAAGACGGTGATTCTGAGCAGCCATTTGTTGTCGGACGTGGAGGATGTTTGCGATCGGGTGGTGATTTATTACGGGGGCAAAATCCAGGCGATGGGCACGCTCAAGGAGTTGCTGGCCCGC
Organism: Verrucomicrobiia bacterium; assembly: GCA_035552155.1. GTDB lineage: Bacteria > Verrucomicrobiota > Verrucomicrobiia > Limisphaerales > DASXHY01 > DASXHY01. Next base: position 93,455 of record DASZLX010000039.1, on the reverse strand, counting down.
CCGGACACGTTGCGCATCACCACGCCCGTGCTGCCGCGCGAGACTCTGGAACGCGTGCTGGAAGTGATTCGCCATGATATTGCGACGGACAAGGTGCGCGTGGACAATCCGACGCAAAATCTCGAAAGCTATTTTCTCGATGTGGTGCAAAAAGCGCGCGCGGCGCAGGAGACGAGCGGCGCGCAATCTGGCGCGCGGGTGGCGGAGTATTTGCGCGGCGGCGCTGTTGAAAAACCGGCGACGGAAAAAATTCTGGAAAAACTTGCCCTCCCCGAAACCAAGCCCGCTCCGGTGCAGGCCATGAGGCCGGCCGGTCCCGCGGCCGACGAGAAAAAACTGGAAGAACTGACCAGGCCTCCCGGACCGGCCGTTGCGCCGGCGAAACCCGCTCCTGCTGCCGCCACGCCGGCGGATTTGTCCAAGGCGGATGAGAAGTTGTCGTCGCTGTTGGGAGGACAGAAATAGTCGCGCTGGAGGACGGTCGTTTTTATATGGTTTTTCAAAAGAAATTTCCAAAATTGTGGCGTGGCGAACCCTCAAGTTTGCCCCACTTTTTCGGAAATTTCTTTTGAGAAACGCCCTAGCCCCACGATGTAATGCAACAATTGCTCGCCATAGCTGGTTTGACCTGGAAAGCGGCGCTGCGCTTCCGGCTCTTTCTGGCGATTGCGATGTTATTGCTGGTGGCGGTCGTCGGTTTGCCGGTTTTGATCAAGGACGACGGCACGGCGCAGGGGTTCACGCAGATTTTGGTGACCTACACTCTCAGCGCCATCACTGCGTTGCTCGGCATATCCACACTGTGGCTTTCCTGCGGCACGCTTGCGCGAGACGTCGAGGAATGCCAGATCCAGGTGGTGGCTACGAAGCCCATCGCGCGTTGGCAAATCTGGATTGGGAAATGGCTCGGCATCATTTCGCTGAACGCGGTTCTATTGGTGCTGTCCGGCGCGTGCGTTTACGGCCTGCTGCAATGGCGCGCGACTAAATTACCCGCCGGCGAGCAAAATATATTGCGCACCCAGGTGTTGGTGGCGCGCGGTTCGATCAAGCCTGATGATGTCCAGGAAGACATTAAAAAAGTGGCCCACGCGGTTTTGGAAGATCGTCTGAAACACTCTCCGGTGACGCAGGCCGATTTGCCCGAGGTGCAGAAACAGATTGAGGAGCAGGTGAAGGCTCAATACCAGCTGGTGCCGCCGGGCTACCAAAAAAGCTGGCCAATCAAACTGGGCCTGACGGCACGGTCCCTGAAGGGCGTGCCGTTGCAAGTGCGCATCAAATTCAATGCCGCCGAAAAAAGCCCTTCCGGCACTTTCGTCGGCGCCTGGCAGGTCGGCGTGCCGGGAAAGACGCAATGGTGGCGCAGCGATCCGATGAGCCTCGCCCCGGACACTTATCACGAATTCCAGATTCCCGCCGATCTCTTCGATCAGGATCACGTGCTGACGATTACGTTTGCCAACATGAACGACACGGCGCTTCTTTTTCCCCTCGAGGATGGCATGGAAGTGCTGTATCCGGATGGCGGCTTCGGGCTGAATTTCGCGCGCGGTCTGGGAATCATCTTTTGCTGGATGGCCCTGCTGGCAGCCATCGGCCTGGCGTCGGCGAGTTTCCTCTCTTTCCCGGTGGCGGCGTTTTTATCGCTGGGAATTCTGACCATGGCGCTGTCCTCCGGCATGCTGACGAGCGTTGTTTCGGAAGGGACCATCAACACCAACTCGGACGCTGCTAAAAGCCCGGTGGTCGCGGTCTTGAACGTGGTGCTGGTGCCCGCCTTCAGCGCGGCGTTAAAAGTCATCAATCTGGCGCGCAATTTTTCACCCATCGACTCGCTCAGCAGCGGGCGCAGCATTTCGTGGGAAGACCTGGGGCTGGCTTTTGTGCAGATCGTCCTGGTTCTCGGCGGCGTGTTCGCCGTTTTCGGGATTTTCATTTTCAACCGCCGTGAATTGGCGACGGCGCAACAGCAATGATGTCCAAAGTCCAAAGTTCAAAGTCCAAGATCGTCGTTGCATGAGCGGACGCCTGAAGAAAATCATCCTGGTTGTGCTGGCTGCGGCGCTGGTAACCGGCGCCGGCTTTCTGCAGAAGTCGCTGAATCACGACCGCGACACGCTCGGATTGACGCACGTTGAGGGGCTGACCAATGCGCCGCCGGTGCTGGCGTTCACCACCGTGGCGCTCGGCGGGTTTCGCGGGCTGATTTCCAATTTGCTTTGGACGCGCGCAAACCAGTTGCAGGAGGACGACAAATTTTTCGAGATGGCGCAATTGTCCGATTGGATCACCAAGCTTGAGCCGCATTTCTCCCAGGTCTGGGTGCATGAAGCCTGGAACATGGCTTACAATATTTCGGTCAAGTTCAAGGATTTTCCCGATCGCTGGCGCTGGGTGCAAAACGGCATCGAATTATTGCGCGACCAGGGATTGCGTTACAACCCGGACGACTTGTTGATTCACCGCGAACTGGCCTGGTTTTTCCAGCACAAGATGGGTGCGAACCTCGACGACGCGAGCATGTATTACAAGACGCAGTGGAAGAAGGAAATGGAGGATGTGTTCGGCGGCCAAAAACCGGATTTTGAGACCTTGATTCATCCGCGGAGTGGGGATGAAATCAACCGCGCCCAAATGCTGCGTGAGAAATACAAGATGGACCCGGTTTTCATGCAGAAGGTGGATGAGGAATATGGCCCGCTGGAATGGCGACTGCCGGAGGCATCGGCGATTTATTGGGCCGCGCAGGGCCTGGAGCGGGCGAAGGAAAACCCCTCCAAAATTTCGCCGACCGATGACCTGATTGTATTGCGGCGTGTGATTTACCAGTGCATGCAATTGACCTGGCAGCGCGGGCGGATCGTCGACAATCCCTTCAACGACGAGATGGAGTTTGGGCCCAATCTGGACGTGATTCCCAAGGTCAATGACACTTATTTGACCATGTATGACGAGGAAAAGGATCCGAATCAGAAGGAGGGCATCCTGAAGGCGCATCGCAATTTTTTGCGGCAGGCGATTTATTCGCTTTACGTTTATAATCGCACTGCGGACGCGGCAAAATGGTTCAAATATCTCGGACAAAAATATCCGGACAAAACCATCATCGATGGTGACTTTAATTCCTACCCGCGCAACGTGACGCTGGATCAATACGCGGTGGCCTGTGTCCAGGCGGACATTAATGATATGTCGCCCGACCGCGTGCGGACGGTGCTCGAGGGTTTGTTGATCACCTCCTACACGAGCCTCGTCATTGATCAGGACGAACGCGCGGAGGGTCTGAGACGACTCGCGCAAAAGGCCTGGGACAGTTACGAAAGCAAGCTTCCGACTGCCCGGCGGGATCCGCTGCGCGTACCGCCGATACGAGAGATCAGCCGCGACGTCCTGAACCGTCTGTTGAACCCGACCAATGGTTTGCCGTCCGAGGCCCAGGCCGTCTTGCGGACCAAGCTGAATCTTCCAGCGACGGGTACGGCGCCGGTGGGAGGCACAAATCAAGTGGAAATGGAAACACGGGGCACGAATGCCCCGTGATATCCGCGGGCTGAGAGCCCGTTACTGCTGCCACCTCCACCTCCTGGCGGTTCCAACGCGTGACTTTAACGTCCCCTAGCCGTCCTGCCATTACAATGGGGTGAAATGTTTGTAACTTTGGGTAAGTGCGCCCCCTGGCCATCGGGAAGAGTTGCTGAAATACCACAGTGGCTTTGAAAAGCCGGCCGATTGCGGAGCGATGCTCCGCGGCCCAGGACGTCTGCTCCATCTCATTGCGAAAGATTAGGGTTTTTCCCCGATGGCCAAATTACCGCCCGCTTGCGAGATTTTACCATGGAACAAAATCAAGCGCTTGCTCGGGCTGGATTGACGCGAATGGAATTGAAACGCATCAAGGGGCGGCTGCTTCAATCAGTCGGGCGAACTTCGAAGAAGCTTCCGACCATTTCGATCATCGTGCCGGCACATAACGAGCAAGATTACCTGGGCGCGACGCTGGACGCCCTCAATCAACAGAATTATCCCGCGTGCGAAATTGTGGTGGTCGCCAATGGCTGCACGGACCGCACGGCGGAAGTGGCGCAGGAAAAGTGTCACCGTTTGGTGACTCTCGAACAAAAAGGCCTTGGTCCGTCCCGCAATTTCGGGGCGCGCGTGGCCAAGGGTGAGTTACTGGTTTTTCTGGACGCGGACACGATTTTGGAGCCTGATGCTCTACGCATTATCGCCGATCAATTTACCAGCCGCGACGCCGGCGGGACATTGAAGGGACAGCCGGATTCCGATCGGTTTGCTTATCGCCTGATTTATTGGCTCAAGAATACCATTCATCGCTTCGTGGTGCGCAATGGCAGTTCCGGCGTGATCCTTTGCTGGAAAAAACATTTCGAGAGTGTGGGCGGTTTCGATGAACGGCTTGAGTTGCGCGAAAACAGCGAGTTGATTCGCCGGCTCAAACGCTTCGGCGGCTACAAATATATCGGGTCGACTACTGCCACCACTTCCATGCGCCGGTACGAACGGACCGGTGTCTGGCGAGTGGTGCGGCTCTGGATCAAGTTGTGGTTTCTCTCGCTATTCAGCGATTTGAGGCACCGGAAATATGAGGCGGTGAGGTAGGAGTTAAATGAGGTTGATCGGACTGCATCAAACGCTCGACTCATTTAACCAGTTACTTATTTAACCATTTACTAGCCTCACGACATCGAGAACGTCTGTCCAATATCATTCCAACCGATGCGCTCGGGTTCAATGGCGGCGTACAATCGCTCAATGGGCTCATTCACGCCTTCGCGGCCGAGGGTGAAGGTCTTGAAATGGACGGGCAGGAAATGATTGGCGCCGGCGTCATTTGCCATCTGCACAGCCTGTTCGGGGGTGCAATGCGATTGGATCCAGGGCTGGTAGGCACCGATGGGCATGATGGCCAGGTCAAACGGGCCTTTGCTGCGCAATGAGCGGAATGAATCGCTCCAGGCGGTGTCGCCGCCGAAAATGATTTTTCTTCCCTCGCGTGACACGATGTAACCGTTGTAACCGCGATAGGAATCATGCCGCCAGCGCGCTCCCCAGTGTTTCACTTCAAATGCTTCGACTTCCACTTCTCCGCTATCGGTTTTCACGAGAGTCTTGTCGCCCCATGCCAGTTCCTTTGGCGCTTTCAGGCGCGTATCGGCCAGCAGATCCGCCGTGGAATGCGCCGTCACGACGCGCGTGGCGTGAGAAAAATGCCGCAACGTGGCGGAATTCAGGTGGTCCATGTGCGCGTGCGACAGGAGCACGAGGTCAATCTTTGGCAATTGTTTCGGCGTGAGGGCAGGTGCCACGAGACGCTTCGGGCCGACGGTGCCGAGGAGTAAGTCCGCGCCCGCATGATTCATGAGTACCGGGTCCGTGAGAATGTTCACGCCAAAGAAATTCACCAGCACAGTCGAATGGCCGAGCCAGGAGGCGGTGATGGCGTTGGAATCCCAAAGCTCGGGTGTGGGCTTGAAATTGGGTTTGAGAATTTTCCGCCGCGTTTGGGCGATTAAGCCGCGCGCAGTGCGGGCGGGCATGGTGTTCGAGCACGTGACCCACGCGCCTGCAAGACCTGCGGAACCGACGGCCAAAAACCGCCGGCGAGACAATCGACTGCTAATTTTTTTCAAACGACTCCCACTTGTAATGGTTAAACTTTCGGGACGATTCTAACATAGAATCGGGCCGGCGCAAGGGGCTCAAATTGATAAATGGTCAAATAAGTCAAGTGGGTAAAAACCTGCCCTCGGAAGGCGATGATTATTCTTTTAGCCGGCTCGATCCGCTGGGCTGTTTATGGGGTTTGGATCTTCCATTCGAACTCATGCGCGACGCAGGAGAACGAACGCGACCCCCACTCCCATCATCGATAAACCACAAGAGGCAACCGCGGCAGGCCAGGCTTGGTTTACCACGGCTCCCAGCGCGAATGTACCGAAAGCGCAACCGGCAATCGTGGTAACGGCGGTGACTGCGTGTTTGTGCGGGGTTTCTGAGTTGCTTTGTGCCTTATCGATTGTTGGTTTGGCGGATTCTGTTTCCATAATTTCCTTTCTGCGCTCCATCGAAAGGTCGAAGCGTTCATTCGATGCATTCGTTTGTTGGCTCAGGTGTCGCTCAAATCATCTATTGCTGCTTCACAGTAATGGATTTCACCGTGACCACTGAGCCATCTGCAGGAAAAACTGAAACCCGACGTTTCATCTCAGCGTAATTGCCACAATGCTCGAAACGAAGCTGACCGTCGACATACACTGCCTGGTGTTTCGGGGTGACGACCCATTTAATTGTCACATAGGTATCTTTCGGAATCTGGCCCAGGCCATCTATCTGTTGGCTGCCCGCAGGCCCGCCGTCCACTCGCAACTCGTCTCTGTTCTGTTCCCAATTAAAAATCACCTGGTCGGCAACGTAACCAATCCGAAGATTCGTTGAGTCGGTCTTGGCCGCAATTGTAATCTCGACCGGAGGACGAAAGGCGTCTGGCGATACGAGCTTGTCCGATCCTTCGAGAACTATCCCTTCCGTGCTTGCCAACTTCTCCTCGCGTGTCGTTTGCCCGGACCACGACGCACGCGGCGGTGAAGTAAAGCCATCAAATGTAATTAGAACGCCAAAAAGGCACAGTGCGATTGCTTTCGTAGTTTTCATAGCAGTTTAATGACCTCGCAACCCACGGTATGTTCATATTTGCAGTCAATAGGTGACAACGGACGTCTCAAGCGGGTTGGTTCCGGTTTTTTCCTTGTGCATGGCGAATTTAAGGCTCGATTTTTTGGCTTTGCAAGGCTTTTGGGTATAGCAAAGAACAAGCGATGTTCGACTGCTATGCTGTGTGACGGATTGCGGGCTGCGCGCGCGGTCCTGCTTTTTCAATTGTAACATAAACCCTCTCGACAAAAAATTCCGTGGAGAATAGGCTCCGCACCCTAAAGCCCGATCGCAGTTCATCAGCCAGAAATCCATGCCCTATGAATGAAGACTCTAAGACGAAGGAAGTTGCCTCTTGCCGTCCCGGCGGATTATTCACCGTGGTGTGTTTGGTATGCATTTGCGCGGCGATTGGAGTCGTGGCCTATCACTTGGCGCCGCAGCCGGAGTTGCCCCGCCGGCTTTGGCTGCCGGTAGTGGTTAGCACCAATGGCGAGCAGACGATTTTAGGCGACATGCGTCAGTTCGAGTTCTGGACGCCTTCGGCCAAAACCAAGGATTACCTGCACAAGGATGGCGGGGAGGTCGTCAACGAAGAGCGGTGGGAGGCCATTCCAAGCGACGACATTGTGGTCCAATTTGGCCAGACGCTGCATTCCAACCGGAATGTGCTCGGTTATCGGAGAATTGAAGAATGGGGGCAGGGACGGTCCAACTTCAAGCCGGGCTGGTGGTGGACGGTGAATGTTTTCAGCAATTATTCGGCGGTGGAAATGGGCCGCGCCTACCAGGATTTTTGGAAATCGCGTCAGACAGTATTTATCGAGGTGATCGATAGCCGCGGCCACAAGGAATAGCGCGCGGCGAAGGGTCGGCTAATTCCGGGACCGACTTCTGACTTCCGGCCTCCGACGTCGATCGCTATTCTCGACCAGATGTTTCTTCGGCTTGTGAAATTATGGATCTGGCTCTCGGCGCTCGCGAGCGTGGCGGGCTGGTCTTTATCGGCGCTGGGAATGTTGAATAAAACGGGTTATGCGCTTTTTGCCGTCGCGGTGGTGGTTTTGATTTTTCTTTTCCGGAAAGGGAGTCTGTTTTCTCCGTTATCTCCTATTCCAACCTGGAAAAAACTGTGCCGGCGGTTCAGGCGTTTTTTACCGGCGAGTTTCGCCATTTTGGCCGGGTTGGTTTTCTTGAGCGGCGTGCTTTATGCGCCGAACGATCACACGGGATTGAGCTATCGGTTGCCACGCGTGTTGGAATGGCTTGCGCACGGCCGCTGGTTCTGGATTCACACGCCCAACTATCGGATGAACGACCGGACGTGCGGCATCGAGTGGCTCTCCGCGCCGCTCTTGCTTTTCTTGAAATCCGACCGTGCTTTATTTTTGCTCAACTTCATCCCGTTCGTGTTGATGCCGGGACAGATTTTCAGCGTCTGGACGCGGCTGGGCGTGCGGCCGCGCGTGGCGTGGAGCTGGATGTGGCTGGTGCCGACGGGATATTGTTTCCTGATCCAGGCGGGCGGCATCGCGAATGATGCTTTTCCCGTCGTTTATGCGCTGGCGATGATGGATTTTGCGCTACGTGCGTGGGAGAAGAGCTGGGGGACGAGGGCCGAAGAGCTGGGGCCGACGCACATTTGTGTGCCATTTTCCGTTCTCGATCCTTTTTGTTCCAATCTCGGATTGTCGTTGTTGTCGGCGGCATTGTTGGTGGGCGCCAAGGCGAGCAATTTGCCGCTGGGCTTACCCTGGGGAGTCGTTTTTTTTCCGTTGTTGTGGAGGTTGTCTCGAGTGTTCAGTACTGAACGGTTTCAAATTTCACGTTTTGCGGTTCGCGTCTCCGCCTGGTTTTTTCTCCTGGTTATCGCCGTCCTCATCTCCTTTGTCCCAACGGCGTTGCTGAATATTCATTATATTCATGATTGGTCGGGGTTGAACATTGAACATACCGGCATGGCCATGAAAAATCCCATTGCCGGGATCGTGGGAAACGCGGTCTTGCTGGTGACCGGCAATTTTGTTCCGACGATATTTCCAATGGCGGGCTGGTGGAATCAACATGCGCAGGCCTATTTTCCGGGCGCGCTCGTCCGGCTGATGGATGCGAATTTCGAATTGGGCTACAACACGCTGGGCGAGTTGCCCATCGAAGACGCGGCGGGGATCGGTTTTGGGGTCAGTGTGTTGTTGCTGGTGTCCATGGTGGCAGCTTTTTGGTTTCGAGTTTTGGGTTTCAGGTTTCGAGGAAATTCTCCCCACTCAAAGTGGCTGCGCCGTGCCGCTTTGATTGCGCCATGGCTTTCGCTGCTGGCTTATGCGATGAAAACCGGAATGGTGACGCCCGGGCGGTTGATTGCGCCGTATTATCCATTGCTTTTTCCCGCGCTGTTGATTGGCGCGGGTCAGTCGCGAGTCGTTCGCCAGAGATGGTGGGTGGCGCTGGCAGGAATTGTTTTCGCATTGGCACTGGCGGCATTGATCTTGAACCCGTCGCGCCCGCTATGGCCTGCCAATACGATCCTTGCCAAAGCGCTCGCGAAACATCCAAACCAGCCGCAATTGTCGCGTGCGCAAAAAGTTTACTGGGTCTATGCGGACCGGCCCGACCCGCTCGCGGCCATTCGCCAATGGTTCCCGCCTGGCCTAAAGGTCATCGGCTTCATGGGCACGGGTGATGACCTCGACATTTCACTTTGGAAACCTTATGGGTCGAGGCGGGTTGAACCGTTTTTCCTCGAGGATTCCCCGGAAAAAATCCGCGCGCTCGGGATTGAATACGCCGTGGTGGGCGGTTTTAACCTGCACGACCGGGGCATGACGATCGAGGACTGGCTGAAACAATCCGGCGCGGAACTTGTGGCGACGACGAACGCCACCATGACGGTCATACAAGGTCCGCAGCCCTGGTATCTGGTGCGGTTTAAATGATGTGGGACGGGCATCCTGCCTGTCCTGCGTCGATCCATCGACGCAACCGATGCCGGGAATTTTTTATCGATTCACACTTTTCCCGAAACGACGCTACAAACCTGTGCATGCGAAACAACCTGGGCGGCATAACAAAGGATCACATGCAATCATCATCCGTTTCCAATCGTATTATCATCCGCATCGCCACGGCCGGCGATCGCGAGGAAATTTATCGCCTGCGCCACGAAGTCTATGCGCGCGAGCTCGGCCAGCACGCTCAGAATAAATCCGGCGCGCTGCATGATCCGCTGGATGAATTCAATGTTTACGTCGTGGCTTCGCTGAATGGAATTCTGGCCGGTTTCGTGAGCATCACGCCGCCCGGATTCGGGAGCTATTCAGTGGACAAATATCTTTGCCGCGAAAATTTTCCTGAACTCGCGTGTGAGCGGCTCTACGAGGTGCGCCTGCTGACAGTGACTAACCGGTTCCGGCGGCGCGAAGCTGCCGGGTTGCTGATGTACGCGGCGCTGCGCTGGATTGAAGCGCAGAACGGCGAGCGCATAATGGCCATTGGGCGGCGCGAGATCCTGGATTTGTATTTGCACGTCGGCCTGGAAAAGCTCGGACACCAAATCCGCTCTGGCGCGGTTAGGTATGAATTGCTCACGGCCACGGTCGCGCAAATGGCCGAGCGTGTTAAAAGTTTCACTGCGCTGCTCAACCGGCTGGAACGCGTGGTGGATTGGCAACTGAATATTCCGTTCCGCAAACCCGCCGCCTGTTTTCATGGAGGAGCGTTTTTCGACGCGGTAGGACCGGAATTCGATCATCTTGAACGCCGTCACCGAATCATCAACGCCGATGTGCTGGACGCGTGGTTTCCGCCGTCGCCGCGGGTGGTGGCGGTGTTGCGCGAGGATTTGCCGTGGTTGCTGCGCACTTCGCCGCCGACGGGTTGTGAAGGAATGGTGCGCGCCATTGCCCGGGCGCGAGGTGTGTTGCCGGAAAATATCTTGCCGGGCGCGGGCTCGTCGGACCTGATTTTTCTCGCCTTGCGCCATTGGTTGAGGCCGTCGTCGCGCGTTCTGATTCTCGATCCGACCTACGGCGAATATGCGCATGTGCTGGAGCACGTCGTGCGCTGCCGCGTGGACCGGATTGCCCTTGAGCGTGCGAATAATTACCGGCTCGACCTCGATCAATTCGCTCGCTTCGCCGCGCGCGGCTACGATTTGATTGTGCTGGTGAATCCGAATAGTCCCACCGGCCAGCATGTGCCGCGGGTGGAACTGGAAAATGCATTGCGGAACTTGCCGCAAAGAACCCGGCTGTGGATTGACGAAACTTACATCGAATACGCCGGACTGAATGAATCGCTCGAACGTTTTGCCGCCGCGAGCGCGAATGTCGTGGTCTGCAAGTCGATGTCGAAGGTTTACGCCTTGAGTGGCGCGCGTGCGGCGTATTTGTGCGGGCCGGCGGCGCTGATGGAGGATTTGCGCGCCGTCAACCCGCCCTGGGCCGTGAGTTTGCTGGCGCAGGTGGCGGCAGTGGCTGCGGTGCAGGACCCGGATTATTACGCGGCGCGCTATTCGGAAACGCATCGCTTGCGGGCCGAATTGGCGGAACGACTTTCGGAACAAACGGGGTGGGAAGTGCTGCCCGGCATCGCTAATTTTTTACTCTGTCATCTGCCCGAGAATGGCCCGGACGCGGCCACGGTGGTGAAACGCTGCCGCGCGCACGGGCTTTTCCTCCGGGATGCGGGCGCGATGGGCCGGGGTCTCGGCAAACATGCCGTGCGCATTGCTGTCAAGGACACCGCGACGAATGAGCGAATGCTGCGGATTATTTTCGAGGCCAACAATCGCTTGCTCTCGAATCCAAACGCGCTATCGTCGCTTCAGAGCGCGTGAAGCCAATTGTTTGTCCACAATGCGGGAAGGAGCTGCCGGATGATTACGAAGGGCGCCATTGTCCTCACTGCGGCGCCGTGCGCCCTCAAGCAATTGTTCCACCCGGTGTCGTTCAGCCGCTGCCGCCCGAGCGAACGACAACTGCATTTAAAATGAAATGGGGGATTTTCTTTGCTGTGTTTTTAGCCCCACCGTTGCTGACTTCGATCGTGGCGTTTGTGGGGCAGGAAGAGCCCAACGAACAACTTTCGCCCCTGGTTGCTGTGTTTGGCGGTGCTGTCGGCGGAGTCGTTTGCGGAATCATGCTGGCATTGCGATTGGGAAAGACTTCCGGGGCTAGAGTTCTGCTTGGCCTCCTGTTTTCAGCCGTGTTCGCCGTGGTTTGCATCACCCTGAGTTGCTTCGGGTGTCTGGCTGTGGGGTATCGATTGAGCCTCCATTGAGCATGCAATCCCTGTTGCCAAATCTGAAACTGACCGACGAGCTGCTCAAGCGAACCATTTCGCGGTGTCCCGTCTGCCACACATCCTGCCCCGCCGAAGTGTGGCGCACGGGTGGGATTTCATCAAAAGTTTTTCTGAAACGCACATGTCCCGAACATGGTGAGACGAGCGTTTGCGTTGCTTCCGACGCTCGCTTTTATTGGCTGGCCAAAGGAAAGGCTGGAAATTCCGGCGGTTGCGCGCCGAACTCCTGTTGCTCCGCGGATGGATCGAGCTCGGGAACTCTCGGACGCAATGCCGAGCCTGGTGAAGCTCTCGGCGTGATGGAAAAACTTTCCACCTGCCTCGCATTGATCGAAATCGTCCACTCATGCAATTTAAGCTGCCCGACTTGCTATGCTGAATCCCCGCTTGGAACAGGTCGGGAAGTGGACGCTGTTCCGTTGGAAAATTTGCAGCAGCGGATACAGGAGGTCATCGACCGCAAAGGAAAAATTGAAATCCTCCAGCTTTCCGGCGGCGAGCCGACGTTGCATCCACGTTTTTTTGAATTGCTGCGCTGGCTTCAGAAACATCCCGGAGTCGATTACGTGCTGCTGAATACCAACGGTGTCCGCATTGCCGGGGACAAGGACTTTGCGGCGGAACTGGCCGGGACGTTTCGTTACGGGAAATTCCAGCTCTACCTGCAATTCGACGGTGTGCAAAAGGCCGGGCAGGAATTCCTGCGCGGCGCGGATTTGCGCACCACGCGCGAGCGTTGCCTGGAGCGGTGCGCGGAAATGAAGCTGCCCGTCACGCTCGCCATGACGGTAACTCAGGAAAATCTGCCGCATCTCTGGGACGCGATTGAATTCGGGCTGCGCTGGCCAAATATTCGCGGCATTTCGTTTCAGCCGATGTTCCAAAGCGGGCGCATTCCGGAATCCAAAGTCCGAAGTCCAAAATCCAAAGTCGAGGAACGCTTGAACACGGCGGACATTATCCTGGCGGCGGTGGGGCAATCCAATGGCAAGCTGCGGTTTGATGATTTCACGCCGTTGCCGTGCGGGGATCCCAATTGCGCGACAATCGGGTATTTGCTCAAGCTGGGCGGACAGGTGCGGTCCATTAGTGATTTCATTGATTTCAAAAACGTGCAGGGATTTTTAGGGACGAAAGTCAGATACAAGCTGGAGGACCTGATGAAATGCGGTTGCGAATCCGAGCCGCTGGGTGAATTGCTTCGGCAATTCGAACTGGATGAATCGCACACCTTCCGACTGTTCATCAAACCGTTCATGGATGCGATGACCTGGGACGAGGACCGCATCGACCGTTGCTGCACCCATGTCATTCGGCCGGATGGGAAGCTGGATTCGTTCTGCCGGTATTATTCGGGGTTCGCGGATTGCCAGCCCGCGTCGTGAACAAATGAACGAGGAACCGAATCCAACCCCTAATCCAAAGAGGGTGAATAGTGCCGGCGTCGCCGTTATCTGGCTTGTGTTTGCATTTGTTCCAAGTCTGGTGGCGGCACCGTTTATTAACGGAAGATACGCAGCGCATTTTTCCGGGCCGGCCTTTTTATTTTTTGCCGCCGCGTGTTGTTTGTGTTCCGGGTTTGGAGTTCTAAGAGGAGTGAAAAATCAGGCAGTTCGGGTCGTGCTCGGCTTGTTTTTGGTTGGTGTGTTTTTCATTTTGAATGTGTTCATTGTCATTCTGGTTGGTTGCAGTGGGACGGGAAGGATTGCACCATGAACTACTATGGGCCCATTAAAATGCCAAGGTCTGAAATCCCGCCTCCGCCCAAGAGCGGTTGGATGTTATGGCTTTTTCTTGGCCTCTCGCCGATTCCAATAGGATTGATGATTGGGCCATCGAAGATTTTTGACTCGTTTCACGGCGGACACAAAAGTGTGGGCATTTTCTACGCAGTCGTGGCGGTTGCCTGCAGTTTGCTTTCTGGTATTGGCCAATCCGGTGGATTCAGAAACCGGAGGGCGGCGAATATCTTGCGCGGGATCATTATAGGGATGTTTATAGTGGCGGTCGATTTTTTCGTTGTCTTTTTCGCCGGCTGTTGTGCGGCCTTTGGTCACCTGGGTCCTACTTGAATTCAACCTAAAATGTTTGCCTCTGTTCAATCCAATGCCTACGGCTGGCTGATGCTTGCGGGAATTCTCGTGAGCATTCTGTTTTGGTCGCGCATCGCTCACCGCGACGAGCGGTTGGTACTCATTTATGTCGCAGCGCTCGCGGGTGCGTTCCTGGGCGCGAAGCTCGTTTATCTCGGCGCAGAGGGATGGTTGCATTGGCACGACGAGAATCGCTGGGTTGTTCTCGCCACGGGCAAATCGATCACCGGCGCGTTGCTTGGAGGATATGCCGCGGTGGAAATCGCCAAACATTTTCTCGGTTACAAACGCACCACGGGGGACTGGTTTGCGCTGGTGATTCCACTGAGTCTTATACTGGGTCGCGTGGGATGTATAATGCACGGCTGTTGTCTTGGCCGGGAGTGCGAGCCCTCGTGGTTCACGATGAATGATGTCGCTGGTATTCCGCGCTGGCCGGCTGCGCTGGTGGAATTGATTTTCAACGCCCTCGTGTTTGGAGTGGTTCTTTTGTTGCGTTGGCGAAAAGTTCTTCCCGGTCAACATTTCCATATTTACCTGATGGCCTACGGTGTATTTCGATTTCTGCACGAATTTCTACGTGCAACTCCGGAAGTGCTGGGTCCGCTGTCGGGTTACCAAATCGCGTCCCTCGGTATCGTCGCGCTGGGCATCTACGGATTTGTTAAGCGAAAAAAAGAGCAGCGACAATTCGCGGGCTCCGGTGTTTTTATCGGAGAAACGGCCGCTGAATTTCCCGGATAAAGAAATTCAAGCAGCAAGGATTAATTCAGGGATATTGGGTGGGGAGGATGTCGCTCCTGGCCGGGCTGTTTGCGCGTGCCACACATTATATTGAAACGATCGCAGGACAGTTAACAAATCAAGAACGAAGAAAATCATTATGGGGAAACGAACTTTGACAGCGTGCGCCGCCGCAGCTGTGCTGTTGGCCGCGTGCATTCCATCCGTCAACCCGTTCTACACGGAAAAAGATGTGGTGATGGACCAGCGTCTGCTCGGGGGATGGCAGGAGAAAGGAAATGCCGATAACCCCGATGTCTGGCAGTTTGAACGATCCACCAACGGGAATAGTTTCAACCTGACGATCACGGAAAACGGGAGGACCGGCGAATTCAGCGCGCATTTGTTCAAACTGAAAACGGAGGAGTTTCTGGATTTAATTCCAACGGATTGCGACTACGCAACGAACCAGGCGGATCTGGTCGCGGTTTCCATGTTTCCCGGCCACCTGCTCGTGCATGTGCCGCAAATTGAGCCGGCACTGAAGCTTGAGTTCTTCAATTTCGACTGGCTGGAGAAATACCTGGAAAAAAATCCCGGCGCCCTGGAGCACCATCGCGAAGGGGAGAGGATTGTTCTGACCGCCGACACGCGCGCTTTGCAAAATTTCGTGCTAAAACATTTGGGCACGAATGAACTGTTCAAAGCGTCTGATTCGGACGGTGAAATGGTGCGCCGGCCGAGCGCGGACAAACCGGCGGACGGCGCGAAGTGAACTGGAGGGCAGGGGAACTGTCGGGCTCGCAGGCTTTAATTGCCTGATGTCAGGTACGCAGCCGACAGCGGGGGAGCCATCGGCTGCGTTCCCCAAACAGCCGCGTATTAAGCGGCTTTAAATAAGGCAATGGAGTTCGATCGTTCGAGCGCCATGCGCACCAGGCGGACGTTGAGGTCCGAGGTGGCGCCGTCGCCGAAGATGATTCGCGCGATTTCTTTTGCGATGGCGTCCAGGGATTGAAGGTTCGCGCGGTTTGCCCAGACTTGCTCCAGGGCCATGCGGACCAGGCGCACGTTGATTTCGGGTGCATTGTCTCCGAAGATGATGTGGGCTACATCGAGCACGAGGGTGTCGAATTGCGGGTTGTTGTTCTCTTTACTCATAGTTTTCTTTTCTTGGCTGCTGCCGTTTGAAGCCGGCAGAGCGGGTTCACTGTTGCGGGGCGTTGAAACAACCACGCCTTCGTCGGAAAGCGGCGTCGGTTCGGCGACGCTCTCCAAAGTTTTTGATTCCACGATGGTTGATTCGGCGGTCGTCAATTCGACCGTCTTTGATTCAAAAGCTCTTGATTCAGTGGCCGGCGGTTCGGCGGCTTCGGTTGCCAGGTCGGCAATCGGCCCCGCGGCGACCAGCGCTACCGGGGCCAAAACTTCCTCGGGCGCCGGGTTTTCGGGATCGGTCGTGCGCGTCTCGGTGGTGGAAGCCAGGAGCGAGGGCGCAGCGTTGAGGTCTTTGACCCCTTTGAGAAAAACTTCAGTATCGTGCGAAAGGAATGCTTCCGGCTCCTTCCACACCAGGGCCGGCTCGGGCTGGATCTCAATAACCGGCGCGCTGATGGTTTTCGGCGGTGCTTTCAAAAGATGAATGGTGACTTTCAGCGCCAGTTCCACCGGTGAAACCGGCTTGGCGATCAGGTCGCCGCCGCCGCTAAGCACACTTTGTTTGCGATTTTCGAAATTGTTGAAGGCGGTGACAAAGATGACTGGCGTTTTCGCGTGCTGCGGCAGGACCCGCAATTTTTCGCAAACCTCGAATCCCGTGAACGTGGGCATGTTGATGTCGAGCAGGATGAGGTCGTAATTGTTTTGCTTGAGCAATTCCAGTGCGGCGTTGGCGTCCTGCACACTGTCCGCGGCCATGTTGGCGCGTTTCAACGCGGTGACCGCCACTTCATTGCAAATTTCGTCGTCATCGACCGAAAGCACGCGCGCCTGGGGCAGGGGCAGGGTCGAGTTGGCGCCATTGTTATTCAGCAAAATGCGCAGGCAATCCGCCGCCTGGGCGAGGGTTTGAAGAATGGAGGGAGACGTTCCCGCAGGCTTGCGTTCGATGTCGGCGAGCAGCGCTTCCCACGCGCCCGCGAGCAGGGACAGTCGGGCGCAGCCGCTTTTTTGCGCGCCGGTGTTCAAAACCTGCAGCCTTTGGCGGAGGGTCGAAAGATTGCTCCGGCCCGTCTCGGTGGAAGGCGATTTGATAAATGCGAGACAATGCTCCCGCAGCACGGGCATGTCGGCGATGGCGTACTCGATGAACTCGCCGTTGGTCTGTGGCGTCGTGATTTCGGCGGGCGGCTCCTCGACTGACGTGGTGGTGGAGGCGCTGTCGGCCATTTGCAAAACGGGCTCCGGCTCAGGTTCGGCGACAGGGTTCGATGAGGAAGTGGCGGTCGAGATCATATCACGGATTAGTTCGAGCAGAGCGGAAAAATTGGCGTCGCTTTTGGGCAACGCGCGCGTGGGGCTGGCTTCGACGTTGGTCGGCCAATCCGATTTCGGCGCATTGGAAAAGATAATGATGGGTACGTCCTTGAATTGCGGGTCCGCGCGCATGTAATCGAAAACGTCCCGGCCGCTGAACTTCGGCAATACCAAATCAAGGATGACGACGTCGGGGGTCATTTCGGACAAAACCCTGAGCGCGGCGATGCCGTCTTCGGCCACCTCGACGTGAAAGCCTTCGCGCTGCAGGCGCTTCTGATACAAAGTCAGAGCCACTGCATCATTTTCGACGAAGAGAATGGTCGTAACCGATTTCATTTCTTTGTTCCGCGGTAAAACGTCGCACCGGATTCCCACGCAAATGGAATCCCCAACAGATGCTTCATCTTCCCGGGCAGCACCGCTTGTGCCACTATGCAATGCCGATTGGAACATCTTCCCGGGGCGGGTTGCGTGCCTCGTTTCGCAACCGTTTGTGTCCAAAAATCAACTCTCCCCGTGAGTTGGAGGAGGTTGAATTGTTGTGACTTCCGCGCCTTCTTGAAGCAGAATCGGGCTTAATTCGGCTAATAATGGATATTTCGACCGTGGAAGTTCTGCTGGTGGTGTTTGTGGCGACCGTGGTTCGCTCGACATTCGGTTTCGGGGAGGCGTTGATTGCGGTTCCTTTGCTGGCTCTTATTTTGCCGGTCCAGGTGGCTGCGCCGCTGGCCGTGCTCCTTTCGATTACGATCGCCGCTGTGGTTATTGTTCAGGATTGGCGCAGGATTCATGCTGGCAGTGCGGGTTGGCTGCTGGCGGCGACGCTTCCGGGCATTCCCTTGGGCATCCTGCTGCTTACGAGTGTGCACCAGCACCTGGTCAAAGCGGTTTTGGGGCTGCTCATCATGGCGTTCTCCGGATACTTTTTATTGGGCAAAAATCCTCCCGAACTGCATAGCGACAACCGAAACTGGCTTTTCGGTTGCGGATTTGTCGCCGGCATACTGGGCGGCGCTTACGGAATGAACGGGCCTCCGCTGGTGATCTACGCTTCCATGCGCCGTTGGTCACCCCAGCATTTCCGCGCCACGCTGCAGGGCTATTTTTTCCCCGCGAGCATCATCGCGATGGCGGCATATTGGTTTTCCGGACTGTGGGTTCCGGCGGTGACACACTATTATTTGATTTCTTTGCCGGCCGCGCTTCCTGCCATATTCCTTGGCCGCGTGCTCAATCATCGGTTGCGCGGAGATATTTTTCTTAAATACATCTATCTTGGCTTAGCGTGCGTGGGGGCATTGCTGGTGATTCAAACGTTCCGTTAGAGCGGTGTTTTGTAGAGATGGAGGCGGCGTAAAAAAAACGCAGTGTTGCCTCTCACTGTGAGCCTAACCTCTATCGATTGTTGCAAATATCTTCGGAAGGCGCGCACGAGAAGGTTCTTTTATTTAACCATTTCCCGATGTCTTGCGAACGAACTACTGCCTTATGTTATACTACGGAAATGGCAATCAAGAGAATGGACCACGTCAGCATTGTCGTCGACGACCTTTCGGCCGCCATCGCTTTTTTTATCACTCTTGGCATGGCGCTTGAGGGTGAGATGCCGGTCGAGGGACCGTGGGTAGACCGCCTCTGCGGTCTCGAAGGTGTGCAGGTCGATATCGCGATGATGCGGACCCCGGATGGCCACGGGCGGGTTGAGTTGACGAAGTTCCTTAATCCGGGTCTGGTCAGAACTGATCCAGCGAGCGCTCCGCCGAATACACTGGGACTTCGGCAAATCATGTTCGCGGTTGAAAACATCAATGACACAGCGGCCCGCCTGCGTGCTCAAGGCGCCGAGCTCATCGGCGAGCCAGTTCAATATGAGGATAAGTACCTGCTGTGCTACATAAGAGGCCCTGCAGGAATCATCGTTGCGCTGGCTGAGGAACTTTTCTGAAGCGTTCACTAACTTTCGAAAAAGGGTGACATCCGGGACGCTTCTTATAGGGGGTGATCTTCTCCTTTCAAGGGCGGTTCGCTATCGTTATTTCGTCATTGGAACGGCTTTGTCCAAAATCGACCATCACGAAAACCGTTGCCGGCGAATTTTTTTCGATTAGTCGTTTCGAGGCTCGGTTGCTAGGCTTTGCCTCGTAATTCTGAAGCGACCAACATGAACACATCGGATTCATCACAGCCGACAAGCACGTCGCTCCGCGGGTTTTGGAGCCTGATTGTGACGCAATTTCAGGGAGCGTTCAGCGATAATGTCCTGAAAAACCTCGTCATTTTGCTGGCCATCTTTGGATCAAGCATGACGCTGACGCAGCAGCATCAATTCGGCGAATCCATCGGTGCTTTGTTTTCACTGCCGTTCATCCTGTTTTCCATGGCGGGCGGCTATCTCGCCGATCGTTTCAGCAAACGCTCGGTGATGCTCGGCGTGAAAGTTTTTGAATTGGCGATCATGTCTTTGGTGCTCGCCGGATTATGGACACTGAACCGGCACCTTCTGCTCGCCTGTGTTTTTCTCATGGGCACGCACAGCGCGTTTTTCGGGCCATCCAAGTACGGATCGCTGCCGGAATTGTTGTCGGAACGCAAGCTTTCCTGGGGCAACGGCCTTCTGGAACTGGGCACCTTCATGGCCATTATCCTCGGCACGGTTGCCGCGGCGGTCCTGTCACAAAAGCTGCATGACCGGCAATGGATTTCCGGCTTCATCCTGATTGCGCTCGCCGTCCTTGGATTCCTCGCCTGCCTGGGCATCACGCGCGTACCTGCAGCCGACCCGGCCAAAAAATTCAACGCCAATTTCCCCGCCGAAGTGTGGCGGCAGCTTCGCGCCATGCGGGGTGATCGTCCGCTATGGCTCGCCATAATTGGCAACACCTATTTCAATTTCCTCGGCGCGCTGCTGCTGCTCAATTTATTTTTTTACGGTGCGGACGTTCTGCACGTGGACGAAACACACATCGGTTTTCTCAATGTGGCACTTGCTTTGGGCATTGGCCTGGGCAGCGTCGCGGCGGGATATTTATCGGGCGGGAAGATTGAATATGGGGTGGTCCCGCTCGGCGCGGTGGGGCTTTCTATTTTTTCCGCATTGCTTGCGCTGCCGGGCCTCTCGGCGGGCAAAGCACTGCTATTGCTGGCGCTGCTCGGGTTTACCGGCGGGTTTTTCATCGTCCCTATCTCGGCGCTGTTGCAGCACAAGCCATCGCGCGAGACGAAGGGCGAAGTCCAGGCCACGGCGAATCTGCTTTCGTTCGTGGGCGTGTTTCTCGCATCGGGCGCGCATTGGCTGCTCACGCAGCAGTTGCAATTTTCCCCGCGCGCCATTTTCCTGGCCGGCGGCGTGATGACGCTCGTGGGCGCGATTTACGTGCTCTGGCTGTTGCCGGAAGCCTTGCTGCGGTTTGTGCTTTGGCTGCTTACGCGCACGGTGTATCGCATCCGCGTGGTGGGCCGGGAGAACGTTCCGGCGAAGGGGGGCGCGTTGTTTGTTTCCAATCACCTCTCGCTCGCCGATGCAATGCTGCTGCTGGCTTCAACTGACCGCACGGTTCGGTTTATGATGTACAAGGCACATTATGAATTGCCGTGGATTAAGCCGTTCGCCCGGATGCTGGGCGTGATTCCCATTTCCTCGGAGCAACGCCCCCGCGAAATGCTCAAGTCGCTTCAGGCGGCAAGCCAGGCCATCAAAAATGGCGATGTGGTCTGCATTTTCGCTGAAGGCCAGATTACGCGCATTGGGCAGATGATGCCGTTTCGCCGCGGGTTCGAGCGCATCATGAAAGACGTGGAAGCGCCGATTATTCCGGTCGCACTGGACGGGGTGTGGGGAAGCATTTTCAGTTTTGAGCGAGGCCGTTTTTTGTGGAAATGGCCGCGCCGTTTTCCGCATCCCATCACGGTTAATTATGGCCAACCGATGCCTCACACGGCCACACCCTTCGAAGTCCGCCAGGCTGTGCAGGAACTGATGGCCGAAGCATGGATGCATCGCAAAGCACGAATGAAAACGCTTCATCGCGCGTTCGTGCGGACCGCGCGCCGGCATCGGTTCCGCTTTGCGATGGCGGCCGCGCAAAATCCGAAAGTGCGTTTTGGCGCGGTTCTCGCTCGAACGGTTTTTCTGGGGCGTCGCCTGAAAAAAATCTGGCAGGGGCAGAAAATGGTCGGATTGCTCTTGCCGCCGTCCGTGCCGGGGGCGTTGGTGAATTTTGCGGCGATGCTCGGCGGCAAAGTGCCGGTGAATTTGAATTATACCGTCTCCGAAGAAACGCTCGCGTCCTGCGTCCGCCAGTGCGAGGTCAAAACGGTCGTCACGTCGCGGGCATTTTTGGAAAAGGTGAAACTGAAAATTCCGTGTGAGACGATTTATTTGGAGGAGTTGGCAGGCGCTCCGTCAGCATCGGAAAAACTTACGGCCTTATTCATCGCGCTATTTTTTCCCGTGGGCTTGCTGGAGCGCGCGCTCGGTCGTGAAAAGAAAGTGGAGTTGGATGATCTCGCCACGGTGATTTTTTCCAGCGGCAGCACGGGCGAACCCAAAGGCGTGATGCTCAGCCATTACAATGTGGGCTCGAACATTGAGCAACTGGAGCAGGTGTTTGGTTTGGGCGAGCGCGATTGTGTGCTGGGTGTGCTGCCGTTTTTTCATTCGTTCGGATTTACCGGCACGCTGTGCCTGCCAGCGGTGGCGGGTGTGGGAGCGATTTATCACTCGAACCCGTTGGACACGAAAACCATTGGTCCACTGGTTCGCGAATATTCCGCGACGTTCCTGCTGGCTACGCCAACTTTTTTGCAACTCTACCTGCGTGGTTGCGCTCCCGAGGATTTTGGCAGCCTGCGCGTGGTGATGACCGGCGCGGAAAAATTACCCGAACGCCTGGCGACGGCATTCGAGGAGCATTTTGGCGTTCGGCCGTTGGAAGGTTACGGCTGCACCGAATGTTCGCCGGCCGTGGCCGTGAATACACACGATTTTCGTTCCGCGGGCTTCCGCCAGGTGGGCGCCAAGCGCGGGAAGATCGGCCATCCGCTCTCCGGTGTCTCGGTGCGCATCGTGGACCCGGATACCCGTGCGCCGTTGCCTGTCGGCCAACCCGGCCTGATGCTCGTGCGCGGGCCGAATGTGATGCAAGGCTATCTCGGCAAGGCGGAAAAATCAGCGGAAGTGTTGCATGATGGTTGGTACACAACGGGCGACATCGCTGCGTTTGACGAAGACGGTTTCCTGCAAATTACCGACCGCCTGAGTCGCTTCAGCAAAATTGGCGGCGAAATGGTACCGCACATCAAAGTGGAGGAACGGCTGCATGAACTGGCCGGTTCCACTGAGCAGACGTTTGTGGTCGCCGGCGTGCCTGACGAAAAGAAAGGTGAACGGCTGGTGGTATTGCACCAGCTGCCGGACGCTCAATTGCCGGCGACCTTGGGAAAATTATCACAAACCGATTTGCCGAATTTGTGGAAGCCGCGTCCGGATCAATTTTTCCGGGTGGAGAGTTTTCCGATGCTGGGGACGGGGAAATTGGATTTGCGGAAGGTGAAGGAAATTGTATCCAGTTTGGCAACCAAGGCGGCTCCCGAGGCATCACAACCGGTGGCCTGAGGGGCCAGTCTATTTGAATCTTTCACTGGCCTGAGAATTACAACTTCAAAAACTCGGGTTTGATTTTATCGCGATGAAAATGCAACAGGGCCACGCTGCGTTCCATCCCAAAGCGCGTTTTGCCGGCGTAACCTGGATTGAAATACCAGATGCCACCGATGATTTGATTAAATGGCTTGTGCGTGTGGCCGAACACAATCGCGCGGGGCTTTTCGCGCTGGACACGGTCGGATAGCAGCACCTTTGGGGTGTAGGGTTCCACGATGTGTTGCAACAGGAATTTATGGCGTCCCAATTCGAAGACTTCGATTTCTTTCAACGGGAGCATCGAATCCGTATTTCCGTAAACAGCCGTTACCGGCGCGATTTGCCCGAGTTCGGCCAGTATCTCGCTGGTGCCGACGTCACCGGCGTGGAGGATGTGTTCGACGCCCTGGAAAAGTTCGGGGATGCGCGGGTCAAAAAAATTATGGGTGTCGGAGATGACGCCGATCTTCATATCCTCGGAGGGATGAATTCCAGGAGTCCCTGGTTTCGTTTTTGCATGATTGGTGTGAAAAAATTGTGGAGCTTGCGATTTAGGGAGTCGTGGAATTTGGGGACTCGTGGAACTCGTCCCTCCCGTCGCTTCACGCGCGGGCTTCCTCCGGCGCGGGTGTTTCCTCGCCTTCGGGGGCAAGTTCGGGCGCGCGAACGCCGGCTTCTTTTTCCAACGGCGATTCGGCGGGAGCCGTTAGCTTAAGCGCGGACACGAACAGGGCGGTAAACAGGCCTCCGCTCAGCAACGTGTTGCGAAAGAAATTCCACGCGTCCGGCCAGCCGTGAGTGCCTTTGAGGAGGGCAACCAGGAAACCGGAAAAGTCCCGTTTGTATTCCGGGTTGTCAAAAGGATTGAAGAGCCAGGAGGCGGTGTTCGTGATGATGTAGAAAGCGAGCGCGCCGAGAACACCCCCGCCAAGCAGACTGATGAAAGACGAGCGAGGCTTGAAGCGTTTCCCCAACAAAATGATCGCTCCGTAAGCGACGTAATTGACCAGCTGATATTTCAGCACGGACCATTGCCAGACGTCCCAGCCCTTGCTCATGTAATAGAAGTTGAGAGCAATGTCTGTTAAAAGCAGCGTGCCCAACGGGAGCCACCACGCCATGCGTTTGATGAAAAACGCGCCGGCGCAAAATACCACGGCGTACGCCATGCTGAAACTGGGCGGAAATAATCCCGGCCAGCGGCTCAGCGCAAACAATGCCATCAATAGGAACGGCAGCGCGCGATTCCATTTTTCTTTCACGGAGGGGAGCATACCCCGACTCGCGCCGGTTTCAAATTCCTAAATGATGAGAAGACGGAGCAGCGCGCACGGAATGACGCTCCCGTTATGACCGTTAACTAATCTCCTTTACGATTGAGCGGGCAATAACTTTCCGAATCTACCGCCTTCGCGCAGTTCCTCTTCCTCAAGGCTTTTGAGCCGCGCGGCCATGACGTTCGTGCGGCCCAAATAGCCGATGACTTTGCGTGGGTTTTCGCGATCCACAATGGGCAGGCGGCCGATATTGTTTTTCAACATGCGACGAATTCCTTCGATAAGTGTTTCATCGGCGAAAGCGACAATGAGTTTTGACGAACCGGCTTCGAGCAAGGTTGTTTACCCGGTGGGATCCCGCCGCAGCGCCCGCACGAGATCGCCGCGCGTGATGATGCCCGCCAATTCCTTCTGCGCATCCAGCAGCAAAGTTCCCTGGCGCGTGATGAACTGCGCGTCCCCTTGTGCGATGGAGTTCGACAGATCGCTTACGGTCATCGCGGCGGGCGCGATCGGGGGCGTGCTGTCCATGGCTTCGCCGATGCGCAGGAGTTCGAAGGGGTCGATGCTGTATTCGCACGTGATGTGCTGACCGCGGCGCGCGAGTTTCTCGGTTAAGATCGATCGGCGCATGATCAATACCGTGACGCCCAGAGCCGAGACGCAACCGATAAGCAAGGCCGGCAGTGCATTTAAATCGTGAGTCGCTTCCAGCATGAAAACGATGCCGGTGAACGGTGCGCGCATCGTGCCTCCCATCATGGCGCCCATGCCGACCATCGCCCAAAGGCCCACATCGCCGACCGGCATCCAATGGCCGATCACCGCCCCCAGCGCGCCGCCCACAATGAGCAACGGAGCCAATACACCGCCGGAAGTGCCCGAGCCCAGCGAAATCGTCCAGACCACCGCTTTGCCGACTAGCAACGCAAGCAATGTTCCGCCAATGATGTTTCCGCTTAACAGTCCTCGAATATTGTCATAACCCGCTCCGAGCACACGCGGGTCCAGCCAACCGCCCACGCCGACGACGATTGCTCCCAGGGCCGGCCACCACATCCAGTGAATCGGCAACTTTTCGAAAAGGTCCTCAGCGCCGTAAATGAGGCTGGTCATTAATCCCGAACCAAAACCTGCCAGGATCCCGACCACAACCGCCCCCAGCAAAATTGGAGCACCTAAAGGCGCATGGGCTGGTGAAGGAAAGACGGGGCCCAAACCGAGCAAGGGGACGCGCAAGGCCGCGGAAACGGACGCGGCGACGGCCACCGGAATGAAACTGCGCGGACGCCATTCGAACAACAACAATTCGACGGCGAGCAGCACCGCCCCGATCGGCGTAGCAAATATGGCTGCCATGCCACCGGCCGCGCCGGCCGCGAGCAACGTTTTCCGCTCGGCAGCGGTCAGATTAAATGCCTGCCCGATGAGCGAACCAAATGCTCCGCCCGTCATGATGATGGGGCCTTCCGCTCCGAACGGCCCCCCGGTGCCCAGCGAAATTGCCGTTGAAATGGGTTTTAAGATGGCGACCTTGGGTTCGATGCGGCTTCGCCCCAGCAAAATGGCCTCAAGGGCTTCGGGAATTCCGTGGCCGCGAATCTTCGGCGAGCCGTACCGTGCCATGATGCCTACGATTAGCGCGCCAATTACCGGTACTACTATCACCCACGGACCGAGATGATTTCCTTCAGGCGTGGCCGGGGCCGCCGAAAATTGGTGGTGAAACGAAATATTCGTGATGAGCCAAATCAACCAGAGCAGCACCCAGGCTACGAGGGCGCTCAAGGCGCCGATGACGATGGCCATCGCGGACAGGATCAATACCCGGTTGTCCGTCTTAAAATCCGAGAGTAAATCTGTTGTATGGTGAGTCGATTTCTTATGTGACGTTGAGTCCATATCTGAATATCTCCCCCGAAACTAATGAGAATTCTTGCCAGTAGTTCCTTCCCTTAGGAACATTCTGGATTATGACAGAATAGCAAGGCCATGGGAGCTTAAATCTTTTACACGCAGTAGAATTAAAACTGATGACATCTTTGACGACGCCAGAAAAACTTTTTGCGGTCATTTATGAAGACGATGAATTGCTGGTGATCAACAAACCGGCGGGACTCGTGTGTCATCCCACGAAAACGGACGAATATTCGAGTTTGATCAGTCGCGTGCGCCTGTATTTGGGAAAGGAAAGTCCCGCCCACCTTGTGAACCGCCTCGACCGCGAAACCAGCGGCGTGACGGTGGTGGCCAAGCGGGATGATGCCGCGCGCGAATTGCGGCGTCTTTGGGAGAATCGCCTCGTGGAGAAGGAGTATGCCGCCATCGTGTGTGGCTGGGTCCGTGAGGAGAGCGGGCGGATCGATGCGCCGTTGGGCAAGGACGAATCCAGCCGCGTGGCGGTGAAAGATTGCGTGCGCGCGGACGGCCTGCCGTCGCAAACGGAATTTTCCGTCGAGAATAGATTTTCGCGCGCGGAAGGCGATTTCACCCTTTTACGCATCCGGCTGCTGACGGGGCGCAAACATCAAATCCGCATTCACCTCGCGCATATCGGTCATCCCATCGCCGGCGACAAACTTTACGGCGGCGACGAAGATTTGTATTTGGCGCTGGTGGAAGACCGGTTGACGAACGAGCAGAGGCGGCGGCTCATTTTCCGCAACCAGGCGCTGCATGCGCGAGCACTGCGGTTCGCGTGGCGATCAGAAGCGAAGGAATTTTGCTGTGAACCGGAATCGTGTTTTCAGGATTTTTTGCAGTAGAGGCGACGCGCTGAGGCGTCACCGTGCCGGCAGGCATTCCCAACGATTTGGGAAGGGACGAAATTTAATTCAATTTGCGCCCCGAGTTCTTCTCTGGCAGTAAGTATTGCGTCTATGATTGCACGGAAGATGATTGGTGTTTTAGCAATTCTTTCTTTGGCCGCCTTGTTGTTCGGCTGTGGAAAGTCTCCCGCCGCAAGCGTTCCGGCCCCGGCCACCAATGCTTTGGCGTCGTTGCCGGTGCCGGCCGCGGACACCATCCTCCGCATTCATTGGTTGGGAAAAAAAAGTATTTCCGCGGACACCAATGCCACGGCATTGATGCGAGTCTGGAATTTGCCGGAAAGTATGAATCTCGCAGCGCAAACGCTGGACAAGCTTTCATCGGCTCCCTGGCGGCTTTTGCGTAGCGAAACCAATCAATCCGCCGCCAGTCTCCTGCGCCCCCTCTTGGATGATCTCGCCAACGAGGAATCGTATGTGGAAGTGCGGCGAACTGCCAATTCAACGAATGCCGCTGACGAAATGGTGCTGGCAATCCATCTGGACAATCAGCGCGCCGCGCTGTGGCAAACCAACCTGGCGGCCGTGTTGGAATCTCTGACGGGTATTCGCCCCACCAAGTCCTCGTCTTTCGGCACGAACACCGCCGCCGGTTGGTCGCTAAAGAAACATCACGCGCCCAACCTGATCGAACTTGCGCGGGTGGGTGATTGGACGCTCGTGAGTGCGGCTGAGAATCATAATATATTATTGGATGAGGTGCTCGCCCGGCTGAATCAGGCTACCGCGCCATTTTCGGTGAAGACCACCAACTCGTGGCTCGAAGCCAGTGGAGATCTTTCGCGAATTGCCTCCGCATTGGGAATTGCCGCGAAAGTTCATTCGAATCTTCCCCAAGTCGCTTTCAGCGTGGCCGGGGACCCGCGCTATGTGCTGACGCGTGGTGAAATCATTTTACCGGACAACTGGTCCGTAAAGCTGGAGCCCTGGAATATGCCAACCAACTTGATTGATGGCAATCTCGCGAGTTTTACGGCCGTTCGAGGGCTGAAATCCGGGCTGGAATTGTCCACGATTTGGAAGAATCTTCAGGTCGGTCCGCCCCCCGATCAGCTTTACGTATGGGCTTTGCATGCTTTTCCCATGGAAACGTATTTTGCCGCCCCGTTGCCGGAGGCCAGCAACGTCGTATCACATATTAGCGATCTCGTACTGGAAAAAGGCGCCCCATGGTTTGCAATCCATAATTTGGCCGGGTTTCAAAGATCGACGACTTTTAATGGAATTTCGTGGCAGGGAGTACCTTATGTAAAACCCTTTTTGCAATCTTTCGAAACCAACGGCGGGAACTTTGCATTTGGGGGGTGTTTTCAGGCGGAAACCGTATTTGATTCACCTCCGTTCGCATTGTTGAATGAAGTTCTCAATCACACGAACCTCGTCTATTATGATTGGGAGCTAAGCGGCCCGCGAGTTGCAGATTTGATTTATCTCGGACAGTTGGTTCGTTTGATTTCAGGTAAGGCGCAGTTGGCTCCGGACTCGGCTGCACTGGCATGGTTAAGGGTACTTAAAACGAATTTGGGAGTTTCTGGCACCGAAATCACTCAATCCGCGCCGGGGCGGTTTTCTTTCACCCGCAACTCAACCGTGGGATTCTCGGCAATCGAGCTGCACCTGCTTGCCGATTGGCTCGAATCCCCGGACTTCCCGCGTGGTTTATTTAGCCTGTCGGGCCAAACCAATATGCCTTCGGCGACACCTATTCCATAAACAAGAGACTTGGAAGAGAAACAGAAGCCCTCGGTTCTCCTTTGTCTGCTCGAAAGAGCATTTATTCCAAATCTTTGTTCCCTTTGTTAAATAGCCTTTATCTGTGGCCAAGAACTCTTTCCTTTGCGCCTCTGCGTCTCTGCGGTAAAACTCGGCTGTGCTTGCGATCCCAAAAAACATGCGCGCGGCCGTCTATCGCGGCCCCAATGATCTGCGTGTCGAGACTGTCCCTGTCCCGCACGTCGGTCCGAACGAACTCCTGGTTAAAGTCGCCGCCTGCGGCGTTTGCCCCACCGACATCAAAAAGATCCTATACGCTACCGTCCCACCACCGCGTATCTTTGGCCACGAAACCGCTGGTACCGTCGTAAAAATCGGTGGTCGTGGCGCGAGCGTCCTCCGTTTCCGGATCGGCGACCGCGTCGCCCTGCACCATCACGTGCCTTGCCTGGACTGCCATTATTGCCGTCACCACGCCTTTGCCCAGTGCGCCCAATACAAACGCACTGGCATCACCGCCGGTTTTGAGCCGGCCGGCGGCGGTTTCTCTGAATACGTCCGCGTGATGCCTTTCGTCCTGCCGGGTGTGGTCAAAATTCCAGCCAGGAATTCGTTCGAGGAAGGCGCCATGCTCGAACCCGTCAATACCGTCCTCAAAGCCATAAAACGCCTGGCTTTGTTGACTGGCGACAATGTCCTTGTGGCCGGACAGGGGCCCATCGGACTGATATTTACCAAACTACTGCAATTGCGGGGTATAAACGTCCTGGCGACCGATCTTTTGGAATCCCGCCTGCAGCTCGCCAAAAATTTCGGCGCAAAATGGACGGAATTAGCCCAAAGCCCCACGTGTAAGACTTTGGACTTTGGAAAACGGATTTTGGACGCTGCAATCTTAGCCGTCCCATCCGGCGACGCGCTTGAAGCAGCCTTCCAACGTGTTCGTGGCGCCGGCCAAGTTCTTCTTTTCGCCCATACAAAACGACCAAATCCAACAATCCACAAATCCAATAATCCATCAATCCTTCCCGCGGGTTTTTGGCCTGCGGACCTGTCCCGCATCTGTGTGGACGAAAAGGACCTTTTGGGCAGTTATTCCGCTGATTTCACCCTCCAACGAGAAGTGGCCCGGACGGTTTTCTCTCGCCGACTGGACGTGCGCAGCCTGATTAGTCATCGTTTTTCGCTGGAAAAAGCCGCCGAAGCGGTCCACTTAGCCGCACACCCCACGTCTGGATCCCTCAAAATCATCGTAACCAACTGAAGGATAATTGATTAGCAATTTAATTAAGTTGGACTGAAAACATAAAACCCAAAACTGTCCCAAACCTGTTCAAAAAAAGTTCAAAAATTTATTGACACTGTTCTTGCCGTTTGGGATAGTCGCTTCACACACGGTAACAAATAGCAAAAAAATGAGAACAAAAACACTACTTCTTTCGGCTGCGGCTCTCGTCGCAGGACTCGTCTCCTCCCAGGCGCAAAATGTTTATTCGGCCAACGTTGTTGGTTATGTGAACGCTACGGTGCCTGCGGGCGGCTTTGCGTTGATTCAGAACCCGGTTAACTTTATTGATGCTTCGGGTGCTACCAACAACGCGATGAGCAATGTTTTGGTTAATCTTCCGGTCAATACCACCAAAACCTACGTTTATAATCCTAGCACCTCTACTTTCGCTACTTACACCCTTCGCTCTGGCGGTTGGGGCTTGGGAGCTGGTGTTGCTCTGAATCCGGGGACTGGCTTCTTTGTGCAAAACGGTGCGGCGACTCCTATCACCATCACTTTCCCCGGCCAAGTTATTCAAGGAACAAATACGGCCCCGGTCGCTTTTGGTGCGGGATACAACCTGATTGGTGATGTGGATCCGTTGTCCGGTCCGGTTGAAACCGGCTTGGGTCTTCCTGTGGTAAACAATGATAAGGTCTATCAGTACAATCCCGCTACGGGAACTTACGGAACATACACTCGCCGTGCTGCAGCCTGGGGTGGTGGTTTGGAACCGGTAATCGGAACCAATAGTACGTATGGTGTGGCGGAAGCTTTCTGGTATCAAGCAACAGCTCCGGGAACGTGGACTAATAAGTTCACGGTGCAATGATCTGATTTAATTATAACCAAAGCAAAACCAAACAACTCGTTCTCATGAAAAAAACAATAAAAATTGGCGCAGTGGTTGCCGGCCTGTTGGGTGCTGTCCAACTCGCGAGCGCTCAGGGTTACGTTGACCTTAACACCTACGACTCTTCAATCGGTGCGTTCCAAGGGAGCACATCTACGCCGGCCCCGATCAGTGGAGGTACTCTGACGTATTTTGAACTGATGGGTGGAGCTAGTGCTGGCTCATTGGCTGGTGTTGTTAGCGACACGACGGGTTCAGCTATCAACGCATTTACGGATGCGAATGGTAACGGCGCCGGTTCGGGTGTTTATGTGGACGTTGGTAACGGCCCGGTGGCCGGTGTTGCTGGTGGCGGAACGGGCTTCTTCCAGGTTCTCATGTGGGAACAGGCTGGTGGAACGCCTAACTTTGCCAATCACACCTTTGCATGGGAATCGTCCGTTTGGTCTCAGGCGGTTGGTAATCCTGGCACAGTCGCGCCTCCTGGCCCTCCGACCCCCACGGCGCTTGCCATTGCCATGAATAACCCTGTCATCGGTAGTGTTGCCTCGGTTCCTGGTGGTGGATTTGGAGCGATCTTGGCGACCGTTCCGGAACCCTCCATTATGGCTTTGGGTGGCCTTGGCGCTGCGGCCTTGATGGCCTTCCGCCGCAAGAAATAAGTTAACTCTGTCTTTCATAACCCAGTTCATCGTTAGATGAACTGGGTTTTTTGCTTTTCTGCTATTCGTCCGCTCGCGAACCGATTAAAAATCTCTGTCAAGCGGGACTGGAAACTTGTTTTTATGAAAAACACAATAAAACTAAGGGCGGTGGTCGTCGGACTATTCATCGGAGCTGCAAATTTCGCGAGCGGCCAAGGTTATGTTGATCTGAATACTTACGACGCTTCAGTCGGCGCGTTCTTTGGTAATACCTCGACGGCGGCTCCGATTAGTGGACCGGAAAAGACTTACTTTGAACTATTTGGCGGAGCCAGTGCGGATTCGCTGGCTGGCATTGTCAGCGACACGACTGGTTCAGCCATCAACGCGTTTACGGATGCGAATGGCAACGGTGCGGGTTCGGGTTCTTATGTGGACGTCGGCAACGGGTCGGTAAGCGGTGTTGCTGGTGGCGGAACAGGCTTCTTTCAGGCGCTTATATGGGTACAGGCTAGTAGCTCGTCGCCCAACTTCGCTAATCATATTGCTGATTGGATATCCGCCGTGTGGTCTCAGGCAGTTGGCAATCCCGGCACGGTTGCGCCTCCCGGACCTCCGAGTCCGACGGCACTTGCCATTGCTCTCAACAATCCGGTTGTCGGCGGCGTTGCTCTTGTTCCCGGGGGTAATGGGGTAATTATAGGTGAGCCTGTTCCAGAGCCGTCCATCCTGGCTTTGGTGGGTTTTGGTGCGGTGGCCTTTATAACCTTCCCCTCCAAGAAATGAATTAATACTTTTCTCCCATAAAACCCAACTTGTCTGACGACGAGTTGGGCTTTTCGGAATTCAGGGCGTTCTTCTCACCAAATCTCAAATAGTTTTGACAATAATGAGGTTTGCGGCATCATGGCCATCGTTGATTCAGTTACTGGAATATTTAAATTGGAGTCCTGATGTCATGAACGGTCTTTGTCTAGCCTCTTTCCGACGAACAGCTTCAATTGTCCGGAAGTTTCAGCGCGGTTAAGAGATTGGCAGTAACACACAAGCTGGGAACCCCCTCTTTACACCACTCATCAGATGAATGTGAAATCGATTAGTTTTTTGCGGACAATTTTGTTCTGCATTTTCTGCAGTTTTCGGCTTTCAGCGGGCGCTCAGTCCGTTTACGAGAATTACACATTTCTAACCATCGCCGGCCCGGGCGACGCTGGTCCAGGCTGGCTCGACGGATCGGGCAATGAGGCCCGTTTTAACGCTCCCAGTGCTATTTGTCGGGATTCCTTCGGAAATTTGTACGTCGCAGATTCCGTCAACAATACAATTCGAAAAATCACGCCGGACGGATCGGTAACAACAATTGCAGGTTTGGCTGGTGTGTCCGGAACCAATGATGGCGTGGGTGCGACGGCTCGTTTCAATTCTCCTTTCGGCATAGCGGTGGACGGCAGCGGCTCTATTTATGTGAGCGATAGCGGGAGCCACACTATCAGGAAAATCTCGGCATTTGGGTCGGTGACAACATTCGCTGGTGTTGCGGGGGTTCTTGGATCAACCGACGGCACTGGTGCCGCCGCGCGCTTTCATTCTCCCCGGGGCCTGGCCCTCGATGACGGCAACAATCTTTACGTGGCGGACAGCGAGAATGATACGATACGAAAAATTTCCCCGGCAGGCGTTGTGACGACTTTCGCGGGTTCCGCGGGCCGCCCGGGAAGCGCCAACAAAACCGGTGCGGCAGCCAGCTTCAACTTTCCCACTGGTGTGGCGCTTGATGCGAACGGGAATATTTATGTGGCGGATAATGGAAACAATATCATACGGAAAATCACTCCGGCGGCTGCCGTGAGTACTTTGGCTGGTTCTGCTGGCATTTCAGGGGCCAAAGATGGAACAGGCACCGATGCTCTTTTTTCCAGCCCTTTCGGTCTGACAGTGGACGGTAATGCAAATGTTTTCGTGACGGACACCTCCAATCATACTGTTCGAAAAATTACTCCGGATGGCGCGGTGACGACACTGGTGGGCTTGGCGGGTAAATCTGGAAGCACTGATGAGGAGGGGGCTTCTGCGCGTTTTAACTTTCCCATCGGCGTAGCCGTTGATGAGAATACGAATCTGTTCGTGGCGGATTTTGCAAACGACACTGTCCGCAAAGTCACGGCGGCTCTGGCAGTGACAACAGTTGCGGGTTTGCCCGGTGGATCTGGAGGTACCGACGGAATGGGGACGGCGGCTCGTTTTAATTTTCCTTCTGCGATTATAATAGCGAGCAATGGCAGTGCATATATCGCGGATTTGGGGAATGATACGATCCGGCAGATGACTTCCGAAGGAGCGGTAACGACGTTTGCAGGGCTTGCGGGCGAATCGGGAGCTAATGACGGGGTTGGTTCCAGCGCACGTTTCAGTGAGCCGGCCAGCGTGGCGTTGGACCGAAACGGCAATGTAGTGGTAGCTGATTCCCTTAATCATACGATCCGAGAAATAAGTCCTCTTGGCAACGTGACGACGTTAGCCGGATCGGCAGGCACGAGCGGCACTGACGACGGCACAGGCGCTGCAGCGCGATTCAATCAGCCATTCGGTGTGGCCGTTGACACCAATGGAAACATATTTGTCGCCGATACTCATAACAATGCGCTCCGCAAAATAGCGCCCGACGGAACAGTTACAACATTCGCCGGCACCAAGGGGATCGTCGTCGGCACAAACGATGGCTCAGGTTTATCAGCGACATTTGATATTCCCGAGGGAGAAACTTTTGACAGTAATAATAATCTCTACGTGGTTGATGACGGTGGTTTTGTTGTCCGTAAGGTCGCGCCCGACGCTTCAGTTACAACATTTGCGGGTATTCCCACTCACAAAGGCAGCGCAGACGGTATCGGTTCCGCCGCGACCTTTAACTTTCCTTTTGGCATAGCTTCGGATTCGAACGACAATCTTTTTGTTGCCGATACCGGCAATAATACGATCCGCAAAATTACCCCGAGTGGCGTGGTAACAACGATTGGCGGCCTCCCGGGACAATCCGGCAGCCTGGATGGAACAGGCGGGGATGCGCGATTCAATGAGCCCGAGGGCGTTGCAGTTGACGGCCAAGGCAATGTTTACGTCGCTGACTCGGCAAATCACTCCATCCGTAAAGGTTTTCGCTCTTTGCCAGACGAGCCAATTGTGGATTTGGCCGCTGCTCAGGTCGGCGTCACGCGACATTTTAGCATCTCAAATCTCACGACCACTTCCTGGTCATGGAGGCTTATCCGCCGGCCCGCGGCCTCGTCAGCGCAATTGGTGGGTGCGAATACGGCAAGTCCGACGTTCACGCCCGATGTCGAGGATGTCTATATTGTGCGATTCCAGGGTTGGGATAATGCCGGCCGCACAACGATCAGGACGCTGACGTTGTATGCGGATAACACGGCACCAAGTCTCAGCATGACGAATCCTATTCCTGGCCAAATTTCGAGCAATAGCGTGTTCACGGTGAGCGGGACGGCTTCGGACAATCTGGGGTTGTCCAATGTCTGGGTTCAACTCAATGGCGGCGCCTGGACGAATGCCGCGGGAACAGTCGCGTGGTCGGTGAACCTGGCATTGGCTCCCGGCACCAACGTGATTCGGGCTTACGCACAGGATTTGGCGGGTAACGTTTCGTCAACCAACGAAGTAGATTTGTTCCATGTCCCCAGCGCTCCATTAACCGTGCAAATCAACGGCGGCGGCACCGTCGCGCCGGATTTGAACGGTGTATTGCTTGCCATCGGCAACACTTATTCCATGACCGCGCAACCGGGGCCGGGGTCGGTGTTCGTGAATTGGACAGGTGATATTACCAGCGATTCCCCAACGCTGACGTTTGTGATGCAGTCAAACTTGACCTTCATTGCGAACTTTACCGATCCGGTGCGGCCGACTGTCGCCATCACTTTTCCGAAAAATCGAGGCAGCGTGAGCAATGCGCTTTTCACGGCCACCGGTACTGCGGCAGACAACGGGCAATTGGCATCAGTGTGGTATCAATTGAACGGCGGCGGATGGATTCAGGCGACGAATACTTCGAATTGGACGGCGGGATTGGCTCCGTCGCCTGGGGCTAATACGTTGCTGGCGTATGCGATGGATACTTTCACCAATATTTCGGCGACAAATAGTGTGAGTTTTACATATGTTCCCAGCGGCCAAATGAGGGTCATGACGATCGGTCGGGGAACGCTCGTTCCGAATTACGATGGAGCGTTGCTCGCGGTGGGGAAGAGTTTCAAGATGATGGCCAAGCCGGATCTCGGCTACATATTCACCGGTTGGGCTGATAACTCCGGGAATACTCTCACCACAGATTCCACACTGACGTTCTTGGTACAAACCAATACAACTCTGCGGGCTAGTTTTATTTTG
This sequence comes from Verrucomicrobiia bacterium, assembly GCA_035552155.1. Taxonomy (GTDB): domain Bacteria; phylum Verrucomicrobiota; class Verrucomicrobiia; order Limisphaerales; family DASXHY01; genus DASXHY01. Next base: position 57,558 of record DASZLX010000039.1, on the reverse strand, counting down.
AATCCATTCGCAACTCTAGTCGGGTCGTTCGCCGGGTTATTCTATGAAACCAACAATGTGACGGTTACAAATTCCGGTTTCGTGTCCCTTTCGTTGGGAGGATTCGGTGGCTTTAGCGCGAAGCTTTCTTTAGCAGCCGGAAAGACGATTTCCTTATCAGGACAATTCTCGTCGGATGGCGTGTTTTCGAATTCGATCGCCACCAAAGGCTCGACTCCATTCGTCGTTCAACTCCAATTGGATGCCGCCAATAGCCGGATTGTCGGTTCGGTTGGTAATTCGGGCTGGACAGCACCTTTGGTAGCCATTAAGGCATTTTTTTCCACACCCAATCCCGCGCCCGAAGCCAACAAAAATTATACTTTAGTGTTTCCAGGTGGTGATGATTCCTCGGTGCAACCCGCCGGCAATGGTTACGGAACAGTCAATGTGACCGCTTCAGGCAACATCAGCTTCAGCGGCGTGTTGGGCGACGGCGTCAAGGTCTCGCAAAAGACCTTCATATCAAAACAAAACCAATGGCCGTTCTATGCGGCGCCGTACAAAGGGCAGGGAGTTGTTTTGGGTTGGCTCGCGTTCACGACCAACGACTCCAACAGCGATCTGGGCGGATTGATAAATTGGGTCAAACAGCCGCAGTCGACAGGGAAATCTTTATATCCAGGCGGCTTTAATTTCCCAGTCGGCCTCCAGGCGGTTGGTTCGCTGTATTCATTTACGAATGGGATGCCATTGCTCAATTTGCCAGCGGGTGGCTCGATTGTTCTCCAGCAGGGGAACTTGCCGCAAAGTTTCACCAACAATTTCACCCTGGGCGCCGATAACAAAGTCACCAGTGCGGACGGTTTGAACCTGACGATTACGACCAAGTCCGGGATCTTCAAAGGTACAGCGCATGATCCAGCGAGTGGCGGATCCGTGCCGATCAACGGGGTCCTGTTGCAGAAACAAAACTCAGCCTTTGGGACTTTCCTGGGGGGTGGGCAAAGCGGTGCCGTTTATTTGGGCCCGTAAGAGAATCGCGGTCGAGTGGGCATTGACATCCCGCCGGAAGCGCATAGCATAAAACGCAGTCGGACGGCGCGTTCGTCTATCGGCTAGGACACGGCCCTCTCAAGGCTGAAAGACGGGTTCGATTCCCGTACGCGCTACCAAAAGTCAATTCTCGCCAATAGAATCAATGGTTTTCTTCACTTTCTAACTCTTGTCCAACTGCGCGCGAATCGTTTGCGCGAGTTGGTGCGCTTCGAAAGGTTTCGAGAGAAAATTTACGCCCTCATCCAGCGAAAGGTCCGAACCGGCGACGTCGGCACTGTAGCCGCTGGTGTAGACCACCTTCAATTTGGGATTCTCCGCCTTTAGATGTTGGGCAAGTTCGTGTCCGTTTGTCCCCTCCGGCATGACCATGTCCGTTAAGAGCAATCGAATTTCATCGCGATACTGTTTCCAGACTTTTATGGCTTCTTGACCGGTTGACGCTTCCAGCACGCGATAGCCAAGTCGCCTGAGGGCGTTTCGGACGGAAACGCGCAAACTAACTTCATCTTCCACGAGCAGAATTGTCTCACTCCCGCCGCGTGAAGATGCCAGCGTCAAGGGGGTCGCCCTCTTACCGGAAGCGGTGGCGAATCGAGGAAGGTAAATGCGAAAGGTCGTCCCACGATCGACCTCGCTGTAGACGTTGACCCAGCCCTGATGCTGTTGAACGATGCCGAAAACCGTTGCCAGTCCCAAACCGGTGCCTTCGCCAACGTCTTTAGTGGTGAAGAAGGGTTCGAAGATCCTCGGTAAAACATCTTTTGGAATACCGCAACCTGTGTCGGTGACGTTCAGGCAAACGAACGCGCCTGCCCGAGCTTGGGGCGAACTGGCCGCCACGCATTCATTAAAATCAGCGGCAGAGGTTTCGACGATCAGTTGTCCCCCTCTGGGCATGGCATCGCGAGAATTGACCGCAAGATTCATCAGCACCTGATCAATCATCCCAGGATCGGCGTGAATGAACAGCGGCTGAGGGGCATATTTGAACTGCATCTGGATTTGTTCGCCAAGAATGCGATGGAGCATTTTGGCGATATTGGTCAGAGCGTCATTCAAATCCAACGAGCGGGGTTGCATCGTCTGTTTCCGACTGAAAAGAAGCAACTGGCGGGTAAGGTTAGCCCCGCGTTGGGAGGCCTTGCCGATTTCGCCGGCAAGCTCCGATTGGAAGGGGGATAATGTATTTTCAATCTGGAGCATGCTGGCCTGCATTTGAATGACCGCTAGAATATTGTTAAAATCATGGGCCACGCCGCCCGCCAATTGGCCAAAGGCCTCCATTTTTTGGGATTGGCGAAACTGTTCCTCCAATTTTCGGTGCTCCGTGATATCGCGCGCGACACCTACAATTCGCTCGACCTCTCCGGTTTGATTGCGGAGGGGAAAAGCGCGATCGCGAATCCAACGGATGGAGTTATCCGGGCGAACGATGCGATATTCCTCATCGTAAGTCCCGTCCGGTTGGTGAGCGATAGCTGCTTCCAGGATTCGGTTGCGATCCAGCGGGTGAATAGCTTCGAGCCATGATTGCGGATTCGCATATAGGGTTTCGCAGGTTTGTCCCCAAATTTTTTCATACGCCGGACTGATGTAGAGCATCTGTTTTTTGTTTGGGTTGGTTATCCAGAAAACTTCGTTGATGTTTTCGGCCAACTGGCGAAACCTTTCCTCGCTTTCTCGAAGTTTTTGGGCGGCCCGTTTTTCGTCTTCCAGCACACTCAACAGCGAGCGTCGGGATTTGTCCCCCAGGGCCAACAGTCGGTCGGTTTCGGCTTTGCTGGCAGATAATTTTCTGATCTGTTCCTGAAGCAGCGTTTCAGCACGATTTCGTTCGGTGGCTTCAGATGCCAATGCGCGCGCCTGCCGCCTTAACTCTAACTGTGCAACCACGTGCCGGCTCAAGGCGCGTAACGCGGCCAATTGATCGCTCGTCAGGGAGCGCGGGGTTCGGTCCATAACGCAAAGCGCGCCCAGTGCGTGGCCATCAGGGGCGATCAAGGGAGCGCCGGCGTAAAAACGGATATGTGGATCAGACGTTACGAGCGGGTTGGTCACGAACCGGGGATCGTTTTCAACATCACGAATCTCAAATATCTCGTCTTTGTGTAAAATAGTATGGGCACAAAAGGCAATATCGCGAGATGTCTCCGTCACGGTCATTCCCACCCGCGACTTGAACCATTGGCGATCTCGATCCACCAGAGAAACCAAAGCTATTGGCGCATCGCAAATGTGTGAAGCCAGCAAAGTAAGATCGTCGTAGGATTCTTCCGGAGTCGTATCGAGCACCTTGTATCGGTGCAAGGTTTTCAGACGTTGCGTCTCATTGAGAGGAAGCGGGGCTTTCATTTTGTTCCTTCTTTAGCTTCTGGATAACGGGCCGGAAGGTTTTGGTTTGCAAGCAGGTCATTGACTTCTCGTTTTAATTCGAGCACTCGGTCTTCCCTTCCCAACGTGGCTTCGTGCCATTGCTGCAATTCGCGAAGGTGATTTCTAATTTCTTCCTCTGCCCGTTTGCGTTCGTCGCGTAATCGTTTTTGTTCCAAAGCCTGTTCCACGGCAGCCCCGAGCCGGACGATTCGGTCTTTCAATAAATAATCCGTCGCACCATGTTTCATCGCTTCCACCGCGATATCCTCACCGACTGTGCCAGAAATCAGAATGAAGGGGATTCCCAACCCGCTCCCGCGCAGGAGCTCCGCCGCCTTTATTCCACTGAATCGAGGCATTGAGTAGTCGGATAGAATGATGTCCGGCAAAGTTTTTATCTCGGCTAGAAAATCGGCCTCTGTTTCCACCCGTTTCCATTGAGGCAAGAAGCCGGCGTGTTTCAACTCGTCCAAAACCAGATCCATGTCGTCGTGGGAATCTTCGACGAATAAAATTTGAAGGGGTTTGCTCATCGTTAATCGCTCGGTGTGTGATTGAGTATTACTGGCTGCCCTCCTTTATATTCCAGTTCGCTTGGAGTCCATTCAGCTCCGCACTTTCGTTCCCTCCCAGCGTAAAATAAAATGTCGCTCCTTTTTCCGGTGCGGTTTCGGCCCAGATCCGGCCGCCATGCCGTTCGATGATCTGCTTTACGATCGCCAAACCGACGCCGGAGCCTTCGAATTGATCGGCCCGATGAAATCGTTGGAAAACCCCGAAAAGGTTGTCCGCGTAATCGAGATCGAAACCGGCGCCATTGTCCTGGACAAAATATACGTTCTCACCGTTTTCTTGATGCGAGCCGACTTTAATGTGCGCGGGATTACGCTCGCGAGAATATTTGAGCGCATTGGACAGCAGGTTCACGAAGACCTGATTCAACAAAAAGGGGTCAGCTTGACAGCGGGGAAGTTCGGCAATTTCAATTTCTACGGGCCGTTTGGTGAGTTCTGATTGAAAATTTCCGATCACTGAACGTGCAATACCTGCCGGTTCGACACATTTTTTGACGAGGCATTTTCGGCCAAGATTGGCGAAGGCTAGCAGGCCGTCGATGAGTTCACGCATTCGGATCGCGTTCTCCTGAATTCGCCCAATCATCGCTTGGCCTTCCGCGGGAAGTAGTTTCCCGAAATCCCTGCCCAACATGCTGGCAAATCCACCCATCGCCCGAATCGGCGCGCGCAAATCATGGGAGACAGAGTAGCCAAACGCTTCCAAACTCTTATTGGCGGCTTCCAACTCGGCAGTGCGTTCCAAAATTCGCTTCTGCAACGCCGCATTTTCAAGGCGCAAATTCCGGACGCTTACGGCTCGCGCGAGAACCGGCAGGATCGAATTCAGTTTGAAAGGTTTAAGGATATAATCCAGTGCTCCCATCTTCATCGCCTCGACTGCGGTATCAATAGTTCCTTGGCCGGTCATGATGATGCCAACAAGATTGGAATCCATCTTCAAGGCAGCGGCCAGTAACGTAACACCATCAATTTCAGGCATCTTCAAATCCGAGAGCAGGAGATCGAATTGCGCCTCTTGCAAAGCGGCAATTGCCGCTTTGCCGTTCTCGCAGCCTAACGTTTCGTAACCGTGATCCGTCAGAATATCGCAAAGCGCATTCAGATGAACCAGTTCGTCGTCCACAATAAGAATACGGGCGGATGGTGAGTCGGTGCTCATTGTTTGGCGGGGTTGCAAAATCGGGCGAAGGCAGCTTGCAAATCTCCTAACTTGGGTGGTTTGCTGAGCACGCAGTCTACATGTGGTGGAATTTCCCCTTCCGCCACCAGGCGTTGGCCCCAGCCGGTGAGCATAATCACCGGTGTGGATGCTGAAATCGTTTTTATGGCGCTGGCTACTTTGCGTCCGTCCACATAAGGCATTCCCAAGTCCGTAATGACAGCTCCGAAGGCACGGCTTACGGAGGCCGCACGAAATGCGTCGATCCCTGCCTGCCCGCCACTGGTCGCGATGACCTCGTGACCCTCGCTTTCCAGCGCGTCGGTCAGGGATTTAATAACCAGGGGGTCATCGTCCACGACGAGGATGCGCATTCGCGGCACGTTTGCGATTTCCGTGACATTCATTCCCGACACTCCGCCGGCAGTTCCCGCGGGCATCGGAAAAATCAATCGAACGGTCGTGCCTTTCCCGACCGCACTCTCAATTTCGACTTCTGCGTTATGTCGTCGAGCGATGCCGTAGACCATGGCCAAGCCGAGTCCAGTGCCCCGCTCCCCCTTGGTTGTAAAAAAGGGTTCCAGACAGCGGCGGCGTGTTTCTTCATTCATCCCAATTCCCGTATCCTTTATCTCAACGCACACTTGACGCGAGAGCGGGGGGGTGATTGAAGGAACTGCTTCCCGATTGGCGGTAGTCCGCAATTCCAACGTTCCCCCCTGGGGCATCGCATCAACGGCGTTGAAAATAAGATTGGTCAACGCCTCGCGAATCTCGCTTTCGATGCCCAGAACCGCCGGTAAATTGGAGACAAGATCTGTTTTCAGTTCGATGACGGTCCCTTGCTGCTGCGGAATGTCATGCCACCTCGCTCGCGTTAAGTTGATGACCTGCTCCACGAGTGGGTTGAGCAATACGGGCATCAATTGCAATTGTGTTTCGCGCTGACGGTAAAATTCCCGCATTCGTCCCACCGTGCTGGCCACGTCATCAATGGATCGTTGGATGATTTCGAGATAGCCGCGCGCGCGCGGGCTCAGGTTTGTTTCCTTTTTCAGCAAGGTATCGGTATAGAGCGAGACGGGAGAGATGGCGTTGTTGATGTCGTGGGCAATGCCACTCGCCATCTGACCCAAGACGCGCAACCGCTCCTGTTGCATCACGGCTTGTTGAGTCTGGCGCAGTTCGTCGTAGGCTTTTTGCAACGCCTCGTAAATCTCGGCCTGATGTGCGGCCAATGCAACGTGTTCACTTAATTGTCGCAAGAACTCCGTCTCGGGGCTGATAAAACTGCGCGCGTGCCGGCGTCCGACAATCAATACTCCGAACACCTGGCTCTCGGACGAAAGTGGCGAGAGGACTACCGCGCCAATCCCTGCGCTCGCCAGCCGCTGTGGAAAGGCCATGGGCACCCGCGCAATGTCTGGTTCATAAACCAACTGGCCCCGCACGCAACGTGAGAGACCATTCTCATCGATCGCTATCTGCGCGCCGCAGGACATGGCTAACGTGGTGGCAAGCGTTTCGCTACCAATGCTCATATTGGCAACGGTAAGGGCATTGGATCCTGGGTCGTAAAGGCAGACACAGCAAAAATCGGCCGGCAATTGTTCCTCAAGAGCACGGGTCACCACTTGGAAAATACTCGAGAGATCCTGGCGCTCTCCGATCGCACGCGTGATTTGGTTGAGCAGTGCCAACCGTGCCAGTTGTGCCTGGATTTTTTCTTCAGACCCTTTGCGCGCAGTGACATCGCGATTAGACTCGACCACGATCAGGGGACCGTCGGCTTCGCGAACCAGACGTTGCCTGGTTTCGACCGTAATCACCCGGCCGTCTTTAGTCGTGTGCTGAAGTTCCCCCGTCCAGGAACCGTCTCGTTGCAATTCACTTTTGAAGAACTCCACACCCTGCTCGTGCTTGGTTTTCAATAATTCGTGGCTGATTCGTCCGACTGCTTCGCTGGCAGAGTAGCCATACAAAGCCTCTGCGCCCTGGTTCCAATAGGTGATCGCACCTTCCAATTCCCATACGAGGATGGCATCGAACGAAATATCCAGCAGCCGGGCCTGCCTTCGTATAGCCTTTTCCGTGCTCCTACGCGCAGTGAGATCGCACGTCACTTTAATGAAACCACGCAAGTCTCCGTCCGCATTGCGGAGCGCAGTCATCACTACGCTCGACCAAAAGCGCGACCCATCCCTGCGAACCCGCCAGCCTTCATCTTCAGAATACCCGGTTAGCGCGGCCTTTTGCAGCTCTCCTTCTGCCTTTCCGGTTCCGATAGTTTCCGGCGGATAAAACCGCGAGAAGTGATGTCCCACGATTTCTTCGGCCCGCCAGCCTTTGATTCGTTCCGCACCGAGATTCCAACTCATCACACGGCCTTCCGTGTCCAAAAGGATAATTGCATAGTCACGAATGCTGGAAATCATCGTCCGCAATCGGTCCTCACTCTCACTGAGCTTTTCCGTCGCCATCTTCCGCTCAGTAATGTCCGCGCGAATCGCGATGTATTGGCGGGGCTTTCCGTCCTCGTTCAGAAAAGGGACAATGGTGGTGTCCACCCAATAGAACGACCCATCCTTGGCCTTATTTTTGATTTCACCTTTCCAAACTTTTCCGTGCGTGATGGTCGTCCACAGATCGCGTATGAATTCTTTGGAATGAAAACCCGAATTGATGATGCGATGATCCTGTCCCAATAATTCCTCGCGGGAATATTTGGAGATCGCACAAAACTTGTCGTTGACGTAGGTGATTTTCCCCTGCGGATCAGTGATTGCGACAATGGCGTGCTGATCCAAGGCGGCCTTGAGGTCGTCGATTTCCTTTAGCGAAGCCTTTAACTGCTGGTCCGCCCGCATAGTGTGCCAACCAGGAATCCCAATTTCTGTCTACTCCCTTGCAGAATGAATAAAACGGGGAGATTTCGCCACAGACTTTAAGTGACAATCGCAAAAAAGTAAACTTGGAAATATACTTGCATTGCCTTCTAGTGCCATCCGGCTGTTTCACTGTCTATGTGTGTCGGTGCAGTCAGTTCGAACTCCCGTATTTCCTTGCGCTACTTACAGGCTAAAAAATGAAGCGATGATTCTTAAACAAGCACGCGCTCGCCATGGCTGGCGTTTACAAGCGACGTCTCTGGCGCCGGAGAGTCGATCGGTGTCACGCCTTGTTTTTCTAAATTCGATAGCGGCAGTCGGATGATAAAGGTGGTGCCTGCCCCCATTTTAGTTTCGAAGTCAATCGTTCCCCCGTGCTTCTCTACGATGACGTTTCGTGCAATAAACAGCCCCTGACCTGTTCCTTTGCCGACTTCCTTGGTCGTGAAGAAGGGTTCAAATAATTTTTCTCGTGCTGATTCCGGTATTCCTGTTCCTGTGTCTGCGACTTGCACTTCAACAAAATTACCACTCAAACTTGTGGAGATGGTGATCACACCCTTGGAGCTTGGTGTTTCTTTTGCGACGTCGCCAATCGCGTGTGCTGCATTGACAATAAGGTTTAGGATCACTTGATTGAATTCACCAACGAGGCAAGGGATAAGCGGAAGCGTGTCTTCCAACTTGAGCGTGAGATCTGCGACATACTTCCATTCACTACGAGAAACGGTTACGGTGCTTTTAATTGCCTTGTTCAAATCGGACGGCGTTTTGCCCTGGCTTCCCGGATGCGAGAAATCTTTCATGGCCTTGACGATTTCAGAAATGCGCTTTATGCCTTCCAACGTTTCGTCGAGCGCGGCTGGAATTTGTTCGGAAAGGTAATCTAAATCGCTGACTTTCAAGAGAGCTGCCGTTTGATCGAGCAACTCAGGGGTAAGTTCACTTCTTTTCGCCAGCAGGTCTTGGCAGGCTTGAATTGCACCGGTGAAATTATGGAAGGCGTCTTTAAGGAAGCTCGTGTTGTCACCCACATATTGAGCCGGTGTATTGAGTTCATGGGCAATGCCGGCAGCCAACTGGCCGATCACTTTGAGTTTTTGCGCCTGGCGCAGTTGCGCCTCGACGGACCGGCGTTGTGTTATTTCGGTTGCCAGCAGAATGATATCCAGACTTTTGCTGTCACTCGACTGGGATGGCGAGATGACCAAATTTATAAAGCCGTTTTGTTCCCCGGCATTCCGGTATTCGACACAGTCCAATTCAACTGCCATGCGGTTCTTTTGACAGTCGTCAATACTACGTTGCACAAGCTCCCAATTCCATTGTATGCCAGCTTTGAATAGTGGCTGGCCGAGTATCTGATCCTGAGAAATGCCAAAAATATTTGTGGAAGCGTTATTCCATCGAACAACCCGTTTGTCACGATCCAAACCGATAATGGCCGCGGAGACAGAGGCGAGCAGTGTCTCCATCTCACTGTGCGAACTGTGAAGTTCCGCCGTCCGGCTTCGAATGGTTCGTTCCATGTCTTCGAGCTTCAACTGCGCCTGTTTTGACAGAAGCCATTTTTTAGTCATGGCGTTGGCGAGTTGGAAGACTTCGACATTGTCGAATGGTTTTTTCAAGATGACCAACTGGTCGGAACGGCCGACTTTGGCAATCATTTCGTCCCAGGAATAATCCGAGTAAGCCGTGCAGATGATTATCTGCAAATCAGGCTGAACCTCCCAGATCTTCATCGCCGTTTCGACGCCATCCCAGCCGGGCGGCATTTGAATATCCACAAAGGCCATCGCGTAGGGTCGGTTTTCATCGAGCGCACGCTGAACCATCTGAAGCCCTTCCTGGCCCTGAAACGCGGAACTTAAGTCAAAACTATTCCGAGACGTTGATACTGTGGGGGCTCCAAAAGCAGCCGCTTCAAACTCAGCCATGCCGTTCTCGCTCGAACCGCTGCCGAGTATCTTTGCGAAATCCCCATGAATCGCTTGGTTATCGTCGATAATCAACAATCTGCCATTGGAATTTTTAGGAGTTTTCATTTCGTTTCTTCATGCCTTAGCGAGATGCTTTTTCCATCGCCTGCGGTATCATTCGGTTTGCGATTGCTTCCTGATACGATTCTGCCCGGTCCAATTTTGATTTCAGTTCTCCAACATTCACGGGTTTTGAAAGGTAGTCGTCCATACCGGCCGCGAGACACAGTTCGCGATCTCCCTGCATCGCGTGCGCGGTCATGGCTATGATGAAGGTGTGGGGGAGGCTACGCTCCTGTTCCAACTCGCGGATTTTTTGAGTCGCCTTGTAGCCATCCATTTCGGGCATCTGACAGTCCATGAGAATAATGGGATATCTCATTTTCAGCCAGGTTTCGACCGCTTGAGTCCCGGTTTCTGCAACTTCCACTGCGAAGCCCAGTTTCTTCAACTGTCTCACCCCAACCATTTGGTTGATCTTGTTATCTTCGGCTAACAATACGGTTATACCGTTCGGAAGCATCGAGCCAGCGCCGGCGGCTTTTATCGCCACGCCCACTCCGGCCTGCGCACCAGAGGATTTTGTCTTTGCCAAACGGAGCGTGAACCAGAACGTGGAGCCCTGACCTAGCATGCTCTCCACGGCGATTTCGCCGCCCATTAATTCGACGAGCCGGCGACAAATCGCCAACCCCAAACCAGTGCCGCCGAACTCGCGCGTGGTGGATGTGTTCCCCTGGGTGAATGGTTGAAATAGAGCTTTTTGAACGCTTTCAGGAATGCCAATACCCGTGTCGCGGACAGTGAATTTCAATCGAAGGTCATTGTCCGTTTCTTCCAGCTGGGTGATTTGCAGGGACACAGATCCGGTCTTCGTGAACTTGATGCCATTCCCCAGCAGATTCAGGAGGATCTGCCGCAATCGGGATGGGTCACCCGCGAGAGTAGCGGGAATACCTTCCCCGAGTGAATGCGTGAGCGCGAGGCCGCATGCCTGGGCGCGCGGTGTTAACAAAGTCACCGAGCTCATCATGACCTCGCGCAAATCAAAATCTACTTTTTCCACCGTCATTTTCCCCGCTTCGATTTTCGAGAAATCGAGAATGTCGTTGATCAAGGTCAGCAGCGCCTCCCCACTCGTGCGGATCGTTTCCGCAAAATCGCGTTGTTCGCGAGTCAGCTGTGTGTCCAGCAAAAGATTGGTGACACCAATGACGCCGTTCATCGGCGTGCGGATTTCATGACTCATATTCGCCAGAAAATCCCCCTTGGCCCGGCTGGCCGAGAATGCGGCCTCAGCCATCTGTTGGGTTTTTTCTCGCGCGATCTGCAGCAACTCATTGGCGATAACAAGGTCGGCGTTGGTTTTTTGCAGGACAGTCGTGCGCTCCTGGACAAGGTTCTCCAGATCGCGCATGCGTAATTTGGCTTGCTGAGATAGCCGCCACTTCGCGCTCATGGACGCAGCTAGTTGTAAAACCTCGATCGTATCGAACGGTTTTTTTAAGATTACCAGCCGGTCGGAATAGTTCAGCCGTTTGGCCATTTCCTCCCAGGAATAATCCGAATATGCCGTGCAAATGACGACTTGCAGGTCGGGATATTTTTCCCAGATTTTAGCGGTCGTTTCGATGCCGTCCCAGCCGGGAGGCATGCGGACATCCACGAAGGCCATGGCATACGGACGTTTTTGCCGGAGACTCTCCTCAATCAAATCGAGGCCTTCTTTGCCTTGAGAGGCGCAATCGATTTCAAAATTGGGCGTGCGGGATTCTGTCACTTCGGTGCCGAACAGTTCAGCTTCGGCTGCGTTCATGCTCGCAGCCGACAATCCAGAGCGGGTTAATATTTTTCGGAAGTCATCGTGGATGGCTTTATTATCATCGATGATCAGGATGCGACCGTTTTGATCCGGGCTGAAATTCATAAAGTTTTTGCTTATTGGTTTAGGGGTAGATCAAGCGTGAAGGTGGCTCCTTTACCAGTTCCTTCACTGGACACAACCAGTGACCCGCCCAGTTCTTTGGCTGACAGCGCCCCGCTGTGAAGGCCAAAACCGTGACCGTCTTTGCGCGTCGTAAACCCGTGATTGAAAATGCGGGTCAGGTTTTCGGGCGGGATACCAATGCCATTGTCGGCAACGGATATCACCACATGACCTTCGCCATGGTGGATTCGCACGGTAATTTGCTTATCGCTCCGTCCGGAATCGTCGCATGCATATTTTGCGTTGCGCAGCACGTTCACAAGGATCTGGAGAATCTTGTGACGGTCTGTCGGAATCGCAGGCACTTCGGCGAATTCGCACACGATTTTTACCTGGTGCCGATTCATCGCCCCCGCGTTCATGCGAATGGCGTCTTCCACCAGATCGGTCACTTTCAATGTTTCGATAACGCCCGCAGACTTCGCATAGGTTTGTTGCATGGTGACGATTTCCTTGATGTGGCTGATGTTCCCAGACAATGAGTCAACTTCGCGCAGAATGAGGTCTCGCTCTTCATTCAGAGCGGAAGCGAGCTGGGTGATATAATTTGGCAATTTCTTTCCGTTCGGATCATTCGTGAAGAAATTTCCCAAATCGTTTTCCTGTTTTTGCAACAAATCGGCAATTCTAGAAACGTTCGATACTTTGGAACTCCGCATCCGCTCCGAGATCAGCGATCCCGATACGTTGACACTGTTGAGAACGTTCCCAACGTTATGAAGAACGCTCGTGGCGACCTCTGCCATTCCCGCCTGCCGGGATGCGTCCACCAATTGCTTATGAAGCAGGCCAAGCTGTTGCTCGGCTTGCTTCCGCTCGGTGATATCAATGTGAATTCCCTGAGAGCCGACGATCTGGCCGGTCGCGTCGCGGACGGGCAACTTGATGGCATGGAAATAATTCGTTCCGCCGCTCAAGTTGGGAAAGCTTTCTTCCAATTCAATCGATTGGCCGGTTCGCATAATCTTTTCATGCTGATTGTTCCTGGCGTCCGCGACGTCTTCAGCCGTCGGTGCGGCTGCAGTTTTGCCGAGAATTTGCTCCAGGGTCAGGCCCCGCACTTTGCAGAAGTTGGAATTCGCGAACACAAAATCACCCACGGCATTCTTGCGATAAACACTGATGGGCAGTTCCTCCACCAGGGAGTGATAGAGACCCTGCGATTCGCGCAACGCCTGCTCGACCCTTTCGCGTTCCCCAATTTCGGCCGTCAACTCCGCTGTCCGGGCGATCACCTGCCGCTCGATGTTGGTATTGATGTTTTCCAGCGCCGCCTGCCGTTCGGCCACCGCATGCATTTCGTTCAGGCTTTGCCGAATGGAAAGGAGCAGAAACGTGTTTTCGAAAACGACCCAGCCTGCGTGCTCCACCCAACGCCAGTCGCTGGAGGTCAAAATGCCAAAAACAGATTGCGGCCAGAAAATGCCTCGGATCATGTGATCCAGTGCCACGACAACGGTTGCCGAAATCAGAACCTTCGGATCACGATAGAACGCGAGAAACGCGAGCGATCCAAAAATGTGGAAGTGGGTTTCAATTCGGCCTCCTGTTAAATCGATTAGCAGTGCCGAAAAAAGCATTTGTGCCACCGCGATTGTGTGGCGCGTGGCCAGACCGCCCGGTTGTTTCCAGGCGAGATAGATGGGTAAGAAAGCAATCACGCCTCCCAGAAAAACGGAAGCCCAAACGTGAGCGTGTATCTCACTCGTGCCGCCAATCCAGGTTTTAGGCGAAATTAGAAGAGCCGCGGCCATTCCCCCCAGCCACTGAAATAACATCAGCTTGGCGAACAACCGATCTGTCCCTTGATGAAGGGAATACTCTGCTTCACTAAATAATTCCGCAGCGCGCTCCGATTTGGCCCGTTCGAGGGATTTGTCTATTTTGGCGGGGTGCATGGCGTCTCTCCTTGAGGACGAGATTTAGAGTAAAGGGGGCAGCCGAAAACCTTGGTTTGGATCTGGTTGGTAATCGTGCGCCGCAATAGCTGCTCCAATGCGCTCAATCCCGCATTGTCGCCCAAATGCCCTCTGGAAGCGGTAATTCCGCCTTGAAACAGTAAGACTCCCTTTTGATTATAAAGCACTGTGTGTCCCGAAGTTTCAGCATGGAATCGGCGGCTCTCAATTTCGTTATCGTCGCAGTAAATGGCCACGCCGGGAATCGCAGCGGCCTGGTGCCAGATCGAAGAATTTGTCCAATCATTGTCGGTGCCAGCCGGCTTAATAAACCATACTTGCGCACTGAAATAGCCACGGCAATTCGCTACTAAACTATCCAATTCAGCCAAACTGGCCCGGGTGCACGGACAACGGGGATGAGCAAACATGATCAACGTCGGTTGGTTGGACGCGAGCGAGATCCGGCTTCCCATGGGCCAATGCAATGGAGTTTCGCTTTGAGCCCCGGGGGTGTTGGCATGACGAAGAATCAGGGCCATCCCCATGACAACCGCCGACAGCCAAAGCACAACTGCAATCAACGTGGAAGGCAGCTGCCAGCTGCTCGTCCGGAAGCTTGTATATTTTGTGTTCATCCGGAGTGGTGTGGATCAAAGGGATTTCAACAGTTCCAGAAAGCGGTCAAATTCCGTGATTTTATCAAAAGAATGGATCGGCATCAGTTGCTTGCAACGTTCCCGGTAGAAAATGTTCAAAAATGCGGTGAGCACGATGACAACTCGCGGGACATCCTGCCCCCGGATCGTGCGCAATACTTCGAGGCCATTAGCTTTAGGCATATGAATGTCCAAGGTCAGGACATCCGGTTTTAAATTGCGGACAGCTTCAATGGCTTCGAGACCATTCGTTGCTTCGCCGACGACGTGCAACCGAGGCAGTGTGGAGCAGAGTTCTCTTAGGTGTTTGCGCGTCTCTCCCGAATCTTCCGCAATCAATACGCGGAGCCGTTTCGCCGACTTTCCTTTCACTGCGTTTCGCACGTCTCCGAAAAGAGCGATTGCCACGCCGGGTGCTCGTGAGAAAACTCTGATTGTTGTGTAGGACCCAGTCCTACCAAGGGGAGGATGTTTGAGAAATGATCCGAAACGGTTGCCGAAGGGTGGAATCGCCCGCAGATTACTTCACTAACTTCTCGCTTATCCCATAACGAACCACATCGGCGTTGGATTTGAACTTCAGTTTCTTAAAAATACGTGTGCGATACGTGCTGATAGTCTTCATGCTCAATGACAGTTCAGTTCCAATTTCTTTTACCGTCTTGCCCGAGGCTAATTGCAACAAAACCTGATATTCGCGATCGGATAAAAGTTCATGCGGCTTTTTATCGGAGGCCGTGCCCAATTCCGACATCAGCTTTTCGGCCAGCGCTGTGGTCACGTACTTGCCTCCGGTCAAAACCTTTTCGACGGCGGCGATAACCTCGTCTGAAGCACTCTCTTTGGTCAGGTAACCGCTGGCCCCCAGTTTCAAAACCCGCACTGCATATTGATCTATTGAATGCATCGTCAGCACAATGGTCTTGGTCGTCGGTTGGATGTCCTTGAGTTGACTCAATACTTCAAGTCCGCCGCGCCCGGGCATAGCCAGGTCGAGGAGCATGACATCCCACGTCGCGCTGTCGAGAAGCTCAAGGGCTCCCTGCGCGTTACTCGCCTCCCCAAAAGTGGCGTCGGAAAATTTCTTGGCGAGCATTTGCTTGAGACCGTCTCGCATGACGGCATGATCGTCAACGATTAAAACGCGGAGTGGTGAGCGTGAACTTCCAGACGGACTCTCAGGCACTTTCTTGGGACCAGCGCTCATCTGACGGAGTCCTTTCTTTTGCGCAGAACCTGTTTGGCATCGGATAAAGCCATCGGAACCGAGACCGTGACCGCGGTGCCTTTGCCGGGTGCGCTTTGGATAACCAACTCGCCATCAAAGAGCGCCGCACGTTCATGCATGCCCAGAATTCCCAGTGATCCGCCGTCGGCGAGACTGCCCTTGCTGAATCCGCAACCGTTGTCCTTTATCTGGAGCAGAAGCCGATTCTTTCCTGCTTTTAGTGTGACCCGAACCTTCGAAGCCTTCGAATGCCGCGCCACATTGGTCAGAATCTCTTGAAAAATGCGAAACACCGCAGTTGATTTCTCACTATCGAGATCCACCGCATCGAGATGTTGAACGAATTCACAGCGTATATTTGTTCGCGTCTGGAATTCTCGCGCCTGCCATTCGAGGGCCACCAACAAACCCAGATCATCGAGAATGGACGGACGCAGTTCGGTGCATAACTTTCGAACGCGGTTTGCGGTTTCGTCCGCGAGCTTTTTTAGGTAGTCAACTTTTTCGAGAATTTGATCGCGAGAACCGGATGGCTTCAAAGTTTCCACTTGTTGTTGGATCCACGTCAGAGCGAATTTTTGTGACGCCAGGACGTGCCCAAATTCGTCATGAATTTCACGGGAAATGCGAATGCGTTCTTCTTCGCGGCTGGCCTGAAGGCGCGCTGCCAGCGCACGCAATTGCGCCGCCTGGACTTTGAGAGCTTCTTCCGCTTGTTTCCGTTTGGCCCGCTCCTCGGCTTCCAGCAACGCCCGACGAACCGCAGGTCCAAGCCTTTCCAGATTGTCTTTCAATACGCAATCTGCCGCGCCACTTTTCAGAAATTCCACCGCACGTTCTTCGCCTATGGTCCCAGAGAGTAGAATAAACGGCGTCTCTGGCTGAAATTTCCGCGCCACATCAAGCGCCGACTTTCCATCATAGAAAGGGAGAGTATAATCCGAAATGATCAGGTCAAAATTGACTTCTTTGATTGCCGACTCGAATTCGTCTCGAGTTGCTACCGTCCGAATTTTGCATTCGACCCCGTCCTTGTCCAAGGTTGACCGCGTTAAATGCCGATCATCCAGGCTGTCCTCCAATTGCAGGATTTGCAAAGACCCATTGTGAGTTCCGGTTTTCATTACTTTCGTTTGGCCTTCCAAAATATCGCCGGTGACCTTTTCGGATACGTCATTGAAAACCCTTTTTGATTTGGCCGAGGTGAGCGCTCCCTGTTTGGCCTGCTTTTCAACACGCTCAAAATTGAGGGCAATTTCAAGCGCTTGATTCTTGTCGGTGGACTTGGTAGAACGCTTCAGTTGGCGGCCATCGTGGCTGGTGTAGCAGGCCGTCCAGAATTTTGATTTCTTTCGTTTTACGATGCTCGCCATACAGGTGAGAATAAAAGTGAGAATAAAAAGTTCAAGAAATTGCGTTTTTTCGAAACGCGTAGCGTTGTAAATCAACGACTTAAAAAGGTATCGCTGGAGATGGGTTTGATTCCCGTACGCGCTACCAATCCCAATGCGTTCATTTCAAATCATTTTTAATCCGACTAGTGCGGCGGAGCTGGCCAGGATGCCAAAGGAATTGCAGTTGCAAATCCTCGGTGAATTCCGCGGCTTGCCCCAACAGGTGATGACGACGGAGTTGGAGGAGTTCGGCAAGCTGGAGCGCGCCGGCAGGATCCTTCATCGGTTTCGCATTGGTGATTATCGCGTTTATTTCGAGAAGCACGAACTCGGGGTGGTGGTGCATCGGATTCTCAGCCGCCATACGTTGAAGGATTTTCTGTTCCGTTCGGGTCTCAAAATGGATGAGGATGCGGCGTTGCAGCAGAATCCAAAATTCTGGGAAATGATCGAAGCCGCCAAGTCAGCGGCGCAGGTCTGAGCGGCCTCACGCCACGTCTTCGCCGAGTTCCACGTTCCAGTAGGCCAAGTCCACGAAATGTTTCCAGCTATCGTGCTGATGCAAGCTGAGGTTGATCTGCACGAAGGGCCGCCATTTCGGGCGTTTCGGCTTGCGGACAAGGTGCATCCCGGCCTCTTGCGGGGTGCGATTGGCCTTGAGTGTGTTGCACTCGATGCAGGAGCAAACGATGTTTTCCCACGTGGTTGGGCCGCCGCGGTCTCTGGGGATCACATGATCCAAATTCAAATCTTTCCGCTCGAACACGTGGCCGCAATATTGACAGGTGTTTTTGTCGCGCTCAAAAATGTTGTGCCGGGTGAACTTGACTTCCTTTTTCGGCATGCGATCGAAGACCACAAGCAGAATCACTCGCGGTACCCGAATCCGGAAGGAAATAGTTTTGATGGATTCGGGATGCGGTTCGCGCAGCGAAAAATCGTGCCATTGCGTGAAATTATAGGTGCGAAATGAGCCGTCGTCGGAACTGAGAACCGCCTGGGCCTGGCCTTGAAACAGAAGCGTGAGGGCGCGACGTGCCGTGCAGATGTTGACCGCCTGCCAAAGACGGTTTAAGACGAGAACATGTTGGTTCAACATCGAACTCATACCAGTCAACCGTGAAAAAGTACACAAACCGTCTTGATGTGTCAACGTAACGTAAGTTACGCGAAGGTTACGCGTGGTTAGCTTGCCAAACGTTTCGATATCGCGGTATCATGCATCGTCATGAAACGGCTTTTTGCCATTGTTGTTTTGCTGTTCGTTCTTCTCCCTTGTGTTCACGCAGATGGACCGGATGACCAGTATATCCAAATTTACAATCTGATCCAGGAAGGCGATTCGCTTGGCGCCAGCCAGGCGCCGCAGGCGGTGGCCAAATATACGGAGGCTCAAAAGGCGCTGCTAAAGTTCCAAAAAATTTACCCGGGATGGAACGATCGGGTGGTGCACTTTCGCCTGAACTATCTGGCGTCGAAAATTACGATTCTGTCGGCGAATATACCCGGCGCTTCGAGCGTGCCGCCTCCGATCGCGTCCGCCCCGCCGCGTCCGCAAACCGTGACGACATCTCCGCAAACCCCCAAAGCGCCAGTTATACCGCCCGTGCCGCAAACAGCATCGGCCCCGGCGCCACACACATCGGAGGCTGAACCTTCCGCGCCACCGCCGCTGTCTCCCGTGACTCCGGCACTCCTGGGATCGTCTGATGTACGGACGTCAGCGCCGCCGATGATTGTGCTTCCCCAGCCCGGACCTTCCACAGCCGAGCTCCAAAATCAAATCGCAGATTTGCAGAATCAATTGAGGCAGTTGCAGGGGGAGAAATCACTGACGGAGGCGAAACTGCGCGAAGCGCTTGCGGCTCGGCCGGCCGGCGCGGACCCGCGTGAATTCGCTCAGGCGCAGGAGAAACTTCGCTCGATTCAAAAAGAGAATGAATTATTGCAGGTAAGCCTTGCGCAGGAGCGGGAAAAGGCGGCGGCGCTGGCAAACTCCGCGCAATTACAACAGACCAAGCAGGAGCTCACCGACACTAAACGCCAGCTTTCCGAGCAGACGACCCGTGTCACACAGTTGGCTCAGGAAAATGAGTCCTTGCGCGGCCAGATAAAAACGTTGACCGCAAGCAATGCTGATCTGGCAGGGTTGCGGACGGAAAATGCAGCGCTTAAAAAAACGATCCAGGAGAAGTCCTCGCAGGCGCCTCCGCCGCCCGAGGTGACTCGTCAGTTGGCACAGGCACAAGCTACGATCGCGTCGCTGCAAGCGGACAAGGAAGTTTGGAATCTCGAGAAAGAAGCCTTGCAAAATCGGGTGAAACAACTCTCCGCCCGGCCTCCGGCGGCGGCGGCTTCGAACCAGGACGGCGATCAAGTAAAGCAGCTTGAACACGAGCGCGATGATTTGCAGAAGAAACTGGACGCGGCTCAAAAGGAGCTTTACGCCCGGAAGGAAACGGGGTCGGCGGCCCACGTGGATGAACTGGCCACTGAACTGGAAACGATGCGGGCGAAACTCGATGTTTACGAGTTGAAGCCTGTTCCCTATACGGCAGAAGAGCTGGCGTTGTTCAAGAAACCCAATGTGGCCGTGGCCGCCTCTCACGCGGCTGAGAAACCCGCTCGCGAGTTGCCAGCGGGAACTGCGGAATTGGCGGCGGGAGCGCAACGGGATTTTTCAGCGGGGAACTACGCGCAGGCGGAAAAGAAATACCTGGAAGTGCTGCGCCGCGACCCGAAGAACGTCAACACGCTGGCGAACCTTGCGACCGTGCAGCTCGAAATGGGTCATCTCGAAGACGCGGAAAAAAATTTACAGGCTGCCGTGGCGATTACGCCGGATGATGCGTTCACGCTTTCCATTCTTGGCAATCTTAAATTCCGCCAGGGGAAATATGATGAGGCGTTGGATGCCTTAAGCCGCGCGGCCAAAGCGGAGCCTCGGAATGCGGAAATCCAGAATTTCCTCGGTCTCACTCTTAGCCAAAAAGGCATGAGAAACGCGGCCGAGGCGGCCTTTCGCAAAGCGATTCTGCTGAACCCAAATTATGCCGGGGCGCAGAACAATCTCGCGGTCTTTTATCTCACCCAACAGCCGCCTTCGGTGGAGTTGGCGCGCTGGCATTATGATAAGGCGGTGGCCGCCGGGTTTCCCCGCAACCCGGAATTGGAAAAAATGTTGGACGATAAAAAAACGGCGCAACCCGGCCAGTGAACCTTGTCGGCGTGACGCCGGCGCTCCCAGGCGCTCGTGGGAAGGCACAGATGCTTCATCAATCTTTTCAGGAGATCACGATTTCGACGCGAGGGCGTGGCTTGTACGAATTCACGAATGAAGCGGCGGATTGGATCGCCAAAAATCATTTCAAAAACGGCCTGCTGACGTTGCATTTGCGACATACGTCCGCATCGTTGTTGATTCAGGAAAACGCCGATCCGGATGTCCGCCGCGATCTGGAGCGTTTTTTCTCGCGGCTCGTGCGCGATGGCGACCCGCTGTTCATCCATACGGCGGAAGGGGAGGACGACATGCCGGCGCACATTCGCACGGCGCTGACGACGGTAAACCTGAGCATTCCGCTGCATCAGGGCCGGCTGGCGCTCGGCACGTGGCAGGGTATTTATGTGTGGGAGCATCGGCGGGCGCCTCATGTTCGTCATGTGACGATGCACTTTATTGGTGAATAAAACTCGCCAAGGCCGCCATCCGGTGGCATTTTCCGCTACGATTTTGATTATGAGTTTTCGCAAACAACTCTTCTTTTCGGCCTGGCTGGTCCTTGGCGTCGGTTCCTTCTCCCTCCACGCGGCCACGAACACGGACACCAATGCTTTTGGATTTACGGGGCCGGAGATTTTCCCCATCGACCCACAGATTGAATCGCTTCATGTGGCGGACATTGATGGCGACGGTTTGAACGAC
Organism: Verrucomicrobiia bacterium; assembly: GCA_035552155.1. Classification (GTDB taxonomy): domain Bacteria; phylum Verrucomicrobiota; class Verrucomicrobiia; order Limisphaerales; family DASXHY01; genus DASXHY01. The sequence continues at coordinate 36,452 of DASZLX010000039.1, read as the reverse complement.
ATCATTATCGCCAATAATTCGCGTTCGAAGATCAACATCCTTTATAATCAGACGGGCAAGACCAACCTTACCGCGAAGACCAAGCCCATCGGCGGAACGGAACTGAACGAGCTGCCGCCTGACGCGCGTTTTCGCATTGAATCGATTGCGTCGGAGAAACGCATTTCCGCGCTGGTCGTCGCGGACCTGAACGGGGACGGGCGGCCGGACATCGCTTATTACGGCGAGCCGAAGGAATTGGTGGTGCAATATAATCTCGGCACAAACGGCTGGAGCGCGCCGAAGCGCTGGCCGATTGACGACGGGCAGCTTTCGGAAAATGCGCTCACCACCGGCGATTTAAACGGCGATCATCTGACGGACCTGGTGCTGTTGGCGGATAACTACGTTTATTTCCTTCCGCAAAAGCCGGATCACACGCTCGGGGAACCGCAAAAGATTCCTTTTTCCGGCTCGGTCAAGGCGGTGCAGGTGCTGGACGTGGACGGTGATGGCTTGAGCGATCTGTTGCTGGTGAACTGGGAAGATCGCGATCCGTTCCGCTTCCGCCTGCAACATAAAGGCGGCGAACTCGGGCCTGAAGTTTATTTTCCGATGTCGCCCATCCGGTCCTATTGGGCGGACAATTTGGAAACCAATTCCAAGACCGAAGTCATCACCATCGCGCAAAATTCGGGCCGCGCCCAAATCTCCAGTTTCACGCGCAAGCCGGCGGATCCATTGTCCGGAAATTTCCGCCAGGGCCAATTGCAGCTATTGCCGCTGAACAAAACGGACAAGGCGCGCCGCGGGTTATTGTGGGCGGATGTCAACGGCGACGGTTTGCCTGATTTGCTGGTGGCCGAGCCGGAAAGCGGCCAAATCTCGATTTATTTCCAGCAGAAGGACGGCTCACTTTCGAGCGCCAAGACCTTTCCGACGCTTGCGGGTGTCACTGACCTGGCGGTTGCGGATTGGGACGGGGACGGCAAGGCGGATATTTTCATGTTGAGCGCTGATGAACGGCAAATCGGCGTATCTCGCCTGGATGACAACCAGCGGCTGCCGTTTCCAACTCTGATTCCGCTGGAGGGCCGCCCGTTGGCCATGGCGGCGGGAGCGTTGAAACCTGATGGGAAATCCGAATTGGCGGTAATTGTGGACCAGGACGGCAAGCGGTCCCTCGTCACGCGCACGGCGGACGGGAAAAGCAAAACGCAGAAGTTGAGCGATGATTTCAAATCCAATCCCACGAGCATTTCATTTCAGGACGTGGACCAGGATGGATTGACGGATCTAGTGGTGCTGATCCCGTACGAAAAAGTGAAGGTACTGCGGCAAGTGGCGGGTAAAGATTTCGAGGAAATCGACGTTTCGGCGCCGGGCGGAGCCATCGAGCAGCCGTGGATGACATCTCTGGACGTGGACGGCGACGGCAAACCGGAGTTGTTGCTGCCGCAAAAGAATTTTCTTCGCGCCGTCGTGCTGCAGGCGGACAACGCGCTGCAAAGCTCCACGAACCGCGGCGGATGGGCCTTCAAGGTGAAGGAGCAAATCAACGGCACCGCGAGCAATTCGCGCATCGTCGGCGCGGCGGCGCTCTCGAACGGGACGAACGCGACGCCGTCCCTTTTTATGCTCGATGCCGAGCGGAAGCAATTGACCTTGTGCGAGCGCGACAGCAAAGGCGTGTGGCAGGTGGTGCGGAACCTGGACCTGCCGGTTTCCGATTTCGGCAGCCTGACCCCCGTCGCTCTCGGCGGCTCAACTCCGAATACGGTCGGTTTTCTCGGCCTCAACAACGTCGCCTGGATGCCGCTGCACGGCGATGTGTGGGATCTCACGGAGCTGGACGGATACGAAACACCGATTAAAGACGGGCACCTGGGTGATGTGACTTCCGGGGATTTGAACAATGACGGGCGCAAAGACCTGGTTTTTCTGGAGACCGCCCGGAATTATCTCGATCTGGTCATCTTTGATTCGCACCACAAGCTGGTCCCGGCGAATCGGTGGCAAGTGTTTGAAGAGCGTACTTTCCGCAGCCGCCGAAGTGACCTGCCCGAGCCTCGCGAAGCGGTGGTGGCTGACGTGACGGGCGATGGGAAGAACGACCTGATTGTGCTCGTGCACGATCGGATCCTGGTTTATCCGCAGGAGTAGGGCCGAGTTAATGAGTTAGAGAATTAACGGGTTTAAGAGTTGTTAAACAGCTCTCAAGGTCGAAGTTGCTCATAAAACCAAAGCCCATCCGTCAATTCCTGGTCTCTCAGATTTCCCAATCGACGGCTCTGATTCGTAACCCCAATCGCGTAGGCAATAAAGCTCATGTTGTAATAACCGGCGACCTGAAAACCAATATCCATCCTATCGTCCTGACAGATGATTGTGTCAGCGTGAAGTGCGCGAATCGGAGCGGGCAATCGTGGGTCGCTGGGCATGATGAATGACACCTCTGTTCCAGCAGCTTGCCCATATTCCTTCCAACGCGAATCGCGCTTATATTCATCACGCGTCCGCATAACAACGCGGGACGCTGTCAGCAATGCTTGGTAATCTGTCTCAACGAGCAATCTGTGCCTAATGTTCTCAATGGCCTTATCGGACGAGCACCCGCTGACTAATCCGAAACAAACTAAAAAGATGACGGATACTCGCATGGTGCCAGTCTAACGGCTCAACCACGGCCACTGGCGGCCAGGTTCTGAATGCAATCTGGGCTCTTAAATTTCATATCTCAACCGAAACTCAACGGGCAGTGGCTCGTAGGCTTCCACGATGCTAATGGCGGCTCATTGCTTCATTCGTCAACTCACAAACTCACAAACTACTTCCTCAATCCCGGCGGCACGGGCGCAAACATCTTGAAGGTTAACCCGTCCGAGTTTGCGCTCGCGGTGTAGACGCTGAAGCTGAAGTATTTCGAGATTTTGTCGAAGGGCGGCAGCAATGAAAAGTCCATCAAGTCTTTGAAAGTTCCCGCGTTGGGCAGGCCGCCGAGGCCCGGGAACACGGTGGAACTGCTGGAGTTGGTGCCGGTATTGCGCAGGGCTTCGAACACCACACGGGTTGATTGGGCCTGGTTTTCGTAGCCAAAGACGCCAGCGTTCGACCCGCCTACTTTGGCGATGGCATCGGTGAGGCCCGGTGTTTCGCGCAGGGCCTTCTGCTGGTTATCGCTGCTGCGCAGATATTCTTCGATCATCGAATCGTCGGTGCTGATGGCGACGTAACCGGCGCTGGCGACATAGTTCAGCGAGCGTGTTTTGGCGGGTTTGTCGCCGAGTCCCGGGCCGGCCATCGCCGGACTGAGTTCCACGGAATAAATTTTGCGACCGAGAAATTCGCGTTCCTTCGGCGTGGCGCTTTGCTGGTTGACGAGCACCAAAATGTACTTGAACGCGGAGACAAGCTGGTCGGGATTGGGCGAGCCCAGCAGGAACAGCGAAGGCGCGGAGCTCAGGTCCGCGAGGCTGTTACCGGTCGGCGATTTCTGATAGGTGATGATGTCATCGCCGAGGTTGCCAAAAAAATTCTTGTCCATGTCGAAATCCGGATCTTTTTGTTTGGCGGCGGCATTGGCGGTTTCGATGGCGAAATTAATTCCCTCTTTGGCCTGCGGCGAAATGTCGTTCAACGCCTTCTGCAACGCGGCCCAGGTTTTTTGTCCGTCGATGCGCCAGCGTTGAAATTTCTCGACGTCGGCGGGGACAAATGGAGGCGGGCCGGCGTCCTTGACGGCTCCGGGGAGAACCGAAAAGAGTCCCTGGCGGCTGGAGGAGGGCATGCTCGCAAAAAACTGCGCGGTGGAGCCGTCATTGCCCATCTGGATGCTGAAAGCAAGTGTCTTAAGACTGCTGAATCCCAGCGCAGCCAGAATTTTGGAGGGATTGAACATGGCCATCGGGTCCTGGTCGTCCCCGGCCGGCTTGTGAGTCAGCAAATCAATCAACGACTTGGTGTTCGCCCAGCCGTAGAAGGGGGAATCGCGAAACAGAAGGAGGCGGTTGGCGTCGTAGGCTGCGACTTCGCCGAGCGAGGGCATTTCACCGCCGGTCAGATGGACGAGAATTTTTTCGATCGGCTTGGCCTCCGTTCCCACAATTAGCAACGATTCGAAGTGGCCGATATAGATTTCGCTTTTCGGCGCATTGGTGGTCGTGTCGTCGGAATCGCTGTCCTGGCCCGAGCCGGAAAATTTCCGGAGGGTTTTGGGGATGTCCTTGTCGGAAATGGGCAGCACGACAAATTCATTGTTCCGGATTTTCTCCGTGCGCAGGGTCTTGCCGGCGTCCACCCATTTCTTGCGAAGGTCCGAGATATTCTTATCGAGCTGGGTGCTTTTGTCCTTGGTGTCCAACAACAACAACAGGCCCGGATGCTGGCCCTCCGCCGCGGGCCAGCCGTTTTGGGTCACCGCGAAGGTGATTTGGCCTTGAGGCAGATTCGTGTAATCGCTGAAATGGATGCCGAGATCGTGTTCCAGAGGTTGAATGAAGTCATCGCCGAGCTTGGAAAGAAACTTGTCTTTGAACGGCTTCATGGCCGGGTCGTTCCAGAACTGCGTTTGCGGCGAGGTGTGGTAAATGTCGCGCAATTTCGAAAAATCCGGAGTGGTCAGCAGGAACAACGTGTCATCCGGGAGCAATTTCTCGACTGAAGGAACCGCCGCGGAGGCGGTGAGCGTGAGACAAGTGAAAAACAGAAGGCCGAAAAACCGCCAGGGTTTTGTGTACATGTTTGAATGGCTGCAGGGTTTTTTCAGACGCGCAAATGTCTTAATTATTTTCGTCCACCGTGTTGTGATGAGTGCGGCTGGGCGGCTCGAGATACCGGTAGGGGTTGCTCGGATTGTCATTGGAATAGGCATAGGCGTCGCGATGATCCAAAAAGAATTTCACGCCTTCGATCGGGATGGCGAAACCCAGCCCTTCACCAAAGGTAATTTTCATATTGGTGATGCCGACCACTTCGCCCGCCATATTGAACAAGGGCCCGCCGCTGTTGCCGGGGTTGATCTGGGCAGTGGTTTGCAGGTAAAGCTCGCCCTCCAGCTCGCGCGTTTTGGTGCTGAGAATTCCCTCGGTGACGGTGCGTTCCAGGCCGAGCGGACTGCCAATGGCGAAAACACTTTCACCGACCGCGAGGTTGTCCGAGCTGCCCAGCACGACATACTTGAATTTCGGCGCGTCCTTGTCGTCGATTTTTAACAGCGCCATGTCTTGAAACTTGTTGATCGCGACGATGCGAACCTGTTTGTAAACCCGGGGTTCGAGCTGGCCATCACGCTGATGATAAACAGCCACCGAGATTTGGGTCTCGCCCTCGATCACGTGGAAATTGGTCACGAGGTAGCCATCCTGGTTAATGATAAAACCGGAACCGAGGCCGCTCGGCGTGCGCACCTGGACGACGGCTTCGCCGATTTGATTGACCAGTTCGCGCACGCTCTTTTCAGGCATGGCCCGGCCGTTGGCGGAGTAGAAGCCCGGCTTCAGTTCGGCGGCGGGTTTGGCGTCGGTCTTGGAAGAGCTGGCGGTTCGGGCGGCGACGGCGGCATCGCCCCGGGCGATTTTCTCAATGTCACTGCGCGGGATGACCAGGACGGTATAGCCGATGTCGATCACGACCGCGTCGTGTTTTTCAGTGAGGATTTTTCCGACGACGGCGGCATTATCCTTTAATTGGACCATATCCGCCTGCACCGCCCTGGCGTTCACGCACAATGCGAGCGTGGACAAAGTAACAAACTTTCGCAGCATGGTGAGAAAGTAATGGACCCACCGGGCTTTGACAAGCAGCCATCGGGGGACAGGTCCGGGCCTGGCACACCCCCCACCACGATGTGGCACGATCGGGCACGACCGAGACCCAGGGCACGGGTCCAAGGGCTCAAATCCGTCCCAAATGGGTTCGTTTTTTCGGGCGAATAAATTGGAATCGGGGTAATGCATTGATGGATGGAGCGGGATTGAAATTGGAACGGGGTTCGTCTGAGCAGACGGGGCCTGCCGAGGTGCCTCCATCCCCCCGAATAGCCTTGAATAGGGTTGAATGGCGCTTGAAATCAGATACTCGGTGGTTGTGGAATGCGGGTGGGATTGTTCTGCCGGCACGGAGAGCATCGCCATGAATTTCAATTGCTTCGGTGCCATGTCCATTTGTCCTTTTCTTCCCTCCTTTTGCTGTTTTGTTTATAGCACGGGTGTCAAATGCGAAAGTGGAGAATTTGAAGCTTGAATGAATAATATTCATAAATCGCCGGACTACTGCCCGGTAATGATTTAATAGGTTTCGTTCCCCCTCATCCCGGCCTTCTCCTTGGGGGAGAAGGAGAAGTTGTTTCAGCGCTCGGACAAATTAAACGTGTGGTTTTTCGGGCGGTAAGTCGACTACAAGTCGGCGCTCCGGGTTTTGCCGAGGTCTCCTTCGGGATAAAAAAACAAACATCCCGCCTCGCCCACTCATAATCGCACCCTCACACCCCGCTAAAAAGCGCGGGCGCAATTTCGCTCACACTCACGCCGAACGGGCGCCATTTTGGAGCGCGGCGTTTACGCCGCTTCAACGTTCTTGTTAAGAAAAGCCTCAAAATATTCCGAAATTTTGCTTTCGCCGCCATGCTGAAGCGGGCTGAAGCCCGCGCTCCGGCGCGGGTGCCAAGTTGCGCCCACGTCGCGTCGAAAAGTACCTCGAAATAGCAGTTGCCTTCAACCGGTTCTTTGCTAGTTTGTTGGGCCTTTCCGGCGATGCCGGAAGAGGGAAACGGCCTCAAATTCCTGCGCTCGTGTGAGGGCAGGGGGCTAAAATAACATCGAAAACAATCCCGTGTTCCGCGGGATGCTCTGGTTAGTCCGGCGGTCATAGACCGCCGCTACAGTCGGAGTCTCAACCAAAGGAAAAAATTGTGATTAGTATTGGCGTAAAGGAATTGTTGGAGTCGGGCGTTCATTTCGGCCACCAGACCAAACGGTGGAATCCCAAGATGAAGCCGTTTATCTTCGATGCTCGCAATGGCATCCATATCATCGACCTGAGCAAGACGCTCGGCCAGCTCGAAGCAGCGTGCGATTTTCTCGCGGCCACCGTTGGCAAGGGCCAGCGCGTGCTCTTCGTGGGCACCAAGAAACAGGCCCAGCAGGCGATCAAGGAAACCGCGAAGGAAAGCGGACAATTTTATGTGACGGAACGCTGGCTCGGCGGCACGTTGACCAATTTTCAGACCATCAAGCGCTCCATCGCCCGGATGAAGCAGATTGAAAAGATGGAAGCCGACGGCTCCATCAATAATTACGTCAAACAGGAGCAATCGATGATTCGCCGCGAGGCTGCCCGCCAGGTGAAGTATTTCGACGGCATCCGCGCGATGGACAAATATCCGGGCGCCATGTTCGTGGTGGATATCAAGCGCGAGCACAACGCCGTGGCGGAAGCGCGCAAGCTCAAGATCCCGGTTGTGGCGATCGTGGATACCAATTGCGACCCCGACCTCGTCGATTATCCCATCGCGGGCAATGACGACGCCATCCGTTCCGTGCGGATGATTTTGGCGACCATCGGTTCGGTGATTACCCAGGCTCGCGGCGAGTATGAGGCCAAATATGGCCGCCGCCGGCAGGGCGAGGAATCAACTGAAGCGACTGAGAAATTTGATTCCGCGCAGGCCGTGGAAGTCGCGGCCGGTGATGATCCCACGACTCCGGAAAGCTCGCCGGAATAAAGAAGGGCGGATGAATGGATGGGTGGATGGATGGATTTGTGATGAGGATTCACCAATCCATCAATTCAGGAATCCAACAATCCATTCACTCAATTCTCAACTGATAACTTTGGACTGATTTATGGCTGAAATTACTGCTGCAATGGTTGCCAAGCTCCGCGAAATGAGCGGCGCGGGCATGATGGACTGCAAGAAGGCGCTGGCGGATGCCAATGGTGACATGGATGCCGCGATGACGACTCTGCGCAAAAAGGGCGCCGCGACGGCCACGAACAAGGGCGCGAAGGAAGCGCGCGAGGGTTTGATCGCGCGATACATTTCTCCCAACGGACGCCAGGGCGTGTTGGTGGAAGTGAACTGCCAGACGGATTTTGTGGCGCGCAACGAGGCTTTTCGCGCGTGGGTGGACAGCGTGGCGGAACGGCTTGCGTCCAATCCGAACGCGGATTTCGAAGCTGAACGCGTTGATCAGGTCGCGAAGATTCGCGAGAACATCAAGATCGCCCGTCATTCGCGCATGGAAGTGAGCGGCAACGGACTGATTGCCGGTTATATTCACACTGGCGGAAAAGTGGGCGTGCTCGTGGAAGTCGGCGCGGGCAAGGAAGGCACCGTGGGCAGCGAGGAATTCAAGCAGTTGGTGAAAGACATCACGCTGCAAATCGCGGCTGGGCATCCGAACGCGGTTTCCCGCGACCAGGTGCCGCCTGAGGTCGTCGCCAAGGAGCGCGAGATTGCCGTGCAATCCGACCGTTTGAAAGGCAAGCCGGCCCAGGCGATTGAAAAAATTGTTGCTGGCATGTTGGACAAGTTTTACCAGACCTGCTGCCTGCTCGAGCAGGGTTTCGTGAAGAAAAATTCCGAAATCAGCGTGAAAGAACACGTCGCGCAAGTGGGCAAGCAACTCGGCGACGAAATCACCATCCGCCGTTTCGTTCGCTTCCAGGTGGGCGAAACGATTTAAGCCTCAGAATCTATTTACACGAAAGGCGTCCGCAAGGACGCCTTTTTTGTTTGTTCGCGATGGATTTAATAGTTCCGCGTCAAGGCGGCCAGGTGACGCCATTCAATTCTTTTGGCAACTGCCGGGGATCCACCGGGTAAATGATTTTCAAAAAGTCTTCGTGGGCGCCTTCAAATTCGTTCTCCGGCGCCCCGACGATAAGCCAAAGGACTTCGGCATCAGTGTCATTGAATACCTGGCGTAATCTTTGCGGGCCGACGAGCACGCCGCCGTATTGCGGCACGGTCAGGGTTTGATCGTCGATGCGGATGCGTCCGGTTCCTTCGACGACAAAATAAAATTCCTCAGCGCGATTGTGCCGATGAAGCGTATTCGCGCTTTGGGGTGGAAGCCGCCAAAGCCGGGCGCCCAAAATTTCGCTTTTCGTCCGCTCGAGAAAATCCGCGTTCGGGATTTTCATCAGGTTGGACGGCCGCCAGGCGAGGTCTTCCGGTTTGATCAAAAAATAACCGTCTATTGGGTTCATGGAATGATTTGGATGTATGAGGTTTTCCCGGCGCGCTGGTTCCGCGATTTGACTCTCCCAAAGCGGTGGAGGGCCACCGCATTCCAAGACGCTGTTGCGCGCAGGCAAGCGCTCGACGCTATTTCGCGCCCAATTGTTTCCGTAGCTCCGTTTTCAGAATCTTGCCGGTGGCGTTGCGGGGCAGGGCGGGGGAAATAATCACCTGGCGCGGCACTTTGTAGTCCGCCAGTTTTTCGCGAATAAATTTCAGCAGCGCGTTTTCATCCACGCTCGCACCGTCGGTCGGCACCACGAAAGCGACCGGATGCTCGCCGCGCCGCGCGTCCGACTGGCCGACGACGGCCGCTTCCTTCACGTTCGGGAATTGGTAGATCACTTCTTCGATTTCGCGCGGATACACGTTATTGCCATTGACCAACAGCATGTCCTTCTTGCGATCGGTGATGTAGTAATAGCCGTCGGCGTCGCGGTAGCCCACGTCCCCGGTCAACAGCCAGTCATGGCGAAACGCTTTCGCGGTTTCTTCGACCTGGTTCCAGTAACCCATCATCACATTGCCGCCGCGCACGCAAATTTCTCCGACCGTATTTGCTTCCAGCAGGTTGCCGTTGTCGTCCTGGACGCTCATTTCCACATTGGCAACCGGCAAGCCGATGGAGCCGGGTTTGTGGGTGCCATCGAGCGGATTTTTTGCCACGACCGGGCTCGCCTCGCTGAGGCCGTAGCCTTCGATGAGAGGAATGCGGAATTTGGACTCGAATTCGCGCAGTATTTGTTCCGGCAAAGGCGCGGAGCCGCTGATGCAGATGCGCAACGGCAGTTTTCCCGGGAGTTCGGCGTTGACGAGGCTGCGATAAAATTGCGGGAACGCCGGCAGGATGGTGGGTCGTTTGGTGAAAATTTCCTGGATGAGATTGCGCGGCGGGTGCAGCGATTTCACAATGACAATCGAGCCGCCCACGAGCAGCGGCAGCAGGATGCCGACGGTGAGCATGTAGCTGTGAAACATCGGCAGCAACACCGCGAAACGGTCTTCCTGTACGGTGTGAAGAACCAGCCGGCAACTGTTGACGTTGTGCAGGAGATTCCCGTGGGAAAGCATCGCGCCTTTGGGCCGGCCGGTGGTTCCGGAGGTGTAAATCAGAACCGCGAGATCGGACTCCTGTCGCGTGGGATTTTTCAGCAACTCCGTCTCGAACCGGACTCCCTCTGGAGCCGTGGGAAATGAGGCGAGGACATTTTCCGCGTTCAACAATTTGAGGGTGGGCCGCTTCGCCTTCAATGCATGAGAATGGGCGCTGAGTTCGCCATCGGTGATGACGGTATCAATGCCCGCGTCATTCAAAATGTAGGCGACTTCGTCCGGCTTGAGAAAATTATTGATGGGTACGACGACCGCGCCGGTTTGCAAAATGCCGAACAGCGCCGGGATGAATTCCGGACAGTTTTTCAGCCATAAGGCCACGCGGTCACCCGGCGAGATGTTGAATTGATGGCGAAGAATGCCCGCCACGAACAGGCTCCGGCTCCCCAACTCCGAGTAAGTATACTTGGTGTCGCCCCAGAACAGGGCGGTTTTCTCGGAATGCTTCTGCACCGACTCCGAAAATGCACCGGCTAAATTCATCAAGAGCAATACTACGACGAACCACCGGCCGGGGCAAGGAACCTCGCAGTGGCCAGTGAGACGCCGCTGCCGGCGTGGGTGCTGCGATATTCATTTTATCAGGGTTTTGAAGCCTTTTTCGCGGATTCGTTTTTGGCTGTCACTTATTGAATGCAGAGTGATTCGCAAAAAATGTCGTGCGTATGCCAAGGGAGGGTGAGACAGGGGTCGCGGAAAGAGTAGAGTGGGCGCATGAAAGCGAAGAAAACATTGCTGCCCGTGGAGTGGACCGATGTCGTCATCGAGGAGGTGCCGGTTATCTCGCCCACGGCCCTGGATGTTCTCGCGGTTCAACGATTCTTGCGCTTCGTGCGAAACCGGCCGAGCCGTGTGACTCGTTCGGCGGCCAATGGACCGCGGCGGATGGTGCAGGTTCTTTCCAGTGTTTCATGAAAAGCAAAAAACAAAAAATTTCGCTGCCCATCGGGCGCACGGCTTTGTTGGCTTTTCAACTGAACTCGTTGCGCGATGAATGTTGCAACGCGGCGGAAAAGATATTGAAGGAAATGCCGCTGAATGAGGCGGAATTGGATGAATGCGCCCGTTTGGATGACGCGCTGGCGGAGGCCCAGAGGATATTGAAAGTCGTGGTGGGACAGATCGCGTTTTCCCGGCTCAAGCGCCGGAGCCAGACCAAATGAATTGAAAATGGAGAACCAGAATTAGCCATTGAACTGATTTCTGCCACCACGCCCCCAACCTGGGGCCGCGTTCCCAACCAGCGCGGCCCTCTTCTTTTTTGGAGATGGAGCATTTCCATCAAAGCTGTAGCGATGAGCCGAAATCGGCTGACAGCGGTCTTTTTGGTTTTTGGCGTCGTTTCGGCTCAGTTACAGGGATTTTCAAACCTGCTCCCTCGCCGAAGCCTTGCCAAAAACCAAAAATCCTCGCTGCTCATCGCTACATCTTTTCTGTCAATGCTCTAGCGAAAAATATTCTCTCGCGGGCCGCACCGGATGCTTGGCACGCAATGCCCCCTCCGCATATATTACACGCGTGATCGATACGGAACAAAAGCTTGCCGCGTTCATTCCCGAACTTCACGCGGCATCCTGGGTGGCAGTGGATACGGAAGCCGACAGCCTGCATGCCTATCCCGAAAAAGTTTGTCTCATTCAGATCAGCACCGTCACCGGGGACGTGCTGGTGGACCCGCTGTCGAAAATAAATCTCGATCCGCTGCTCGACGCGCTTTCCGGCCACGAACTGATCATGCACGGCGCGGACTACGATTTGCGCCTTCTGGAAAAGCATCATGAATTCACGCCTTCGGCCATTTTTGACACGATGCTGGCGTCGCGCCTGATCGGCGAGAGGCAATTTGGTTATAGCACGCTGGTTGAAAAATTTCTCGGCGTGAAACTCGAGAAGGGTCCGCAAAAGGCGAATTGGGCCTTGCGCCCGCTCACGGAGCGTATGGAAAACTACGCGCGCAATGACACGCATTTTCTCAAGCCGCTCGCGGATCAACTCAGGGCCGGGCTTGAGGCGAAGGGCCGGCTGGCGTGGCACCAGGAATCCTGCGCGCGGCTGATTGCCGAATGCACGCAGCCGCAGCCGGTGGATACGGATGCCGTCTGGCGCATCAAGGGGAGCCACCTGTTGGGCCGGCCCGCGCTGGGCGTGCTGCGCGAGCTGTGGCAATGGCGTGAGACGGAGGCCATCGCCGCGAACCGCCCGCCTTTCTTCGTCATGAGCCACGACGCGCTGGTGGACGTGGCTGCCGCGGCGGCCACCCATCGGCCCATCGAACCGCTCCTGCCGAGGAACATGTCCGAGCGGCGCCGTGCGGGCCTGGCCAAGGCAATTGCGGAGGGTGTCGGAATTTCGGCCGACAATTTGCCGACAATTTTGCAACGCATCAACCATCGACCGACGGAGGCCGAGCGAAAGCGTTTCTTGGAATTGCAAAAGCGCCGCGATAATCACGCTGAGAAATTGGGCATCGACCCGACGCTGATCGCGAGCCGCGGCACGCTCTCCGACCTCGGCCGCAACTGGGAGAAATATTCCGCGGAACTTATGAACTGGCAGCGGGAGTTGTTGACGAAATAAAAAAGGAATTGAACAGGAGGAAACGGAGTTAACGGAGAGAGGATTGGATCAGCCGCAGCTCAGCCACAGGGTTTTTCAAACCTGTTGTTTCGCCGAGCCTCGCCAAAACCCAAAAATCCTCGCTCCGAAATGGCTACAGTTTTTCTTCAAACGCTCTAACGGAGACAATATTTCGGAAACCGAGAATTTTTTGTCGTCTCTCTGTTCCCTCCGTTTTCTCCTGTAAAAATTTGCGCTTTTCACCTTACCAACTCGTAAGCGAAGCCCTTCAGGTATTCGGTTTCGGGAATCATGGGAATGATGGGGTGGTCGGGCGATTGGGAGTAGGTGGCGACGCGGCGGAGAATTTTTCGCGCATCGAATGCGGCGGAAAGAACGGTGTCCTGGAACAGTCCGGCGTCCACGTGATGCGAACAGCAAAAGGTGGCGAGTGTCCCGCCGGGCTTGAGCAGTTTGAGCGCGCGCAAATGAATTTCCTTGTAGCCGCGCAACGCATCCGGCACGGAGGCGCGGTTGCGCGTGAACGACGGCGGGTCGAGGATAATGAGATCGAATTTAGGGACTAATTTCTCGGTCGGAGCGGTTTTTGTTTGGGCTTTGAGCCAGTCGAAAACGTTGGTGGTTTCGAACGAGCATTTGGCCGCTAGGCCGTTGGCTTCCGAGTTTCGTTTCGCGGCGGCGATGGCCTCGGCGCTTTGGTCGAGCATATGCACGTGGGCCGTTCCCGCTCGCGCGGCGTGCAGACCGAAGCCGCCGAGAAAACTGAAGCAATCCAGCACTTGCGCGTCCTTGGCGAAATGGGAAACGGCCTGGTAATTGACCTGCTGGTCCAAATACAGGCCAGTCTTATGCCCGGCCAGAAGGTCGGTTTCGAATTTCAAGCCGTTCAACTGGATAATCATCGGACCGCTGAACTCGCCGGCCAGCACGCCGTTGGATTCCGTCAAACCTTCGAAGCGGCGGGAGGCGACATCGCTGCGCTCGACAATCGCGCGCGGCGAGAAAATCGTTTGCAGCGCGGCGACGATTTGCGCTTTTCGTTTATCCATGCCGAGCGCGGAGATTTGCACGACCAGCACGTCTTCGTATTTGTCCACGATGAGGCCGCTGAGAAAGTCGCTCTCGGCGTTGACGACGCGGAAGGAGGTGGCGCCGGGCATGTGCCGCCGGCGGACGGCCAGCGCTTCGCGAATGCGTTGCTCAAAGAAAGCCTCGTTGATTTCGATGCGTTCCGGCGTCAGCACGCGGACGTGGATTTTCGATTTTGAATTGAAAAATCCCACGCCGAGAAAGCGCTGGCGATGGTCTTTGACCTGGGCCAGTTCGCCGTCGCCCGCCTGGGCGGTCATGCGCAGGATTGCGCTGTGATAAACCCACGGATGGCCCGCGACGATACGATCCGCTTCACCCGGTTTCAATAAGACAGTTGGCAATGAATCCATAAATAATTGTAAACAGTTTGGAGCCGCGTTATGTGAACTCCGAGCGCATCACGATAATTCAAATTGCTGAGTCCGCAATTCGAAAGGGCAGAAAGCACTTAAGGATTATAAAAGTGAATCGACCCGTTTACGCTTTTGCTGCCGCCGCTCTGATTGCCTCAGTCCCTTCTGATGTAGCTTGCCTCGACTTTGGCTATGCTACCAGCCAGTGAATGAAGCAAGCCCTTCAACTTGACGTCAGAAAAATCTGGTGGCAGACGGTAAACGCCCACGAGATAATCATCCTTCAATAAATAGATGTCGCCAGCTTCTGCCCAGCGGTGCGCTGAATCCCAATGCGATACTTCGAACTTACTGGGGGCTTGCGGACGCCCGCGAGCAGACATTTCAAAGGCCTTCTTTGCTTTCTCGGGCGTGGGATAATGCAGGATCGTGACGACTATCGGATGGGCCAGCGTGTCGTTAGTAAGCGCATATCTTGATAGGTCTGAGGGTTCGGTGTGGGACATCCAAAACTCGTTACCTTCTGTCGGGTTTGCGGGTGCGATAAGCGAAAACCCCGGAACCTGAATTTTCACGGGGTCTGCGGCAAAAGCCGACCTCGATAAAACGATGAACAGGAAAATGTATGCTGCTTTCATATTCAGGCTCAAACGTCTCAAACAAAAGGAGCGGTTGGCATTGGGTCAAGCGCGGTAATAGGTCGCAGATTATTTATGGCTTCCGTCGTCCGCTTATGGCTAATGCAATACCTGGGAGAAAAATGACACCAATCACCGCACCTAAGATTCCAGCGTCAATCCAACCAATCCAATTATGCTGGTTTTCAGGTTTGCTGTCGAACACGAAAATCATCAAGCGGCAAGTCATGAAGCCAAAGTATCCACCCAAAAACGCTCCAAGCGGAACACTAAACAGGACCAAAGCGCGAGCAGCCCATCCCTTGCGTGAGAGCGAAAGAATCCATCCGGTCAATAGCAACGCTATTAAAAGAATCTGCGTAGTCATCACAGTGGTCGCGGGCCGCGCATGGAGTTTTGTGTGGATTATTGTGGCCGGTCGAATTCTTTTAAGTTGAAATGATAGGTTATGCCTCCCGCTCCCCCGATTGGATCATCAGCTTCCTGGAGGGTAAACTCAGACTGCTCCAGATAATTAGTATCAACTGTAAACTCGAAAACAATGCTTTTGTCCGTCCATGACTGAGGTATGGTGCTGAAATGTCTTGGCGGTTTTTCAACTTGAACCTGAGTTAAAGCAATAAATTTGTTGTTTGAATCTTTTAGATACAAGATTCCTGAGAAGATTTTCTCATCACTTTTATTCTTCACCAAAACGAAAACGGAGAAATTAACATTCGCACTGTTGGTTCCGTAATGTAATGGAACGATGCGTACGAAAGGCGTCGTTGAATTGATGTTTGTTTGCTTAACGGAAACGGAAGACCAAAAAGCGTCTGCGAATAGCGGATCCAACCAAATGGCCAAGACGGAAACGAGGCAAAGGGCGAGTCTCCGATTGGTGCGACTTCCGACCCGCCTCTGTCTAAAAATTTGATAGAGAGCCATAATCATTTTTGTTTGTTGACAACCGACAGACACCAATGAGTCCATAAATAATTGTAAACAGTTCGGAAGTTCCGCACGGCGCGAAATCCTCCGTTAGCACAAGGTAGCTGTTCCGAACGGGAAAACCAAATCTTTATCGGGTGGAGCATAAACCTTTTACCGGAAAATATTTTTTTCAGGCCGGATTTAGCCGGAGTTACTCCAATTTGAAGCTGAAAATCTTGTCCGCAGATGGCGCAGATAAACGCAGATTGAGACCGGGGGTTAGATTCATAAAGTGAATTTTTTATTGGCCTTAGCGATGAACAGAAGGTCTTCTTTTCAGTGCAAAAAGGGAATCAGCATTACCGGTGTTGAGTTTATGACGCGGTCGGCGCTGGCTCCAGCGCTGGGTTGGGAGGCGTGTTTTTCATTTCGGTGGATCAGATGTGAGCTCACCAAGCAAGCCGTCGGGAGAGTAGGCGGAATGCTCAGGGGAAAGGTTTAGAATCGCTACACATCGCCCAAGCGCCGATTGTTCAACCAACTGTGCTTCCGTCTCCACCAGATGAACATGCTCGAAACAATATTCACAAAATCGCACCTTGGGGTCATCTGTTGGCGTCAACTTCCGCCACACTTTGGGGCATTGAAAGTTTACGGTGCAGTTGCGGATTTCATTTTGCATACGCGAGCCGCCTAACGCCCCGGCGACATCGTTATTGGCCGTAGATAAACGAAGCTCCTGCTTCTGCTGTCTCTTTTCCCGGAATAGCTCATAAGAGCAATAACCAACAAAGAGTAAAAGCGGCGAGATAGCCACTAACCCGCTTAGCCCCAGCTGGCGTGTGGCCAGAAAATCGACTGTCAACCAAATGACGAACAGTAATGCAATCATGCCGTAGCGAAGACCAAAGAGCAGCCCAATGCCGATTGGCTTTGCCTTCCAAGCCCAACGAATGCCGGCGGCCATACCGACCGCAGTGAGTATTACCAATCCCCAAAAGACCCCGGAGCCGTGGCGATATCCCGGATGACCTGGCATATTTAACAACCAGGTTCCCGGTCCGCTCAAGGCGGCGAAACTGAGCAACAGGCTGAGGATCATGGCTGAGTTACGCGGTATCAGCAGAATCAGGCTGATAAAGGCTAACAAGATTACCGCTTTTACTGCGACGAATGCCAGCGGGTGGTAGGCCAATAATTGGTGAAGCAGTGGATGTAGCTCATTTACCTTAGTATGGTCTTCCCAATACTCTGTTGGCTGGCCAGCCAACGTCAGCACACAATCAAGACACGTCAAGAAAACAAGCGCCGAGCAAAAGCCGATTAATCTTCGTGTGGGGTGTTGCATCGTAACGCCATCTAACGATCCAAGGCTGAGCCACGGCGCGAAAGACCGCAAGCGCGGAATTGGGGAATGCCTCAGCCAACGGCATATTCGCCGTTGGCTCCGCGCGTGTCAGGCCACGGGGGACAAAGTGTGGGCATCGCGGGACAGAATCCAGCGACCGTCGCGCTGCTTGCGATATACCGTCAGGCGATGCCCGGCGAACTGCACCGTCTTCCCTCCTGCGCGCGGGGTCACAGAGAGCGCGTCCCGGCTTCGCGTGTAGGCAACCTCGCCGGCAATAACGACTTCCTCTAACTCGCTGGTGCAACAGATCCGCATCTGTTGATGGGCGGTCATAAAGTTGGACGAGAATCCATCCCGGTCGGACGGTGCCTGGCCGGGGGTGAGAAAAAGGACATCCTCCGCGACCAGGGTGAGCAGACGAGCCAGGTCACTGGCATTGACGGCATCAATCCAAATTGAATGCACCGTGCGGATTTCTTGTTCATCGGATGCCATAGCGTGTCTGATCGCCTAACGACTAGAGCTCAGCCACGCAGAGGCTGAGATATAAAACAATCTGTGGCTTCTCGATGAATCGAGAGCGCCGCCCCGCGTTGGATGCCGCGATTTGTTAGACCGCAATCTCATGATGCTCAAACTCTTTGCTCTCTGGGTCATAAGTGATAAAAGGCTGCTCTCGAAGATTCTCCGGCGTGATGACTACTCGCCTGCATGTCATATCTCCTAACTGACGAATGAAATTGAGTAACATGTCTAAATCAGCCTGCGAAGTGACTTCGTGTGGACTGACGTCACACTCGATCTCCTCATCGGCAAAGAAATGAAACGCGACAAGCGCGCGACCGATTCGAAGACGAAGCGTCGGACTTCCAGAAGGCCTAGTCGCCAACACCTGCTCGACGGTGGCTGGTGGCGACTGAAGCATGCCGTCCACTAAGAACTCGGCCGCCGGAAAATCGCGGAGCAAAGGATAAATGGCTCGCCAATCTGCGAGTGTGGCTGGCGTAATGTAGATGTCACGCAAGCTCCCGTCTGGCCGAAAGTCTTCTTTGCATTTATCCCACGAAATCATGACGGCGTGTAATGCGGTCTAATATGTACTAGGCCAAACGTTCTTTTGGCTTGGCAGGCGATGATTTGGCCTAGTTCCTTGCTGCATGGCAAGATTTATGGGTATTTTCCCGTGATTGGCAAGAGGCTTGTGGACAACCGACAGACGCCAATGAGTCCATAAATGATTGCAAACATTCTTGCGCGTTTAGCGCGGAATCGCGGCGAAGGGAGAAGATAGTTCGCTTCAGCCAGAAACGAAGGATGGAAACACTCATCGAGATGAATCTCGGTTCGCGGTCGAGATTATCTCGCCCGGACTTTTAGCTGCGACATCAATCGCCGCCAGTCGGGTCGTCGCTGGAAAATATCATGCCAAAGCCCCAAACGCGATTGAAGTACCATCGGAATGGACCGTGCATCATTGGCGAATCATTCTCCAAACCTAATAAAAGCGGAGCGTAAAATCCTGGCCAATGAAAGTGTTGTGAATGCCGAATCGAATCTTTCGCAATCGCTTTAATGATTGGTGGCGCAGTCAAGACGTACAAATTGACTCCTGCGACAGTGGCGCAAATAGAAATGACCGCGCCTTTACGAATACTCCTCCAGGGAATCCGCGGCCGCGGAATCTCAATGCGCCTGGTCAAAAGCTCGTGCATAAACGAGTGATTCAATAAATTCGATAATTCTTTGAATATATGTTTAGCGCAACGCAGTTTCCTTACCGCGACGGCGCTTTACAATTTTAAATCCGCGTCGGTGACGGCGCCCAGCGACGCGCTCGTGACGTGGGCGGCGTATTTGGCCAGCACTCCGCGCGTGTAACGCGGCGCGGGCTTTTTCCACACGCGCTGGCGTTTCTTGAATTCGGTGGCGGAAATGTCCAGGCGGAGTTCGCGGGTTTCGGCGTCGATCGTGATGGAGTCGCCGTTTTTCACGAGAGCGATGGGGCCGCCGAGGTACGCTTCGGGTGTGACGTGGCCGACCACAAAACCGTGGCTGCCGCCGCTGAACCGTCCATCGGTGATGAGGGCGACTTCCTTGCCCAGTCCTTTGCCCATGATGGCGGAGGTGGGCGAAAGCATTTCGCGCATTCCGGGTCCGCCTTTCGGGCCTTCGCTGCGAATGACAATGACGTGGCCGCTTTTCACGGTGCCGTTGAGAATGGCGGCGAGCGCTTTTTCTTCGCCTTCAAACACGATGGCTTTGCCGTTGAAGTGCAGGCCTTCCTTGCCGGAAATTTTCGCGACGGCTCCCTCGGGCGCGAGATTGCCGCGCAGGATGACGAGGTGGCTGTCCTTTTTAATGGGTTTGTCGAAGGGTTGAATGATGGTCTGGCCGGGCGGATATGGTTTCACGCCTTCGAGGGTTTGAGCCATGGTCTGGCCGGTGACGGTGAGGGCGTCGCCGTGCAACAATCCGCGATTCAGCAACATCATCATCAGCGGGCGGATGCCGCCGATGGCGACGAGTTCGGACATGAGATGCTTGCCGCTCGGCTTCAAATCCGCGAGCACCGGCACGCGCTTGCCGATGCGGGTGAAATCGTCGATGGATAGTTTTACCTTGGCGGCGTGCGCGATGCCGAGCAGGTGCAAGACGGCATTGGTCGAGCCGCCGAGCGCAATGACGACCGTGATGGCGTTTTCAAATGCCTTTTTCGTGAGGATGTCCAGCGGCTTGATGCCCTGGCGCAGCATGTTGACGACGCAAGCGCCGGCGCGGCGGCAATCGTCCATCTTGGCGGGGGAAATGGCATTTTGCGCGGAGCTGTTCGGCAGGCTCATGCCGAGCGCTTCGATGGCGCTGGCCATGGTGTTGGCGGTATACATTCCACCGCAGGAGCCGGGGCCGGGAATCGCGCATTGTTCGACGGCCCGAAATTCCTGGTCGGAAATTTTTTGATTGGCGTGGGCACCGATGGCTTCAAAAACGGAAACGATGTCGAGCTTGCGGGTGTCGCCGGTGATGCAGCCGGGTAAAATCGTGCCGCCGTAAACAAACACCGAGGGGCGGTTCAATCGCGCAATAGCCATCAGTGCGCCGGGCATGTTTTTGTCGCACCCGCCGATGGCCACAAAGCCGTCCATGCCGGCGCAACCCACGACGGTTTCGATGGAATCGGCGATGACCTCGCGCGACACCAGGGAGTATTTCATGCCTTCACTGCCCATCGAGATGCCGTCGGAAATGGTGATGGTATTGAAAACGATGGCTTTGCCGCCGTTCTCGTTCGCGCCTTTTTCCGCTTCGAGGGCGAGCTTGTCGATGTGCATGTTGCACGGGGTGACGTTGCTCCAGGTGGAAGCGATGCCGATGATGGGCTTGGAAAAGTCTTCGGTCTTGAAACCGATGGGATAAAGCATGGCGCGCGCGGCGGCGCGTTCCGGGCCGTCGACGAGGGCACTGGAATGGGGACGCATGGGATCCCGAGTGGCGCGCGGCGTATTGCGTGATTTGGCGGACGATTTCGTTTTCATCGGACGGGTATTTTTGTCAGAAACGGCGGCGATGACAAGCGGGAGAATGAAAATCGATTACTCGTTTTTCTTCAAAATTTTGCCCCAATCGCCCTCTTCCGGTTCGATTTCAATGCGGTCGCCAGCCTGGGCCGTGGGTTTATGCGGGGCGGCGGGTTTGGCGGCTTTAATTGCGGCAGGCATGGGTGGGAGATGCGGAGTTT
This sequence comes from Verrucomicrobiia bacterium, assembly GCA_035552155.1. GTDB lineage: Bacteria > Verrucomicrobiota > Verrucomicrobiia > Limisphaerales > DASXHY01 > DASXHY01. The sequence continues at coordinate 15,460 of DASZLX010000039.1, read as the reverse complement.
CACTTGAGGGCTCGCTGTCGGGGGCTTCGGTGGATTCATTCGGCGTGTGCCATTTTTTGCGATTTTGCAGCCAGGAACGGTAACGCTGTAACGACCACATGCCGTGGTCCGCGCCAGTTTCCAGGGCGGAAGCGATTTTGAAAAATTCGCGGGTGCGAATGAAATTTTTTACCGGATGATTGGCCACGAGGACTTCGCATTCCGGCACGCGCATGTTCAACTCGGAGCGGAAGACGAGCCGTTGCGAGATGACCGCGATTAGGCAATCGGCCAATTGCGCGCAAACGCTCGCCTGGATTTCTGCCGGGAAGGCGGAAGCGATGCGCTGGATCGCTTCGGCGCAGGTGGAGGAATGAACCGTCGCCAGGACGAGATGGCCGGTCTCGGAAGCGTTCAAGGTGAGGCGCATCGTTTCCGGCTCGCGCATTTCGCCGACCATTAATACGTCAGGGTCTTCGCGCAAGGCGTCGAGCAGCGCCTGCTCGAAGCTGGGCGTGTCGCGGCCGACTTCGCGCTGGCGAATGTAGGAGTGGCGCGGTCGGAACGTGTATTCGATCGGACTTTCAATCGTCACGATGTGCCGACTGTCGGTCAGATTGATTTCCTGGATCAACGCGGCGAGGGTCGACGATTTGCCGGAGCCGGTCGGGCCGCTGATGAGAATCAGTCCATGCGGCTGGGCGATGAATTTTTTGAAATCGGGATGGAGGTTCAGTGTTTCCAGTGTGGCCTGGAAGGCCGCGAGGAGACGGATGGCAAAGCCGATGCCGCGCGCGGTCTGGAGAATATTGATGCGGCAACGGACGCCGGAAATGGTTTTGGAGAGGTCGGCGGAGCGGCGTTCGAGAAATTGCGGCCATTGCTCGCCGAGGATTTCACGCGCGAAGCCGGCCAAAGTTTGGGGCGCGATTGGTTCGCCGGCGGTGCGCAAGGAGCCGCGGATGCGCAAGGCGGCGGGAAGACCGGCTTCGAGGTGCAGATCGCTGGCGCCCTGGTGCGCGGCGGTGGTGATCAGGGATTCGAGGGTCATGGTCGAGCTTAGCTCAATATCCTTTAAACGCAAAATCCGAGGGGAAGTTGCGAAGATGGTAGGACGAATGTTTTCGGCGAGACGCCGAAAACGGCACGCGAGACGCGTGGGTTCTTTTTTAAGAAAATGCGGCGCTCTACGGAAGTGCCGCCATGACTTTTACTTGCCGAGGCCTTTGACGAATTTCTCGATTCGGTCGAGGCCTTTCTCGATGTTGGCCATACTCGTGGCGTAGCTGATGCGAAGGTAGTCGTCCGCGCCGAAGGCGATGCCGGGGACGGCGGCAACTTTTTGCTGCTCCAAAAGTTTGGCGCAGAAATCGGAGGAATTGAGGCCGGTTTTTGCGATGTTCGGGAAAAGATAAAACGCGCCCTTGGCGTTCACGCAGGAAATGCCGGGGATGCTGTTCAGTTTCTTAAATGCGAACTGGCGGCGTTTGTCGAATTCCGCGAGCCATTTGGGCAAATGATCCTGCGGTCCGGTCAGGGCCGCGACGCCGCCTTTTTGCGCGAATGAAGTCGGATTGCTCGTGCTGTGACTTTGGATGGCGTCGATGGCTTTGGCGATCGGTTCAGGCGCGGCGCACCAGCCGAGGCGCCAACCGGTCATGCTCCAGGCTTTGGCGAAACCGTGGACAATAATGGTGTGCTCGAAATGCGCCGGTGAGAAGCTGGCGACGCTTTTGACCTTTGCGCCATCATAGATGAGATGCTCGTAAATTTCGTCGCTCATGATGAGCACGTTTTTTTCCACGCAGATATCGCCGAGCGCCTTGATTTCTTCGGGCGTATAAACGGAGCCCGTCGGATTGCTCGGGGAATTCAGCACGAACAAGCGCGTGCGCGGCGTGATGGCGGCGCGGAGCTGTTGCGGCGTGACTTTGAATTCAGTTTTGTCATTGGTCTCGATGATGACGGGAGTCGCGCCGGCGAGCTTGACCATTTCGGGGTAGCTCAACCAATAGGGCGCGGGGATGACGACTTCGTCGCCTTCTTCGCAGGTAGCGAGGATGACGTTGTAGCAGGAATGTTTGCCGCCGCAGGAGACAATGATTTGCGAGGGCTTGTAGGTGAGGCCATTTTCGCGCTGGTGCTTGTCGGCGATGGCCTGGCGCAATTCCGGGATGCCGGCAGCGGGCGTGTATTTCGTGAAACCGTCCGCCAAGGCCTTGGCGGCGGCGTCTTTGATGTGTTGCGGGGTGTCGAAGTCCGGTTCGCCGGCGCCGAAACCGACGACGTCCTCGCCGGCCGCTTTCATTGCTTTGGCCTTGGAATCAATGGCCAAAGTGAGCGACGGGCTGAGCGAGGCGGCGCGTTTCGAAATTTTGTAATTCATATCGGGCGAGAAAAGATACGAGCGGAGCGGGGGAGCGCAAGTGAAATGGAGTTTGGCAAAGGCGAATGGGTGCATCTTGACACTGCCCTGGAGCGCGGCTGTGTTCCGCGCAGCGGAACTAGCCGCAGGAACGCGAAAGGTTCAGTGAATATTTGAAATGACTGATTTTATCATGCGGCTGCGGCTGGTCTGCGACACAGCCGCGCTCCTTTCCGCAATTTCGACGGCAGTGTCGAGATGCACCGAAGGCGAGCGAAAGTGGTCGCCTAATTCCCGCCCGCGCCCTTGATGCATTGTTGAAGGCGGCGGAGATCGTCGAGGTCATCGGGCGAGTAGACGGGACTGCCGGCGGGGCGGCCGCCTTTGCGCGCTTTCCATTTCCAGATTTCAACGTGGCCGTCGGCAAAGGTGAGATTGCAACTGCGCGTATTATGCCGGGAGGCCGGAATGTCCAGCCACCAATCCTGAAAGTAGGAACCGACGGGCATGACGCCAAAGGTGGGATCGGTGATTTCATCCGCGTCGGTATCAATGAATACAAACAAGTGGGACGGCATCGGAATTTCGGATTCCCTGACGAAATGATTGTCGTTAGTGAGATCGATGCTGTTGCTCATGTTGTAACTACGATTGCGCAACAGGTCGGGGTGGCCGGTGACGGTGGAGGTATCCGCCGGACAATGGTAAATGGACGGGTTCTGGTTGTAATAAAACAGCATTGAGTTGGTGTCGCTGATGGGATTTGGGTCGAAGGGCGCTAGGGAGCGGCACCAACTGATGTCGTTATTTCCGAGGAATGAGGGCATCGTCTGGCCCATGGAGACGAAGTAGACGAAATTGTTGGGCGGCAGGCGGCCTTCATTGTCGTGCGTGTACATGTGGAAGCACAATTGCAATTGCCGAAGATGGTCCACGCAATCAATGGTCCGGGCTTCGGCTTTGCCCCGGCTCAGAACGGGGAGCAGCAGGCTGGCGAGGACGGCGATGATGGCGATGACCACGAGCAGTTCAACCAGAGTGAAGGCGCGCGGCGAGGCTGGCGCAGGGCATGGCGCATCAACGGGATTTTCCCGAGGCCGCCCAAGCTGGCTTGCGACCGTGTTCATGACGACTTGCTTGACGGAATACGATGATACCATGGGCAGGACGAGTCGTCACGAGTAAAGCATACGGGCACGGAGATGAGATGCATGGAGGTGTGCAGGAGTTCCCCGATTTTTACGGGGCGCTGGGCAAAGTTCCAAGCGTCCAAATTCCAAGCTCCAGAGAAGCTTCAAACTTCAATTCGGGAGACGATGAATTGCGGGGGATTTTGAGCCACTCACGTCGGCTCCCATGAGCTTATTCCGTCAGCAAATCGAGGGCGTTGATGCCGTGGGGGCCCAATTCCCAGCGAGAGCCGCGGGGGACGACTAATCGGCGGGCAGGATTTTTCTTTTCTTCGGGTTCGTTGACGGAAAGAAGCTGGTATTTGCTTTTGCCTTTGATTTCCGAGGTGGCGCGCGGAATCAATTCGAAGGGAACCGCATTGAAATTCAGGGCGATTTCGTAGCCGGCCACGCCTTCTTTTTGCGCGATGGGGTTTGGGCGGACCAGCATGGGATAACGTTTGAGCCAGGGAAAATCAGTTTTGCGGACGAGCACGCGGCAAAGTTCGGTCTGGCCGCGAATAAAATTGAGGAGGCTGAAATTCGTGCCCTGGTCGTGTTCAGCCATCAGGATCAGGCTGGGGTCGAGGCCCAGAAGATTTTGGCCGTTCCATTCGCCGTGATCGTTGCGTTCGTGGGGAAAGGCTTTGCGGTACCAGGCGGAGAAATGGTCGCTCGCCAGCAGGTTCAGTTCGAAATGCACGTGGGCCCGGTCTTTAGTAATACGCTCGCCGGTGTTGGAGGTGTGGCCCATGGTGGCGAAGACTTCGCCGGCCTTGAGCGGTTGGCCGACTTTCAGTCCGTCGCGCACGGCACTGAGATGCGCGTAGAGCGAAAAAATATCGATGCCTTCAATACGGTGATGGACGACGACATAATTGCCATAGTTCGACAGCGACGGTTTTAAATTAAGGTAAACGACGGTGCCATCGGCCGTGGCCATGACGGGGTCGGTTGGTTCACCATGTTTGTCGCGTTGGAGGCAGCGGATGTCGAGGCCCTCGTGCATTTGCCAGCCGCCGGAGCGGACGCAGCCGAAACCGCCGCTGGTCCAGGGCTTGCCGACGGTGCCGACCAAAAAGCGTTCGCCGCCGTCGGGTTCGTACAAGGCGTGGTTGGCGGTGGGGAATTGGAAGGGCTCTTGGGAAAAAGCTCCAAGCGTCCAAGATGCAAGCACCAGAGAAACGCCAATTTTCAAAGCTCCAAGCGTCCAAGATCCAAGCTCCAGAGAAGCTCCCAATCTCAAGCGCCAATTCAGAAATGTTCGGACGGTTTGTGGGCAGATTCTTGACTTCAAACTTTTCATTTTCGGTAAATGCTGGCGAAAATCAGGTGGAGTTCTTTTGCTTCGCGGTACAGTTTTCGTGCTTCGTCGGCCAAAGCAGGCTCAGAGGCGGCGATCATGCGAAGAAAAAATTTTGTCTCTTTCGCTTCTTTGACACAACGTCCCACGGAGCATTTGAAGTCTTTCTTTGAGACGCCTTCATTTGCCTCGCAATAATTTGCGCCGACGCTGGTTCCGCAGCCGATCAGTTGGCCGATCAGCCGATTGTTTTCCGGTGACCGGGGAATTTTTTTGCAAAAACGAATCAGCGCTTCACCGAATTGAGCCGTGCGTTCTTCAAGGTCGAACGGGTGGCGCTCTGAGGTCTCGTTAGATGATTCTCGTAATTCCCAGGAGTCGTTTGAATTGTGCTTCGGATAAGTCGCAGAAGCATTGTGTTTTGAGGCTTGATTCTTGGAGCTTCTCTGGAGCTTGGCTGTTGGAATTTGGCCCTTCATTGCGTAGCAATGTCACTACCACTTGTCATTCGATTCGTTTTTCTTCGCGATATTATTGAGGCCCTGCGCAATTTCCTCGGCCTCTTCACGCGAGGCGTCGGGTGTGAACTGGATTATGCCGGCGGACATGACGCGGGAAAAAATCGGAGCGGCCAGCCAGCGTGATTGTTTTCCCTTTTCGCCAAATTGACTGAAGATGGCGTAATGCTTGCCGGGATTGCCGGCGGAGGTGCCTTGCAGCAACCAGGAACCTTGACGGTTCAATTGAATTTGCAAATCAAAACCGCCGAGGACCGTCACGACTTTTGCGGAGGCGACGTGCGCCTCGGTGAGAAACGGCTCCTTATCGACCGTCAGATCCACGGGGCTGGCGCGATAGATGGGGACTTTCTCCGTGTGTGAGGGGTCGTCGATGTCGGATTCGACATGGATGCGAAGGGTGGCGAGTTCCTTGGATTTGTTGTCCTTATGCGTCTGGCAGCCGGAGGCAAGGAGGGTGGCCAGCGTGAGCAGCAAATAGAGATTGAATCGGCATCGGCCAGTACTCATAGTATCGTACACGAAATCGGAATACCGACCGAATGTAAAGAACTATGAGCAAGCAATACAACAAAGCGATCAAGAAGAAACGTCGTCAAAGTTATCTCAAGCGCAAAAAAGTCGCCGTCAAGACGAAGAAGACGAAACCGGCGGCGGCGAAAGCCTGAGCGCGGTTTGAAGCGATAAAAAGCCACCTGGATGCAGGTGGCTTTTTTGTTTTTTGGTGGAGGGAAAATTCGAAAGCCAAGATCCGAAATCCGAAGGGATGATTCGAGCGCCGTTGGTTTATCCGGTTGTTTGTCTGTAAAAGGGCGCGTTGCGGCTTCGGATTTCGGATTTCGAGTTTCGACAGTCGTCCGTTTTTTCCAAAATTCCGAAATCTTCTCCTTGAAACTTGTTCACAGAGGGAACATTTGCGGATGGGTGTCTGTGAATAAATGCTTTTTGAAAACGTGAAATCGCTTTGTTTATTGGGCTGAAATAATTGCTCAGCAGCGATTCAAAGGCTCGGTTTGGTGAATAAGCTGTGCATATCAATTCGTTGTCGGATTCGCAATTCTGGTTATGCTGTTCGCAGTTCATTGAAAGAACTGAGATGGACGGCGGCGGTCAACAGATTGAAGCCGAAAGTCTCAAGGATAATCCCAGGTAACTGGGGAAAGGCAGAGTCAGGCTGGTTGGCTCGGCCCCTCTCAAGCCGGATCGCAAGGTCCGGGAGCGGAGGCAAAATTCATCAGTTCCTCTGACACGTTCGCGCGTGTCAGTAACGCGAAAAAGGAACTTGGCGGCCAGGAATGATTAGAAACCGTTCCGAGTCGAATCAAGTAGCTCGAGGAAGTTTCGAACTCGAGTGAATCGCAGTTACCCAGAGGGTAAACGGTTGCTACTGTGCATCAGCACGGGCGAGTGACTCTGGCGGTTCCGTGAATAAAAGCGCGGGATCAGCCAAATGAAAGACGCCGAAAGGCGTGACAAAGTGAGCATTCGCACCGGGAAGGACACGCGGTCCGGGCAAGACCCGTGAAAACCTTCCGAAATGCCGGCGATGTAAAAAACACACCGCCGGCCTGAGAACGAAAAGCAACCTGAGAGTGAAGAGGCGAGACCCGTGGCGCAGGGCGAACGTTCCGGCAAAACCGGAAGCTGACCCGGCGCTAAGAGGTAAAGACGCGGAAAAGAATTCGCAGACGTGTCTAGACCTGGTTTGCAAGCCGGTGGCGCAACCACCAGTTCAAGCAAGCTGAAAAGCCTCACTCGAAATTCAGCGCTCGCAAGACGCTGGACGGCCCTGCTACGAGGCCGATGACTCCGCTTGCCGTGGAGAATGGCGTCGGGAAGCTGGCAGCCTCCGCAAAAACGGGGCGCGCCGAATTGCCAGCGCGGGAAAGAGAGTATGGCGAACTCCCATCCCCCGATTTGTCCCTGCCTGACCGAAAGGTCGGGCGGGGACTTTTCGTTTTTGCCCGGATTGAACAGGAGAGAGCGGAGGAAACGGGGCCATTCATTTCCAATTATCGATTTAAGATTTCAGATTGAAAATTCTTCGCTGGGCGCCGCGGCTAATTTGCGAGGGCCAATTTTCAATGAGTAATTTGCAATGAGTTTTTGCCTACAAAGATCTGAGTCGGTACTGTTTTAATGCGCGGCGCTTTGCACGGCATTTGGTTTGAGCCGGGCGACGAAATTGGTGGCGCCGCGATAATATTCCAGATCCTCGTAGTAGGCGGGAATGGGATCGAGCTTGCCGGAGGGCGTCACGATGAAAATGGAGTAGTTGGGACTGAGAAGATTCCAGAAATCCCGGAAACAGGTCCGTGAATTGAGGTTTGCAGAGCCAAATTCGAAGGCGAAGGCATTTATCTTGCGATTGGCGATACTCTCTTTCAGGCCGGTCAACGCTTCCAATTCGTGGCCTTCGATGTCGAATTTTATGAAATCGATAAAGGCAATCCCGCGTTCGGAAATAAATTGATCCAGAGAAACGACCTCGACCTTTTGTTCAGCATAGGTGCGGTCCTCAAAGTAACTGTCTTCACGTTTATGCAGCGAAGCGCTGCCATCTATCGGAGAGCTGGAATACAGTGTCAGTGTTCCTCGTTCTCGTCCGACGGCGGCTTTGATTAATTCCGCGCCGGGAATGTGCTTTTGCTGAATAGTTTCCTGGCAGAAACGTTGGGGTTCAAACATGAAGAGCCGCCCTTTGGCGGTTCGGGCGCGGTATTGATGCGACCATTCCCCCACGTTGGCGCCGACGTCGAATACCACTGGGTTGTCGTTTTTAATGCAATCAATGGCGATGGCAACTTCGGAATCAATTTGCCAGCCCAGTCCGGCGCCTCTGCCGAGAGTGTAGTTCAAAAACGCGATGAGCTTGCGAACGAATCCGGTGAGTCCGAAGGCCAGGAGTAACCGCGATAAAACCGGGGCCAGGGCCCGCCCTATATTCCTTTGGAAACGTTGTTCGTGCAGTTTCATTTAAAGGTCCGGAGTGCAGCGAAGGTCGAGATGACGTGACCTCGGCGGAACTCAGGCTCGATTCACGCCGGCAAATCTAAAGGAAATTCAAAAAAGGTGCAGCGGAAAAATTTCATTCGGGAATCTGCTCATCCATTGCGAGCGCAAAAAAGCCGCCGGTGGAATTGCCGGCGGCTTGGGAATTATTTGGATGGCCTTGGATGCCTTAGGAACCTTTTTCCAGTTTCGCGAGCAATTCGTCGTTGGTCTTGTGTTTCTTGAGCGCGGCGGTCAGCGTTTCCATGGCTTCGATGGGATTCAGGTCCACCATGGTCCGGCGCAGTTTGCGAATGGCTTCGATTTGTTTCGGCGGGAACAGTTTTTCCTCTTTGCGCGTGCCGCTCTTGGGGATGTCAATGGCGGGGAACAGGCGGCGGTCGGAGAGTTTTCGGTCGAGGATCAACTCCATGTTGCCGGTGCCTTTGAATTCCTGAAAGATGAGTTCGTCCATCCGCGAACCGGTGTCCACCAGGGCGGTGGCCAGGATGGTCAGCGAGCCGCCGTCTTCGATCTTTCGGGCGGAGGCAAACATTTTTCGCGGGATTTCCAGCGCGCGGGCGTCCACACCGCCGGTCATGGTGCGGCCGCTGCCGCCATGAACGCTGTTGTAGGCGCGGGCGACACGGGTGAGCGAATCGAGCAGGACGAAGACATCCTTGCCGGATTCCACCATGCGGCGGCAGCGCTCAATCATGAAGCGCGAAAGGCGCACGTGTGTTTCGAGGTCCTGATCGTTTGAGGAGGCGACGACTTCGGCTTTGACGGAGCGTTGGAAGTCGGTGACTTCCTCGGGGCGCTCGTCAATGAGCAACACCATGACGTGCACTTCCGGATGATTGGCCGTGATGGCGTTGGCGATTTGCTTGAGAATGGTGGTTTTGCCGGTGCGCGGCGGGGCCACGATCAAGCCGCGGGTGCCTTTGCCAACGGGCGTGACCATGTCGATGACGCGGGTTTCGATGAGGTCAGGCGCGGTTTCGAGCCGGAATTTTTCAATGGGATCGATGCTGGTGAGATTCTCGAAGCGGACGGCTTTGGTGTAATCCTCGAACCGCATGCCGTTGACTTCATCGACGGCCTTGAGTTGCGGGCTGGTGCCGCGATGGGGCGGCTGAGTGGGGCCGACGACCAGACTGCCTTCGCGCAGGAAATTGCGCTTAATCGTGTCCGGGGTGACGAAGATATCGGTCGGTTTGGGGTGAAAATGGTTTTGGGACGTGCGGAGGAAGCCGAAGCCTTTTTCCGAAATTTCAAGGTAGCCGGAACCGGAATCCTGTCCGTTTTTTTCAGTGTTTTCTTTGGTCATACAACTTTTCGGTCGTCGAAGATTTCGAGAATACCCGAAACTTTGAACTTTGAATTTTGGGGAAGATGCTACGCGAGCCTTTTGAGGAACTTACCTCGCCCGCATGGCTATCAGACCTTCGACACCTGTTAGATACAACAAAACCGGCAAAGCGCAACAAGTTTTTTTTTAATTAAACACTGGCGAATATGAGGAAATTGAATGCTGCCTGAAAGTCAGGGTACGCGAAAAGGTATGCGAATGAAATCGCGGAACTGTCCATCATTGGCTGGCGGAAGCGCAACAAGGATTCAACTTTTCACCGACCGCCATTCGCATTTTCAGCGTCTTGAACGCTTTTGACAAAGCGTCTCCTTAGCAGGAAATAGGTCAATAGCGACAAGGTCAACGGACAGACAATGACCATTGCCCGGAGCAGGAGATCCACCGCAGAATTCTTATTCGGACCATCGCTCAATCCACAAGGCCCCCCGGTTATGATGCCGGAGGCCATTGCGATTACCAGGGCCACGAAACCGCATCCGAGGAGCGCTACCAGCCCGACAAAGAGTCCACAGCAAGCGCTCACCGTAAAAATACGGGCTGATCTTTTCAATTATATGAAAATATCAATCGTTGATTCAGCGGCGCCCAAAAGGATGCCGCCGCGACTTGCCGGCGGGACGCCGGCGCTCCCAGGATCAGCCTCCCACTTCGGAGCGGGCTTCGGCGGCCAGCGGCGTGCTGAGGTAGCGTTCGCCAGTGGAGGGGGCAACGGTCACGATGAGCTTGCCTTTGTTCTCCGGGCGTTTGGCGATTTCAATGGCGGCGACGACATTTGCGCCGGATGAAATGCCGCACAAAATTCCCTCTTCTTTCGCCAATCGGCGCGCCATGGTGAACGCATCATCGTTGGACACTTCAAGGGATTCAGCAATCTGCAGCTTGCCAGCCGAATCTTTCAGATGAAGGTTTTTGGGGATGAATCCCGCGCCCAGGCCCTGGATTTTGTGGGGGCCGGGTTTAAGGGGTTGGCCGGCGAGCGTTTGCGCGATGACGGGAGAATCTTTGGGGTCGACGGCAATCGCCTGAAAGGACGGCTTGCGCGGTTTGATGACTTCGACGCAGCCGGTGATGGTGCCGCCGGTACCGACGCCGGCGACGATGATGTCCACTTTGCCATCAGTATCTTCCCAGATTTCCTCGGCGGTGGTTTTCTTGTGGATTTCCACGTTGGCCGGGTTTTCAAATTGCTGCGGAATCCAGGAGTTGGGGGTTTCGCGGGCGAGTTGTTCGGCTTTGGCGATGGCGCCTTTCATTCCTTCCGTGCCGGGGGTCAACACGAGTTTGGCGCCGAGCATGGCGAGCAGGGTGCGGCGTTCGAGCGACATGGTTTCGGGCATCGTGAGCACGAGCTTGTAACCTTTGGCCGCGGCGACGAAGGCCAGGGCGATGCCGGTGTTGCCGCTGGTGGGCTCGATGATGATGGTTTCCTTCTTGAGCACGCCGCGTTTCTCGGCGTCTTCGATCATGGCCATGCCGATGCGGTCTTTGACGCTGCCCAGAGGGTTAAAAAATTCGCACTTCAACAAGATGGTCGCCTGCAGGCCGGCGGTGACTTTGTTGAGTTTGACGAGAGGAGTGTGTCCAACGGTTTCAACGATGTTGTTATAGATGCGTCCCATAAAAAGTCAGGGTTGTTGGTAAACGTTTGGTAATAGCCCGTTGAATGTGAGTCGGAAGTGGGGTGGGCGCAAGTATTTTTCTTAATGATTGGCGCAGCGGACGTTGAATGAGTCGTGGGAATGAATTTTATAATGACGATGCGAGCGTCGAGGATGAGGACCGCGACAGCGAGTGACAGCAAAAAAGGTTTAGAGCTTTTGTGTCAACGCTCCAGCCATCACGCCTTGGACTCCAACAATGGGACAGAAAAAGGACGTGAAAATGGATTCCCGCCCCGTGATTCGTGAAAAATTACTGCAGCCGCCCCCGGAAAAAAGGATTTTCGCGCGAAATCCACGGGACGGCATGGCAATCGCTATTTCTGACGGGAACGGCGACACGGTGTTGCCGATGGCAGAAGTTGTATGAAGAAGTTGTATTTGGCGGGAAAAGCGGTTTTGGCCTTAGCGTTGGTCCTCTCAGGTTCCAGTTGCTCCACTACCACCGGAATGAAAGTCAGCATGTATACCGATGATTCGGCGCCGCATTTCGTGGACGACGGCTCGGTGAATGCGGTGTTGCAGTTCTCGAGTTGGGACTATACTTTCCTCGTTCGTCCGCAGTACCTGGAAGATGGTTATCTTCAACAGGTGCGCCGGGAGAATCTGAACGGGATATTCGACCAATTGCACGTGCAGCGCGGAATGGCCGTGGTGGTGGTGGGCTGGACTTACAATGGCGAAATGCTCACCCAACTGGTTGCGGATTGGAAAAAGATTCTCGGCGATTGCGGGTTCCAGCGCGTGGTGGTTCTGCGCGCGCAATTGGGAAAAAAGCTGAACGGCTCGGTAATTGTTGACGACTCAATCTTACACGTCGGCTCCGTCGAAAGCGCCTCGCGAGGCGGCTGAGGGGCTGCCCTATTCGCGGCCGCCGCTGGAGCGGATGCTGCGGATTCACCAGGCGATTCAATCGGGAAAATTTCCCAACGCTTCCACGCTGGCGCGCGAAATGGAAGTCAGCACGAAATCCATTCATCGCGACATCGAATTCATGCGCGACCGGCTGGATCTGCCGATTGAATATGACGGCTCGCGGTTCGGCTATCGTTATACCGAGGAGGTGAATGCGTTTCCCACGGTGCAAATCACCGAGGGCGAAATTTTCGCATTGCTGGTCGCGGAAAAAGCACTGCAGCAATATCGCGGCACGAGCTTCGAGAAGCCGCTGCTGAGCGCGATTAAAAAAATGGAGCAATCGCTGCCCGACACGATTTCACTGAACCTGGCGGACATCGAGCAGACGATTTCCTTTCGCACCCGCGCCGAGCAGATTTTGAATCTCGATATTTTCGACGCGCTCGCGAAAGCCACGGCGCATCGCCGCCAGATCGAAATGAGCTATCGCAAACCGGGCCGCCGCGAGACCGAGGAGCGAATCATCGATCCGTATCACCTGGCGAACATCAACGGCGAATGGTACCTGTTCGCTTACGACCATGGGCGCAAGGACATTCGCACGTTCGCCCCGGCGCGAATTCAATCCGTGAAGCCGACGGGGGAAACGTTTGCGCGCCCGGAAAAATTTTCGCTCGAGAAACGGCTGCGGGACAGTTTCGGTGTCCACTCGGGCCACGGCGCTTACGATGTGGTGATTCAATTCGAGGCGCGCGCCGCGGATTTAATCCGGGAAAAGAAGTGGCATGAGTCGCAGCAATTGCGGCAATTGAAGGGCGGCGGAGTGGAATTGCGGCTGAAGCTTTCGAGCCTGGTGGAGATTGAGCGCTGGGTGCTGGGCTGGGGCGGTGACGCGAAAGTTTTGAAGCCGAAAGAACTGGCGGACGCCGTGCGGCAGGCGGCGGAGAAAATTTTGCGATCCGCGTGAAGCGGAACTACAGGCGAAACTGTATCCGGTGCGTTTTTCAGAGGGTTTTTTTCCTTGAATATTTTGCCAGAGATTGGTTCGATTAGGCATCCCGAATTTATGCGCTTCTTGCGGAAATCGACGAAAGGACATTCCATGAAAACACTGGTGCTGTCGGTTTTTTCCGGAGTGTTGTTTGTGCTCGCGGCGAATTCAGCGCGCGCTCAATATTCAATCAGTTGGTATAAAATCGCCGGCGGCGGAGGCACGAGCAGCAACGGGCAATATTCGGTCAGCGGAACCATCGGCCAGCACGACGCGGGCACGCCGATGACTGGCGGAAGTTATTCCCTCACGGGCGGCTTTTGGAGCCTCATCTCCGTGGTGCAAACCGCCGGCTCGCCCACGCTGACGGTTACGCATTCGGGCAACAATGTGATTGTTTCCTGGCCGTCGCCCTCCACAGGCTTTGTGCTGCAACAGATTGGGGATTTGAAGCAGGCGAATTGGGCCACGAGCGGCTACACCATTAACGACGACGGCACGACCAAAAGCATCACGATCAGCAGCCCGACGGGGAATTTGTTTTTCCGGTTGAAACAATAGAGCATTTGCCGGCGGGACGCCGGCGCTCCCAGGTTCCAGGAATTTCAGTTTGAGCAGGTGAGCCCAATCACTCCCGCCACCGCCAATATTCCGCCTAGCACGGTCCGCCAGGTGATGCGGTCGCCCTCCAGATAATGTGCCATGGGCATGACGACAAGCGGCGTCGTGGCCACGATGGGCAGCACCACGGAAGCTTTCTCGGCGGTTAAGGCCCATTGATAGCAACTCACGCCCAAAGTCGGCCCGACCAGCGCGTTGGCGAGCACCCAGAGCCAGCCATTTTTCCAATCGGCTTTTTCCGGGCCCGAGGATTTGTGCGCGATTTTAAGCCACACGAGAAAAAGTATGGAGATTGTAATTCCTCCCACGGTACGCTGACACGCGGCGTTGATGCCATCGGCAAGTGTGTGTTGAAAAGGATGTCCGGCATTGTGAGCGACTTCGTAGGCCTTGCGGCTGATGACTGCGCCGCCGCCCTGGCACAGCGCGGAGAGCGCTCCGAAAAAAGTTCCCGTTCGCAAGCCGTGAATGGCCGGTGCCTCCGCTTGGGGCATCAAGGCAATGCCGACGCCGGCGAGGATGATGGAGCCCCAAATGGCCTGCGCCAGTGTGGGCGCCTGATGCAGCCACAGCCATTCGATCAATCCGCCGAACGGCGCGGCGAGGCATTGGATCAGCAGGATGGTTCGCCGGGCGCCGATTCGAGGATAGGCCTGGAACATGGCCAGGTCGCCGATGCCGAATCCGACGCAGCCGCTGAGAAATAAAATGGGAAATACGCCGCCATGAATTCCAGTTCCGAACAGATACGACAAGGTTCCGAGAACAACGGTGGCAAAACAGAGCCGGGCGATATTGGCGCGCGTGCCGCTGATGAAACCGGAAAGCCGCCGTCCGGTAATCGCGGAAAGCGAGAAAAGGACAGTTGCTAAAAATGCGGCGACCATTGCGCCGGAAGTGTGGCGATGGCGCGGGGGAGTTCAAGCGGATTACATTGAAGCCCCGACTCCGGCTTCGGCGTCTGTTGGTTTTGCCAGGCGCTCACACGAATTGTTTGGGGAGTGACTAGGTCATCAACCCTATGGAACATTAAGAAAATGAGTGTTCAAATCTGGCCACTACATGCAAACCATTAAAATTCTTCTCGCAGACGATCATACCATCATTCGTCACGGCATCCGTGCTCTGTTAACCATGGAAGCTGATTTTGAGATCGTGGGGGAGGCCGTTACGGGAAGGGAAGCGGTGGCGATGACAGAACAGCTCGCTCCAGATGTGGTGGTGATGGATTTGGCGATGCCTTTGCTTAACGGCATGGAAGCAGCCCGCCAAATTGCCGCGAACCATCCAGAAACCAAGATTGTCGTTCTCTCCGCCTACAATGATAAAGAGCACGTTGAACAGGCCATCGCTGCCGGCGTTGCCGGTTATTTGCTGAAACTCACGGCGGCAAAAGACCTGATTCAGGCAGTGCGGGAAGTGCACACAGGAAACGCATACTTCAGTCCTCAAGTTGCTGAACGCCTGCGAAACGAAACCAATCCTTTGGCCTTAAGAGTAAAAAACAACGAGGCTTTAACAGTTCGAGAGGCCGAAGTATTGCAACTGGTTGCCGAAGGTTTTGTAAATAAACAGATTGCTGATGAACTCGGTGTGAGCACCAAAACCATCGAAAAACATCGGCAGTCGCTC
>DASZLX010000038.1:0-4698 GCA_035552155.1 Verrucomicrobiia bacterium | reverse complement strand
CGTTTTCTTTTTCCATGGAACGAATCTTTTCCTGCGCCTGGGCATATTGTTGCGGGTCGGCGCCGGCGGGATGCGCGGCCAGGGCTTCGCGCAGCTTGGCTTCGACGAGCATTTTGTCGTTCTGCACCTGGCGCAATTGATTTTGGAGATCGGCAATTTGTTTCAGAAGCTCGACGTTGGGCGAAACCACGGGCGGCGGTGTGACCACCGGAGCGGCGGGCGGCGGGGCTTGAACCGGGGGCGTGGTTACCACTGCGGGCGCCGCGGGCTGAGGTGCGGGAGTGGGCAGCTTGGCCGGAGCGGGCTGTGTCACCGGCGGTGGTGTGGTCGCGACTGACGGCGGGGTTGTCACTGGTGGCGTGGCCGTCACGACGGGAGCATTCGAGGCGGAAGTGTTTGAGTCAGCGGCAGCGGTAATAATGGTGATTTTTGAGGCCAGATAGTTCAGCCGGAAATTGACAACTTTTTGATTCCAGCCGGGATAAACTTTTTGAAATCGCAGCAAAGAGTTTTGTGCCTCGGTGTATTTGGCGAGCGCTTCGTCCGGATGACTCGCGCCGGCGGTATCGCCCTGCTGGATCAAATTGTAAATTTGCACGTATTGATCGTCCGCCCCGTCGGCGTGAATGCGCGGAACCAGCAACAGAAACAAAACAGCGATACCGAAAAGCCTTTTCATGACAATGCATGGTAACGCGATGCGCAAACGTTTGGCAAGCAATCGGGAGCGTGGGCTCCGTTTCTGAATTGTTTCAAGGGACGGTTTCCGTTTCGTTGACACTCGGAGGCGATTTGTGTAATTTGCTGCCAGTTATTCAGTATGAGTTCGATGTTGAATCAACATGTGCTCGTCTTAAACCGTCTGTGGCAGGCGGTGAATATCTGCACGGCTCGTCGCGCGCTTACCCTGTTGTTCCAAGGCCAGGCCCAAGCCGTTCTGGGCGCCGAAGATGGTTCTTTCCGGACCTACAATTTCACGCAATGGTTCGATTTCTCATTGCGTGAACCGCACCCGGAATCGGTCAAGACCATTTCCTTTCACATTCGCATTCCGCGGGTGATCCTGCTGGTGGTTTTTGATCGGATGCCGAAGAAGGAAGTGAAGTTCACGCGGCACAACATTTTTGAGCGCGATAAAAACATGTGCCAATACTGCGGCCATGTTTTTGAACGAAAGGATTTGAATCTTGACCACGTCATTCCCCGCGACCGCGGCGGCCCGACGACGTGGGAGAACATTGTCTGCTCGTGCATCGAGTGCAACACGCTCAAGGCCAACCATACGCCGCAGGAAGCGGGTATGCACCTCATCCGCAAACCGAAGCGCCCGAAATGGCGGCCGTTCGTGCAGATCAATCTCAGTCTGCATCAACACGACAGTTGGAAACACTTCGTGGATTTGGCGTATTGGAACGTGGAGCTAGGTGAAGACGTCGGATAGCCGGAGGTCGGAGGTCAGAAGCCGGAGGTCAGAAGCCGGAGGTCGGAGGTCGGAGGTCGGAGGTCGGAGGTCGGAGGTCGGAGGTCGGAGGTCGGAACAACAGAGTGGGCGCTCACTCGCTTCTATCATCAATTCTATGGCAGAATCTATTCGGTCTTTTCGTGAGTTGCGGGTGTATCAACAAGCCTTTGATTTGCAACACGAGATTTTCCAACTTTCCAAACGGTGGCCTACTGCGAGTTGACTCACATTAAATGTTACCGGGGCTGGGAGGTGGACGAGGGGTCTGCCGATACGTTGACTCATATTCATGGTTACCGAAGCCTTGAACATGAGTTTATCAGCCAAAAGGGAGTATCTGGCCAAAATCCACGGTCGGTATCAACGAGCGGGGCGGCCTCATAAGAGCCGGATTCTGGACGAGTTTTGTCTCAACTGTGGTTATCATCGCAAAGCGGCTTTGCGTTTACTATTGCGTCCGCTGGGAGGAGCTGGGCGTAAACGATCCGGGCCAAAAATCAAATATGATCCGGTGGTGTTATTGCCGGTGCTCAAGGAAGTGTGGCTGGCCAGCGATCAGTTGTGCAGCAAGCTGCTCAAAGCGGCTTTGCCCGAATGGCTGGCCCATCACGAACGACGCGGAGCGCCACTACCCGAAGCATTTAAGGAAAAACTGTTGGCGATCAGTCCAGCGCAGATCGACCGTTTGCTTCAACCAGCGCGTGTGCGCCATCCACGCAAGGGACTGGGAGCTACGCGGCCGGGGACTTTGCTGCGCCGGGAAGTGCCCACGCGTGGTGGTCCACCGGACACCAGCAAACCCGGCTCAGTAGAAGCCGACACCGTGGCTCATTGCGGTGACAGGACGGCCGGTGATTATGTTAATTCCCTCACCTTTACTGAGCTTTTCAGTGGTTGGACGGAGAACCGCGCCATCTGGAACAAGAGTGGCTAGGCCATCCAGGAACAGTTGCAACAACTCGAAGCCAAAGTGCCTTTCACGATGCAGAACTTCCACGCCGACAATGGGAGTGAGTTCCTCAACTGGGCCTTGCACAAATACCTGACGGGCCGGCCAGTGAAGCTGCCCTGGACGCGCAGCCGAGCCTATCGCAAGAACGACAACGCGCACTGTGAGCAGAAGAACTGGACGCATGTGCGCCAGCTCTTTGGGCACGAACGCTTCGAACATCCGGAACTCGTGGCGCTGATGAACGATCTCTACGCCCAGGAATGGAGTCAGTTCACCAATCACTTCAAGCCCACCTTCAAGTTGTTGAAACGGGAAAAGCGCGGAAGTAAAACCATACGCATCTATGAAGACCGGCCTCAGACACCGTATGCGCGGCTACTGGAAAGTGCTGACCTCGCTGAAGCCAGAAAAAATAAATTGCGCCAAGCCCATGCTCTGCTGGACCCCTTCGAACTTAAGAAAGGCATTGAACGAAAACTCAAAAACTTCTTCACTGTCCTCGGTAACCTCGATTGTGAGGCAACGTTGCCCTAACGGCTCCAGCCTCCGGTAACATTTAGCCGTGAGTCAACTCGTACTGAGGAAAAATACGCGCTGACGGACCAAGTCCGAAGATCGTCAAGATCCGTCGGGGCAAATGTCGCTGAATCCTGGGCGAAACGTTCCTACCCGGCGCATTTCAGCAGCAAACTCACGGATGCAGATGGAGAGCTACAGGAGACTGACCATTGGATCACCACCGCCTTGACGTGTGGCTATCTAGACGCGAGCCAACATTCAAAATTGCAAATCCGCATTCGGGAAATCGGTCAAGGCTTGGGAAAGATGATCTCCATGCCCGAAAAGTTCATACCTCGAAAAGGCTGACCACCGCAATCCGTCTTCTGACCTCTGTCCTCCGACCCCTGACTTAGGCTTGCACGGTCTTCGCGGCTTCGATCATTTCCCAGAATTTCGGGTTCTGCTGCAAGGCCACGTCTTCGTCCATTTTCAATCCGGAGCGGAATAAAAAATCCTTGAGAGTATGGCGGCTGAGGATGCGATGGACGACCACGCCGAGTTCGTGTTTCTCAAAATAGACGCGGTAATCGCCGATGCGGAAGCGATGCAGGATGCGTCCGGCACGTTCGAGTTTGCCGAATTCCTCCAACTCGGTGCTCATCACCTGATGGGGCAACCCGCGGAATTCGCCAAGGATTTGCAATTGCAGTTCCTTCGGCATCTTCGCCAGTTCCGCCGCGCTGGTCGGATTAAAAATTATTTGAAATGAACGCATTTGGGTTCGCCAACCGGAGCATCCGTCAACGCCAGCGTTCTATCAAAACAACGACCGATAAGCAAGCGGGCGAATCGCGTGGAAGTGGTTTTGCACTGGAACCCCCGCCCGCCAGCGGCGATGCTCCCCGCGTCCAACATGAAAAGTAAAACGAGTCTTGCGATCGACTCGCCGGCGTCCGGAGCCGGTTATGCTGTTCTCATCCTCACGATGATGAACCTGCTAAACTACCTGGATCGCATCATCCCGAGCGTGGTGAAGGATCTTTTCAAGGCGGACCTGAAGCTGACGGATGCGCAGACGAGCCTGCCCATCACCGGGTTTGTGATCGTTTACATGCTGACGAGCCCGGTTTTTGGCGCGTTGGCGGATCGATGGCCGCGCAAGGTATTGATCGCGCTGGGCGTGGCGGTCTGGTCGCTGGCGACGGGCGCGGCGGCGCTGGCGGTTGGATTCTGGACCTTCCTGTTGGCGCGGGCTTTCGTGGGAATTGGCGAAGCGGCTTACGCGACCATCAGCCCTGCCCTGCTCAGCGATTTTTATCCGCCGAAAAAACGGAATCGCATCCTCACGCTCTTTTACGTGGCGATACCGGTTGGTTCGGCGCTGGGCTTCATCCTGGGCGGATATTTTGGAGACGCTTTTGGCTGGCGAACGGCGTTTCTAATTTGTGGTTTGCCCGGATTGGCGTTGGCCGCGCTGGTTCTTGCGATTCGCGATCCCGGTCGCGGACGATTCGACACAGACGCCGCCATGGTTCCTCCTCCGTGGTCCCGGGCACTCGGGCCGTTGCTGAAAAATCGCGCGTATGTGCTCGCGGTGGCCGGGTATGCGGCGGTGACCTTTGCGAGCGGAGCGCTGGCGGATTGGTTTCCCACGTTTCTCCAACGCCAGCACGCGATGTCGGTGAAAACCTCGGGAATGTATGTGGGCGCGTCCGCAGCGCTGGGCGGGTTGCTCGGCACGGCGTTGGGTGGATTGTGCGGGGACGTTTTAAAGCGCTGGACG
>DASZLX010000037.1:0-27118 GCA_035552155.1 Verrucomicrobiia bacterium | reverse complement strand
GTGGCTTTGTCCACGCTGGTGGGCAGCACCATCAGCGCGCCTTTGTTCAGGATCACTTTGAGCTTCAACCCGAGTTCTTCGATGATTTCCAGCACGACGCCCTTGTAATTTTCCTGGGTCGCCACAATCGCGTCGCCGAACGACAGGGGGGACACGCCCCGGGCGCGGAGGCAATCAATAAATTGCGCTGGCGGCGCGGCGGCTAAAATATTCTTCTCACCGGTCGCCGGCCAGTAAAGCAGCGCGCCATTTTCGGCGACAATGCAGTCGAACAATTTTGTGAACGGACAAACCTTTTGCATATCCGGGAGTTCGCGCCCGGTGACCAGCAGCAATTTCCGTCCCGCGTCCTTCCAGCGGCGGAGCGCGGCGTGCGTGGCCTCGGTCACGTCGCCGTGTTGGGCAATCGTGCCGTCGTAATCCGTGGCCAAAGCCAGATATTTTGCGCTCATGCTCGGACGTTCAGGATAACGCGGCCTTCATTGCCTGGTGGGCTGCGCCGATGGCGACGGCGTGGCCACCGAGTTTTGCGGGCTTGACGCGGAGCGCTTTGCTGACCTCCGGCGTCAGATATTCGCGCATTCCATTTTCAATTTCCTCGATCACGAGCGCGCTCATCTGGTCCATGAGGCCGCCGCCCAGCACCAGCATTTCAGGATTCATGAAATTGACGACATTCGCCAGCGCGATGCCGACCACCCGCATGCGCGCGCGCAGCATTTCCTCGATGCGCGTATCGCCGTGCTTGATGGCGCGTTCGAGGATGCCCCAGGTGATTTTCGAGAGGTCCGTGTCCACTTCGCGATGCAGGTAAGGCGCCCAGTTTTTGATGGCCATGACCAGGGCTTCGCTGGCGATGGCCGATTTGCTCGCGATGCGGTCCACGATTCCGTGGCTCATTGCGGCCATCGGGCCGCCGACCGGCTGTGCCACCAGCCCGCCGGCCTGGCCGCCAAAGCCGGAAGCGCCGGTGTAGAGTCTGTTGTTGATGATCACCGCTCCGCCGACGCCGGTGCCGAAGAAAACACCCATCACGTGCGAGCAACCTTGCGCGGCGCCCAGCTTGTGCTCGCCATGGAGGCCGGTTTGGACGTCGTTCCCAATGGTCATCTTCGCCTTGACCACCTTGCCGATATATTTCCCGATGGGATAATTTTCGAGCATCAAAAGGTTTGGCGAGGTTTTAATGCAGATCTTGTCTTCGTCAACGTTCCCCGCAGAGCCGACGCCGACGGCGACAACCTCCAATCCCTTCGCGCGCGCCGTGTTGACCAGCGCGCCCACGGAATCGGTGAGCCGGCGGGTGAAGCGATGGCGACCTTCTTCGGGAGCGGTCTTGAATTTAATTTCGTCGAGTTGCCGGAAGTGCTTGGCGAGGAGCACGCAAAGGGTTTTGGTGCCGCCCACGTCGATTCCAACCGCTGCAGGTTTCATAGTTAGCCTCAGGAAAATAGCGATTTACGGGCGGCGAACAATGGGGTGAAATCCATCGGTTGTAAGGTTTCGGTTCCGGGCGCGACGAATCTGGGAAAGCGCGCCGCTATGAAGTGTTTCAAACATCAAACCGAGGCCATTGCCATCTGCTGTTATTGCGGACGGGCGATGTGCGGGGAATGCGTGACGGCCCGGGACGCGGCGCGAATGGTATGCTCGGCCGATTGCGCGGCGGCGCTGGCGCGGGACGAGCGGGCGATGCAATCGATCCTGCAAAAGAGCGTGCAAAGCCTGAAGGCCAGCGCGTTTTATTGTTACCTTTGCGGCGGCTTGTCCGGCGGGGCGGCGATCGTCGCGTGGTTCATGCTGCCCTCGCCATTTCTCATTCTTTTTACCGGGTCATGCGCGGTGGTTTTAATTGCGGCGGGCATCTGGTACACGGTGGTTTCCCGGAAGGAAGATTGAATAGAGGGGCAGGACAAATTTCTGGGGGCTCCCCTTAATACAAGTTAGAGCCTCCTCACGTCGGCTCCTACGGGGCTCGTAATTAATCCACGGTCGCGGCGGCCTTCCGCGCCCAGCGTAGCTTGGCGGGGGAGGAGCGCGGGTTATCGCGCCGTTCCTCCGGCGTGGGGCGGATGACTTCGCGCGCGATTTCCACATAAACGCCGGCGCGCAAACCGGCCTCGAAGGATTTTTTGACGCGGCGATCTTCGCCGGAATGAAATGTGAGAATGGCCGCGCGACCACCGGGATTGAGGCAGGCGGGCAGGTAGCGCAGCAGCATTTCGAGCGCGGAAAACTCGTCATTCACCGCAATGCGCAACGCCTGGAACACGCGGCGCAGGGTGAGTTCGGCTTCGTCCCTGCCGAGGTGCGGGAGCGCGCCCCGCACACCCGCGGCGAGGGCTTTGGTCGTGGGAAACGTTCTGCCCGCGAGTGCCGCGGCCAATGCAACGGCGCGCGGTTCGTCGGCATTTTCCTGGAGCAGTTTTGCCAGCGCGGCGGGCGAGGTTTTTTCGAGCAAGACGGACGCGGGAAAGCCGCGCTGGGGATTCATGCGCATATCGAGCGGCCCTTCAAGTTTTACGGAGAAACCGCGCAAGGGGTCATCCAACTGCATGGACGACACGCCGAGATCGGCCAGGACGCAATCCGCGCCGGTGAGATTTGACGAAGCCAGCGCCTGGGGCAATCCGGCAAAATTACTGCGAACCGCCAGGAAGGTGTCGGGGCCAAAACCGGCGGCGCGCAGGCGGGCTTCGGTGCGGGGCAATTCAACCGGGTCGGCATCGAGGCCGAGCAGGCGTCCGCCGGGTTGGAGGCGGGCGAGCAGTTCGCGCGCGTGTCCGCCGTAACCGAGCGTGCAGTCCACGCCCAACTCGCCGGGTTTGGGTGCGAGCGCGTCCAGGACCTCGGCGACCATGATGGGCCGATGCATCCCCGCGGGTGTCTTGCCCGAGGCGAGCACTTTGGCGACGGTGTCCGAATAACGCTGTGGGTTGTGCTCTTTGTATTTTTCCTCGAAGCGCCGGGGATGCGTGCCCGAATAACGCGGGCGGCGTCGATGCGGCGTAGCGGGTGGTTGATTGTCGGGTGACGGTGACATTTCTATTCCGGTGAATTTGAAAGTCCGGATGTGGTGGGCGTCAAGGGGATAGTGATATCGATTAACCGTGTCTGCGCGCTGAATTTTAACGCAAAGGCGCAAAGAGGCGAAGACGCAAAGGGGAGTGGTCAAAGGCAGCCGAATCCGTAGAACCCTTGGTTGCATTTTGGGGTAAGGGGTGATTCGATCAAGGCATGCCCACATTGCGAACGCTTCGGAGGGTGATCCATTGCTGGCGGTTGGTTTTTATTCTCGGTGTTTCGGCGTCCTCTCTTCGCGCGTCGCCGATTTTGTTGATTACGAATCTGCCGGCCTTCCAATCGACGGCTCTCTTGAAAGGCTGCGTCCTGAACGGTGACCCGGCCACGGAGGCCATCGCTATATTTATATACGTGCCGGGCTACGGCTGGGTGAACAAGCCGGGATGTAATCCACAACCGCAACTCACGCCCATTCAATCCGATGGTTCGTGGTCGGCAAGTGTCTTCTCCCCGGGAACGGGCGATACCAACGCCACACGCATCGCGGCTTTGCTTGTGAGCACCAATTACAACCAGCCCTGTGTGCTTGGCTTACCGAACCTGCCCACCGATGTTTACGCCCAGGCGATTTCCAAAGTGGTGGTGACCCGGTCGTCGACGGGTTTGCGCTTCCTGAGCTTTTCCGGGTACGATTGGTGGGTGAAGACTTCGCCCGGTTCGGTCGGGCCGGGACCGAATTATTTCTCCGATGCCACGAACAATGTCTTTACGGACAGCAACGGCTGGTTGCACTTGCGCATCACGCATCGCACGAATGCATGGCAGTGCGCGGAAATAATCTCCGCGCGCACGTTTGGTTATGGGAACTACCGGTTTGAAGTGAATTCGCCGGTGGACAATCTCGATCCGAACGTGACCCTCGGGCTGTTCACGTGGAGTGATGACCCGGCTTTCACCGACCGGGAAATTGATGTTGAAGGCGGTCGTTGGCAAAACGCTTCGGACGCGAACAACGCCCAGTTCGTGGTGCAGCCGTTCGATGGCGCAAATCATCTCGCTCGCTATCGCGTTCCGGCCGGCCTGGCTGATTCCACCCATCTATTTGTTTGGGAGACAAATCGAGTCAGCTTTCAAAGCCAGTCCAACGCGTATTCCTCCGCGGCGACCAATCTTATCAGCTCGTTCGTTTTCTCGACCGCAGCCGAGGTGCCGCAAACCGGCGATGAAAATGTGCATTTGAACCTTTGGCTGGTTTTGGGAACGCCGCCCAGCGACAACAACGAAGTGGAAGTGGTCATCAAAAGTTTCAACTTTGTGCCGCTGGGCGCCGCGCAGCCCGCGACGCTGTCGCCGGCTCGGAATCTGCCGGGAAACCCGCAATTGACCATCAGCGGGACGCCGGATTGGCGCTATGATTTGCAGGTGTCCAGTGATCTGGTTTTGTGGCAGGACCTGAGTTCGCTGCTGGCTTCCAACAACGTCATTGGGTTTCAGGACACGAATGCCGCCGGATGGAACCGAAGATTTTATCGAACCATCACACTTCCTTGATGGCGCAGTCACCATAGCGCTCCTTTCGTTACAGACCCCACTTGTCAGTTTTTGGACCGACGGCGAAATTGATGCATGTCTTCCAATTTCCTGAGAGTGCCCGCATTATTTCTGCTGTGCAGCCTCTGCGCCTGCCAATCGCTGCGGCATCCGCAGGCGGCACCGCAACCGACCGAGTCAGGCACGCCGGAAAAGAGCGCGGCTGACTTGCAAACGCGCGATAACGCATTGGCGTTGCTGGACGATTTGTTGAATGACGAAAAGAACGTCAGCAAAGTGCTGATCATCAAA
This sequence comes from Verrucomicrobiia bacterium, assembly GCA_035552155.1. Classification (GTDB taxonomy): domain Bacteria; phylum Verrucomicrobiota; class Verrucomicrobiia; order Limisphaerales; family DASXHY01; genus DASXHY01. The sequence continues at coordinate 22,252 of DASZLX010000037.1, read as the reverse complement.
AGCAATTCGGACGAATTGGGGCGGCTGATTAAAAATATTTCGAAGACGGCGGGCAATAGCGCGGTGATGTTGGAATCTCTCGCGAAAAGCGAGCCCGGTCTCGATCTCAAAAAGCTGGATCTGCCGCCGGGCGAAGCCACGGCTCGCAAGGCCATCTCGAAAGAGAAAGAGCATGTCTTGTTGCATTCGAAGGACGCCGAGTTTGAATTTCAACTGCTGCTGACGCAGGTCGAAGCGTTGAATTATGGGGCGAATCTCGCGCTGGTGGCTGCTGAAAACGAGCCGCGCGCGAGCAACACGAGGGAGTTGCTGGCGCTGAGCGCGCAATTGAGAGATTTGCACGAACAGGTCCTGGCGATGTTGCGGGTGAAGAGGTGATCGGCGCAGCCGCCGTAATCACCAGGCGCGCGCGTACTGCGAGGGGGGCGGCAATTTATCCTGATGGCCGAGCGCCTTCGCAGCGTGTGCGGGCCAGTAGGGGTCGCGGAGAAATTCCCGGGCCAGCAATACGATGTCCGCCTGGCCAGTACGGACGATTTCATCCGCTTGCTTGGGTTCGGTGATGAAACCGACTGCGGCGGTGGCGATGTTCGCCTCGCGGCGAATTTTTTCCGCGAAGGGAACCTGGTAACCCGGCGCGGCGGGGATTTTCGCGTCCGGCACGGCTCCGCCGGAACTGCAATCAATCAGATCCACGCCTTCGGCCTTGAGCAGCCGCGCCAGTTCCACGCTTTGCCCGATGTCCCAGCCGCCTTCGACCCAATCGCTGCAGGAAATCCGGGCGGTGAAAGGAAACTTTTCGGGCCAGACGGCGCGGACGGCGCGGGCGGTTTCCACGGCGAAGCGAACGCGGTTTTCAAAACTGCCTCCGTAATGATCCGTGCGATGATTGCTTAAGGGCGAAAGAAATTCGTGCGCCAGGTAGCCGTGAGCGTAATGCAATTCGAGCCATTCCGTTTCCGCCATCAAGGCGCGTTGGGCGCCAGCGACAAAATCGCTCTGCACTTTGGCGATGTCGGCTTCGGTCATGGCGCGGGGCACTTTGTCCTGGTTACCGCCGAAGGGCAGTGCGCTCGGCGCGAGCGTGGGCCAGCCGCCTTCGGATTCCGCGAGATGGCGGCCTCCCTCCCACGGACGCGCGGCGGAAGCCTTGCGCCCGGCGTGCGCGAGCTGGATTCCGGCCACCGCGCCGTGTTGCTTGATGAAACGATTGATGCGCGCGATGGGTGCGATGTGTTTTTCCGCCCAGATGCCGGCATCACCGGGGGTGATGCGTCCTTCCGGCGAAACCGCCGTGGCCTCGGCGATCACGAGGCCCGCGCCGCCGACGGCGCGGGAGCCGAGATGCACGAGATGCCAGTCGTTGGCCACGCCGTCCTCGGAGGAGTATTGGCACATCGGCGACACGCCAATACGATTGCGAAGGGTTAGGGAGCGGAGGGTCAGTGGTTGAAATAAATGCGATTGATCGCCCGGTTTTGATTCCATGGCGCTTTACATAAACGCGAGTGGGGCGGTGCGCAAGCGGACTTAGTTCGCCCGGGCGATGGCAATCAGGCTTTGGCCGAAGGGAGGGCGGACGAGGCGGCTTTCCAGGGTGTTCACCACGGGAAAAATAATTCGATCGAAAACGCGCACGGCTTTGACATCAAACGCGCGCTTCTTCAGGACGCAGAAATTCAGCCACCAGGCGAAATAGCCGACGGAGTTGAAATAATCGAGCCGGGGAATGGTGAAGCCGGCGGCGGTGAGCTTTTTCCGCAACTCCGGCCGCGTGTAACGGCGGAAATGGCCGAAGTCCCTGTCGATGGGCGCGTAAATTTCGGGCCGGGCGGGAACGAAGAGGCAGAGATGGCCGCGTTGAGGTTGGAGGCGCTGCCGGAATTTGCGGAGTTCGGCGAGGTCGTCCTCGATGTGTTCGAGCACGTTGACGCAAACAATGGCGTCGGGATGGAACGCAGCGGGGAGATTGTCGATGGTGCCCTGGATGATTTCGCGGTTGGGAAGGCGCTGGCGGAATTGTTCGCAGAATTTCGCCTCGGGTTCGATGGGGACGATTTCTGTGACAGTCGGCAAAGTCGCGATTTCGCTGGTGAACTGCCCGATGCCGGCGCCGACTTCCACCACGCGGCCTTTCAGGACCGGTGCGAATTCGCGTAGAAGGGCGGCGCGATAATTGGCGGCCTCGGCCAAAGCGTCGAACTCGAAAGATTCGGTGGTGGCGGTGGCGTTCGGCTGGTTGGGCATTGTGACATGGGGAAATTATTGGACGGGGCGGGGAAGGCAAATTCAAAAGGGTTAAATCGTTAAACGAAGGGAGATAGGCGGGTTTGGTCGCAAAAATCCGCCAGGATTTTTTTGAATTGCTCGACAATTTCTTGTTGAAGCGGCATAAATGCCGCGCTCCATTTGCATGGAATCACCAACGCTAATTCGCAGCAAACCGCCAAAAAACCTCGGACTTTTGGAATTAATTCGTTCGAAGCGTGAGCGAAGTTGGAAACCATCGGTCGAGGAATTGAAGAGAGGTTTTCGCGGTTGGCATCAACGCGGTTATCTGCCGCATTTCGATGCGCCGGGTGTAACGCAGTTCGTCACGTTTCAACTGCATGACTCTTTTCCTGTGACACGCAATGCGGAGTTTGAAATGATTGCACGCGAAACAGAGGACTTAGCCAAACGTAAGCAACTTGAAGCGTGGCTGGACCGGGGTCATGGGAAATGCTGCCTTCGGAGAAATGATGTGGCGAAGCTTGTCGAGACCGTGTTGCTCGAAAACGACGGGCGGGACTATCAACTGCAGGCGTGGTCTGTCATGCCGAACCACATTCATCTAGTCGTGGATGTTCGGCAGGTTCCACTTGTGAAGTTGATTCACGTTTGGAAAGGAAAGTCTTCGCGTGAGGCAAACAAGTTGCTCGGGTGGCGTGGGCCATTCTGGCAGGGAGATTATTTCGATACGGTTATTCGCGATGAAGCACATTTGAAGCGGGCGATTCGTTACACGGAGCAAAATCCCGTAAAGGCCTTGCTGGCAAAAACCGATTGCGGATGGCCATGGAGTAGCGCCCGTCGCAGGGATGAATACGAACGGTTGCCATGGCAGCGGAGCCAGTAGGAGCACGGCATTTATGCCGCTTCCAGGGTGAAAAGTTCTGAAGCACTTGAACTTCAAGTGTGTGCGACCGGAATGACGAGGTGTTGGAAAATTCCGTGAGGTGAAGCGGCATAAATGCCGCGCTCCTTGTGCCCGAAAGTCGCGAGAATGTTGGAGAAGAATCCATTGTTTCAAGGGGGGCAACTCCTCCGGAAGGTCAGTAGAGACCACCCGGTGGTCTTTCAAGATTCGCCTTAGTTTGACATCATTCATTCGAGATAAGTTGTGTTCTTAAATCGAATTTGCCGGGGTAGCCTCGGGTTCTTGACGCAATCAAACTCTCGCCGTTGCCAACTCTTCCTCAAAATCCACAATCTCTTTGATTTGTACCAGGAACCAGCGGTCGATTTTGGTGAGGTTGAAGATTTCGTCGATGGTGAAGCCGGCTCTCAGCGCGTGGCGGATGAAAAAGATGCGCTCGGCGTTGGGGATGCTGAGTTTTCGGGTGATGACATCCTTAGGAAGAATGTCGCGGTCGCCGTAGGATTCTTCGCCGATGCGCCAGGGTTTGCCGTCGCCACCCAGGCCGCTGCGGCCGATCTCGAGCGAGCGCAGGCATTTTTGCAGGCTCTCCTTGAAGGTGCGGCCAATGGCCATGGCTTCGCCCACGCTTTTCATCTGGGTGGTGAGCGTGGGGTCGGCTTGCGGGAATTTCTCGAAGGCGAAGCGTGGAATTTTGGTGACGACGTAATCGATGGTGGGCTCGAAGCTCGCCGGGGTTTCGCGGGTGATGTCGTTTTTGATTTCGTCGAGGAGGTAGCCGACGGCGAGTTTGGCGGCGATTTTCGCGATGGGAAACCCGGTGGCTTTGGATGCGAGCGCGGAGCTGCGGCTGACGCGCGGGTTCATTTCGATGATGACCATGCGGCCGTTGTCCGGGTTGACGCCGAACTGGATGTTCGAGCCGCCGGTTTCCACGCCCACCGCGCGGATGACGGCGAAGCTCTGGTCGCGCATGATTTGAAATTCCTTGTCGCTGAGGGTCTGGATGGGCGCGACGGTGATGCTGTCGCCGGTGTGCACACCCATGGGGTCGAAGTTTTCGATGGAGCAAATGATGACGCAGTTGTCGGCTTTGTCGCGCATCACTTCCATCTCGTATTCCTTCCAGCCGAGCAGGGATTCTTCGATGAGGACTTCGGAGACGGGCGAGAGTTCGATGCCGCGCTTGGCGATTTCCTCGAATTCGTCGCGATTGTAGGCGATGCCGCCGCCGGTGCCGCCGAGGGTGTATGCGGGGCGGATGATGAGCGGCAGGCGGCCGATTTTGTCGGCGACGGCGCGGGCTTCCTCCATGTTGTGAGCGGTGCCGGAAATAGGGACGTCGAGGCCGATGCTCAGCATGAGGTCTTTGAAGACCTGGCGGTCTTCGCCTTTCTCGATGGCTTCGGCTTTGGCGCCGATCATTTCAACGCCGTATTTGTCGAGCACGCCACTTTCGTGGAGTTTCATGGCGGTGTTGAGGGCGGTCTGGCCGCCGAGGGTGGGGAGTAAAACGAGTTTGTGGGGTTGAGAGCTGGGAATTGAGGAATGGACGGGCACGCCCATTTTTTTCATCTCAGCCAATTCGCGGACGATGATTTTTTCGACGGCTTCGGGCGTGATGGGCTCGATGTAGGTGCGGTCGGCGAACTCCGGGTCGGTCATGATGGTGGCCGGGTTGGAGTTGACGAGGACGACGCGGTAGCCTTCCTCGCGGAGGGCCTTGCACGCCTGGGTGCCGGAATAATCAAACTCGCACGCCTGGCCGATGACGATGGGGCCGGCGCCGATGATGAGGACCGAGTGAATGTCGTTTCGTTTTGGCATCGTAAAATCTTTTGCCCCTGGCCGTTTCCGCGCGGGGCGCAATCAAACGCGCAGATTGAACACGGATTGGAATGGGAGCGAAAGAAAAAAGCGGGCGCAAACTCCAGCCGAAATTGAACAGGAGAAAACGGAGGAAACAGAGGCGGGGGAACTACCGGGATTTTTGGAAGGGAAAGGGAGGAATATTTTGCGACAGAGACACAGAGATTCCGGTAGTTTCCTCGTCTGAGGGAGCGCGAACTTTAGTCCGCTGCCGCTCGGCGGAAAAATTGTTTTTGCATTTCGCCGGAGTGCGCGCATGTTCTGTCCGAATCGGCATAAATTCGAGCTTTTGCATCTTCAACATTTCTAAAATCAATGCAACCGGAGGATGTTTCAAAGCCATTGGAAGCCGCGCTGCCGGCGGGTCTCTCGGACCCGGAGCGGTGGATGGAGTTGTATGGCGATTATCTTTTCAAGTATGCGCTGATGCGCTTGCGGGACACGGCGAAGGCGGAGGACGCGGTGCAGGAGACGTTTTTGGCGGCGCTTAAGGGCGGGAGGAGTTTTGCGGGGCGGTCGGCGGAAAAGAGCTGGCTGGTGGGGATTTTGAAAAACAAGATTTACGACAATTTCCGCAAGGCGAGCCGCGAGACCTTATTTACCGATTTGGAATTTTACGCGGATGAGGACAGCGACCGGTTTGTGGCGGACGGCCTGGGCAAGGGCGGCTGGATCCACGAGCTTGGCCCGCAGGATTGGCCGGAGCCGGGCGCGAACCTGGACAATGAGGCATTCTGGAAGGCTTACCGCGATTGCGCGGCGAAACTTCCGAAAAATGTGGCGGCGGTTTTTAATTTGCGGGAGGTGGACGGCGTGGAGAGCAAGGAAGTTTGCGCGCTCTTGAACATTTCAGAGAATAATTTGTGGGTGATGCTACATCGCGCCCGGATGGCGCTGCGGCGCTGCCTGGAAACCAATTGGTTTGGCAAAAACACGTGAATGTAAAAAATTTGTAAGGTTTTGCCCGCTGGCGCGACCAACTCATTGCTGCGTCGAGAATGCCGTTTGTGAAAAAGATAACTGATGCGATCCAATCAGGCTGTAAAGCGTTGTCGCCCAATTGCCAGGAGGCAACGCGGTTGCAATCCGAGGCGTTGGACAAGAAATTGCCATTTCCCAAGCGGGTCGGCTTGTGGCTGCATTTGCTGATTTGCAAGTGGTGCCGGCGTTATGGCAAACAAATCCGCTTTCTGCGCGGCGCGGCGCGGCAATGTCCGGACCACCTGACCGGAGCGGTTCCGCAAACGCTCTCGCCGGAAGCACGCGAGCGCATTCGGCAGCGATTGCAGTCGGAAAAATAGCGGGCTGTTTTCGGGTAGAAAATCCAACGCGGGCTGGATAATATCAGGCATGAAATCCCGTGCCTCCCGGTTTATTCCAGCGCTCAGTCTTGCGGTGTGGGCTGTTTCCGCGACCAGCTTGCGCGCGGCTGATATTCCCATGACTCCCAAGCATCCGGTGACCAATACCTACTTCAGCACAAGTGTGGTGGATGATTATCAGTGGCTGGAAAATTTTGACGATCCCGCGGTCAAGTCGTGGAGCGCGGCGGAAAACCGGGCCGCGCGGGGTTATCTGGATAAACTGCCGGCGCGCGGGAAGGTTGCGGAGCAGTTGGAGAAACTTTACACGGCCGGTTCGGCGAATTACTACAGCCTGCAATCCCGCCCGGGAATTATTTTTGCGCTGAAATTCAAGCCGCCGGCGCAACAGCCGCAGTTGATTACTCTCAAATCACTTGATGACACCGCTTCGGAGCACGTTGTTCTGGACTTGAATAAGTTGAATCCCAAGGGCACGACGGCCATGGATTTTTTTGTGCCGTCGCACGACGGAAAACGCGTGGCGATGTCATTGTCGGACAATGGCAGCGAGGACGGCACGCTGTTTATTTACGATGTGGAAAGCGGCCAGGCGCTGCCCGACAAAATTCCGCGCGTGCAGTATCCGACGGGCGGCGGGAGTGTGGCGTGGAACGCGGATGACACGGGGGTTTATTACACGCGTTACCCGCACGCCGGTGAACGAGCGGCGGACGACTTGAATTTCTACCAACAGGTTTATTTTCATCGCCTCGGTGATTCGCTGGAGCGGGACCGGTATGAATTGGGAAAGGATTTTCCGCGCATTGCGGAAATTGTTTTGGACTCGAGCCGGGACGGGCGTTATTTGCTGGCCACGGTGGCGAACGGGGACGGCGGGGAATATGCGCATTATTTGCTGGGCCCGGAAAATCAATGGCGGCAACTCACACGTTTCAGCGACCAGATCAAGGATGGTGTATTTGGGCGGGACGGCGCGCTTTATTTTCTTTCGCGCCAGGATGCGCCGCGCGGGAAGATTCTGCGGGCGCCATTGGATTCGCCCGAACCGGCCAAAGCGAGCGTGGTGGTGGCGGAAAGCGCCGCGGTGATTGAAGGAATTTGCCCTTCGGCGAGCGGACTGTATGTGCAAGACCTCGTGGGCGGGCCATCGCAAATCCGGTTTTTCAATTTGAAAAATCCGGAGAGCAAACCGGCCATTGTGCCGTTGATGCCGGTTTCGGCGGTGCAGGGAATGCTTTGCCCGGAAGGAGACCAGCTTTTCTTTCGCAACCTGAGTTACATCGAGCCGTATGCCTGGATGGCTTACGATCCCGCTTCCGGGAAGGCGCATCCGACGGCGCTCGCCGGGAGTTCGCCGGCGGATTTCAGCGACATGGAAGTGGTGCGCGAGTTTGCCACTTCCAAGGACGGCACGAAAATCCCGCTGAATATCATTCGCCGCAAGGGAACGAAATTGGACGGCAAAAACCCGACGCTCTTGTACGGCTACGGCGGTTATTCCATCAGTCTGTCGCCGAGTTTCAATGTAGGGCGGCGGGTGTGGTTTGATCAGGGCGGCATTTATGTGGTGGCCAATATCCGCGGCGGCGGAGAGTTCGGCGAGGAATGGCACAAGGCGGGAAATCTGACGCGAAAACAAAATGTGTTCGATGATTTTGCGGCCGCGGCGGAATATTTAATCAAGACCGGATACACGCGGCGGGAAAAACTGGCGGTGGAGGGCGCGAGCAATGGCGGACTTTTGATGGGCGCATTTTTGACGCAGCATCCCGGCCTGGTGCGCGCGGTGGTGTCGCATGTTGGAATTTATGATTCGCTGCGGACCGAGTTGGAGCCCAACGGGGCGTTCAACGTGACCGAGTTCGGCACGGTCAAGGACTCGGAGCAATTCAAGGCGCTGTATGCGTATTCGCCGTATCATCATGTGGTGGACGGAATGCATTACCCGGCGGTGCTGTTCCTTACCGGGGATCATGATGGGCGGGTGAATCCTTACAATTCGCGGAAGATGACGGCGCGGCTGCAGGCGGCGAACAAATCCCAATATCCGATTCTCTTGCGAACGACTGCGAAGGCGGGGCACGGCATGGGCACGGGTTTGGATGAGCGCATTGCCGAGGAAGCGGACGTGTACGCGTTTCTTTTTGATCAGTTGGGGATTCAGTATAAGCCTTGAAGGATTGGGGGCCGGAGAGTCCTCAGAAACGCAGGCTGGAAATTGCGCTACAATGCGGTGACAATGTAGTTTCGATCAACGTTCAGAACAGTCGGCGTCACGATTTTCCATGGAGATTGATGCCAACTCGCCTTCCAGGTGTCGTTTTTAAAACCTCGTTTTTCCGCCGGGAATAAAGGGTTTCGGAGTGAATGTTACAATTTGAAACAAAGGATTTGGCTTATCCGAAAGTTCGTAACCGAAACGTAACATTTTCGCCATCGGATTGTCAGAAGAAGTTTTTAGTTTTTTACAAATGCGACAATCTCCTATCAAAAATCTTGGTTCTCAAGGTATTCGTGCGGCGGCAATGTTAGCGGTTTGTGCCACGAGCGTGGCATGGGGAGCGGAACCTCAAGACCCGCTGCTGGATCTGTTTGTCAAAAAAGGCTATGTCACCCAGGACGAGGCCGACAAGGTCAACGCCGAGGCGGAGGCCATGCGCACCAATGAAATGGCGCAGCTGCCCGCCTCCAAATGGAAAATCAACAAGGCCATCAAAAGCGTGGAATTGTTCGGCGACCTGCGCCTGCGCTACGAAGACCGCAGCGCGGAAGATCCCCGGGGCGGAAGCGTCGATTTGAACCGCCTCCGTTACGCGGTCAGGATTGGATTGCGTGGCGACGTTTACGACAATTTTTATTACGGCGTCCGGGCGGAGACATCGACGAATCCGCGGTCAACCTGGGTGACGTTCGGTTCGTCCTCCAGCGCGCCGTTCGGTAAGTCGTCCGCCGGCATCGGCATCGGCCAGGTCTATCTCGGCTGGCACCCGACGGATTGGGCCGATATTACGGTGGGCAAAATGCCGAACCCGTTTTATACGACGGCCATGACTTGGGATCCGGACCTGAGCCCGGAAGGCGCGGCGGAGCGCTTTAAATATACCGTGGGGCCGGCGGATCTTTTCGCAAGCTTCGGCCAGTTTTTATATCAGGATCCCAATCCAACCCACGCCAACGCGGGATATTTTAGCTTCAACTATAAGAATTCGAACCTGCCGTTCATCCTCGGGTGGCAATTGGGCGTGAACTATCACGTGACGAAAACGATTTCGTTTAAAGTGGCGCCCGCGATCTACAATTACACGGGCAACGGAGTGAACAATATCAACGGCACATCGCCCGATTTCTCGGGAACTTTCGTCGGCCAGGGAAGCACGAAGGGACTGGGCGGGAATTCGGCCTTCTATAACCTCGGGCCTTATGACGGCTTTTTCTCGAATGAAACGGGCATCAACGATCTGCTTATTCTGGATGTGCCGTGGGAATTGAATGCAAAAGTTAAGAACCTGGATGTGCGTTTGTTTGGAGATTATGCGCAAAACCTGAACGGGGGCGATCGCGCCCGCGCGGCGTTTGGGGCGCAGAGCGCCGCTGCTTTTAACGGCAGCGGGATTAGTTTGATTCCTTCCGCGCAAACGGGCGATGACAAGGCGTATCAAATCGGCCTGGCCATCGGAAACAAGAACAGCCTCGGTTTGGTGAGCGGATCGGTTTGCAAAAAGAACGCGTGGGAACTCCGGACGTACTGGCAGCACGTGGAGCAGTACTCGCTGGATCCTAACCTGATTGATTCGGACTTTTTCGCGGACTTGAACATGGAAGGCATTTACACGGCGCTGGCGTACGGTTTGAGCGATAATTTCATTGCGACCATTCGTTACGGATACGCCTCGCGGATCAACGACAAGTTGGGAACCGGCGGCAGCAACCAGGATATTCCGCAGGTGAATCCCTACAATCACTATAATCTCCTGCAATTGGACCTCACCATGCGGTTTTAAGCGACTCCGAACGGTCGAAGGTTTCGTGATTGGGGTTTGGATTATGGAATGAGTTGTTTTCCCCCTCGAAAGAGGGATGCCGCGCTGGCCGAGCGGGGCATATTGTGTGCCGCTGGACGTGTCGACATCAATCGATCATGTCCGAGAGCGAGCACGACAAATGATCCCACATCTTCAGAACCGAATCCTGCCTAACCGGAATTTCATCACCAGGCCATGCGTGGCCGCGCGATCCCTTTTGCTGGCGCTCTCGTGCGCGGCTGCATTCAGCCTGTCAGCACGGGGGCAGACGGAAAATCCGGGCCCAACCAAGGCGGAAATCCGCAAAACGGACGGTGGTTACCAGCTTTATGTCAACGGCCGGCCGTTTTGGATCAAGGGCGCCGGACTGGGCTCGGGCACAATGGAACAATTGGCCGCGCGCGGCGGAAATTCCATTCGCACCTGGGGCACAGGCGGCGGCGAGGCGCTGCTCGCGCGCGCGGAAAAGAACGGGCTTTATGTCACGCTCGGCCTGGACGTGGGGCGGGAAAGAAATGGTTTCGATTACAATGACCCGGCGATGGTCGCCCGGCAATTGGAGCGGCTCAAAGCGCAGGTGCTGCGCTACAAGGACCAGCGCGCGTTGATCATCTGGGCGATTGGCAACGAGTTGAATTTGAACGCGAAAAACCCGAAGGTGTGGGACGCGGTCAACGGCATCTCGAAAATGATTCACCAGGTGGATCCGAATCATCTCACCACCACGCCGCTGGCGGGGGTCAATCAGCAGTTGCTGCACGAACTCAAAACGCGCGCGCCGGACCTCGACCTGCTCGCGGTGCAAATGTATGCGGACATCGTCAACCTGCCGCGTTATTTGCGCGAGGCGCAGTGGGACGGCCCTTACATCGTGACCGAATGGGGCGCGACCGGTCATTGGGAATCGCCAAAAACCGATTGGGGCGCGGTTATCGAAAACGACAGCACGGTCAAAGCGGGCCTTTACGAAACACGGTATGACACTGTGATTGCCGCCGACCCCAAACATTGCCTGGGCTCCTACGCGTTTCTTTGGGGTCAGAAACAGGAGCGGACGCCCACGTGGTACGGCGTGTTTCTTAGTTCCGGCGAACAAACCGAATCCGTGGATGTGCTACAGCGTCTGTGGAGCGGCAATTGGCCGGCCAATCGCAGTCCGCAAATCAAGGGCGCGTGGCTGAATGGCGAAACTTCCCGGCAAAGTGTGCATCTTAAGCCGGGGGCGACTTGCACGGCAAAAGTTCTGGCGAACGATCCCGACAATGACACACTGGCCTATTCGTGGGAAATTCTGAAGGAAAGCAGCGCCACGAGTGTGGGCGGGGACTTCGAAGCAAAGCCGTCGAGCCTGCCGGGGTTGATTCAAAATCCCGCCCTCAGCGAAGTGTCGTTATCCGCCCCGCAACAGTCCGGGGCTTATCGTCTCTTCGCTTACATTCGCGACGGCCAGGGACATGCGGCGCATGTGAACATTCCTTTTTATGTGGATGCGGCTGCCAGTGTGACGCAGGCAAAGTCGACCGGTACGGCAGGGCAGTAAAGTGCGGGACCATCGGGCAATCCGCGGCGCGCGTGGAGCGACGCGCCCTACATTCGCAGGCCTCCGATTTTATTGATCGCCTACCGCTTCAATTGCAGCGCGGTGCGCCCAGTGAAGTCATCATACAGCGGCAGCGTCGCCACGGTGGCGTCGTTTTCATCGTGCGCCATACTCACCGCGACGACGCGGATGCGCGAGTTGTCGGGCAAGGTCAAAGTTTTTGCGCCGTGCGGAATGTCGAAATGGTATTTGAACAGGTAGCTGTAAGTGTAAACCTGGTCGTTGCCGTCCTGCTGATGGCGATGTGAACAGAACCATGCGAGCGGATCGCGTTTGATGAAACCGGCGTCGAGATGGTCGAGCGGATTCGTCACTGAGTAAGTGAGCGCGGCGACTGTGCCCTGAAAAACGCGATTATCCCATTGGCCGATGTAGCCGGACCAATCTTCGATGCGCAACGATTTCTCCCGGCCGTCAATTTTGAAGGTGCCGGAGGTGTCGCCATTCACCGCCATGGCGAGCAGGTAGATGCGGTCAAAATTTCCGCGCGGCAGCGAAATCGTCTGGCCCTGGCAGGAAATGGCGTTTTCCTTGCCGTTGGCGGTGGGGCCGATCCGGAACCGGATGCCTTCGGAAACCACGGTGTCGCTGATCATCTCGGCAGGAATGGTAATGCCGTCGGCATCGCAGCCGCCGTCATATTTGGAATCGTTGAAGCTGAAAATATCGAGGTTGTAAGGGAGTTTCACCGGGTCCGAAACCGGCGGCGCGAGTTTCGCGGGCGCGGCCAGGGCCAGCCCCAAAGTTCGAAGCTGATACGGTTTAAAATCCAACGCAAGAGTTTTGCCTTCGCTTTTGATGTGGCCGAGCGGTTGCTCGATGCCGTTGAGTTCCATGACGTGCGTGAGGCCGTTCGCTCCCGACAACTCGACCGTTTTTGTGCCGGCACCCTCCAATTCCTGCAGACGGACAATCACTTGATGCCCGTCTTCGGCCATTTTGACGGCGCGCACGGCGACGTCATCCGGGTTCAAGTGCAACAGGCTGAAGCTGCGGCCCAATTTGCCGGCGTGCGGCGTGGTGCGAAAAACGAGCAGCGGCTGGCCGAGGCGCGCGGATTGCCAGTCCGATTTGCCGCTCCGCCAGTCGCCTTCGTGGCCGTAGATGCCGTAAACAAAATCGTGCCGGCCCCAGTCCTGATATTGTTGTTCCCGATAGTCGCGGGCATTTGCCAATCCGGGCGTGTAAAGGAGCGTCAGGCGTATGAGATTGTCCGCCGGTTTGTCGCTCGCGTATTTGGTATCATTGAGAATCGAGACGCCGTAGCTGCCGCTGGTGTCGGTGAGGTCGAACCATTGATGGCTCGGCACCTCGTATTTTTTGGGGTCATTGTTGCCGCGCTGGATTTTGCCGACATCCCAATTGTAGGTCGCGAGGGGATTGCTGACTGAGAGCGGAAAGGCGGCTTTCAAGGCGCAGGCTTTGCCCAGCCAATCAATGTGATTCTTCACTTCGATTCGCTCCCCGGCTTCACCGGCTCCGAGGCGAATGGTCTGGATGAAAACGGAATTTTCCGCCTGGCGGGTCACTTCCAGAGCAACGCGCACCGGGCCGTTTTCGACAATGCGGAAGGTGGCCGGGCCGTCAACGTGACCGCGAGGGGGCTTGGATTGATCGTCCCAATCCATGTTCCACGCGGGCCATTCGTGGGGATTTTCGGTTTGAAACGCCAGCCGGGCGGGGGCGGAGAGCAATTCGCGGTTGGCGGACTTGTCGAACACGCTCGCGATATCGCCGGCATCATTCAGCGTGATGCGGTAGCGGCGGCCTTCCAGCGAGCGTTCGGTCACTTTGAGCCTTCCGGATTGCGGCGCGGTCGCGGATTGTTTCACGGAGAAGACCGCGAAACCGATGGAGGGGACTTTGGCCAGGAAGCAAAAGTGATATTTTCCGTTTTCGGCGGAGAGCAATTGCGTGGGCACTGGATTGCCCGCGCCGTCAAAAACCTGGAGGCCGGGGGCGGAGCCGGGAAATTCCAATTCGGCTTCGGCGACATCCTCGCGCGCGATAGAGAGCGGATTGTAAACGACGAGCGGCACGCCATCGGCTCGCGTGTCCAGCGCCCGCGCGACGCCGCCCACGCCGTCCTGCAACGCTTCCGCGAAGCAATTCATGGCGATGATTTCGTCGTTCCAGGTGAATTGATAGGCTTTTGGAAGCGAGGTGCCGGGGAGCAGGTCGTGGAACTGGCCGCCCAGGACCAATTCCCAGGCGCGGTGCAATTTCTCGCGCGGATACGGCGCTGCGCCGAGGACCGAAGCAGCGACGGAGGCGCGCTCCGCGGCGTCGGCGAGCAATTCGTTTTTGCGGTTCCAGCGTTTCATGTAGGCCTCGGAAGTAATCGAACCGGCGGAGTGCTCCGTGAGAAGAAGGTCGCCTTTATAGACCGGGAGTTTCTCTTTTTGCGCATCGGTGATGTCGCGAAACATCTGGTCGGCCCGCCCGGAAAATACATGCACGGGGCCGTCGGTATGGAGGGACTTTTCGAGATTCCGTACCGAACGCAGCGACGGCGCGCCGCCGCGATCGCCAGTTCCGTAATACGCGTAATCGGCGAACACACCGCTTTTCTGGCCGTCTTTTTCGAGGCGCTCGTTCCAGCTCTTGCTGGTGGCGACGTTCTCTTTAATTTCGGAGTTGTAACTGCCGGCGTTCAAAGCGGCGATGACGGAATTGCCATCCGGACCTTCCCAGACGCCGACGTTGAAGGGAATGCCGACGGCGGAGCCCCAGGTCAGTTTCTGGGTGGAGAAACCGCGCAGCCCGCAATGCGCCAGCACCGATGGCAGCGAAGCGGGGAAGCCGAAGCAATCCGGAATCATGTATTCGCAGCTCTCAGTGCCGAATTCCTTTTTGAAATAATCGTGCCCGAACAAAATCTGGCGGATGAGCGATTCGGACGAAGGCACGTTCACGTCATTTTCCTCCCAGGAGGAACCGGCCGGGAACCAGCGGCCCTCGGCCACCCATTTGCGGACTTTTTCAAAGTCTTGCGGGTGATATTCCTGCATGAACCGGTAGCGGTTGGCGCCGGTCCAGTTGAAGACGTAATCCGGGTAATGTGCGAACAGCGGCTCGTTTTCGTTGATGGTATTGGGAATGAACTCCGAAATGACCTGCGGATAAGTCCAGCGCCACTGAGTATCGAGGTGGGAATAGCCAATCTCGTAAAGCACCTTCTCTTTGAAAAGATCCGGGGATTTCACCGGTTCGTTTGCGAGGACATTCAGGCCCAGGAAACAGGAGGCGATTGAGAGTGGGAGGTTCATTTTCATAGGGAAATTGGTGACGAGCGCGTCTCAAAAGAGCGGGGCGTGTCCCTCTCTGCGCGCCGCAGTTCTGAGCGAAACGGACGGTTTTTTCAGTTCGACGGCGCGCGCGGAGCGACGCGCCCTACCGCGTTGTGGTTTG
Organism: Verrucomicrobiia bacterium; assembly: GCA_035552155.1. Classification (GTDB taxonomy): domain Bacteria; phylum Verrucomicrobiota; class Verrucomicrobiia; order Limisphaerales; family DASXHY01; genus DASXHY01. The sequence goes on along the minus strand of DASZLX010000037.1, from coordinate 6,886 downwards.
GGCAACACGCCCTCACGCCACGTACCGTTTCTGCAGCTAGGTTTGTGCTTTGTCGTGGCAACAGCGGTGTGTCCTGAAAGGACGGAAGCGAGTCCCGGGAGAAGCTGGGAACCGGTTGCGCGGAGTCTCAGCATCCTATTTTGCTTTTGAGCAAAGCGCAGAGCCGCTCGGGATTTTGTTCCTGTTCGATGCTGTCGCGGAAGCTTTCGTGGGTCACCTGCCGGGCGAGCGCGGAAATGATTTTCATGTGTTCGGTCGCGCTGTCGCTTTCGCGAATCACCATGAGAATCACCACGCGGACGGGCTTGTCATCGAGCGAATTCCAGGGGACGGGTTCGGCGAATTTGAGGATCACGATGGAGTTGGCGTTGATGGCGCTGCTCTTGCAATGCGGGATGGCGAAGCCGTGGCCGAAGCCGGTGGAATAATTGGCTTCGCGTTTCCAAATGGCCTCTTCGAGCGCGCGCGGTTGCTCGGTGCGGCCGTGAATGTAGAGCAAATCCACACCGCGCTTGATGGCTTCCTCCTTGGTAGCGGCGTCGGCATTAATGACCACCATCTCCGGGGCGAGCAGGGGCAGGGAATGTTGCGCGGAAAATTTGCTGAGCAAAGCGCTGACTTCATCCGCGGTGGCGCAATTCAGCGCGGCGGCGAACAACTGCCGGCAATCGCCGAGATCGAGGCGGGACAATTCCGCCTTAAGGCCGGCAATTGCCGGCGCGGACACGCTGATTTCGTCCAATCCGAGGCCGGCGAGCAGGGGCAGGTAGCGCTTTTGGCCGCCCATTTCACCGCAAAGGCCGATCCATTTTTTATTAGCCCAGGCAGCATCCACGATTTGCTTGAGCAAGCGCAGAAACGCGGGCTGAAGCGGATTGTAGAGCGGGGCGATGCGGGAATCGGCGCGGTCCACGGCCATGAAATATTGCAGCAGATCGTTGGAGCCGATGCTGAAGAAATCGACCTCGCGGCAAAACTCTTCCAGGGCAAACGCAGCCGAGGGCACTTCGATCATCGTGCCGATTTGCATTTTTTTATCGAACGCTTTGGATTCCGCGGCGCAGCGGGCCTGTTCTTCCGCGATTATTTTTTTGGCCCACCGGATTTCCTCCAGGGTGGACACCATCGGAATCATGATACGGAGCGGCCCGTGGGCGGAAGCGCGGACCAGCGCGCGCACCTGGGTCCGGAACAGGGATTCGAATTTCGGATAAATCCGCACCGCGCGGTAGCCAAGAAACGGATTGTTCTCGGCGGGCAGGTTTAAATAACTCAGCGCCTTGTCGCCGCCGACATCCATGGTGCGGATGATCACCGCCCGGCCATCGGCGGCTTCAATTACGCGATGATAAATCTCGTGCTGCTCAGCCTCATCCGGGGCGGAGGCGCGGTCGAGGAAAAGCATTTCCGTGCGAAACAAGCCGATGCCTTCCGCGCCAGCCGTGAACGCGCGGTCCGCCTCTTCGAAAGTGGCAATGTTGGCGGCGATCTCGATCGCGTGGCCGTCCCGCGTGGTGGCGGCTTTGCCGCCGAAATTGCGGAGCACCGCCTGCCGCCGGTCCAGCCGCTGGCGTTCCATCGTGTAATAGCGACGGACCGTGGCTGTAGGATGGGTGACCAGAACGCCCAGGTCCGCGTCGAGGACGGCTTCGGCTTTGTCGGCGAGGCCTTCGATATTCTGGACGCCGACGAGCGTGGGCACGCCGAAAGAGCGGGCGAGGATGACGGTATGGGAGGTGGTCCCGGCCTGGGCGAGGACCAATCCCTTGAGAAAACGGCAATCGAGGAAAAGGAACTGGCAGGGCGTGAGGGAATCGGCCACGACGATGGAATCCTCCGTCAGCGTCAGGCTGCGAGTGGCGGTTTCGTTGCCATAAACACGCTGCAATAACTGGGCGCAAACGTCCTGGATATCGAGCACGCGTTCGCGCAGCAATACATTCTCGCTCCCGGAAAAAACCTTGGTAAAACGCGCTTCCGCATCGGCAATGGCGCCGGCGGCGGTGCGTTGGCGGGAGGCGATGGCGTCCAGAAGACAGGCGCGGAATTCCTCGTCGCGCGCCAGCGAGCGGTGTGCCACGAGCACCTCGTTTTCTATACCTTTTCCTGCTGCGCTTGCGCGCCGGCCGTACCAGGCGATCAATTCGTCGAGCGCATCGCTCATTCGCCGCTGCTCGGCGGGAGTGTCGGCGACGCCATCCATCGGCAAGCCATCCGGGACGTTGAATCCGCCAGCGCGGACGATGAGCCCCTGCGCGATACCGGGGACGACGGCGGTACCGCGGCGGAAGGTCGCCCCGCTGTTTTCCAGGCACCGCGGCAGTTGAAGTTCGCCGACCAAAGCGGCAAACGTGGGCAATTCAGTTTCCTGGCGGGGCAGGGTGTTGCGGATGAAAGCGCCGAGTGCGGCGATGGCGCGTTCCTCGTCCAGCCCGCTGACTTTCAGGAGGCAGGGGTCGCTGAACCGGATATCCGCGCCGACAATGGACAAAATGCTTTTGGCGTTGGCGGAGCGGCCGGTGCGCTGGTTGAGCAACACGACATCCGCGGTAAACGTACGGGCCACCTCTTCCAGCGCGCTCGCGGGGCGGGCGTGAACGCCATTCGGCAGGGGACAGGAAAAGGAGAAATCGAGCGGCATGAAATCAGATCTGGGCGAAAATGGCTTCCGGGTTTTTCATCGCGGCCTGCACGGGGACTTTGATTTTGCGGATATGATCGAAGCGTTCGGGTTCTTCGATGGCGATGTCCACGGCCATGATGGCCACGGCCGCGCCGTTGATTTCGCTCTCGGTCAATTTATTCTCGATGCCCATGGCGCCCTGCGTTTCGACCTTGATGGAGTGGCCGAGTTTGCGGGCGGTTTTTTCCAATTGCTCGGCGGCCATGTAAGTATGGGCGATGCCGGTGGGGCAGGCTGTGACTGCGACAATTTTCATGATGATTTTGCTCCTTCGAGAGAACTCGTCTTCTCGGTAAACCGCTTGACTGTATTGATGGCTGCCGCCGTCGTCAACGCTCCGGCAATGATGGCGATGACATACATGATCCGGCCATCGACCACCGGCAATACGATGGGGCCGCCGTGCGGGGCGTGATCGCCCACGCCGCCGAGCATGGCGATGGTCGAGGCGACCATCGAACCGAACATGATGCAAGGAATAACGCGGAACGGATCGCCCGCGGCGAAGGGAATGGCACCTTCGGTGATGCCGATCAAGCCCATGCCGAGCGCAGCGAGGCCGGACTCGCGTTGTTCTTCGGTCCAGCGTTTGCGGTTCAAGAGCGTGGCCAGGCCGAGGCCGAGGGGCGGGGTGCAAATGGCGGCGGCGCAGGCACCCATGATGGCGAAGTTGCTTTGCTGAATCATTGCCACACCGAAAAAGAAGGCGGCTTTATTGATCGGGCCGCCCATGTCGAAGGCAATCATGGCTCCAAGCACCATCGCCAAAACAATTTGCGAACCGCTTTGGAGGTTTAGCAACATGTGACCCATTTTCAGCATGATGATCGCGATGGGCACGTTGAGCGCGAGCATCAGGAGGCCAACGGGCAATGCTGAACAAATGGGAATGACGATGATCGGCATCACGGGCCGGAGGAGTTTCGGCACCGGCAATTTTTTGAGCAGGTTAACCACGTGCCCCGCGATCAGGCCGATGATAAGAGCGCCCAGGAAACCTGCGCTCGCGGTTTTGCCGTCGACTGTTTGAGGCATCCCGGCGATAAACCCGCCCACGAATCCCGGCACCAATCCCGGTTTTCCCGCCATGCCGTAAGCAATGAATCCGGCCAGGACCGCGGGAAACAATCCGAAAGCCGTTGCGCCAATCTTGCTGATGTTCTGAATTAAAATGGGGCAATGGTCGATGTCGGGACCGCCGAGGGCGTTGACGTGATGCGTTTGAAAAGCATAAGTCACGGCCAGGGCGATCAGGATCCCGCCGCACGCAATCAAAGGAATGACGTAGGAGACTCCCGTCAGAAGATATTGCTTATGTTTTTGAAGCAGTTCTTTCATGCAGTTGGCTGGCACGGGCGGCAGGATTATTCATTGCGCGGTCGGTGGGACCAGATTAGCGCATGGGTGTTTGACCCTAGAACGGGAATAATGTGTCATTTATGGTATATTTGTAACCAGCATTAGACTGGCGGAGAAGTTTTTCCTTCACGTATTTTTCAAGTTTTTATATGGGTACAATTCGTCCAGGGCGGTTACAATTTTACAATCCGGCGCATTAGGACATTTTTACACAATTCTTTCGCCGAGCTTGATATTCCCGACGCAGGCTTGTAGAAAAGCAGGGATGCGGAAACGCCTGGCTCCTCCAATACAGATGGTTGCGGACTGCTGGAACTTGGATCCCGGCGATTTTAGAGCATAACCCAAACCGGTAAACCACCCTCAAATATGGCAAGCATGACTACTGCGCCGGCCGCCGGCACCTCCCAAACCACCGATGGCCAAACGTATCGCGGACCGTTCGCCATCATGACCACCCTGTTTTTTCTGTGGGGTTTCATGACGGTGTTCAATGATATCCTGATTCCGAAGTTTAAGGACGCATTCACGCTGGATTATTTTCACGCGATGCTGGTGCAACTCGCGTTTTTCGGGGCTTATTTTGTCGGTTCACTATTGTATTTCATCATTTCGGCAAAAACCGGCGACCCGATTGCCCGCATTGGTTACAAGAATGGCGTGATTATTGGACTGTTGATTTCCGCGCTCGGCGCAGGCCTCTTCTGGCCGGCAGCAAATCTGGCCTCAAATTCTGCAACGGGAAGTCTCTCCGCGTACTGGGTTTTCCTGAGCGGTCTGTTCGTGGTCGGTTTGGGATTCGCGATGCTGCAAATTGCCGCGAATCCGTATGTGACTATTTTGGGACCGGAGCGCACGGCTTCCAGCCGCCTGAACCTGGCGCAGGCGTTTAATTCATTGGGCACGACCACCGGGCCGCTGATTGGCGGCTGGCTGATTTTCCAATATTTCGCCAAATCGGGCGCGCACGGAGCGGAATCGGCCAAGATTCCCTACATGATCTTTTGCCTCGTGTTCGTGATCATGGCCGGGGTTTTCTGGGTCATTCATTTGCCGCACGTGGGCGAAGGAAAGGCGGAGCAGGGTATCGGCGCATTGAAATATCCGCACGTGGTGCTGGGCGTGCTGGCCATTCTGATGTATGTCGGCGGCGAAGTTTCCGTGGGCAGCACGATCATCAATTTTCTGGGCCAGCCGGATGTCGCCAGCATGACCGCGTTGGAAGCGAGCAAGTATGTGTCGTTGTTCTGGGGCGGCATGTTGATTGGGCGTTTCATGGGGGCGGTTGAGTTGAGCGAAATGAACAAGATGAAGAAACAAGCGGCGCTCGTCATCATCCCCATCCTTGGTTTCCTGTTGTTCTGGGTTTTGCGCAGTTGGAATTCAGACCAACACGCGTTCGATTTCGGTGCTGGTTGGGTTATCGTGAAAAACTATTTGCCAATGCTTGTGTTCTGCTGGGTCTTGTTCCAATTCGGCAAAGCGCTGCCGGGCCGGACGCTGTTCATTTTTTCGGCGACCATTGTGGTGTTGTTGATTGTCGCAGTCCTGGTGGGCGGCAAAATGGCGATGTGGTGCGTGGTGGGTATCGGGCTGTTCACCTCCATCGGCTGGCCAAACATCTTCTCGCTGGCGCTTGATAAAATGGGCGTGCTGAAAGGCCAGGTATCATCGCTGCTGGTCATGGCGGTGGTGGGCGGTGCGCTTCTGCCACCGTTGCAGGGCAAGATTGCGGATCTTCTCATCAAGGGCGGTAACGCCAAGGGCCTGCAATTATCGTTCATCGTTCCGATGATTGCGTATGCCTACGTGGCCTTCTACGGTTTGGTCGGCCACAAAATCGGGCGCAATCGCGAGGTTCCGGTTCCGGCCTGAGGTTCGCACAAAAAGCCAATGGCCGCTTACGACCAGGACCCGCGAATCGTGATGACCCTTGATGCGGGAGGAACGAGTTTTCGTTTCTCCGCCATGCAGGGCAATAAACCGGTCACGCCGACCTTCACCACGCCCTCGAACGCAGACGACCTCGATCGCTGCCTGCAAAACATCGTCGAGGGTTTCACGGTGACGAAGCAAAAATGTCCGGCTCAACCGGCGGCCATCAGTTTTGCGTTTCCCGGGCCGGCGGATTATCCGAACGGCATCATCGGCGACTTGCCGAACCTGCCGGCTTTTCGTGGCGGCATCGCGCTCGGGCCGATGCTAGCCGAGCAATTTGGCATCCCGGTTTTTCTCAACAACGACGGCGACCTGTTTGCGTACGGGGAGGCGATTGCCGGTTTTCTTCCCTACGTGAACGGCGAGTTGGAAAAAGCCGGGAGCCCGAAGCGCTACAAAAATCTGCTCGGCATCACTCTCGGAACCGGTTTTGGCGGGGGCATTGTGCGGGACAGCGAGTTGCTGGTCGGCGACAACTCGATCGCCGGAGAGGTTTGGCTGCTGCGCCACAAACTTGCGCCGACGATGAATGCCGAGGAAGGCATTAGCATTCGCGCAGTCCGGCGGACCTACGCCGAGCGTGCCGGAATTTCCTTCGAGCAATCGCCGGAACCGAAGGTGATTGCCGAAATCGGCCTCGGGACCGCCTCGGGCAACCGGGCGGCGGCCGTCGAGGCGTTCCGTTGCCTCGGCGAAATGGTTGGCGATGCGCTCGGAACCGCCTTGACGTTGATTGACGGCCTGGCGGTGATCGGTGGCGGATTATCGAGCGCGTGGCCGTTGTTTTTGTCGGCGACATTGGCGGAGGTGAACGGCTCTTATGTGGGGCCGGGTGGAAATTCTTTTGCGCGGCTCGCTTCGAAGGGGTTCAATCTTCAGGAGCCGGCGGAGCTGGAAAAATTTCTC
>DASZLX010000036.1:0-71334 GCA_035552155.1 Verrucomicrobiia bacterium | reverse complement strand
ACGCGCGGCAGCACAAACCGGATTTTCCCGAACGCCAGTTTCCAGCATTTGGGCGATATTTTGGCCACTCCGCAACTTTCCGTGATGTCGCCGTTCCTGAACACGAACGGAACTCCCGGCGTCAGCGGCACCGGGCTGGCGAGCCTGGGGGCGAATGGCATCAACGATGCCATTATGGAGCGTATTCCCCAGCAGATAATGTCCTTATTAACCTTGAATCAAGACCCGCGTTTTGTGATATACTCCTTTGGACAGACGCTGCATCCGGCGGACCACTCCCTGGTGATTGGCGGACAATTTAACGGCCTATGTACAAACTATCAGATTACCGCCGAATCCGCCACGCGCGCGGTTGTCCATGTGGAGGGCACGTCCGATCCGCAATTCGTCAATGGCAAAGTGGATTCCCAGGGCCGCAGCTACCCGCCGCGTGTCGTCGTGGAACAATTTAACGTGTTAGGCCCGGATTAAACCTAATGATCGGTCCGGATTAAGCATAAAAGTCATGAGTCAGAACGGAAAACTGGAGCCCGGGAAGAAATGTGTCCCGGCAGGTGTTTTTTACGGAGCGCGGAATTCATTCCGCCGGATTCAGTCCTCATTTTTGCCCTTTTAAACTATGAAGCGTTGGCGACCCCTGACATGGCTTTGCATAAGCCTGGCGTGTTTTATCGCCGCGTTGTATTTCTGGCGGCTGGGCGATAAATGGCAGGCGGAGAAGCCGGCCAAACCCGCCACTCCCGCCTCTTCACCGGCGTCTGCCGCCGTCTTGATTCCGCTGCCGACGCAGTCGGCTTCCCAAAAATCCGCCAGCACCGCGCCTGTCGCTGCCTTGAATCCACCCGCCACCAATGCGGTCATGGCCAAAGCGACCAACGCATTTCCCTATCGTTTAAGCAATACCTCGAAAACTTTGGGCGAACTGTCGCACAATCGCCGGGCCATTCTGCTGGAGAACGCGCTCATTGATTCCAGCGACGCGCTGAACCTCTCCATTCCCGATGCGTTGCGCTCGCACGGTGATCCCGGCGCTTATATTGTGCAGGCCAATGGCCCGATCAATGACGCGTTCCGCGCGCGTTTGACCGCGGCGGGAGCCACGATCGTTTCGTACATCCCCAATAATGCCTATCTCGTCCGCGCCACCGCCGATGTGGCGCAGATGCTGGGCCAGAACCTCACCGTGATTCCTTGGGAACCCTATTACAAAATCAAACCGGCGCTCATGCCGGCGGCGTTGGATGGGCGCGGAGCGACGGCCCTGGTCCTGGGTGTTTTCCCCGGCGCGCTGGACGAGACCAAAGCCGCGCTGGGCAAAATGGGTGTGGCGATTACTTCCGAGAGCCCGTCTCCGTTCGGACCCGTGCTTACGGTGCAGAACGGCAATGTCGCCGCCGTCGCCGGACTGCCCGGCGTTGAAGAAGTGGAGCCTTCCCTCGCGCGCATTGCCGCCAATGATTTGACACGGGTCATCATGGGCGACGCCACCAACGTTTTTACTCCCACCAATTATCTCAATCTGTCCGGGCAAAATGTCATTGTGGCGGTCGCGGATTCCTGGATTCCGACCAACAGCAACGCCGGAGTGACTGCGCTCATCAATCCCGATTTGCCGAACATTGCATTTCCGAATTCGCTGTTCGGACCCGGCATCGCCGACCGGGAAGGCCACGCGACGCATGTCGCCGGCATCATCGCGGCGAGCGGGATGAATAGCCCGAGCAACGCGATGGGGTCGGTGCCTGGCGCCGATTTTCGCGGCAAAGCGCCTAAAGCAACCATTTGGGCTCTCCCGGCGCTGACGCCTAATATCAGCGATGCCCAGTTGCAGGAGCTTGCCGCCAGCACGAATGCATTGATCTCGAACAACAGTTGGGCTTACGGCACGAGCGATTACAATCTGGCGGCGGCCAGTTACGACCAGGCCGTGCGCGATTCGGTTCCCGGGCAGACGGGTTCACAGGCCATCACTTATGTTTTCGCCGCGGGCAACAACGGCGGCGGTGGGGATGATGGGCAGGGCGGCGTTGCGGACAGCCTGCTTTCTCCCGCCGTGGCTAAAAACGTCATCAGCGTGGGCGCGAGCGAACTGCCACGCAATATTACCAACCAGGTTTACCAGACGGATAACTGCGAGGGCACCAACGCCGTAGGCACCACCAACCAGCCCTGGCTGGGCATGACGGATTCGAGCAACCAGGTGGCGAGATTTTCCTCGCGCGGCAACGTCGGCATCGGTGTGGAAGGTGATTTCGGCAGATTCAAACCCGACGTGATTGCCCCGGGAACCTTTGTGGTTTCGACGCGGTCGATGACTTGGGATACCAAAGCCTATTACAATCCGATTACCGACGATATCAATACGCTGACTGACGAGCGGGTGCAGCCAGGCGCGCAGTTCAAGTCCGCTATTTTCGTTCCGTGCGATGCCATCCAGTTGAACATCTTCGCCACCGCGGATTTCCCGACCAATGTTCCGCTGGCGATCCGAATCAAGCCGAATGCGTTTCCTACTCTTGCCGACCCGGTTGTCGGAACCAACGTGGTCCGCATTCCGCCGGATTTGTCACTGACTCCCGTGGACACGACCTGGTTCTACGGCATCGGCAATTCGACAAATGTGGAGGTCCGGTTTGACGTGACGACCGAAGTCATCAGCACCAATCAAATGGGAGATTATTGGGATGTGCTCAAGACGAATTTGAACGATCTGCTGGTTACTTCGAACGGCACCGGTCCCTTTTACCGTTATGAATCCGGCACCAGCATGGCCGCCCCGGCAGTGGCAGGCACACTCGCGTTAATCGAGGATTATTTTACCAATCAATGGCATTACACGCCGAGCCCGGCCTTGTTGAAGGCGATGATTATCAACGGGGCGCGCTCGATTAATCCGGTCTATGATTTCCAGGTCCGGAGCACCATCAACTATGAAGGTTGGGGCCTGGTAAACATCACGAACTCGCTGCCGATCGGCCTGACCAACTCCTTTGGCGCTCCGGCTCCGATGGTCTTCACCGACCAGGATCCGTCCAACGCGCTGGCCACGGGCGAGAGCCGGACATTTTTTGTGAACGTCAACTCCAACGCCATGTTCCAGCCGTTGCGGGTAACGCTGGTGTGGACGGATCCTCCCGGCAATCCGGCGGCGAGCATCAAGCTGGTCAACGATTTGGATTTGATCGTGACCAACATGGATAATCCCACCAACCCGGTGATCTATTTCGGCAATGACATCGCGGCCGGCAACACCTTTAATTTACCCTGGAGCACGAATCTCCCGCCCAATCGCGACAACATTAACAACGTTGAAAATGTCTACCTTCCCCAACCCGGCGGCACGAATTTTTCCATCACCGTTATTGCGCGCGATGTGAACGTGAATGCCATCACCGCCCACACCAATGGCGTGGTGCAGGATTATGCCCTGGTGATTTCCAGCGGCGATGGCGGCGGCGTCACCAATGCCCTCATGTTGACCAGCAATCCGGTGGTTACCAACGGCTACACGGCCAACTTGACGGCGGTTACCAATCAATTTGGGAGTTCACCGGACACCTCGGGCGGGATTTTGCAAAACCAGCGGGTCGGCGCCAGTTCACCGTTGCAGGGGACCAACACACTTTCATTGACCAACCAGGCTAATTGGAACACTAACGGCCAAATCACCGTGGGCGTGAGTAACCAGTGGCACTTCTACGTCATCACCAACACGATGGGGACCAATGCCACACAGTCCTTCACCAATGCGGCGTTCATCACGTTCCTGCCGGTGAATCTTTCCATCCCGCCGGTGGGCGTCAATGCGCCGAACGAGGGTGCCGCGACGCGGCCGGAGGGAGACATTGATTTGTATGTGGCCCGCGGATCGGGCGCCTGGGGTTTGACCAACCTTGACCCGACCGTCGTCGCGGGGGCGACCAAATCGCTCAACCGTGGCGGCACCGAAACTCTGGTCTTCAGCAACGCGCTACCCAACGAAATCTTTTATATCGGCGTCAAAGCCGAAGACCAGGAAGCGGTGGAATATTCGTTTGCGGCTTTGTTTGCGTTGAGCCCTTTCAGTCTGATGGGGCCGAACGGCGAGGAATATCTCCACGGCATCAATGTTCCCACGCCGATTCCGGATGGCACACCCACGCAACTGGGCATCGCCCGGACACTGGCCATCGCGGTCCAGCCGATCGCGGTGCGGCGGGTCGTGGTGACGAACATCCTGGAGCACCAGGATTTTGGCGATTTGTTCGGCACGCTCACGCACAATGGGCTTGAGGCCGTCTTGAACAATCACACGCTGGGAAATGGCGCCACCAATCAAATCTTGATTTACGAGGATAATGACGAGGGCGATATTCCCGGCTCCCAGCACTCCGACGGCCCCCCGACGCTGCAGAATTTCGACGGCACCCAGGGCCTGGGCTTGTGGTTGCTGACCGAAGTGGACGATGCTCCGGGACACGTCGGCCAGGTGGACAACGAGTTTATCCGCCTCGATCCGCAGCAGGGTACCAATGGCGTCGTGGCTACCATCCAGCCCCGCCATTTCTTCTATGATTTCATCGACGTGCCGCCGGAGTGCACGAATCTTACGATTTGCGTCGATTTCATCCCGCCCAGCACCGGGCCGGTGCAACTTTACGTTCGTTATGGCGATTTGCCGACGCAAACGACCTTCGATCAAACGGAACTCATCAATAATCCCGGCGATTGTCTTTCTATCGACCGAACCGCTCTGCCGCCCTTGCGGCCCGGCCGGTATTATGTCGGTATTTTCAATCCCACAGCCACTGCCCAAACGGTCCGTCTGAATTGGACGCTGACTTTGGATCCCAACGGCGTGGTTCCCACGCCTGTTATCTCGACGAACGGCATCACGTCGTTGCCGGATGACGCGGTGACGAACAACAACATTTTCATCACCAATAACCAAAACATCGTGGAGGTCAACGTGGGCGTGGTGCTGAACCATCCGCGAATCTCCGACCTGGACCTGACGCTCATCAGCCCCATGGGCCAACGAATCCTGCTGTTTGAAAACCGTGGCGGCCCGACGGCCACGAACATGGGGCACTTGAACATCTTCACGAACTTTTTCGGCAGTTTCACCGCCGGCGGCGCTAGTTCCACGAATAATTTGCTCATTTCATCAGTGGCCTCGGGAACGCTGGTTATCGATTATGATTTCTTCAGCGTGCCCGATCAGTTGGATGTGTATGACGGCAGCACGGATATTTTCCATTCCGGTTACGTCAGTGGCAGGGGGACGTTCATCATCCCTTACAACCTCGTGAACGGAAATACCCTGAATATCGTGATGAACCAGGGCAACAATCCCGTCAACACGACGCAGTGGCAATACACGCCGAAACTCGTCTCTGAGGATTACACCTATCTCACGTTTACTGATGATACGAACCTTACCGAAATTCCCATCAAGTTTGCATTGCCGCCTTATGACAATCTCGACAACGGCACGAATTTCATTCTGAGCGATTTTGAATCCGCCACCAATGGCACCTATCGGGCGCCCGCGACCATTTTTGACACGAACGGCGGCTGGACCATGACTACGAACGACATTTTCGTGCGCACGAATTTCTTCGGGCCCACCAATCTGTTGAGCATGGCGACCAATGAAGTGAGTGTTGTCACCGATCCCTCCACCGCCGCGAACGGAAGCAATTACCTCGCGCTGGCTAACGGCTCGATTTCGCGCACGATTTCGCTCACTCCGGCAAAAAGCTACACCATCAGCTATTTGTCTCGCGGGCCGGGAATCGCCGGATGGTGGCGTGGCGAAGGCAACGCTGCCGACAGTAGCGATCCGGAAACGCTGGGCAACAACGGCAGCCTGATTGGTCGGTTTAATTTCCCGGCGGGTGAAGTTGGCCAGGCCTTTGCAATGGCGGACTCCGGCACCGCGTTCGAGTTTGCCGGCACCAACACTTATGTCCAAGTCCAGCAATCGCTCAGTTTGGATGTTGGCCCGCGTGGCGGATTCACTGTGGAAGGCTGGATCAATCCGACAAATGTCAACTTCCAGCAACCGCTGGTCGAGTGGCTCGCGCACGTGCCCACGAACACCATCGTCAACGGGCGGGCGATATCGAATCTCGTCATTAAGGCCGGACCGTTTTTGAATCGCGCAAACGGCCATTATTATTATTTGCTCGGCCAGACGAACTGGAATGTCTCCGAATTGTGGGCCAATGCCCTGGGCGGGCATCTCGCCGAGGTGGATGACGCGAATGAAGAGAATTGGATCTACGACACCTTCGCGCAGTTCGGCGGGACGAATTACACGATGTGGATCGGCCTGACCAATAGTTCCGCCACAGGTACGAATTTGATTTGGTCCACCGGCAATAGCAGCGTGGTCTATACGAATTGGGCGCTCGGCGAGCCAACCAATTGCAGCGGCAAAGCCATTTATACGGCTATTCTCGGACCGACCAACGCCTTGCCCGGCCTGTGGACCGTGCTCGACAACAATGGCGTTACTTGCGACGGCATCACAAACAAACCCTTTGGCGTGGTCGAAGTGAACGACATCCAGACCAACGGCGTGCAATTCTGGATTTCGATGACGAATTCCGTGGCGACCAATAACCCGATTCCGGGGAATGGCCGGCTCTACGCGAACATCATCGATACCAATAATGTATCGCACGAGGTGATTTCAGCGCCGGGATTGATCCAGAGCAATCTCTATCAGCACGTGGCGCTTACTTACAATACAAACACCGGTATCGCCGCGCTTTATTACAGTGGCACCAATGTCGTCACGACGAACCTCGGCGTGTTTGTGCCGAGAACCGGCGGTGACGTTTTGATTGGCAAAGACATGAGCCGGGTGACGAATAATTTCTTCTTCGGCGAGATGGATGAAATGAGCATTTACAGCCGATCCCTCTCCGCGGCAGAAATTGGGGCGATTTATAGGATTTCCGCCACCAGCTCGAACCGCAATATTGGCAAATTCGATCCGGCCATCACGCCGGCTGAAAGCCTGGCGGAAGCACAAGTGTCGTTTGGTGGGATAACCAACCTGATTTACGGCGTCAATCAAGGCTGGCAAGTGCAGGGCTTCTCGCTGAAAGCGCTCAGCAATTCCTTGCCGCTGCAGATCACTGGAATCGAGCCGGGTGTGCTGCTGGATTCGTTCAATTTATCCGAACAACCGCCGGGCAACTTGTATTATTTGCCTGAGCAGCCGTTGCAGGCGCTGGTGGGCACCAATGCCTTCGGCAATTGGCAGTTGGAAATTCGCGATGCCCGCACCGGCGCCATCAGCACCAACGCCGAGCTCGTGAGCTGGGAATTGCAATTCATTCTGCAGACCAATACGCCGGTGCCGATTCAGTTGAATCCGCAGACTGCGGGCACGAATACCGTGCCTCCGGGTCAGATTGCCTACTTCAGCGTGTTTGTCCCGTCGTGGGCTGACAATGCGACGAACGTTCTCGTTTCGGCCACGGCCCCCGTCGATTTATTGTTCAATCAAACGACTCCGCCGGGCTTGGGTGATCCGAATGATGTGACGCTCCTGGCAAATTCGACCGGAGGCATTGGCCTTCCGGTGCTTGCGACCAATTCACCGACCACAAGCGTTCCGCCATTGATCCGCGGGCAAACGTATTATCTGGGAGTTCGAAACAACGGCACCGTGCCGTCCACGGTTGTGGTGCAGGTGAATTTTGACATCGTCACGTTGACCAACGGTATTCCTGTGACGAGCCGGCTCAATACAAATGATCTGGAGCGGCCCTTTAAGTTCAATGTGTCGTCGAATGCGACGGAGGCGACCTTCCAACTGCTGCAAATGAATGGCAATGCGGATTTGGTGCTGCGCAAGGGTTTGCCATTGCCGAATCTGCTCAGCGCTGATTACGGCAGCTTTACCGGCACCAACGCGAATGAGATAATTTATGTCCTGACGAATTCACTCCCGGTGCCGTTGTCGGCCGGTCCCTGGTATCTGGATGTGATCAAGCGTTCATCGGCCACCGATACGACCTCTTCCAACACCGTACGTTATGCCGTGCTTGCCAAGGAACTGGTTCCGCCCCCCGCGCCGACCATCATCGATCTAACCAATGGTATGCCGCTGAATTATACCGCCGGACCAGGCGCGGAACTGACGAATTTCTTCCGATTCTCCGTCACAAATTTCCCGTTAAGTGGCGTCACGAATATCGGCTTGAGATTTGAACTTTATGGCCAGAGCGGTAACGGTGATTTGACCGTGCAAACGAATGGCTTGCCTCTGGCGCCACCCTTCTTCCAGAGCAGCCAATTGCCGGGGAACAACGCGGAGATTATTTTTATCCGCACCAACTCAGCCCTCACGAACTTGACGGGGAACTGGTTCCTCGGCGTGCCGAACAACGAAACCAATCCGATCAGTTACACGATCCTGGCGGAAATTGAAACCAACGGCTTCCCGGCATTCCCCACCGCTGAAGGGGCTGGAGCCATCACGCGTGGCGGCGCTCTGGGCACGAATGTTTATCACGTGACTACCCTGTCCGACTCCGGTCCGGGGAGCTTGCGCGCCGCTGTGACTCAAACGAACGGCCCTGGAACAGTGGTATTCGACGTCTCCGGCACGATCAACCTGGCGTCACCATTGTATATCACGAACTCCTTCCTGACCATTGCCGGCCAGACCGCGCCGAGCAACGGCGTGACCGTCGCCGGCTCGACCACGTATGTGCAGGATGCGCATGATATTATAATGCGGTATTTGCGGTTTCGTTCGGGAACGAATGTCATTGCTTCATGGAAGGGTGGCTTTGAAGGTCAGCGCCAAACGTTAGATGCTACCAGCTATTTTGCCGAAGGGTGGCACGTCGATTCCGGTGACATTGATTTGTTATCCAACGGCTTCGGACCAGGTGCTACGGCCTACGAAGGAAGCAATTTCATAGACCTTGATGGAGATGTTGCAGGAGTGATTTCGACGAATCTGCCTACTGTGACTGGCCAAAGCTACATTCTGACCTTTGCCTATTCAAAAAACCCGCTCGGATCAACAGCCTCGGCAAATATACTCCAAAACAGTAATCCGCTACTGACTGTAACGTTTAATGGTTCTAATCAATGGACAAACCTGGGATGGCAGACGACTTCGGTTGTATTTACAGCAACCTCTCCGATCACGGAACTCAAATTCGTCTCGCAAACCCCTGGTTCGTTGGGTGTGTTGTTGGATGCAATCACTCTGGCTAGTTTTACTGGAGCAGGCGGAACTGATGGTCTGCTGATCACGAATTCCTTGAGCATTATTGCCGACCACGTTTCTGTGAGAGGTCTCAATGACGTCTCTGCGTTGAATTCGTCGAACGTGACTGTGCAATGGTCCGTACTGGCGGACAGTCTGAACAATTCCGACAACTTCCAAGGTGGATCGCAGGTGCGCTACGGCTCTGGCGACGTGACCTTCAATCACAATCTTTACGCCGACAATTACAGTGCTAATCCACGATTGGGCGATAATATCAGCTTGGATTTCGTGAATAATGTCCTCTTTAACTGGGGTGCTTTTGCAGGCCTTAGCGCTAACGACATTGCTGACAACCCCAGCGGCTTCACCAATTTCCTGAATTACTCGGCCAATTATCTTATCGCGTATACCAATTCGGTATTTACGAACGTGGCCTTCTGGGGTGGCACTTCGAACACTTGGATTTTCCAGACCAATAATTTCATCGATACCAATCTGAACAGCATTCTGGACGGTGCTAATACAAGCTGGGGCATGTTTTCTAACCAGTTCACGGAATTCAGTCATTCGTTTCCTATTCCGCCCACTGCACCGGACGAGGCGTTCATTGCGTATGAACGAGTTTTGGATTTTGCTGGAACGTCTCTATTGATGCGCGATTCAATCGACCGTAGTGTCGTGCAGAAGGTGCGTATATTGCCTGCGGCGAATACAACGATGCCTCTTTTGTCCGGAATGGTCGCTTGGTGGCCAGCTGAAGGTAACGCCAATGATATCCAGGGAGGGAACAATGGTGTTTTGGAGGGTGGAGCAAGTTTCGGCCTTGGTGAAGTCAATCAGGCATTTCTGTTGAGTAGCAACATTTCATCTTACATTCAAGTCCCAGCCAATCCGAGTCTAAACGTAGGATTAGGTAATGGCTTCTCCGTCGAAGGATGGATTAATCCTTCAGATGGTACTTACCAGTCAGTCTTCGAATGGAACCAGAATAATGGCGATTCGAGCCCCGCTCCAATCGGAGTGCATATGGAGATTAATGAATTTTCAACCGGTGACGGCACTCTCTATGGCAACGTCGTGGATACGGGAGCCATTTCGCACAATTTTTGGTCGGCCGGCGGCATCGTGATTCCAGGCAGTTTTCAGCATGTGGCACTCACTTACGATAAAACTACGGGAATAGCAATTCTTTATCATAATGGCCTCGCTGTGGCCACGAAAAATCTAGGAATTTTTACACCGCAAACCAGCTTCGAATTTTTTATGGGTATCCGACCTTCTGGAACAATTGTCGGCCATCCATTTCACGGCAAGATTGATGAGTTAAGTGTTTACAATCGCGTTCTTCTTCCATGTGAAATCACATCGATTTACAACGCCGGCTCTGCCGGGAAACAATCCATAATTTCAGGCGGCACCAATTCAACCTCTTCGCTGAGCGTGTTACCGTACGCGGATGTCGACCGCGATGGCATTCCGGATTTCTGGGAAATTACTCTGGGTGAGAATGCGACTAATTTCAGCGCCAACGTCGATCGTGACGGCGATGGATATACCGATCTCGAAGAATACATGAACTGGCTGGGAGTACCGCACGCCCTGACCATCACCAATACGCAGGTCAATGTTGACCTGTATCAACTTTCGGGAAACACCGGCAATCTCCTGTTTGGCGTGGCCAACGGAACCAATGGCACTGCTTATCTCACTAATCAGAACGCCTGCGCTGGCGGCAGCGGCAACATCGCCGTGTTCACACCTACAAATAATTTCGGTAATCTCACCAATGGCGGTTTCGGCTCGTTCAGTTACATGGTCACCAATACCGATACCCGGGCGTACTTCGGTCCGGTGACCGTCAGTGTCTTTGTTAGTTCCGTTCCGATCACGAATTCCGCGGCGTCGACCAATATCGTGACGTTCACCAATACCCCCCTCGATCTAACGACGAACGAATTGACGCTGATCACCGTGACGAACGGCGCCACGGATTCCAATACCAATGCGATGTTGACCTATACATTGACGATGACGATTGATACCAACACGATGATTGCCAATGGTTGGCCGCTGACTTACGTCTCCACCGTTCCGTCGCCGGTCATCGGCGCCAATGGTATCATCACTTGGACGCCGACCGAGCTTCAGGGGCCAGGGGTGTATATCATTACCACCGTCGCAACTGACAACGGCGCGCCTCCCGCGAGCGCGACCAACAGTTTCCGCATCACGGTGAATGAATCGAATACACCGCCGGTCTTTGTCGCCACGCCTCCCGATCAGACCAATAGCGCGCTGTCTACTGTGATGGTGACCAACAACGCCACCGATTCGGATATTCCGCCCAATCCGTTGACCTATACTTTGTTGAATCCTCCCGCGGGTGCGACTATCGACGCCAACGGCATTATCACTTGGTCACCAACCCCGGCACAGGCCCCGGGCATCTACACGATCACGACCGTTGTTACTGACACGAATCAATACGCGATCAATAGCAAAGCCTTAAGCGCCACAAATACGTTCACGGTTTATGTGCTTGCCGCCACCGCTCCCTTCGCGTTCACGCAACCGGCCCAGGCCGTGACGGGTACGAGCGCACAATTGAACGGCATGGCCACTCCGAATGGCCTCCCGACCGTCGCATGGTTCGATTGGGGAACGAACACGCTTTACGGAAACCAGACGCCGCAGGTTGCGGTGGGCAATTCCTTCAACGTGGTTTACTTCACCAATCAGATCACCGGTCTGACGCCCAATCTCCCGTATCACTTCCGTCTGGTGGTGAGCAATGTCTTCTCGGTGGTGACCGGTTTTGACCAGATTTTGGATCAGGCCAAGGTAGTGGTTTGGGGTGCTGATTATGTCCATCAGGCGGAAGTGCCGGCAGGCTTGAGCAATGTGGTCGCCATAGCCGGCGCTTACGATCATAGTCTGGCGCTGAAAAATAATGAGACCGTTGCTGCGTGGGGCGATAATACATTCAACCAAACCAACGTGCCTCCGGGCCTGAATAATGTTTTGGCGGTGGCCGGCGGCCAATATTCCAGCGTTGCATTGAGGAATAACGGGACCGTGACCGAGTGGGGTGGCAATATTTTCAACGTCACCAATGTGCCGGCGGGCTTGGGCAATGTCGTAATGATTTCGGCGGGCACTTACGCCACACTGGCTCTCCAAAATAATGGCCACGTCGTCACTTGGGGCGCCAACGCCTTTGGAGTAACCAATGTTCCACCGGGCCTCAACAATATCGTGGAGGTCGCCGGTGGCAGCTATCACAGCGTGGCAATCCGGAATAATGGAACCGTGGTGGCTTGGGGTGACGACAGCGCCGGTCAAACCAACGTTCCCTCCAGCGCGACCAATGTCGTTGCTATCGCGGGTGGCAATTACCACAGCCTTGCCTTGCGGGCTGACGGCACGGTTGTGGCGTGGGGTGATGACAGTTCCGGTCAGACGAATGTGCCGCCGGGCTTGAGCAATGTCGTGGCCGTCGCCGCGGGTGGTTTCCACAGTCTTGCCTTGAAAAGCGATGGCAGCGTGGTGGCCTGGGGCGATGATAGTGCCGGCCAGGCCAGCGTGCCGCTGGGTCTGAGCAATGTCGTAGCCATTTCCAGCGGTTATCTCCATAGCCTGGCGTTGACACCTACTCTACTCTCCACCAACGCCATTATATTGGACACCACGAACGGCGTCCCACAAACCAACAGCATCCTGCCCGGCTCCGTGGTCTTTTACCGGGTCAACGTGCCGACCAACGCGGATTTTGCGACCAACTTCTTCTCCACGTTTGGCGCTGCGCTGAACATGTTCTTCACCACGAACACGCCTCCGACCATTACCAATGGCAACGATTTTCTCCTGGTGACGAATTCTGCCTCCGGCACGTCGGTGGTGAGCACGGCTACTTCGCCGCCGCTCGTCGCCGGAACGACGTATTATCTCGGCATACAAAACACGAACACGTTCACCGTCG
Source organism: Verrucomicrobiia bacterium (assembly GCA_035552155.1). GTDB lineage: Bacteria > Verrucomicrobiota > Verrucomicrobiia > Limisphaerales > DASXHY01 > DASXHY01. The sequence continues at coordinate 58,129 of DASZLX010000036.1, read as the reverse complement.
GTTATTACGTCGAGGTGGACTTCCACTTGTTGATATCGTCATCGACCACCACGGTGCCGATTACCGGCATTATCCATACCAACATCAATGGAACAAACGGCTTCCTGCTGACGTGGTTCGCTCCCAGCAATGACCTGTTCCAGGTGCAATGGTCGCCGAACCTGTCGCCGGCGAGCTGGAGCACGTTCACCAATATCGTCAGCTATGACACCAACGTATTCACCAGCCCGACGAATACACAGTTTGACTTCTTTGACGACGGCTCACAGACCGGCGGATTGGGATCCATTCGGTTCTACCGGTTGATCCTGTTGGGTTCGGGCGGACCTGTGCTGACTAATGGCGCTCCGACCACCAACTCGGTCACGTCCGGATCGGTCACTTTCTATCAGGTGAATGTCCCGACCAATGCCGACTTCGCCACCAACGCGTTACTTTCCGCGAGCGGGCCGTTGAATGTCTGGTTCAGCACCAACAGCCCGCCGACTGTCACCAATGTAAATGATTTTCTGCTGATTACGAATGCGTCCAGCGGTTCGTCCATCCTCACAACCACCGGTTCGCCGATCATCGTGCCGGGCGGCACTTATTATCTCGGCTTGCAGAACACCAATGGAACTCCGGTGACCAATTCGCTCCAGGTGACCTTCCATCTGACCACCATCTCGCCCTCGACCAATACCATTCCGATTTCCGGCATCACGCACACGAACATCAATGGGACCAACGCCTTCCTGTTGGTTTGGTTCGCGCCCACCAACGATTTGTTTAAGGTGCAATGGACGGCCAGCTTGTCTCCGGCGAGCTGGAACACGTTCACCAACGTTATCGGCTACGACACCAATGCGCCCATCGACCCCACCAACACGCAGTTTGATTTCCTTGATGATGGTTCGCAGACGGGCGGGCTTGGACTGTTGCGATGGTATCGGCTGATACTTCTGAACCCGGCTTCGCCCGGAGTCATTTCGCTCGTGAACGGCGTGCCCCTGGTTTTCACCACCGCTGTGGGAGTGACGAATTTCTTCTCGTTCGACATCACCCAGACGAACGCGGCGGTGCTCTTTGAATTGTATAATCTGACCGGCAATGGTGACTTGATCGTGCAGCGAAGCAATTTGCCCGTCACACCGCCGTACTTTGCCAACAGCACGAATTCCGGCACGAACTACGAACAGATCGTCCTCCGCACCAACACTACCGGCCCGGCGAATCTCAACGCAATTTCCTGGTTCTTGGGAGTGCCCAATCAGAGCTCAAATCCAATTACCTATACCATCCGCGCCGCCTTACCCACGAACGGCCTCCTGGTAAGCGGCTTGCCCTTTAACACCACCGCTGCGCGGCCTGGCGGCTCCAATTTGCAACTGACCTGGGGGCCAACCGTTGACGGCGAAAAATACGAGGTCCGCACTAACGGCAACCTGGCTTCCACTAATTGGGTCGCGCTCACCGATATTATCGCAGTTGGCACGTCGGCGACCTTTACCGACCCGTCCCCGGCTGGCACGAGTCCCACCTTGTTCTACCGCGTTGCGCAGGTGCCGTGAGTCCTTCGAGCGCCGACCTCCGAAGCGGCTCTTTTGTGGAGAGGCTTTCCGCTTAGGGCGCCTTTCGGACGCGGAAGAATTGTGCAGCGCCAGTCGTGTTCGTGCTGAAAGTGAAACTGAAGTTCGTCCCCATCAGGTTCGTGGCAAAAGTCGTCCAGTCCAGCAGGTTTGAAGAACTTTCCACGGCGTAAAGCTGGCCCGGAACGGCCTCCCAATTGAGCGTCAGCCCCGGATCATTGCGCGTCACGGAAACCAGTTTGAAGGGATTCGCGAACGGGTTGCGGAACACCATCAGCACGGGCAAATGGTCCGATGCGATGCGATCGTCGTTGCTGTTCAGGTTCGGCGGCACGGGAAAAAGTTTGTCCGTGCGGAAAATCTGGCTGCTGATGATGTTCGAGTACATCAGCGCGTTGGGCAGGATGTAGTCGAAACGCACGGTGAGTTTCGAGGCGCGAACGGATTCCGTCATGTCGTTGGTCGGCGCGCCCGTGAATGGATTGGTCGGATTCGTCAGCAACAACCCGGTCGGGGGACTGATCAAACGCTGGATGGGTTGGCCGGAAACGTAATTGTTCGTCTCCGGGCGCAAAATATCCTCATTCATGTCACCGGAGAGAATGTAGGGATGCAGTTTGTTTGTGCCCGTCAGAAATACCTTCACGAAGAAATTGGAGACGCAGGAAGCCTCGGCTGCGCGGCGGTCCGCGTCGTCCTGTCCGCCGCTGGTCGTGGACTTCAAGTGCGCATCAAAAACGTGGAGCGGCTGCGAAAAGCCCGGGACGGCAATCTGCGCCTCGAAGAGGTCCCGCGTGAACGACGAACTGCCGTTGGTATAGCCGAAGTTCGCCAGGTTCGACGCGCTCAACCAGCTTTGCGAGCGGATGATCGGCCAGCGGCTCGCGATGTAATTTTGGATGAACCCGTCGCCGATTGAATTTGTCGCCAGATAAAAACCCGGCATAAAGGCGTTCACCCAGTTGGTCATCTGCCATTTGTAGGCGGTGGGGATTTCGTTGAAGGCGATGATGTCAGGATTGAGGTAGTCCAATTCGCGTCCGATGGCTTGCACCTGTGGAGCGGTGACGGCCCAATTCGTCGGGTCGGTTCCGGTGACGCTATTGCCGTCCACATTGTAGGTCAGGTAAGTCACCGCGGCGGTGGACGGCTGGACGGTCAAGGTCGCCGTCTGGCTGTTGGTCGCGCCGGCGATGTTGGTGACCGTGACAAAAAACGTGCTGCCACTGAGATTGGTGGTGACATTGAAGAGCGTGAACGTGGCGTTGGTTCCGTCGGGAATGGCCACATTATTGGAAGACCATTGATAGCTGAGCGGCATGGTGCCATTGGCAGCGACCAAAAAGGTGACCGCATCCCCCGCGGTGGCGGTTTGGTCCCGAGGTTCGGTCGTAATGAATGGGGCGGTCGGGCCGCTGGAGGCATTTGTTCCGAAAGTGACCGTCAAATCATCGATGGCGAGACCATCGTCTGAGCCCGCGTCATTTGTATCCAACCAGCGGAGAAACAGTTCCTGCCCCGGTTGAACGCTCACTCCGGCGAGCAGGAAATTGTTGAAAGGCTGGCGATTGGCGTCGTTGTTTCCATCCAGGGCTGTCGCGGTTAATGATACCACGAGGGAAGCAAAATTAAGCGCGGGGAAATTGGTCCAAATGGCGGCGGAAAAAGTATTTGTGATGGCCGCGCTGCTGACCGCGTAGGAAAACGCCAGCTTTTCAGAGACACCGGAGCCGCCATTGCGCCACTGTTCTCCCGTGAAGGAAACCGTGATATTGGACTGTGCGAATGAGGTGTCGTTCACGAAGCGGACGCCAAAAGCAACCGGATCCGCCGACCCTGACGCGAGGGACCCCAGGGCGCGGTCGCTGACACTGTGCGCGCCCTCTATTCCAAAACTGTATAGTCCGCCCGTCATGCTCGTGCCTGTGTTGCCAATATAATTTGTCAAATCGACGCTGCTTTTCGAAGCATACCATCCCGGAAGAGTGACGTTGTTGGTCCAAAGCGAGCTGGCGCTGCTTAGAGAATCAAAATCCTGCGAGTACGTTTCCGGCGTCATCGAGATTTGCGCCGAGGCCGTGTTCGTCATCAGGAACGCAAACGTCGAGAAACACAGAAAAGCGCGGTTGAATACCATGGCTGGGAGGGGGTTCAAAATCCGAACAAACTTGTGGCTAAAAAACATCTTTTGATTTCCGCCACCCGGTCATCTGGCGGCACTAGAAAGATTTTGGCTCAATAGCAATGAAAAGTAAAACCGAATGGAGAAGCAATGCCTCCTTCCCGGCAATTTTTCACGGTTCTCCTTTGCTTCTTACCAATTTGCGGTTAGATTTTTCGATTGTTTGATTCGGAAAATTCGAGGCTGTGAGTAAAGAATTCATCAAAATCGGCGGGGCGCGTGAGCACAATCTCAAGGACCTCACGCTGCAAATCCCTCGGGACAAGCTGGTTGTCATCACCGGCCTGAGCGGTTCGGGGAAGTCGTCGCTTGCCTTCGATACGATTTACGCCGAAGGGCATCGCAAATACGTCGAATCCCTCTCCGCTTACGCGCGCCAGTTCCTGGACCAGATGCAAAAGCCGGATGTTGATTTTATCGAGGGTCTTTCGCCGGCTATTGCCATCGAGCAGCGCAGTTCCGGTTCCAGCCCGCGTTCCATCATCGCGACCACGACGGAAATTTACGATTATCTTCGTCTGCTCTACGCGCACATCGGCCAGCCATTTTGCCCGGAAACCGGCGTGCCCATCGTCACCCAAACCACCAGCGACATCGTGGACAAAATTCTCGCACTGCCGCCGCGCGCGCGCGTCATGATCCTCGCGCCGGTCGTGCGCGAGCAAAAAGGCGAATTCCGCGATGTCATCGAGCGCCTGGCGCGCGAAGGTTTTGTGCGCGCGCGGGTGGATGGCGCGATCGTTGAACTCGCCGATGGCGTTCGCATCAAACTCGACCCGAAAGAGCGACACACCATCGAAGCCGTGGTGGATCGCCTGGTCATCGACGATAAAATCCGCGTCCGCCTTTCCGATTCCGTGGAGACGGCGCTGAAATGGGGTGAGGGAATTCTGCTGACGCTGCATCAATTGCCGCAAGTTGAGTCCAAAGCCCAAAGTCCAAAGCCCAAAGTTGAAGCCGAATCTTCAACTCCTCGACCCTCGACCCCCGATCCTGGATGGATCGAGACGCTTCATTCCAATCGCAATTTCAGTCCGGCGACGGGCAAAAGTTACGAGCCGTTGACGCCGAAACATTTTTCGTTCAACGCGCCCAACGGCGCCTGTCCCGTTTGCCATGGGCTGGGCCAGAAGATGGTTTTCGACGAACACCTGGTGGTGCCCGACCCGGAAAAATCGCTGGAACAGGGGGCCGTCCTGCCGTGGCGGCGCGGCGGCAAGCGCATGGTGGTTTATTACAAAGCAATGCTCCGCGCGGTTGCCGCTCATTACAACATCAACCTGGAAACGCCCTACAAGGATTTGCCGGAGGATTTCAAAAAAGCGCTCTTGTGGGGTTCGGGCGCAGCGGAAATCGAATTCACATTCTGGCGCGCGGGCAAGCAAAGCAAATTGACGCGGCCGTTCGAAGGCGTGGTTCCCAATCTCGAGCGGCTCTATCACGAGAGCGAAAGCGAATTCACCAAGAACCGGCTCAAAGCGTTCATGTCGCCGCAATTTTGCGATGCCTGCGGTGGCCAGCGGCTCAAGCCCGAAATCCTCGCCGTACGACTCGGAGCCGACAGTCCGCAGCCGGCAATTACCGCTGACTCTGGACCGAAGACTGCGGACTCGGGACCGAAGTTCCCCGGCCTTTCGATCATGGACGTTTGCTCTCTGTCGGTGGACAAGGCAGACACTTTTTTTGCCACGCTCAAACTCACCGAGTTTCAGGAAAAAATCGCGCGCGACATCATCAAGGAAATCCGCGCGCGGCTCGGTTTCTTGCGGAATGTCGGCCTCGGCTACCTGACCTTGAATCGCGAAAGCGGCACGTTAAGCGGCGGCGAGGCGCAGCGCATTCGTCTCGCGACGCAGATTGGCGCGGGACTCGTAGGAGTGCTTTACATCCTGGACGAGCCGAGCATCGGCCTGCATCAACGCGACAATGACCGGTTGCTGCGCACGCTCGAAGGACTACGCAATCTCGGCAATTCCGTTTTGGTCGTTGAGCACGACGCCGATACCATCCGCCACGCGGATTATATTCTGGATCTCGGGCCCGGCGCTGGCGTGCGCGGCGGCGAACTGGTGGCCGCCGGCACCCTCGAGGAAGTGCTCGCCGACACTCATTCGCTCACCGCGAAATATCTCACCGGCGAACTGACCATTCCGGTGCCAAAACAGCGCGTCAAACCTTCGCCGGAAAAAGGCTGGCTCGAAGTGCTGGGCGCGCGCGAAAATAATTTGAAGAACGTGGACGCCCGCATTCCCCTTGGCACGCTGACCTGCGTCACCGGCGTGAGTGGTTCGGGAAAAAGCACGCTGGTGGACGATATTTTGCGGCGCGCGTTGTTCCGAAAATTCTTCGGCTCGAAGGAGCGTCCCGGCGTCCATCGCGCATTGAAGGGATTTGAAAGCCTCGACAAGGTCATTGTCATCGACCAGACCCCGATCGGTCGCACGCCGCGCAGCAATCCCGCCACCTACACCGGGATGTTTAATGCGATTCGCGATTTATTTTCGCGCCTGCCCGCCGCGCGCGTTCGCGGCTACGACGCGGGCCGGTTCAGCTTCAATGTCAAAGGCGGCCGCTGCGAAAAATGCGAGGGCGACGGCCTCATCAAAATAGAGATGCACTTTCTGCCGCCGGTCTATGTGACCTGCGAAGCCTGCAATGGCCGCCGTTACAATCGCGAGACGTTGGAAATCACCTACAAGGGAAAAAATATCGCTGACGTGCTCGACATGACCGTCGATGAAGGCGTGACGTTCTTTCGCGCGGTCCCGCAGATTTACGATCCACTGCTCACCCTGGCGGAAGTGGGCCTCGGTTACATCCGGCTTGGGCAGCAGGCGACGACCTTGAGCGGCGGCGAGGCTCAACGTGTGAAACTTGCTTCCGAACTGAGCCGCAAAGCCACCGGCCGCACGCTCTATATTTTGGACGAACCGACCACCGGCCTGCATTTTCACGACGTGGCGAAATTGTTGGAAGTGCTGTTCAAATTGCGCGTGTCCGGAAACACGCTGCTGATCATCGAGCACAATCTGGACGTCATCAAGACAGCGGATTGGGTCATTGACCTGGGCCCGGAAGGCGGCGAGGGCGGCGGACAAATTGTCGCGCAGGGACCGCCCGAGAAAATCATCGAATGCGAGGCGAGCCACACCGGGCGGTATCTTCGGCAGGTTTTGGCAGGCGTCGTTTTATCCGCGGCATGACCATTTCGACCTTTTCGCGGCCACATCGAACCCGTTACACTCCGCGCATGGTCCGTTTGAGTCGATGCCTTTTACTCTTGCTGGCGCTGGTTTTCAGCGCCGGACCGGTATTGGCTGCGCCCTCGCCGGAAGACCGCGCCTTTGCGGTCGCGATGGATGAGTTTCACACGTCTCCCGGGTTGTCGGAGAAAAAATTTGCGGATTTTGTTCAGAAATATCCCAGCTCAGTTCGCGTGCCCGAAGCGATTCTTTACCAGGCCCAGGCCCGGCTGTTGTCCGGCGAAGCCGCCGGGGCGATGGATTTGCTCGCGACCAACCAAAATCGCGCCGACAAACTGGCGCCGCAGTATCTTTACTGGCTGGGCCGCGCGCGTTTTCAGAACCAGGATTACGTGGGCGCCGCGGATATTTACGATGACATGTTGCGGAAGTTTCCCGACTCGCCGCAATCCCTCGATGCCACCATTCGCGAAGCCGGAGCGTATGCGCGCCTGGAAAAGTGGCCGCGTGTGATTGAATTGCTGGGCCAGACGAACGGATTCTTCCAGAAATCAGTTCACGCCGGAGCGGTGAGCGAGACGATCGCCTCCGGTTTCCTGTTGCTGGGCGAGGCGCAATTGGCGCAGCGCGATTTTGCGCGCGTGGCGGAAACCGTCAAAGCGCTCGACAAGCAAACTCTGAACACTCAATTGCGATGGCAACGGGACTACCTTGCGTTGCGGCGGCAGCGCGCCGAAGGCCGGCTGGAAGATGCGCTGGCGGGCGCGGCCAGCCTGGTCATCATCGAGGACAAAACCAATCGCGCGGCCGGCTTCACTTTTCAGGCCGGGGTGCTCGAGCAGTTGGGAAATCTTGACGCGGCCGTGAACGCGTACACCAATAATCTCGCGCCGGACGTTCCGCCCGATCAGCAGCGCCTCGCCATTTTGAAAATCACTGAGCTCGACTTGAAGCAAAACAAATTGCCGGACGCCGCCCAGAGGATTCAGAATTTTCTGGAACAGTTTCCCGCGCCGGAGCCGACCGACCTGGCCGTGCTGACCCTGGGAGAAGTGCGTCTGAAGCAAGCGCTGTCTGGCTCTGATACCAACCTGACCGGGGGAGCGACGAACTTTTTCCAGGATGCCTTGAACGAGTTCAACAAGATTTTGACTTCTTTCACGAACAGTCCGCTGGTCGGTAAGGCATTTTTGGATCGCGGTTGGTGTTTGTGGAGCCAGGGAAAAATCGCCGACAGCCAGGATGCGTTCAGCAACGCCGTCGAGCGCCTTCCGTTTTCTGAAGAACAAGCCGAAGCGCGTTTCAAGTGGGCGGATACGCAGTTCGAGACGCGGCATTTTGCGGACGCAGTGACGAATTACAATTTCATCGCGGCAAAGTATATCGACCTGGCGCCGGCGAAGGAACACCACTTGATTGAACGCGCGTTGTATCAATCCGGCCGGGCCGCGTTGGAGGAAACCAATCTCGTTGCGGCGATGAGCGCCTTGAAAAATATTCTGGAGTGGTATCCGGACGGATTCGCGGGACCCTCGTCGTTGCTGTTGACCGGGCAGGGATTGGCCGGGCAAAACGATGCGGCCGGCGCTCGGAAACTTTTCGCCGAATTTGAAGAGCGTTATCCCACCAATTCGCTGCTGCCCGAAGTGCGCCTGGCCATCGCGCGCTCGTACGAGAAGGAGGGGAATTGGGACGCGGCCATCACTAATTACGACATCTGGGCCGATGCTTTCCCACGCCATTACCTGATGCCGCAGGCAAAATTCAGCGTGGCGCGGGACCAGTATATGGCCGGACGCGAAACCAACGCCCTGATGCTCTTCACCAATTTCATCGCGCACTTTCCCACGAATGAACTCGCGGCGCGCGCGCAATGGTGGGTCGGCGATTTTTATTTCCGCCAGGGCGATTACGTGGCGGCGGAAAATAACTATCAACTCGTCTTTCAAAACACGAACTGGCCGCCCTCGGAACTGACCTACCGCGCGCGTTTGATGGCCGGCAGTTCCGCCATGGCACGGTTCGCCTATAAACAGGCGATAAATTATTTCACCAGCCTTTTGACTCCCGATTGCCCGCTCGATTTGCGGGTGCAGGCCACGATTGCCTACGCCGACGCCACCATCAGCCAGGATTCCACCAATAAAACCCAGGACTTGAACGACGCCATTCAAAGCCTCAAGACCATTCCGCAAACCCAACCCGATACCTCACAGGCCGCGCTGGCGTGGGGAAGAATCGGGGATTGTTATTCTGACATGGGGGCGCGCGATCCTGATCAATACACGAATGCGGCCGCCGCTTACCGCACCGTGTTCGAATCGCCCCACGCGCTGAACTCTGCCAGAGACGAAGCCCGTTTTAAATTAGGCGCCACCATCGAAAAACAGGCGGCGCTGAAAACCGGCGCCGAACAAACTGCCTTGCTCAAGCGGGCGTTGAACCAGTACGTGGATGCCTTTTACGAAGGGTTGCACGATACGGAAAAGCCATCCCCATTCTGGACCAAAAAATCCGGCCTCCAGGCGGCGCAACTCGCGGAAGCCCTGCAGGAATGGCAAACGGCCTACGACATTTACAAGCAATTGAAAGACTTGTTACCCGTCCTGGCGCCCGTTTGCGAAAAGAAGATTGCCAAAATCAGTCCTTACGTTCCGCACCCTTAGGCGGTCAGCGGATTTTCGCCGGGGAAATGCCACCCATTTGACACGCGCGCACGCTGCTGTTAGCTTTCAATAACAAGATGGAAGCCACCGCGACAACTGAATCAGTCGTTACGCTCACTCCGGCCGCAGCGGAAGAGGTGAAGAGCATTCTTACCCAACCGGAGAACGCTGGCAAAACGTTGCGCATCTATGTGGAGCAGGGGGGGTGCTCGGGAATGCAGTATTCCATGATTTTTGACGAGCGGCGACCGGATGATCTTTCCGTGGAAATGCATGGTGTCTCCGTTCTCGTGGATCCATTCAGCGCGAAATATCTTCGCGGTACCGTGGTGGATTTCAGCGATGCGCTCACCAGCGGCGGGTTTAAAATTTCCAATCCGAACGCCAAACAAAGTTGTGGCTGCGGAAAATCCTTTGAAGCCTGAGCGGCCCTGAAGTCGCAGGCTTAAGAACGCCGTTCCGTGCGATGCGGAACGGCTTTTTTGTCGCCCGAGGCTTCATGGCGCCGCAACCTGTTGATAATCAGTAAGAAGTCAACTTTTCGTGGGTGAAAGCTTCCTTCGCTTCGGAAATCCCCGCTAAAATTGCGATCAGAAAATATCTGGACGGGGTGGCCTGCGTGCTCTATATATCGCAATACGATATTATCGCGATGCGATATATTTTCGATTGCATTGATAATGGTGAAGAAAAGCAGAAGCAATTTAATTTTGCCCAGCGTGTCCAACGCTGACTACAAATTGCTGGCCAGCTTTCGGCATGCATTGCGCCAGTTTTTGCATTTCAGTGAAGAAGCGTCGCGGACAACGGGCGTTCCGCCGCATCAGCACCAGGCCATGCTCGCTATTGCGGCCACCGGGGAGCGTGACTGCATTACCGTGGGTCAATTGGCGGAACAATTGCAGATTCGACACCAAAGCGCGGTCGGTCTGGCCAATCGAATGGAAAGCAAAGGTTTGGTAAGGAAAGAGCATAGCCCGACCGACAAGCGTCAGGTCTTCATAAGCCTGACGAAGGCCGGTTGGCGCATGCTTGAAAATATGGCCGCCGCGCACAAAGCGGAAATTGCCCGGATCAGTCCGATGTTAAGAAACATTTTGAACAATCTGAATAAAAGTAATTGAAACCCTCACTTCCTTCAAAGTCCGCGAAGCCCCTTACCGGGCATCGCGCTCTCGTATTCATTTCTGTTTTGTCCATTGGCCTGGGGCTGGTGGGCGGCGTAGTGGCGCCCCTGCTCATGAAGCTGATCGGATTTGTTACGAATCTCTCCTTTTACGGCCGGCTCTCCTCTGATTTCAGTTCCCCCGCGGGCAATCATCTGGGGGCCTGGGTGATTGTCGTGCCTGCCATTGGTGGAGTGATTGTGGGAATCATGGCTCGGTTTGGTTCACGCGCGATTCGAGGACACGGAATTCCTGAGGCGATGGAGCAGGTGCTGGAGGGAAACAGCCGCATCCCGGCCAGGATAACCGTCCTGAAGCCGCTTTCCGCCGCCGTGGCCATCGGCACGGGCGGCCCGTTTGGAGCGGAAGGACCGATTATTGCCACGGGAGGAGCGCTCGGTTCCCTGGTTGGGCAGGTATTGAGCACGACCGGCGCGGAGCGGAAGACGTTGCTTGCCGCGGGGGCTGCTGCGGGAATGGCCGCCACATTCGGCAGCCCGGTTTCCGCGGTGTTGCTCGCCGTGGAACTTCTGTTGTTTGAATTTCGCGCGCGCTCGCTGATTCCCGTGGCTTTGGCCTCGGCTGTGGCCGCTGGAGTGCGCATCAAGCTAATGGGAGCGGAAGCCATTTTTTCCATGCCGACAGTGGATCCCGTCGGCTTGAACGCGCTGGCGCTCTACGCGCTGCTGGGCATCGTCATCGGAGTCGTCGCGGTGGTTGTCACGCGGATTGTGTATTGGCTGGAGGATATGTTTGAGCACCTGCCGGTTCACTGGATGTGGTGGCCGGCAATCGGCGGACTGGCGGTCGGCATTGTTGGCTATTTCGCGCCGCGCACGCTGGGGGTGGGCTACGATAATATCGCGGACATTCTGTCCAACAGATTCTCGCTGCACTTGCTGGCCTTCTTATGCGTGATGAAGTTTGTGTCCTGGTCCATAGCCTTGAGCAGTGGCACCTCGGGGGGAACTCTCGCACCGCTTTTCACGATTGGAAGCGGAGCGGGGGCGGCGTTGGGCGCTTTTTTCCTGTGGATTTTTCCAGCGAGCGGGCTCGACGTGAGGGTCGCGGCACTGGTGGGCATGGCCGCGATTTTCGCCGGCGCATCGCGCGCGTTGCTCGCGAGCATTATTTTCGCGTTTGAGACAACGCACCAGACCAATGGCCTTCTGCCGTTGCTGGTGGGCTCGACGCTGGCTTATTTGATTGCCCGGATGCTCATGCAAAATTCCATCATGACCGAGAAAATCGCGAGACGGGGTTTGCGTATTCCTGAAGATTATGATGCGGATGTTTTTCGCCAGACCAATGTGCAAGCCGTCATGGAAAAGGATGTCAAGGCGCTCCCGCCGGACATGCTCGTTTCAGAACTGGCGGATCGCATTGCTCATCATGATCCGGAGATTTCGTCTCGCGACGCCTGGCCGCTGGTAGGGCCAGATAAGCAATTGGCCGGGATCATTACCCGCAACGATGTCATCCGGTCCCTGGAAAAATCCGGTGCGGCTAATTTGAAACTGAGCGAAGCCGGAAACGCCGCGCTCGTGACCGCATTTCCTGATGAGACGCTCCACGAAGCCGTTGCGCGTATGCTGACACATGGCGTTGGGCGATTGCTGGTCGTCAGCCGCGATGATCCCAAACAGATCATCGGTTACGTGAGCCGGACCCATTTGCTTTCCAGCAGATTTCGTCAGGTGCAGCAGGAACAAGTTCGCGAAGACGGATGGCTGCGAAAAAGATCCATTAAATAAAAACCGAAATCGGGAATTGCCCGTGCTCAGCGTGGCCGTGGAGATGTAACTGTCTTCTTTGCCTGGCCGAATAGGAGCTTGGCGATTCCATTCCGCAGGTCTGCCACCGCGAATGGTTTGCTAAGCACGGCATTCACGGGAGTATCCAGGCCACTCAGCTTTTCCAGGTAGGCGGTGACCATCAGGATGGGCATGGATGGCGCAATGCGCCTGATATGAAGAGCGACTTCGTTGCCTTGCATTCCGGGCATGAAGAAATCGAGCACTACCAGGTCGAAAGTTTTTCGCGCCATCAGGGCCAGCGCCTCAACTCCATTCTTCGCCTCGGTAACCTCGTGCCGGTCAATTTTTAGCAGGAGTTTGATGGATTCGCGCGCCGAGGGGTCGTCCTCCACCAACAAAATTTGTTTACTGATAACTTCTTTCTGTTCCACGTCGGCTCAATTAAAGCATTTCAAATGCCAGCTTGCTGCCGATGACCCTCAGGATGAACGTGTTTCGTCCCAACTCTCACAGATATTTGGCCAGGAGCGGCGCCAATTCGCGCTTGGTGGTTGCCGGCCACACTTTCTTGTCCGTCATGATGGCGTTGCGCAAAGCGTCGTGGCAGGGCCAGTTCGGCGCCGGTGGGATTTGCGGTATGGTTTTTGCAATAATTGCCTTGGCCATTTCCGCGTTTTTGCGCAGGTTTTCAATGACCATTTCGACGGTGACGTGCGCTTCGTCCGTTTTCCACGCGTCATAATCCGTAATCATTGCGATCGTCGCGTAGGCGATCTCCGCTTCGCGCGCGCATTTGGCCTCGCCGAGATTGGTCATGCCGATGACATCGTAGCCGAGTTTGTGATTGGTTTGGGACTCAGCGCGGGTGCTGAACGCCGGGCCTTCCATGTTGACGTAAGTGCCGCCGTCATGGACGTGCGCCTTGAGCGCGCGGGCGTTTTTCAAAAGCAACTGGCGAAGCTCCTCGGCAATCGGTTCGGCGAAAGCAATATGGCCGACAATGCCGCGCCCAAAGAATGTGTGCTCGAAGTCGCGTTTCGTGCGGTCCAGGAATTGATTGATTAGCACCAGATCGCACGGCTTGTATTTGGCTTGGAGCGAGCCCACGGCACTGGCGCTGATAATCCACGCCACGCCGAGTTTTTTCATCGCCCAGAGGTTGGCGCGATGATTCAGTTCACTGGGCATCACGCGATGACCGCGCCCGTGGCGGGGCAGAAAGACCACGTCGCGTCCCGCCAGTTTGCCGGTGAGAAAATCGTCGGAAGGCGCACCGAAGGGTGTTTTGACGCGAACCCATTTTTGGTTCGTGAAACCTTCAATATGATACAACCCGCTGCCGCCGATGATGCCAATTCGATAACGAGACATGCGCGGTTTTATACCGGGCACGCGCGCGGAGCGCGAGATTTTTCAAAAGGTGCCGATTAGCAGGCTCTGGGCGGAGCGCCGACTTGCAGTCGGCTTTGCGCGTGCGCCGGCCCGCGGAGGTAATTACGGCAAAAAATCGACTATAAGCTCCGCCGTAGAATGAGATTCCCGTAACAATCTCGAAATCTCGCGCTGCTCCAGGGCCAATCCTTGGCCTCGCGAACCAGATTCGCTTTCACGGGATTACTCTCAATGTAATTTACTGCTTTGACAGTTTGAGCTGTGTTGCGCATGTAGGTATCCCAATATTCGCGCTGCCAAAAAGTTCCTTCACGACCGAGGATCCGGTTCGCTTCACGGGCAATAAATCGTTTCCAGCTTTGGATCAACTTCGCCAGAGGCGTATTTCCGATATCGACGAGAACATGAATGTGATTCGGCATGATCACCCAGGCGCGAAGTTGATAACGTTGTCCGTCGAAGAACCGCAAGGCCTGCTCGGCGCAATTTGCAAGGGCAGGGCGACTCAGCCAACATTCTCCTGTGCCGCGATCAATATAGCTTTCGAGTTGCTTGCGTCGTTCCCGGCTGTCTTCCAGTTTGAGTATTGATTCCCATTCGGCCTGACGAGAAGCAGGAAGCGAATCATGCAGGCGAACGGTAATGAACTGTGTCAAGCCGGGCTTGTCGCGATGCGGCAAATAGCCGCGCTGGTGCCAGCCTGGAAAAGCTTGCTCTTCGGAGTTTTCGGCCACCGGTCCTGACCAGGCTTGTTTTTCAATGACTAACTTTTGGAGTTCCGGATTGTATGGAACGGAGCGCCGATTTTTAATCGGCTTCTGCGTTGGCCTGAGTTGGGATTTCACGCGGCAAAGCCGACTATAAGTCGGCGCTCCTACCTCGCCGAGATCTCCAGCATCCGCTCGATAGGCAGCCGCGCGCGTTGAAGGATGCGCTCGGGCAGTTCGATTCGCGGCGCGAGATTTTTCATGCAGTCGCGCACCTTCTGAAGCGTGTTCATCTTCATGTATTTGCATTCGCTGCAACGGCAATTATCCGTCGGCATCCGCATCACGTCGAAAGTCGGCGCGCAGATGAATTCCTTGCCCGGGCATTCCTTTTGCATCCGGTGGATGATTCCCGATTCGGTCACGATGACGAATTGTTTCGCCGGATCGGTTTTACAATAGGTGATCATCTTTTCGGTGGAAGCCACTTTGTCCGCCAAATCGCGGACCTCCTTCAGGCTCTCCGGATGCACGACGATTTTCGCCTCGGGAAATTGTTTGCGCAGGCGCAGGAGCGCGTCGCGTCGGAACTCCACGTGCGCGTAACAATTGCCCTTCCAAAGCGTCATCGGCCGCCCGGTTTGTTCCATCACCCAGGCGCCGAGATTTTCGTCCGGCACGAACAACAAGTCTTTGTCTTTGGGAGCGGCGTTGACGATTTTGACCGCGTTGCCACTGGTGACGATGACATCGCAAAGCGCTTTCACTTCCGCGCTGCAATTGATGTAGGCAATCGTCCAGAAATTGGGATTGGTTTTCTGAAGCGCGGCGAGCTTTTCCGCCGGGCAACTTTCCTCGAGCGAACAACCCGCGTCTTTGTCGGGCAACACGACGATTTTATTGGGATTTAGAATTTTGGCGGTTTCGGCCATGAAATGGACGCCGCAAAAGACGATTACGTCCGCGTTGGTTTTGGCGGCCTCTTGCGAAAGCCCGAGCGAATCGCCGACGAAATCCGCCACGTCCTGGATTTCCGGCACTTGGTAATTGTGGGCCAGAATGACAGCATTCAGCTCGCGTTTGAGCGCGAGAATTTCGCTCGCGAGCGGCGCGGCCTGCGCGGGAGACAAGCCCGGACGCAGGCGCAAACGGTCGATGGTCAGCGGCGGAACTTCAGGCGCTTCAATCATGAGAAAAGGGTAGTGTCGAAGGAGAGGGTCGTCAATTGAACGAGCGAACGGAACTACTTCCGATGCCTCGCCATAAAACAATGATCCTGCCCGGTCAAATCCGTCCGCCGCTGTTGGGCGATCAGGCTGCCGTAAATACGCGCGTCGCGAATCATCATTTCCAGGCGCTTCTCGAACGCGCCGTTGGTAAACTGACCGTCTTTAAAGTCCGTGTTTTCAGCGAAGGAAACGCCGTACGGCAACGTCCACGCATAGCATTGGCGCGCCACGGTCCGAAGCTGGTCCGTGGCCGTGAGGCCCTTTTCGTGGGAAGCGACCACGGTGACAAAAAGTTTTCCGGCAAATTCATGCCAGAAATGATCGAGAAAATTTTTCAACGTGCTGCTGATGCTGCCGTGATAATCCGGCGTGCCGAGGATCAGCACATCGGCTTTATCCACCCGCTTTTGCAGCGCCTCGTATTCCGGGGTGTCGTAAGACGTGTCCGGATTGTAGAGCGGCAACGGTTCGGTTTGGAGATCGATCACATCCACGCTGCAGTCATGGCCGCGGAGTTTGTCGGCGATGTGGTTGATGACGACGCGCGTAACGGACTTGCGGTGCAGGCTGCCCGCAATGGCAAGGACGTTCAATGGCGATTCAGACATGGGTTGAAAATAGTGCAATCGCACAAAAAGTCGAACCGGGAACGGACAGAACTGACTCACGCATGGACACGCTGTGTGTTTCCTGTGCACGCAGTGTCCACCCCGGAAATCCGCGCCGGGTCGTTAAAGATAAAGACTGGAATCCGGGAATGGGACAGCGCCGGGACGGCAGGAGGCCTCGCTGGCACGGCAATTGCAAAGTGAGACCCAGTGGGTAGGTCTAATTCTAAAATAACCGAACGAAAAGGATAGATACATGAAAACACTCAAACTGGCAGTTATTGCGATCGTTGCGCTGGCCTTTACGGCCGGGGCTCAGGCGCAGGACACGAACGTCGTGCAGACCCTCAGTATTCAGCTCTTCGGATATTCCCAGGGCGGAGTCAGCAAGTTCCAGAGCACCGTGACGACGAACATAAACGTCGTGCGGGTGGACACGCGCCAAATCATCCAGGCGCTAGCCACGGCCACGCTGAATTCATTCTCCTCCACCAGCAAATTGGTGGTCGTCACTCCTTTGGGCGGCGGAGATCCTTCCGTCCAGGTTCGCGACGGGGACAATACGCCCGTGGATGTTAGCGACCTGGTCACCGTTCAATCGCTAAGCGATTCCGTTGAGGGTTCGGTGGTGAACACCAAGACCGGCCGTGGTTCGGCACTCAGCTATCAAATCGTGCGGGTCGCCCTGCAGGACAACGTGGGCGCCACGCTTAATCTGCATTTTGACGTGAACGGAATCGCCACCTCGGCCTCAAGCATTGCGCCATCGAGTCTGCAGATTCCTACGATCGATGCGAACGTTTCCGGCTCGGGCGATCGCAACGGCAACGTTCTGATCCTGCAAGGGTCGATCGAGATTTTCGGACGCACATTGGAGGTGGATAGCTTCACGGGGTCAACCTAGTCTTTTCGGTTCAACTCCGAATCGATTCATCGGCGCGAGGTTCTCCTCGCGCCGTTTTGTTTTCAGACTGCCTGCGTCGCGGCGCAGGTTGCCGCGCACCAGTTTTCCACCCGTTTTTTAATGGCGTCACGGATGACCCGGGTTTGCGCCAGCTTTTCCTCCCGGCTGCCGGACGCCGCCGACGGATCCGGGAAACCCCAGTGCAACCGCGTGATGACTCCTGGAAAAATCGGGCAACGTTCCGCGCTGGCCTCGTCACAGACCGTGATCACGTAAGCGAAACTTTCGCCGGATTTTACAAAATCGAAAACCGCCTTGGTTTTATTGCCCGAAATATCAATTCCGATTTCCTTCATGGCTTCGACCACCACGGGATTCAGTGTGCCTGGTTCCAAGCCGGCGCTATGGGCCTCGAATTCGGCGCCGCAGATTTGATTCAAAAACGCCTCCGCCATCTGGCTGCGGGCGCTGTTGTGGATGCAAACGAACAAAACTTTTTTCTTCATAAAATGGATGATTCCGATTTCGTGCAGCAGCCACTCTCGCGCGTGCACCGACAGGCAAACATCGCAAGACACGCTCCCAGCGTGGGCGCTGCCAGGTAAATCCAAAGGTGTTCCAAATGCCCGGACACCAGTGCGGGCGCCAGCGAGCGCGCGGGATTCATGGAAGCGCCGGAAATTGGCCCCGCGAACAGGGCTTCCAGTCCGATGATTGAACCGACGGCGATTCCCGCGGTAATTCCCTTTTCCTTCGCGCCGGTCGAGACGTTCAGGATGGTGAGCATTAAAAAGAAGGTCAGCACAATTTCCAAAACGAAGGATTGCAGTTCGGATCCAGTCGGCAAAGTCGCGCCCAGCCATTTGTTTTCAGGAAAAAGAATTCGTAGCAAGCCGCTGGCGAGCATTGCGCCGGCGAATTGGCTCGCAATGTAAGGAAGTACCTCTCGGCCCGGCATTCGGCGCGCCGCCCAAAAACCTATCGTCACCGCCGGGTTTAAATGTGCCCCGGAAATGTCACCAAACGTATAAATCATGGAGAGAACAATCAGGCCGAACGTGAGCGATACTCCCACGTGCGTGACAGCGCCGCCGGTCGCGTCATTAATCACGATGGCGCCGGTGCCCGCGAAAACGAGCCCAAAAGTTCCGAGGCATTCGGCGACGAGTTTCTTCATGGGAATTTGCTGGAAGTCATCACGTTGGTCTCAACACCGTTGCCGGCGGCAAATCTCTGCGAGATCCGCTCCGAGAATGTTCTTCAGCTTTTTGGCGTCGGCCGACGCTTCATCGGTTTCGGCGAGGGATTTGTGAAGCCAGGCAAGCGCCTCGCGCGCCGGCGATGAGACCGTTTTGCCAGGGAGCCGATAATAAACCCAGCGCTCGGTTTTTCGTGATAAAATCAAACCGGCCTGGCGCAGCACCGAGAGATGTTTGGAGATAGTGGAGGGCGCAAAACCGAATAATTCGGTGATCTGGCAAACGCATAATTCGCCCTGCCGCAACGCGAGCAGAATCCGCACGCGATTCGGGTCTGCGAGCGCGCCGGTAATGGCCATGAATTCGCGCATTATATTATATTTCGTCAAACAACGAAATATATGGTGGGGATGGCATCCTGACGCAAGCGAATTCCGCGCTGAAGGATAATCCTGGCTCTTGCGCGGGGGCCGTTCCTTAACGGATTTTAATCCATCATTCGCGGCTTTTTAATCAACGAATGGTCTATATTTGTGTCGAATCGTCATATGCGAATCCTTTTAGTCGAAGACGAAAAGAAGCTGGCCGACATGGTTGCGCGCGGGCTCAAGGCCGAGCGTTATGCCGTGGACGTGGCGCATGATGGCGAGGCCGGCTGGCAGATGGCCGGCACTTATGAATACGATTTGGCGATTCTCGACTTGATGCTGCCCGGTTTGAGCGGCACGGAAATCCTGCGCCGGATCCGCCGGAAAAATTCAACCGTTCCCATTTTAATCCTCACCGCGCGCGATGCCACCGATGAAAAAGTCGAGAATTTTGAGGCCGGTGCGGACGATTATCTCACCAAGCCGTTTGCGTTCGCGGAATTGCTCGTGCGCGTCAAGGCGCTCCTGCGCCGCGGTCCGGTGAATCGCTCCAGCGTTCTGCGCGTGGGCGATCTCGAAGTGGACCGGCTTTCCAAACAAGTCCGGCGCGCCGGCAAGCGCATCGAACTCACCGCCAAGGAATATTCCCTGCTCGAATATTTTGCCACCAATCCGGGGCGCGTTTTTTCGCGGACGATGATCATCGAGCACGTGTGGGACCAAAGCTTTGAAGGACTGACGAATATTGTCGATGTCTACGTGCGCCATTTGCGCGAGAAAGTGGACGACGCTTTTTCCACAAAATTGATTCGCACGGTGCGCGGCATGGGTTATTGCCTGAGCGACGAGGTGGAAACGTGAACACGCGTTCGCTGAGTTTTCGATTGGTCGCCTGGTATGCCAGCCTGCTGACGGGGGTTTTCATCCTGCTCGGCGTCATCATGTACATTGACCTGCGGCATTTCCTGGAGAACAACTTTCGCGAAACCCAGGCGCGGCGCGCGCAGCAGATTGCGGACAGCGAGCTCGCCCGCATCAGGAAAATCGGAGCGGCTGTTGCTGCCAGTGAAATCAAGGACCGTTACGAGCCGGAAGTGAACGATCGCTTTATCCGGGTGACGCGCCTGGATGATGGCGGCAGTGTCATCTACGTCTCGGGAATGCCCAAGGATCAAAGCTTCGATCCCACTCATTTGCCGGCGCTGGAGCCTTCCTCGCAGAAGGAATTCTCCCAAAAGCTTCCTCTGCCCCACGGCGAAACCCTCATGGTTGCCGCCCTGAATTATACCACGCCGGAGCACGAACACTTTTTGGTCGAGGTGGGCGTTCCGCTCACTCCGGTTTCCACGATGTTGGGTCATTTGTTTGTGCAACTCTCGTTCGGCTTGCCGGTGGCGCTGGCGGTGGCGATTGTGGGCGGTTACCTCCTGGTTCGTCACTCGCTCCGGCCCGTCGAGCAAATCGCGCGCAAAGCCGAGCAAATCACCCAGCATAATTTGAGCGAGCGCGTGCCCGCCGCGCGCACGGGCGATGAATTGGAGCAACTCTCCATCTCGCTCAACCACATGATTGGCCGGCTCGAGGACGCGGTTCAAAATTCAAAACGATTTGTCGCCGATGCCTCGCACGAATTGCGCACGCCGCTGACGGTGTTGCGCGGCGAATTGGAAAATCTCGGCGTGGACCCGCGCCTGGACAAGGCGTCCCGCGACATCATCGGCAGCATGCTGGAGGAAGTCGAGCGGTTGACGGATATCGTCGAGGGCCTGGTGGCTCTCTCGCGGTTGGACGCGGGCGAAGCGCAGCGGGAATGGGTGCGGTTCGACCTGGCTGAATTGACCGCCACGACCGCCGACCAGATGAACCTGCTGGCCGAGGACAAGGGGATTTCCGTCCAGTGCGGCCCGGAGCAAAAGGTGTTCGTGGAAGGAGACCGCGCGCGCCTGAAGCAGGTGGTTGTGAACCTGCTCGACAACGCCATCAAATACACCTCCCGCGGCGGATCCATTCAACTGAATGTCACGCGCCAGAACGGCCACGCCATCCTGGATGTGGCCGACAGCGGCATCGGGATTCCCGCCGAATCGGTGCCGCATGTGTTCGACCGTTTCTTTCGCGTCGATAAAGCGCGCTCACGCGACGAAGGCGGCGCCGGCCTCGGGTTGTCCATCGTGAAATCCATTTGCACCGCTCACGGCGCGGAATTGCAGGTGGAAAGCGCGGTGGGAAAAGGCAGCCGGTTTCGCATCCGACTGCCGCTCGCGCCGGAACCGAACGGCTCCGCTACCAGGCCCGGCAGTTAACGTCCTCTAAAATAAAACAGCAATGAAAGAAAAACTTCGTCGATTACCGGTCCGGCTGCTTTCCGCAATAGGCGTGGTAGCCCTCGTTGCGGCGGTGTTGCTGCTGACATCGAAACCGGGCAAAGCCACCGCCAGCACCGGCGTCGCCGCCGTGCCCTCGGTTGCCGTCGTGAAAGTGACCCGCGAAGACCTGGCCCGGGAAATAAAATTTCCGGCGGAATTCCGGCCTTACATCGAAGTGGAACTGCACGCGAAGGTTTCCGGCTATCTGCGCGACATCAATGTCGATTTTGGCGATGAAGTCAAAGCGGGCCAGTTGCTGGCCACCATCGAGATTCCGGAATTGCAGGATGAACTGAACAATGCCATTGCCACCCAACAAAAAGCCGAAGCCGACCAAAAAAACGCCCACCTGGTCTATTCGCGGCTGCGTGATGTTGACAAGTCGCATCCGAACCTGGTTGCTCAGGAAGAATTGGATACCGCTGAATCACACGATGCGGACACGGCGGCCGCCGTCGCCGCCGCCAAGGCGGACGTGGAGAGATATCAAACACTCGTGGCCTACACCCGGATTACCGCGCCCTTCGATGGCGTCGTGACTCACCGTTACACTGATCCCGGCGCCATGATCCAGGCGGGCACAGCCTCCCAGGCCATGCCGCTCCTGCGGCTTTCGGACAATTACCGGTTGCGTCTCGATTTTCCGGTTTCGATGGATTACGTCCAGGACGTGCGGGTGGGCGATCCGGTGGATGTGCGCATTGATTCATTGGCCGGAAAAACGTTCACCGGCAAAATCTCCCGCTTCACTCATCGCGTCGATGAAACCACGCGCACGATGATTGCGGAAATGGAGGTGGACAATCCGAAACTGGAATTGATTCCCGGCATGTACGCCACCGTGGTGCTGAAAGCAGACCAGCGTCCGGGCGCCATCGCGATACCCGTCGAAGCCGTCGCGTCCGGCAAAACCACGGTGAATGTCGTTGACGCGAATAATGAAGTGGAGCAACGGACGGTCACTTTGGGAATCGAGACCCCCACCAAATACGAGGTTCTTTCCGGGGTGAAGGAAGGCGACCTGGTGGTGGTCGGCGACACCGGCCAGATCAAGCCGGGCGAAAAAGTGGAACCGAAACTCGTAAGCATGGTGGCCGCGCGATGAACCCCCTTTCATTCGAACAACTGGAAGCACTGCGCCGCCTGGACGCGTGCACGCTGGCCAATGCCATCGAGACCTTTCATGAACGCCTGCGCAATGAAGGCTTCATGGGCCACGCCGTGCGGTGCCTGTTTCCGAACCTGCAACCGATGATTGGTTACGCGGCGACCGTGAAAATTCGCGGGTCCTCGCCGCCCACGACCGGCAATCTTTTTTCCGACCGCACCGATTGGTGGGATTACATTGAGTCCTTGCCCGCTCCTCGAATCGTGGTCGTGCAGGACCTAGCGGCGCGGCCGGGACTGGGCTCGCTGGTGGGCGCGGTGCACATGAATATCCTGCGCGCGTTGCATTGCACTGGCGTCGTGACGAATGGATCGGTGCGCGACATCCCGGCCGCTGAGAGCGCGGGTTTTCACTATTTTGCCGGCAGCGTTTCCGTCTCGCACGCGTATGTGCATATCGTTGAAATCGGCCAGCCCGTTGAAATAGACGGGCTGAAAATCCGGTCCGGCGATTTATTGCACGGCGATTTGCACGGTGTGCAGAACGTTCCCATCGACATCGCGCCGCGCCTTCCGGAAGCGGCCGCCAAAATCACCGCGGAGGAGCAGGCGCTGATAGCTTTGTGTCGGTCGCCCGAATTCTCGCTTCAAAATCTCCGGGCCGCCATCAAACGAAAATCCTGATCCGCCATGTCGCGCTTTTCCATCCGTTATCCCTATCTCATCATCGTTGTCTGTCTCATCACCTGCGTGGTGGGGGTGACGAGCCTCGTCAAGATGCCCGTGGATTTGTTTCCGCCGATTAAAATCCCCGTGGTCGTCGTGGCCACGTTTTTTTCCGGCATGCCGCCCGAGCAAATCGAGACGGACATCACCGGCCGCTTCGAGCGTTTCTTCACCCTGGCCAGCGGCGTGGACCACATCGAATCCCGTTCGCTGCCGGGCGTCAGTTTGATCAAGATTTATTTTCAACCCGGCTTCAACGCCGACTCGGCGGTGACGAGCATCGCCAACCTGGCCATGGCCGATTTGCGAAAACTTCCGCCCGGCACCTTGCCGCCGGTGGTTCTGAAATTCGACGCCTCCAGTTTGCCGGTTTGCCTCGTCACGTTGAAAGGCGAAGGCTTGAACGAGGCGAAATTGCGCGACATCGGCCAATACGATGTGCGCAATCAAATCGCCAATGTCCCCGGCGCGTCCGTGCCGCAACCCTTCGGCGGGCGCTATCGCCAGATCATGGTCTACGTGGACCCGCTGAAACTCGAAGCCCACCAGTTGAGCGTGATGGACGTGGTGCGGACGGTCAACGAGGCCAACCTCATCCTGCCGGCCGGCGACGTGAAGATCGGCCCGTTCGATTACAACCTCTATGCGAACAGCCAGATTAACGCGATCGACGACATCAATTCTCTTCCGTTGAAGACCGTCAATAACGCTTCGGTGCTGGTGGCGGACGTCGGTAGGGCGAAAGACGCCTCGCAAATTCAAAATAATATCGTCCGCGTGGACGGCCAGCCCTCGGTTTATTTGCCGGTGCTGAAACAGGGCGGCGATGCCAACACGATTTCGGTCGTGAACGGCATCAAAGATGGCGTGGCCCATTTGCTCGACGTGCCCAGGCAGCTCGTGACCAAGGTCGTTTTCGACCAATCCGTCTTCGTCCGCAGCGCGATTGATAACCTGATTCATGAAGGCGCGATTGGCCTGTTGCTGACCGGTTTGATGATTTTGATTTTCCTCGGCAGCATGAGGGCGACCGCGGCGGTATTTCTCTCCATCCCCTTGTCCGCGCTCGCGGCGTTTATCGCTCTGTCGCTGGGGGACAACACCATCAACGCCATGGTGCTGGGCGGGCTCGCGCTGGCTTTTTCGCGGCTGATCGACAATTCGGTCGTTGTGCTCGAAAACATTTTCCGCCATCTCGAACTGGGCGAAGAACCGGCGGTGGCGGCGGAACGCGGGGGCAGGGAAGTGGCGCTGCCGGTGCTGGCGGCCACGCTCACGACCGCGGTCGTGTTTTTTCCGGTGACTTTTCTTTACGGTGTCAGTCGGTTCCTTTTCGGCGCCCTGGCGTTGTCGGTCATTCTTTCGCTGTTTGCTTCTTACGTCGTGGCGCTGACGGTCGTGCCGTTGTTCTGCGCCAAATGGATCAAGAGTCACGGGCACACGGCGGGCGCCTCGGAACATCCGAAATCGTGGGGCCAGAAATTCAACGCCTGGTTCAACGGAAAATTCAGCACCATGCTCAATCGCTACGAGGGCACGCTCAATAAAAGCCTGCTTCGCCCCGCCGCGACCGTGATCGGCATCACGGGTGTCTTCATTCTCAGCCTCGGGCTCTACCCGCTGATTGGCCGCGCTTATTTCCCCCGCACCGATCCCGGCCAGTTTGTCATCAACCTCAAGGCGCTCACGGGCACACGGTTGGAAACGACGGACAAGCTTGTCGGCCAGGTGGAACAAATCGTGCGCGACATTGTGCCGCCCAAAGAATTGAAGATTATTGTCTCGAACATCGGCGTTACGCCGGGATTTTCCTCGATCTACACGCCGAATTCCGGACCGCACACGGCCTTTGTGCAGGTGGGTTTGGACGACAGTCACAAAGTGAGCAGCTTTGAATACATGAACCGGGTCCGGGCGCGGCTGCGAAAGGAACTTCCGCAATTGGACGCCTATTTTCAAACCGGCGGCCTCGTGGACGCCGTGTTGAACCTGGGCATGCCCGCGCCGCTGGACATCCAGGTCAGTGGCAGCAACCTCGAGGAAGCGCATAAAACTGCGGTGGACATCGCGCAACAGGCGCGCGCGCTGCCCGGCGTCAGCGATGTGCTGGTGCCGCAGGACGTGGATTACCCCGCGTTGAAACTCGACATCGATCGCCTCCGCGCCAGCGAACTCGGCCTGAGTGAA
This sequence comes from Verrucomicrobiia bacterium, assembly GCA_035552155.1. Classification (GTDB taxonomy): domain Bacteria; phylum Verrucomicrobiota; class Verrucomicrobiia; order Limisphaerales; family DASXHY01; genus DASXHY01. The sequence goes on along the minus strand of DASZLX010000036.1, from coordinate 32,794 downwards.
AAGGAAATTGTGGGCAACGTCATCACCGCGCTGACCTCCGACCAAATGATTGCGCCGAGTTTCTGGGTCGATCCCAAAAGCGGAAACGATTACATGCTGACCGTTCAGTACCCCGAAGGCTTCATCAAATCTTTCAGCGACTTGTCATCGGTGCCGTTGCGCGCCCCGCATGCCGATACGGCCACGCGCCTCGACGCCGTCAGCACGCTCAAACGCATCGAGTCGCCCACGGAAGTGGACCATTACCAGTTGCGCCGCGTAATCGATGTTTATGTCTCCCCCGCTCACGAGGACGTCGGCAAGGTGCTGGCGGGCGTCCAGGGAATTGTCAAAAAAACCAAAATGCCTGAAAATGTGCGCGTGACCATTCGCGGCTCCGCGCATGCGATGGAAGTGTCCTTCAAAAGTTTTGGGTTGGGCCTGATTCTTTCCACGCTGCTCGTTTATTTGATTCTCGTGGCGCAATTCCAATCGTTCCTCGATCCGCTCCTGATTCTGCTCGCGGTGCCGACCGGGCTGACCGGCGTTTTGATCATTCTCTTTCTCACGGGAACCACGCTGAACGTCATGTCGCTCATGGGCATCGTGATGATGGTCGGCATCGTGGTGTCCAACAGCATTCTCATCGTCGAATTCACCAATCGCCTGCGGGCCGAGGGCCGCACGTTGCGCGAAGCAGTCATCATGGCCTGCCGCGTGCGCCTGCGCCCGGTGCTGATGACTTCGCTCGCGACGCTCATCGGCCTCATCCCCATGGCACTGGCGCTGGGCGCCGGCAGTGAAGCCTACGCGCCGCTGGCCCGCGCCATCATCGGAGGACTGGCGGTTTCGGTCGTATTGACCGTATTCATCGTGCCCTGCGCTTATTACATCGTTTATCGCTGGAAACAGGAGCAGGCGAAAAATCTGGCCGCTGCCGCCGGCAAAATGGCCCCCGTGTCATGAAGAGAATATTCGTAATATTGTCGGCGGGCGCTCTCGTTTTCGGTGCAACCGCTTTCGCCGCGACCGACGACCTTCCGACATTGAAGCTTTCGGAAGCCCACGATCTGGCGCTGAAAAATCATCCACAAATCGCGGCGGCGAATTATCGCGCGCTGGCAGCCGAGGAAGCCACGAAGGAATCGCGCGCCGGGTTTTTTCCGCAGGTGAACCTTTACGGCTCGGCCGTGGGCGCTGATTCCGTCGACACGCGCATTGAAGCCGGCGGCTTGAACAACCCGAGCGTCTTCGATCGCGCGGCGGGCGGGCTGAGTGCCAGCCAATTGATCACTGATTTCGGCCGCACCGCCAACCTGACTGCCAGTTCCGAATATCAGGCACAGGCGGAAGGCCAGAATGCGAATGCGACTCGCGAACAGGTGCTACTGAGCGTGGACGTGAATTATTTCGCGGCGTTGCAAGCCCAGGCCGTCATGAACGTGGCCCAGCAAACCCTCGACACGCGCCGGTTGCTGCTCGACCGGGTGACCGTCCTGGCGTCGAACAAATTAAAATCCGACCTGGACGTCAGTTTCGCGCGGGTGGCGTTCGAGGAAGGGCAGTTGTTATTGCAACGGGCGCAGAACGATTTCGAAGCCTCGCTCGCATCGCTTTCGGCTGGACTCGGATTCCGCGACTTTCGCCGATTCAAGCTGGTGGAGCAACCGTTGCCGCCCTCGGGAGATACCAACAACGTTTCCGCGCTCATTGACACCGCGTTGCGGGACCGGCCGGAAATCATGGCCCTCACCAACCAGCGCGAAGCGGCCTCGCGTTTCGCCCGCGCGCAAAGAGATTCCCGCCTGCCGACCATTTCCGCCGTCGGTGCGGCGGGCGCTTCGCCGGTGCATGACAATCGGCTGCCGGACAATTACGCGGCGGGCGGGCTTCAATTGAGCCTGCCGGTCTTTGCCGGCGGCTTGTATGCGGCGCGCCAGCACGAGGCCGAATTGCGTGCCCGGGCGGACGCCGAGTTGCTCCGGTCGCTCGAAGACAACGTGATTCGCGATGTGCGAATTGCGTGGCTGCATTTAAACAATGCGCGCGAGCGCTTGCGTACCACCGAGCAATTGGTCAATCACGCGCAGGAAGCCTTCGATTTGGAGCAGGCGCGTTACCAGGCAGGCAGCAGTTCCATCGTGGAATTGAGCCAGGCGCAGCTGGAATTGACCTCGGCGCAAATCGCCGCCACCAGCGCGCGTTACGACGTGCTGATCCAGGAGGCGAATGTGAATTATCAAATCGGCGGCCTATCCGCCACAGATCAACCCCCCGGCTCATTTCAAAAACAAATCAAACACTCCTGAAATATATGCATCGACACAAAAACTGGATCCCCATTGTCCTCGCCGCCGCCCTGGCCGGCTGCGCCACTCATTCAAACGTGGTGGTTGATCAAGCCGTGGGTCCGGATTTGGCCCCGTCTCGGCTGAATTTGGCCAATGGAAACGGCCAGTTGGTGGTTTATTCCGCCCTGGAAGCGGTCAATCCGGTCAGCAACGATTTTCCCGCTCATGCCGGTTATGAAATTGACAGCATCGACGGAAAATTGCTCCGACGCGTGGACAATCGGGCCGGTTCCTTTTATCAATCGCCCGCGACCGTCCCGCTGCCTTCCGGCAAATACCTGGTGAAAGCCCGCGCCACCAATTACGGCCTGGTCACCGTGCCCGTGGTCATCAAGGAAAATGAAACCACGACCCTCGATTTGGAGGCCACGCATTTTCGCCAGCACAAGCCGACCGGCGCCGGCCAATGGGTGCGGTTGCCGAGCGGTGAAGTTATTGGCATGAAATCGCCGTAACCTGATCGAAACAAACCCGATTGCGCGCCCCCGTCGGTTTTCCCGGCGTGATTGTCTGCCTTTTGCCTTGGGCTTTTGTTGAAATAAAGGTTTGTCACAGAATCGTAACAATCCCGCCTCCATTCCGTTACAGTCGAAATCTAGCTTTTTTCAGGCGCTAAAGTTCACCGCCCGCGCAAGCAAATCAGATGACGCGCTGTGAACCCGAGTAGACGCCCTGATATGTTGTCCGCAACCCAAAACGCAATGAAAATCACGACAAACAAAATTGGACGTTTAACCGCGTGCGCACTGTTTTTGCTGGCGGCCTGTTCAAAACAGTCGCCGGTGGTCAATACCGTCCATGCGCAATTGATCAATGGAGCGGGTTCCACTTTTGATAACCCGGCCTTCATGATGTGGAAGGAGGCCTATTCCAAAAATAACCATGATGCGCAGATCAACTATCAATCGGTCGGTTCCGGCGCCGGGATCAAGCAACTCCTTTCCCAGACCGTGGACTTCGGCGCTTCAGACGCGCCCATGACCGATGAAGCCATGGCCAAAGCCCCCGGCAAAATCCTTCATATCCCGGTCGTTGCCGGCGCGGTGGCCATCACTTACAATCTCCCGGGCAATCCGAAGCTCAAGTTTGACGGTGCCACACTCGCGGGCATTTACCTGGGCGAAATCACCAAATGGAGCGATCCGAAAATCGCCGCGCTCAATTCCGGAGCGAATCTTCCGGACACCTCCATTATCGTGGTGCATCGAGCGGACGGCAGCGGCACGACCTTTATTTTCACGGATTACCTGAGCGCCATCAGTCCTGACTGGAAGTCCAAAGTGGGCAAGGCCACTTCGGTAAATTGGCCCACCGGCGTCGGCGGCAAAGGCAACGAGGGTGTTTCCGGCCAGGTCAAGCAATTGCCGGGAGCCATTGGCTATGTCGAACTGGCTTATGCCGAACAGAACAAGCTCCCGGTCTCGGAATTGAAGAACGCCGCCGGCAAATTCGTGGCGCCATCGCCGGACTCCGTTTCCAAAGCCATGGCCACCGCCACCATCCCGGACGACTTCCGGTTTTCCATGGTGAATGCTCCGGGCGACGAATCGTATCCGATTTCGGGCGCCAGCTGGGTGTTGCTTTACCAGAAACAGGCGGACGCGACCAAAGGCAAAGCCCTGGTGGATTTCCTGAAATGGTGTGTGAGCGAGGGTCAAAAAACGTCGGCTCAACTTGACTATGCGCCGCTTCCCGATAGCGTGCAGCAGCGCGAATTGAAACTCCTCGGCACAGTGACGTATTGAAAAATGGCAGTCCGCCGGTCAGGGCAGTTTTGACAGTCGGGGCGGAGTGACAACTCCGCCTCGCTTTTTTAGCGCGACTATTTTGAAAATATCATGGATGCGCAAATGACATCAGCGCCGGTTTCGACGGTTCCGGTTGCCGGCAGAGCCCAATCAGGCTCCCGGTTGGCGGACCGGGCATTTCGGTTTTTGTGCCTCGCCGGGGCGATGGCGGTCGGCCTCCTCCTCGTGCTGGTGGTTTGGCAACTGCTCAAAGGCTCGCATCTTTCCATGTCCAAATTCGGGTGGAAGTTTCTTACCAGCAAGACCTGGAACGCGGTCACCGAAGACTTTGGCGCGCTGCCCTTTATTTTCGGCACGATTATTTCCTCCATCATCGCCTTGTTGATTGCGGTGCCCTTGAGCCTCGGTACGGCGATTTATTTGACGGACCTTGCTCCGCCGCGGTTGCGGCAGCCTTTGACTTCGCTCATCGAAATGCTCGCGGCGGTCCCGAGCGTGGTCTGGGGGTTGTGGGGGCTTTTTGTTTTGGTGCCCGCCCTGCAAGCGACCCTGTATCCGATGCTGCAAAAATGGCTTGGTTTTTTGCCGCTGTTCCAGGGACCGATTTATGGCATCGGCCTGCTGACCTCCGGCATTATCCTGGCGATCATGATCCTGCCGATTGTCACCTCGGTTTCGCGCGAAGTGCTGCGCTCGGTTCCCAACCTGCAACGGGAGGCGGCTTATGCCCTGGGCGCGACTCGCTGGGAAGTGACGCGCATCGCCGTGCTCAGTTACGCGCGGCGCGGCTTGTTCGGCGCGGCGGTGCTCGGATTGGGCCGGGCGCTCGGTGAGACGATGGCCGTAACGATGGTCATCGGCAACACGCCTTACATTGGTCCGTCGCTTTTTCATCCCGGCAGCACGCTGGCGAGCAGCATTGCCAATGAATTCACCGAGGCGACGAGCGATATTTATTTGAGTTCGCTGTTCGAACTGGGCCTGGTGCTGCTGGGTGTCACCATTGCCGTTAATATCCTCGCCCAAGTGATGGTTCGCGCGTTCACCACTGCCGAAACCCGGCGGGTAGCCTGATTATGACCGTCAGTTCCACCAATCACACCTTTCGCAAGTTTAAAAGCCTCGCGCTGAACGCGCTGTGTATTGCGTGCGCCGTGCTGGTCATTTTGCCCCTCGCCGTCATTCTATTTTACCTCGTTCAAAAGGGCGCCTCGTCCTTGAATTGGGCCTTTTTTACAGGCGTTCCCAAGCCGGCCGGCGCCCCTGGTGGCGGCATGGGCAATGCCATCGTGGGCACGCTGGAACTCTTGCTGCTGGCTTCGATTATTGGCGTGCCCATAGGTGTGTTGGGCGGGATTTATTTGTCCGAATACGGTGGCGAACGCCTGAACACCTGGATCCGCTTCTGGGCGGACGTGCTCAACGGCGTTCCGTCCATCGTCTGGGGCATGGTGGCGTATGCGTTGGTGGTGCTGCCGATGAAAGGTTTTTCCGCCTGGGCCGGCGGCCTGGCGCTGGGGTTCATTATGATCCCGCTGGTCTTGCGCACTACCGAGGAGGTTCTGGTGCTCGTGCCGCGCAGTTACCGCGAAGCCGCGCTCGCTCTGGGCTTGCCCCAGTGGAAGACCATTGCGCGCATCGTCCTTCCCACCGCGATGCGCGGGATCGTCACGGGCGTCCTGCTGGCCATGGGCCGCGTGGCCGGCGAAACCGCACCCTTGCTCTTTACCGCCTTTGGCAACAGCAATTGGAACCATCATCTCGCTCAGCCCATCGCGGCTTTGCCCTTGCAGGTTTTCTCCTACGCAATTGCGCCCTATGACGACTGGAACCGCCAGGCGTGGGCCGGTGCGCTGGTGCTGGTCTCTTTGACTTTCCTGCTCAGCAGCGGCGTCCGCCTGTTTTTGGGGAACCGTCTGCAAAAGAACACATGAATTCGACCATGACTCCTGAAGAAATCAAAAGTGCCCCCGCCGGGAACGCCGAAAAGCCCCCGGGCGCCATTCCCAAGCCGGACCACAAACCCGCGCCGGCGCCGGCTGTTTCGGCCGCCCGGCCCGTCGCTGCTTTGACCGTGAAAAACCTGTCGGTTTTCTTCGGCAAACATCAGGTCCTGAAGAGCGTATCGCTGGACGTCCAGGCGCGGGCCGTAACAGCCATCATCGGCCCCAGCGGCTGCGGCAAATCCACTTTTCTGCGTTCCTTGAATCGCATGCACGAGCTCGTCCCGGAAGCTCGCATGGAGGGCGATATTCGCCTTTTCGGGCAGGACATTTACAGCAAGGACGTCGAGCCGGTCATCGTTCGCCGCCGCGTCGGCATGGTGTTTCAAAAATCAAATCCATTTCCGACCATGTCCATCGGCGATAATGTGACCGTGGGTTTGCGATTGAACGGAATCAGTAATCGCGCGACGCTCGCCGAGCGCACGGAGAAATCGCTGCGCATGGCCGCCTTGTGGGATGAAGTGAAGGACCGCCTGAACGCTCCCGCCGTCAGCCTCTCCGGTGGGCAGCAACAACGCCTGTGCATCGCCCGCGCGCTCGCCGTCCAGCCGGAGGTCTTGCTGATGGACGAACCAGCCTCCGCTTTGGATCCGCTGGCCACCTCCAAGATCGAAGAACTTATTCTCGACCTGAAAAAAGAATACACGATTGTGATCGTGACGCACAATATGCAGCAGGCCGCCCGTGCATCCGATCAAACGGCATTTTTCTACCTGGGCGAACTCGTCGAGTTCGGTCCCACCGCGCAGATTTTCACCAGCCCCCGGCAAAAGCGCACGGAGGATTACGTGACCGGCCGATTCGGTTGAACGGAGTTGAACGGTGGAATAACTAAAATGATATGGATCTCGGTGAACTAAAACAAAAGCTCCTCACCATGGCGAGCCACGCCGAAACCGCCGTGAACGAGGCGCTCCGCGCGCTCATCGAGCGCGATTACGACCTCGCGCTGCGCGTGAAGGAAAGCGACACCGTCATCGACCTTCTCGAGGTGGAAATCGACGACATGGCGATTCAATTATTGGCCAAGGCGCCGCTGGCCAGCGACCTGCGACTCGTCACCGTCGCCATGAAAATTTCCCAGAACCTCGAGCGCGTGGGCGATGAGGCCACCAAGATTGCCAAGCGCGCCCGCGACCTCAGTCAGGAGCCGCCGGTCAAAGTAGTCATTGAACTTCCGCGTATGGCCAAGCTCGCGTTGGACATGCTCAAGGCCGCCCTCGACGCCTTCGTCAATCGCGACCCGATCGCCGCGCGCGCTTTGATCCCGCGCGACCGGGAAGTGGACAATATCAACAAACAGATTACCAATCACCTGGCGCAGTTCATGATGGAGCACCCGGACACGATCAAACGGTGCCTGAATTTAATCACGGTTTCGCGCAGCCTGGAACGAATTGCCGACCACGCCACCAATGTGGCGGAGGAAGTCGTCTATCTCTACGAAGCGCAGGACATCCGCCATACCGGCGGCAAGTCGGGAATGGCATTGAAGGAAAAGGCGTAGGAGATTAGAACCCGGGAGCGCCGGCGTCTCGCCGGCTTTCCGGGAGATATTTCCTATCTCGCCTTCTGCGTGGGCGTCGCCAGCGGATAAAGCCCCGGGCAGCAACCGAACGCCTCATGAAAAGCCTGGCTGAAATGGCTCGGGCTGGCATAACCGACCTCCAGCGCCGCCTCGGTCACATTAAATTCGCCGGAACGAAGCAACTCGGCCGCTTTCTCCATGCGCAAACGCCGCAGATATTGCGTGATCGTCTGGCCCGTTTGCGCGGAAAAAATCCGGCTCAGGTAGAAATGACTGCAACCAATTTTCTTTCCCAGCTCTTCAAGTGACGGCGGTTCGGCCAGGTCCTGCTTCAGCAGAAATATGACCTGCTCGACGCGTTCCTGGGCCAATCGTTGCTGACGTGTGCAGAAGAATTCCTTTTCCTTGGGCGGCTGGAATAAGAAGGTGACCGCCAGTTCGAGCGCCTTGCATTGATACCACAGCGGCTGCGCGGCTGCGTAAACCGGCGGCTGCCGCAGGGTGGAAATGATTTGCTGCTGCCCGGCGCTTAATTTCACCGTGGTCCCCGAAACATGCTGGCAGGGACAGCCTTCAATCGCCGACCTCACCATCGGGTGCAGCGTGGCTTCGGCGCCAGCCAGATGTTTGGCGAGGAACGGATAGGAAAATTCCACCGTGAGAAATTGATGCCGTTCGGCCGCCGCGCGCCGGGCCGTCAGTGATTCGTTTGCCTGGTGATAAAATCCGGCCGTGCGCGGCACAAATTCCGCGCGCGCGCCGCTGCTCGCCACGAACCCGTGCCCTTCTAGGTTCAGACAAAGCTCGACGCATTCGGGATGAAAACTTGCCGACCAGTCCAGTTCATTTCGCGCGACAAAATCGTGCCATTCGATGCTGAATCCCAGTCCGCGAAAATTTCCGAACAACGGCTGCCATCCCTGGCCGACATCGCGCCACGCCGCCGCTTCGCTAAACGAGCCGGCCTCAGGCGACGCCTTCGCGGTCGCATTGGCCGGGCGGGCGGGTTGCGGATTTTTTATCATCGAAACAGGCACAATAGATTTAGGATGCCCTGATTTTCGGCGAAAAAAGCCATTCTGACAAGGAACGAAATGGCCCTTATCCGGCGGCGGCAATTGGCCCGTTTCTGAAAGCCCGCGCCCGCCAGATATAAAATATCGCCGGATAGACCAGCAATTCCATCAGCGTCGAAGTGATCACTCCGCCAATCATCGGCGTGGCAATCCGCTTCATCACATCCGCGCCCGCGCCGTGGCTCCAGAGAATCGGCGCCAGCCCCGCGATGATGACGCACGCGGTCATTGCTTTCGGACGCACGCGCTTCACCGCACCGTGATGAATGGCCTCCCGCAAATCGGCCGGCCCGCGCATCGCGCCGCGTTTTTTCCAATCGGCGTAAGCGAGGTCCAAATACAGCAGCATGACCACGCCGGTCTCGGCATCCAGCCCGGCCAGCGCGATGATGCCGACCCACACCGCCACGCTCAGGTTGTAGTGCAGCAAATACAAAGTCCAAAACGCCCCCACCAGCGAGAAGGGCACCGCCAGCATCACGATGGCCGTCTTCACCAGCGACTTCGTGTTGAGATAAAGGATGAGTAGGATGATCAACAACGTGAGCGGCACCACCACCGCGAGGCGTTGCTTCGCCCGCATCATGTATTCGAACTGGCCGCTCCAGAAAATGTTGTACCCGGGCGGAAGTTTGATCTGGCCGCTGGCCACGGCGGCATTCACCGCGCGCATCGCGGATTGCACATAGGTCCCCACGTCGATGCCGTGAATGTCCACGTACACCCAGGCATTCGGCACGGCGCCTTCGCTCTTGATGCCCATCGGGCCGTCAACCACTTTCACCTTCGCGAGCTGCCCGAGCGGAATCTGTGCGCCCGCCGGCGTGGGCACGATGATGTCTTCGCGCAGCGCGCGGAGGTCGGAGCGGAAATCGCGATCGTAACGCAGGTTGATCGTGTAACGCTGCAGGCCCTCCACCGTCGTCGCCAGCGGCTTTCCGCCGAGCGCCACGGACAACACGTCCTGCACATCGCCCACTGTCAGCCCGTAACGGGCAATGGCTTCGCGATCGATTTCGAACTCAATGTATCTCCCGCCCATCACCCGCTCGGCGATGACGCTCGCTGTGCCGGGCACATTGCGCAGGGTCGCTTCCACTTCAATGCCAATCCGCTCGAGTTCCGGCAAATCCGGCCCCGCGATTTTGACGCCCACCGGCGTTTTAATGCCGGTGGAAAGCATGTCGATGCGTGTCCGGATCGGCATGGTCCAGGCGTTATTCAGGCCGGGAATTTGCACCGCCGCGTTCATCGCGTCTGTCAATTCATCCGGCGTGCGGCGGCGATGAGCAATCACGCGGTCATCCGCATCCTTGATGTCCACGGCCGGCCATTGCGCCTGCGGCTTCAGGCGAATCGTCGTTTCGATCATATCCATCGGCGCCGGGTCGGTCGCCGTTTCAGCGCGGCCGGCTTTGCCGAAAACCGTTTCCACCTCGGGAAACGATTTGATGAGCCGGTCGGTCGTTTGCAGAATTTCCCTCGCCTTCGTCGGCGAAATGCCCGGAAACGTGGTCGGCATGTACAACAAATCGCCTTCATCGAGCGGCGGCATGAATTCCGAACCGATGTTTTGATAGGGAAATAATTTGCCAATTTGAAATGCTCCATTTCTCGCCGCGCCCTCCGGCAGCACCCGCGCCGCGAGCCAGTTCCACGGCAGGAACACCCACACGATGAGCAAGGCTGCGCTGACAATGACCGGCCAGCGCCACTTGACGACAAAGTTGATCGCCGGGTGATAAAGCCAGATGAGCAGGCGGTTGATGGGATTTTTTTCCTCCTTCGGAATTTTACCGCGAATGAACCAGCCCATCAAAATTGGCGCGAGCGTGATGGACAGTAGCGCGGCCGCCGCCATGGAATAGGTTTTGGTGAACGCCAGCGGTTTGAACAACCGGCCTTCCTGTTCCTGCAAGGTGAACACCGGCAGGAACGAAACGGTGATGACCAGCAACGAATAAAAAAGGGTGGGACCGACCTCCACTGCCGCGTCGCGAATAATCTGCCAATGCGGTTTTTTGCCCTGGTCGCGCTCGAGATGCTTGTGCGCGTTCTCGATCATGATGATGACCGCGTCCACCATCGCACCAATCGCGATCGCAATGCCGCCCAGCGACATGATGTTCGAACTGAGGCCCTGCCCGAACAGGAGCAGCAGCGCCATCAGGACGGCCACGGGCAAAATCAGGATGGCCACCAGCGCGCTCCGCACGTGCAACAGAAAAGCCAGGCAGACCAGCGCCACAACGATGCTTTCCTCAATCAGCTTGTTTCGCAGCGTCTCGACGGCGCGATCGATCAGGTTGGTCCGATCGTAAGCCACCGTGACCTGCACATCCGCCGGCAGCGCTTTCATCGCCTGCGCCAGGCGCTGCTTGACGGCCTGAATGACCTGGTAGGCATTCGCGCCGTAACGAACGACGACCACGCCACCGACCGTTTCACCCTCGCCATTCAGTTCCGCAATGCCCCGGCGCATGTCGGGCCCAAACTGGATGTTCGCCACGTTCCGCAGCAGCACCGGCACGCCGTTTTCTCCCACGCCCACCGCGACTTTTTTCAGATCGTCCAGGCTTTCGATGTAGCCTTTGACGCGCAGGATGAATTCGCGCTCGGACAATTCCAGCGAGCGCCCGCCAACTTCTCCGTTGCTGCGCTCGATGGCGGTGCTCACGTCTTTGAGTGAAAGGTTATAGGCCCGTAACTTCGTGGGGTCCACCGTCACCTGGTATTGCTTCACGAATCCACCGACGGAGGCGACTTCGGAAACGCCCGGCACCGAGGTGAGTTGATATTTCAAATACCAGTCCTGCATCGAACGCAGCTCCGCCAGGTCGCGATTGGTCGAATTGATGGAATACATGAACGCCCAACCAACGCCGGTGGCATCGGGACCGAGCGAAGGCGTGACGCTCCGCGGAAGCTGCCCGCTGATGCTGCTGAGATATTCCAGGACGCGGCTCCGCGCCCAGTAAGGGTCCGTGCCGTCGTCGAAAATGACGTACACAAACGAAAAACCGTAGAAGGAATATCCGCGCACGGTTTTCGCGCGCGGCACGGATAGCATCTTGGTCGTGATGGGGTAGGTGACCTGGTCCTGGATGATATTCGGCGCCTGGCCTTCCCACTCGGTGTAAATGATCACCTGCGTGTCGGAGAGATCGGGAATCGCGTCGAGCGGGATGTGGCGTAGCGCATAAACGCCGCCGAGGACGAGCGTCAACGTCGCAAGTAGAACAATGAATTTATTCTTCAGCGAAAAATCGATGATGCGTTGCAGCATAAGTACGTGGGTTATGGTGAGTTGGTGGGCGTGAGAGTCGCGGCGGGCGGAGCCATCTTCTCAATCGCTTCGCGAAGCTGGCTCTCCGAATCCAGCATGAATTGGCCGGAGGTGACGATGTCCTCGCCTTCCTTCACTCCGCTCAACACTTCATCTTCCCCGTTTTCACCCGCCAGGCCCAGCGTGACCGTGCGCGGTTCGAAACGCCCGCCGGCCAGCGCCACGAACACGGTATTTTTTTGGCCGCTCCGCAACACCGCGGAATCCGGTACCAACAACGCGGAAGCCTTCATTTCCGGGGTGATTTCCACGCTGGCAAACATGCCCGGCCGCAGCATATGTCCGGGATTCGGAAGCTCGATCCGTGCAGTCGCGGTCCGTGTTTTTTCATCGAGCGTCGGATAGACAAAACTGACTTTTCCGCGAAAAACTTTGCCCGGCCAATACGTCACCGTCAGCATCGCTTCCTGGTCGGGCTGAATGAACGGCAGGTCCTGTTCATAAATCTGCGCCAGCACCCAGATCGCGCTGTGATCCACGATTTCGTAAAGCTTCGTTCCCGCCTCCACCATCTGGCCCTGCGTCACCATTTTATCCATCACGTAACCGCTCGCCGGGGAAACGATTTGCAAGGTCTTGCGCGGTTTGCGGGTTTTCTCCAGCTCCGCGATTTGCTCGTCCGAAACGTCAAAAAATTTCAATTTACTGCGCGCGCTGTCCTTCAAATCGTTGTTGCCGCCCGCCGCATCGAGCGCCAGCACGTATTCGCTTTGCGCGCTGTAAAGTTCGGGCGAATAAATTTCAAACAACGGATCTCCCTCCTCGACGTGCTGGCCCGTCGTGCTCACGTACAATTTCTCGACCCACCCTTTGAATTTGGTGGTTACCTGCGTCGTGGCAGCTTCGTTGTGCTCGATGATTCCCGCGGCGTGGATGGTTTTGCGCAGCGGCCCGCGCCGCACTCGGGCGGTGCGGATATTCATGTTCTGAATCATGCCCGGAGCAACCGCAATTTCTGACTCATTGCTGACGGAGCCTCCCGCGGATTTCAGAATCGGCACGAGTTTCATTCCGCAAATCGGGCAATTGCCCGGATGGTCCTGAATCACCTGCGGATGCATGCCGCAGGTATAAAGAGTTTTCTCCTTCGGTGCCGCGGAAGCGCTGCTCTGCTCGTGGCCGGGAGAACAACCCGCGATCAGCGCTCCTGCGGCGACCGCCGCGACGACGAGGAAAAGTGAGATGGCTTTAGTCATGTGGATTTCTTGGCTGAGTTTTTACGGTGGAAGACGGGGCCGGCTCGTTTGCCTCTGAAAGAATCGGGGCGCCTTCGGGAGCGACGCCGGCAATGGAGAGTGATATTTCCGCCAGCGCGATTTCACGCCGAGTTCGCGCCTCGACTTCTTCGAGTTGAAAATTGAACAGCGTGCGCTGCGCATCCATCAGGTTAAAGAAATTCACCTGCCCGGACAGATAGGCCGCCCGCGTAAGTTCGAGCGATGATTTCGCCTTGGGAATCAGTTTGTTCTGCAACAGCGACACTGTGCGAGTCGCCTCGCGGTATTCGTAGGTCTTCATCGCGAAGTCAACCGTCACGCCGATTTGTTCGGCAGTAAGGCGGGCTTCAGCAGCGTGTTTGTTCGCCTGGGCGGCGGCAATCTGCGCCGCAATTTTGTCGCGCCAGATCGGAAGCGTCATGCTGGCGGACGGCCAATAAAACGGCGGCGTGTAAACCTCCGCCTGCAACCCGGCGGAAAAATCCGGCACCTTGGATTTCCGGGCCATGCCGATCTGCGCCTCCGCCAGGCGCACGTCTGCTTCCATCGCTTTCAGGCGGGGATTGCGCGCGAAAGCGGCGTCGAGCAGCGCGTCTCCATTTAAATCGAGCGGAGTGGATTCGAACTGAACCGGCTGCGGCGGGTCCGGTTGCTCCCGGGTCAATCCAAGTGCCGCCTTGAATTGCGCCGTGAGCGAATGGCGGGAGTCTTCCAGGTTCTCGATTTCCGTGGCCAGCCGGTCGCGCTCAATTTGGGCGCGATAGACATCTTGCAGCGTCGCCTGGCCAGTTTCGTTTTCTTCGCGGGCAATTTTTTCCAGGTCAGACAGTACGCCGAGCGTCTGCCGGCTGATGCGGATTTTCTCGTTAAGAAACCAAAGTTGATAATATGCCTGCTTGACCGAAAAAGCGGTTTTCAGCACCGAGTTTTCAAACGCGAAATATTTCGGCGCGCTTTCGGCCGTGGCCACATTTCCGGCCGCGGTCAACTTGCCGGGCCCCGGAAAGTCCTGCATCAAACCGGGCATGATCGAGGTGAGGGTGCGTTGAATGTAAGCCTGAAATGTCAGCTTGGGATCGGGCAGCGAGCGCTCCACGGTGATTCGCTCCACGGATGCAGCCCAATCGTGGTAGCTGGCCTCGATTTGTGGCTGGTTGAGCATGGCATAGGTCAAAAAATCCTTGAGCGGTGAATTGGTCGTCAGGCTCGGCAGCGTCGGCCGCTCGCCATTCGGGCGATACCTGCTGGCAACGGAAGACATTTGTTCACGGGCGGCTCGCTCACCGGGTTGCGTCACGCCCTTGCAGCCGGCGAACAACAACGCCACCGCGGCCGCACCGCACACGAAAGCTGTTTGACTGATTTTGCTGAAATTCATTTTTGGACAGAGTCCGTTTGTCTGCATTGATCACGGAAAAAAGAGAGAGCACCACCGCGCACCGGCGCGGTACACACTGCGTGCGTCAGGAAGGGAAGATCAAATGAGGCGGGCGCAATTCCGCGCAAAAAGCGGAGCGCCGGCCGTCGTCAACGGCGGGAAGAAGGAAGAGGAATGCTCATGCGCGATGCCGGTGGGCAAGGTCCAGGCCGTTATCGTTTGAGTCAGGGAAGAAAACTGATTTTGGGAGGAAGAGGCCGGAGCCGCCGAAACGGGTTGCGACTCAGGCAGGGAGCGGTTGGTCGCGCAACAATCGGATTTCTTGCCGCAATGACAGCAAATCCGGGCCGCGCACGCCACGCTGGTCCCCGGTGTCTCCGCCGGGACGATATTCGTCCAGGCGAGCAACAGGCTGCAAACAATGGCCAGCGTAATTCTCACAATTGAGTATCGGATTATTCAACCGATCCCATTAAACATTTTTGGCCGATCCGGACTATTTCTTTTCGTCTTTCGCCGTCGGGGCATTGTCGGCTGCCTCGATTTTTTTCATATACTTGGCCGGATCTTTTTCGAAATCTTTTTTGCAATCCGGACAGCACAGTTTGACTTCGCGTCCCTGGTATTCAAAAACGTACGGCTTGCCCATTTCGCCGAGCTTGTCGCCGGAAACGGGACAGGTGGTCATTTTGTCAGGTTTGGGCGCGTCCTTTTTGTCCTCGGCAGTCGCCGTAAAAGCAGTCAGCGCCAGCAGCGCCGCGCCCGTCATGATGAATTTTTTGACCCAGTGGATTGATTTCATAACTTTCTTTTCCTCGATTGTTGACGCAATACTGCGTGATGTTCTCAGGGGTAACACTAGATGGGCCAATTTGCAAGTGAACGCTTTCGCTCTCATCCCCAAAAAGAATCCAGAACGGTATATTTCCCAATCGCCCGGCTTTGAACAATCGCCTGGGAAATATATTCCTTGGCCCGCGCCACGGCCTCCGGCAAGCCATGCCCCAGCGCCAGGTATCCGGTGATGGCCGCGGAATAGGTGCACCCCGTGCCATGGGTGTGCAGGCCTTTGATAAACGGCGCGCTCAGCAACCATTCATTTTCCCCGTCGTAAAAAATATCCACCGCCTCCCGGGAGCGGGGCAAATGACCTCCTTTGACGAGCGCCGCGCAACCGAACTTTCGGCGAATTTCTTTGGCGGCCCAACGCAAGTCCTCGATCGATTTCAAATCCCGGCCGGTCAGCAATCCCGCTTCATCGAGGTTGGGCGTCACGAGCGTCGCCAAGGGAAGCAGACGGGTTTTCAGCAATTGAACCGCGGAAGGTTTCAGCAACCGCGCGCCGCTGGTCGCAATCATGACCGGATCCACCACCAAAGGGACATTGCGTTTGTCGCGAAAAAATTGAACGACCGCGCGTATGATTTCGGCCGAATAAAGCATCCCCGTTTTCACCGCCGCCGGTGGCAATGCTTCAAACACGGCTTCCATTTGCGCACGCACGATTTCCGGGCGGCACGCCTGGATCGCCCGCACGCATTTCGGGTTCTGCGCGGTGACGCACGTCAGCGCGCTTGTCCCGTGCATGCCCAGTGAGGCAAAAGTTTTCAAATCCGCCTGCACGCCCGCGCCGCCGCCGCTGTCGGAGCCGGCAATGGTGAGCGCAACGGGAATGGTTTCGGGTTTGGGCACGCGATTAAATGTGGCGTTATTGGGCCGGACCCGAAACATGAATTTTCTCCAAATGTTGGAACAACTTCTCCCTCTCCCATCCGATGGGAAAGGGCAGGGGTGAGGGCACTTTAAATTTATTTCGCGGCCACATCTTGAATTAAAATGCTCTAATCCTGCGGTTGGTAATGCAGCGGCGGCCCATTGGTCGGCGACGCCGGTTGTTCCGGCAGCAGATCCTTGAGGGTTTGGACCGGGTGCAGCGGCAGAAAGAAAATTCGGGGAATGTACACCGGCGCACTTTTCGGCTTATGGATCGAGCCCGAGATTTCGTATTCGAACGTCTTACTCACTGGCCACAATGCCAGACTCAATACCGGGCCGATGACCCATGCGTTGCGGAAAAGCTCGGCGTCCATGCGCGCATCCACGAAGCCTTTGAGATCGATCGTGCCGCGATATCTCAGTCGGGCCATCGTCGTCTCTATTTTCAAATCCTCCGTGTCCACCACGCCGTTGGTGATGATGAAGGTCGCCGAGCCCTGGTGCGCGCGGCTGCTCCCCAGCCCCGGCATGATGGTGTCCAGCACCGGCGAGAACACTCCGAAAATGGGGATGTCCCAAATCAATCCGTCCCGCAAATCCACGCGGCCTGCGCCCTGCCAGCTTTGCCAGGTGGCCGAGTTGGCATTCGTGATCTCGAGGCGCCCGGTCAGCAATCCTTCGAGTTTATTCGTCTTCCCGTCGGCCAGGTCCTGGGCGAGCAGATGCAGATTGGCGTCCGTCGTGACAAAACTGAAATTAAAATTGGCGCTGTGGCTGATTTGGTCAAAATCGAAATGAGCGTTCCCGGCTCCCTTGCCGAGATAAAAATCCGTTCGCATGTTGGTCAGCGAAAGCGTCGGACCCACCCAATCAATTCCTCCGGTAATCCGCGGCACCTGGAATTTCCACCATTGAAAGTCCTCGGAATTGACCTCGAAATGCAGGTCGGCGTCCTCTTCGTGGCGCATGGGGATGACGCCGTGAGCGCGGACGGTGGGCGGGCGCAGGAAATGATACGGCTCCAGAATGTGCGCCACGTGTGGGCCGATGGCGCGCGCCACCGCGTTGGGGGCCGCGGTGCTGAATCCGTTCGTCAGGAATATTTTTTTGTCATCGAAAACGAATTTCATGCCGTCGGCGCTGAGGTCCTCGTTAAGGGTCCGCTGTGCCCGCGGCTGGAGCAGCGTCAGAATCCGGTTGGTATATTCCAACTCCGTTTGAATGCCGGCCACCGATTCTCCGCGCACCGTGAGGTTGGTTACCGCGACGCGCGCCCGAGCGTGAATCCGTTCGTGATCATGCCATTTTCCCCACACCTCGCCGTCCACGATGGGCGGCCGCGAAAGGGAAAAGTATTCGAAAACACGTTGTTGATTGGTGGACAGCAGCGGCCGCAGCGCCAGCGGATCAATGGTGCTGTGCAGTCGGAAATAGAAATCCTTGGTGCGGTCGTTGCTTTCGTGGAACAGGGCCAGGCTGCCCTCCGCCCTCGTGGCGATGAGGTCTGGCAATCGCCACACCATGTTGGAGTAAGTAAAGTGCGAATCGGCCGTCAAGGCGTGAATGCCCCGGAAAGCGCCGTCCGCGACGTGGAATTGCCCGTCTAGTCGGAGCGTGGGCCGCAATTCGCCCTGCCAGTTCGGGTGCCGGTTGGTCCACACCGACGCCGGCAGAACCATCGCGCCCAGGGCTTTCACTTGCGGAGGATTGTTCCACGAATAATTTGCCATCCATTCGCGCGCCATGGGCGTGAGCAGTGGCACGATTTTTTTGCCGTCGAAATCAGAGACCACGTTGAAAGTGGTTTCGCGCGTGGCCACATTCAGTTTTGCGTCCGCGTCCAGGGTGCCGCCGTAAAGCTTGGCGGACAATTTTTCCAAGCTCAAATCCGGTCCGCGCCATTGTCCGGCGCAGAGGACTTCTTCGAGGTCCAGTTTGGGTGAATGAATTCCATCGGCGCTGCAGTCAAAGTCCAGCGGATAGGAGGCAAAATTTGTCCACCATGCCCAGCGGGCATCCACTGCCGGCGGATTGGTGGAGGGCAGGAGAGTACCCGTCAGGTGAAAATCCCGGGCGCTACCCCACGGCGTGAGCGCGTTGCTGGCCTGCAATTCGCCCCGGCCCGAAAGCGGGATGGCATTGGTCAGCGAATGGAGCCACTGGGCGGTAAAATGAACGTGGTCGGCATGGTTGGACCGGCCTTCCGCCGAGTCCGCGGTCAGCTCGAGATCGGCGCGGAGGACGTTCGTGTCTTGCGGTTCGGAAAAGAGACGTAACGCCAACTCGAGATTTGTGGTCGTGATCCACGGGGTCGTGGCGTTGGCCGCCCGTAAATTGATTTCCGCGTGGGATAGTTGATTGCTGCGCGGCGGAGTGAGCAGGACGAAACTCTTGATGCTTTTGGCCGCGCCCCACGGTGTTTCCGCATCCGGTGCGTTGATGAAAAGGCGAACGGAGGTTTTTTCCACGTCACGCGCGTCGCCCCGCAAATCGAGCCGTACCCGGGGTGAGCCGGAGAAGTGGGTTTGTTCCAGGGTATCCGCGAGACGACGCAGGCGGTTTTGCAGCGTTCCCGGTTTGGCGGGTTGCCCCCGGAAAAGCAGTTTCCATTCGCGGATCGCGGAGGCGTTGGTCAGCGCGCCCGAAAACTGGAAATCCGCTCCCGCAAATCGCGCCTGCAGGTTATCCAGTTCCCACACGTCATTGGTCAGCAATTGAAGCTCGGTTTGGATGTGTTCGATCGACAATTCCCGGGGCGGTCCGTTGCTGGACAAAACCGGCCACGCCAGATCTCCCTCGCGCAACTCCAGCGAGTCCACCTGCAGCTGCCGCTTGAACATGGCGCGGTAATCCAAACGCACCTGCACTTCCTTGAGCGTCAGATGCGGGCTGGAGACATCGTTGGTGCGGCCGAAGAAAACATTCTCCGCCACGATTCCCAGGTCCGGCCGCCAGCGCAGTCGGGTGAAATGGAGATCCAGGCCGCGATCGTGCAGTTTTTGCAGCAACGGATTTTTGATGAAACCCGGCAGTCCGACGATATCGACATAAAGCAGCCCGCCGGTCAGCGCGAGAAAGACCAGCAGCACCGTGATGCGGCACCGGCGGAAGATGACGCGGATACGGCGCCAGCCGCGAAGTTGGGTTAGCTTCGCCATGTCAGGGAGACGGGGGAATCGCCAGGCAAAACTGGATCGAGGCGTACAGATCAGGCGGGAATTCGAAAATCCACGGTTCGCCGTTCAACCCGACGGATGCATAAGGCGCACCGAGACGCGAAATACCGCCAAAGCGAACCTCCAACTTTTCGCCGCTCTTCAATTCGATGGAAAGATGATAACCGCCGGGTGCAAATCCAAAATTGCCGAGTTTCGCGGCGCCGTGGCCGACCCAGGTAAACGCTGTCAAATGGCCCAGCTCCCGCACCGTGTCTTCGATGGCCGAGTCGTTGATGATACCGCCGGAACCGGCGGCCAGCGACCAGCCGTTCGTGCCATTATGATTGATCTGCCGCGTCTTCCCGTTTTGTTCAACGGTGATGCGCGCGACATCATTGACCTCAAAATTCCAAACGCGCCGGTCACGCATTTCCCAGCTCGCCGAAGGCAGAGCCTGGAAATCGAGCGGCGCAATGCCATAAACCGCATCTTCCCCGATACGCCGCGCGAAGACTTGATCGCTGCTGTTCGTGCCAAAGTCCAATTCGATGGGCGGGTTCGTGGCGGTCGGGGAACTGGCCCATTTGAGGATGTATTTGAGCGCGGGCGCGGGAGCCAATCCGTAATGAGGCAGATCGGGTTCGGTCACCGAATCTTTTACGAAATCGACCACCTGCAATTCCCCCAGCTTCCGCGCCAGCCCGGCGGACAGCGTTTGGTCCGCGGGAAAATCCTGCGGCAAAACGTGCCAGGAATTATTCGTCCGCCACACCAGCGAAAAATTATCCTGGCCGTGAACCTCAATGGCCTCGACTGGCCCCAGGAGCCGGGCGAGATGCCGGTCGCGGAAAAGGTCGTAGGAGGCGTCCCATTGCCCCAGCACATTGGTGGAAACGGCAACGATGGCGTTTTGGTCCCGGCGGCGCGCGTAAAGCAGGCCGGGGCTGTTGGTCAACGCCTTGCCAAAATCGATGGCCACCACCGCGTTGGTCCCTTCCGCCAGCGCTACGGTCAGAGCCGGAGGCTGGAGGCCGAACGGCTCGAGATCGGCCCTGGGGTCGTCGGAAACAAATTGCCGGACGCGCAGCGCCTCAAGTTTTTGCAGCGCGTCCTTCACCTTGTCGCTATCGGCGCGCGCCTTCATCGGGAACATCATGGTCCACAATTTATTGGTCGAATCGCGCTGGAGGATGAAGGACTGGCTTTTCACCGTGTTGGTCACCGTGATTTGGTTGAAGGCCAAATGCGTGAAATCGCCGAGGGTCGTGTCCCGCCAGGCATCGGCGTTTTGCGGGAGAAAATTCAGCGCCTCGGCGTCCACAATGGAAATTCCTTCCCTGCCGATGACCTGCATGAAGACCTGGTCGCCGGGTGAAGTTCTATGGCCGATGTGAATTCGGTTCGTCGATTCGCGCTCGCTGAGAACCAGCAAGGTTTCCGGCGGATCAATGCCGTAATCCTCGTCGGCTTTCGGGTCCTTTCTCAGTTCCTGCTCCGGAATCTGGTGCGCCACCGTGAGGGCCTGGAGCGCCTTCAGCAGGTTTTCGATGTTCGTGCCCTGGGCGGGATAGACGACGGGTTCCACGAGTTGCCAGCCGCCGTTGGTATGTTCGGCGCGGATTCCCGGGTGGCCGTCCAGCCGGATTTCGACCGTAAGCACTTCCTTCGGGTCCAACTGCGGCAACAGGCGTGTCGGGCCGGTTTCAGGATGGGGCCGGTACCGTTCGAAGAGAAAAATAAACGCGAACAGCGCCGCCGCCGCTGTTATCCAGAGCCAGGTGTTCTTCGAACTCATGCGCGGAATTATTTTCTGCGGCGCAGCCAGACCAGGCCGCCAAACAAAAGAATCCCGCCCGGGATGGCGCCCAGCAGTAGGCCCCTCACCGCCCGCAGTTGCCCCTGGTTCATCACCAGTTGATATTCCGTGACCGGTCGCGGGCCGACGCCCGCCAGGAAAGTGGAACGTTCCAGCAGCCAGTTCACCGCCGAGTCCGCAAAGTCCCGGTTCATGCCCGCCTCGATGAGCTGGTTGTCCAGAAAAAGAGAATCGCCGGCGATCAACATGCGCGTTGTCCCGCGTTCGGTGGCCACCCCTTTGGGCGCGCCTTTTTCCACCGCCACCATCAGGGGATAAGCGCGCGAACCGCCGGAGGGATTGTCCGCAAGCAATGAGTTCGTGCTGGAAAAGGCGAGTTCGGTCACCAGCGGCTCGTCCCCGCCCGCCTGCGAAGGCGCCTGGATGCGTTCAATGGGCCGCGGCAAAACGAATTCCATCTGCGAGCCAATGAGCGGTTTGGTGATGTCGTGCACGGCGAAATCCGCCACCGAAAATGCGCTGCCGGTTTGATCAATCGCGCGATTCGGGTCCCGCACCGTGCTGTGCGTCACACGCACGTTCCACTTGGCCAGATTTGTTTCCAGGCCCGTTTGATACTTCACCGATCGCACGTCAAACAGGGCGAAGAGCCGCCCGCCCTGGTCCAGGTATTGCGAAATTTTTTCGAGTTCCGCAGGCTGAAATTCCGAGCGCGGCCCGGCGATGACCAGCAGGTTGCAATCAAGCGGAATGATGTTGGTGCTGAAAAGATTGTCCAGCGTCGCGGTTTCCACGTAATTGCGATGGAACACTTCGGCGAGCTTGCTGCAACCCTCGGTCTCATCGGTATCGTTGGGCGAACGTTCCCCGTGGCCCTGCAGGAAATAGGCCTTCAAGGGTTTCGGCTGCGTCACCGCAAAAATTTTGGCGGTGAACAGCATTTCACCATTGAACGCGATGCGTTTGCGATTGATGTATAGCTTCGTGTCATCCTGGTTGGTGGAAGGTTGCAAATCGTATTTGAAGGAGGAAAGCCAGTTGCCGTCCACGAACCCCGTCCGGCCTTCGCAATCGAAGATGATGAAATTTTTGTTGGTCACCGAGCCGAGATTGTATTTGACCTTCAATTCCTGCGCCGCCGCCGGGTCGCGGTAATAATCCACGGTTTTGATCGCCAGTTTCCGCGTGTGCGCCTGGTATTCGTTCAACAGGCTGACGATGTCGCCGTAAATGGGATCGTCCTTGTCATAATAGACCGTCACGTCCACGCGGTTGGTCAGCGATTTGAGCACGTTGATCGTGCGCGGCGAAAGCTGGACGCGGGTGTCCCGGCTCAAATAGTAGCGTGTGAAAAAATACTGGCTGCTGAGGTAATTGACGCCGAGCAAAATCAGGAACACCGCCAACGTCGCCACGGTCACGCTGAAAGCGATGCCCCATTTGCGGCGCGGTGAAAAACTGGGAGGAAGTGAAGAGGGAGTGGCCATGTTATTTCCAGCGGCGGCTTTCGATGACGCGCAACGTCAGAAATAAAAAGAAAAACGTCACACTCAGGTAAAAAACAATGACCCGCGTGTCCAATATGCCCCGCGTGAAATCGATCATTTGCTGCGACAGGTTGAAAAACGAAAGCACCTGTGCCGGCCATCGGCCGCCCGGGGAAATGTTTTGCGCGAGCCAGTTCAGCATCAACAGCGCCATGCCGGCCACCAGCGTCAGCATCCCCGCCACGACCTGGTTTTTGGTGAGCGCGGAAGCGAAACAGCCGATGGATAAAATAAAGCAGCCGGCCAGCAACAGGCCAAGGTACATGCTGCAAAGCGTTCCCTTTTCCAGGGCGCCGGGCTGGTTCGCAAAGTGTTGGACGATAAACATGCACGCCAGCGTCGGCAGCCACATCACCACGAAAAAAATCACCGACGCCGTGAATTTCGCCGCCACAATCTGCACTTCGCCCACCGGCGTGGTCGTGAGTGTTTCAAACGTGCCGGTCGCTTTCTCCAGCGCAAAGAGGCGCATGGTGATCACCGGCGCGGTCAGCACGATGATGATCCACAGCAGGAGATTATTGAAAAACAACTGCGTGATCGGCATCGAAACCGGGTCGGTCCCCACGCTGTTCAGCAACGTCACAAAATCGAGTCCCACCAAAAGCGCGAGGCCGGCAATGATGACATACCCGGTGATCGAAAGAAAAAATGTCGCCAGCTCCCGGCGGGTGAGCGTCAAGTAAGCCTGCATTAAGCGCCCTCCTCCTCTTCGGACGGGCGGGTCACCTTGACGTAAATGTCCTCGAGGGAATGGCGGTTGCGGGTCAGTTCGCGCAAATACCAGCCCCGGTCCCGCGCCACCGCAAATATGTGCGGACGCAGGTCCATCCCGTTGCTGGGAGTCAGCGCGCACCGGAAAAATTCACCATCCGCCGGGGAGACATCATAATGTTCCACCTCCGGCATCTCCGCCCAGCAATTGCAAAGGTCCTCCAGCGGCGCGGCAATTTCCGCCACCACCTGGCCATTGGCGCTCATCAGTCGCTGCAAATTATCCGGCGTGTCCGCCGCGAGAATTTTCCCCTCGAACATGATCAGCATCCGGTTGCAGGTCATTTCCGCTTCCGGAAGAATGTGCGTCGAAATCAACACCGTGTGCGCTCCTGCTAGGCTCTTGATGAGCCCCCGCACCGCGCGAATCTGGTGTGGGTCGAGACCGATCGTCGGTTCATCGAGGATGATCAAATCGGGTTCGTGGACGAGCGCGTCCGCCAGGCCGACGCGCTGGCGATAGCCCTTGGACAATTGCCCGATGATGCGCTTGGAAACATCCGTCAGGCTGCATTGCTCCATGACGGTATCCACGCGCTCGCGGGAGCGGCGCAGGCCGAGTCCCTTCAGTCGCGCGCGGAATTTGAGGTATTCGCGCACCCGCATTTCCAGGTGCAACGGATTATTTTCCGGCATGTAACCAATCCGCCGCCGGACTTCGGTGGAATCGCGAAAGACATCCAACCCTCCCACCCGCACCGAGCCGGAGGTGGCGGGCAGGTAACAGGAAAGCACCCGCATCGTCGTGCTTTTGCCCGCGCCGTTTGGACCGAGGAGCCCGACGATTTCGCCCCGATTAACGGTAAAGGAGATCCCCGACACAGCGGTATGTCCCGCATATCGTTTCGTCAGGTTTTCAACCTCTATCATCAAACCGTCATTCATTGTCAGCAAAGCGGAGTTTAGTCAGGAAACCTTTGGTTGAGCCAACAAAATTTCGGTCAACGCGGCGTCAACTCCACACGCCCGCGGCGCAGCACGGTGAAATTGCCGCTCTGGTCGACCACCGCCAGGTCAAACAGCACCGATTCGCCTTTCTTTTTCGAGTAAAGCAACTTCGCCAGGCCCGTGATGTCTCCCGGCGGCGCCTGGTGATCGATCGCCTGCACAATCATCCGCGGCTGCAAGCCGGCCGCCCCGGCGGGACTGCCGGATTGCACGTCCGTGATTACAAAACCATCCGGACTTTTCTGCAAGGTCATTCCGAGTTTCTCGCGGACCATGGCCGCGTTAAAAATCGTTTGCTCCGGCACCAGGCGCACATTCACATCGCTCGTCGAGTCGTCCCGGCGAATGGTCAGCGGAATGTCCGCCGCCGCGTTGGAAGCGAGCAAATCGCCAAAATCGATGAAAGTCTTCGGCACTTTTCCGCTCACTTGCATCACCACGTCGCCCACTTTCAATCCCGCTTTTCCCGCGGGACTGTTCGGCTGCACGCTCGTGATCACCAGCGGATAAGAGCCCACCTTCACCCGGGCGCCGAACCAGTACGACCTCACGAATTCGGTGGGGAAAATTTCCGAGAGCGCGTCTTCCACCAGCCGGATGGGAATTGCGAAACCGATGCCCTGTCCCGGCTGCCCGTTCGGAGCTTCGGCAATCGCCACATTGATGCCAATCAATTCGCCGCGCAAATTGACGAGCGGGCCGCCGCTGTTGCCGGGATTGATGGGCGCATCGGTCTGCAACCAATTCGGATACGAAAGTGTCTGCCCCTCGCGCGGAGCGACGCGGCTTTTCGAGCTCAATATGCCCCGCGTGACCGATCCTCCGAATCCGAGCGGATTGCCCAGCGCCAGCACCGTCTCGCCCAGCAGCAAATCGTCTTCCTTCGCCAGCTTGATCGGATGCAATTTCTCCCCGGGTTTAAGTTTTACTTTGAGCAGCGCCACATCCGATTTGGCGTCGCTTTTGACCACCGTCGCGTCATACACATTGGTGCCGCTGGCAAACTGCACCTGGATTTGATCCGCATTCCGGATGACGTGCTCATTGGTCAGCAGGTACCCGTTTTCATCGATGACCACACCCGAACCGAGGCTGATATATTCGTCGAACAATTGCTGCCCCCACATCTGCCGGCGGAATTGTTCAAATGGATCATGCACCGGTTCCGAGCTCTTGGTCGCGATGTTCACGACGCTGGGCATCACCTGCTCGACCGCGTTCACCGTGGCGTCGCGGCGGATATCGGTTTCCTGCGCGTGAATTCCCGGCGCCGCGCAAACGCAAACGAATAAAAGCAAAAAAATGATTCGCTTCAAACTCATCATCATATAAACAATCAAAACCGCTTTCGATGCGCTCAAATGTAACGAATGCCGCGCCGTTGTCATCCCCGGGTTTTTTGCCCGCTATTAGGGACGTCCTGGTAGGGACGCCGCGCTGCGGCGTCCCCGTCCGCGTTCAGCGGACGGAATATTTGCCCGCGACATAATTACGTCCATCATTGCGCCGCCGCTTCCCGCTTGACATTCCCCGAGCCGGCACGCAAAGCAATGCGCGGTGTTCCCGTTCCCCGAAAATCTTTACGCGCAATGGCGCTCGCAGCGCGGCCATGCTTTGGCATTGCGGGAGGACGAATCGTCCCCGCCCGAAAATTTGCTCCAGGCCGTCTGGCAACATCAGCGGTTGCTCCGCAATCAATTGAGCACATTGGACGGACGAACGGTGCGAATTCTTCATCCCGGTTTTCTGAGTCGCGAAGGCGGCCCCGATTTTCGCGGAGCCGTCATTCAATTGGACGATGGCTCGCGCCTCGCCGGCGATATCGAAGTGGACATTGAAGCCCACGGCTGGCGGGCGCATGGTCATGACCGCAATCCCAACTTCAAGAACGTCATTTTGCACGTAATCTGGGAGGGAAAAGGAGCGCCGGGCACCCGTTCAGGGCGGCCCACGGTGGCCATTCGCGGCCAACTGGATTCCCCCCTTGCCGAACTGAGTCGCTGGCTCAATTCCGACGAACCGGACTCATTGCCGGAAAATTTGCGCGGGCAATGTTCCGCTCCCCTGGGCGAATTGCCGCCGGAAAAAATCCGCGAACTGCTCTTGCAGGCCGCGCAGGCCCGTTTTCACGGCAAGGCCGCGCAATTCCAGGCTCGCGCGCGCCACGTCGGCTGGGAACAGACACTTTGGGAAGGCGTTTTTCGAGCGCTCGGTTACAAGCACAACGTGTGGCCGATGCAATGCCTCGCGGAAAATCGCCGCCGCTGGTTTGCACCGCGCAGTTCGCCACTCGCGTTGCAGGCCCGGCTGCTCGGGGTCGCCGGTTTGTTGCCCGCCGAACTGACCCGCGCCCAGGCCAGTGCGGATAGCTACCTGCGTTCCGTCTGGGACCAATGGTGGCGCGAGCGCGAGGAATTTTCCGATTGCATCCTGCCGCGCGAACTCTGGCGCTTTCACGGCCAGCGTCCCGCCAACCATCCGCAACGCCGCATCGCCCTCGCGGCGCATTGGCTGGCGGCGAATACCCTGCCCGCCAAACTGGAACGATGGTGCGCGAAAAAATTTTCGGATGGCGAAATGTCCGCGGCGCTCCTGGAAATCCTGCAAATTCGCCCGGATGAATTCTGGTCCTGGCACTGGACCATCCATTCGGCCCGCCTGAAAAAATCGCAACCCTTGCTCGGCGCGTCCCGCGTAACCGACCTCGCCGTAAACGTCATTCTGCCGTGGCTGTGGATCCGAGCCTTCGAAGGAAAAAATGAGCCCCTGCAGCGGGAGATGGAAAACCGTTTTAATTCCTGGCCGGCCTCCGAAGACAACGCGGTCCTGCGCCTTGCCCGTCAACGTTTGCTCGGCGGCGCTTCGCGCCGCGCCTTGCGCACGGCGGCGGAGCAGCAGGGCTTAATTCAAATCGTGCGCGACTTTTGCGATCACTCGAACGCCGTCTGTGAAAATTGCCGCTTCCCTGAATTGGTCCGAGGGGCTGCGAGTAAGGCCGTCAAAATCGAATAAGGTCTATCGAACGCGCATGATGCACAGGTTTTCGACTCGCGCCCACTGTCGGGTGAACACGTTGCGGCTAATCTCGTAAGGCCCCCGCCCATCTGAGTAAAAAAATAACTCCGTTCCGTCGACGTTGTGCCCGACCACCACGATGCAATGCAACACCATGGTCCCGAACACGTGAAATCCGCCGACCACGAATACGTCCCCGGGCACAAACACTATAACCGGGTCTCCCGAAGCAACGCTCCCAAACAATCCATCCACATTCCCGTTTTGCATCGCTAGTGGAATCGCCACATTGTCCTTGAGACAGTCCAGGACGCTCACAGTATCGTTCGCCTCCGCAAATTCGAGTGAATCAGTCTTGATATTCCCGTCGGTAATTCCAGGCCGATAATATTGAATGACCTGTCTCACCGCATAATACCCGCAACGAAAGCTTTGTGGTTTTTCCGTCATGGAAGACAGCTGCAGACAAACATCCTGGGAATCGAGAGACGCAGGCCGCAAACGAGTGCTGCATCCGGTTGACCATAATACAAAAGTAAGCAGCGTCCACGCAACCGCACCGCAGATTCTCCTGCCACTATTCATGCAGCGCGCGGATGTTCTCGACCTCTTGTGTGGCTTTATCCGCTTTGTAATCGTAGACCGCCCGCTCGACCTCCGACCGCTGGGCCCGCATGCGCCAGCCATGCTCCAGTTTGGTGGGCTCCCACGAATGGTCGGAGATTTGCGCGAGCAGCGTGTAAAAATGCGCGACTAACAAAGCGTCCGACTCGCGCCGGCTGATCCCGCCAATTTTCTCATCGCAAAGGATCGAAACTGCATCGGCTGAAGTTTCATAATGCGCAATCCGCGAGCGAAGAATATCTGAAATCGTGGCAGAATAACTCCCACCGGCCAGGGTGGTCATAAAATGATAATCGTCGTAGCTGATGCCGTCCAGAAAGCATCGATTGAAAAACATTCGGTGCCGCGCCAGTTCCGGCAGGATGGGCTCATTGTATTTTTGGACAGCGACATAAATGGAATGACTGCAATACCCATCCTGGACGCACGTCTTGAGGTATTGCGCGCATTGGTCCGCAGTAATGATCCCTCTTTTACTGGCCGCCACGACAGTGTCCACCCCCGCTTTGCAAGCGGGTGAATAGAGCCGGCGATTGAATTCATAGGCCGTTTGAGTCTCACCGCTCGCGGCGTTAAAAGCGCTCAGGATATTTCCGAGATACCACCGGCTGAGCCGCTCGGTGGTCGATAGCTTGCGACCGTCATTGAGGCTGACGGAAATCCGGGCGTCATACCCTTTATACTTTCCGATGGGCCGTGCGGCCGGCAGAGGTTCTACCGCGATATATTGCTTTGGATTGTAGGCGTCGGCATAGCGATCGGATAGGGAGGGTGCTCTAGCTTTGATTTTCGAAAGCAGGGGAATCGTTATCGGCCACGCGAGTTGTGCGCGCACCGCGTTGTAGAGAATGCGGTGCCGCTCCAATAGCTTGCTCCGGTCGGCGGGCGCAATTTTGAAATAATCAAGATACGCCAGCTCCAGTGTGGTC
This sequence comes from Verrucomicrobiia bacterium, assembly GCA_035552155.1. Classification (GTDB taxonomy): domain Bacteria; phylum Verrucomicrobiota; class Verrucomicrobiia; order Limisphaerales; family DASXHY01; genus DASXHY01. The sequence goes on along the minus strand of DASZLX010000036.1, from coordinate 3,638 downwards.
AATAGTTTGGCGTCTTCCGGTGAAGTGATTCCAAAATATTCCAAATCGTCGAGCATGCTCGGCTCATAAGCTGTTCGCGCCAGAAACCAACGAGTCAGCAAATAGACGGCCTCCTTTTTCGTGATGATCCCGCTCGTGTATAACTTGCGGATCATGTTTTGGTTGCCGTTGAAAAGGTAATAATCCATCTCGTAACCGTCGTAAGTGTAGCCTACCCATCGCCAGAATTGGTTCCTGACCTCCTCATGGCCGATGCCGCCTTGCTCCAGGGAAGTGATTAGGACATCCGTATTAAGATAATTGCCGGAGAAGCAACGGCGGTAATAGTCCTGCACATCTTTACTGTCCACCAGTTGGCGATCCCGCACCGCCTTGACCGTCACGAATGTGTCCTGGTAGAGATTGTGCGCGCCGGGATCATAAGTGATGGACTGATATTCCTCGAGACCAAGGCCGCTCGCGGCCAGTTGCCAGGCTTCCCGGCGGGCCTTTATTCCGAATGGTCCAAAAAGGCTTTGAATCTCACCCAGCGATTTTGCGTGGCCTTCATTTCTTCCTCTGCCGACGTCCGGCCCGTCAAAAATCGTCGTAAAAAACGAACATACCGGACCGGCATGGCCAACTTGCAACCTGCCCAAAGCGCTGCGGTCACTGGATGCAAATCCACTCAGGATGCCTGCGGCCAGGACGATAATGGCGAGGCCGAGGAGTACTCGGCGGCGGGGTAGGTTAGGGCGCATCACCAGCTCTCTTTTTGATAATCACGGCGGCGGTTGCCATAAGGTGTTCCTCTTGCCATTCGAATTGGCTGCGCGAATAGCGCCGGACATCGAAGATGACGTCGGCGTGAAGCAACGCAGCCTGTTTTTTTAATTGTTGCAGCAGGGCCTCCCGGGATTTCAATGACCACGGAAGCCATTGCGGCGCGGTGCTTTGGGCATGCACTCGCCCAATGACCTGATAATCACTCGCGTTAACATGATCTACTACCAGGACATCTGCCGCCCTTCTCGGCGCGCTGTTGCGCGAGTCGCCGATGAAATATCCCGTGGAAGACGAGCAGCCCGTGACCACCGCCATCATCAATAGAAAACCGCTGATTATCTTAAGGAGTGTTAACATCGTGAGGGTCGCTGAGAAGTTGTGCGAGGAGGTCGCGAAAATCGCCATCGAGAAAACGAGTGGCTTCCGGGTACGGACACCGCTTGTAGGAAACCACGTGCACAGAATAACTATTCTCTGCGACTTGCTCCGTAGTCACATACAAGGTCTCCCCGCCCACACCGCAGACGAAGCCTATGATAAAGGGTCGATCACCTCGGAAGGTATTGCCTTCTTCACGTATCTTGGAGCAGCCCAGCATCAACAGGGCGTCGCGCTCGGCATCGACCAATCGGGAGTGGGTGGTTGAATTGATAAATGTGACGCTCTCGCGTTTATCCAGGTACCGGGGCAGATCGGGACCGTCTCTCTGCGTGTCAAGAAATGACGGGCGGACGGAAAAATCGAAGTCGGCGCACCCGACCAGCAACGGCAGCAGGCACAGGGCGATGATGTTACGCAAAGGGCACCTCCTGCGCTATTCTCCCGGGAGAGAGGCCAAAGTCAGTGGCGTCATAATGGTGGGACGAAATCCACTGCGATTGCCGGGCGGATTGCTCGGACACCGCCGTCTCATTCCAGGCTGCGCCGGGGAAATAGTCTGAAATTCTCCGGCACGTTTCGGCAAATCGGCTGGTGAGATCCGAATACTTGATATGGAGGCATCGGTCCGCAATGGCCAGGTTGGCCAAAACGGATGACATCCGTTCGTAGTACAGGGAGACGGAATGATAGATGTTGGCGATGGCGTCCTCGTGCAGTCCGCGAAAAGGAAAAATCCGCCGGCAGACCGAATTTACCAGTGAGATCGTCGACGGAACGGTCTCCAACGGCGTTCTGGTCAGGAGGATGACTTTGGTGTCGGGATACCGTGTCAAAAATTCTTCCAGGTGAAACAACATGATGAAGGATTTCGAGAGTACTCTTCTTTCCCCGCCCGACGAGAGCTGCTGATGATACAAACGCTCCCAGCACGCCAGCACCTCGCCCTCGCGCTCTGACACCCAGTCATGAAACTCCGCCGAATCAAATCGCGCCCGCCGGCGACACCGCCCATAGAGCCAGCGGAGGTAACCGGCCTTGCAGCAAAGGGAAAACGCAACGTCGTCAGACTCCCAGCATTCCATTCCGGTGCGGTGTATCTCCGCACGATATAGCCAGGACAGCGGCAACTTCCGAGCGATGCTCCGGAATGGCCTCAGAACCCTTGACCAGCGGGGCAGGAAGACCATGTCTTCCAGTTTCTTCCCCGCTAGGTCAAGGCAGTTCCCCAGCATGAAACGGTGCAGGAAAGTGCTCCCGCTTCTTGGATGCCCAATCAACAGGCACAAACGACTCTGACTGGCCGTCATTAACGCTTCGGGGCCGGCGCCGGGGTGTTCGAGCCTTTCTTGGGAGCCGTCATCGTATTGAGTTCGTCTTCCAGGGCCTTCATATTTTGTTCCATCGAATCGATCTCAGTTCCGATCCGATCAACGTCCGCTTTCAGCGTTTGATGCTTCGTCGGATCCTGCTCCGTCTGCAATAGAGTCAAATCTGCGTTCCGCTCATTTTGTTTCAGGCCGATTTCCCGTTCGAGAGATGCAATCTGGTCCCGCTTTCTCTGGATTTCAGCTTCCTTTTTCTTTTGGCTGTGCCGCACGCTAGAATAGACCGATGACCCGATGGATGACGCAATCAGAATGAATCCGCTTCTCTTGATGGACTCGGGATGCTGGGCAAAATACGCAATCTCGTCGCTGGACATCTTGTCCACCCGCGCCATTGCTTCCCCTTTGCTATAGCCCACTTTCTCGAGGCGGCTCATCACTTTCGCCTGGTTATCGGTGAGGGATGATTTGGTTGAAATGCTGGCGTCGCTGGCTGCGGGAGTAACGTTGTTCGCATCGCACGGGCTCGAAAGGAGCATGGAGCATAGTATCAACGCAACTGGCGCTATTAGTTTTTTCATGGGTTTGTTATGGGTGGTTTTTGATTTTGCTGTCGCTGCGGCTAAGGCGCACGGAGCGCCAATTCTGAATCTGGGAAAGTATCCATTGCGTCACGCGCTGTTGAATGGGATCTCGACGAGGCATGGCGGCGCGGGAATATTTCGTCGTTCATTGCCTGCACCTATCTGGCGGGGAATAAACGCAACCGCGCGAGGGTTGAAGACGGGAGGCTTTCATATTGGAAGGACTTTTCGCCGGGAGGGAGAGTCGGCTTGAGAGACACCTTTTGCGCAGGGAAGCAAAGGCGTACAACATTTTTCGCTTCGATTTGCCAACGTCTCTGCGTGAGTGCTTTGGTTGCACGCCGTTCAGCCAGTCAGATTCCAATCGCCAACAGCCGCGATGAATAGGGAAAAGGTAGTCTTATTGCAAGAATTATTTATTGAGTTTTGAAAAATAAATAGACGCGGCCGATCTCGGTTTTTTTACCGTCAACGCGGTGGAAAATTTTCACAGCCATTAGCAAAGAGAAATCGGTCGAAAAAAGATTTTAACCTTGAAATTCAGCATGCCTTGCCCAGAGTCAACAGACACTCTCGTTATGAA
>DASZLX010000035.1:0-139856 GCA_035552155.1 Verrucomicrobiia bacterium | reverse complement strand
GAGTTTGGGAAATTTTTATTCCGGGAATCGGCGAAGGAGCGATTTACAAATTCGAAGTGCGGAACACTCACGGGAACATCGTTTTGAAAACGGATCCCTACGGTTTTTTCTTCGAGAACGCACCCAAGAACGCGGCCATCGTCTGGAACACGAACAAATTCAAGTGGAGCGACGAAGCATGGCTGGAAAAGCGCAAGCAGCAGGATGCGCTGCGTTCACCATTGAGCATTTACGAAGTGCACATCGGCTCCTGGCGCAAAAAGACGGCCAATGAATCGCTCGGCTATCGCGACATCGCGCGGCCGCTGGTGGATTACGTGAAACAAATGGGCTTCACGCACGTCGAGTTCATGCCCCTGGCCGAGCACGCGTTTTATCCTTCGTGGGGATACCAGGTGACGGGCTTTTACGCGCCGACGAGCCGTTACGGAACCCCGGAGGACTTGAAATTCCTGATCAATACGCTGCACGAGGCGGGGATTGGGGTGCTGATCGATTGGGTGCCGGCGCATTTTCCGCGCGATGAATGGGCACTGGCGAACTTCGACGGCACCGCGCTTTACGAGCACGCGGACCCGCGCAAGGGCGCCCATCAGGATTGGGGCACGTTGATTTTCAATTTTGGCCGGCACGAGGTGGTGAATTTTCTGACGGCCAACGCGCTGTTCTGGTGCGATCAATTTCACATCGATGGCTTGCGCGTGGATGCGGTGGCTTCGATGTTGTATCTGGATTATTCGCGCAAGGAAGGGGAATGGATTCCGAACCAGTTCGGCGGGCGGGAAAATTTGGAGGCGATTGAATTCCTGCGCGCGTTCAATCACATCACGCACGTGGAATTTCCCGGGGTAATCACGGTGGCGGAGGAATCCACGGCCTGGCCGCAGGTGACGCGTCCGCCGTATCTCGGTGGACTGGGATTTTCCTTCAAGTGGAACATGGGCTGGATGCATGACACGCTGAACTATTTCAAGCACGAGCCGATTCACCGCAAATATCATCAGCACGATTTGACCTTTGCGATGCTGTATCATTATCACGAGAATTTTATTTTGCCGCTGTCGCACGACGAGGTTGTGCATGGGAAAGGCTCGTTGCTGGCCCGGATGCCGGGCGATGACTGGCAGCGCTTCGCAAACCTGCGCGCGCTGCTGGCCTACCAGTGGGTATTCCCGGGCAAAAAATTGTTGTTCATGGGCTGCGAAATCGGGCAGAGCCACGAATGGAATGCGAATGGTGAGGTGGACTGGTGGCTGCTCGGGGCGGGGCCGTATCATCGCGGGGTGCAGAAACTGGTCGAGGACTTGAACAAGCTGTATGTGCGCGAACCGGGGCTGTGGCAGGCGGATTATGATAACGCGGGATTTTACTGGATCGATTGCATGGACCAGGAAAGCAGCATTCTTTCGTTCATGCGCCAATTGCCGGACGGGAAAGGCCGGATTGCGGTCGTGTTGAACCTGACTCCGGTGCCGCGCACGAATTATCGCATCGGCCTGCCCAGCCCGGGGAAGTGGCGCGAGGTGTTGAATAGTGATGCGGGAATTTACGGCGGCAGCAACGTGGGAAACATGGGCGGGGTGTTGTGCGAGGAGCATCCCTGCCACGGCCAGCCGTACTCGGCGGCGTTGACCTTGCCGCCGTTGAGCGTGGTGGCATTTAAGCAGGAGTAGAGCGGGTGGATTATTGGATGAATGGATAAATGGATTGCACGGCTACTGAACCAATAATCCATTTACCTGCTGTAAAAAAAACCGCCGGCCTGCTTGCGCAGACCGGCGGGAACCAAACCCAATTCAGAAGAGCGTCAGCTTAACGCCAGCGCATTCCGGCGGAGTTAAAGGAGGACAGGGCGCCTTCCTTGGATGCGGAAGACGCGGGGCGATACAGAACTGTTTTCTGTAACTGTTGCATGCCGTCTTTTCAGCATGGGATGTACCAACGCCGCTTCCGGCGATAACCCTCGGAACGCCGTCGCCAGAGGACGCAAATGTGTCCCGAAATTGTCCGGGAGTTGTACAAAAACGTGTGTCGTACCGGGTGGGAGACGGGATTCTTGATTCGTAACGTGAAGGGGCTGGCCGAGACGCCGGCGCTCCCGGGTCAAAAGGAAAGGCGCACGGTCCGCTCCTGGATTTGGGCCGTCCAGCGGGCAAAATAACCGAATAGCCGATAGAGTTCCTCGAGCCGCTTTAGCAAATCGTTCCGCGGCGCGGCGCCGGATTGCCAGGCGGCGTCGATTTGCCTCAATTCGCCGGTCAAATGGTCCGTCAACGAATTCACGCGTTGCCGCAGTTGCTGGAGTCTGTCTGTAAATTCATCGCCGCGCTGGAAAAAAGCCACTTGAAGCAATGGCGAAGTGGCGCGCGCTTTCTCGGCGAGAAAGGCATCCGTGTCGCGGCAAGCCTTGCCGATTTCCAACGACAAATCCATCAGCTCGGAGGGGATGCGCTGGACGTCTTTGGGCAGGGCGCCGAGTTCGAGTTGGAGCAAATGGTGTAGCCGGTCCCTGGGTTCGCGCAGGCAATTGTAGGCGGCGTTCAATTCCGTGTAGCGCTCCTGCGCCGCCGCGCGTTCCGCTTCGCCAAGATGATGCGCGCGGTCAGGGTGAACGGTTGCTGAGCGCGCGAGGAATTTTTCCTTGAGCGATTCCGGCTCGAGCCAGGGGCGGCGCGGTTCTTCGAGCAGGATGAAATAGTCAGTCATTTGAGGGGCCAAGGGCTAGAGTCTAAAGTCCAAGGTCCGCGCGGACCTTGGACTTTAGGCTTTGGACTTTAGACACATTGTCTAGGCGCTGAAGCTTTCGCCGCAGGAGCAACTGGTGGCGGCGTTCGGGTTCTTGACTTTGAAGCCGCCTTGCAACGAGTCCAAAAAGTCCAACTCGCTGCCGGTGACGTAGAGAGCGCTTTTGGGATCCACCACCACGCGTACGCCGCCGGTTTCCACGAGGAAATCCCGGTTGGCGGGGTGGTCCTGCAAATCCATTTTGTATTGCAGACCTGAGCAGCCGCCGCCGACCACCGAAACCCGCAGAACGCCCTGGGGACGGCCTTGCTTCTGAAGCAATGTGCTGACGCGTTTGGCCGCGCTGGGGGTGACCTTGATCAACCGCTCGTCGCTCACGCGGAACGTGGGCTGGGCGGTCTGTGTTTGGAGTGGCTTGGCAATCATGCGACCGGGCTAATCTAGCCCAGGAGGAGCCAATTAAAAATTAAAAATGCAAAATTAAAAAAGGTCCCGGTTGCCGTGCGCTTTTTGATTTTGAATTTTGCAATTTTCATTTCTAATTGAGCCGTGAAACTCATTTCATGGAACGTCAACGGCCTGCGGTCGGTGCTGCGGAAAAACTTTCTTGAATATCTCGAGAGCGAAAAGCCGGATGTGCTTTGCCTCCAGGAAATCAAATGTGGCACGGACGACATCGAGCAATTGTGGCCGGCGCAATATAAGGTCTTTTGGAATTGCGCGGAGAAGAAGGGTTATTCCGGCACCGCCATGTTCGTCAAGAAGCAGCCGCTCGCTGTCGCGCCGCACATCGGCGTGGTCGAGCATGATAAGGAAGGGCGGGTGCTGATGGCGGAACTGGACGACTTTTTTGTGGTGAACGTTTACGTGCCGAATTCCAAGCGGGACCTCACGCGCCTGCCGTATCGCCAGCGTTGGGACCGCGACTTTCTCGCCTACCTGAAAAATCTGGAGAAGAAAAAGCCGGTGATTTTCTGCGGCGACCTGAATGTGGCGCACACGGAAATCGACCTCGCGAATCCGCGATCGAATATGCACAACCACGGTTTCACGCCGGAGGAACGCGCGGGGTTCGGCGAACTGGTGAAGGCGGGTTTTGTGGATACGTTCCGGGAATTCGAAAAGAGCGGCGGCCATTACTCGTGGTGGAGTCCGATGAGCGGCGCGCGCCGGCGGAACATCGGTTGGCGGCTCGACTATTTTCTCATTAGCGCGGCCTTGCGCCCCCGCTTGAAGAGCGCCTTCATTCGCAACAAAATCGAGGGTTCGGATCATTGTCCCGTGGGGATTGAAATTGAATGAAAGACTCGCGGCGCGGTCAATATTGATGGGAAGATGCGGTGATTGACGGTCTTTTGCCTTTGCTCTATCATGGGCGAAGAAGCGGCGGAAATTATTTAACCGGATAATCATTATGAACATGGGCTCTTATTCGCAGGCAACGCCAGTCATTGAACTGGACGAGAATTCGCGCGGACGGTTTATCTCGCGCACTTATAACCATTTGTTCGGCGCGATTCTTGCCTTTGTGCTGCTGGAAGTTGTTCTGTTCAAAACTGGCATCGCCGAAGGCATAGCGTCGGTTTTATTGAGCGGGTCCTGGTTGCTGGTGCTGGGCGGTTTCGTGGTGGTCTCCTGGATTGCCCGTTATGTGGCGGGGCGGTCGGCTTCGTTGCCGGCGCAATACGCGGCGCTGGCCGGATACGTGGTGGCTGAGGCGATTATTTTTGTGCCGCTGCTTTACGTCGCGGAAAAATTTGCGCCTGGCGCGATTGGAAGCGCGGCGTTGGTGACGTTTTTGGGCTTTGTCGGTTTGTCGCTGGTGGCATTTGTCACCCGGAAGGATTTTTCGTTCCTGCGCGGCCTCCTTATCTGGGGCGGCATCGTGGCAATGGTGTTAATTGTGGCGGGTGTGATTTTCGGATTCCAACTCGGCACCTATTTCAGCGTGGCGATGGTCGGTTTGGCTGGTGCGGCCATTCTCTACGATACGTCCAATATCCTCCATCACTATCCGGAAAATCGTTATGTCTCGGCGGCGTTGGAGTTATTCTCGTCTGTGGCTTTGATGTTCTGGTACGTGCTGCGATTGTTTCTCGGTTCGCGGCGCTAGACGCCAGTGGAGATGCGGAACTGTTTTGGTTTGTGTGCCGCGCGGAATGGGCTGATTTAGGCGCCGTTCCCCCTCACCCCGACGCTCTCCTTGGGGAGAGGGTGAAGTTGTTCCGGCGTTGGAATAATCGCAAGCTTCGGAATATTCGAGAAATCCCAACGGAAGTTTTCTTCTCTCCTGATTGTTCTCTTCAATAGATTGAGCTCTTCAATAGATTGAGCTCTTCCGAGCTTGAATTTCTCGCGCGCCCGTGTGTTCTTTGCTCGTGCTGACGACGATTCGCAAGGCCGAGTACGCGGAATTGGTGGCGCTGTTCTTCATCCAGGGCGCGGCGGCGGCGATGTGGTTGGTGCCGCTCACGAGCGTGCTCGAAGCGCACGGCCTCGACGTGATTCGCCCTTACGCCTACGCAGCCACCGGCCTGGCGGCGTTTATTTCTCCGTTGGTTTTTGGCGCAATGGCGGATCGCCATGTGTCACCGGTCAAGGTGCTGCGCGGTCTGGCGGTGGCCAGTGGCGTGATGATGGCGGTCGTGTCCACGACCATCCAGGCGCATTGGAACCCCTGGGCGATTCTGGGGTTGATTCAGATTTATTCCTTATGCGCTTCGCCGCTTATCAGCATTTCTTCGTCGATTATTTTTGCGCGGTTGGCGGATTCGCAAAAGGAGTTTGGGCCGATTCGCGGGATGTACACGCTGGGGTGGATGACGGGATGCCTGGTGATCAGCGCGTTGAATGCGGATCAATCGACGTTGTCCGGATACGCGGGGGCGGTGACGTGGCTGTTGGTGGCGGGATTTACGTTTTTTTTGCCGCGATTGGAAACGCCGAAAGCGGCCGAGCATTTGACGCTGCGGCAAAGGCTGGGCTGGGACGCGCTGGCACTGCTGAAAAATCCGGACCATCGCGTGATGTTTATAACGGTGGCGTTGCTGGCGATTGCGATTGCGGCATTTTATCCGTATACGCCTCCGCGAATGCGCGAACTGGGGCTGCGGCACACGAGCGCGTGGATGACGCTGGGGCAAGTTTCGGAGACGATTTGCATGTTCCTGCTGGGGTCGCTGCTGGTGAAGTGGCGATTGAAATGGGTGGTGACGATGGGGCTGGGTTTCAGCGTGCTGCGGTTTGTGCTGTGCGCGTTCAACAGCAAGTTTCTGCTGCTGGCGGGAGTGTTCGTGCACGGGGCGTCCTTTGTGCCGGTGTACATCACGGGACAAATTTATGTCGACCAGCGCGTGGATCCGTCGTGGCGGACGCGGGCGCAGGCGCTGATGACTCTGATGTACAGCGGCTTTGGAAACCTGCTGGGTTATCTGGGGACGGGCGCGTGGTTTGCGGCGTGCACGGACGCGCACGGAACGCGGTGGAAATTGTTTTGGAACGGGCTGGCGGTGGGCGCCGCAGCGGTGATGGTCTATTTTCTGGCCGTTTACCAAGGGCGCGCGAGGGTGAGTCCTTCGTCACGCGCCGAACGGGCGTGACGGCAGTGCTGTCCCGCCGGATTTCAAAGCCCTAATTTCTTGAACCGATTTCCCACTTCCTTGAGATGGAAATTCAGGGAGCACAATTTTTCCAGTTCGCCTTTTTTGAAATGCTCCGCTACTTCGGGGTCGGACTTCAGTTGCTCCACAAAGTCGGCGTCGTCGCTGCCGGCGTGTTTGACTTCCCAGGTTTTCATGGCATTGCGCTGGACCAGTTCGTAGGCTTGTTCGCGCGTGAGGCCCTTGCGGATGAGCGCGAGCAGGACGGTTTGCGAATTCCACATGCCGAGGCTCAGGCCCAGGTTTTTCTTCATGTTCTCGGGATAGACGTTCAAGCCGTCCATGAGCCGCGTGAGGAGGCTGAACATGTAATCGAGCAGGGTGCAGGAGTCGGGAAAAATGATGCGCTCCACGCTGCTGTGGCTGATGTCGCGCTCGTGCCACAAGGCCACGTCTTCGAGCGCCGCCACGGCGTTGCCGCGAATCACGCGCGCGAGGCCGGTGAGGCGTTCCCAAGTGATGGGATTGCGCTTGTGAGGCATCGCGCTGCTGCCTTTCTGGCCTTTGGTGAACGGTTCTTCGGCTTCCAAAACTTCCGTGCGCTGCAAATGGCGGAACTCGACGGCCCAGCGCTCAATGCTCGCGGCGGTCAGCGCCAGCGTGTTCATGAATTCGGCGTGCAGGTCGCGCTGGACGACCTGGGTGGCGATAGGCGCGGGGCGCAGGCCGAGCTTTTTACAAACGTATTCTTCGATCGACGGGGACAAATGGGCATTCGTGCCCACCGCGCCGGAAAGTTTTCCGATGGCTATGACTTCGCGGGCGTGTTTGAGCCGTTCCAGAGCGCGATTAAATTCGTCGTGCATGAGGGCGAGTTTCAGGCCGAAGGTGGTTGGCTCGCCGTGGATGCCGTGGCTGCGGCCGATGCACGGTGTCATCTGATATTCCTTTGCGCGGCGGGCAATGATGGGCAGCAGTTTGTCCACGTCGGCAATGAGGATGTCGGCGCTTTGAACCATCTGGACGGCGAAGGCGGTGTCCACGATGTCGCTGCTGGTCAGTCCGAAATGGAACCAGCGGCTGGCGTTGTCGTTGATTTTTTCCGCGACGGCCTCGGTGAAGGCGATGACGTCATGGTTGCGCAATTTTTCAATTTCCTTCGCGCGCTCCACGAAACCTTTGGGATCATCCAGCCACTTTTCCGCGCCCGCCTTCACTTTTGCGAAATCCTTCCGGGGCACGACGCCTTCCTTCACCAGCGCCTCGCCGGCGAGCAGCTCGATTTGCAGCCAAATCCTGAGCTTGTTTTCATCGGTCCAGATGGCCCGCATTTCCGGGCGGGAATAACGTTGAATCATGAACTCACTTTAGAAAGTCCCCGGGCGGATGTCCAGACGGGGGCGTGTTTGGTATGGCGTGATGTGTGAATATTGGTTGAGGCGTCCGGACGAATTTATGCGGCACGCACCACACTCACCTCTTGGCCATCTTGTTGCGGGCGGATTCCAGGATTTTTCGCTCGCGTTCCGTCAGGCTTTGGATGCCTTGCTGGGAAATTTTGTCGAGGATGGGATCGACTTCGCGGCTGATGAATTCCTCGGAGGGCAGGTCTTCCGAATCTTCGGCCCGTTTGAAGCCGGGAATTTTAATCGAGGCGGCGCGAATCAGTTCGCTCTTTCGCGAGCGTGACTTTTGGCGGTTAAACAACCTTTCCCACGGCAACTGCAGGTAATCATGATGCCAACCCAGTTTAACCCACGCGATTCCCGTGAGCATTCCCCCGAGATGCGCCGCGTGAGCCACGTTTCCTCCCATGGTTGCCGGGAAAAGCAGACCGAGGACGGCGAGGGCGAAACTGACGATCAACAGCGTGCGCGCTTTGAACCGTATCGGGATGAGAAACAAGGATAGTAATTCGTGCGGAAAAAGTGTCGCGAAGGTGGCTACGATTCCGAAAATACCCGCGGACGCTCCCACCACGCCTCCGGAAAAATAATTCGGCCAAAGCAAAGCGAAGAGCACCTGGAATAACCCGCCGATCACGCCGCTGGAAAAATACAAGATTACGAAACGGCTTTTGCCGAGCGCCGATTCGACCTCCCGGCCGAAGAGATAGAGCGTCCAGCAATTCAACGCGATGTGCAGCAGGCTGGCGTGGAGAAATTGGAAGGTCAGCAATTGCCACACGAAACCCCGCTTGATGCCTTCCAGGCTTAAGGTGAGATACTCATCGCGAAATCGGGGCGAGAACACGCCGTATTGAACGAAAAAGGCGACGATTAACAGGACGATGAGCACGAGGGTGGCGGACCATCGCCAGCCTCCGCTCGGTTGCCGCATGTAATGTCGATCTGCCAGAGCCATGGTGGAGGACAGTAACCGTGAAGATGGGACATTTCAACGCAGTTCTTGTTCCCAACGCGCCAGGAGAGCGGCATTTATGGCGCTTCACCCCCGCATAATCCCTGGCACGGAATTTTCCAACATCTCGTCATCCCCGTGCAAACACTCCTGAATTTCGAGAGATTCAAAAGCCTTCCGCATTGAAGCGGCATAAATGCCGCGCTCCTACTGGCTCCGTGGCCACGCGCGTGGCTTATTCCGCGAAGGGGCGTTGCCGCAGGATTTTGAGGAAATAAAAACGGGTGAAGGCGAGGCCGGTCAGGATGCCGCCGAGGTGCGCGAAATGAGCAACTTTGAGGCCGAGCAGTTCTCCCAGTCGGGAGTTGGGAAAGGATATGCCCAGCGCGGTCAGCACCAGTTCAAACCAGAGCAGGGATTTCGCCCGAAGCTTGATGGGAATGACGAAAAATAAAAGCAGGATCAATTGCTGGTCGGGAAAAAGCAGGGCGAACGACGCCACGACGCCGAAAATTCCCGCCGAGGCTCCCACGCTTGCGCCGGCGAAATAGTTTGGCCAGAGCAACGCGGCAAGCACTTGCAGCAATCCGCCGATGACGCCGCTGGAAAAATAGAGGATGAGAAAACGCGTTTTGCCGACGGCCCATTCGACTCCGCGGCCAAAGACGAAGAGCGCCCAGCAATTCACGAGCAGATGCAGCCAGCCGCCGTGCATGAATTGGTAGGTCAACAATTGCCAGACAAAGCCGTGTTGCAATCCCCACAAGCTCAAAGCGAGATATCGGAGGTCGAGCAGCTTGGGCAAAAGAGTGATCTGAAAGAGGAACGCGAGGACGTTTAAGACGATCAAAACGATCGTGGCCGACCATTTCCACCGCCGGCCAGGCGTCGGCACGTAATCGCGATCTAAAAGCATTGCGGGAAAATAGTGGGGAATGGACTGCTTTTCAATCGGGACCCGCGGCCTGAGGTGGTGCCCTTTTTGAACGCGCGAGCCGTTACCCTCTTCTTTTCCACCAGAGCATCAATTCCAACCCCGTGCGGTTTGGGTAGGAACGCGGCACCCATTCCTTTAGTAAATCGAAGTGGGGAGAAAAGCGCTGCCATTGTTCGTCGCGCGTAGTGCCGAAGGGCGGGCCGTCGGTGTCGGGGATTAGATAATTGACCGCGAGAAATTGGCCACTCGGTTTCAACCAGCGCAGCACCGCGCGGACGTAGTTGTCCCGTTCGGTTGGGTCGATTGCGCAAAACAGGGTATGCTCGAAGATCCAGTCGAATTGAAACGGGGGTTGGTCGTGGAGGAAATCGCCGAGTTGAAAGGTAATCGCCGGCGCTCCCAGATTGGGAAATGCCGCCGCCGTCTTTTCTTGAGCGAGTTGGATGGCGCTGGGGGCGAGATCGAATCCGAAGGTGTCGAAGCCGGCTTTAGCCCATTCACGCGCGTCGTGGCCGGTGCCGCAGCCGGGCACGCAAACCGTGCCGCGGGGCAAAGCGGGCTGCGCCGCGAGGAAATCCACCAGGCCGGGCGAAGGGGCGCCCTTTTCCCAGGGCATGTCTTTGGATTGATATCGATTTTCCCAGTAATTCTGGCTCATGAATTGACGATTTTTCCATCCACCAAATGAATCGTTCTCGCTGCGCGGGCGGCGACGTTGGGGTCGTGGGTGGCCATGACCAAAGTCATTTGTCGTTCTTCACGCAGGGAGCAAAGCAGGTCGATGATTTCCTGACCGGTGTGCGAATCGAGGTTGCCGGTCGGTTCATCCGCCAGAATCAAGTCCGGCTGATTTATCAAGGCCCGCGCAATGGCCACGCGTTGTTGTTCGCCGCCGGAGAGTTCGTAGGGTTTGTGCTCCATGCGCTCCTGAAGACCCACGCGCGTGAGCAGTTCGCGCCCGCGATTGGCGGCTTCGGTTGCGGGGGTGCGGGCCATGCGGGCGGGCAGGCAGACATTTTCCAGGGCATCGAGTTCGGGCAACAAATAATAGGCCTGAAAAATGAAACCGACTTCCCGATTCCGCCACTGCGCCAAATCGCGACGGGGAAGGTCGCGCAAACTGCGGCCGCGCGACTGAATTTCTCCCGGATCGGGGAAATCGAGGCCGCCGAGCAGGTGCAGTAACGTGCTTTTGCCCGCGCCCGACGCGCCGCGCAACGCCAAAAAATCACCGCGGTTGACCTCCAGATCGATGCCGCGCAGCACTTCCAAGGCGCGTTTGCCGAGCATGTAGGTTTTGCCGGCGTTTTTTGCGGAGAGGAAGGGTTCACTCATAACGCAGCGCCTCCACCGGTTTGAGCCGCCAGGCGCGCCAGGCGGGCAGCACGCCGCCCAGAATGCAAATCACAAACGCGCTCCCGCAAATCAAAAGAATATCGCTGGGAACAATCAAGGCCGGCAATTGCGTGAATCCATAAATGTCCGCCGGAAACAATTCCAGTCCGGTGGCGCGCCGCATGAAAAACAAAAACTCGTTGCGGTAAGTCAGCGCGAGAAATCCAATCCCCAGGCCGGCCAGTACGCCCACGGTGCCGATGAACGCGCTTTGGCTGAGGAACAAGCCGCCGACTTGAAAATCCGTCGCGCCGAGGGCTTTGAGCATCCCGATCTCGCGGGTTTTCTGGACGACGAAGGTAATCAGCGCGCTCAGGATGCAGAGCGCGGCTACGATCATGATGCAAAAAAGGATGATGAACATGACGTTTTTTTCGACGGCGACCGCGCTCAACATCGAGCTGTCCTCGAGCCAGGTGCTCACTTTGAAGCCGGGCCCGAGCGCTTGCTTCAATTGATCCCGCACTTTGGCTGCCGCGAAAGGATCGTGCAACATCACCATCAAGCCGTGGACTTCGTCATCGAGGCCGCACATGTCCTGGGCCTTTGCGAGCGAAATCACGACGACGGTTGCGTTGTAATCGTAGAACCCGACATCGAAGATGCCGCGCACTTCGTATTCCATTGGCGGAATCGCCTCCTGGTGTCCTTTTTCGTAACCCTCCCGCATCTTTTGCACATCCTGCGCGGACGAGATGTTGATCGTGTCGCCGACTTCAATGCCATACTCGCTGGCGAGAACCCGGCCGATCAATATTCCGTGGCCGCTGACGTCGAATTTTCCTTCGACGATGCTCGAGGCCAGAGTGCTGACGTTGGTTTCCGCATCGGGATCAATGCCTCGCACCCAGGGCGCGACGTCGTATTTCTCATGGGAATGATCGTTGGTGGTTGTTTCCATGAGCACCTGCGAGAGGATGTAGGGCGCCACGCCTTTCACGTTGTGGTTGGAGGCCACGATGCTCATCACATGGCGGTAATCGGCCATTTCCTTGTGCGGAACGTAAACCTTGAGATGGGCATTGAAGCCGAGGATGGTATCGCGGAGTTGTTTGTCGAAACCGCTCATGACGCTGATGACGACGATGAGCACGGCGACTCCGAGCGCGACGCCGGCCACGGAAATCAAAGTGATGACGGAAACGAACGTCCGTTTGGGCCGCAAATAGCGCAGCGCAAGCAGGAGTTCGAAAGGCAATCCAGACATTGGGCGAAAGCTAAACAGAGGGGGTGCGCGTGTCAACGGAGGTCCGTTACGGTAGGGGACAGCGTGCTGCGCTGTACGCGCCGCTTAACGGCATAACAAAAGGCGCCAATCATCTCGCAGGTATAATTTGTTCCGTCCGCTGAACGCGGACGGAGACACCGCAGCACGGTGTCTCTACCCGTCGGTGCAAAACGTGTTAATGGTGTGTGAACAAATTTAGCGGTGCGTTTCTTGACAAGGAGGACACAACGGCCCACTCTGCGGCGCATGAGCAATCCGCGCTTTTTGAACCTAAAAACGCTGGCTGTCTGCTGCTTTTTCGCCGCCCTGCCATTGGCCAATCTGCGCGCCGCCGACGCAGCGCCGGTCCTCTCAGGCATGCCGCAGGAAAATTTGGGCTCCAACGATGTGTTGCGCGCCTATCTCCAGCTTCAGGAGCAGCTTCACGACACGCAACTGAGCATCGATCGCGGCCGGCAGGAGGCCCAAGCCGCGGCGGCGCAGGATGCCGCTGCACTTTCGAATCGTTTGCAGGCCATCGAGCAAACCCTGATTGCGCAGCGTGCGGGCGAATTGGATACCGCCCAGCGCACGAATCATTTGTTGATAACGATAGTGGGTGTTTTTGCGGCCATTGGTTTTATGGCGGCGTTATTGACGGCATATTTCCAGTGGCGCGCGGTGGCGCGTCTGGCGGATATTTCGGCGGCGCTTTCGGTCGGCCGGGGATTGGCATTTCCGTCCACGGCCGCGCTCGCCGCGGGTGAACATGAGGTTCTGAGCAACGGTTCGGTCGAGCAATCCAATACGCGTCTGGTGGGGTTAGTCCAACAACTTGAAAAGCGAATTGCCGAATTGGAGCATACCGCTGCGTTGCCGCTGCAGGAAGCGGCGCCTTCAACCAACGGCAATGGCAACGGCGGCGTGCTCGAGGCGCCCCAGCCGCATCCGGAACTGGCGTTGGATTCGACCAGCGACGGCCAGGGGACGCAATTGGCGCGGTTGCTGGAGCGGGGACAAGGCCTTTTGAACGAACGGCCGGAAGAGGCTCTGGCGGTTTTCGATGAGATTCTGGCGACGGAGCCGAACCATGCGGAAGCGCTGGTGAAAAAGGGCACGGCGCTGGAAAAGATGCGCCAGCCGCAGGAGGCGTTGGAGTGTTATGATCGCGCCATCGCGGCGGATGGCTCGTTAACCATCGCCTATCTCCATAAAGGCGGGTTGTGCAGCCGGTTGGAGAAATATGGCGAGGCGATGGAATGCTACGAACGCGCGCTGCACACGCAGGAGAAGAAGCGGGCGGCGTAGTACGCCCGGGAACGATGGGCGCTAGCCGGCAAAACTCTAAATCTCAAGTTCCAAGTTCCAAAGAAATTCCAAATTTCAAACCTCAAAAGCGTTGATGGACGGTTTTCAGAATTGAGGCTAGAGGTTTCTGTGGGGCTTGGATTTTGGAGCTTTTCCGGGCGCGTGGAAGCCTGCTTGCGGGAAGCTTTAATTGAATTCCAGGCGATTCTTTCCGCGTTCGGCTTCCAACTGTTTGCGCATCATCTCGATTTTCGCCTTGAGCAGTTCGCGATTTTCTTCGCCGCGCGCGGCCAGTTCTTTTTCGAGCTCGGCGATGCGATGCTCGTAAGCGGCCAGCCGGACCTGCAAGGGCGCCTGGACTCTTTCCAGCCGGGCTTCGAGTTCAGCCATTTCGTTCGCGGCATTGCTTTGCGAGTCGAGCAGCAGGCGGCGCTGGAAGATCAAGCGGCGGGTCAACATGCTTGAAAGCCATTGCGAGAGGTGGGCGATCAATCCCGCGCGCGCGGCGGTTTGCAGTTGGTCCGTGCGGTGCTCGGCGGTGAGGGCGCGCTGTTGCCATTCGAGCGCGCCGGCGGCGGCTGGCGCCGGCAGGAGTGATACTGGTTCCCGGCGCCGTGCGAGCCGCCAGATCGCCGCCGCGAGGATCAAAACCACTGCCGCCAGTCCACCGATCAGCCACCGGATATGCGCCTGTGCTTCGGCGCTCTTTGCCTGGCCAGCGGCGGCCAATTGCTCCAATTGCCCCACGGCCGCCTGTTGTTTCACCTGCAATTCCTGCAACTGGCCCATGATTGCTTTTTCTTTGAGCTGATCGAGCGCGGCTTTGATTTTCCCGTCTATGACCTGCCCGCGATGCGCCACGATTTCGCCCGGCTCATAATTAATGACCGACCAGATTCCTTCCGTGCGCCGGGTGCGCAGCTGGCGGGTGATTTCTTCGTCCACGAAGCAGTTGGGGGTCAACAGGGTGGCGAGGTATTTCGCGATGTTGCGCTCTTCCTGGGGAAAGAAGTTTTGAAACTCCTTTTTGACGTCGGCGAGCGCCACGAAATTGCTGCGGGTAAAATTTTTGCCCAATCTCTCGGCGGTCTGGGCGGGCAGAATCGCGTTCGTGTCGCCGAGCGCAATCAGGCGCACGGTATTCCCGAGTTTGAGGTCCGCCGGGAGGGGTTCGGGCCGGATGGGCGACGTCATGGTTTGCCGCAAGGTGGGAATCAGGGACGTGACGTAGGCGTCATCCGTATCGCCGCTGGCCCACAAGGCTGCGCGATTGGTGCTGAGCGGGAACAGTTTGTTCTGCTTCTGGAACAGCATGGCGAGCGACTCGAATTTGAACGAACTAAGCTCCTCCGCAGACAGCTTGCGGTGGCCGAAGTCTTTATGGACGGAATTGAGAAAATCCTCGCGTGTTCGGGCAAAGACCTCGCGGAACCGCGCTTCCAGTTCATCGGGCGCGTTGGTGTCGTAACGGACGATCGCCAGAACGCGCATCGCCTCCTTTTCCTTCAAGGCCTGGGTCCCTTCCGGGTCCACGACGGACAATTTGGTGGTGGCGACGATGTCCTCTTCGGCTTTGTCGCCGAGTTGATAATCGGCAAAGTCCCGGGCGGGGAGGTTTAAGACCGGCAACAGCGCGAGTGCCAGAATCGGGAGGAAACGCAAGCCGGCTTTCACCATAGGAAGGATTTTTGTTCGCTTAAAAGTTTGTCGCCGTCCCACAACGTGGCGCGCCAGGCGGTGACTTCGCCGATTTTTTTGTAATCATCGCCGACGAGCGGCAGGGACGCCCAGTGGCTGAACCAGCCGCCAGGTTTCACGTCTTGTTCGAGGACGACGTTGGGAGGCAGATCGCCATGAGTGACGCCGCGAATTTCCACACGCAATTTCAGCGGCGCGCTTGTGCCGGACCCTTTCCATTGAATGGCAAAGCGCAGGCCGGAAACATCATTGGTGTGGACGCGCAAAAACGCCTGGTAGGCGTCGCGGTCGTAGAGGCTGGGTGAGAGCGCGTGCCGGCCTTTGAGGTCGAGAAATTGGGGGAGAACCTTCATTACGCGACCGGTTGCGGCAGAAGCGGCCGCGGAAACGAAGCAGCACAAGGCGAGAATCAAAATGGGCCGGCGCATTGATTGAGGAATATCGCGATTCAAAAATAAACTCAATCAAATCTTATCGACCGGCAGTGCGGCCCTACCCAGGTAGGGCGGCGCTGCCGCGCCGCCCCATAATCCATCCCGCGCGTATAGCGCGGGGTGAAAAATCTTTCACAGTCCTGATTCTTCCGTTACGAATTTGGCTATGGCAGACGCTCCTTTTAGTGAATCCGGGCGTCGCACAACCGCGAAAGGAGTTCATATCTCTCTTGATGGACCAAACTGGGTTTTTCTCACCGTTTGTACTGAGAGGCGCGAGCGGTGGCTCGCGCAGAGTTCGGTGATTCGCACACTGCACAGCATTTGGGGACATACCGCGACGGCATGGCTGGTCAGTGATTATTTGCTTATGCCGGACCACCTTCATTTATTTTGTGGCCCGCGGGATTTTAAGTTCACGATCGAGCGTTGGATGGCTTTTTGGAAGGATAGATTCGCGAAAGAGCATCCGGACTGCGGCACATTTCAACGTGGAGGTTTTCATCATCGGTTGCGCGACGGCGAAAGTTACTCGCAAAAATGGCAGTATGTGAGGGAAAACCCGGTACGCCAAGGGTTGGCGGAGAAGAGTGAGGATTGGCCGTATTTCGGGCGGGTTCATGAGATTCGTTGGTGACTGCGTCACCAACGGGAATATGGGGCCGCGCACAACGCGGCCCTACCTGTGATTGGCGAACGCCGTTGCCACAAGGCACTCGGTGCTGCATGTCACCATGATTTCGCGTAAACCGCCTTTTCGTCCCGCGCTATGCGCGCGTGACGGGATAATGGGGCGGCGCGGCAGCGCAGCCCTACCGGAAGCATTTCAAATCTTTACCTTGAACTCCTCGCCTGCCTTCAGGGAGCGGGCGAAGGCGGCCAGCAATTCGGGAATTTGCTCCAAATCTTTCAAGCTTACGACTTCCACCGGGGAATGCATGTAACGATTCGGCAGGCTCACGAGGGCGCTGGCGATGCCGCCGCGCGTCCAGAAAATCACGTCGGTGTCAGTGCCGCTGGTGGAGGACATGGCCTCGTGCTGCAGGGGAATCTTTTTCGCCTTGGCCACTGATTCCAGCCGGGCGACGACTTCCGGATGGTTGCATCCGCCGTGGGTGATTGCCGGGCCCTGGCCGATTTTGACATCGCCGTGCTGCTGTTTGCTTACGGTGGGGTAATCCGTCGCGTGGGTGACATCGACCACGAGGGCGACGTCTGGCTTGAGCGAATAGGCGATCTGTCGCGCGCCCAGCAAGCCGACTTCCTCCTGCACGTTGGAAACGGCGCAGATTTCCGGGGCGATTTTGCCTTTGGATTCTTTCAGGAGACGCAGCGCTTCGGCCACGGCGAAGGTGCCGATGCGATTGTCAAAGGCGCGCGCCACGACGAGGTCGTTGCGCAACAAATCAAATTCGTCCACGAGCGTGATGGGGTCGCCAACGCGCACGAGTTTCTCGGCGTCCTTGCGACTGCTCACACCGATGTCGATGAACAGGTCGTGAATTTGCGGGGTCTTGGGTTTGTTATCGTCGCCGCGCATCAAGTGCGGCGCGACATTTCCGACGACGCCTTTGACGGTTCCTTCGCGCGTATGGATGGCGACTCGTTGCGCTTTGGTGATGGCGGCATTAACGCCGCCCATTTTCCGGACGTAAAGGTATCCCTCATCATTGATGTAATTGACGGCCATGGCGATTTCGTCGGCGTGGGCGGCGAGCATGAGGCGCGGAGAACCGCCTTTGTTGAGCACAGCCACGCAATTGCCGTAGGCGTCGGAGAAGGTTTCGTCGGCGAAAGGTTTGACGTAATCCAGCCACACTCGCTGGCCGCGGACTTCGTGGCCTGTGGGGCTGGGCGTGTTTACGAGGGTGCGGAGGAAATTCACGGATTGTTCGCGCATGGTGGAAGGATAGCAGTTGAGGGTTGAGAGTCGAGAGTTGAGTGCCGATGGGGTGTGCGACAGGGAGTGACGGACAGTGGCTGGAGTTTACCTGGATGAAAAGCCTGATCCAATCGTTCGTGAGCTATGAGGATTATAAGCACCACCTCACCCCCTCTCCGCCATTTCATGGCAGAGAGGGAGGCTAGAGCGCGCGTTTGATTATTTGACCCTCATTTTCAGTCGCACCCGTGCCGATGGACGTGACTCATCCTCGACACTTGACCGCTCTTTTGCTACCAAACGGGCGTGCGTTCTGAAGTGCTCAAAGATATTTCCCGCGTGGTGGTGAAACTCGGCACCGGCGTCCTGACGGACAGCCGGAAGCAGCCGGATTTGGCGCAGTTAGAGCAATTGGTCGCGCAGGTAGCTGCGCAACGCAAGGCCGGCCGGGAAATTGTGCTGGTGACTTCTGGCGCGGTCGGCGCGGGCATGGGCGTGCTGGGCTACGAAAAGCGGCCCAATGAATTGGCGGAATTGCAGGCATGCGCCGCAGTCGGCCAGTCGCGCCTGATGGCTATTTACGAAAAATTGTTCGGGCAGTTCGACCTGCACGTGGCGCAGGTGCTGCTGACACATGATGATTTGGAGCATCACGAACGCCATCTGAACGCGCGCAATACGCTCGTGACGCTGCTGGGCCGGGGCGTGGTGCCGATCATCAACGAGAACGACGCGATTTCTTTCACCGAACTCAAATTCGGCGACAATGACAAATTGTCCGCGCTGGTCGCCTCGTTGTTGCCCGCGGATTTGCTTTTGATTCTGACCACAGTGGATGGCGTGATTGAAAATTTCGGCCGGGCCAATCCGAAAACGATTTCCATCATCGAACACATCGACGGCGCGATTGAAAAGCTCGCGGGCGGGACGGATAGCGCGACGGCCGTGGGCGGGATGCGCTCCAAGGTGGAGGCGGCCAAGATCGCGGTGCGCTCGGGAATTCCATTGGTGATTGGGTCCGGCAAAAAGAAAAACCTGCTGGCGCGCGTCATCGCCGGTGAAGACGAGGGCACGCTGTTTGTGCCGCAACCGACGAAGTTGCAGGGGCGCAAGCGGTGGATCGCTTTTTTTCATCATCCCAAAGGCGCGCTGTTCGTGGATGAGGGCGCAAAACAGGCGCTGCGCGAGAAAGGTAAAAGCCTGCTGCCGCCGGGCATTGCGCGTTGCGAGGGCGATTTTACGGCGGAAGATGTGGTGCGGATTTGCGATTTGGACGGGACGGAATTCGCGCGGGGCATTGCGGCCTTTGGCTCGCAGGAAATCAAAGCGCGCACATTGCTGCGCGTGGAAGTGGTGCATCGGGATAATCTGGTGATTCTTTAATTTACGATTTGCGATATACGATTTACGAGCACGGGGAAACTGACCCACCGCTTGTGAATCGCCAGTCGTAAATCGTAAATGAAACGAAAACCGGCAATTGAAGATTTATTGCGCGTGATGGCGAAATTGCGCTCGCCGAAGGGTTGTCCGTGGGATCGCGAGCAGGACCATCAATCCCTGCGCTGGCACGCGGTGGAGGAGGTTTATGAGCTGCTGGATGCGATTGAATCGCGCGACGACCAGGAGATGGAAGAGGAGCTTGGGGATTTGTTGTTGCAGGTGGTGTTCCATTGCCAGCTCGCGAAGGAGCGTGGGGCGTTTGATTTTGAAAAGGTGGCGCGACATATCACGGAGAAGTTGATTCGCCGGCACCCGCACGTTTTTGGGACGACTAAGGTTAAAAATGTGGATGAAGTCTGGGCGAATTGGGAAAAGATAAAACGCGCGGAAAAGCACGGCACCAAGCATGCGCGCGCCTCGGCGCTGGATGGAATTCCCAGGCATCTACCCGCGCTGCTGCGCGCGGAAAAGCTGGTGAAGAAGGCCCGGAAGGCAAAGGTCCTTCCCGACACGAATCGCTCGAAGGGCAACCTCAAGAAAAAGGAGTTGGCGGGAATGCTGTTTTCGCTGGCGCAATTCGCGCAGGAGCAAGGCTGGTCGGCGGAGGATTTGTTGAAGGGCGAAATTCAAAACCGGGAGCGGGCGTGGAGAAGGGTGGAGGCATCGCGCCAGACCTGAGCCTTGCCTTGCATGGAGGGGCAAAGTAAGTTGGCATCGTGAAACAGTCCTTTGTCAACGTCGAAGAAAAAATCGAGCGTTTTGTTGGTCGAAGGACACAAACGCCGGATGCCTGGCGGGCGGGGATGCAGTTACAACAGGCCGCGGCGCAATTTCACAAGACATTTAAGCACCGCTGGATGCCAAAGGGCGTTTACCGTTTCAAAACCCATGAGGAGGCGGACGAATGGATGATGAAAATGCTGGCGCGGAGCGGCCTGCCGAGAAGCTGATCGAGAGAAGGACGCCGAAGATATTTTGTTTCTCCGTCGTTGGTTTGCTGAACGCGGAGAGGAACCGCCGAGGGTTTGATTCTTTCTGCAATTCGTTTTAGGCTTCCGGAACTATGACTGATCCCCGTTACACCAAACTGGCGAAGTTGCTTGTCGAATATTCCACCGCGTTGAAAAAGGGCGACCGTATCCTGCTCGATATGATCGATGTTCCGGATGAGTTCACGATTGAACTTATTCGCGCGGTTCGAGCGGCGGGCGCGGTGCCGTTTGTGGAGACGCGGCACACGCGGGTGGGTCGCGAGATGTTGCGCGCGATGGATGAGAAACACGCCGAGGGGGTGCGCGACCTGGAGTTGTTCCGCATGAAAAAGATGCAGGCTTACATCGCAATTCGCGGCAGTGAAAATGCGAGCGAAAATGCGGATGTGCCGAGCGACCGGATGTCGATGTATTCGCGCTTGATTCGGCCGGTGCTGAATTATCGGGTGAATAAGACGCGTTGGTGCGTGCTGCGCTGGCCCACGCCGAGCATGGCGCAGGCGGCGGGCATGAGCACGGAGGCGTTTGAGAATTTGTATTTTGACGTCTGCACGATGGATTACCGCAAGATGTCGCGCGCGATGGTTCCGCTGGAGCGCCGGATGAAACGCGCCGACCGGGTGCAGCTCAAGGCGCCGGGCACGGATTTGAATTTCAGCATCAAGGGCATTGGCGCGCAGATGTGCAAGGGCGACCGGAACATTCCCGATGGCGAAGTTTTTTCGTGCCCGGTCAAAAACTCCGTCAACGGGGTTATTCAATTCAACACGCCGACGCTTTATTCGGGGACGAAGTTTGAAAATGTCCGCCTCGAATTCAAGGACGGCAAGATTATCAAGGCCACTGCCAATAATACGAAGCGGTTGAATGAGATTCTCGACACCGATCCCGGGGCGCGTTACGTGGGCGAATTTTCGCTGGGCTTCAATCCATACATCCTGACTCCGATGTGCGATATTCTCTTTGACGAGAAGATCGCCGGGTCATTTCACTTCACGCCGGGCCAGGCTTATGAGCAATGCGACAATGGGAACCGCTCGGCGGTGCATTGGGACATGGTGCTGATTCAACGACCCGAATGGGGCGGGGGCGAGGTGTGGTTCGATGGCGAATTGATTCGGAAGGACGGCATTTTTCTGCCGAAGGATTTGAAGCCGCTCAATCCAGCCAGCCTGAAGTAATTGCAAGCTGCAAAACAGTTTTTAACTGTTCATTTTCCCGAAAAAACCTGTTCAGGGTCGTGATACTCGATTTTGGTCCAAGCGGCATTGGTCTTCAAATCAGATTCCTGGATTGGCCCGACAACTTGTTTAGTTTTTAAGTTCAGGACATACCAGCCATTCGTATCACCTTGGTATAATCTATTAACCCGTGCCAAAATCCAATTCTGATCAAAGCCCAGCTGTTCCACGGTGCCGTCAAAAACACCGCCGCCGGACAAATCTTCGGAAGCGATGACGTAATATTTTCCGTTTTCGTCAAAGCGCTCCAATTTGTAGTCCTGAACCAAATGTTTGGTTGAGGGTTTGCAACCGCAGAAAAACAGGCAGGCGACGATACTTACGATCAAACTTCTCATCCATCAGTCTTTAAATCGTCGTCACAACTCTCACCGTTCCTCTTTCAGAATTGAGATGAATTGCTTCATCGCGGGTGAGAGGACTTTGTTCTTCTTGTAGAGAGCGGCGAGGGGGCGGAAGAAATCGCCGTCGTCAATTCTCACTGCGGCGAGGGTTTGCTTGGCGACTTCCTGGCCGACGGTGCTCTCGGGCACGATCGAGATGCCCGCGTCGATTTCCACGGCGCGTTTGACCGTTTCAATGTTGTCGAATTCCATCACGGTGTGGATCTCGATGGCATTTTCCTTCAGGATTTTGTCAATCGCCTTGCGGGTGGGGATGTCCGGTTCGAAGCCGATGAATTTCATTCCTGAAATGGACTTGAGTTTCAGGGTTTTGGATTTGGCCAACGAATGTTGCGGGTGGCAAATCATGACCAGAGGATCCCGGCGGAGCGGCACGACCTCGAGTTTGGCGTCGCGCTGCGGATAGGCCACGAGGCCGAGATCCACGACGTTGCCGAGCACGTCTTCATAAACCTGGTTGGCCCGCCGGTATTCCACGTGCACATGCACGGTGGGATGCTCCTTGAGGAACCGTTTGATATAGGGCGGCAGATCGTGGAGGCCGATGCTGTAAATCGTCGCCACGCGAATGGTGCCGGATATGATGTCCTTGACCTCCTGCAGCTTGCTGTGCAGGGCATCATAGGTCTGGATGATCTGTTTGCTGAAATCGTAAAGCAACTGGCCTTCGCGAGTGAGGCGAAACTTTTTCTTGCTGCGTTCGATGAGAAGCGACTTGAATTGCCGCTCGAGGGAGCTGATTTGCTGGCTGACGGCGGACTGGGTGACACCGTTGATTTGAGCGGCCTTGGTGAAGCTTTCGGTTTCGGCCAGGTCGCAAAAGACTTTGAGACTTTCTATTTGCATCTAATCATTAGATACGCGAATAGCTACTCTCAGTCAACAGATGTTGGACCCGGACCGGTGAGGACTTGTTTGACTTTGACCAGCAAGTCCTGGCTGGTGAACGGTTTTTGCAGGTAGGCTGCATCATCCGTTTGCGCCGGTGGCGGCACGTATCCGCTGGTGCAGAGGACGCGAATGCCGGAGGAGGATTTGCGCAGGTGCTCGACCAGTTCGCGGCCGCTCATCGCTGGCATCACCAAATCCGTAATCAGCAAATCGATATTCTGGTCGCCTTTGGCAATGAGTTCCAGCGCCTTCTGCCCGCTGTTCGCCGTGAGCACCTTGTAGCCGAATGCGGAAAGGACGGTTTGCCCCATGGTCAGCATCAGGTCTTCATCGTCTACCATCAAAATGGTTTGCGTGCCGTTCAGGTCAGCGACATTGACCTGACTGTCCTGGACGACTCTTTTTTCCGCCGGCAAATAGAGGCGCACGGACGTGCCCGTGCCGGGCTGGCTGGAAACCGCCACACCGCCGCCGTGATTGGTGGCAATCCCGTATACAAATGCCAGGCCGAGACCGCGATGCTTGCCGCCTTTGGTGGTGAAGAACGGTTCGAAAATCCGCGACAAAATGTCCGGCGCGATGCCGGGGCCGTTATCGCTGATTTCGACGCAAATATAAGTGCCGGCGCTCAGGCGCACATCGCGGTCCTGGGTGGCCTGGGCCAACTCGACGTTCCGCGATTGCACGGTGATTTGCGGGTTCTCTGTCACGGACTGGACGGCGTTCTCGAGAATTTTTACAAACGCCTGCTGGATTTTGGCTTCGTCAAATCTCGCGGCGAAGGGTTTCCGCTCGAGTTGCAGCGTCCAGGTGATTTTTTTGGCCTCGGCGTTGGCAAAGACGTCCACCGCGCGCTGGAGGATGGCGTTTACGTTGCGCGCCGATTGTCCGCGCGGTTCCTTGTCCGGCCGGCTGAAGGTGCCGAGATCGTTGGCAATTTCCGCGGCCCGCGCGGCTGATTTTTCCACTTCCAGCAGTGAGCGCCGCCAGGGGTGGTTCGCTTCGGCCTTGGTCAGGAGCAACGAGGCGTGACCGAGAATGCTGGTGAGGGCGTTATTGAAATCGAGCGAGACCGTCCGCGCCAGTTGCAGGGCGCAATCGAGTTTTTGTTTTTGCGCGAGGCTTTCGGCGGCGGCTTCTTTGGGAGTGGAGGGTGTCGTGTTGGGCAGCAGTTGCAGGATGAAGGATTTTTCGGGCCCCTCGGCCAGCGGGCAAATGGAGGTCAGGAAGGAGCGAATGCCGCCGCCTTTGACGCAAAATTTGAGGGGGCCGGGAGGGAAAGGCGAGTTGTCCCACTGCAAAATGAATTGTTCGGCCATGGGGCCGTTTTCCGAGGCCCAAATGGCGGAGAGGGGCATTTCGCCTTCGAGAGTGGGGCCAAAGGTCTCCACCGCCACCGGATTGGCGTGCAGGATCGCGCCGGAGCTGTTGACCAAAATCACAGGCCAGCCGGCGTTTTCCAAACCAAGAGCAACTTCAGACTTCATCAAAAATATCCCGACTCGCAGCTTACCGCCTTAGCGATGATTCTCAAATCAAATTTATCCAATGGGCGATGGCGATGTTCTTGACGGGGAGATGGAAGTGCCTTGAACCCGGAGCGGGAAAGGCTGTACGTACTGCCCGGCAGAAAGTTACGCGGGGCGAAAATCGAGGAACGCGCCGGGGAGCAATTCGCGCACGGAGAATTCCTTCACCGACTTCAATTTTCGGGTATCCGCCACGAAGACTTTGGCGTCGGACGCGTATTCGGCCAGCAACTGGCGGCAGGCGCCGCAAGGCATCGGTCCGCCGGCGACGCGCGCGACCACGGCCACGGCGATGAAATTTCTTTTGCCGCCGGTCAGCGCGTTGAACAGCGCCACGCGCTCCGCGCAGCAGGTCAGGCCGTAGCTGGCGCTTTCGACGTTGGCGCCGATGATGAGCTCGCCCGAAGCCGTGAGCAACGCCGCGCCTACGCGAAAATTCGAATACGGCGCCACCGCGCCGTCGCGGGCTTTTGCCGCGGCGTTCATCAGGCGAGAGAGTGCTTGCGCTGAAATACCTGGGTCATTTTTTTTGGCCATAAAGTTTCGCAAAATTTTTCAAGAGAGCCGACGCTCGGGTTTTTACGCGCTCGGCGGTTTCCAACACTTCCGCGTGGGACAATTTTTCCTTGCTGATGCCTGCGGCCAAATTGGTGATGCAGGAAACGGCGGCCACATTGACTCCGCATTGCCGCGCTACAATGGCCTCCGGCGCCGTGCTCATGCCGACTGCATCCGCCCCGAGCCGCGCAAACGCGCGAATCTCTGCTGGGGTTTCGTAGCTGGGCCCCGACACCGCCAGATAAACGCCGGTTTGCAATTTGACCTTACACTCGTTCGCCGACGTGCGCAAAAGCCGGGCGAGACTCGGGTCGTAAGTCTGCGTTAAATCCACAAACCGGGGCAGGCCGGGTATGGCCGCGCCGCGCAGCGGGTTGGCGCCCATCAGGTTGATGTGGTCCGTGAGCATCATGAAATTGCCGGCGCGGAATTTTTTATTGAGGCCGCCGCCGGCGTTGGTCAGCAGCAAATCCGTGATGCCGAATGCCGCCAGCGCGCGCACGGCGAAGGTGACGCGCTCCATGGGATGCCCCTCGTAATAATGCGCGCGACCGCTCAAAACCATGACGGGTGTGCCGCCGAGTGTGCCGAAAAATAATTCACCCGCGTGGCCGCTGACGGTGGGTTTGGGAAAGCCGGGAATTTTCGCGTAAGGAATTTTTTTCTCCACGCGCAATTCGGTGAGCACGTGATGAAAGCCGCTGCCGAGAACAATGGCAAGGGTGGGGCGCGATGGGGAAATTTTTCCGAGCCGCGCGGCGGCGGCTTGAGCGTTGGCTGAATCCATTGATGTCAGTTTAAGCGTCGGGCGGTATGAGCCAAGCCCTAAGAATGGCAAGACTGCCGGCGGGACGCCGGCGCTCCCGGCGAAAAGTTTGAGACTCGTCTCCTACGGGCGTTGATACGTGCCGTCTTGCGTTGCGCTGCTGCTGGATTACTCTAGTTTTCCTTTGCGCGCACTATGCAATTGAACCCTGACGAGATTCGCCGTTATTCGCGGCACCTGCTGCTGCCCGAGGTCGGCATGGCCGGGCAGAAGAAGCTGCGCGCGACCAGCGTGCTGTGCATCGGCGCGGGTGGGCTCGGTTCACCCATCGCCATGTATCTGGCGGCGGCGGGCATCGGCAAATTGGGCATCGTGGATTTTGATACGGTTGATTACTCGAATCTTCAACGGCAAATCCTACACACGGATGCCGACGTGGGCCGGCCCAAGGCGGATTCGGCCAAAGAAACCATCAACGGCATCAATCCCAACGTCGAAGTTGTCATTCACAACACACGGATCAGCAGTCAGAATGCGCTTGAGATCATCCGGCCTTACGACATCGTGGTGGACGGCACGGATAATTTTCCCACGCGTTACCTGGTGAACGATGCCTGTGTGCTGCTGAAAAAGCCGAATGTGTACGGCTCGATTTCTCGTTTCGACGGACAGGCGAGCGTATTCGCGCCGCACCTGGGCGGGCCGTGTTATCGTTGTCTTTATCCCGAGCCGCCGCCGCCGGGCACGGTGCCGAGTTGCGCGGAGGGCGGAGTGCTGGGGGTGTTGCCGGGAATCATCGGCTGCATCCAGGCCACGGAAATTTTGAAGCTTGCGCTGGGCAAGGGCGAGGCGCTCATCAACCGCCTGCTGTTGTTCGACGCGCTGGAAATGAAATTCCGCGAACTGAAATTGCGTCGCGATCCGCAATGTCCCGTTTGCGGCGAGAACCCAACCATCAAAGAATTGATCGACTATGAAATGTTCTGCGGCATGCCCGCTGAACCGGAGGAACCTGCCATGCATCCCGATGAAGTGACTGTGCAAGATATGAAACGCGCGCTGGGCGACCCGAAGCTGGACATCAAAGTGCTGGACGTGCGCGAACCGGACGAATACGAAATCGCGCGCGTGGAGGGCGTGCCGCTGCTGCCGATGAGCCAGCTCCAGGAGCGGTTCACTGAACTCGACCCGAACCAGCAATATTATATCCATTGCCACGCGGGCGGGCGTTCGTTGAGGGCGGTGCAATTCCTCCGCCAGCAGGGGTTCAAACATTTGAAAAGCGTGAAGGGCGGCATTTCGGCGTGGTCGGATGAAATTGACCCGGGCGTGCCGAAGTATTAGAACGGAAAGATATATGGAAATTTCCCGACTCACCGATCAACAGAGAAAGGCGTTGCTGGACTTGCTCATCCTGGCGATGTACGCCGACGGGCGGCTCGACCTGGAGGAAGACGCGCGGCTGAATCGATTGCTCACGGCAATGGGTTTCGAGACGGAATACGACCGCGACCGGCAGTTGGACGAGTCGATCACACGGCTGCGCGAGTTTTCGCAGAATCCGCAAGTGGCGCGCACGCGGGCGGTGCAATTGGCGCAATCCTTCACGGACCCCGAGCAATGCCGCGGGGTTTATCAATTGATGGAGCAGCAGGTGAACAGCGACAACAGCGTGGTTCCCGCCGAGCACGAATTTCTTTCGGCCATTCGGCAGGCGCTCAGCCTGTAAGGCTCGAGTTTAACGCAAAGGCGCAAAGGGGCAAAGGCGCCAGTGGATCATTGGCAGGGCTAACGCATCTAATTTCCAAAGATTCCAATGAGAAATTATTGATCAGGGAATTGAGCCGAGGGTCAATCTGCCGAAGCCCCGAAATCGCATGTGCGAAAACCCGCCCAAGTATTCAAGATGTTGCGGCCTTAAAATTCAATCGCTTACCCATTTGTAGCTGGGGCAAATGGGTAAGCGAATTTTAATTGTGATGATTCTAATGTCAAATCTAATGGCCAGCGAAACATCGTGCTAAAAAATTAACATGCGTCCGCCCTGGGATCATGGGTTCTGAACAGCGGCCTCATTTATGGAATAAAGGTTTTCCGGACGGCTCAAAGCCCTGGCACCTTTGCGCCTTTCTTTAAAAACGACTTCTGTGTAGTTCAAAAAGTCACGTCGGGCTGCCATAATTGGCACTTCTTTCTACTTTCCTTTTGTCACTTCCTGAATACAGTTTGCGGATTCATGAACGATATCGACATTGAGAAATTGCAGGGAATCGCGAATCAGTTGCGGATTCATTCGATTGAGGCAACGACAGCGGCGGGCAGCGGACATCCGACCTCATGCTTGTCAGCGGCCGATGTGGTCGCGGCGTTGTTCTTTGGGCATATGCATTACAACCCGAAGGATCCCCGCTATTACAACAACGATCGTTTCGTTCTTTCCAAAGGCCACGCCGCGCCGCTGCTGTATGCGGCCTGGGCCGAAACCGGCCTGTTTCCTACGAGTGACCTCGTGAAACTGCGCACGTTGGGCAGCGATCTCGAAGGGCATCCCACGCCGCGGCTGTCGTTTGTCGATGTCGCCACCGGCTCGCTCGGGCAGGGGTTGAGCGTGGGCGTTGGCATGGCGCTGTGCGCGCGCCTCGACAAGCTCGATTATAAAACCTACGTGCTGATGGGCGACGGCGAAATCGCCGAAGGCTCCGTTTGGGAGGCGGCTTCGCTCGCGGGCGTCAACAAGCTGAACAATCTGATTGCGATCGTGGACGTGAATCGGCTGGGCCAAAGCCAGGAAACCGCCTTTGGGCATCATCTCGATGTTTACGCGAAGCGCTTTGCGTCTTTTGGCTGGCGCGTGGAGGAAATCGACGGGCACGACATGGACGAAATTCTGGAAGTGCTCGCGGCGGTGGGGTTGGGCGATCAGCCGCTGGTGATTCTCGCCAAGACTTTGAAAGGCGCCGGTGTCTCGTTCATCCAGGACAAGGATGGCTGGCACGGCAAGCCGTTGAACAAGGAAGAAGCGACCCGGGCCATCGCGGAGCTTCAGCCGCGCGCGAAGACGGGCACGGATGTCCAGATCCCGGCGCCGACGCAGTTGCCGGCCCCGAACAACACGGTCCCGGCGAGTTACCCACCCCTGACTTACAAGCTGGGCGAGACGGTGGCGACCCGCGAAGCTTTTGGCAATGCGCTCGCGCGCATCGGGGGCGCCGACCCGCGGGTGGTGGCGCTGGACGGCGACACGAAGAATTCGACCTACTCGGACAAGTTTTACAAAAAATTCCCCGAGCGCTTCACGGAGTGTTTCATTGCGGAACAAAACCTGGTGGGTGTTTCGACGGGGTTTGGCGCGCGGGGCAAGGTGCCGTTCGCGTCGACATTCGCCACGTTTTTCACCCGGGCCGCCGACCAGATTCGCGTGGCGGGGATTTCCATGGCGAACCTGAAATTAGTTGGCTCGCATGTGGGCGTGAGCATCGGCGAGGATGGACCTTCGCAGATGGCTTTGGAGGACATCGCGCTGATGCGCGCAATTGCCGGCAGCAGGGTGTTATACCCGTCCGACGCGGTGAGCACGGAAAAATTGATCGAGGAAATGGCGAAGGAGCACGGAATTCATTTCCTGCGGACTTCGCGTCCGAAGACGCCGATCATTTACAATAATGACGAGCAGTTCCCGATTGGCGGCGCGAAAGTGCTGCGCCAAAACGCGGGCGACAAAGTTACGGTGGTCGGCGCCGGTATCACTTTGTACGAGGCGCTGAAAGCGGCGGACATTTTGAAGGGCGAAGGCATCGGCATCACGGTGATTGACGCGTACAGCATCAAGCCGCTGGGGGCGGACGTCATCCGGGCCGCCGCGCAAAAAACGAACAATACTGTCGTCACGGTGGAAGATCATTATGCCGAAGGCGGCATTGGTGACGCCGTGGCGGGGGAATTGAGCGTGGACGGCATCAAGGTTCACAAGCTGGCCGTGCGGGAATTGCCGCATTCCGGCAAGCCCGAGGAACTGGTCGCTAAATACGGAATTGATTCAGCGGCGATTGTCAAAAAAGTGAAGTCGCTTTAATCGCGGCCGGACCGTTTTTCAAGGCGCGGGTTTTCCCGCGCCTTTTGCTTTTGCCAGAAGCAAAAAAGTGTGCAAGTTTCGGGTGGATGAGCGAGCCGGGAAAATTCCTGAAAGGCCAGTTGCTGCTGGACAGCGGCCAGTTGCGCGGCTCGTTCTTCCAGCGCACGGTGGTCCTCATCTGCGAGCACAATGCGGAAGGCGCGTTTGGCCTGGTGCTCAACCGCAGCACCGGGAGCAAGATTGGCGAGATGGTGGTGGCGGACCTGCCGGAAACTTTAAAGGAATTTCCGTTGTATCTCGGCGGGCCGGTGCAGCCGACGGCTTTGAGCTTCCTGCATTCGGAGGCGTTTATTCCCCAGGTCGATCAGCCGGAAATTTCTCTCGAAGCACCGGATGTGAACGTGATTCCAAATCTTCTCCTGGGTCATTCGCTCGATACCCTGGTGGAGATTGGAGAATCGTTTTCACCGGCGCGCAAAGTAAAAATGTTTGCCGGTTACGCCGGTTGGTCGGCAGGCCAGTTGGAGGATGAAATGAAACGCAAAGCGTGGCTGACTTTCCCGGCCTCACTCGAATTGGTGCTGGATGCCGATCCGGCGACCCTGTGGCAAAAAGTGCTGCGCGCCATGGGGCCGAAATATCGGCTGCTTTCGCAGATGCCCGAAGATTTATCGTTGAATTGACGTGTTTCCCCCGGGAGGCGTTGTCCAGACTGAGACAATCTGCTGTACCTTATCTGGACAGGCGGTTTTTTTGCAGCTTCGTAAAACGAGCGAAATCCACATAAACGGCAGCTTAAAAGCGAAAATCCCCCGGGCGATGCCGCAACGCATTCCCGCCTCCCTCAAAAGTTTACGTAGAATTTCGGACATGGGTTTTGCGGGTACATTTCGTGCGAAAGGGGCGGGACGTATGACATTTGATTCGGTTCCTCACAGCGCGGTTGAAGTAAAGCTCGACGGGCTTCCCCTGGAAATTCCTTCCGAACGGCGGTCGCTTCGCGGGATTTGTTCCTACCTGGAATCGGTGGCGCTGCATCAACAGCGCATCCTGTGTTCGCTCT
The DNA here is from genome assembly GCA_035552155.1 of Verrucomicrobiia bacterium. Taxonomy (GTDB): domain Bacteria; phylum Verrucomicrobiota; class Verrucomicrobiia; order Limisphaerales; family DASXHY01; genus DASXHY01. Next base: position 109,331 of record DASZLX010000035.1, on the reverse strand, counting down.
CCGTGGATGGCGCGCCGATCAATCTCACGCAGCCGCCGGACGATGAGAAATCCTTCGCGAGCATTGAAGCGGAGACGATGGGATTGCACGACGTTCCCGCGCAACTGATCAAGGCGGCGTTGCAACAAACGATTTCTGTACGCGAGAAAGTGCTCTCGGCGGTGGGACTGGTGCTTATCAACGACCGCGAACACGCGCATGAACTGTGGTGGAAATTATCCCTCGCGCTGAAGGAGCCGTTGTTGACGCTGAGCTTGTTGCCCGAGGGAACGTATAACGCGGCGGAAGGGCAGGCGTCGCTGACGCAATTGCGCAAATGGCAACTGCAGCAACTGGGCGCGGTCATCCAGGACGTGAACAACGCGTGCGAATGGCGCAGTGCAACGGTGCTGTCCGATGCGCTGGAAATCCGAGTGTTGCCCTGGCTCGACAAGCTCCACGATTCATTGAATCTTTGGCACGCGACCATGCAGGCGAATTCGCGCCAGACGGGCGCCGTGGTTTAACCGGAGTTGTTTTTAACGCAAAGGCGCAAGAAGCGAAGGCGCAGAGTGAAGACGGATTTACTCCGGTTTTCGCGACGCAAGAAATGCGGCGGCGGCTCCCCAGGCCATGCCGGTGATTAATCCCGTGAGATGCACGGCATTGGCAATCGGTCCCACCGCGCCGGTATAACAAATCACCAGCCAGACCACGAGGATCGCGACATTTTGGGTGGAGAGGAACAGCCCGGAGCTGCGGTCGTATTTGCCGCGAATCCAGATATAACCCGCCAGCGCGTACACCACGCCCGACATGCCGCCGAATCCCGGCCCGTCGAAATAATATTGGGCCGAATTGGAAAGGGCCGCCGACACCGCGATGAAGGCCAGCAGAAACAGCGAGCTTTGGCGCGCTTCAATCATCGAGCCCAACTGATAAAACCAAAGCATGTTGAAAAGAATGTGGATCAGGCCGTAGTGAATGAAGATGGGCGTGAACAAACGCCAGACCTGGCCGTGGAAAACTTCTCCGAGGAATTGCGGGCTCGGGTTCTCGGGATCGCTGATGTGCCAGACCCGCAGCCACTCGTCATTCGTGCCGAGTTTCGAAAAAATGGCCACGTAAACGCACACGAGGATGAATGTGAACGTCAGTGGGCCGATGCTGTAAGCGCCAAATTTTAAGAACAGGCTTTGGCTCGAGCGGACGCGCCGGCGGTATTTTTCCAAATCTTCAGCTTCCTTCTGGCGGGTCTGGGCGGCGGCTTCGGGAGCTTTTTGGAATTCGGCGGCGGTGGGATTCGCCTGAAACCGCGTCAGGGCTGATTGCGCCTCCACGATCTGGTCTTCGTCGCGAATCCATACCGACCAGGTGCGGTCGGGCTCGGGTTCGAGATGGCTGCGAATTTCACGGGACAATAGGAAGTCCGTGAAAAAACGCGCCTGCGCTTCGCTGGCAAAGGAGCCGATATGTCTCATGTATGAGCTAGAACTTTTTCAAAAATACTGTACCTGTTTGGAAAGGAAAAGACAGAGCGGTCTTTTTTGAATTTTGGCTTCCGCAGCTCCCGTATTTTTCAAAAGCTCTAACGGGCGCGGGATTTGCCACGCCCGCGCGACGCAAACTTTTCCCGGCCATAGCTGACCGGCCCGCTTTTCGGGGCGGGAGAGGATGCCCCGCCGTCCAGGCTTCTCTTTAACTCGCGGATCTGATCGCGCATGAGGGCGGCCTTTTCGAACTCGAGGTTGTTCGCCGCGGCCAGCATTTCGCCTTCGAGTTCCTTGATGGTTTCGCTGATGTCGATATCCACGCCGCCTTCCTGCAAAACCGAATGGGCCGCGTCGCGATTGGTTTGATAGGTCGCCAGGCTGTCCTCCACGGCGCGGCTGACGCTGCGGGGAGTGATGTGATGCTCCTCGTTGTAGGCGATTTGTTTTTTGCGGCGATATTCTGAGACCGCGAGAAATTTTTGAATGCTTTGCGTCATCACGTCCGCGTAAAGAATCACCTCGCCATGGAGATGGCGCGCGGCGCGGCCCGCGGTTTGGATGAGACTGGTGGCGCTGCGCAAATAACCTTCCTTGTCCGCGTCGAGAATGGCCACCAGCGAAACTTCCGGCAGGTCCAGCCCTTCGCGCAGAAGATTGATGCCGACAAGGACGTCGAACTCGCCCTTGCGCAAGGCGCGCAGGATTTCGACGCGCTCGATGGCGCCGATTTCGCTGTGGAGATATTGGACCTTGATGCCGATGTCGCGCAGGTAATCGGTCAGCTCCTCGGCGGTGCGTTTGGTGAGCGTGGTGACGAGCACGCGTTCCTTGGAATCGGAACGCTTGCGGGCTTCGTTGATTAAATCATCAATCTGGCCCTTCAACGGCTTGACGGTGATTTTGGGATCGATGAGGCCGGTAGGGCGGACAATTTGTTCGGCCACCCGGTTGCCGGACCAGTCCAATTCCCGCGGGCCGGGAGTGGCGCTGACGTAAATCGTCTGGTTCTGCAACGATTGAAATTCCTCGAAGGCCAGCGGGCGATTGTCGAGCGCGCTGGGCAGGCGAAAACCGTGCTCCACCAGCACGGTCTTGCGCGAGCGGTCGCCTTCATACATCCCGCCAATTTGCGGCACGGTGGCGTGGGATTCGTCGATCACGAGCAAATAATCCTTCGGAAAAAAATCGAACAGTGTGAAGGGCCGCGAGCCCGGGGCGCGGGCGGCGAGGTGGCGCGAATAATTCTCGATGCCAGAGCAAAAGCCCATTTCCTCCATCATTTCCAAATCATATTCGGTGCGCATCTTGATGCGTTGCGCTTCGAGGAGTTTGCCGTGTTTTTCGAACCACGCGATGCGCTCACTCAGTTCCTCGCGAATCGCTAGCAGGGCGGGGCGCAGCTTATCGGCGGGCGCGACGAATTGTTTTGCGGGAAAAACCATCACGGAATCGAGCGTGTCGATTTTCTCGCCGGTGAGCGGCTCGAATTGCGTGATGCGCTCGATTTCATCGCCGAAAAATTCCACGCGCAACGCGTCCTCGCGTCCGGCGGGGCAAAGCTCCACCGTGTCGCCGCGCACGCGGAACTGGCCGCGCATGAATTCGATGTCGTTGCGCGTGTATTGCAAATCCACGAGGCGATGGAGGAAATGGTCGCGGGTCATCTGCTGGCCCACGCGCACGGCGATGACCATGGCCTCGTAATCCTCCCGGCTGCCGATGCCGTAAATGCAGGACACGCTCGCGATGACGACGACGTCGCGCCGGGAGAACAGCGAGCTCATCGTGGAAAGGCGCATGCGCTCGATTTCTTCGTTCACGCTGGAATCCTTTTCGACGAAGGTGTCGGTGCGCGGAATGTAGGCTTCAGGCTGGTAGTAATCGAAGTAGCTGACGAAATATTCGACGGCGTTGTTGGGGAAAAAGCTTTTGAACTCGGCGTAAAGCTGGGCGGCGAGCGTTTTATTATGCGAAATGACGAGGGTCGGTTTCTCGATATTTTTGATCACGTTCGCAATCGTGAAAGTTTTTCCGGAACCGGTGACACCGAGCAGCGTCTGGTGTTTGGCGCCCGCGGAAACGGCTTCGGACAGCTTCGCAATGGCTTGCGGCTGGTCTCCGGCGGGTTGGTAGGGAGAAACGAGTTCGAACACAAAACGAACTTACGGGCGGTGTGCGGAGGTGTCAACGCGCGGAGGACGGGCGAATCCGCAGATTGCGCAGATTACGCAGATTCCAAATACTTTACGGAATCGTGTCAATTTTTGGGGAGTAATTTCAATCTGCGTAATTTGCGGGGGGTGCGACAGGAAGTGAGGGATAGTGGCTGGAATTATTTGATGAAAAGCCTGATCTCACTCTTTCGCGGGCAGTAAGAATGATGAGCACCACCTCACCCCGGCCCTCTCCGCCATTTCATGGCAGAGAGGGAGATCACAGCGCGCGTTCGGCCATTTGACCCTCACTTTCAGTCGCACCCAATCTGCGGAGAACCTAGATTCGGAAAAAGCAAAAGGGCGGCACGAGCTCTTTGCCGCCCTTTTCACTACGATTCCACGGCTCTGAAAAAACCAAGAGGAACCGCGGGGAAGTTAAAAGGGTAAGGCTTTTTTTCCAATGGGAATTTACCCTTAGTTATTCACAATGGGCTCTTGGACTATGAGTCTAGTCCAGCGCAGACATCCGAAAAACTACCGAACCGCCGGAGGCGCAACAGCAAACGGGGCTGTGTTCGATAAGCCGCATCTTCGGTCTGATGTAACCTTGAAAACGCGCCAGCGTCTGAGTGGCCAATGACCTTGCGATTCTTTTTTCTCGTCGCTGCTTCCGTCCTCATTTTTTTCTCCGACTCTTCGCGCGCCACCGGCGCGGAGGGCCGGCAATATTATGAATTACGGGTTTATATTACGAAGTCGGCCGAGCAGCAGAAACGCATCAGTGATTACTGGCAGAACGCGGCGGTTCCCGCTTACAACCGGCTCGGCGTTCAGCCCGTGGGCGTATTCACGGAAATGGAGGATTCGCCGACGAACAAAATTTACGTTCTGCTGCCGGCCGAGTCGTTCGAAGCGTTTGAGGCCATTCCTGCGAAGCTGGCCGCCGATTCGGTTTATCAAAAGGCAGCGGCTGATTTTTTGGACGCGACAAAAGCCAACACGCCTTACGAACGATTTGAAACTTCCCTGCTGGTTGCATTCGACGGCATGAAGCGAATGTCCCTGCCGCCCGCGGACAAAAAGCCGAATGTCTTCGAATTGCGCAATTACATCAGCCCCAGCGAAGACAAGGGTTTGAACAAAATCAAAATGTTCGAGAGTGGCGAAATCGGCGTGATGAAGGACGTGGGCCTGGCGCCGATTTTTTACTCGCGAATGCTCGCCGGTTCCACGATGCCGAGCCTTGTTTACATGACCTGCGGCGAGAATCTGGACGAGCACAAAAAGCATTGGCAGGCTTTTGGGAATGCGACGGTGTGGAAGAATCTCCAGGCGGATCCGCAATTCAAGGATAACGTCTCAACCATTATCAGGGTCATCCTCAAACGCACTTCGGCGTCACAAATTTGACGGATGGCGACGGGCCCTGGTTCGCCGTTTTAAAGCGCAAAATTGTGCCATCGGGGTGTTACCCGATGCGCTATTGGTACATTACCGGACCGCGTTTTTCTTCCCGCTTCGAATAAGCCATGTTATCTTTTCGTCCAAGGTATGGTGATCGCTGCATACCGCGGCGATGCCGGGAAAAAGATGTTAACTTCGCCAACAAAGTTGGAAGCCAGGGAGATTCCTCGCAAGACTGCTTTAATCATCGAGGGCGGCGCCATGCGCGGGGCCTGGGCGGCGGGCGTGCTGGCCTTTCTCTACCAACGGGGACTTTGCCAATATGATCTGACCTATGCCGCCTCTTCGGGCGCTTGTTCCGCCGCTTATTTTGTCGCAGGCATGTGGCAACCGGGCCTGGCCATCTGGCGGGAGCACGCCTGCAAGGTGGTCCGCAAAACAAATTTTCTGCGGCACAAGCCGGTGATTGATATCGCCTATCTCGTGGACCACGTCTTTCGTCAGCATGTACCGCTGTCGGTGGAAGCGTTGCAAAAGGCCCCGACGCGTTTCTTTATCGTGCTTACGGACTGTCACACGGGCGAGCCGGTTTATTTTCACGCTCATGATGAGAGAGTTTTTGCCGCGCTGCGCGCCACGGCTTCGATGCCACTGGCGACGCGCGGCTACGATTACGTGGATGGACATCCGTTCGCGGACGGCGGCGTGTCGGATCCGATTCCGATTCAACGCGCCATCCAGGACGGCGCGACGGACATTACCGTGGTGCTGACACATAGCCCCGATTTGCGGCTGAAACCCATCTCGCGCTGGTTGGGGCGGGTGGCGTTTCCGGAATTTCCCAAAGTCGCCGAGGCGTGGACGACGCGGCAATACATGCATTACAACGCCGCGCTGGAGCTCCTTAAGCAGCCGCCACCGGGAATTCATCTTCAGGTTTTTTCGCCGCTGAAGCCACTGACGATTGGAACCTTCACCAGCGCGCGAAAGCGAATCGAGGCGGCGGTGGATTGTGGTTACAGCGAGGCCCTGGAGCAATTGGGGATTGCGGAAAAAGACATCGGCGTCAGTCCGTGGGAATGACAGTCGATGGGAAAACGCTGCCGCGAAAACGTTTCAATGCCGGTATGGAATAAAACAAATTGGAATATTTGCGATGCCGCTGCGCAGAGTTTCAACGCTCAATCACCACTTCCTGCGCGCATTTTAAAAATCGTCCGGCTGTGGGAGTCAAGCCATCCTTTGGCCACGCGGCGCCGATGATCAAGGGCGGCGGCGCGGGCGAGACGCGCACCAGTTTGAGGCGCGGTCCGGCAATGCATCCGATCGATTCCGGAACGAGCGCCACGCCTTCGCCCGATTCCACCCCGGCGATCAAGCTCGCCACGCCGTCATGCTCGGCCGCAATGCGCGGTTTGTCTTTGGTTTGAGCGAACATCTTGACGAGTTCCTCGTGCGCCTCGGGATATTCCGCGCGGCTGTACATCACGAGCGGTTCGCGCACGACTTCAGCGAGGCTGACCGAACGCCGCCGGGCGAGCGGATGTTTTGGCGAAGCCGCCAGGCAAATGGGGTCGCGCATCAGCTCCTCGAAATGCAACCCGCGCAACATGCCGTCGCTCAGGCGCACGAGAAATGCGATCTGCAATTTGCCGTCACGCAGGCCGGTGACCATTTCTTCGGTGGAAAAATCGTGCAGTTTCACGCGCACGTTGGGCAGGTCGGCCTGGAAGGCGCGCAATGCCGGCGGCAGAATGCGGGAGGTGGGCGAGGGCGCGTAACCGACGTGCAGTTCGCCTTGTCCGCCGGTGGCAATCGCGCGCGCTGTTTTCACGGCTTCATCGGCGCGCTGCAAAACGGCGCGCGCTTCCGTCAAAAAACTTTTTCCCGCATCGGTGAGTTTGAGGGATTTCGCGCTACGCTCGAAAAGTTGAAAACCGATTTCATCTTCGAGATCGCGGATTTGCCGGCTGATGCCCGGCTGCGACACATGGAGCTTGAGCGCCGCGCGCGAGACGTTTTCCGTCTCGGCCACGGCCACGAAGTAACGCAGATGGCGCAGTTCCATGTGTGCCGCCGACTATAACTGATAGTTATGCTCAGGCAAGAAACATGATATTTCACGGAAGGCTGTCCGGGGCGTATCTAAGGAGCATGAAAACAACGACAATTCGGAAAGCAAATGAAAGGGGCCACGCCAATCATGGCTGGCTCGATTCTTATCACACGTTCAGTTTCGCGAACTATCACGACCCGGAATGGATGGGTTATCGCAGCCTGCGCGTGATCAACGACGATCTCGTGATGCCAGGGATGGGCTTCGGCACGCATCCGCATCGCGACATGGAAATCATCACCTACGTGCTCAGCGGGTCGCTGGAGCACAAGGATTCGATGGGCAATGGACGCATCATCCGGCCCGGCGAGGTGCAATACATGGCCGCGGGGACGGGTGTGCAGCACAGCGAATTCAATCCTTCCAGCGAGGAAGCCGTGCACCTGCTGCAAATCTGGATCCAGCCGGATCGCCGGGGCGCGACGCCAAGTTATGCGGAGAAATCCATGAAGGATGCGCCGGAAGGCCGGTTGAACCTGATCACGAGCAAGACGGGCCGGGATGGTTCCATTGCCATCAACCAGGACGCCGACCTCTGGCTCGGCAAATTGGGCGAGGGCAATCGCGTGACGCATACGGTCGCTCCCGGGCGCCATGCATGGCTGCACGTGGCCGAGGGCGAGGTTTCGCTCAACGGCAAAAAATTGTCCGGCGGCGACGCCGCGGCAATCGATGAGCAGGGCAGCCTTGAACTCAGCGCGACCAAACCGTCGCAGGTGCTCTTGTTCGACTTGAACTGACGGATAGTGGCACGGGCGTTCGCGCCCGTGCGATTCTTTAAACTCCAACCAAATAAAATCATGAACACAAATAGTCAAAAACTCTCGGGCAAAGTTGCTCTCGTGACAGGCGGTTCGCGGAGTATCGGCGCCGCCATCGCAAAACGTCTGGCGGCCGATGGCGCGGCGGTCGCGCTCACTTACAGTTCGTCGCCCGATAAGGCGGATGAAGTTGTGCGCGCCATTGAAGGCGCGGGCGGGAAGGCTCTGGCCCTCAAGGCGGACGCGGCAAACACGGAGGCTGTTCGCGCGGCGGTGTCGAAGACAGTCGAGAAATTCGGCGGCATAGACATCCTGGTGAACAATGCCGGCTTGGCGGTGATGGGGGCGGTAGATAAATTCCCGATGGAGGACTTCGAAAAATTATTCGCGGTCAATGTCCGCGGATTGTTCGTGGCGACACAGGAGACGGTGCGGCACATGCGGGACGGCGGGCGTATCATCAATATTGGCAGCGTGAATTCCGACCGCGTGCCGTTCGTGGGCGGCAGTGTTTACGCGATGACGAAGGGGGCGGTGGCGGGCTTGACTCGCGGTCTCGCCCGTGATTTGGGACCGCGCAAAATCACTGTGAATAATGTCCAGCCGGGACCAGTGGACACGGACATGAATCCCGCGGATAGCGAATGGGGCCGTGCGACGCTGCCTGACCTCGCTCTGGGACGCTACGGCCGCTCCGAAGAAATTGCGGGCCTGGTGGCTTATCTTGCCGGTCCCGAAGCCAGTTACATCACCGGCGCGGGATTGCTTATCGATGGCGGTTATGCAGCCTGAAGTTTCACGAACAAACTTATTTAAAACACATTATGAAATTCCTGTTTAAGACCAACAACAGTTTCGCGCCCACGCTGGCGCGATTGATACTCGGTGTCGTCATGTTTCCGCACGGTGCGCAAAAGGTTCTCGGCTGGTTCGGCGGTTACGGCTTCAGCGGCACGATGAACTTTTTCACGCAGCAGATGCACATTCCCGCCGCGTTTGCCGTGCTGGCGATTGCGGCGGAATTCCTGGGATCGCTGGGATTGATCACCGGCTTCCTGAGCCGCGTGGCCGCCTTTGGCATCGCGGTGGAGATGGCGGTGGCGGTGGCCACGGTCCACGCGCACAACGGTTTTTTCATGAACTGGTTTGGGAACCAAAAGGGCGAGGGGTTTGAGTATCATATTCTCGCCATTGGTGTGGCGCTGATCGTGTTGATTTACGGCGGCGGGAAGGCGTCGATTGATGCTGTCATCGCGGGCGGGCCGGCGAAGAAGCAATCATGACACTGGCGACGAGCAAATCGGTGCGCCCGGATGCAATTCGGCGAATGCATGCGAGCAGGCGGCGATGACGACGCCGGTCGTGATGTGGGATATGGTGCCGGCAGGCGGCGGAGTAAGTATCCAATCGGCATGTTGGAACGGATGACATCGGGTGTGCACAGATGAAGACATGAGCATGATGACTCTTTTGTTCATCGCCACGGCGAGGTGCAGCAAGCCGGTGTCGCCGCCCAGAATCATCGTGGAAAGTTTCATCAGGCCCGCAGTGACGAGCAGGGGAACGCCGGCGGAAACGGGAAAGCCTTCCTGTTGAGCGGGCGCGAGCGCAACGAGGTCCGCTGGTCCACCGCCAAAGAGGATTTGCACCCCGCGCTCTTTGAAATGGCGGGCCAGCGTCAGGAAGTTTTCGAGTGGCCAGCATTTTCTCGGCGTGCTCGTAAAGGGCTGGATGAACAGTGTGGGTTTGGCAGGGTCCAGGCCGTGAGTGGCGAAAAATTGCCGCGCTTCGCCGAGGGCGGCGTCGGGCACGACAAATTCATTGTGAATGGGCCCGCCGCTCAATCCGCATTGCCGCAGGAGCGAAAGATTCCAGTCAGCGGGATGAGCCTGATCATCGCGCTGGACCGGGCGAGTATAGGCCCAGCCGCGCCCGGCCCGATAGACGCTGCCCCACCGTTGCGGCGAGCCGCTGAGCCACGCAATGAATGCGGTTTCACCGTAGCCTTGAAAATCCACGGTCAAAGAAAACTTACTCCGGCGCAGCCAGCGCCAGAGAGAAATCGAGTGTCGCAAAATTGCCACCGGGTTTCCGCGATGATAAACGGAGCGGTCAATGCAGCGCACTTCATCCAGCTCGCGAAAACCAGAAATCAACGGCACGTTTTCCTTGGAGGTCAGAAAAGTGATTTTCGCATTCGGGAAATTTTCCCGGATAAGGTGAACTGCCGGCAGCGTAAAAAGGACGTCGCCAATCGATTTGAAACGGATCAACAGAATATTTTCGCTTTGGCCTGGGGCGGGTGCGTTGCGAGCCGGTCTGGAGGCAGTTGTTTGCGGGAGGTTCAATTTTTGGAGAATTAACGCCAAGCCAATATTGTGTGTTTTGATGGCGGGAAACAAGCCCAGTTCGATTTTTGTACCTGCGATTTCGCGGCCCTGGAGTTTTTGGAAATCAGATGCGTCAACCCTGCCTGTGCTGATGACTGCTGTTTACAATTGAGGTGTAAGCGAGCAAGATGGCAGTGCCTTCGGGGAAACTTCCATTCCGCGGGCAGGTCAACCGCGGTCAAACGAAAGTAAAACATCATGGGCGATAAATCCCCGAAAGCGAACCAGAAGAAGTCCGGTCAAAAGCAATCCAAGTCCAACAGCGCTGCCGCCAGTAAAAAAGCGGCCGTCGCCAGCAAGCAGGCGGCCGGCAAGAAGAAATAATTCCATCGTCTCTCCGGGGTTCAAATCCGGAGAGACGGTTTTTCGCAAACGACATGGCGCTGAAACTGCAACAAGGGCAGGTCTGGAAACACGGCAACGAATTCATCCGCATCGTCCATCTCGAACGGCTTCGAGTTGCCTACAAGGTCGTTAAAAACCTCGCCTCCGGCGAAGGCGAACACCGCCACACCAGCAAGAAAGATTTCTGTCGGTTATTGAAGGAATGCCGGCTGCTGAAGCCGAAGATTGAGGCGTTGCCAGAAGAAGAATAATTCCGTTGGATCGATTTCACTGGCAGCCGTGACAGGCCGCCTTTTCTTATGCTCGCTTTCTTGCCGAGCGATGCGGGAGTTCCCCCACTAGGAAATTCGCTTACCAGGCGCGATGGTACCCAAAAGGAACACACCAAACACAACAACGATATGAAGCAATACAAGAATCCAACCTGGTGGACCAAGGAAAACGACTCAGCGTGGGACCGTACCAAAGAGGCCTTTAAGCGCGACTGGGACCAAACCAAGCACGACTTTGGCGGCAATGAGCCCGATACCAATCAGAACGTGAACGACACGGTCAAACAGGCCGCCGGCAAGCAGCCCATACCGCCGCGGCGCGAACCGAATTACGAAGACGTGGAACCGGCTTATCGTTTTGGATATGGCGCGCGCTCCCATTATCGCAGCCAATATTCCAAATGGAATCCAGACGTGGAGAACCGTCTGAAGGAAGATTGGACGACCGCCAATCCCGACGCGAGTTGGGATACGGATCGTGAAGCGATTCGCCGCGCCTGGGAGTACGACGAAAAATCCCTGAACGAATAAAACATTTACCGGCGCCAACGGCGACGGTGAGACCCCTCCCGTTGCGCTTCGCCTTCATGGCGGCCATTGCCGCGTGGGCCGGAGTTCCCGGAGCGGGGGAATTGACCCTGGCGATTTGTTTCGCCAGGGTTGTTTTGTTGGGGACGTTGTTGATGGGCAGCCGGATTTTGTGCGGGTGCGGGCATCGAATAATTAAATCCTTCCGCTTTTTTCCGGATGATGCCGCGGCCGATAAAGCGCTCTACGGCGCGCAACTCCGCATGGTCTTCCGGTGTCACGAAACTGATGGCGTCACCCACGGCATGAGCGCGGCCGGTGCGGCCAATGCGATGCACGTAATCCTCCATGTGCATGGGAAAATCGTAGTTTACCACGTGAGAAATGCCGTCCACGTCAATTCCCCGGGCCGCAATATCCGTGGCCACCAGCACGCGCACCGCGCCGGATTTGAAATCCTTGAGCGCCTTGAGCCGCTGGTTTTGTGATCGATTCGAGTGAAGCGTGGCGGTGCGGATACCTTTTTGCTCCAATTGCCGCGCGAGGCGATCGGCGCTGTGTTTCATGCGCGAGAATACGAGGGTCATGTTCATCCGCGGATCGCGCAGCAGATGCAGGAGCAAGGAGGTTTTTAAATGCTTCGGCACTTCATAGACGAGCTGGGTAACCGTCTCGGCCGGGTTGGCGCGGCGGCCGATTTGGACGACTTTGGGCGCGCGTTGGAATTCGTGCGTGAGCGATTCTATTTCCCGCGAGAGTGTCGCGGAGAACATCAGCGTTTGGCGTTGCTTTGGTAATTGCTGCACGATGCGTTTTATCGAAGGCAGGAAACCCATGTCGAGCATCCGGTCCGCTTCGTCGAGCACGAGAAATTGCAATTGAGAGAAGTCCGCGCACCGTTGCCCCATCAAATCCAACAACCGGCCGGGGCAGGCGATGATGACATTGGTCCCCGCGCGCAGTGCGCGAATTTGCGGATGCTCGCCCACGCCGCCGAACACAGTGGCGACGGTCAGGGGCAGATGTTTGGCGTAAGCTTTCACGTTCTCCTCGATTTGCACGACGAGTTCGCGGGTGGGCGCGATGATGAGCACACGCGAGCCGCGAAGCTGGGCCGGGGGTTGCGCCGCGAGCCTGGTGAGAATCGGCAGCGTGAACGCGGCCGTTTTGCCGGTGCCCGTCTGCGCGATGCCGATGAGGTCGTGCCCGGCAATAATGGGCGGAATGGCGGCGGTTTGAATGGGCGTCGGTTCGGTGTAACCGGCTTCCTGGACCGCCTGCAAAATTTTGGCATCAAGCCCTAAAATTCGAAATGACATAGCTCATAAGAATAACAGACTGCGGGGCAATAGCACGCCAATTAACCTTACTGCGTGGAATCGGCTTGCGGGTTAGGCAGAAATTCAACAAGCGGGAAATTGGTGCGGCGGTGTCTGGAAAAAGTAATTGCGAGGCAAGGGCCCAGCGCTCGCCAGCTTTTTTCAGGCAGGAACCGGGCCTGCCTTCAATCTCGGATTGATCACGCCGCGCCACCAGGGCGGCAGGAACACCATGGGTATCGCCCAGAAATAACCCACCGGCAATTTGGGCGCCTCGGTTTCCGTGCCCAGCAGGTAATAGGGTTTGACCGCGATATGATGATAGGAATGGTGCCCGACCCGGAAGGTCATGTAGCTGGAAAAATAATGGTAGGTGTCCCAGGAATGTTCGGCGGCGGTTTTTTCGTATTCGCCGTCGCATTGCTCGCGCAGCAGGCCGTAGTGCTGGATGTAATTGACCGATTCCAACACAATGTGCGACCCGATGATTTGAGCGAGGTAGAACAGAAGCCCGCGCCAGCCGGACAACAAGAACATTACCGTCAACACCACCAATTGCCCGGTGGCAAACAAATACATCTTGTTTTGAAAAATGCCGACGCCTTGCTGTTTGGCGTATTTGTTCTCCATCTGCCAGCAGCGGACCGCGCTGCCGGGAATCGTGCGCCCGATGTAGGAATAAATCGTCTCATTCAACCAAGCCGTGTTTTCATCGTAATCGGTGCTGGTGTGGACGTGATGGCTGCGAATATGAATGAGCTTGTAATGGGGGTAGAACAAAAACGAAGTTAGAATTTTCTGCAGAACCTGGTCGATCCGCTGCTTGCCATGCACTAATTCGTGCGCCGCCGAAAAGGCGATTCCGCCGAACAGGCTCAGACATGCCACCAACAAACCAATTTCCAGAGGGTTGAAACGGCGGATGGACATGGCGAGGTAAATCACAAATCCCATGTGCAATAGCGCAAAGAAACGCGTGTTCCAGTTGAGCAAAGAGATTTGCAGCCGGTTGAAATCGTGGGTGTCAAAATGGGCGGTGTCGTGCCAGCCGGTGACCAAATCCAACAACGGCATCAAGACCATCAGGAACACAATGGGCAGCAAGAGCCAATAACCGCCGGCGCGGAGACCCAGCACGAGAAGGACGAATACCAAGAGCGGCAGGAAACAGAATGCCAGATGGCAATATTTTCCGTTTTTCAGCGCGCTTGGGGCGGCGTCGGATGGCGCGGGGCGGGACGTTTTAATTTGGGTCTGCGACAGCTCCACGAGTTAAATCATGCTATGAAATGCTCCCCAAAAGTCAATTCAAAGCAGGCTTGTGGCGAGCCGGCTAAGCGAGGCGCGCGTGCCGAAAAGCGATTCCAAATCCGCGTTATTGCCTGGGTGGGCGGCCTTCGTCGAGGTCGATGAATTCAAACATGGTCGATACCGTGCCAGACGGCAGGCCGATTTCCGCGAGGCGCTCATTCAGACGCTGCGTGCCGGCGTCGCGCCAGCCACGCTTGGCCATGAATGCGTTCCAGATTTCGATTTCCTCTTCGCTCGGCTGGCGGCCATTTCGAAAAGCCCACGCGAGCAGCTCTTCGTCGCTGCCGCCCTTGAGGGTCTCCTTTTCGAGCGCGGAGTAGTCAATGCCGAGAAATCGGCAGCAACGCGCATCAAAACTGGTTTTCATTTCGCTGCCCCGCGCCGCGTGCCAGCCCTCGGGTAATTTTCCGGAGGCGAAGAGGCGGATTTTGTCCAGCATGCGCCCGAAATAAACGATGCCCTTGACCTGCTCGAAGGGGCTACGGAGTCCGGGAATGATGGTTGGATACGGATTTGGCATGTGCTGAATAGAACACGTTCTCCTCCACCCTGCAACTACACTAAAGGAGCAGTCGTGTTACAGGCTTCTCGATTGCGGCCGGACCGGGAATCAATCCTCGTACTCCGACGACCCGAGCACCCAGAGGAATGATTGGATATCTATCAGGTCGCGGGGGCGCAAATCCGCCGTGTCCCGGCGGACTTTCCGCGCGAAATCCAGCAGGCTTTGATAGACTTCCCAATCCGGACGTGATTGATAATTGAAATCGAATTCGTACTCCGCAGCCGCGGCGCGGGTGACGTTCGGTTTGAGAAAAATATGTTTGTCGGGTTGCGCGATAAAGCCAAACACGGTCACAAGCGGCCACGTTAATACGCGCGTTTGTTTGCGCGGCAGTTGCTCCACGGCGGCGATCCACCGCCGAAATTGCGCCGCGGGCGCTCGGGTGCCGTAAATGAACTGGTATAATTCCGTGGCAAACAATCGCGCTCCGACCGGAGATTTCACCGCGTCCCGCAACGCCATTTTCTCGAACGAGAACAAAAGATTGGTGCGCGATTCCAAACGGACCGCGCGACCCGCGATTTCCGTAAATTGTTTGCGTCGCAGGAGGGATTGATATTCTTTTTGGTTTAAAACCTCGTTCCATCCCTGATGCGCTTCCCATTTGTAGCCACGTTCCCAGGCGTCATATTTTTGGTCGTAAAATCCGTGAGGGAAGAATCGAAGGAACTTGCGCCGGCACCGCATCGCCCCTCCGGACAGCTGGATTCTACGGTTTCGAGAAATCGGTTTGGCCCTGACAATACTCATACAAATCAATTTGCCTCAGAGGGAACATCCAATCCCTCGGCGTATCAGGCAACGGGGACAAACACTACCGCTGGATCTTTATTTATTTAATTTGAAAAAATTGTCCTGAGGCGCGGGTGTCATTCGTCGTAATATTGAAAACGGCAAAACAAAGAAATTTATGGCAACCAACAATACCAATGCGGTTCGACTTCACCGGGTGCTTCGAGCGACGCCGGAGCGGGTTTATCGCGCGTTCCTGGACGCCGGCGCGATGGCCAAATGGCTTCCGCCGAATGGATTCACCGGCACAGTGCATCAGATGGATGCGAAAGTGGGCGGCGGCTATAAAATGACCTTCACCAATTTCACCACGGGCAAGGGCCATTCGTTTGGCGGAAAGTATCTCGAACTCAAGCCGAACGAGCTTATCCGTTACACGAATCAATTCGACCCGTCCGGCCCTCCCGGCGAGATGCAGACGACGATTACGTTGCGGCAGGTTTTTTGCGGGACGGAGTTGAACGTGACGCAGGAGGGAATTCCGGCAGCCATTCCGGCGGAGGCGTGTTATTTGGGATGGCAGGAATCGCTGGTGTTATTAGGAAAATTAGTCGAGGTGGAAATTCCCGACCAGCCGTGAAGTTTTCCGAAGTTGAGCGCGCGAGGGAACCTTGCGCGCTCAACTTTTCGCGGGTGATTTTGAATCTCATTTGGGATTGCTCGAACAATCCGGTGCCAACGCTATCGCCTCGCCTGTCTCGAGCAGGCTCTTCAAGCTGCTGATGACCGCCGGCCAGCCATTGTTGATGCCCTTGAATGTATTGGGATTTTTCTCCACGTCTTCGGGCAACAGGTTTTCGTGGATCAGCCGGAGCTTCACGTGCTGTCCCATGGGTGTGAGTTCGTAGGTCACGCGCGAAAGACCATCGCGTTTTTTGGCGAGTTCGGGTTGATCCTTCACGTTCCAGGTATACGTCAGTTTGCGATACGGCTCGCAGGCCAGGACTTCGCCCGCGTGATCCCCATGTTCCTCCATGCCTTTCGGCGGAATAATCCGCACCTTGCCGCCCAGCTTCAATTCCACCTCGAAGCGGAACCCGAACCAATATTTCTCGCTGAAATCTCCGCTCGTGAGCGCTTGCCAGAGTTTTTCCGGCGTCGTTCGAATGAACGCCGCATAAACGAATTCAACTTTTTCCATAATCATTATCCTTTCTAGTGGTTCGTCATGAGCGGCAAAAGGCGTTGAGGCCCGTTCCGGTTTCGAGGAATGTTTTCAAGCTGGAAAGCACGAGCGGCCAACCCCGGGCGACTTTGCCGGCCATCTTTGAGCCCGTCTTGAAGCTGCCGTGCGTGACTGTGAGGCACACCATGTCTTCGACGGCTTCAATTTCGAAAGTGACGCGCGATTCGTCTTTGAGTTTGTCCGGATCCGCCCAGGTCACCACGAGGCGGCTGGTGGCGGCGCTCTCCAACACCTTGCCGGTGATCCAGGCGTCGTCGTCCTTGGCCAGGTGTTGCCAGGTCGACCCTTTTTTCCAATCGGAAACATTCACCATTCCGCCCCAGTATTGGCGGGTGAATTCGGGTTTGGTGATGGCGTCCCAGGTCTTTTTCGGCGTGGAACGAATGTAGGTCGTGTAAACCAGCTTCGGTTTTTGCATGATGTTATTCCTTTTTGTTTTCGAGAACCTTTTTCAAATCGCTCAACGCCTGGAGGCGTGGGCCTTCGAATTTGCCAATCCAACGCTCGTAGATCTCGTGCAACGGCACCGGATTCAGATAGTGCAGTTTCTCGCGCCCGCGCCAGACCACCGACACCAGGTTCGCTTTTTCCAGCAACACCAGATGCTTCGTCACCGCCTGCCGGGTCATATCGAGATGTTCGCAAAGCTCGCCCAACGTCTGCCCGTTGCTCTTAAACAACCGGTCGAGCAACTTTCGACGGCTGCCATCAGCCAATGCCTTGAACACTGCATTCATCACACCTAACAATATGCAACCAAATGGTTGCATGTCAAGTGGCAAGATGGGCTGCATTTTTAACCGGCGGAAATTATTCCGAAGGGATTAAATCGTTTGCTGGAAAGGAGTGGAATCAATCCCACACGGACTTTTCGTCGAATTCGATTTCATAACGGCGCAACAACTGGCGGAATTCATCCTGAAAGGAAATCTTGCGATGATGCGCTTCCTGGCGGGCAATATAATCGCGCGCCGATTTCATCTGCGAAAAGCCGATCGAGAAAATCCCGTAGCCATTCTGCCACGCGAACTCTTTCAAGGCCGCGTTTTTAGTTTTCAGCCACGAGGCCGAGCCGCGTTTCACTTCCTTGACCATCGCTGCCGCCTCACACGTGCCGGACAGGGTCGACAGAATGTGAACGTGGTCGGCGGTGCCGCCGACGATGAGCGGCTGGCATTCGAGGCTGGCCAGGATGCCGACAAGGTAAAGTTGCAATTCTTCGCGGATAATTTTGTCCTGGAGGAATGGGCGGCGTTCCTTCGTGGAGAACACGGCATGCACGAGAATTTTGGCGAACGATGGTGGCACGGGGCAATGATGTGGGAAACGCGATTTTGATTCAACTCTTCAGGCGCAACGGTTCAGAGGATATTAAACGCAAAGGATTGAAAGGTTTCACCACTCTCTTTGAGAGCGTTGTTTAATGAACGAATTCTTCGGCGGGATGTTGCTTGAAGAATTTCACGATCAATGGCGGCGCGGCGGGATTGAATTCGTGGCCGCCGGGATAGAGAAAGGTGACGAGCGGCGTGCCGCGCGGGGGGGGATATAGGGTGCATTGGTGGTCCCAAACTTCGCCGCCGAGCGTGCAGCCGTTGACCCGGCGCACGATCTCCATTGTGAATGTTTGCCAGGCGGTTTTCACCAGCGGATCGTCCAGCCCGCCGATGATCATCGCGGGTTTGGGCGTGAGCTGAGTCACATACCCCGCCGCCGCCGCGGAAGGAGCGACCGCGGCGAATACGTTTCCGCGCGTGAGCCAAAGCAAATAGGTAAACCCGCCGCCGTTGGAATGGCCGGTGCAATAAATTCGCCGGGCGTCCACCTTGTAGTCGTGCTGCAGGCGCGCGAGCATGGCGTCGAAGAATTTGAGGTCGCGATCGCCCTGGTCGCCGACGGCGGCCTGCCAGCCGGGGAGTTGACCTTGCGGATCGGTGAGCTGGCCGGGAGTGTCCAGGCCTTGCATGTAAACGGAAATGGCCTGGGGCCATTCGCGGTCCAGGGCGAACTTGCTGGCCGCATTTTCCGCCGAGCCACCGTGACCATGAAAGACAAACACCACCGGCGTGCTGGTGAGGGTGGCATTGGTGGGGGCGTAAACCAGCGCCGTGCGCGCGACGCCATCCACGGTAAGTGAAATGTGCTCAAACCTGTTGGTGGTCGCTCCGCGCGCGAGCGAGCCCAAAAACACCAGCAGCGAAATCAAGAGGCGCAGTTGTGTTTGCATAGGTGGCTATGTAAGAACTTAGGATTGGGCCGGGGATCCGGCAACAGGATTTGTTGAGGTTGTTCCACTGATTGGAGTAGGGACATTTCCAGCGAGATTTTGTATGGCCGCCGGGTAAACGATTGCATTGACGCGGGATTCATCACTTGACCGTGGTCATGGTTTCTGCGAGTGCTGTGCGCACAGCATCCATTGGTGAACCTACGAACCATCAAAGAGCAGGAGCCGCTTGCGGTACGGTCCCGCGTCTCGAAATTGGCGTTGGTGAAGTTTGAGCGGAATCCGTATCCCGCATTGCTCAAGGAGCCGGCGAATTTCTGGGACGGGGTGTTCATTGCGAATGAGGCATCCGTGTTGGATTCGGTGACCCACCCGCGCATTCGCCGCAAACTGGCTTACGAACCCGACACGCACCGCCTGTTCCTGGAATATATCGAAGCGGAAACATTGGAGGAACTGGTGCGCAAAGGACTCATGCGGAACGATCCGGGCCGCGTGCATGGTTTGCTGCAGAGTCTCGCGGAGACCGTCGCAGATATGCACGCGGGCATTTTCTGCGGGGATCCGCTCGTTCACAATGATTTGAAAAGCGGCAACGTGCTGGTGCCGGTGGCAGCGCCGGATGAAACGTTGTTGATTGATTTTTCGCACGCATACTTTGAGGGAAAGCTGCCGGCGTTCATCACGGACAAGAAGGAAGCGCCGAAGGGCACCGCGCTCTATTCCGCGCCGGAGAAATGGAATGGAGATTTCACGCGCGGATTCAAAGGCGATGTCTTCGCCTTTGGCGTCACGGCTTATTACGCGTACACGGGAAAATATCCGTTCGACGGCACGCTCGCGGAAATCGAACGGGCGATTCACGAGGGCAATCCTGCACCTCCGCTGGAGCCGGGACATAATCTGCTGCGCAATACGGCGGAGATCATCATGGCCTGCCTGGAGAAGAATCCGGACCAGCGGCCGACGATGGAAACGGTGGCGCGGGTTTATAGCGAATCGGCGGCGTTGGTGAAGTGAGGCGGGCGATTTTCCCGATGCGGGTTTTCATGTTAGTTAGCCACAAAGGCACAGAGAGCGCAGAGATGGAGAGGACGGCGTTCACAGAACGCTGCTACATACGCATACAGGCTCCGTTTCATTCGGGTTTTTTAACACGAATGCGGATTGCGGAAAAACTTACGGTAAGGTTTTTGGGGGGAAAAGGTGGGTGAACTTCTTTATGTATAACGCGCTAGAAAAAAACGGCTTGCGTTAGATGCGAAATGATTTCGTTTTCTGCGACTTGGGTGATTGTGGATACTCGCTTTGCTCGCCGCGCTGCGCGCGAAAGTGATGGGTTGAAGGGCATCGGTCCCGGGGTAGCCCTCTCGGAATCGGGCAACCCCGGGCTAATTTCCGCGACACCTTTGGCGTCGTCAGTATGCCGCGTTGGGCGCGGAGAAAATTGGGGCTGCGCGGCAGCGACAGCCCTACCACTGAAATGGCTGCGAGTTTGGAGTTTTGAATTCCGAGTCGAGCGTTACGCCTTGGAGTAAACTTCGGCGCCTTTTTCGACGAACTCTTTCGATTTGGCTTCCATGCCTTTTTTCAGGGCTTCTTCTTCGGCGATGCCTTGTTCGGCGGCGTATTTGCGGACGTCTTCGGTGATTTTCATCGAACAGAAGTGGGGGCCGCACATGCTGCAGAAGTGGGCGGTTTTGGCGCCGTCTTGCGGGAGGGTTTCGTCGTGGAATTCGCGGGCGGTGACGGGGTCGAGGCTCAAGTTGAATTGATCTTCCCAGCGGAATTCAAAACGGGCTTTGCTCAGGGCGTTGTCGCGGTATTGCGCGCCGGGGTGGCCTTTGGCCAGGTCGGCAGCGTGGGCGGCGATTTTGTAGGCGATGACGCCGTCTTTGACGTCTTTCTCGTTCGGCAGGCCGAGGTGTTCCTTGGGCGTGACGTAGCACAGCATCGCGCAGCCATACCAGCCAATCATGGCGGCGCCGATGCCGCTGGTGATGTGGTCGTAGCCGGGCGCGATGTCGGTGGTGAGCGGTCCGAGGGTGTAGAAGGGGGCTTCGTGGCACCATTCGAGTTGCTTGGCCATGTTCTCCTCGATCATGTGCAGGGGGACGTGGCCGGGGCCTTCGTTCATGACTTGCACGCCTTTGGCCCAGGCGCGTTCGGTGAGTTCGCCCTGTACCTGGAGTTCGCCGAATTGCGCCTGGTCGTTGGCGTCGGCGATCGAGCCGGGCCGGAGGCCGTCGCCGATGCTGAAGCTGACGTCGTAGGCGGCCATGATGTCGCAGATGTCATCCCAGTGGGTGTAGAGGAAATTTTCCTGGTGATGGGAGAGGCACCATTTGGCCATGATGCTGCCGCCGCGGGAAACGATGCCAGTCATGCGGCGCGCGGTGAGGGGGATGAAGCGCAGCAAGACGCCGGCGTGGATGGTGAAGTAATCGACGCCTTGTTCGGCTTGTTCAATCAAGGTGTCGCGGAAAATTTCCCAGGTGAGGTCTTCGGCTTTGCCGCCGACTTTTTCGAGCGCCTGGTAAATGGGCACGGTGCCGATGGGCACGGGGGAATTGCGCAGGATCCATTCGCGCGTGGCGTGGATATTCTTGCCGGTGGATAAATCCATGACGGTGTCGGCGCCCCATTTGGTGGCCCAGCGCATTTTCTCGACTTCTTCTTCGATGCTGGAAGCGACGGCGCTGTTGCCGATGTTGGCATTGATTTTGACGAGGAAATTGCGGCCGATGATCATCGGCTCGAGTTCGGGGTGATTGATGTTGGAAGGGATGATGGCGCGGCCGGCGGCGACTTCGGAGCGGACGAATTCGGGAGTGATCTCTTTTGGGATTCTCTGTGGAAATTTTGAGAACACAGACGGGGTGAAGGAATTGGCGATTGGCGATTGGCGATTGGCGATTTGACTGCTGCCCGCGTGCTGTTTGTCGAGTTCGTTGCGGACGATGTCGTTCGCCATGTTGGCGATTTTGGCGCGGCCCATGTTTTCGCGGAGGGCGATGAATTCCATTTCCGGCGTGATGATGCCCTGGCGCGCATACCAGAGTTGGGTGACGACTTTACCGGCCTGCGCGCGCAGGGTCTTGCGGCGATTGCTTTTGAGGCCGGGAAATTCACGAAGGCGATTTTTCTCCGCCTGGCTGGCGAATTCGGCGTGTTTGCCGGAGAGATAACCGTTGTCTTGCGGTTTCACTTCGCGGCCGTCGTATTCCTCGACGTCGCCACGGGCGCGAATCCATTTTTCGCGCAGGGCGGGCAGGCCTTCCTCGACGGTGCCGGTGAAATGGGGATCGCCCCAGGGACCGGAGCAGTCGTAAACGCGAACGGGGTCGTTCGGTTCGATCGCGCCGCTGTAGGTCTTCGTGGGGGTGACTTCGATCTGGCGCATGGGCACGCGGATGTCCGGGTGGATTTCGCCGGGGACGAATACTTTGGTGGAGTTCGGCAGCGCATCGCTGCTGTGCGGTTCGAAGGACTCTTTGCTCGCGATCATAAAAACGGTTGATAGCTATTAGTTGAGAGTTGAGAGACCTCTCGCTGAAAGAAAATGCTGGAGGAGTTCCGCCACGCCCAGCACTCGCCCGTGTGAGGCTCGGCTGTGGTGGCCCTCCGCAAGGAGCGCAAGGAGTTCCTACGCCAGCATTATCTGGATCAGGTTCATGGGTCTGTTGCGCTCCCGCACAGCACTCTCAGCCTTCGCGCCGGCACTGCCGACGCCGGTTGGCTCCCCGGTGATAACGGAAACGTTAGGTCCAATGACGGCTCGGGTCAAGCAAACGGCGAGTGGGTGCGACAGGAAGTGAGGGACACCGGCTGAAATATTGCTCAAATTTTGAGGTGCGAGCTGTCCGGGACCTTACTCAGTGCGCTGCGATTTTGCAGTCCGCCGCCGATACAGGAGAAAAGCGCCCAGGGCCAGAAGTGAAGCAGACGCTGGTTCGGGAACTGTCATCACCGTGATTTCGTCCACGTTGGCGGGGCTTCGGGAGTCGATGGCAATGGTGTTGAATTTGGGCGCGAGGCCGGCATAGGTGGCATTGGGCGACGTAGGATTTTGGTAGTCAAAGGTGGTGGCGTTCGGATTGACCCACAGGGAGGTGGAATCGTTTTGATAATCAATGCGGGCGATGACAAAGGTTAGAGCCGATAGACTCGCGGAACTGGAGGAGGAGCCGTTGGCGGCGGCGCTAAGCGAGGCATCGAGAATGGACATCACGGACCCGTGAGTTCCGCCGTTGCCGCCAAACCCGCCGGTCAATGAGCCGGAATTCAAAAGACGGATGTTGGGAGTGCCTCCGCCGCTGGTGGAACCGAATTGACTCAGAAATTGAAGATAGACCACGCCGCTGTCCATTAGCGGAAGGGACCGGGAATCTTCGCTGATTCCGTTGCCGCCGGAGCCCCAAACGAGGCTGCCGCCGCTGGTGGCAAGGCCGGAATAGGACATTCCCGTCCCGCTCACCTGAAATGTCGCGCCGGAGGTGTAATCATTGATCCAGGAACTGGTCCAGCCAGTTCCGCCGTTCGCTCCCACCAACGAACCGCTGCTGTAGTTGAAGCCATCATAAGCGACAGTGGTCAATTGAGCATGACTCGTTGCGCAAACAACGAGGCTGAAGGTCAAGGCGAGCGCGCTTTTGAGCGCAGTCACGAGACGTTCCGGGCAGGCATGACCGTGGGCGGGCGATTTTCCAATCATAGTTGCAATCCCTTTATCCTAAATGTGGAAACTAGCCGCTGTGGCGGAAATGTGTCAAATAAGAAATTTGTGTATGGTATTGGAGTATAAGGGTTTCTCTCGCTCGCATTTTCGCCACGCTGCGTTGAATAGCCTTCAATGACCGCCAAAACAGTGCGAATCAGAAAAACGGATTGTGTGCTTTCTCTTCGGCGACGGTCGTGAGGGGACCGTGGCCGGGGCAAATCAAGGTGTCGGGCGGCAGGGTTAAAATCTGGTCGCGGATTTTTTGTTTGGCGAGGGCGCCGTTTTGCGCGGCGCCGCCCATCGAGCCGGCGAAGAGGGTGTCGCCCACGATGGCGACGTAGGGCGCGTCTTCCGACCAGTTGCCGACGACATAGGTGACGCCGTCTTCGGCGTGGCCGGGGGTTTCGCGATTGGTGATGCGCAGGCTGCCGAGGTGGATGTGGTCGTTGCGGCGATTCTTGTGCTGGGGCAGCGCGGTTTTGGAATCGCTATGCAGGAAAATTTTGGGAAAGACTTCGCGAATCTTTTCCATCCCCATTACGTGATCGCGATGCGCGTGCGTGATGAAGAGGTGCTTGAGTTGAAGCTGTTCCGCTTCGACTATTTTCAAGATGGGCGCGGCGTCCCAGCCGGTGTCGAACAGCGCGGCTTCGCGGGTGACTTCGTCCCAGATCAAATAGCAATGCACCTCGGTGCCGCTTTCGGTGGTGCTGATGTGCCGCAGTTCGCGCCAGACGCTCAAATCTTTGGGCGAGGGCAACCAGCCTTTGGCGATGCCTTCGAGTTTGGCGGCGTTCAAGCCCAGCAGAGAGCCGAGTTCGGTAAATTTTATTTTGCCGGAGGACGTGCCGGATTCTTCCAATGTGGAATATTCGGCTTCGCTCAAGCCGGCTGCGCGCGCGGCATCGGCGGCGGAAACACCTGCCATCGCTCGCGCTTTGCGCACGATGTCGCCCAAATGATCTTCAAGATTCATGCGGAGACGTTACCGGGCGAGAGTGGGAGTTCAAGCTTTTCAATCGCGCCGGCTGGTTGAACAGGAGGGAACGGAGAAAGGCAGTCCGCAGATTTCGCGGATGAGCGCAGATTAAAAACATCGGCGAAAATCTGCGTCATCTGCGGATAATCCGGCTTCGTTCGATTTTCCTTCGTTTTTCTTTTCAAGTTCCGATGGAGAAGCGGGTTGCTAAATCCTGAGGTTATGGCAAATTACAGGCCTGAACTCGACTTTATGAATAAACCGAAAATCATTGCCTATTTGAAACCCACCTGCGGCTGGAGCCAGGGCGTGCGCGCCGTGATGCGCAAATACGATTTGCCCTTCGAAGATCGCGATATCATCAATGACCCGATGCAGCGCCAGGAGATGATTGAGAAGACCGGCCAGATGCTCAGTCCCTGCGTGGAGATCGATGGCCAGATGCTGCCGGACATCAGCGGGGAGGAAGTCGAGGCTTTTATGTTGTCCAAAGGCCTGGTGCAGCCGGTGAATCGCGAAGCCGATGCGCCGACGAACCAACCCTGCGCTCACGAGATGCCGCAGAGCGCGCCGTTGCAATTCCGCAAGTAATTCGATTTACAAAGTGTCAGGAACGCGAAGGTGAAAGCCTTCGCGTTTTTTTATTTAGGCAACAGTTCAAACGCCGGTGGTCCTCAGCCGCTTTCTCCGGTCGTAAAAAGACTGAAATTAGCATTGGATTTCGGGCGGAGGTTATGCTATATGCTCCGTCCGCTTCGATTGGGAGCGGGTTGGGGTTGAGTCAACGGCCCGACAATTTTAACGATTTGGAAATTTATGTCACAGCATCGTAGTCTGCGCGCGGCTGCCACCCTGGGCGGCAAACGGAATGTGCTCAAGCGTTTTGAGCGCACGGAATTGCTCAAGAAACGCGGCCAGTGGAAAGACGGGGACCGGATTACTGGGCTGCGTAAAACCAAGCCTGAGGCTTGAGCGGTGGACGGGTTAAATGGGTTAAATCTGTTAAATGAGTTAAACGAGCCGAGCGCTCACACCGATTTAACCATTTAACTGATTTAACCTATTTAACTTCATTGAGCGTTCGTCTTCAAAAATTCCTCGCGGATGCCGGGCTTGCCTCGCGGCGGGCCGCGGAGCAGTTCATTCTCGACGGCCGGGTGGAGGTCAATGGCCAGGTAGTCCGTCAGCTCGGGACCAAGGTTGATCCGCTTCACGACAAAATCAGCGTTGAGGGCAAGCTGGTCCGCGCGAGGCGGAAGCTGTATGTGGCCTTGAATAAACCGCGCGGCTGCGTTTGCTCGCGCAAGGATGAATTCGAGCGGCCGACCATTTACGAATTGCTGCCGAAGGAGTGGGATAACCTTTATTCGGTGGGCCGTTTGGATTACGACACAGAAGGGTTGATTTTCCTGACCAATGATGGACAATTCGCCCTGCGGCTGACGCATCCGCGTTACGAGGTGAGCAAAAAGTACGTGGCGACGGTCGAAGGCCGGGTGGAAGCGCAAATGCTGGAGCAATTCGTGCGCGGTGTGTTTCACGAAGGCGATAAGTTGAAGGCCAAAAAGGCGCGCCTGGTTTCCGCGACAAAATCGGTGAGCGTGGCGGAACTGGAGTTGACGGAAGGAAAAAACCGCGAAGTGCGCCGGATGTTTGAATCGCAGGGCGCGACGGTGAAGCGTTTGCAGCGGGTGCAGATTGGAAAAATAAAGCTGGGGGAATTGAAACCCGGCAAATGGCGGGCATTGACAGAACCGGAGATAAATTCTCTACTTGGCTAAGTTATGAAAAAGAATCTTTGGATTATTTTTGCGGCGGCAATTTCCACCAGCCTCCTGGCGCAGGACGCGAGCAATTCCGCGCCGGTGTTGCAAGCACCGGCACCTGAGCCGGCCCCGATGACCGCGCCGGCGGCGCCCGCCGAGCCGGCCCCCACTATGGAAGCGCCCGCCATCGCGCCCGCGACTCCCCCCAAGAAAAAAACCACGAAGAAGAAAACCGTCCGCAAAACCGCCGCGCATAAGGCGGCGCCGGAATTGAAATCCGTGCCGCTGATTTCCGGGCCTGCGGTGGTTTCCGCCAATCACGTCAACGTCCGCAGCAAGGCGGGGTTGGTGGGCGAAGTGCTCACGCACATGACCAATGGTGAGTCGGTGACGGTGATCGAGGAAGTGCACCTGAAAAAGTCCGGGCCGGACGAGCCGTCCGCCTGGGCGAAAATCCTTTTGCCGCCGGAAACGCATGTTTGGGTGAAGTCGTCATTGCTCGATGCGAACAATACCGTCTCGACCAAGAAAGTGAACCTGCGCGCCGGCCCGGGAGAAAATTACGGCGTGTTGGGGACGTTGCAAAAAGGCGATGCGGTGCAGACGATTGACACCAAGGGTGATTGGACGCAAATCCAGGCGCCGACGAATGCGTATGCTTTCATGGCCGCGCAATATTTGAAGCAGGGCGAGGAAACGATGGCGATGAACGCGCAGCCGACGCCGCTGCCGGCTCCGGAGACGAACACGATGGCCGAGATGCCGCCCATGGCGCCCGCGCCCACGGACTTGCCCGGTGTCGGTGCGACGGACACGAACCAACAGGCGATGATTGCGTCGCCGGCCATGCCGGAAACGCCCGCGCCGGCCCCGGAAGCCAACCAGCCGCCGCCTCCGCGCATTGTGGAGCATGAAGGACTTGTTCGCGGGTCGTTCAGCATCCAGGCGCCGACGCGCTATGAACTGGTTAGCCAGGACACACATCAGCCGATTAATTATCTCTACACCACCTCGACCAACCTCGACCTGAGCCGTTACAAAGGGATGCATATCATTGTGACCGGCGAGGAGAGCCTGGATGAGCGTTGGAAGAATACGCCGGTCATCACCATTCAGCGCATCCAGGTGCTGGATTAGTCCCGATGAGCGTCGGGAACCTGATCGATGGCCGGGCCATCTCCGCGCAGATATTGAGTGAGCTTTCCGGGCGGGTGAGCGCCTTGAAGGCGCGCGGTGTGCAACCCGGGCTGGCGTTCGTGCGCGTGGGAGAGGATACCGCTTCCAAGGTTTATGTCGGCCGCAAGGAGAAGGCGTGCGCGGATCTCGGCATGTTTTCCCAAACTCACGTGCTGCCGGAACAGGCCAGCGAGACGGAGTTGCTGGCGCTGATTGGAAAGCTGAATTCCGACGCGCGCGTGCATGGGATTTTGGTCCAGGCGCCGTTGCCCAAACACATTCGCGAGACGGTGGTCTACTCGACCGTGTCACCGCAAAAGGACGTGGATGGGTTTCATCCGGTGAACGTGGGGAAATTGATGCTCGGCGATCCGAGCGGTTTTCATCCGTGCACACCAGCGGGCATCCGCGAATTGCTCGCTCGCTCGGGAACGACGACCGCGGGCGCGGAGGTGGTGGTGCTGGGGCGCGGCAACATCGTCGGCAAACCGATGGCGGCGATGCTGTGCCAGAAGGACGAAAACGCGAATGCGACGGTGACGATCTGCCATTCCGGCACGCGGGACATCCCGGCGCATTGCCGGCGCGCGGATATTTTGATCGCCGCCCTGGGCGTGGCGGAATTTGTAAAGGCGGACATGGTGAAACCCGGCGCGGTGGTGATTGACGTGGGCGTGAATCGGGTGGAGGGCAAGCTGGTGGGGGATGTTGATTTTAAAAATGTGCAGCCGGTGGCGGGGAAGATTACGCCGAATCCCGGCGGGGTGGGGCCGATGACGATTGCGATGTTGATGGCGAATACAGTAAGGGCTGCGGAGATGGGGGCGGGTAAATAGTTAAATGAGCTAAATTGTTAAATGAGTTAAATGAGTCAAGTGCGACCGAGAGTTTGGGCAGTTGACTCATTTAACCGATTTAACAAATGAAACGGCGGCGGTCACAGACCGCCGCTACAATTAAAGACATGCAACCGACACGAATTTTGCCCGATTTGCAATGCTCGCTGCTGTGCGAGGAAATCCGCCAGGAAGTCACCGGGAGTTTTTTCCTGATTGGCGTCATCAATTACATCCGCGTGCCGCAATTGCCGGTGGTCGCTTTCAAGTTGAGCGTGTTCAACCGGTGGACGGCCGGGATCGGTCAGTTCACGGAAAGCGTGCGGCTGGTGGGACCGGACCAAGTGACGGTGCTGCGCAAGGGCGAAGTGAAATTTGCGTTGCAGGAAGCGAACCTGCACGCCACGAATGTCACGGTCTTCGGCCAGGTGGAATTCAAAGTGGCCGGGACGTATTATGTCGAGGTGCTGGTGGATGACGTGATGAAGCTGCGCTATCCGGTGCCGGTGATGGTGGTGCCGCAGAATCAAAATCCGCAGCAGCCGCCCGCGGGTGAGGCGCCGGTGGCGTAGGTAAAATTCATTTGCCACAGAGGCACAGAGGCACAGAGGGCACAGAGAAAAGATTGACGGTCAAAAAGGGGCGCCTCGTGCATCACGTCATCTGCTGATAGCTGGTTCATCCGCCGGAAGTCAGGTGCATGATCGAAGCGAGGCAGGACAGCCATTCCGCAGTTGTTTCTATCTCGTTTCGGACATACGGCTAAAAATTATTCTGCTTTTCCATGTAATGGCTGGTTCATATTGTTGAAAAAACTTTTCCGGCTATGATTTCCTTGCGCTTGTTGCGAACGGCCAGGTTCAATAATTTAGTATTTTTTTTATTCTTACTGAGTGCCAAGGCGGGTGTCTCAGATTCGTTCGTCCTGCTGGATAACACCAATGGATTCTATGCCAGCCCTGAAGTGCCTGAATCGGCAGTTTCGGCCTTGAAGGAGGCACAAAACAATAATTACGAAATCAAGTCCTTTGCATTTACCCCCATCGGCGATTGGATTGATTTGAACGATAAAAGCTTCAAGGTGAGCGATACCGGGTTGGATATGTATAAAAACCTGAACGACACATATCATCATCATAACGAAGAACTTGGGTGGGGAATAAACTGTGTGGCGATCACCGGCTCAGGCAGTTGGATCAATTGTTACCAGCACGGCTTGTATGGCAGTGGCGGTAATCCGGCTGGAGCTTGGGGCAAATATCAGGAATTAGGCAAAAGCGGTCATGTCCTGAGGTCGCTTGCTTATGGACCGGAGGGTGGCTGGGTCATCCAATACGATAAATCCAGCAATTGTTATGAAGGCATATCAGCTGATCTGGTAAGAATACTCGATCAGGCAGCCAGCAATAAAATCCCGATCCAGTGTGTCGCCTTCAGCGGAACAAACTGGATATGTCTGGCACACAATACCTGGTGGACAAGTGATCCCAACCTGCCGGCAGCTAAAATCATCGGTGAAAAATACAATGCAGGGTTACATCCCAAATGGATTGCATTTGTTCCGAATTATGGCCCTTTCAACCCCAGTAAATTTGGAGCCATGGTTCGTGAAGCGATGGATGGGAAAATTGCCGGTGGTTACGAGTGTGTAGTGATAGATCACGGCAAGGTGGTCGTGGAACTGGCTGGTGGGTGGGCAAGAGCACCGTGGGAAACAGTTGATCCTGCTGTCAAAATGACAGTCAATATGCACATGGATATTGCCAGCGTATCCAAAACTATCACTGCCACTGCGATCCTCAAACTTTGGGAAGAAAGCGCAGGAACCAGCCATCAATTTTCATTGGATGACCCGTTTTGGCCGTACATCAGTTCAATTTGTCCAAATGTGAATGAAGATGTTAAAAAAATAACCATCCGCGAGGTGATGAGGCATCGAGGCGGATTCACCAATGACTTCGGGAACAATCCGCAGGCTTTGAGAAGGCTTTTGGCTTTGCCGCTGCCGTACCCACCTGGCACGCATTTCCAATATAGGAATGTCAATTACTACATCATACATTTGCTAATCGAAAAAATCAGCCAGCTGGATTGCACCACTTACGTGAAAACACACGTCCTCATGCCAATGGGAATTACGGACATGGATTCCAGCTATCATGACAAACCATCGATACTTTGTTACGGCGATCCCGATAACAAAGATGCGGGCGCTAATGTTTATCATGGTAACAATTCCGCCTTTGTCGGACCTGGCGGGTGGTATGCCTCGGCCATGGATCTGGGAAAGTTTCTTGAAGGAATTCGACAGTACCGGGTACTGAGTCCAGCAACCACGGTAATGATGTTCAAAGAGAATCTGGGGTGGGATTGGGGAAATCCCGAGGGACCGTGGGGGAAAGGGGGCTTGGCCCCCGGGCCTAAAGGATCAAAATTTGTTTCTGGCATTCTTTATTGTTCTGACGGCGTAGAAATCGTTATCCTGGCCAATTGTGCTAAAGCAAGCACCCAAACTTTGCCGGTCAAAGCATGGAAAGAGGCACGTTATTAAAAAGGTTTTTATAATCCTCCATCAGTGATATGCCTTAAAAACTCGCGCGATTGTGTCTTTGACCCGCACTTCAAATCATACCCATTCCACGGCGACAAATTGAATTTATCTGCTAGAATCGCGGGGGTGAACAATTCTTTGTTTGCGACATGAGCGATTCGGCTGACGCCAAACCCGTCGCCTGGCAGCCGCTGACGCCGCGCGGGGTGGCGGCTTTTGCGCGCGCGCCGGGGAGGCGGTTGCTGGTATTCCAATTTTTTTTCGCGCTCGCGGCGGCGGTGGTGGTGGTTTGGTTTTTGCGAACAGCATGGTTTCCCACGGTGCGTGCGGCCGTCAGCCAGCTTCCGGCCAAAGGCCAGATGCAATCCGGCCGGCTGAAATGGACGGCCGATTCGCCGGTGCTGCTGGCAGAGGGTCATTTTCTTGCTTTTGTAGTGGATACCAATCACACCGGGACCATCCGCTCGCCGGCACAGGTCCAGGTGGAATTTGGGCGCAATGATATTTACTTCTATTCACTGGCTGGGTATCGCGAGTGGCCGTATCCGAAGGATTGGAGTTTCGGGTTCAATCGGGACGAATTGCAGCCGTGGTGGGGAGCGTGGGAACCGCCGGTGCAATGGCTGGCTTTTTGTGGAATGCTGCTTTGGTGTCTCGCCAGTTGGACGGTGCTGGCGACGGTTTATGTTTTGCCGGTGTGGCTCGGCGGATTTTTTGCCAATCGCGATTTGAATCTGCGCCAGAGTTGGAAGCTGTCCGGGGCTGCATTGATGCCGGGCGCGCTGGTGATGATTGCCGCCATTCTTTTTTATGGATTGGGCGTGCTGGACCTCGTGCGGCTGGCCGCCGCCGCGGGCGCGCATATTATAATAGGTTGGATTTATGTAATTGGGGGAGTCTGGGTATCGCCTAAGTTGATACCGGGCGCGAGGGTTCCGGAGAATCCGTTTACCAACAAGGCGCTGGAATAAAGCGTCATTCCAAGCTCCAAGGTCCAAACACCAAGCGCCAGAGAAGCTTCAAGCGCCATTCCGACTCGAATCCGCCGGCGCTTTTGGAACTTGGAATTTCTCTGGTGCTTGGAGTTTGGAATTTGAAACTTTTAGCGCCTCATGCGGTAATTTTGGAAATTTTACGCGGCGGCGCGCGCTTCGCGGGGCTAATGTCTCTTGTCACCCGCCACCCGTCAGTTTAGTTTCGCTGCCATGAAGTTTTCGGCCTGGCTGTTCTGCTGCGCGCTCGCAGTTGTGTTGTGCGCGGGCTTGAGCGGGTGTATGCCGCCGGGCCAGGGCCAGTTGGATGATGAGAAGGAGCCGCATTTCATCGAGGGCAAGCGGGCGTTGAACGGGATGGATTACTCAGGGGCTATTGATGAATTTGAAAAGGCGGTGGAAGCTAATCCCCGGAATGCGTCGGCGCATTTTGAATTGGGCTGGTTGTATGAGGAAAAAGAGCCGGACCCGGCGGCGGCCATTTATCATTATCAGCAATTTCTCAAGTTGCGCCCGACCGCGGACACCGCGGAGGCGGTGAAGCAGCGGATCATGAATTGCAAGCAAGACCTCGCCAAGGCGGTGCTGCCGTTGCCGTCCTCGCCGGGGGTGCAGCATGACCTGGAGCAATTGATCCAGGAAAACAAACAATTGCGTGCGGAACTGGACCAATGGAGGGCTTATTACCGGGCGCAAACAAATCGGCAGGCGGAGGCGGCCGCTCCGCCGCCCAGGCCGGCGCAGGTATCGGCGGTCCAAACCCAGGCGGCGCCGGTGGTGCAAGCGCAACAACCGGTGTCATCCAACCCGCCGCCGAATTTAGGGAATGCCGCGCATGTTTCGCCGCGTTCCAACGGCGGGCGCACGTACGTTGTCCAGCGCGGCGACACCATGGCCGCCATTTCCAGGAAATTCAACGTGAAGCTGGAGTCGCTGGGGGCGGTCAATCCGGGGTTGAACGCCAAAAAGCTGCGGGTAGGGCAGACGGTGAATATTCCGTAAACATTCAGCTACAGATGAGCACAGATGGACACAGATTTAAGGAAAAGACTTTGTGTGTGTGCTTATCCGTGGCCGTTGGTGGTTAAAATTGATCCATGTCGCGCGCTGTTTTCATTCTGGTGACGGGGTTCTGGCTGACCATGAATGTGCTGCTTTGGCAGACGGAATTTGGCTCCCGCAAAAACACCGGTGCGGTGCCGGTGCGGTTGGTATGGGAAAAAATCCTGACGGCGGCGGATGATTCATCGTTGACGGTTTTTCACGGCGACAAGCTCGTGGGGGCGTGTCATTTGCAAACCGAGGTGGGTGAGGAATGGTCAAAGATCGGCGACGACAACATGCCCACCGGACGGCCGACGAAGGGCCGGGGCTATCGGTTGCGGCTGGATGGCAGTGTGGTGGTGCCGGAATTGACCAACCGCTTCCGATTCGAGGGCGATTTGAAGCTGGATAAAAGGCGCAACTGGCAGGATGTCAGCGCGCGGCTGACGATGCGGCCGTACACGTGGGAAATCCACTCGCTCGCTGCCGACCAGAATCTTCATTTCAGTTTGCAGGGCGGCCTGGTGCCCATAAATATGGTCGTGCGGTTTGCAGATCTGCGAAATCCCGCGGCGTTGACCTCCGAACTACTGGGGCCGATGGCCGGGGAAGTG
Source organism: Verrucomicrobiia bacterium (assembly GCA_035552155.1). GTDB lineage: Bacteria > Verrucomicrobiota > Verrucomicrobiia > Limisphaerales > DASXHY01 > DASXHY01. Next base: position 75,809 of record DASZLX010000035.1, on the reverse strand, counting down.
GTGGAGGAAATTGGCGGCACGGGGAATCCGTCGGCCATGGCGTTGGGTGTGAAATGGGATGCGCGCGAGGATTCGCTTCGCATCGGCCATACCTTGGTTCAAGTATATCGATTGCACACGCGGCTTATGGATCGTTATGAAATCAGCGCCATTGTGAGCCGGGCCGGAGAAATCCTGCGGGTGGATTTGCCGGGAGAATTCGTGCTGGTGAACGACCGCCTGGCCACGACCGGGGAGGGCGCCGTCCGAACGCCGAAAACCAAGGTCCATGCCCGGCGATTGGACGCGCCGGTTCCCGAGTAAATGATTGAGCTGATTCATCTGGTGAAAAAGTTTGGCGACCTGGTCGCCGTCAACGACGTTTCGCTGACGATTTCGCGCGGCGAATTTTTTGCCATGCTCGGGCCCAACGCGGCGGGAAAGACCACGACCATGAAAATTTTGGCCGGGTTGATGAAACCGACCGCCGGCTGCGCGCGCGTGGCGGGGCTGGACGTGCTGGAACATCCGCTGGAAACGCGGCGGCGAATGGCTTTCGTGCCGGATTTTCCGTTTCTTTACGACAAATTGACTCCGTGGGAATTTTTTCGTTTTACCGGCCAGTTATTCGGCATGAGGGAAGCACAAATAATATCCAATGGCGCGAGGCTGGTGGAGCAGTTCAATCTGGAAGCCTTCGCCAATAAGATGATTGAGAGCCTTTCGCACGGAACCAAACAACGAGTGGCGATTGTGTCGGCGCTGCTGCATGAGCCGGAGATTTTTGTCATTGATGAGCCGATGATTGGCCTCGACCCTCATCATGCGCGGGTGGCCAAGGATATTCTCAAGGAACGCTCGCGGGCGGGGATGACGGTGCTGATGTCGACGCATCAATTGAGTGTGGCCGAAGAAATGGCGGACCGCATTGGCATCATTCATGGGGGGCGACTGATCGCTGTGGGGACGGCGGATGAATTGAGGCGGCAAAGCGGGATGGCGGGGCCGTTGGAAGAGGTTTTTTTGGCTTTGACGGCGCAGGAACCGGCCTGACGGGAAAATTTTTAAAATTGGTGAAAAAAATTTTGAACACGGTGCGGACCGTGCTAGTCTATGTGTGACGTATCCAAATCGGTGAAATTGTGCTAACGATTGCCATGCAATCATCATGGTTACAAAAGTCACCTGGGAAGTTGGTGCGCGAGTGCGTGAATTGGTTGCGGAGAGATTGAAAAACGTCGCGGCATCCGCAATAATGCGGTGTCGGAAAGTGAAGAATAGTTTGACAGTGGAAGTGAGTTTTAGGTAAAAAGTTGAAGTTGTTACTGTTGCAATGCTTCCTGGGTGGTTGAGCAATCGAGAAAATATGAATAGAATCATCGCCTCCGTAGGTCTGGTCGCGCTCGGCGCGACAAGTGTTCAAGCGCAATCCGTCACCGCTCCGCCAGCAAAATGGTGGAACGTGCAAGCCACCGTGAGGGGGTTTTATGACGATAACTTGAATGCGAATCCGCATCCCTCCAGCAACGACCGCGTTTGGGGCTACGAGCTGACTCCCAAAGTCGGCGTGGCTCTCGGAAATGAGCAGACGGTTTTTAGCGCGGACTACAAGTACGCGTTTTTGTATTACGACCACCGGCCGAACGGCAATACGACACATTACGATCAGGACCATTTCTTCAACGCGTTCCTCAGCCATAATTTCAACGAGCGTTATAGCCTCCGCGTGCGGGAAGCATTCATCATCGGCCAGGAGCCGGATGCTTTGCGCAGTGACGCGGCGTTTCACACTCCGTTTCGGGTGGCGGGAGATAATATTGTGAACTCGGCAGGTGGTGATTTTACAGCGGAACTGACGCCGTTATTGGGGCTTGAGGTCGGCTACAACAACGCCTGGTATGATTACAAGGATAGTTTTAGCCAGGCAGGATTTTCGCTGGGTAACAGTTCCAGTAAAAATATTGCTTCCGATGGAACCATATCCCCGAGTCTTTCGGGCGCTTTGGACCGGGTCGATCAGGCGGCGCACCTTTCTGCGTTGTGGCACGTGATGCCGGACACCACGGCGAGCCTTTCCTATGAGTTCCGGGACGTGGATTATACGGCCAATGAATTCATCGGAGGAAATGCCACTGACGAGGTGGACGCACCGAAAAGCCAGGATCGCAATGTCCGTTCACACACTGTTTACCTTGGCTTGGACCATAAATTCCGGCCGGACTTTTTCGGTTCCGTGCAGGCGGGCGCGAGCTATTACGATTATTATAATGTGAGCGACACCTCTTTCGGTCCTTACGCTCGTTTGTCTCTCACGTATGTATATATGGAGGAAAGCTCCCTCCAAGTCGGCTTCCAGGAAGGCCGCACGGCGACCGATGTCGTGGGAGGAACGACCAAAGGCGATTTGGTGCATGACGTGGAAGCGTCGGTTATTTATGGCAGCGTCCGTCAGCGCATCGTCCCGAATTTGTTCGCAAATCTGAGCGGAAGCGTGCAGCGCTCCGCGTTCAATGGCGGCGGGATATATGACAACAAGTCCGAGGATTTTTATGAATTTGGCGCGAACCTGGAATACTTGTTCAACGCTCATTTCTCGGCGCACCTTGGTTACGACTTTGACCGGTTGGATTCCGATATCGGCGGACGCAGTTACAGCCGGAATAAGGTTTACATCGGTGCTACGGCGAGTTATTAATTAACGCTGAAAGCGTATGATTTCGGGGGCTGGGCCATTACGACTAGCCCCCGTTTTTTTTGACTTAGTAGATTTATGGATCAATTGAAAAATATTCCCCAGGAAACGAAATTACACTTCCTGGATTACTGGCGGATTATCCGCATTCGCAAGACGGTCATTCTGGCGGTCTTTTTGTTGGTGGTGATTACCGCAACGGTGGTCACGTTGATGTATCCCGAGTCATTTGCCGGCACGGCACGTATCACCGTTGAGCAGGATCATCCTGATATCAGCGGCTTGGGCACCGGCCCGATCGGAAACACATACGATCCTTATTTTCTGCTGACGGAGTTCCAAACCATCCAGTCGGAAGCTGTGCTCAGCAAGGTTGTCGCGACCATGAACCTCCGGGAAAAGTGGGGTAAGAAATATAACGGGGGCCAGCCGATGAGCGAATCGGACGTGGAGACTATGATCAAAGGGCGGCTGGATCTTCAACCCGTCCGGAATACCAAATTCATTGAAATCAAGGCTTACAGTGACACCGCGCAGGAAGCCGCCGATCTAGCCAATCAGGTAGCGGAAAGTTATCAGCAATATCGCTCGGAGGATTATGAAGATCTGAAGAATCACGGCATCAAAAGTCTCCGGCAGCAATTGGACGATGAGGACAAGAAAGTTGCCGCCGCGCAATCCAAGGTGGACAAGCTGCGGGTTGATTTGAAAATCAACGATGCCATGGCCAACGCGCCCAGTCCTGATTCTCTGATGACCGCCGACCGCTTAAAAGAGCTGGCCTCCCTGCGGGTGCAAAAGGAAGCCGACTACAACCAGGAAAAAACGCTATTAGACCGGCTGCAATCGATGAGCCGGGAGGATCTCAAGAAGGCGTTGCCGACCGCGGTTACGGATAATCAGCTCAATTCCCTGCTTCAGGAGCTGGACCTGGCGGAGCAGAATCTTATCCGGTTGGGCGTGGACCTGACGCCGGACCATCCCAGATATAAAAACGCCAAAGATTTGGTTGACGATTTGAACCGAAAGATCAATGACCGTGTGGATGGCATTCTTCTCGGTTTACAATCACGAGTGGTTTCCTCCGGGGCTTATCTGGACACCCTCAAAACCGATATTAAAGACGCGGAAGAGACGGACATCGCGACCGCATCGAAAGCGGCGCCCTATTTTGCCGCCAAGGAAGACCTCGAAAGTGAAAAGCGGATTCGTAACGTTCTGGCGATGAGGGCCACCCAGGAAGAAGTGGAAAAAGCTCTTCCGCGCCAGCGAATGGTGACCATCATGGACAAAGCCATTCCAGACAATAAAGCCGTCCGCCCCAATAAACCGTTGAATATCATTTTGGGAGTTGTGTTTGGATTAGTGGTCGGCATCGGCCTGGCTTTCTTCATCGAATACCTGGATACCAGCGTGAAGACCATCGACGACGTGGAACGGACCTTGCAAGCACCGGTATTGGGGGTCATACCGCAAAACATCGGTTTGATCATGAATGAAGGGGCTGAAAGCCCCCATGCCGAAGCTTATCGCGTCTTGCGCACCAATATTCTGTTCTCGCGCAAGGACGACAAGTTGAACACGGTCGTAGTCGTGAGCGCGGGGGCCGGTGAAGGCAAATCCACCACGGCCTTCAACCTTGCCACTATTTTCGCCCAAAACGGCAGTCGGGTGCTGGTAGTGGACTCTGACTTGCGCCGTCCCACGCTGCACAAGATGATCAGCGTGACGAACTCGCTCGGTTTGACCAATTATTTGCTCAAGCAAAACACACTGGATGAAGTGATTCAGACGACGAAAGTTCCAACGCTGCACCTGATGGCGAGCGGCAAGCTGCCGAGCAGTTCGATCGGCATTCTCAGTTCAGCGCAAATGAAGAGTCTCATTAACGAATTGAAAGGACGCTACGACTTCGTTTTCTTTGACTCCCCGCCCATCATGGGTGTGAGCGACGCCTCGATTCTCGCGAGTGAAGTGGACATGACCTTGCAGGTCATTCAATATCGCCGGTACCCGCAACCGATGAACATCCGCGCCAAGCAGATGATCGAAAAAGTCGGCGGCAACCTTCTCGGAATCGTTCTGAACAATATCAATATGTCGCAGGACGAGAGCTATTATTACTACAGCGGCTATTACCACGATTATTATTACTCGAAGAGCGAGGAATCAGAGCCGGTTGCTGAAAACGGCGCCGCGACCGGAGATCGTGCGAAGCTGGATATTAAATCCAAGTATTAATTTTGTTTTCATAAATTCATGATCGAACAATTAAGGAAGGCGGCGGGTGTCTGGCTTGCCGTCGCGGGTATTATTTCCGTCGGGTTGCTGAGTGGCTGCCAGACCGGGCCTAAATTTCCGGATCTCCCGCCGTCAGCGGGAAACCTGTTTCATATCGGCGACATGGTGACGGTGTCGTTCGTGTCGGTTGGTCAGGGTGCGGAGGTTATGCCGGCGCATTCGGAGAGAATTCACGAGGATGGCACGATCACCCTTTCTCTCATTGGGCCGATTGTGGCCGCCGGTAAAACGGCCGGCGACCTTCAAAAGGAAATCCATGATCGCTACGTGCCCCGGTTTTACACGGATTTGAACGTGACGGTTCACGGAGAAGGGACCTATTTTTATGTGGATGGCGAAGTCGTCCAGCGGGGCGCCAAGGAATACCCGGGCGATATGACGATTGTTAAGGCCATTTCGGTCGCGGGCGGTTTCACCGATTTTGCGAGGAGGTCGAAAGTGCGGCTGACTCGCGGTGGTCACACTGAGACCATCAACGTTCAGAAGGCCATCAGCGACCCGCGTTATGATGTCGCGGTTTTTCCGGGCGACAAAATCTTCGTCCCGCGCCGGCTTCTTTAGTGATGGTTCAACTCGCGATTCTTTCGGGAAAAAAGGCGGGCTCCTCCTGGGATGCCCGCCATTTTCCTGTACGCGTGGGACGCTCGGCCAATTCCGATCTTCGACTCGAAGAACCCGGTGTTTGGGACGACCACCTCAAAGTCAGCCTCGACCCCGCCCAAGGGTTCATCGCGGAAACCCAGGCCGACGCGCTGGCGGGCATCAACGGCCAGCCGGTGCGGCGCGAGGTGCTGCGTAACGGGGACGTGATTGAAATAGGCTCCGTCAAACTGCAGTTCTGGCTGAGCGCGCCGCGGCAGCGCGGGCAGAGGATTCGCGAGGGGCTGGTCTGGGCGTTGATTACGCTCGTTTGCCTGGCGCAGATCGCGCTCGTGTACTGGTTATTGCAGGAAGACTGATAGGCCGCGCTACAGCATTTCTGTGAATGCTCTAATGCCGGAAGTGCCGCACGCCGGTGAAGGCCATGGCCACGTTGCGTTCGTCCGCCGCCGCTATGACTTCTGCATCGCGAACCGAGCCGCCGGGTTGAATGGCCGCCGTGGCGCCGGCTTCCGCGGCCGCGACGAGTCCGTCAGGGAAGGGAAAGAACGCATCGCTGCAAACCGCGCTGCCCTTGAGCGACAGCTTCGCTTCACCGGCCTTCCAGACTGCAATCCGGCTGGCATCCACGCGGCTCATTTGTCCCGCGCCGACGCCGAGAGTCCGGTCGGGGCCGGTATAAACGATGGCGTTGGATTTGAGGTGCTTGACGACCCGCCAGCCGAAAAGCATCGCGCGCAATTCGTCCGCGGTCGGCAGCCGGCGCGTGACGATTTTCAAATCTGCCGCGTCAGTCGCCTTCAAATCCCGCTCCTGCAGCAGGAACGAATCCGCGCCAACGCTGCGCACGTCAAAGCGCGAGGCTTCGGTGAGCGGCTTGAGAGTTTTCAGCAGGCGTAAATTCTTTTTCTTCCGGAGAAGCTCGAGTGCTTCGTCCGAGAAATCCGGCGCGACGATGACTTCGCTGAAAATTTCTGAAATCGCCGCCGCGCACTCCGCGTCCAGAATATTGTTGGTGGCGATGATTCCGCCAAACGGCGCCTGTTTATCGGTGGCGAACGCCTTGTCCCACGCTTCGCGCAGGCTGGCTCCCTGGCCCATGCCGCAGGGGTTGGTGTGCTTGAGAATCGCCAGGGTGGGGGAATCGTTTTCAAATTCGGCAATCAGATTTGCCGCCGCCGTGAGGTCCAGAATGTTATTGTAGGACAATTCCTTGCCGTGCAACTGTGAGAAATATTTCTGAAACTCGCCATAAAGGACTGCTTTTTGGTGCGGATTTTCGCCGTAACGCAGTGTTTGGGCGACGGGGGCATTGATTTGCAGACGATCCCAGGCTGCGCTGTCCGCATTTTCGGAAAACTCCCGGCCCAAGTGCGCGGCGATGGCGCCGTCGTAGGCGGAGGTGCGCGCAAAAACCTTGGCGGCAAGTTTGCGGCGCAACGCCAAAGTTGTCTGGCCGCTTTCGGCAATTTGCTTTCCGACTTCAGCATAATCCGCGGGGTCGACGATGACCGTCACGTTGTCGTGGTTTTTGGCGGCGCTGCGAAGCATGGAAGGTCCGCCGATATCGATGTTTTCAATCGCGTCATGCAAGGTCGCATTCGGCCGGGCGACCGTTTCTTCGAAGGGGTAAAGATTGACCACGACGAGGTCAATCGGCTCGATGCCGTGGGCGCGGGCAGCGGCTTCGTGTGCCTTGTTTCCGCGAATGTAAAGCAGCCCACCGTGGACTTTCGGGTGAAGTGTTTTGACGCGGCCATCGAGCATTTCGGGAAAACCGGTATGCTCGCTGATGTCCTTCACTGCCAGTCCGGCCTCCCGCAGGGCTCGGGCGGTGCCGCCGGTGGAAATCAGTTCCGCACCCGCCGCGGCGAGGATTTGGGCGAAGGGTATGAGGCCGGTTTTATCAGAAACGGAAAGCAATGCGCGCCGAATTTTTTCCATAGACGGCGTTTACAATCCGAAGAGCGCGAGCGCGAGTCAATGGGTAAAATTGCGCGAGGGATGCAGCGCGCCGAAGTCGATGACGGCCAGGCCGCGCTTTCCTCACCCAGTCTCACGGCGCGTGCGGAGCGATGTGCCCTACCACGCGCCGTGCTTTTGAGCGAAACTATGCCAAGCCCCACGGTTTGCGATATTCGCGGCCGAGCCATTCCTCTTTGCCATTCTCGCCGGTGAAACGTTCCGTCTTGGGATCCCATTTCAAAGGCAGGTTGTGGAAATAGGCGAGGTTAACCAGATTGCAGATGGTGGCCGTGCGCTGTCCCGTTTCGACATTGCAAATCGGTTCCTTGCGCGAGCGGATACATTCCAGCCAGTTGGACAGATGGTTGGTACTTTTGTAAAGATGAACGGCGTTGGCGGGCAACAATTCCTTTTCCACCACTTCGCAAGAGTCGGCCTCATCCGCCTTGACCTGGTCGCCGAGCCACAAGTTGAATTTTCCGCGGTTGACGTAGAGTTTGCCCTTGTCGCCGTAGAAGGTGATTCCGTTGCCATCGATGTGAGTGACTTCGAGCCCGTTGTCGTAACGGATGCGGACGCCGTGGCCGGTCTCGGGTTGGGGTGAGGGAAGAATTTCCGTGGGGCCGGTTTCATCGAATCCAAATGCCCATTGCACGATGTCAAAATGGTGCGCGCCCCAATCACCGACCATGCCGGCGGCGTATTCAGAATAGTTGCGCCAATTGGGAAAGTGATGGTGGACTCCGCGAGGGCTGAGTTCGGAGTTGTAGGCGCGCATCGGTGCCGGTCCCAGCCAGAAGCTCCAATCCAATCCGGGTTCGTCCGGTTCTCCCGGCAGGTCGCAGGGCTTGGGCGGGCCGCCGACGGCCACTTCGGCTTTCTTGACCGTGCCGATGCAGCCGTTGCGGACCAGCTCGCACGCGACGCGGAATTCATGAGAGGACCGTTGCATGCTTCCCACTTGAAGCACGCGCTTGTTCGAGCGAATCGCGTTCACCATGGCGCGCCCTTCCAGGATGGTGTGGGCCATCGGTTTCTCGCAGTAAACGTCCTTGCCGGCGTTGGCGGCGGCGATGGAAATCAATGCGTGCCAATGGTCGGGGGTCGCGATGACGACGCCGTCAATATCCTTGCGGGCGAGCAGTTCGCGAAAATCGGTATAGGCGGCGCAGCCTTTATAAGTACCCGCCGCGGTGGCATCCTTGTAATGATTTTCGATGGTTTCTTTGGAATGCTCGCGCCGGGTGGTATCGACGTCGCACACAGCGAGCACACGGGTATCTTTGCGATTGAGGAATCCATCGAGCAACCCGCGGCCTTGCGTGCCCACGCCGATGAAACCGAGCGTGATCTGGTTGGAAGGGGAATTTTCCGCCGCCCACACGCCTGAGCGCAAAATCAGCGGCGCCGCGCCGGCCAGGGCAACAGTTTTGAGAAATTTTCGTCGTGGGAGGGAGTATTGATGTTTGTTCATAAAACTCAGGTTAGTGCCATGTTTGTTTGGAATCGCAAATGTCTGGGTGAGATTAAACAAAAGAGCATTCGCCCCCCGCCATCCCCGTTTGTGGGTAGGCGGCTATTTTTTTAATGCCAACGCCCATTCGATGCCCCCGAGCACATGGGCCTGATAAGCCTTGCTGATTTCCCCGGAATTAATGCGGTTTTTTAGATTCGGATCGGCATCAATAATGTCCTCGCGATGGCCGAGCGAGGTATAGAAAACCCGGCCCGTGCCGTAGGATTTGCACCAGGAAACGGGAAAATGGCCGGCCTCGCCGTTCTCGGGATGTTTATCCATGATGAGCAGGTCGTGCACCTTGGTGGGGTCGTAGTTTTTGAACTGGTAAATTTCCTCCTGCGTGATGTTCCAGCTTTTGTCGAGCGCGGCGGTGCTGGGGTTCGTGGGGTCCTGGTTCAGGCATTCCACACCAACCTGGCGGCCGTGATGCGCGAATTCGCCACCCAGCATCTCGATATAGCCGGGCCAATTGTGGAAGGTGTCGCTGGCGGCATGAATGCCGATGAAGGCGTGGCCGGCCTTTATCCAATCGAGGAGACCTTGCGGGTCCGGAATTGGCAAATCGCCGGTGGTGCTGGCGAAGACCACGCCGTCGTAATTTTTCAGGGAATCGGTTGAAAGCTTTTCCAACGCGGTCTTCAGGCTTTTGGTCCATTCGACCTGAGCGGACTGGAAAGCGGCCTTATCGTCATCGGTCGCATTTTTTTTGAGAGACGGCTGGTGGGGCGGTTGCTGAACAAAATCCACGGTGAACTCGCCGCTGGTGGTTCCCAATTGTGACAGGACTTTTTCGAGAGTGGGGATGGAACTGTGCCGGAAGCCGGTCGTGGTCGTGACCACCAGGAGTTTTTTTGGCGCGGCATGGACGGACGCCATCGACATGACGGCAACAAGAAATGCAATGAGACTTTTCATGGAGTTGGGTTGATTGTGGAGCGAGATATAACAGAAGCCGTCGCGGGACGGAACCGAAAATTTTTGCGTGGGAGCGGTGCCGGGAAATATCGGGATTGAATACTCATCGATTAGGGGCGAGTGTTTATCATGAGAAAGACAGCCTTCACAACTGTCGATACGGTTCGAAATTCCAATGAGGCGGAGCATTTGATTGTGCTGTTGCGAAGCGCTGGCTTGCATCCAGCCGACCTGGCCATGACCACTCCCCTCGCGATGCCGGGTACCGTGACGCGGTTTCCAATTCAAGTGCCGGGCGAGGAAACTGAATTGGCGAAGAACGTTTTACGGCGTGCCACCGTTTGATTGTGGTTGGTTTGCGGGTGGGACTTGCCGGATCGGCGAATTACCAACCCCGCGACATAACCAAGCTTCCCCACTGCTGACTGCTCCGGCCCTCTCAAAATGCACACCGTGATCGTTCGCGACGTTTTTCGGCTTGCAACGGGGTACAAAAAGAAGCAGTTTGTCGCCTCGCAAAAATGCGAAAAGGCCTTTGAAAACCGGTGGTTTTCGGCGGTCTTCCAACCTTGATTGCGCGGTTAGCTCAGTGGTAGAGCACTTCCTTGACACGGAAGGGGTCACAGGTTCGAACCCTGTATCGCGCACCATCTTTCTCTGGACCATGCGGCATTGGACAGAAGCTACGGGCTGAGGTAACTAAGAACGATATGAAAACTGTCGCGATTATTGGGGCGTCCAATGACCGGAATAAATTCGGCAACAAGGCGGTTCGTGCTTTTCGGCAACAGGGCTTCACGGTTTACCCAGTTCATCCCACCGAGACGCAGATTGAAGGGTTGACGGTGTTCAAAAGCATTCGCGATGTGCCGGTCCGGCCGCAAATGATCAGTGTTTATGTGCCGCCGCCGGTGGTTTTGAAGTTGTTGCCCGATTTTGCGGCGAAGGGTTGCGACGAACTGTGGCTGAATCCGGGCACTGAATCCGATGATGTGCTGGCAGAGGCGCAGCGACTGGGGCTGAACGTGGTGCAGGCGTGCAGTATTGTCGCGGTCGGCGTTTCGCCCAGCCGATTGTGAGGGGCGTGATTCGGAGTTGATCCGGGGCCAAACTTCTCCCAGGAGCCTAACGCTGGTTGACACACTCAGCTCCGCTTTCGCGGTTGGCATTATCGGCCCGGACTGGTTAAACACATCTTTAGGCAACCAGACCATGATTAAAATTTGGCCATTCATCTATTTGGCTGGCGCTGTTTATAGCGTCATTGGTGGCTATCGCAGTCTTTTGCCGAAGTTCACAGCACACACAAACGCCGATTGGATTTTTGTCACGCTAACTTTTATAACGCTGAGCCTGGTTCCTCTCGGAGCCATGGCTTATAGCCGCAGCCGTGGTGTTGAGAAATTTAGTAAACCGTCGTTGAACAGAGCGCCGCTCGGTTGGTGGACTGACACACTTCAGCCAATTCGAGTCAGTTGGATTTGGGCGGCGTTATTTTGGCTGGGTTCATGCTTTTCGCTGCCGAGTACTGATCGCCAAGGAGTTATGTTGTTCTGGTTTCACACTGCATGGGCAAGCGGATTATTTATTGGCGAGCGGATTGTTTATAGGGTGTATGCGAAGAGGATAGTGTAACAAATTACTCGAGCATCCGCTAACGATGGAAGATTGGGTGCTGACGGAGAAGGATTGGTTGACGACGACTGGTATGGAACAGTCGTTCCGAGACGTGCAAGAGGGTCCGGAGCGCATTCATGCCGCTTCACTCCCGCGTGAGACTCTCCGCACGGAATTTTCCAGCACCTCGTCATTCCGTTGGAGTGCGCCTGAATTTCGAAAGATTCAAAACCTCCCGCGTTGAAGCGGCATAAATGCCGCGCTCCCACTGCTCCGTTGGTCTACTTTCCCTTGATGCTTGCAACGGCGTAATCGCGATTCATCTTGGCGATGAAATTCAGGCTGATTTCCTTCGGGCAGACCGCTTCGCATGAGCCGGTGACGGTGCAATTCCCAAAACCTTCGGCGTCCATCTGTTTCACCATGTTGAGCGCGCGGCGGTCCTTTTCGGCTTTGCCTTGGGGCAGGAGGTTGAGATGAGACACTTTTGCCGCCACGAAGAGCATCGCGGAGGCGTTTTTGCACGCGGCGACACACGCGCCACAGCCGATGCAGGCGGCGGCGTCCATCGCCAGGTCGGAGTCCGTTTTGGGAATCAGGATGGTATTGCCATCGGGCGTGCCGCCGGTGTTCACGGAAACAAAACCGCCGGATTGGATGATCCGATCGAATGCGCTGCGGTTGACGACCAGGTCTTTGACCAGGGAGAACGCCTTCGCGCGCCAGGGCTCGATGGTGATGGTTTCCCCGTCCGTGAAACGCCGCATGTGAAGCTGGCAGGTGGCGGTGCCGCGGTGGCCGCCGTGCGGAATGCCGTTGATGACGAGTGAGCACGCGCCGCAAATCCCTTCGCGGCAATCGGAATCAAAAGCAATCGGCTCTTCGCCGCGCTCGATCAGGCCTTCGTTCACCACATCGAGCATTTCGAGGAAGGACATATCGGGCAGGACATCTTTCGCTTCGTAGGTTTCGAAGCGGCCGGCTGTGCCCGTGTCTTTCTGCCGCCAGACTTTGAGGGTCAAATTCATTTATAGCTCCTCGTGCTCATATGCACTTCCTCGTAAACCAGCGGCTCCTTGTGCAACGCCGGCGGTTTGTCGGGTCCCTGGTATTCCCAGGCGGCGACGTAGGAGAAGTTCTCGTCATCGCGCTTGGCCTCGCCATCGGGGGTCTGGAATTCGGTCCGTAAATGGCCGCCGCACGATTCGTTGCGATGCAGCGCATCGAGGCAAAGCAGCTCGGCGAACTCCATGAAATCCGCGACGCGGCCGGCGTATTCAAGGTTCTGGTTTAAGCCGCCGTTTTCGCCAGTGACTTTGACATTTTTCCAGAATTCCTCGCGCAATTCGGGGATGCGGCGGAGCGCTTCCTTCAAGCCGGCTTCATTTCGCGCCATGCCGCATTTTTCCCAAAGCAATTTGCCCAATTCGCGATGCAACGAGGTCACGGTCCGCTTGCCATTGATGGAAAGCAGTTTGTTGGTGAAGGCGCGAACATTTTCCTCCGCCTGCTTGAACTCCGGACGGCTGGTGGCAGCCCTGGCCGGCTTGGTCGAGGCGAGATAATTCCCGATCGTGTAGGGCAGAACGAAATAACCGTCGGCGAGGCCTTGCATCAGCGCGCTGGCTCCGAGGCGATTTGCGCCGTGGTCGGAAAAATTGGCTTCCCCCACCACGAACAAGCCGGGCAGGGTGCTCATCAAATTATAATCCACCCATGTGCCACCCATGGTGTAATGCACCGCCGGATAAATGCGCATCGGGACGCGATAGGCATTTTCGCCGGTGATTTTTTCGTACATGTCGAACAGGTTGCCGTAACGCTCGCGGATTTTGTCCTCGCCGAGGCGTTTGATGGCGTCCGCAAAATCGAGGTAAACTCCGAGGCCGCCCGGCCCGACGCCGCGGCCTTCATCGCACACTTCCTTGGCTGCGCGGGAGGAAACATCGCGGGGGGCGAGGTTGCCGAAGCTGGGATATTTGCGTTCGAGAAAATAATCGCGATCGGCTTCGGGGATGGTGTTGATCGGCTTGGAACAATCTTCCTTGCGCTTCGGCACCCAGACCCGGCCGTCGTTGCGCAATGACTCGGACATCAACGTCAGCTTCGATTGATGTTCGCCGCTGACAGGAATGCAGGTGGGATGAATTTGCGTGTAGCAGGGATTCGCAAAAAAAGCGCCTTTCTTGTAGGCGCGCCAGGGCGCGGTGATATTGCAGCCCTTGGCATTGGTGGAAAGAAAGAAAACATTCCCGTAGCCGCCGCTCCCGAGCACGACGGCATCGCCGGCGTGGGAGGAAATTTCGCCGGTAATCAGGTCGCGCACGACGATTCCCTTCGCCTGGCCATCCACCACCACGACATCGAGCATTTCGGTGCGGGGAAACATCTGCACATTGCCCAGGCCGATTTGGCGGGAAAGCGCCTGGTATGCGCCGAGCAGCAATTGCTGGCCGGTCTGGCCGCGGGCGTAAAAGGTGCGGGAGACTTGCGCGCCGCCGAAGGAGCGATTGTCGAGCAGGCCGCCGTATTCGCGCGCGAACGGGACGCCTTGCGCGACGCATTGGTCGATGATGTTCACGCTCACCTGGGCGAGCCGATAGACATTGGCTTCGCGCGAGCGGAAATCACCGCCCTTGATGGTGTCGTAAAAAAGCCGGTAGACCGAGTCGCCGTCGTTCGGGTAATTCTTGGCGGCGTTGATGCCGCCTTGGGCGGCGATGCTGTGCGCGCGGCGGGGGCTATCCTGGAAACAGAAGCATTTTACCTTATAGCCGAGTTCCGCGAGCGAGGCCGCGGCGGAAGCGCCGGCCAATCCGCTGCCGACGACGATGACATCAAACTTCCGTTTGTTGGCGGGGTTGACGAGCTTTAAATCGAATTTGTGTTTGTCCCACTTTTGCGCGATGGGGCCGGAGGGAATTTTGGAATCGAGCGGCATGTTACTTCAGCGCCTCCTTTCCGTAACCGAGCAGGACCGAAATGGGAATCGAAACGTAACCGAGAAAAATCAGCCAGGCGACCCAGCGCGACGCTGTCTCCAGGAAAGGCCCGTAAACCTTGTTCTTCCAGCCCAGCGATTGAAACATGGCGCCCACGCCATGGCTCAGGTGCAGGCACAGGAGCGCGATGCCGAGAATGTAAAAGCCGGAAACCCAGGGATTGTGGAAGCCGAGCACCATCATTTTGAAAATATCGTGACGCTTCTGCGGGTCTTCCAGCGTCACAAAATTTTGGCCGGTGAAGTTGATGTTTTGGACCTGAACCGTGAAATGCAAAAGATGATAGATGATAAAAACGAAAATGATGATGCCGCTCATGAGCATCGTGCGCGACGCGTAACTGGCGACGGTAGGATGCCAGTTGGCGTAGGGGACGGGGCGGGCTGCCTTGTTTTCAATGGAGAGTTTGATGGCGGACCAGATGTGCAGCCCGATCATGAGGAGGAGAAAAATGCGCGCCGGCCAGAGCAGCTCGACGTTTGATTGCAGGAAGTGCCCGTAACGATTGATGGCTTCCGGCCCGAGGAAAAATTGCAGGTTGCCCACCATGTGCGCCACCACGAACAAAAAAAGCACGAGGCCCGAGACCGCCATGATGTATTTCTTGCCGAGCGACGAATTAAAGATGTTCGTAATGACTTTCATTGAGAGCTGCGGCGGCTGTGCACGGGAGAATCTAATGATGACCGGCCCCCAGCGTCAATGCATCAGAAGCACGTATTAGCCGGGAGAACAAGAGCTGTCACCCGGGCTAATCGCCCGGAGTCAGGAGCTCGATTTTTGCCGGCAGCTCGGCCAGCGAGTTCAATTTGCCGTCGCCAGGATTAGCGCCGCGATGAATTTGCAGTGCTTGAAAACCGGCCGCTTTTGCGCCGGCAACATCCATTTCGGGACTGTCGCCGATGTGCAGGATGGCGCCGGGAGGCAGGTCCAGCGCGGCCGCCGTCTGTTGGAAGATGGCGCGCGACGGTTTAGGGAAACCCACTTCGCAGGAGATGGTGAGAGTCGCGAAATAATTATCCAGCTTCAAGGTTCGCAGCAGCCGGCGAAGCCGCTCATCCCAGTTGGAAATCACGCCCAGGCGAAGGCCGCGAGCAGTCAGCGCCTCGAGCGTGGGCGTCACGTCAGCAAACACGTGCCAGGCTTCAGGCCGGGCAAAAGCCTCGTATAACTCGTCGAAAAAGGTCTCGCTGGGCAGCCGGATGGCGGGGTGAGTGAAAACCTCGTCCACCAATTCGGCCCAGCCCTGGCGCGAATGATCGAAGTTTTTGCGCGCTCCCCAGGCCGCTTTGAAACGGGCATTGAGTTGTTCGGCGGAAAATATTTTCAATCCGCGACGGGCCGCAACCTCCGCGTACACGTGCCCGACCGAAGGCCACGGTTCGATGAGTGTGCCGCCGACGTCAAAGGTGATGGCTTTGATTTGCATGCGAGATCGATCAGCGTTTGGGGAGCCATTCGTTCAGTTCCTTTTCATCACTTTCGGAACCGTCTGCCAAGTGAAGCAATTCCATGGCTTCGCCGACCAGGTAAAGGGAGCCGGCGATGACGACGAACGGAACGGATGAGACTTTTTCCAGTGCCTCGCTGAGCGAGCGGCAGACGTCAATTGCCGCGTTCGGATTGGATTCCCGGCAGGCGGCCACGAGTTTCGAGGGATCCTCACTTCGTTCACTTTGCACCCGTGTGAGCAGGATGCGGCCGGCCAGCGGGGCGAGCGAATGGCACATGCGGGTGGAATCCTTGTCGCGAAAAACGCCAAAGATCATGGCGGGTCGGGAACCGGAGAACTCCTGCTGCAAGGCGACGCGCAGCGCTTCGGCACCGTCGGCATTGTGCGCGCCATCGAGCAGGATGGTTTGGCCGGAAACGGTTTGGACGCGATGCATTCGACCAGGCCAGTCCACGGTTCTCAATCCGTCGCGCAATGCGGCATCGCTCACGGGAAATTGCTTTGAGAGCGTGCGCACGGTGGCGAGGGCCAGGGCGGCATTGAGCCGTTGATGCGGGCCGTGCAAGGGAAGTTCCAGGGAATCCAGCGGAGGCAAATTCGCATGCGCCGCGCCGACCATCGTAAATGGCGAATGCTTCGC
Source organism: Verrucomicrobiia bacterium (assembly GCA_035552155.1). Taxonomy (GTDB): domain Bacteria; phylum Verrucomicrobiota; class Verrucomicrobiia; order Limisphaerales; family DASXHY01; genus DASXHY01. Next base: position 59,126 of record DASZLX010000035.1, on the reverse strand, counting down.
TTGCGCGGTTGCTTCAATGACCTCGAGGCCGTGGCCGGATGCGGCGGCGGTCACGACCGGCACGCCGGGTTTGATAATGCCGGCTTTTTCCGCGGCAATTTTTTCGACGGTGTCGCCGAGCCATTCGGAGTGCTCAATGCCGATGTTGGTAATGACGCTGGCGAGGGGCGTGACGATGTTCGTCGCGTCGAGCCGCCCGCCGAGGCCCGTTTCCCAAATCACCAGGTCGCATTTTTGATCGGCAAAATGGCGCAGGGCCATGATGGTCACCGCTTCGAAAAAGGTCGGGGGATGATCGCCCGGAAACTGGTCCAGCAGCGGTTTTAATTCCTCCACGAGCCGCACCACGTCCGCCTGGCTGATGAAGCGCCGGTTGACCTGGATGCGTTCGCGGAAGGAAACCAGGTGCGGCGAGGTGAACAGGCCCACGCGCAAGCCGCTTGCGCGATAAATGCTTTCCAGCATGGCGCAGGTTGAGCCTTTGCCGTTCGTGCCGGCGACGTGGATGAAGCGAAGTTGGTTTTGAGGATTACCGGCGAGCCCGGCGAGTTTGAGGGAGTTTTCCAAACCGAAATTTGCGCCGAACAGGTGCAAATGGTAGAGAAATTGGATGGCTTCGGCGTAGGTCACTGTGATCTTTGGAAGGAAAATTCCCGACCGTGATCTACAAGATAAATTCCTTCGACGTCTTCAGTGCCAGGCGATGGGCGGGCTCATCGGGCGGCAAGTTCAGCGCCCGGCGCATTTCTTCGCACCATAGTACGTATTCTGTCGGGTTTAGCACCGGCGAAGAGAAATTTGAGCCGCTCGAAGGAAGCTCGAAATGGCTGGTGGAGTGGTATGCAACCGCAGCTTCGCGCAATTCATCCTTTGAAGGCAAGGAGTCGCTCATAGATTTTCCTGTTCCCAAACTTCTCGCATAAATCCCGAATTTTGTCACTGCGCAAATCCACAGCATTGCAATCGGCCAGGGCGAGGATGTCCATAAAGTCCTTGTAACCGCGGTGCGGGATCTCCTGTTGCAACACGTGCAATTTCAGGGCGAAGAGATTATCGAGGGCCGGCACCCTCATGCTCAGTCCGCTGATTTCCAGCGTCCGAGCTGCTTCGCTTAGATTTGCAAAGGTAGTCGTATTCACCAACATCAAATCCAAAGGGTCGCAATTTGGAGGTGGAGTCATCTGCAAAAATGCACCGCCATCATGATAAAGTTTAAAACCCTTTGGCTCCAATCCGGACAGCCAACTGGATTTACGACCCTGGTCGATCAGTATATCGATATCCCGCGTGAAACGTGAATAGCCATAGGCATTAACCGCATGTCCTCCGATGACAAGAAAAGGCAGGTTCCCACGGCCCGCGATTTCATTCACGATTTGGAATGTAGTCACATTTAAAGCGGCTTCTGGTGCAGCTTTGCGTGGGCCGCCGCGATAAAGCCTTTGAACAACGGGTGGGGCTGGTGCGGTTTGCTCTGGAACTCGGGATGGAACTGGCTGGCGATGTAAAACGGGTGCTTGGGTAGCTCAATCATTTCCACGAGCTTGCCGTCGGGTGTCATGCCGCCGAACGCAAAGCCGGCTTTCTCGAAGCGTTCGCGGTAGGCGTTGTTGAATTCATAGCGGTGGCGGTGCCGCTCTTTGATTACAAATGCGCCGTAGATTTGCTGCGCTTTGGTACCCATGACGAGCTGGCAGGGCTGCGCGCCCAGGCGCATGGTGCCGCCTTTCTTGGTCACGCGGGTTTGGTCATCGAGCATCGCAATCACGGGATGCGGCGTGTTGGGATCGAACTCGGTCGAGTGCGCTTTCGGAAGTTTCAAGACATTGCGCGCGAATTCGATGGTGGCGATTTGCATTCCGAGGCACAGGCCGAGGTAGGGGATGTTGTTTTCGCGCGCGTATTGCGCCGCCATGATTTTGCCTTCGATGCCGCGTTCGCCGAAGCCGCCCGGCACAACGACGCCGCCGAGGCCCTTCAAATGTTTTTCCGCGCCGTCGCGCTCGATTTCCTCCGAGTCCACGCGCTGGATTTCGACGCCGCAATCGTTCGCGATGCCGCCGTGGATGATGGCCTCGTAAACCGATTTGTAAGCGTCCTGCAGGCCGATGTATTTTCCAACCACACCAATGCGCACGCGATGCTGCGGGGCGATTAATTTGCGGATGATTTCCTGCCAGTGGGTCATGTTGGCCGGGCCGGTCTCCAGGCGCAATAACTGGCACACGAGTTCATCCATGTGCTCGCGCTGCAGCATCAGGGGCACTTCGTAAATGCTGTGGTCAACGTCCTTTTCCTCGATGACGGCCTCGTAGGGGACGTTGCAAAACATGGAAATTTTCTGGCGCACTTCCTTGTCGAGCGGAAATTCGCTGCGGCAAACCAGCACGTGCGGGGCGATGCCGATTTCGCGGAGCTTGGCGACGGACTGCTGGGTGGGCTTGGTCTTCAATTCGCCCGCGGCCTTGATGAAAGGAACGTAGGTGACGTGGATGAAAATGACGTTGCCGTGCCCGGCTTCCAAAGCAAACTCGCGGATGGCTTCCACGAATGGCAATCCCTCGATGTCGCCGGTCGTGCCCCCGATCTCAGTGATGATGACGTCCGCCTTGGTATGCTCGCCAAGGACATGGATGCGGTTTTGGATCTCGTCGGTGACGTGGGGAATGACCTGCACGGTTTTGCCGAGATATTTGCCCTCGCGCTCGTTGTTGAGGACGGTCTGGTAAACCTGGCCGCTGGTCAGGTTGTTCAGGCGCGTGAGTTTGACGTTGGTGAACCGCTCGTAATGGCCGAGGTCGAGGTCGGTTTCGGCGCCGTCATCGAGCACGTAGACTTCGCCGTGCTGGTAGGGGTTCATGGTGCCCGGGTCGACGTTGAGGTAGGGGTCGAACTTTTGCAGCACGACCTTAAGGCCGCGATTTTCGAGCAGGGTGCCGAGAGCGGCCGCGGTCAGGCCCTTGCCGAGTGAACTCACCACACCGCCGGTTACAAAAATGTATTTCATGCTTTGCGCCGTTAAATAAGGGACTCGTTAAATAAGTTAAAATGTTAAATGAGGACTGGACTGCCGCCGCCTATTTAACTGTTTAACCAATTTAACTTTCCAACAGTTTTTCCACCCGCGCCACGTCCTCGGGCACGTCCACGCCCATGCTGTCGTAATCCACCTTCACCACGGCGATTTGGAGTCCGTTTTCGAGCGCGCGCAATTGCTCCAGTTTTTCCGCCTGTTCCAACGGCGACATTGGGAATTGCACCAGCCGCAACAACGTCTCACGCCGGTATCCATAAATGCCCAGGTGTTTCAAAAAAGGAAACGCCGCCAACTGTTCGTTCACCGAACGACTGGCGGCTTCGCGCAAATACGGAATCGTGCGCCGGGAAAAATATAACGCCCGCCCTGCCGCGTTGACAACGACTTTTACGACGTTCGGATTATCGTAATCAGCCGGTGTGCGGATGGGCGTGGCCGCGGTGGAGATTTCCGCCTGCGCGAGCGCGCCGGCCACGGCGTCGATCACGGAGGGGTCAATCAACGGTTCATCGCCCTGGATATTCACGATGGCATCGCAATCGCAGCGAGAGGCGACTTCCGCGATGCGGTCCGAGCCGCTCGGATGATCCGCGCGCGTCATTTCCACGCGGCAAAATCCGCAGGCGACGTCGGCGATGCGCGCGTCATCCGTGGCCACGATGACTTCGCTGAGGGACTGCGCCTGGCGGCAACGCTCGACCACGCGCTGGATCAGTGGCTGGCCCGCGATGAGCGCGAGCGGTTTGCCGGGAAATCGCGTGGAGGCGTAGCGGGCGGGAATGATGCCGAGGGTGCGCATGGTCAGGGTTTGCCGCGGATGGACTCGACTACTTTGAGTCCTTGTTTGAAGTTCGGGCCATCTTTGTCGTTGGTCAGAACGTCGAAATTCCCCCACAGGTTGCCGCTGCGAAACATGCCGGTGGCCACGTTCTGATATTCATCGGTCATGACGGGCGTCCATCCCGCGTCGGTAAAACGGATGAATGGCCCGGTCACCGCTGGTCCCTGCAATTTTTCCAGGGTGAAGGTTTTTTCGACTGAGAGGGGAAGGTAGCGGCGCGAGGCGAGATTGCTGACGCTTTGTTCCATATCGTCTTCCGTGGGTTTCACCTTTTCATTGCCAAACCCGTTCCAAAAAATGGTCAGCCGCACGATGACTGTATTGCTCAGAGAATGCAATTCCACGGAAACCGGCTTGCCGGGCAGGTTGAGATTTGTGCGAATGAGTGACCAATCTGTTGGGCATGAGATTTCCAAAGTGCCGTGATTGTCCACCGGGATGGTGTTGGTGGCGAGAGTCTCGCCTGCCGCAGCTCGCGCCAGGGGAAATACGCTCATCATGGCGGCGAGTAACAACAGTTGTCTCATGATGAAAAGGTTTCGGATGGGGAGCGTTACGGCAAGCGCAAAATACTGCCGGGTTTGGCGCGCGCGGGGCGCGGGGACTGCGACGCTCGGGAATTTTTACCGTCTGCCGAAATTCCATTCGGCGATCGCGATGCTAACGGGCGGCTGCGGCTGGCTTTCAGCACAGCCGCGGTCCGGGGGCAATATTACAACACCACGCCGGCATTGGGATCGATGGCCAGCACGATTTTTCCGTGGGCATGACCGCTTTGACTTAATTCCTGGGCTTTGCGCGCTTCGCGGAGGGCCAGAATGGTTTCGACGTTTACCTTAATCTGGCCGCTGCCGACGAGTTCGGCGATTTGACGCAACTCCTCCGTTCGCGTGCCGTCCTGGCGCATGAAAACTCCACGCGCGCCGTGCGCGGCCGCGACTTTTTCCGGTGGCGGTTGCACGATCGAGACCAACACGCCACCTTTCTTTAAAACCTTCCAGGAGCGTGCCTGCGTTTCTCCTCCGATGGTGTCTAAAACCACATCGGCCTCCTGCACCACGTCCTCAAAACGGGTGGTGCGGTAGTCAATAAATTCATGCGCGCCCAGGCGGCGGACGAGATGGGCATTCGGGCCGGAGGCGGTGCCGATGACATAGGCGCCTTTCCATTTTGCGAATTGCACCGCGAAACTGCCGACGCCGCCCGCCGCCGCGTGGATGAGGATCTTTTGGCCCTTGCGCAATTTCGCCTCGTCGAACAATGCCTGCCAGGCGGTCATCGAAGCCACCGGAAGGGCGGCCGCGCGCACGTGGTCCAGCACAGCCGGTTTTTCGATGATTTGCGCCACCGGCGCAAGGGCGTATTCCGCGTAGCTGCCGCTGGCGTCGGCCACCGAGCCGAACACGGGCTCGCCCACGCGGAACTCCATCACTTCGGGCCCGAGGACCTCCACTTCGCCGGAGAATTCGACGCCCATGATGGAGGGCAGGGGAATCTGGCCCATTTTGCCTTCACGAATTTTCCAGTCCACCGGGTTCACGCCCGCGGCGTGGATGCGGACCAGAACCTCATTGGGGCCCGGTTCGGGGCGCGGGATGTCCTCCAGTTTCAGGACTTCCGGGCCGCCGAATTCATGAATTTGGATGGCTTTCATCGTTTCGGTCATCGTGGTTTCCATAAAAAATCCTTTTGTTTCGTTGGTTTAAGCGGGCGGCCCAGTAGAGCCACACGGCGCAAATAACCTATAAAAACCTTGTGCCACAATGGGCCGGTCACAATCGGGGTGAACACCCCTAATGGCGGGGCTTCACAGGGAATATTCGACCGCTCTCCGCTGGGGTAAATAACCCGTGCCAGCGCGCTCCGACAGTGGGTAAATAAGGGCGTGGAGTCTGTTTCCATTGCGCTGAGTAAAAGGTCGATTGTTCATTTTCTGAATGAACAAATCCTGAGGAGTGGCGTCAAACTTGTAACTATTTGTTTACCTGTATGAAAAAAACGATAGTGTTGTTCGGAAGCTTGGTTGTGGCGGGTCTCCTGGCTGGTTGTGTGGAACGCCGCGTGGTGTATGTGCGGGAACCGGCGCCGCCCGCGCCGGACGTGGCGACTGTCCCTCCTGCTGCGCCGGGAATGTCAGCTCCGGCGCTGCAGCCGGATGCTGCGGCTGTGCCAGAAGCGCCGCCGCCGGGTGAAGTTCCGCCCGCGCCGCAAACGGAAGTAGTCACGGTTTCGCCCGGAGCGGCTTACGTCTGGGTACCTGGTTTCTGGACCTGGCACGGCCGGTGGCTTTGGGCCGGTGGCCATTGGGTGATTGGGCCGCATCCGCACGCGGTCTGGGTGGCGGGACATTGGGTCCACCGCGGTCGCAGGGTTTATTGGGTCAACGGACATTGGCGTTGAGCCTTGGCTGGGCGGTGAAATTGGGCCGTTTCATCGCTGACCAGCCGGTTAAAAGAGCCTGGCTTCGAGCGGGCGAAAAAGGGCTGATTTATTCCGTTGTAACCATTGAGTTACAACCGGAGTCTAGGTGCAGACGGTTCGTCGTTGCGTCCGTTGCGGTAATTTAGCGACATAATTAATTGCTCGATAGAGCGCAGAGTTCATGGAAAAAAACGATCAAGCCCAATCCGGCGCTCGAGGTGTGCCACCTTCCAACCCTTCGCCCTCCTCACAAGCGCCGCGCCCGCGGCGGATTTGGCCGTGGGTGGTTGCCGTGATTATCGTGTTATTGGTTGTGTTGGTGATTTTCGTGCGGCGTGGCCAACCCAATGCCCAAACGGGCCGTGGCGGGCGGGGAGGCGCGGGCCAGACCGTGATGATTGATACGGCCACGGCGCAGAAGGGTGACATTGGGGTTTACGTCAATGCGCTGGGGACGGTGACGCCGTATTATGTGGTTTCGGTGAGGACGCGCGTGGACGGCGAGCTTACCAAGGTCTATTACAAAGAGGGGCAATTGGTACATGCGGGCGATCCGCTCGTGGATATTGACGCGTCGCCATTTCAAGCGACGCTGGTGCAGTCCCAGGGGCAACTCGCGCGCGACCAGGCGTTGCTGGAAAATGCGCGGCTGGATTTGAGCCGTTACCAGGAGGCGTTTTCCAAGAACGCGGTGCCGAAGCAGCAGTTGGATACCCAAGGCTCCGTCGTCCATCAATATGAAGGCACGGTGATGCTGGATGAGGGCTCGGTGAGCAACGCGCTGGTGCAGCTCGCCTATTGCCACATCACCTCGCCCATCACGGGGCGGGTGGGTTTGCGACTGATGGATCCGGGGAACATTGTTCATGCGAGTGACGCGAACCCGTTGGTGGTCGTCACCGAACTTCAGCCCATAACTGTTGTTTTCAGCATTGCCGAGGATTCGCTGCAGCCGATTCTGCGTCAAATGAGACAGGGAAAACAGCTCGCGGCGGACGCGCTGGACCGTTCAGCGCAGGACAAGATCGCTTCCGGCGTCCTGGAATCGTTGAACAACCAGATCGACACCAACACTGGCACGGTCCAATTGAAAGCCATGTTTACGAACGAAGACGAATCCCTTTTCCCAAATCAATTCGTCAATATCAAGCTGCTGGTGGATACCCATCGCGACGTGACTCTGCTTCCGAACCCGGTCATCCAGCATAATTCGCAGGGCGCGTATGTCTATCTGGTGCAGTCCACGGAGACCAATCAGGTCGCCGTGATAAAGACAATCAACGTGGTGACCAGCGAAGGCGATGTGTCGGAGGTGGAGGGAATTGAGCCGGGCGCTGTCGTAGCCGCATCCAATTTCAACCGGTTGACGGATGGGGCGACGGTAAGTGTTCGCGCGGCGGGTGAGGGGAAGCAAAGAGGCGGCGCCATGACCAACGCACCCGAAGAGGACGGGACGAATGCCGCAGTCGAGAGTGGGACGAATCGGCCGGCGAAAAGGGGTAAAAAGAAATGAGGGCTGGAATTCGCACCTTGGGCGTGATTGTTCCGTCGGCTGAGCGCGAACGGGGACGCCGCGGCGCGGCATCCCTACCGACACGGTGCCCGGAGGGACACGTTGAGTTGAATCCGGCATGAGTCCTTCGCGACAATTTATTCTGCGGCCGGTGGCGACGACTTTGTTGATGGTCGCGATTTTGCTGTCTGGCTTTGTCGCCTACAAGGAGCTTCCCGTCTCGGCGTTACCGCAGGTGGATTACCCCACCATACAAATCGTTACGTTTTATCCGGGGGCGAGCCCGGATGTCACTGCATCGGCCATCACTGCGCCGTTGGAACGCCAGTTCGGGCAATTGCCCGGCCTGAAACAGATGACCTCCATCAGTTCCGGCGGCAGTTCGATCATCACGCTGCAATTCGTGCTGTCGTTGAACATCGATGTGGCGGAGCAGGAAGTGCAGGCGGCGATCAATGCCTCCCAGAGTTATCTGCCCACGGGTCTGCCGCAGCCGCCCATCTACAGCAAATCCAATCCGGCGGATGCGCCGATCATGACGCTGGCGCTGACGTCAAAAACATTTCCATTGAACCAGGTGGAGGATTTCGCCGACACACGGCTGGCGCAGAAAATTTCACAATTGCCCGGCGTCGGTTTGGTGACGATCAGCGGCGGCCAAAAGCCGGCGGTGCGCATCCAGGCCAATCCCACCGCGTTGTCCTCCTACGGCATTGGGCTGGACGAATTGCGGACGTCGTTGCAGCAGGCGAGCGTCAACCAGGCGAAGGGCAATTTTGACGGGCCGCGCCAATCCTTCGAAATCAACGCGAACGACCAGCTGCTTTCAAGCAAGGATTACCAATCGCTGGTGGTGGCTTATCGCAATGGCGCGCCGGTGATGCTATCGAGCGTGGCGCGGATTGTGGATGACGTCGAGAACCAGAAGCTGGCCGCCTGGATGAACGACACGCCGGCGGTCATTGTGAACATCCAGCGCCAACCGGGCGCCAACATCATCCAGGTGGTGGACAGCATCAAAAAACTTCTGCCGACCCTGAAAGAAAGCCTTCCGGCCTCCATCGATATAACAGTCCTCACCGACCGCACGACCACGATTCGCGCGTCGGTGCATGATGTTCAATTCTCGCTGGTGCTGACCATCGGGCTGGTGGTGCTGGCGATTTTCCTGTTCCTGCGCAACCTGCCTGCCACCTTCATTCCGAGCGTGGCGGTGCCGTTGTCCATCGTGGGCACGCTGGGGGTGATGTATTTGCTCGGTTACAGCCTGGACAATCTTTCCCTGATGGCGTTGACGATTTCAACCGGGTTCGTGGTGGACGACGCCATCGTGATGATCGAGAACATCGTCCGGTACATCGAGGAGGGTGAAAGCCCGCTGCAGGCGGCGTTGAAAGGCTCGGAGCAAATCGGCTTCACCATTATTTCGCTGACGGTCTCGCTGATTGCGGTGCTGATTCCGTTGCTGTTCATGGGGGACATCGTGGGGCGGCTGTTCCGCGAATTTGCCGTGACGCTGAGCGTTACCATCCTGGTTTCCGCCGTGGTCTCGCTGACATTGACCCCGATGCTTTGCTCCCGGCTGATCAAGCCGAAATCCGACAAAAAGCCGGGCCGCTTTTATCAGGCTTCCGAGCGGGTTTACGAGCGGGCGGTGGATTATTACGGGCGGACGCTGCGGTGGGTTTTGAAGCATCAGCCCACGACGATGCTGGTGGCGGTGGGCACGCTGGTGCTGACGATTGTCTTGTACATGATTGTGCCGAAAGGATTTTTTCCGGTGCAGGACACGGGCGTCATTCAGGGAATTACGGACGCGGCGCAAAATATTTCCTTTCCGGCCATGGCGGAGAAGCAGCGGGAACTGGCGCGGGTGATTCTCAAGGATTCGGCGGTGGAGAGTCTTTCGTCGTTCATTGGCGCGGACGGCATCAATTCCACCCTCAACAGCGGGCGCATCCTGATCAATCTGAAACCCCTGGCGGAACGCAAAATCAGCGCGACCGATGTCATGCGGAGGTTGCAACCCGAATTGGCGAAGGTGGAGGGCATCACGCTCTACATGCAGCCGGTGCAGGACCTGACGGTTGAAGACCGCGTCAGCCGCACGCAATATCAATACACGCTCGAAGACGCGAGCGCGGAGGAATTGAACACGTGGACGGTGAAGTTGATGGATAAGCTGCAGGCGCTGCCTGAGCTGCGCGATTTGGCCACCGACCAGCAGACACAAGGTTCGCAGGCCACGCTGGTCATCGATCGCGTCACCGCTTCGCGGTTGGGCATCACGCCGCAGGACATCGACAACGCCCTTTATGATGCTTTCGGCCAGCGGCAGATTGCCACGCTGTTCACGCAATTGAACCAGTATCATGTCATCCTGGAAACGCTGCCTGAGTTCCAGCGCAACCCGCAAAAGTTGAACGACATTTACGTACGTTCCTCCAGCGGCGGGTCCGTGCCGCTGGGCGCGTTCACTCATTTTGAATCGGGCACGATCCCCATTTCGATCAATCACCAGGGCCAGTTTCCGTCCGTCACCATTTCGTTCAACCTCGCGCCCGGGGAATCGCTGGGCGCGGCGACCAAAGCCATAGAAAAGGTGCAAAGTGAAATTGGGATGCCGCTAAGTGTGCAGGCGTCGTTTCAAGGGACGGCGCAGGCGTTCCTGGCTTCGCTGCAAAACGAGCCGCTGTTGATTCTCGCGGCCATCATCACCGTGTACATCGTCCTCGGGGTGCTGTACGAAAGTTACATTCATCCGGTGACGATTCTTTCCACGCTGCCGTCGGCGGGAGTGGGAGCCATCCTGGCGCTGCTCGTGACGGGAACCGAGCTTGGCGTGGTGGCGCTCATCGGCATCATCCTGCTGATCGGTATTGTGAAGAAGAACGCGATCATGATGATTGACTTCGCGCTGGAAGCCGAGCGGCACGAGGGCAAGCCCGCGGAGGAAGCGATTTACCAGGCGTGTCTGCTGCGGTTCCGGCCAATCATGATGACGACGTTCGCAGCGCTGTTCGGCGGGTTGCCGCTGGCGTTCGGCAACGGTGTCGGGTCGGAATTGCGCAAGCCACTGGGCATTGCGATAGTCGGCGGCCTGCTGGTGAGCCAATTACTCACGCTCTACACGACGCCGGTGATTTACATTTATTTCGATCGCTTTGGGAAACGATTTTTCCGTTCCCGGCAAAAAGAGACAGTCGCCGATGCGCCGGCGCCCGCGACGCCATGAACATTTCCCAGCCATTCATTCGCCGGCCGGTTGGCACTGCGTTGCTGACGGCGGCGATTGCGCTGGCGGGCATTGTGGCTTATTTGCAACTGCCGGTTTCACCGTTGCCGCAAGTGGACTTTCCGACCATCACAGTGGCGGCGGCTCTTCCGGGAGCGAGCCCGGAAATCATGGCCGCCTCGGTGGCGGCGCCGCTGGAAAAGCAATTGGGCCACATTGCGGGCGTCAATGAAATGACGTCGTCAAGCGTGCTGGGCACGACCAGCATCACGCTGCAATTCGATTTGAACCGGAACATCGACGGCGCGGCGCGGGATGTCGAGGCAGCCATCAACGCCGCGCGCGCGAATCTTCCGGCCAATCTCCCGAACAATCCGCAGTACCGCAAAGTGAACCCGGCGGATGCGCCGATCATGATTATCGGGCTGACGTCGGATGTTTACGACCGCGGGCAGCTTTACGATGCGGCGTCCACGATCGTTCAGCAGCGGTTGTTGCAGATTCAAGGCGTGGGGCAGGTGTTCGTCGGGGGCGGCGCGCTTCCGGCGGTGCGCGTGGACGTGAATCCGACGGCGTTGAACAGCTTTGGGCTGGGACTGGAGGATGTGCGGACGATGTTGAGCAAACAAAACGCGAACCTGCCCAAAGGCCAGCTCGCCAATGGGCAAACGACCGCGGACATTGTCGCGAACGATCAGTTGCTGAAGGCGAAGGATTACCGGCCACTCATCGTGGCGTATCACAACGGCGCGGCGATCAAATTATCCGACATCGCCAACGTGCAGGATTCGGTGGAAAACATCCGCACGGCCGGGTTTCTGAATGGCAAGGCGAGCATACCGCTGATCATCTTCCGGCAACCAGGCGCGAACATCATCGAAACCGTCGATAACATCAAAGCCGCGTTGCCCGCTCTCAAAGCATCATTGCCCGCGGCCATCGAGATGACCACGGTGTTGGACCGCACGACGAACATCCGCGCCTCCGTGTTTGAAGTCGAGCGCACGCTGATTATCGCCATCGCATTGGTGATCCTGGTGGTGTTCCTGTTTTTGCGCAATGCGCGGGCGACTTTGATTCCCGCCGTGGTGGTGCCGGTGTCGTTGGTGGGCACGTTCGGGGTGATGTACCTGTTCGGCTTCAGCCTGGACAATCTTTCGCTGATGGCGCTGACGATCTCGACTGGGTTCGTGGTTGACGACGCGATTGTGGTGATCGAAAACATTTCGCGGCATTTGGAAATGGGAATGACGCCGGTGGAAGCGGCGCTGAAAGGCGCGCGCGAGGTCGGGTTCACGGTATTGTCCATCAGCATTTCGTTGATTGCGGTTTTTATTCCCATTTTGCTGATGGGCGGCATTGTGGGCCGGTTGTTCCGCGAATTCGCGGTGGTGCTTTCGACGGCGATTCTCGTGTCACTGGTGATTTCGCTGACGACGACGGCCATGATGTGCTCGCGGCTGCTTCGCCCGCAGCACAGCGCGAAACACGGGAAATCGTATCGCACGAGCGAGCGGTTTTTTGACTCGATATTGGGCGCGTATGAACGGAGCCTGCGCACGGTCCTGCGCCATCCGCTCATCACGCTGATTATTCTTATCACAACGATCGGCGTGAACGTTTTCCTGATCTTCATCGTGCCGAGGGGATTTTTCCCGCAGCAGGATAATGGCACGATCGTGGGTGGCATTCGCGGGCGGCAGGATGCCTCGTTTCTTTCGATGCAAGAGGACGCGGGGCGGTTTGTATCGATTATCAAAAAAGATCCCGCGGTGGACAACGTCATCGCCTTCACCGGCGGGAACGGCCCCGCCAACGGAGGGTTCGTTTACATGTCTTTGAAGCCGCTCCGGCAGCGAAAAATATCGTCGTCTGAAATCATCAACCGGCTTCGGCCGAAGCTGGCCGTGGTGCATGACGCGGATATTTTCCTCCAGGCGGCGCAGGATTTGCGCATCGGCGGCCACCAGAGCCGCTCGCAATACCAATACACACTTCAGAGCGACAACCTGGACGACTTGATCAAGTGGGCGCCGATCATGACGAAGGAAATGGGCAAATTGCCCGGTTTTGCCGATGTGAATAGCGACCAGGAAAACAACGGCCTGCAGGCCTCGCTCGTCTACGATCGCCAGACCGCGGCGCGCCTGGGGATATCGTCGCAATTGATCGATGCGACGCTTTACGACGCCTTCGGCCAGCGGCAGGTCTCGACCATGTACACTTCCTTGAACCAGTATCACGTGGTGATGGAGGTGGACCCGCAATTCTGGCAGAGCCCAGCGGGGCTGGACGTGATTTATTTGCACGCCACGAACGGGACCACCGGAGTAGTGCCTTTGAGCGCGGTGGCGAGATACGAACCCACGACCGCGCCCGTCACGATCAACCACATCGGCCAGTTTCCGGCGGTGACGATTTCATTTAATCTCGCGCCGGGAAAAGCGCTCAGCGACGCGCAGAAAGCCATTCGTGATTTGGAGCAGCGCGTCGCCATGCCGGGAAGAATTCATGCGGGCTTCGCGGGCACGTTCCAGGCCTACGAAGATTCGCTTGGCAATATGCTGTGGCTGGTTCTCACGGCGCTGGCGGCGGTTTACATCGTGCTCGGGATTCTTTACGAGAGTTACATTCATCCGATCACGATTCTCTCGACGCTGCCCTCGGCCGGGGTGGGTGCGATGCTGGCGTTGATGTTGTTCCGGACGGAACTGAGTGTCATTGCGGTGATTGGAATGTTGCTGCTGATTGGCATCGTCAAGAAAAACGCGATTTTAATGATCGATTTCGCGATCGCGGCGGAGCGGAACGAAGGGAAAAGCTCGCACGATGCCATCTTTGAGGCGTGCATGCTGCGGTTTCGTCCTATCCTGATGACGACCATGGCGGCGATGTTTGGCGCGCTGCCGCTCGTTTTGAGCAACGGCATCGGCTCGGAGCTGCGCCGCCCACTGGGCATCAGCATTGTCGGCGGATTGCTGATGAGCCAGGTGTTGACGTTGTACACGACGCCGGTGGTTTATTTATACATGGACCGGGTCAGCCATTGGCTCGCGCCCGTTAGAAAATCTGCCGCGCCGAATGCATTGCCGGCGCCGGCAGCCTGATTTCACGAATGAAAAGATTTGGACCATTTTCAAAACGGGATACCGGTGACGCGGCTTTCCCGCCCGTGCGTTTTGAAATGCGCGGGCAAAACGCTCGCGCCACCAGGCTCATGGAAATTTCTTTTGCGGAAGAGCCGCAATTTGACGTGCCGATTGCGGTGGCGCCGGTCCAAGCGCCCAAGGGCGGAAGAAATCGTCTTCATCATTTTCTGGGCCTGGCGATTCTGGGCGTCATTTTTTTGACGGGGTGCAATTTTGCCCCCAAATACCAAAAGCCGGCGGCGCCCGCGCCCGCGGCGTACAAGGAACTGACGCCCGACAGCGCCAAGGAAGTCGACGGCTGGAAAACCGCGACGCCGAACGACGCCGCCCTGCGCGGTAAGTGGTGGGAAGTGTTCAACGATCCGCAATTGAACACGCTCGAGGACCAGGTGAATATCTCGAATCAAACCGTGGCGGTTGCGCTGGCGAATTTTCTGTCCGCGCGCGCGGTGGTGAAGCAGAACGTCTCGCAATTTTTCCCGACCGTGACCGCGAATCCTTCCGTAACGCGCTCGCGGCAATCGGCGGCGCGCGCCGGTTCGGGTATTTCCAGCAACAGCGTCACCCTCACCGAATACTCGCTTCCGCTCGATGCCTCCTGGGAGCCTGATTTCTGGGGGCGCGTTCGCAACACGGTCAAAGCCAGCCGGTTTGAAGCGCAAGCTTCTCTGGCGGACCTGGAAAATACCCGGCTGACCGTGCAGAGCGAGGTCGCGGCGGATTATTTTCAAATCCGTTCGCTGGACGCCCAGGAAAAACTTCTGAACGACGCGGTCAATGCCTATCGCGAGTCGCTCCGGTTGACCCAGGTGCGGCACGATACGGGCATTGCGTCCGACCAGGATGTCGCCCAGGCGGAGATACAATTGAACAGCACCGCGGCGCAGGCCACCGATATCGGCATTCAGCGCGCGCAAGTCGAGCACGCGCTGGCCGTGCTGGTGGGCAAGGCGCCGGCCGATTTTTCCCTTTCCCCCGAGCCGCTGGAATCGAAACCGGTGGCGGTGCCATTCGGCGTGCCGTCCGGCTTGCTCGAACGGCGTCCGGACATTGCCGCGGCTGAACGGCGCGTGGCGGCGGCGAATGCGCAAATCGGCGTGGCGCGCTCCGCGTATTTTCCGAACGTGACGTTGAGCGCTTCGGGCGGCTACGAAAGCTCGTCCACGGTGAACCTTTTCAGCGGCCCGGCGCTGGTGTGGTCGCTGGGCGCGGCGGCGGCGCAGACGATTTTCGACGCCGGCAATAAGTTCGCGGTGACCGCGCAGGCGAAGGCCCAATATCAAGGACAGGCGGCCACTTATCGGCAAACCGTGCTCGGCGCGTTTCAGGACGTAGAAGATAATCTCGCCGCGCTGCGCCTGCTCTCGCGGGAAATTCAACAGGAAGATGCCGCGGTGGCGTCGTCTCAACGCTATCTCAACCTGGCCAATGATCGCTACCGCCTGGGCATCGACAGTTATCTGAACGTGATTACCGCGCAGACGACGTTGTTGGGAAATCAACGTACGGCGGTGGGGTTGCGGCTCAACCAGATGACGGCAACCGTGCAGTTAATCAAAGCCCTTGGCGGAGGTTGGTCAGGGGATTTGACGAAGCCGCCGGGAAAACAGGCGGCCGGGAAATGAGTTGGCGCGTTCGGAACGTAAATACCGAACGCGCCGGCGAACTTTTAATTAATCAGTTAATCCGCCGCCACCTGGATTTGTTTTGCCTTGGCTTGTTCGCTTTTTGGAAGCGTGATGGTCAAGACCCCGTCGCGATAGCGGGCATCGATTTTTCCGGTGTCCACGCTGTAGGGAAGCGAGATCGAGCGTTGGAACCGCCCGTAGAAGCGTTCCGAGCGATAAAATTCCGCCTCTTTTTGTTCGTCTTCGGTCTTGCGTTCGCCGGAGATGACGAGGTTGTTTTCATGGACGGACACATCGAGGTCTTCCCGTTTGAATCCGGGCAGTTCCGCTTTGACCGTCAATTTGTCTTTGCTTTCCATCACGTCAATCGCCGGCATCCAGCCGCCATTAAACAAATCGCTTAAGGCGAAATCAGGCTCGAACATTTGATCCAACTGGTTCCGCAGGCGCGACAACGACATTTCCGATCCGGGTTTTCTCATTAGTCTCATAACAATCGAACTCCTTTCAAAAGGTTATACTCTATCTCAATTTCGGACTCACGGGGCAGGAGTTCAAGGGGCAAAAAATTCGTTTTTTTTCGCCGGTTACGTCGCCGTAATAGAGGCGAACGGTATTGCGCGTTTTCAAAAATACGGTAGCCATCGGCTCCCTGGGCAGCCAGTATGGTTGTGGTGTTGCGAAGATGAAACGACCGCAGTTGATTTCCCAGGGCTCGTTGTCGCGCTTGCTTCAGCAGGCGGCGGAATGCTGGCGCCGACGCGATTTCCCGCAATATTTCGAGCTTATGGAGCGCGCGTGCCGCCTGGACCCCGCCAATCACCGCCTTCTGCTGGACCTCGGCCTCGCCTGTGGCATTCGCTATGATTACACTGCCGCGGAACGCTATTTCGACCAGGCGATCCGTATCGCGCCGAACAAGTCCGAAGCCCTCGTTATGGCCGGCACGTACTCCCGCAACTTTAGCCGCTTCGAAATGGCCCGCAATTATTTCGAGCAGGCCGCTGAACAGAAGGATGCCGCGCCGGATACATTCGTCAAACTCGCCGAGATCCACGAACGCTTCCGCTCGCTCGACAAAGCCGGCGAACTCGTGGACCGCGCGTTGCGCCTCGAACCCGGATTGCCGCTCGCCTTGCTGGTGCGGGCTCGGCTAGACCGGCTCGCGGGACGCCTCGATGAAGCGGAAAAAATTCTTCGCCCGATCCTGGCTCGCAGCGACGCCGAATCCTGGTCCACGCGCATTCGCGGCTGGTATGAGCTTGGCGCGATTCTCGATCGGCAGGCGCGTTATGATGAAGCCATGGCTGCGTTCGTCACCGCCAAAGAGTTGTTTCGCCCACACGCCGAGCGTTACGCTTCCGCGCAGCAATCCACCCATGCGCACTTGAGGGAAGCCGCGGCCAATATCACCGCCGAGGTGCTCCAACGCTGGTTTGACGCGGGTGAAGCGCTCCAGCCTCCGCGCCGGGTGGCGTTGCTGGGCGGCAATCCGCGGTCCGGCACCACGCTGCTGGAGCAGGTGCTGGATTCGCATCCGGACATTGTTTCCGTCGAGGAGACGCCGATCTTTTTTGAAACGTATATGGGACATCGGCAGCGCTTTCCGGACAACGCCGGCATGTTGTCGATTTTGGAATCGGCGACGCCCCTCGCGCTGGGACAGATGCGCGAAGAATATTTTCGCAGCGTGGAAGCTTTCAGCGGGGGAGTCATCGGCAGCCGCCTGTTGATCGATAAAAATCCTTCACTGACCACGCTTGTGCCGGCGTTGATCCGGATGCTTCCTGAAACCAAATTCATCATCGCTATTCGCGATCCGCGCGATGTATGCCTCAGCTTTTTTATGCAGCCGCTTCCGCTCAACGTGACGAGCGCTTCAGTGCTGACAATTGGCGGGGTCATTGAAGAATACGAATCATTGATGGGCTTCTGGCGGACCATGGCGCCGCGGATGCTCAATCCGTGGATAGAAGTGCGGTATGAGGACATGGTGACGGATCTCGAATCGGTCGCGCGCCGGGTGCTGGAATTTCTCGGCGTGCCGTGGGACGAGCGCGTGCTGCGATTTAACGAACATGCGCAGCAAAAAGTCGTGCGTTCTCCAACCTACTCTGACGTAGCAAAACCCGTGTTCAAAAGCGCCGTGGGCCGCTGGCGTCATTATCAGAAATATTTCGAACCGTGGCTGCCGAAACTTGAGCCGTTCGTGAAAGCTTTCGGATACGAGTAAGCGCGTGCCCGATGGGCGGGAATGCTGTGAGACTTTGCGCCGCGCTGAACGCGGCGCGGACGGCGCAAGCGCGCCGTCCGCTACCACAGGCATAAAAAAGCGGCCTTCGTTTCCGAAGGCCGCTGGTGAAAAAAATGTTCGATTATTTACGGCGACGCCAGGCGAACATTCCCGCCAGGCCCATGCCGAGCAACGCGATCATGCCGGGTTCGGGAACGGCGACCAGTTGCAAACCGTTGAAGTCGCCTTCGCCTGAAAGTCCGCTAAAGGGATTACTGACGGCGCCCCATGAACCGCTGATGTTCCCGTTCGAGTCCGCCATCACGCCGGTAAATTCAACATAGTTATTGCCGAGAACAAAACTGTTCCTCACGCCGGTGTTGATGGTCGAGGTAAAGCCGCCGACCGCGGTTCCGCCATTGGCGCCGTTGAGCGAGAAGCTCGCTCCGCGCGTGGCATCGTAGTTTTGTCCGTAGAGGAATAAGTCGTAAACCTGGCCTTGGGTAACGTTATGCAGAGCAAACGTGCCCAGTGGCGCAAGACTGGTACCCGCCCCGCTATCGGTGCCGTCAACGATGGCAGCGGCGGTGAGGAGCCACGACGGTTGTCCCTGCGTGGAACCGCCAGCCGCTCCGTTATCGCGACCGTAAAACATGCTTAAGGTAATCGGACTGAGCAACCCGGCGGAAGTTGCGTTGCCGGCAGGCGTTGAGGTGGGATTGCCCGAACTATCAATCGTGCCGCCCGTGCCGAACAACACCGCGCCGCTGCCGGTGGTGGCGCCATTAGCGCCATAAGCGGCGTAGGGATTTCCGGGACTCCCACCAGTGGCGGGATAGGGATTGGCCGGCCCATAGTTAAATGTGCTGCCCGGACCAGCGCCCGGAGAGGCGTTGAACCCGTTCCAAACATTGTTGCCCGGGTCGGAGTAGGCGCCTTGGCCGAAATACAACAGGTTATATGCGCCGGAGAATTGTTGCGGATCGTGAAAATTGATGACTTGAGCGAAGGCGGCAGGCGCCACAAATGCCAGTAAAACTCCCCCGATTTTGATGATTCGCTTCATAATTGTAGTAAGGTTAAATCTCTCTGATTCGAACATCGACACAATGTCAAATCCGCCCCGGTTGTCAATCCCAATCAACCAGTTCTGGCACGCCATCCGGCGTTATCAAAGAGTGAATTTTCTGTCATAATCCGAAAAGTTATTGATTAAGGAGTGTGGGGGTGGAATGAGTTGTCACTGACCACAATGATCGACATCCGTTTCATCTTATGAAAACTCTATTGAATCTCGTTTCCGCAGCCGGGGTTTGTCTTTTTGCCGGCAACATTCTCGCCCAAACCGATGCTCCCTACAAAGTTCTCGATACCGTCCAGCTGATGGGCAGCGGCGGCATTGATTATGTGTATGCCGACAACGATGCCCGGCGCGTCTATGTGCCGCGCGGCGGCAGTACCTTTGTGTTCGGCCTGGACGATCACAAATACATCGGGACCATCACGAACGTCGGCGGTCACGGCGTGGCCATCGACACCGCCACGCATCACGGGTTCAGCAGCAGCCCGCAGATTGGCATGTTCGACACCGAGACGCTGCAGAAGATCAAGAGCATCGAAGTTCAGGGGCGGCCGGACGGCATCCTGCTGGAGCCGTTGACGGACAAGGTTTTTATTTTCAGCCATCAGGAGCCGAGCATCACGGTGATCGAACCGAAGGACGGTTCGGTGGTCGGGACTATAGAAGTGGGTGGCGCAATGGAGCAGGCGCAAAGCGATGGGCAGGGGAAATTATATGCGGACGTCGAGAACGAGAAAAAAATCGCCGTGATCGATGTCAAGACGCGCAAGCTTATTACGAAATATGATCTGGGCGAAGGCGCGGGCGAGCCGGGTGGCCTGGGGTTGGATATTAAAAATCATATCCTATTCGCGATGTGCGCGGACCCGAGCGTGTGTGTGGTGCTGAACGCCGACACCGGCAAGGTGCTGGCCACGCTGCCCATTGGCAACGGCACGGATGGTGGCGGCTTCAACCCCAGCACGATGGAGGCGTGGAGTTCGCAACGGGACGGCACGTTGACCATTATCAAGGAAAGCAGCCCCACGAGTTTTGCGGTGGAACAAACGGTGCAAACCAAGGCTGGCTGCAAAACTTCATCGCTCGATACGAAGAACAACCGGATTGTTTTGATCTGCACCGAGCGGATGCCGGGAGCCGCGCCGGAGGCAAATGGGGGCGGACAGCGGCGCGGACGTGGTGGTCCGGGGAATCTGGATGTCTTGTGGGTGGGACGCTAAGTGGCCGCGCCGGGCATTTTAGCATCTTGCTGAATCTGGTGCTCCATTAAGAATGATGAGCACGCCCTCACCCCGGCCCTCTCCGCCATTTCATGGGGGAGAGGGAGATCAGAGCGCGCGTTCGGTCATTTGACCCTCCCTTTCGGTCGCACCGGATGCTCGGCCCCCCGAGTGGTGCAGTGCGTCCCGCGCTATTATGCCGGAGCGCCAGCTCGTATCCCAGAGGCTAAAGAGAAGGCCATCCGATGGTCTGCATCGAACTGAATCCCGTAAGCAAGGGTTCCGGTGAGATTCCGCGATGGTCAATGAGTTGGGGGTTCAACTATGCTCCGCTTCATGCCCGAGCTTTTCCATCGGCTGCCGCAAAATGTTCTCGCCATCTTTCGTGGTCGCAATCTGTGGTGGCATGCGATGGCAATTGTTCTGACCATTGCGATTGTCACATCTGGTGGCGACTGGGCTTATTACCAGGCAACTCGGGGTGAGGCTTTTGTGCGGCTCGCCTGGCCGGCAATCCGGATTGGGACATTCCTGCCGGTGGCCGGGACGTTGCTGCTTCTGATAATTGGCGCGATAGGAAAAAGTCGGCGGTCGGTGACTACCGGTTGGGCGCTGGGCCAGGCGGCGCTGCTGGGATACCTCATTTCCTGCGCCTACAAAACGTTTACTGGCCGGCTCCCGCCGCCGCACCACTGGCGCATGAAATTACCAATTGCAACGGCTGAGATGGACAGCAGTCACGGGTTTCAATTTGGTTTTTTGCGAGGCGGCGTTTTTTGGGGCTGGCCGTCGTCGCACACGACGATCGCGTTTGCGATGATGCTGTGCCTGGTTGCGCTGTACCCCAAGAATCGGTGGCTGATGGTGGCGGCGTTGCTGTATGCGTTTTATGTCGGCCTGGCGGTTTCGGTGACCATTCACTGGCTCTCGGAGTTTGTGGCTGGAGCCATTATTGGAAGTGTGATTGGAATCGTGGTGGGGAGAAGTTTTAGAGAAAGGCTGGAAACGACAAGGAACTAAAAAGCCGGCGCTTCTTTCAGTCGCAAAATTTCCGAATGTAACTGGCGCGCGAGCACTTTGCGGTCAGTGCTGCCTTCGCGCAATTGCGTGAAACGGACGGAGGCGCGAAGGGCGCGTTTGCCGAGCAGGTTGATGAGGTGGGGCACCAGTGTCATGTCTTTCCAGTAACAAACTTCCTCCCCTACGTCGCCGTCGTCGAGTTGGTATTGAATGAGACTGGCAAACAGGGAATGGGTTTGCCGGGCGGCAGGTTCGAGCAAGGATGATTTGAATGGCAGCACGGTCTCGCCGTTGGAACTGGTTCCTTCCGGAAATAAAACGACCAGCGCTCCCCGATCCAGCGCCGACTGAATTTCATCCGTCGTCTGGCCGACGCGCGTGCGGCGTTCGCGGTCCACAAATACGGTGCCGGCCAATTTTGCGAAGAACCCAAACACCGGCCAGCTTTTCACTTCCTGTTTCGCGACAAACATCGCCGGTGTAATGCTCGCGAGGACGAGGATATCGATGTAGCTCAAATGATTGGAGACGAGCAAACCGTTTTTGGGCACGGCGCCCGAGGTTTGGATTTCCGTTTTGAAGATGCGCAACATCCGGCGGGAAGTGTGTTGCAGCCAGGCGGCGCGCGTGGCGCCCGAACAATTCCCGCCGCACCAGCGCGCGTAATTGAGCGCGGCGATGATGAATTCGGCCATCATCCAAAGCAAGCGCCCGACCACACGCACGGGGTGCCGGAGCAGGGCTTTCATGCCTTAATTTGAAACCGGCAACGGGACATTTCAACCGAGAAATCTTTGGCGGGCGAGCGGGTGCATGGTTTCGAGATCCATCAGGGTCAGGAAATCGATGGTTTTGAAATGTGGATCGAGTGCCGGCGGCCCGCAAATTTTGGCGGCGAGCGTGAGGTAGGCGCGAAGCAATTTGGGTATGGTCACCGGCTCGGCGGCGAGTTGCCGCAGGGAACATTCGTAAGCCGGCAAAGGCGTGGTGCGCCACTGCGGCGAGACGAGATGTTTGCGGCACAAATCCGCATAAGCGGAGGCGCCGACCGTCGGATCCTGGGAGGTGACGGAACTGCAACCCATTAGATAGCGCCCTCTGCGTGCTTTCGCGTAGTCGGCAATTCCTTTCCACAGCAGGCCCAGCACGATGAGGTTCCGATGCTGGCGATGCACGCAGGCGCGGCCTACTTCAACGATTTGGCCGCGCCAGGGTTCGAAGACATCAAAATGAAATTCCTGCGCGCAATAATAGCCGAGGTGAGCCTGGGCGTTGAGGCCGGTTTGCAAACGGTAAGTGCCCACGATGGATCCGCTGGGCACATGCTCGACCAAGAGGTGGTCGCAGACGAGATCGAACGGATCGGCGTCGAGACCCGTGGCGAGGGACGAGGTGAGGCCCTCATTCAGTTCGAGATTGAAGACCTCGAAGCGCAAGGCCTGCGCCGCGCGGACTTCGTCCGTGTTTTGCGCCAGCCGAGTGGCGTAATGCGTCGGCGAGCTGACCAACAGCCGCGCCGCCTGCAGAGTGGTATTCATGACGCCAGATTGGCAGGCGCCGGTTACAATGGCGTGCCAGCGGCGTTAATTTTCTCCGGCAATGCGAGCGTTTTTTATTTGAGAACCCAGCCTTGTGTTCTCAACCAGCTGACGTGGCAAAAGGCCAGCTCCGGCGAATTTTCGACCAGATCAAAAACGCGCCGATGCCAAGGCCGAGCGCCGCCAGGCTGTAAAGCACCGGTTGTTTGCCCGACGTGAGAAAAACGAAAATCCATCCCACCAACGCAAGCAATGCGGGCAGCGGATAGAGCCACATTTTGAAGGGGCGTTCCCGGTCCGGTTTAAGTTTGCGTAACCGCATTACAGCGCCGATCTGGCCGATGAACTGCACGAGAATTCGCATGGTGACCAAAGCCGTAATCACGATGCCGAGGCTGAGAAAACTCGCTGCGATGGACAGCCCGCCGATCAGCAGCAGGGAAACGTGGGGAAATTCCTTGGTCGGGTGCACCTTGCCAAAAATACGGAAAAAACAACCATCTTTGGCGGCGGCAAACGGGATGCGCGAGTAGCCGAGCGTCAACGCGAAGACCGACGCGAAACTGGTCCACAAAATCATCACGGTAAAAACCAACGCCAGCTTCGAGCCGTACAGTTTTTCGATGAACATCGAGCCAATGGGCGGCGTCGTCGCATTGGGATCGGTGACCACGAATTCGCGCCAGGGGATCACGCCGATGATGGAAAAATTCATCGCCATATAGATGAAGCCCACGGCGACGAGGCTGATCAGGATGGAGCGGGGGATGACTTTGGCCGGATTTTTGACTTCGTCGCCCAGGTAGCAAATATCGTAGTAGCCGAGGTAGTCGTAGATTCCGATTTGCGCGGCGGCGCCGAGGCCGAAGACAAAGCCCAGCGAGAAATCGAAGGCGTGCGGCGGAAAATCGAAGGCAATTTTGGAATTAAAATGTCCGATGCCGCCGAAAATAATGGCGCCCGTGGTCAGCAGCACGCCAATCCATAATGCGACCGTGATTTTCCCGATGGAACCGATGCGCCGATAGAGCAGGACAACCACGAAAACGCCGAGTGCGACGACAATGACTCGATCCAGATGATGGTTTCCGGTTTGTGGCCAGAGGTAACCGAGATATTGCTTGAAGCCAATCAGACCGGAGCCAATTTCCAGCGGACCGCTGAGGATCAATTGCCAGATGAACAGAAACGCCATGAGGCGTCCCCATTTTTCGCGGCCATAGCCATCGCGCAGATAAATATAGGAGCCGCCTGAGCCCGGCATGGCTGCGCCCAGTTCCGCCCAGACGAGGCCGTCCGGAATAGCGATCAACAAACCGACAATCCAGCCGAGCATCGCCTGCGGTCCGCCGCCATTGATGGTTCCCATCAGCAGGGGAATGGTGATGAAGGGGCCGACACCAACCATGTTGGACATGTTGAGGGCGGTGGCTTGAAGCAATCCCAGGCGGCGCTGCAGGCGGGGCTGATCCGCGCCGGAGACGGGAGTGGTCATGCGCGTTTTTGTATGCGAAGGGCGAGGGGAAGTCAATGCGGGCGGGCGTTGCCCTCAGGGCCTAACGCATCTAATTTCCAGAGATTCCAATGAGAAACTATTGATCACGGAATTGAGCCGAGGTCAATCTGTCGAAGCCCCGAAATCGCATGTGCGACCCCCTAGCATTCAAGATGTTGCGGCCTTAAAATTCAATCGCCTACCCATTTGTGGCTGGGGCAAATGGGTAGGCGCATTTTAATTGCGATGGTTCTAATGTCAAACCAAATGTCCAACGAAACATCGCGCTAAAAAATTAAGATACGTCCGCCCTGGCGTCGCCCTTGACACTTCCCCCGAAATTGCGGAAAGGAGCGCGGCTGCGTCGTAGACCAGCCGCAGCGGCATGATACATTCAGTCATTTCAAATATTCACCGAATCTTTCGCGTTGCTGCGGCTGATTCCGCTGCGCGGAACACAGTCGCGCTCCGTATCAAGATGCACCCTCTGAAACAATGGCCTCGCAGTTGTCCGTTGCGAGTTAATCGGATTTTTGCGAGGCTCTGCGGGTTATGGATACCAGCAGCGAAGCCTATTCTTCAGTTGTGGGAAAATCACATGTCCGCCGCGCGGCAGGTTTTTTTATGGCCGTGCAAATACTGGCGGCTGTGGTCGCGCATGCCGCGGGGGGCGCGACGGATCTTCCGGAGTGGGAAAGTCCGCGCCTGACCGGCATCAATAATCAGCCGCCTCATGCCACGATGATTATTTGCCCGGACGCGGCGACGGCCCGGCGAATCCAACTCACCGCGAATAGCGAGCGGGTGAAATCGTCCTTTTACCGCTCGCTCAACGGCGATTGGAAATATCATTACTCGTCGAATCAACTCGACCGCGTGCCGGATTTTTGGAAGTCGGATTTTAACGATCGCGGCTGGGACATGATTCCGGTGCCTTCGAATGTGGAACTTTTCGGCCACGGAATTCCCATCTACGTGAATTATAATTTCCCCTGGCGCCGGCCCTGGACGCCGCCTTTGGTGCCGGGAGATGACCCGAATAATACGGTGAATGCGTATCGCCGCACGTTCGAGGTTCCGAAAGCATGGGCGGGACGGAGAGTTCTGCTGACGTTCGACGGCGTGAATTCTTTTTTTGATTTGTGGATCAATGGCGAGAAGATCGGCATGGGCAAGGACAGCCGCACGCCGGTCGAATTCGATATCACGAAATTTCTCAAGCCCGGCAAAAACCTGATCGCGGTGGAGAACTTTCGCTGGAGCGACGGGTCGTATCTCGAGGACCAGGACATGTGGCGATTGAGCGGCATTTTCCGCGACGTTTACCTGTGGTCGCCGCCGAACCTGCACGTGCGCGATTTTGAAGTGGGCACCGCCGGAGTGGAGGTCACGAATTCCGTGGCGGAATTGACGATTCGCGCCAGCATCGAAAATGTGGGAGGCACCGCGCCGGCGTCGGGATTGGAGGCGACGTTGTTCGACCCGGCGGGCAACGCCATTTCAACCAATAGCCTGGCGATTTCAGTGCCCTCGAATTCCGAGCGGTCGATCAGCCTCAATATCAATGTGCATCATGCGCAATTGTGGTCCGCCGAGAATCCGAACCTTTACAAGCTGTTGCTCGCGATCAAGAACATCGATGGCGGCGTGCTGGAAGTGATCCCAGTGAATGTCGGGTTGCGCAGCGTCCAGATTCGCGACGGCAATTTGCTCGTGAACGGCAAGCGCATTCTCATCAAGGGCACGGACCGGCACGAGTTCGATCCCGACCGCGGCCAGGCGATCACGCCGGAAATCATGGAGCGCGACATCAGGATGATGAAGCAATTCAATCTCAATGCCGTCCGCTGTTCTCATTACCCGAACCAACCCGCGTGGTATGACCTTTGTGATCGTTACGGGATTTATTTGATTGATGAAGCGGACATCGAAAGTCACGGGATGGGTTACGGCGACAAAACGCTGGCCAAGAATCCTGATTTTGCGGATGCGCACATGAACCGCACCGTCCGCATGGTCGAGCGCGATAAAAATCATGCGTCGGTGATCATCTGGTCGCTGGGCAATGAAGCGGGCGACGGCCCGAACTTCGAGGCGACCTCCGCGTGGATCCACAAGCGGGATTCGAGCCGCCCGGTGCATTACGAGCGCGCGGAATCCAAGCCTTACACGGACATTATCTGCCCGATGTATCCGAATCCCCGTTCACTCGGCGCGTACGCCTCGAAGACGGAAACGCGGCCCTATATCATGTGCGAATATGAGCACGCCATGGGCAATGGAAGCGGGGATTTCTGGTCGTATTGGGATCAGATTTACGAAAAGCCGTATCTGCAGGGCGGCTTCATTTGGGATTGGGTGGACCAAGGCTTGCGCACCATTCAGCAGCCCCTCCCGGCGGCGCATTACAAAAAGCCCGGTTGGTTCGACAAAACTTTTTGGGCATTCGGCGGAGACTTTGGCCCGGTCGGCACGCCGAGCGACGATAACTTTTGCTGCAACGGCCTGGTGACGCCCGACCGCAGGCCGCATCCGGGATTGTTCGAAGTGAAACACGTCTATCAATATATCCGCTGCCAGGCGGTAGATTTGCCGTCCCGCGTGATAGCGGTCAAAAACTGGTTCGATTTCACGAACCTCAGGGACATTGCCGCGGGCGAATGGCGGCTGAAAGCGGACGGCCGGGAAATCCAGAGCGGTAAATTGCCGGACTTGAACCTCGAACCGGGCGCGACCAAACAGGTGGTGATTCCGGTGGAGTCATTCGAGCCGCAACCGGGCGTGGAATATTTCCTCGAATTGATTTTTACGCTAAAACACGATTTGCCGTGGGCGGACGCGGGCCATGAAATCGCGTGGGACGAATTCAAATTGCCGGTTTCAGCGCCGGCCACGGTCGTGGCGACGAGCCAGTTCCCGCCGATCAAATGGACTGCTGACAAAAACGGCGCCACGGTCGAGAGCAAAAATTTTCAGATTGTGTTCGACGAAGTGAGCGGGGGGATCAAATCCTGGCGCTACAAAGGGCAGGAACTGATTCAATCGCCGTTGCGGCCGGATTTCTGGCGCGCGATGACGGACAATGATCGCGGCCGGCGCAGCCCGAAGGATTCCCAGGCGTTCTGGCGCTTCGCCGGCAAGGCGGGAGTGAATGAGGGTTTTTCCGGCGAGAAAAAAGCGGATTATTTCGAAGTCAAGGTGGCGACCTCGCTGCCGGAGGCCACCAACTCCACGTGGGAGACGGTTTATAAAATCTACGGCAGCGGCGATGTGATCGTAACGGCCGATTTCAAGCCGGCGCGAACGGACCTGCCGAAGATGCCACGCATCGGAATGCAGATGGAGTTGCCGAAAGGTTTTGAACACATCACGTGGCTCGGACCGGGGCCGCAGGAAACCTACAGTGATCGGAAGGATTCGCCGGTGGGTGTTTACAGCGGAACGGTGGATGAGCAATTTTTCGCGGACTACACCGAGCCGGGCGAAACCGGGAACAAAGCGGATGTGCGCTGGATCGCGTTGCAAAAGGGGAGCGTGGGCCTGCTGGCGGTGGGGATGCCGTTGCTGAGCGCCAACGCGCTGCATTACACGGCGGAGGATTTGAACGCGGGCAAGCACGCGTTTCAATTGCCGCGCCGGGATTTCATTTCGTTGAATCTGGATTTGAAACAGCAGGGCGTGGGCGGGGACAACAGTTGGGGCGCGTGGCCGCATGACCCGTTTTTGATTCCCGTGCAGGAATACAGCTATAGTTTCCGCTTGCGGCCGTTTGGTCGCGGGGAGGATCCGGAGAAGCTGGCGCGGGAAGCGTTTGGTCCAGAATGAACGCAATGAGTGAAACGGCAACCGGAGCAATTAAACAATTTCATTCCGGTTTCGCGAATCGGCTAATTGCTGCGCGCAAGTTCTCGGGATAGGCGACTTTCGTCCAGACAAAACCGCAGTCAGGGCACGCAAACGCTTCGTTCCTGAGTTGCGCCCCTCCTTCGAGGCTGAACTGGTACCACTTCAAATTTCCAGGAACGAAAGAGATCGCAGCCGAACCGCTATGCCCACTGTGAGCCAGCCTGCCAGTCGCAACCTTTTGTGAATGGCAATTTGGACACTGATTTGTTTCAGCAAGTTGCGATGATGGATCAGGCATTGGACCAGATTAATCCATCTTTGAATGCCGGGCAATTTTCACCATTTCTTTTGGCCGCGCGTCCGCGCTGTTTGCAGCCTGACACCCTTGCAGCCTGATATTGACGCGCTGGCGTCACTTCACTATTGTTCGCACAAATCGCCGGACCTGATGGGCTTGCTCCAGCCCTGGCCCGGTCTCGGTTCAGTGTGAACGCGAACAACTAACTACACCCTCTATGCAGCATATTGAACTTGGCAAAATAGATTACGCCATCCTGCTTATTTATTTCGGGTTTGTCCTAAGTATCGGCTGGATTTTGAAGCGGTACATGAAGGGCAGCACCGATTTCTTCCTGTCGGGGCGCTCGATTCCCGCGTGGGTTACCGGCCTGGCATTTATCTCGGCCAACCTGGGCGCGCAGGAAGTCATCGGCATGGCTGCCGACGGCGCGAAATACGGGATAATGACCAGCCACTTCTATTGGGTGGGCGCCATTCCGGCCATGGTATTCCTGGCGATATTCATGATGCCGTTTTATTACGGTTCCAAGGCGCGCTCGGTGCCGGAATACCTCAAATTGCGTTTCGACGAGAAGACCCGCGGGTTGAATGCCATTTCCTTCGCGGTCATGACGGTATTCTCGTCCGGTATTTCCATGCATGCGCTGGCGAGGCTGTTGGAAGTGCTGCTCCACTGGAATTACAACTTCAGCATCGCCATCTCGGCGACCATCGTGCTGGTTTACATTTTCCTCGGCGGGTTGACTTCGGCGATCTACAACGAGGTGCTGCAGTTTTTCATGATTGTTTTAGGTTTTTCGCCGCTGGTCATCCTGGCGCTGAAAGACGTGGGCGGCTGGCATGAGCTGATTCAAAAGCTGAATGTCGTGTCCGTCGACCAGCATTTCGCTCCCGGGACTTGGACCGAATCGTGGAAACACATGGGGAATTATGCGCAAAATCCAATGGGCGCGGACTGGTTCAGCATGGTGGCCGGGCTCGGCTTCGTGCTGTCGTTCGGCTATTGGTGCACGGATTTCCTCGTTGTTCAACGCGCGATGGCCGCTGACTCGATGTCGTCCGCTCGCCGCACGCCGCTGATTGCCGCGGTTCCGAAGATGCTCTTTCCCGCGCTGGTCATTCTGCCGGGCATGATCGCCATTGCCCTGCATTATTCCAGCGGCAAAACCTTTTTGCCCATGGGTCCCGATGGCACACCGGATTACAACATGACGATACCGGTGATGCTGGCGAAGTACATGCCCACCGGCTTGCTGGGAGTCGGCTTTACCGCGCTGATGGCGTCATTCATGTCGGGCATGGCTGGCAACGTGACGGCGTTTAACACGGTATGGACTTACGACCTTTACCAAAGTTATATCGCGCCGAGCAAATCAGACAAACATTACCTGTGGATGGGCCGCTGGGCGACGGTGTTCGGCATCCTGATTAGCATCGGATGCGCGTATCTGGCGCGGCAGTTCAACAGCATCATGGACATGTTGCAATTGGTGTTCAGCTTCGTGAACGCGCCGCTATTCGCGACGTTCCTGCTGGGCATGTTCTGGAAACGGGCCACCGGCCACGGCGCGTTTTGGGGATTGCTGGGCGGCATTCTGGGCGCGGCAACTTTCCAAGGCATGTCCATGACCGTCGGCCAGCCAATCAGCGTCCTCAAGGGCGGCTGGCTCGCGCAGATGCTCTCAGCGCATCCCTTTATTTATAATAGTGAGATGGGCCAGACCCTGTGGATTGCGATTGTGGCCTGGACCTCTTGCTTCGTTTTGACGCTCGGCATTTCGCTGGTGACCGCAAGAAACAAAACGGATGAGCAATTGAAAGGCCTGGTTTATTCGTTGACACCGAAACCGGAAACAGCGAACGAGCCGTGGTACAAACGGCCGGTCACGGTGGGCGTCCTGGTGCTCGCGGTGACGGTGTTGCTAAACATCATTTTCTGGTAAATGTTAACCTCATCAGAGACAAAATATGAACTTTGACCTGCGGCTTCCCATCGGAATCATGTTCAGCCTGTTCGGGGCCATTATCTCCATCTACGGACTGGCTACGAACGGCAGTGACATTTACAAGACGCATTCGCTGGGCATCAACATCAACCTCGTGTGGGGGATTGTCCTGCTGGTGTTTGGCGTTTTCATGTTGTTCCTTGCCTTGCGCGGGAAGAAGAAACCGGGCCCGCCGAGATCTTAAATGTCGGGAAAAATAATCAAATCGAAATTCGGGAACCTGCCCGACGGCTCGGCCGTCGAGCAATTCACGCTGTCCGGCGGTGACATCACTTGCAAGATTATCAATTACGGCGGCATCATTACCGAGCTCCACACACCGGATAAAAATGGCAAGGACGGCGACGTCGTTCTTGGCTTTGATAATTTTCCCCAATACCTCACGGCGAACAAGGCGTTTTTTGGAACGATCGTGGGCCGTTTTGCCAATCGCATCGCGAAGGGTAAATTCACGCTGGACGGAAAAACGTATTCCCTGGCGATCAACAATGGTCCCAACCACCTGCACGGTGGCTTGAAGGGTTTCGATAAGGTGGCGTGGAAGGCAGTGGCGGTGGAGTCCAAAGACGCGCCGGCATTGAAGCTGAGTTATATCAGTCCGGACGGGCAGGAAAATTATCCGGGCACTTTGAAAATGCTCGTCACTTACACAGTGACGGACAAGAACGAGGTACGGATTGATTATGAGGCCGAGACGGACCAGGCCACGCTCATCAATTTGACGAACCACAGTTACTTCAACCTGGCCGGCAGCGGCGATGTCATGGGCCATGAGTTGATGGTGAACGCGAAAGAGTTTACGCCGAGCGACGACACGCTGATACCCACTGGCGAAATCAAATCCGTTCAGGGCACGGCGCTGGATTTCACCGAGCCGAAAGCGATCGGCCGGCATATTGGGAAGCTGCTGGACCAGCCGCATCGCGGTTACGATCATAATTTCGTTTTGAATAACGACGGCAAAATGGTGCTGGCGGCGCGCGTGTTCGAGCCAAAATCCGGGCGGGTGATGGAAGTGCTGACCGACCAGCCGGGCATCCAACTTTACACCGGGAATTTTCTGGAAGAGACGCGCGGCAAGGGCGGCAGCGTCTATGGCAGACATGGTGGCTTTTGCCTCGAGACCCAGCACTTTCCCGATTCGGTGAATCATCCCAATTTCCCTTCAACCATTCTGCGTCCGGGCGAGAAATATCGGACGACAACGGTTCACCGGTTTTCGGTGGGGTAAGGCCCGTTTTTGCCACGGAGGCTCAGAGGTAAAGAGTTACTATTTTGGGCGCGCCATTCCGTGGGCACCGTTTGGGGTAACTCAACCGACGGCGCGCACGGGGTGACCCGCCCACCATTTCTTTCGATTTTCTCCTTTTTCGCCCTGTTTTATGGGCATTTTCGGCGTTTAGACAGGCCTGCCACTGTGGGGTAGATTGGGGGCATGGTTTCGGCCATCGAACAGCTTAAAAAGAGCGTGGAGCGCAAGTCGGCATCGCCGCCCAGCCGGGCGCGCGGATACAAAGGCGAGGTGGTTTATATCTACGCTTTTGACGTGGCCTACGAGATGGTCCGGCAGCCGGTGCGCGAATTGCTCGGGCAATCCGTGGCGCAATTCGTTGTGGATGCGAGCAAGCGGAGCCCGCGTCACTTGTTTTTTTATCGCCCACAGATGGTCCGCCTGCCTCCACTGGAACGCATCGGGCCCGGCGGGCCGTTGCGCGTGGAGCGCGTGGTGAAACTTCTGCCGGTGGGCGCCATCAGCATCACCATTCGCGTGCCGTTTGAAGTTGAACGCATCGAGGACCTGGTGGGTTATCATGATTTGCAATTCACCAACGGTTCGCTGCACGAGGAAGTGCGCCGGCTGGCGGAGGAAGTGCGGAGTGAATTGAAGCCTTATTACATCCGGCCCGTGCCCCAACTCGCGGAGGAGGAGGCCTACACGGTTTTCTGCATCGAATCGCCGTTGATTTCCGATGGCGGCGCGCCGTTGAACGCGGAGCAGTGGTGGCGGGCAAACCGCCGCCCGGTGGCCTCGCTGCTGACCCAGGAGCCGGACATCGACCACCTCTCCCGGCAGGAAGCCGACGAATCGACCGGGCGTTACCTGAGTTATTACGAGCACGACCTGGTGGTGGTGGATTGGGACGCAGCGCTCATCATTGATCAACGGCAGAATTTTGATGAGACGCTCTACGTGATGGAACTGGCGAACCTGCAACTGGCCGAACTGGAAGCTTACGATCGCATCCTGGACAGCGCCCTGGAGCGTTCGTATCGCGATTTGACCTCGCATCCGGCGCGGGGCCGCGCGAACACGTTGCGCGAACTGCGGGAATTGCGCATCGACCTGGCGCGCTTCAGCGATGAACTGTCCAACATCACGAAATTTTTCG
This sequence comes from Verrucomicrobiia bacterium, assembly GCA_035552155.1. Lineage (GTDB taxonomy): Bacteria > Verrucomicrobiota > Verrucomicrobiia > Limisphaerales > DASXHY01 > DASXHY01. Next base: position 26,173 of record DASZLX010000035.1, on the reverse strand, counting down.
GCGATTGGCACCTGGCGCGCATTTACGAAAATATCTCAGCGCGTTTTCATCTCACCGATTGGCACAAGACGCTGGATGGAAAATTGAAAACGCTGGACGACCTGTATCAATTGTTGAGCCACGACCGGATAAATCGATGGATGCTGATTTTGGAAGTGACGATCGTGTTGTTGTTCGTGGTGGATTTGGTGATTTTGTTTGTGAAGTGACAGGGAAATTCCCCGCGGCTGTTTTGCTGACCGGGCGGAGTGGCAGGGCGAATCCGGTGTTTCCGATAGTCATTGAATTTTTCACGCTGCTGCGGCTGGCTTTCAGCACAGCCGCGCTCCGGGTCGCTCGCCAGTTTTGCGTTGAAGCGCGGCGCGGATTCTGATGAATATAGCGGCGCGGACGCTCCCGCTCAAACATCCACACATTATGATTACATCAATGCGACACGCTCTCGGCATCGTGGCGGCTGGTCTTCTCGCAATTCCCTTTTTAGCAGTGGCACAAACGACTTCTCCAAAAATGTTCGACGTGACAGTCGTGAAGCCGGATAACGGAAATATTGTCATTGCTCCACCTGTTCCGGCGGATGGGAAAGTGGCGGCGGACACGATCCTGAACGTGACGTTGACGCCGGCGGGCGGTTATGCGCTGGATAGCGGCTACTACACGGGGAAGGGCCCCTGGTTTCCGGCTTATTTTGAATCGCCGACGCCGCACTTCCAGGTGGTGATTGACCAGGATAGGCAAATCGGCGGTTCGTTCATCGAGAAGAAAGCTTTGGAGGGGTTCAAGGTGATTCAGGATGTGGTCTACGCGCAGCCGGGCGTGAAGAAATTGAAGTATGATGTGTACTCGCCGGATGGGGCGAAGAATTTGCCGTGCATCGTGATTATTCACGGCGGCGGCTGGGTGTTTAATACCGAAGACATCATGCGCGGACTGGCGCGCGAATTGGTGCGCGGGGGGAAATACGTGGTGTTCAGCATTGATTACCGTTGGATCGGCACGCACGACGGCGACAAGAATCCGAACACGATGGCGGACATCATTGGCGATGTTTACGGAGCCATTGCGCACATCCAGGAACATGCGAAGGAATACGGCGCGGACCCGACGCGCATGGCGGTGACGGGCGATAGTGCCGGCGGGCATTTGTCGGCGGCGGCCATCGATATGATGGGAGAGATTGGCGACGGCGGGTTCGGCGTGAAGGAAGGCGTGTATCAATTCAAGCCGACTTACATGCCGGCCGGGAAATCAATCGAGCAGGTTCGCCGGGAAATAACGGAGGCTATTAAGGTTTCAGCGCCGAGTTACGGAGTTTTTTCCGATCGCGCACTGGCGCGGGTCGAGGGAACAAATGCATCGATGGCAGCGGTGAAGGCGATTGCGCCCGAGGACCACATTCCGAATATAAAAGAGCGGGGGGTGCCGCAATTTTTGTTGCGCGGAAGCCAGGATCCTTTGATCCGGGACGAAGAAGTGCGGGGTTACGCGGATGCTTTGAAAGCCGCGGGGCAGAGGGCGGAATACGTCCAGGTGGAGGGGGCGAGCCATGCGTTTTTCGATTGGAAACCGGACGCGGAAACGAAGGCCACTTTTGCCAAATACGGCGTGCCGTATGCGGCGAAGATGGAGGCGTTTTTCGATTCGGTTATTTATTCGAAATGACGGCGCGGCGAGCCGGCGAGACGTCGGCGCTCCCATTTTTATCGCACGACCTGGCCGACGCCGGCGAGTTCGATGACCAATCCTTCACGCGCGGCTTCCACCTGCAGTTTTCCGTTCTGGGCCTTGACCAGCTTGCGGGCGTAGGCGGTCATCTCGGAAATTTTGGCGTCGTCGTGATCGGGGTCGTGATGAAAGAGGAAGAGTTTTTTCACTTCGGATTTGAGCGCGAGGGCGACGACGTCGTCGAGGCAGGCATGGCCCCAGCCTTTGTGCCGTTGGTATTCCTCGCGGTCGTATTGAGTGTCCATGATGAGGATGTCCACGCCGCGCAGGAAGCTGATGATCCTCCGCTCCTGCCCCTGGGCGTATTCGAGCGAGGCTTTTGAGTCCGCACCATTGGCAACGTACTGCGGTTCGTTGTCCGGAAAATAAGCGATAGAAGCTTCCCCGGTGAAAAGGCGGTAGCCGACGCAAATTCCGGGATGATTGGCGAAACAGCTTTCGACCCGGACACGGCCGACCGAGAATTTCATTTCTTTCAACTCCTCGATTTGCAGGTTCGCCGGCAATTCGCGGAGGGTGATGGGAAAAAACGGATTCTCCATCTGGTTGGAAAGCACGCTGCTGAGGCCGTTGCGCGCTCCTTCGTAGCCGAGAATTCGCACCCGGTTCTGTGGCTGATAAACGGGCTGAAAAAACGGGAGGCCCTGGATGTGGTCCCAATGCGTGTGAGTGAGCAGAATGGTGACGTTCAGCGGCTGGTCCTTGAATTCCTCGGCCAATTGGCGGCCCAGCAAACGCAGGCCGGTGCCAGCGTCCAGGATAATCAGCTCGCCCTTGGCGCGAATCTCTATGCACGAGGTGTTGCCGCCGTATTCCACGGTTCCCGGACCCGGCGCAGGTGTCGAGCCGCGCACGCCCCAGAATTTCAAGCGGGGCACGCCGGAAATTCGCGTGGGCGCCTCGAGCGGTTTTTCGGGAGCGGGCGGGACGTCGTCGACATCAAATCGCGCGAGAGCGGCGACCAGCCGATTGGCTTCGACCGGCTTGGGAAGAAAATCATCAGCGCCGGCCTCGATGGCGGCGCGGCGGTCTGCCTCGAAATTCCGGCCGGAAGTGACCACGATTCCCATCTGCCGCAAAGTGGCGTCCGCGCGCAATTCCCGGCATACCTTGAAGCCGTTGACGCGGGGCATCAGCAGGTCGCACAACACGACGCTGGGCCGATGCTGGCGCGCGAGTTCGATTCCTTCATCACCGTTGCCGGCGTGCAGGACCTGCCAGCCGTATTGATTGAGCACCGCGCCGAAGACCCGGCGGCAATCCGCATCGTCGTCGATGATAAGGACGGTTTTCATGCCGGGTATTTCACTCGTTCCTGAGCGCAGGGGTGGATGATTGATTTGGCAAATCTTCTTTGCCGCTACCGGGGCAATTGTTCCGAATCGACATCTTCGTCGATTTCCACGACGGGTTCGGCGGCTTCGATCGTGGCGTAATGAACACCGAGATTGTGTTGCGCGGTTTTGTCACCCTGCCGCGCGGCGCGAATGAACCATCGGACCGCTTCGGCAGTATTCTGCTGCACGCCGCGGCCTGTCTGGTAACAGAGCCCGAGATTGCACTGGGCGGGGGCGACTTCCTGCTCGGCGGCGAGGCGATACCACTTGACGGCTTCGGGAAAATTTTGCGGAACGACGTGTCCCTGCTCGTAGAAGACGCCGAGGTTGAATTGGGCCTGCGGTTCGCCCTGTTCAGCCGCCGAATGATACCACTTGACGGCTTCGGCATAGTTTTGAGGCACGCCCTGGCCGGTCTCGTAGAGAACTCCGAGATTAAATTGCGCTGCGGGATCGCCCTGCTCGGCGGCTTCGCGGAACCACTTGGCGGCCTGGCCATATTCCTGCGGGACTCCCAGGCCGGCCTGGTAGCAGACACCCAGGTAGCATTGCGCGACGGAATCGTTTTGGTCGGCGGATTTTCTAAACCATTTGACCGCCTCGTTGTAATCCTGCTGCAAGCCCTGGCCGTTCTGGTAGGAGACGCCGAGGTAACATTGTGCCTGCGCGTCGCCTTCCTCCGCGGCTTTGCGCATTTCATCGATGCTATTCCAAGTGCGACGGCCTTTTTGCATTACCGAGGGAAGCATAGAACGGGCCGGTGGAAATTCAAGTAGGGATTCGGCGGCGGTGGGGAGCGGAAAGTTCCAAATTCCAAGTTCCGGAGAAATCCCCGTCAAAGGCTGCGAGGAATTTCACTCCTTACCTTGTCAAAGCGTCGCGGGATGCCTACTGTGTCCGCGGTGGGGCGCTTGGCGCAGTGGTTAGCGCGTCTCGTTTACACCGAGTAGGTCGGGGGTTCGAGTCCCTCAGCGCCCACCAGTCTTCGCTCGCTATAAGTTGGCGGGCGAGGACTGTCGCGCCGCTGCGTCGCGGACGCGGATGGATTCATTCGCGCGGTTCGGCGAGCTTCGATTTGGCAAGCCGTTCCAGAAAGGTCATTTCTCCGCAAATTTTCCTTCCCGCAAAGGCCGGTGCGCATAAACTCTCCCGGCTATGAAAAATCCCGGACCCATTGTCCTGAGCCAGTTGATGTCGCCGGCGAGCGTCAATATGGAATTGAAGAGCACGGACCGCGAGGCGGTGCTCGAAGAACTCGTCAACCAGATTGCCGCCATCGCGAAACAGCCCGAGGCGCGGCAGACGCTGCTGCGCGCCTTGCACGAGCGCGAGCAACTTCACAGCACGGGCGTGGGCGATGGCGTGGCTCTGCCGCACGCGCGTAATGCGCTGGTGGGGTTGGTGGATCGGCCGGTGATTGTTTTTGGCCGGAGCGCCCAAGGCATTCCGTTCGGCGCGATCGATGGTGTGCCTTCGAAATTATTCTTTCTGCTGGTAGCGCCTACGGTCACGGAACACCTGTCGATGCTGGCGCGCCTGAGCCGTTTGTTGCGCGACCCGAGATTGCGGCAGGATTTGCTCACGGCGGATAGTTCGAGGAAGGCGCTGGCGCTGATTAAGGATGCGGAAGCGAAGTTGTAACGACCTGACCGTTAGGGAGCGCGGATTTGTAACCGGCTTGGTCTGACTTGATTGGTTGAGTTTTCGAGGGGTAAGCCGACTGCAAGTCGGCGCTCCGGTTCGGGGCGCAATGCGCGGCCCTACCAAAGAGGATTTGCGGTCGTTCTCAAATAAAAAAGCCCTCCTGATTTTCATCAGGAGGGCGGTCTAGAGCATTTCCATCAAAGCTGTAGCGATGAGCCGGAATCGGTGGACAGCGGTCTTTTTGATTTTTGGCGTCGTTTCGGCTCAGTCACAGGGTTTTTCAAACCTGCTCCTTCGCCGAAGCCTCGCCAAAAACCAAAAATCCTCGCTGCTCATCGCTACATCTTTTCCGTCAATGCTCTAAAGGATCGACTGTTATTTGCGGGCGAGGTCGCCTTTGACGCCTTTGACGTCGTGAGGAAGTACGATTTCACCATCGGCCGCCGTCTTTTCTTCGGGGATGCGCATGGCGTAAAACGAGCGCCAGACGAAGATGAGCGCGACGATGAAGAAAAACACGCCGATGCCGGTTTTCGTGTGTTGATCCTTCATGGTCACGGCGATTTCAACGGCCAGCAAGCCGAACAAGGTGGTGAATTTAATCACCGGGTTCAGCGCCACCGATGAGGTGTCTTTGAACGGATCCCCGACGGTGTCGCCAACGACGGTGGCGGCGTGAAGTTCGGTGCCTTTCTGGCGCAGGTCCACTTCCACGATTTTCTTGGCGTTGTCCCAGGCGCCGCCGGCGTTGGCCATGAAGATGGCCTGGAACAATCCGAAGAACGCGATGCCGATGAGGTAGCCGATAAAGTAATAGGAATTAAAAAAGGGAAGCGCGAGCGCGAAGCAGAACACGACGATGAAGATGTTCCACATGCCTTTCTGGGCATAAACGGTGCAGATGCGGACGACTTCCTTGCTGTCTTTATCCGACGCGGTGGTGGCGTCGAGTTTCATGTTTTCCTTGATGTAAACCACGGCGCGATAGGCGCCGGTGACGACGGCCTGGCAGGATGCGCCGGTGAACCAATAGATCACCGAGCCGCCCATGATGACGCCGAGAATGATTTCGGGTTGGACGACGCTCAAAGCACTGACGACTTCCTTGAAGGGACCGGCGACTCCGGAGGCGACTTGGGCTTCAAACATGTCCTGTAACAGCATGATGATTCCAAACACCATGGTCGTGGCGCCCACGACGGCGGTTCCGATGAGCACCGGTTTGGCGGTGGCTTTGAAGGTGTTGCCCGCGCCGTCGCCCTTTTCGAGCTGGTATTTGGCGTTTTCAAAATCGGGATCGAAGCCGAAATCGCGTTTGATTTGTTCCGCGGCGCGTTTCTTGTCCTCTGCGCTATGGCCTTCAATCTGGCTTAATTCGTAAACGGATTGAGCGTTGTCGGTGACGGGGCCGTAGCTATCGACCGCGATAGTCACCGGTCCCATGCCGAGGAAACCGAAGGCGACGAGGCCGAAGGCGAAGATGGGTGCGGCGAAGGGAAATTGAGCCGGCATGATCGACATCAAGGCGGCGTTGGTGGAAATCTGCCAGGCGACGAACATGAGCGCCATGATGACCAGGCCCATCCAAAAGGCGGAGAAATTGCCGGCCACGAAACCGGACAGGATATTGAGCGAAGCGCCGCCGTGTTTGGAACAATTGGTGACTTCGCGCACGTGTTTGGAATTGGTACTTACGAATACTTTCGTGAATTCAGGAATCAACGCGCCGGCCACGGTGCCGCAACTGATGATGCCAGACAACACCCACCAGAGGGCGGGTTGGGCCACGCCGTCCATGGTGAAGTCACCGAGCAGGATTTTGCTGGCGATAAAGGTGATGGCGATGGAAACGGCGGAAGTAATCCAGACGAGGTGGGTGAGCGGAGCTTCAAAGTCGAAATCTTTTTTGCCGGCGAACATTGCTTTGCTGAGGATTTCGTTCACGGCGTAGGAGCCGAGAGAAGTTACAATCATCAAGGCGCGCATCACGAAGAGCCAAATGATGAGGGTGGCGCAGGTTTCCGGGCTTTTGGCCAGGGCCAACGCGAGGAACGCAATCAGGGCAACGCCGGTAACGCCGTAAGTCTCGAAGCCATCGGCCGTCGGTCCGACCGAATCGCCGGCGTTGTCACCGGTGCAATCCGCGATGACACCCGGGTTTTTCGGATCGTCTTCGGGGAGTTTGAAAACGATTTTCATCAGGTCGGAGCCGATGTCGGCGATCTTGGTGAAGATGCCGCCGCAGATGCGGAGCACCGAGGCGCCGAGTGATTCCCCGATGGCAAACCCGATGAAACAGGGTCCGATGAGATCGCGGGGCAGGAACATCAGGATACAGATCATGAAGAATAATTCCACCGCGACGAGCAACAAGCCGATGCTCATGCCGGAACGAAGCGGAATGCCGAGGGTGGCGAGCGGGTTGCCTTTCAGCGCGGAGAAGGCGGTGCGGGAATTGGAGATGGTGTTGATGCGAATGCCAAACCAGGCGACGCCGTAAGAACCCAAAATGCCGAGCACGGAGGCCAGCAAAATGACAAGCACATGGCCCATCGTATTGTCCTGGAGAAATTTGAAATAAACGATCATGCAAGCGGCGATCAAGACCCAGAGGATGGCGAGCAATTTGCCCTGGGTGAGAAGGTAGGTTTTGCAGGTTCCGTAAATGGTCTCGGAGACCTTGCCCATGCTGGCATGGACGGGCAGTCCTTTGGTCTGGAGATATTGCACGATGCCGAACAAGGCGCCGATGGCACAGACCGCGATGCCGATCATCATGAGCGTATGGCCGGACATGCCGTCCAGCCCGGCGAATCTTACGGAGGTCAGATCGGGTATGTGAATATCCGCTTCGCCAGCGTAGGAACTGCTGGCAAGGCCCATAAGGGAGAGAACAAACAGCAGGGGTAGTTTTTTAGTATTTCTCATACATTTTGCGGGGCGAGACTAGCAAAGGCATGTTTCACTGCCACCCTTTTTAGCCAGATTCTCACCTGATATTGTATAATAATGCCGGCGATTTTGGTCGATGCCCGATCGCAAACCGCATTGGGGGCAGGACGCTGTCCCGTTGCAATACTGCGAGATTCCTTCGGAAGATAAAGGTTTCGGCAACGCGGGCAGTTTCGTTAAAGGACTGGCCAGCGTCAATTCGTAATTTTGCGCCCCGTTTTGGGTCCACGCGGCAAAGCATTGCAGGAATTTCCCTTGTCGGCTCCGGGGTGTTTCCCCATCTTGGCTGCGATGCCTGAGCGACCGATTTCCGATGTCTTGACCAAGCCCGATGCCGCGCTGGAAATGACCCTGCGGCCCTCCCTGTTTTCCGATTTCACGGGGCAGGCCAAGGTCAAGGAACGGCTGGAAATCACCGTCGCCGCCGCCAAACAACGCGGCGAGGCCATCGATCACCTGCTGCTGAGCGGGCCGCCCGGTCTGGGCAAAACGACGATTGCGAACATCATCGCCAAGTCGATGGGCGCCAATATGAAAAGCACCAGCGGCCCGACCATCGAAAAGGCCGCCGACCTGGCCGGGCTTTTGACGAATTTGGAGGAGGGCGACGTGCTGTTCATCGATGAAATCCATCGCCTGCAAAAGACCATCGAGGAATATCTTTATCCGGCGATGGAGGATTTTAAATTGGACATCATCATCGACCAGGGGCCGAACGCGCGGAGTGTGCGGCTGAATTTGCCGCGGTTCACGCTGATTGGCGCGACCACGCGGAGTGGGTTGCTCACGGCGCCGTTGCTGACGCGGTTTCCGATTCGCGAGCGGCTGGACTATTATCACTCGGAGCAGTTGGAAAAAATCGTGATTCGTTCGGCGCGGTTGTTGGACATCGAGATCGAAGAACGCGGCGCGCGGGAAATTGCGCGACGCAGCCGGGGTACGCCGCGTATTTCGAATAATCTTTTGCGGCGCGTGCGGGACTTTGCGCAGGTCAAGGGCGAAGGGCGGATTACCGCGGCCATTGCCGACAAGGCGCTGGCGATGCTGGAAATTGACGAGAACGGCCTGGATGAGATGGACAAGCGGATTTTGGAAACGGTGATTGTGAAATTCGGCGGCGGCCCGGTGGGCGTGAGTTCGCTGGCGGTGGCGGTGGGTGAGGAACCGGACACACTGGAAGAAGTTTATGAACCGTATTTGATCATGGAGGGTTATCTCCAGCGCACGGCGCAGGGCAGGGTGGCGACGGAGTTAAGTTACAAGAAGCTGGGGCTGAAACCGGCATCGGGAAACCAGCAGAAGTTGTTTTAACCGCGAACGCGGCTCAGATGGCGTTGACGATTGCCCAACTTCGTAAAGCACGGTTGGACGAGGATATTCTGCGGCTCCTGCAGGGGGAATTGAATGAGTGGTTTCCGCCGGCCTCACGCCGAGACGATGTCGTTTTTCTTTCGCGACTCCAGAACGCCCCTCGCGGAATGCGCGCCATGGCTGCCACTTTCGAACTGGACATCAGCATGGCCCTGGATGATCTGGCGTGGCATTTTGTAAATTGGCATGATTTGGATTTGTGCGCGGAAACCAGCAACGGCCTGCGGGAATTGGGAGCGATCGAAGCGGCGGAACTTTTTGATGCCGCATTTGCGATTTTGAGGCCGAGGTGGGATGAACTTCAAACCTTCGCGCAAAATGAAAGCTCCGATTCAGCGGACGCCCACGATTGGCTCGAGGAAACCGGGATCCAGAAACAAATCGACCCGCTCACCGAACGCATGTGGAGATTGCTCGAGCAATGGCGAGATCATGGGCTGATGCACTATTGGATTACTTACGCGCGCGCGTATCCGGAGCGATGTGTCGTGGAATCTTGATTGGAGTGGCTGGAATCCGTCCGGGGGCAAGAATAGGTTTGCAAATCGATGCGGCTGCACCGAGCATCGAAATCACAAAAGTTTTAGCACCGCATGAGTGCCGAACCGGTTATTCAGAATCCTCCTCCGATCGCCTCCGGCAAGGGTCTCCTCGATATTTTCCGGCCGGCGCCGCCTGCCGCCGCTCTGACCGATTCCGCAAAAATTGAGGCAACGTATCGGGTGTGGCAGACGCGTGTCCTCTTTTTCTCCATCGTCGGCTACGCGACGTTTTATTTCGTGCGGAAAAATCTCGGCATCGCAATACCGTTGATGGGCAAGGAACTGGGCATTACGAAAGTGAACTTCGGGCTCTTTCTTACGCTGCACGGGGTGATTTACGGCGTTTCAAAATTTCTGAATGGTTTTCTCGCCGACCGATCCAACGCGCGGGTGTTCATGGCAGTGGCGCTGATGGCGTCGGCACTTCTCAACGTGGCTTTCGGGTCCAGTGCGAGCGTGGTGGCGTTTGGGCTGATCTGGATGGCGAACGGGTGGTTTCAGGGAATGGGATTTCCGCCGTGCGCGCGGCTGATCGCGAATTGGTTTCCGCCGAAACAACTGGCGACCAAATTCTCGATCTGGAATTCCTCGCACAATATCGGGAGCATCGGCGTCCTGCTGCTGTGCGGGTTTCTGGTAAGCGGAAAGATGTTTGCGGCGAACTGGCGGCTTTGCTTTTTTGTGCCGGCGGCGCTGGCCGTGATCGTCGCGGTTGTTCTTTGGTTCATGCTGCCGGACACACCCCCATCGGTCGGCCTGCCGGAGTTCGAGGGAACGCATGTCGAAATGCCCGACAAAAAATCGCACGAGGATTTCAAGGCGTTCGTGTTCAAACAGGTGTTCTGCAACAAATACATCTGGCTGCTTTCCATGGCTAATTTCTTTGTTTATACGATTCGTTACGCGGTTTTCGACTGGGGTCCGACGATGCTGACCGAGGCCAAACACATCCCGATATTCAACGCCGCGGTCATGCTTTCATGTTTTGAGGCATTCGGCCTCATTGGCGCGCTGTTTGGCGGCTGGTTGACCGACCGGTTTCTAGGTGGGCGCGCCGCGAGGGCGTGTGTGGTCTATATGGCGCTGGCGTGTGTTTCGGTCCTGCTGTTCTGGAAAATCCAGACGCAGTCACAGTTGCTCATCACCGGCCTGTTGTGCGCGACAGGATTTTTTGTTTACGGCCCGCAATGCCTACTGGCCATTGCCTGCGCCAACCTGGCCACGAAGCGTGCGGCGGCGACGGCCGTCGGGTTGACGAGCATTTTCGGCTATGCCAGCACGACGCTTTCCGGCTGGGGCCTGGGATTCGTAGTCCAGCATTACGGCTGGAACGCGGGCTTCGCGGGATTGATTGGCTGCGCGCTGGCTGGCACGCTGCTTTTTATCTGCGCCTGGCCGGCGAAGGCGGATGGTTACGAAGACAACCAGTGTGGACGCGTGGCTGTGAAATAAATTTCCAACTTCGCAGCCATCCGATAAGGGACGGAGATTGTTCCCGCGCCAGGAGAAATGACGCGGGGCATTTTCTTAGCCCGAAGCCGACTGCAAGTCGGCGCTCCGCCAGTTCAAGTGCACCAGGAATTAATCAGCGGAGACTCGCGTCTGCGGCTACTGCAATTCGGGGGGCAATCTCTGGATTGACACGTAAAAGCGCGAGAGTGTGTCGGCGAGATATTGGGAACGCATGCTTTGGCCGAGTTGGAAGGTGGCGTTCGAATCGTACTTGCGAATCACCAAGCAGTAAGTGTCGTTGGCCATGATGCCGAGCAATTCGCCAGTGCGGCTGAAAACCAAATCGCCGCGTGAAGGATTGAATTTGCCAAACAATCCTTTGATGAGACTGCGGTCCAGTTTCACGTAATCGGGCGTTTTCACATCAATCTGGAATTTGCACTCGCCATAATAACCTTCCTGCGCGCCCACGAGCACGGCGTCCTGAAATTTGAACGGGTCCGGCGAGACGTGATAAATTTTGGTGCCGAGCCGGCTCGCGTCGGTGGGTTTGATGGGCAACATGACCACGCGCGGATCGGGCTGCGAGAAGGACAGCGAACCCAGAGAAATCTGGCTGCCATCGTGCCGCAAGGTGCCGGTCAGACCATCCCAGTCGGTCGCAGGAACCCAGAAGGTCAGGGGCGTGTCCTGCACATGGCACATGGCGAAGGTATTCGTGCCGTCGGTGACGAGGACGGTTTTGGTGACCTTTTCTTTGGTCGCATCGCCACCGAAGAAGCCGGGGCGGGTGGCGGTGAATTGGACGTCCACCGCATTGGTGACGAAATCGTTGAAAATCGTATTGGAGGCGAGCGGGCGGTTCTCGCGAATTTCCTGGGCGAGCGCGCTGGAATTGGTGGCCAGGGATTTCACGCCTTCGGCGAGCTTGGCGGCCTGTTGTTCGATGCGCGCTTTTTCCTGGCGCTCATATTGCACCTGCTCCTGCGCCTGGGCGGCCTGCTCGGCGGCCTGGCGTCGCTCGAGGTCGGCCATTTGGAGCTGATTAGTCAATCGCTCGCGGTCGGCGACGGCGGCCTGGTTGGCTTTTTCCAAGTCAGCGAGTTGTTTCTTGAGCGCCGCGGCCTGGTCCTCCTGTTTCTGCATGTCGGCCTGCAAGGCGGCGAGTTGCTCCTTCGAAAGCGTCGCTTCGGTGGAGCGGGCGTTTAATTGTTGGTTCAACGCGCCGATATTTGTCTGGGCGGCGGCGTATTGCTCCTTGAGATTCGTCTGCTCCTGTTGGAGGGCCTGCGCGCGTTTTTCATTTTCGCTCAATTGCGATTGTTGTTGCGCGGCTGCCTGGCGGGTTTTCTCCAATTCGCCTTGCAGTTGCTCGCGCTTCTGTTGTTCCTCGGTCAGGGCGGTGCGCATGACGGCAGCGAGGTCCTTGCCGGCGCTGGCAGCGGGGGCGTTCGTGGCGACGGCCGTGGGCGCGGCGGTGTCGCCGTTATTGCCCATCACCTTGCTCGGGTCCGGGGTCGAAAAAATCAACAGACTGACGAGCAGGAAGTCGCAGATGACGATCAGGATGCTGCGATTCATGGTGTCGCGAGTGAAGAGGCAACGACCGGAGTGGTGGCAACCGGCAATTCAGCTTCCGCTTCCAACAACAGCTTCCGGCTGACCGGGCGCAGGTGGAAGATTTTGAAAAAGGACACGAACAGGATGCCGAACGAGGTGGAGGAGTACGCGACCATCAGGCTGAATTGTTGCTTGGCGTACACGGAATAAACGATGAACGAAACGATGGTGCCGAGGAAGCCCAGATAAAGGCCGCCGTCGAAAAGATGCTCTTCGTTCTTGAGGAGTTTCAGTTTCACGCGGGGGCCGACCCGCTGGCGTTGGATTTCGGCGAGTTTCACGATGCAGGCTACATAGAGCAATGCCTGCAGCACAAAAAACAGCAGCATCGGCAGCCAATTTGATTTATCCATAAATGTCGTTTTGTTGTTGGTGCTTCCTGACAGGACCGCGGCGCCCACCGTGGGCACGCGCAATCGAAACGGCAATGCCGCCGCCGGGCTTTCCTGAGCGAGAAACGGCTCACTCACGAGCAGCACGACCAGCAGAAAACCCAGCGCAAACAAAATCTCGCGGGCGACGTGGAACCCCCGAACCTGCAATGGCGCTTCCAGACTGGAAGCAGGTGGTTTGCCAAAATGCAGGGCTAGGGCGAGCAAAAGGCCGCCGCAAAAATACAAAATCCACTTCAATATCAGCGCAAATCCCGGCATTCGCCAGCTATAATCCGCGCCGAGCGATATCGCCCCCGCGAACGGCTCGTATTCCGACGCCGTCTGCCGCCAGGGCGACGTGTAAATCCGATGGTTGCTCCGCAAGAGCTCCCGCACGCCGCCGGCGTTATAGGCGAGCGCCGTCGTGAGGTCGTTCATGCCGGTTTTGGGAAAGGTTTTTAAATATTCGGCCACGCCTTTCGGATTGCCCGAAAGTTCCACGGCGGAAAACAATTCCGGCAATTGATCGCCGGCGTTGCGGACCAGATCAGCCTGGGCGTGCAACGTCGCGGCGCTGTCCATTTTGCCAACGAAGGTGACGAGCTGGCCCCAGTTGAAGCGCTGGCCGAGCGATAAAACATCGAGCAGGATTTGTTCGAGCGGCTGGGGATTGCCATGATTGGCCTGCACAGCGGCGGAGTGAATTTGATCGTTGAGGGCGGGAGTGAACCGGTTTTGTTCCAGCAGGAGCGAGGTGATGACCACTGCGGTGTCAAACGCTTCTCCGCCTGCGGCCTGCGAGGGCGCAAAGGTGACGGTGTTGGTCAGCGTGCGGGTTTGGAGCAAGTCTTGAACGGCGGGCTGTTTGGAGGCGCTTAACGTAGCGAGCGCGCGTGTGCGGTTTTGTTCGCGCACCACAAAATCAGTGAATGACGATTCGTCTGATCCCGCGGGAGCCTTGGAAAAATAAGCTCTCAAGCCGTAGTAAGGCCTCAAGCTCGGACCGGTGACGCCCCAGGCTTTCCATTCGGGATGACGTTTGACGTCGGTTTCAATGGACGAGGCGAGTTCTCCGGCGGAAGGAAGTTTTGCGCGAGTCGCGGCGCTCGAAACCAATTCTGCCGCGCCGAATTGCCCGATGTGGGTGAGTTCCATTCCGCGGCCGGTCAGCGAGGACGAGTTTTGGCCCGCGCGTTGGAGGACGGAGGGTTCGATGGCGCGCAAATGGGCGGGCATCAGCCAGCCGCCGGCAAGCAGCAGCAGTCCGAGCAGAACACAAATTGTAAACCATGCCCAACGGTTCATGGGAGCAATGCTTAAAACTACCTCAAAGCCTCGACGTTGCCACTAGATGCAATGCCCCAGTCCGTTGCAACCCTAAAAACTGTCTTTTTTGACATTCTGCTTTGACTGTGTGGGCGGAGGTTTATTCGATTTAAATTAGGGAGAAGGGAAGGGAAGGAAAAATCCGAAGGCCGAAATCCGAATCCCCATCCGCAGAATTCGGAACGCTCAGGAATGCGGGGCCCGCGTCGCACTATGATTTCCGAATTCGGATTTCCGATTTCTTTCAGGTTTCGGACTTTTTTCGGATTTCGGATTTCGGCCTTCGGATTTTGAGCAATTCATTTTTCAAATCACAGCCCGTCTTGTAGAGACGTGTTTCCGATGATAGGGTCCCCGCATTCCTTTGAGAACATGAGCGCTCCAAAAATGACTGCCGAACGCCAGCGTCTGGTTGAGAATCACGCCGGGCAAAAGCATTGGAAGCGTTGGGGGCCGTATCTCTCGGAGCGGCAATGGGGCACGGTGCGCGAGGATTATTCGCCATCGGGCACGGCGTGGGAATATTTTCCGCACGACCATGCGCGGAGCCGCGCTTATCGCTGGGGGGAGGACGGCATCGCGGGCTTCAGCGACAATCAATGCCGGCTTTGCCTTTCGCTCGCGATGTGGAATGGGAAGGATCCGATCTTGAAGGAGCGTTTGTTCGGCGTCACGAACAGCCAGGGAAATCACGGCGAGGATGTGAAGGAGCTTTATTATTATCTCGATGCCACGCCGACGCATTCCTACCTCAAGATGCTTTATAAGTATCCGCAGCGGGAATATCCGTATTGCCAATTCATCGAGGAAAGCGAGCGGCGCAAAACGGATTGTTGCCAGCCGGAATTTGAGTTGCTGGATACCGGCATCTTCGATGATGACCGCTACTGGGATGTGTTCGTGGAATATGCGAAGGCGGACGAGGCGGATATTTTGATGCGGATCACGGTGCAGAATCGCGGGCCGGAAGCGGCCACCCTTCATCTTCTGCCGCAATTGTGGTTTCGCAATACCTGGACTTGGGACAATTCCGAGAAACCGGTTTTGCACGCGGACGAAAACGGCGGAGTGAGCGCGCGGCACGCCAGCCTGGGAGAATATCAGTGGCATTGCGACGGGAAACCGGAATTGCTTTTCTGCGACAACGAAACCAACGTCCGACGGTTGTATGAGCAGGACGCGCCGGGTTTTTTCAAGGATGCCTTTCACGAATGCATCGTGAACGGCAACCGAGCCGCGGTGAATCCACAGCAGACCGGGACCAAGGCAGCGGCGCATTACACGGTCACAGTGCCGGCGGGCGGTTCGGAGCAATTGCGATTGCGACTTAGCCTTTCAACCGCGGCGGAAAATCAGAGACAGGCTCGAAGCCTGTCCTACCTGGATGATTTCGACTCCATTTTTTCCCTGCGGCTGCGCGAAGCGGATGAGTTTTACGGCGAGTTGCAGAAGGATCTACAGGATGAGGACGCGCGCCGGGTCCAGCGCCAGGCACTGGCCGGCATGATATGGTCGAAACAATTTTATTATTACGATGTTAGGGAATGGCTCAAAGGCGACCCGGCCATGCCGTCGCCGCCGCCCGAGCGCAAGGAGGGACGCAACGCCGATTGGACGCATCTCAACAATGCCGATGTCATTTCGATGCCGGACACATGGGAGTATCCGTGGTATGCGGCGTGGGATCTCGCGTTTCATTGCATTCCGTTTGCATTGATCGATCCTGAATTCGCGAAGCACCAGTTGGTCCTGCTCACGCGCGAGTGGTACATGCATCCGAATGGCCAGTTGCCGGCGTACGAGTGGGCGTTCAGCGACGTGAACCCGCCGGTGCATGCGTGGGCGGCGTGGCGCGTGTTCCAGATGGACCGCAAGCAGCGCCGGGAACATCAGCCGGACGATCGCGGGGATCTCGCTTTTCTCGAACGCGTGTTTCACAAGTTGATGCTGAATTTCACGTGGTGGGTGAACCGCAAGGACGCGCAGGGGCGAAATATTTTCCAGGGCGGCTTTCTCGGGCTGGACAATATCGGCGTGTTTGACCGCAGCGCCCCGCTGCCGACCGGTGGCTATATCAACCAGGCCGACGGCACGAGTTGGATGGCGATGTATTCGCTGAACCTGATGCGCATTGCGCTGGAACTGGCGCGGCACAACAAGGTTTATGAGGACATCGCGACGAAGTTCTTCGAGCATTTTCTCAGCATTGCCGCCGCGATCAACAATCCGGAGGACGGAACGGGCTTGTGGGACAATGAAGACGAATTTTACTACGATCAATTGCGCACACCCGGCGGCCGGGAGATTCCCCTCAAGGTGCGTTCGATGGTGGGTTTGATTCCGTTGTTTGCGGTCGAGACGATCGAGCCGGAGTTATTGAAGGCGCTGCCGGATTTCGCCGGGCGGCTGAAATGGTTGCTCAACCATCGACCGGACCTGGCGAGCCTGGTTTCGCATTGGGAGGAAAGCGGCGTGGGCGAGCGCAGCCTGCTCTCACTGCTGCGCGGCCATCGCATGAAATGCCTGCTGCGGCGGATGCTCGATGAAACGGAATTTCTGAGCGATTACGGTATCCGGGCGCTCTCGAAGATACATGAGCAGCAGCCGTTTCGGCTCACGATCGGCGGGGTGGAGCACGTGGTCAGCTATTGGCCGGCGGAATCGGAAAACCATTTGTTCGGCGGCAATTCCAACTGGCGCGGGCCGCTTTGGATGCCTGTGAATTATCTCATCATCGAGTCGCTCCAGAAATTTCACCATTATTACGGCGACGATTTCAAGGTGGAATGCCCGACGGGTTCCGGGAAATTCATCACCATCAAGGAAGTGGCCAATGAATTGACGCGGCGGGTTTCAAAAATATTTCTTAAGGGTTCGGATGGCGAGCGGCCGGTATTGAAGTATCATCCTAAATTGTCCGGGGATCCGCAGTTCAGGGATTACGTTTTGTTCCACGAATATTTTCACGGCGACACGGGTCGCGGTGTGGGGGCGTCGCATCAAACCGGCTGGACGGGGTTGGTGGCCAAGCTGCTGCAACCGCGCGGTGTGACGCGCCATGCGGATGACACGGTTATGTTTTCGCGACCGGTGGACAAGGTTTCAAAGAAAACTGCGACGAAGGTGGGGCGTAGGAGAGGAGTCTCCTCACGGCGCTGAGATGGGAATGGTCGTTTGCAGCGGGATTTCTTTCCGCAACATTTTGCCAGCCTGATTTGCCAGCCGCAAATACCAGTCACTGTTCAAAGTGATGCCATCTGCGTCCAGCGCCAGAAATGCGCCCTGGGCAGGCAATTGGGCCGTTGATGGCACGAGTTTATACATCGCGGTTCCCTCGTTCACTTCGTCGAACATCGCGCCGTAAATCATATTGCAGCCGGCATGGACGGAATCGTAAACCTGTCTCCAATAAAATGAGCCGCCGTTGCGCGGAATTTGATTAAGGGTGCCGCCGTTCTCGTTGTGCCAGGAAAAGCCGGGGAAAACCACGGGCATATAATCAATCGCGTTCGTTTTGCATTCAGCGAGGTCCGGTATGGTAATGCTCGCCGTATAATTATCGGCTCCGGCATTATTGCCAAATCGGCCAACCGCCCACGGGCTGATGGCATCAAACGAAAGATAAACGGAGGTCCAGGCAGTGTTAGTGAACGAATCATTCTGCAGGGTGCGCCAATACGTCGGCACGCCGCCCATCACGGTGACGCCGCGCGATTTGAACCAATCGATTACTGTTTGTGCCTGTTGCGGCGAAGCCAGATGACCTCCGTCATTAAAACCGAATCCCCAAATCGCCACGACCGGCTTGCCGTTATGGTAAAGATAGCGCGTGCTGTTCGTAATGTGCATGGTGTTTACCAGATAAAGCCAGTCGTTGGTAAGATTGTTGACCAGAGTATTAGTGGACTGACCGCTGACGTCATACATGATGGCAAAAACCCGCCCGTAGGCTTCCGCCCCTGCGCGGACATTGGCGGTGACTTGATTGCGGAAGGAATAGAATTGCGGGCTGGAAAGATCGCTCAGGAAGCGTTGAAGAAATACGCCGTCCAGTTGATTTTCCTGCATCCATTTAAAATGACGGAGCACGGTTTGCTGCACGGCAGACGAATCGAATTGAACCGGGCTGCCGTTGGAGTAGGTCATCTGGGTATTAAAAAGCTCGTTTGGACTGTCCTCAGATGTGTCGGGAAGAAAATCTGTATTGACGTTGGCCGCAGTGGGTGTCTGGTTGTGAAACCAATGCCACCATTGATTGGGGGCCGAGCCGTCGCTCGGGCAGGCAAACCAGCCCTGATACCCCATCAACAATTTGCCATACATAGTGGTGGCATCGACCCCATGATTGAGACTGAAGAAAGTTGCTTTTGCAGACAAAGGTAAAATGACTTCGTTGGTTCCATTGGCGGTGGCAACTGAGTTGGTCAATGATTGCCAGACAATCGGCGCAGTGAGGTTAGTAGTGGATTGCAACCCGTAATAGACAGAAGAAGTCGGCCAGGAAAGTATCAGATTGGGCGTTGATAGTTGGATGGAAAGATCGATGTTGCTGGAGTTGTTGCTGCTTTTAGTAGCGGTGATGGTGGTGGAGGTTCCGTTATAGTTGCATACAACGGTGCCAGTGCCTCCGTAAGCAGTGATTTTGCCGCTGGTGGTAAAACCATTCACAGAGGCAACTTGATTTCCCGCAATGACCACCGTTCCACCGCCAATGTCCAGCACGGAGCCAGTGCCTTGAATCGCGTTCGCGGGCCATTGGGAAAGAGTCAATGTGCCACCGTTTATTTGGACGATGCCGGTGCCGCCGCTGAAGCCCAGCCCGAACGCACCTGCCACCGACGCCGTTCCGCCATTCATTTTAAACGTGCCAATTGCCCCGGGATTGAGGCCGATCCAGAGATGATAGTTGAAGGTGACGGAGCCGCCGTTCTCGATGTCCATTTCACCGGTGCTGCTGTAGCCAATGGCCGACCAGGCGTAATCGTCATTATTGCCTGCGGTATTGTCTCCGGCAGACAGGCTGCCGCCGTTGGTGACAATGAGAACGCCTCCCGGTCCGCCATCACCGATGGATATCTGGGACCCGCCGACCGTGTTGCTGACGACGCAGGGAGCGGCACCGGCATTGAAATACGCTTTGTATCCGTTGGTGGGAACGAGGCCTCCGCTCCAGTTGCCAGGAGTGGTCCAAAGGTTGTCTGAAGGCTGGGTCGGATTGCCGGCGGGATTCCAGGTTGTTGCAGTTAGCTGTGCTTTCGCCAAAACACCCGCGTTGAGCAAAAACAATAGCGTAAGCCATCCACAACATTTATGCCGGCTTCGCATTTCAATAATTCGTGCGGCCAAATACAACAAATGTCATACGCCATCTTTAGTGCGCTGGTACTGTAGTTACCGAAGAAAGCCACAACATATCGGCAATAACACCCGGATCGCTGGAACTGGTGTGGACGGCAGCTGTGTAGGTCGCGGATGAAATCCATTTGTGGACGATCGAATGTCCATCAGAAAACGACATGCCGGTCGAGCCGCCATGACGGCCCGAGGGAACGTCTTGCACCGTGACTGGCGAACCAGTCGCCATCACAACTGCAAAGGCTGGGTCGTTGATACTTTTCTCATTTTCGTCAATGAAGACCCAAGTGTCCGTCACTTTCATAATGTTACTGATTCTATTGTACGTTCTGTATCCGCCAAGGTATGTGCCTTTCCCGAACGTTTGACTCATGGAAAAACTGCGAGCCCGCGGCTGCCCCGCCGCCGACGGCCGGGCATCGACAAGGCTTGCGTACGAGTTATCCGCCGGACAGCGATAAACGGCCACACTATTGATATACGGGTAAAGCTGCCCGGTCATCAAAAATGCCGTGTTAGTGCAGCTCGGATAAAAAGCCATGTTTCCACTGCACCAATTGGTGGCCGACTCATCAACCGACCCCGTATCATTGCCATCGTCATGCAGGCTCGCAGTTTTGTCGTTGTTGTCAGCCGCATACATGATCCAGCCCAAGGTCATTTGTTTTGTGTTGTTCATACACGCGGTTGCCTGGGCTCGCGACTTTGCCCGGCTCAAGGCGGGCAACAACATTGCTGCCAGGATTGCGATAATGGCAATGACGACCAATAACTCAATCAACGTAAAACCCTGTCGGAGGGGCAAAATGACGTTTGATCGGCGTGAAATGATTTTCATGGTTGGGAATTATTTGAAGAACTTTGCATTTCGCCCCTTTGGTTTGCCATCCCCGTTATTGGGGATACCGACGTGTTGCGCGTCTGAACTACGGTGCCATCGTCCCAATTCTCACCAACCAACATAATCGGAGAAAAATATGAAAATAGAGATCAATCCCTCGCAACGACTCAAAATGTTGCTCCTGGCCGGCCTGCTGGCCGTGCCGCTGGCTTTCAAGGCCACGGCCGCGACTCGAGAAGACATCCAATGGTCCCCGTTAGACACCTGGACTGACGATAGTGGCAATACATACGCTGCCTGGGATGATGCCAACAACTGGGCGGGCGGGATCGTGCCTGTCATTGTAGACCCAAACCAAGCGTTCACTTTTTACAATGCTGCCTATAACAGCACTGTTATTTGTGTCGTATCAAACAACAGTCAGGTCACTTCAGTCGGCCAGTTGATGTGCGGCTTCGGAGGAGCCGGAACGCTGCTAGTCAACAATGGCGCCCATTTTCAGGCGGGCTTTTCGGGTTTTGGAGACTCCTGGACTGGCATAGGCTTTGTGGCGGGGCCGGGGACTTTGATTATTGGCCCGGGCTCGGACGCCACCTTTGCTGGACATCTTTGGGTGGGGCAGGGCAGCACAGAAGGCACGGTGGTTGTCAATGGCGGTACGCTTCACATTCCGGGCGGGGAACTGGGTGTGAGTTGGAACGGAAATGGCGGCACCAACTATATTTACGTCACCAACAACGCTTCAGTTTACCTGCGTGATTGGGCTTCCTCAACGCTCGGCCAACCGGGAGCGCCTGGAAACATTGGTATTATGGACATCGGAGCCGGCTCCCAAGTGGTGATCACGAACAATGCATTAAGTTATATGCCCACCTTGATAGCAAGCAATCAGCTCATCGCTTTCGAGGGTAATGGCACCATCTCTGCGGTTTATAATCCGGGGAATAACACTACCGTCCTCACTGCTCTTGCACCTCAAGGGCCCACCACGCCGCAATTCAGCCTGAACCCTTCAAATTCGATTGTTGGGATAGGCGGCACGGCGACCTTGACTGCGGCTGCCTCACCGGCGACCGGCTATCAATGGATGTTTAATTCCGCGCCCCTCACGAATGGTAATGGGGTTTCCGGCGCCACGACAGCCACTTTGACTATTGCAAATTTCAAGGCCACCGAGACTGGGGTTTATTCCGTGGTGGCTACCAACACGGCTGCCAGCTCGAGCGATCGTAACTATACTGCAAGCACAGGAGCCACGGTGGCAGCTGATTCATTTAACCTGTATCCCGTCATCACCATCAACGGTGTTAACGGCAGCACGTATGTGTCGCAATATGCCACCTCAGTGGGCGGGCCTTATACCTCGTTTTCGACGAACACAGCAGGAGCAGGCCCGATAATCGTTGTGGACACGACTTCGCCGTTGAGCATGGCGAAGTTTTATCGAGTCATTCAACCGTAATATACGCGAGCGTTGTGGCGACGAGGGATAAGGTTCTTACTTCCCTCGTCGCCCTCTCACAGGGGGAGATTAAAAATGGAGACAGGCAGAGTGCCTGTCTACAGGGCAAAGGTGAACAATCCTGCGCCGGCGGCGATGGCTATATATTGTTTGCCGTCGACCAGGAACGTCACGGGGCCGCCTAGAATCGAGCCGCCGGTTTGGAAGCGCCAGAGCGGTTCGCCGGTGGCGGCGTTGAGCGCGTAAAAATATCCGTCGTGCGTGCCGGAAAAGACCAGGCCGGCCGCGGTGGCGAGGACACCCGCATTGGATGACGTTTGCTCCTTAAATTCCCACTTCACTGTTCCGGTCGTGGCTTCGATGGCTTTCACCGCGCCGTAGGGTTCCTCTCCGAGTATGTTGCGCGCGCCGCCGCCTTCGTAATCATTGCCGGGGTGATAATCGGCATTGTGCTTGTAATAAATCTGCGAGTAATCGTCTTGCGCCTGCACATAAAAAAGGCCCGTGCGCGGGCTGTAGGCCGGCGGCGGCCAATTCGCCGAGCCTTCGAGCCCGGGATACACCAGCACACCTTGCGCGGTCGGTTCCTTGTCAGGAATCAATAGGGGACGGCCTTTCGCATCCAGACCGCTGGCCCAGGTTTGTTTGGCGAAGGCTTTACCGGTGATGAATTCGCCGGTGGCGCGATCGAGCACGTAAAAAAACGCGTTGCGGTTCGCCTGGGTGAGCAGTTTGCGCGGCTTGCCATCGATGGTGGCATCGATGAGCAGCGGGATTTCGCAGGAATCCCAGTCGTGGACGTCGTGCGGGGTGTATTGAAAATGCCAGCGCAATTTGCCGGAATCGGGGTCGATGGCCACCACGCAGCACGAATATAAATCGTCGCCGGGGCGCACATCGCCGTTGTAATCAGGCCCGGGATTGCCAGTTCCCCAATAGACGAGATTCAAATCGGGATCGTAGGTGCCGGTGGCCCAGGTGGCTGTGCCGCCGGTTTTCCAGGCGTCGCCGGGACCCCACGTTTCGTGGACGGGATCTTTTTCGTCGGGCACGGTCCAAAAGCGCCACGCGTGCGCGCCGGTTTTCGCGTCGTAGGCATCGAGAAAGCCGCGAATGCCAAATTCGCCGCCGGAAATGCCGACGAGGATTTTATCCTTCACCGCCAGCGGCGCGCCGGTCATGGAGTAACCGGGGTGATAATCGGTGACGACGGTATCCCACCGTTCCTTGCCGGTGTTGGCGTCGATGCACACGAGGTGACAATCAAAAGTGTTCATGTAAAGGGCATCGCCGAGAATGGCCAGCCCGCGATTCACCGGCCCGCAGCAACCTTCGGCCTCCGGGGCCATGGGCCGGCGGTAATTCCACAGCGGCCGGCCGGTCTTTCCATCGAGGGCCGTGATGATGTTGGGGCGCTCGGATACGTAAACAATGCCATCGACCACCAGCGGTGTGACTTCCCATTTGCCGGCTTCGCGCGACTGATAAATCCACGCGGTTTTCAGGTGGGCGACATTTGCGGGAGTGATCTGATCGAGTGCGGAATAGCGATGCCCGGCGTAGTTGCCGTGATGGGTGAGCCAATCGCCGGGTTCCTTGGACGCGGAGCGAATGCGCTCGAACGGCACGTTGACCTGGGCGACGGCTGGAATTGCCAGCAACAGAGAAAATGTGAACAGGGGCAGAATTTTCATTTTTCGGAATGGAGCGTGGCGAGAAATGCGACCAAGTCATCCAGTTCGTTTGTGGTCAGTGCCGTGGCATAAGACGGCATGGGTGATTTGCCGAAATCCTTGTGTAACTCGGCCAGTTCGGATTTGAAGAAGGAGCGGATGGCTCCGTTTGCCTGGCGAATTTGGATGGAAAAGGTGTCTTCGTTCACGCGCACGCCGGAAAATTCCTGGCCGTCATGCGTGACGAGCCTGACGTAGAGAAAATTTTCCGGAAGAGCGATTTCCGAGCGCCAGGGCGTATAACTTTGAGGGACGTCCGCGCTGGGGTCCACCAACGAGCGGCGCAAATAATCCGGACTGCGGCGGGTTCCGACATCACTGAGGTCGGGTCCGAATACCGCGCCCTGGCCATGGAGCATGTGACATTGGGCGCAGCCGCCTTTTTTCGCGTAAATTTGTTCACCGCGTTCGACATCCCCGCGCACGGCATGATGTTGACGGAAGCTGAGCGATTTCACGAATTTGGCGACGAGTTCAATGTCCTTCGGCTCCAGGTGCGCGGGGGGCATTTCGGTGCCGTTAATTCCGCCGGTGATAATTCTGAGCAATGACTGGTAATCGCTGGCGCGGGGGAGATTGGGTTGGGCGAGGGTGGGTCCTTTGGCGCCTTCGCCATGCTGACCATGGCAATTGGCGCAATTGCTTTCAAACAGGCTCTGGCCTCGGTCTAGTTCAGAGGAATCTTCAGAAGTTGCGGCGACTATTGCCGCCGGTTTAGCGGAAGCCGCGGTGGACCCGGTGTGGTCCTGCGCCATGAACGTGGCCGGAGCGGCCACGAGAACAAGAAAAAAGAAGGCGCGACGAAATACAGACGGCATGCGGGCAGTAGAGACCCGTCCGCGGCATGGAGGCAAGTGAAAAGCCATCCGCGCCCGTCGCTAATCAAACTTAAGCGGTGGCCTTGCGGTGGTGCTTACGGACGTGATGCTTGACGGTGTGTTTTTTGAGGTGCTTCTTGTGCTGCTTGGCCACGTGGGTCGTCGGCGCGGCTTGTGCCTGCGAAATCATCAACGGGGAAGCGGCCAGGCCCAAAACTGTAAGGAGGAGGAGTGTGGTTTTCATAGATATTTAATTGCCTTCGTTCGGCTTTCTTTTGCAGACGTCAAGCTGGGGCTTTTGTTACACTATTTTCCGCTGCCCAGCCACAAAAGACTGTTCATGATCAATTGATCCTGCGTTTCGTTGGCAAAAGTGAAGGATAATTCCTTGTTGGTCTTGTGTTCGTAATCCATATCGTTATGGCCCATGTTGAAATAGACCATCCGGTATTTTCGATTCGCCCACACCACCGGGTAATCGCCGCTGTGCCAGATTTCATAGAGTTTGGGGCCGGTGCCCAGCGGAAAACTTGCGGGATCGATGGACAGCAGCACGTCGATGTCCGGGTTCGCCCGCAGATTATTCTTCCAGCGATACCATTCGTTGGGCGCGGATTTGAAGGTCGGGGGGAGGCCTTTCGTCGCCGGATGATTCGTGTCTTCCACGCGTAAAACCGCCGATGTGGGGCGCCATGTGTTGCTGACGTATTCGCCGGAGCCCAAAAACGTATTGTGATACCAGTCCCAATTTTGCGGGTAGGCCGAGGGCGTCAGGGCGAAGGCGGAAAAGTGAAATCCCATCCACGCGCCACCGTGCTCCATGTAACTCTCGAAAGCGGTCCGTTGCGCCGCAGCCTCGGGGCGCGTATCGAGGAAAAGCACCACTTGATAATTTGCCAGGTTTTCCGTGTTTAAATCGTTCCAGTTCGTGGTGGCTTCGTAACTGAAATGATACTTGGCCGCCGCTTGCGGAAACCAGCGGTTGGCCTCTTTCACGAAACTGATATGCGCCAAATCTTCCCTGCCGGTGTAAAACGCGATGACCTTGAATTGGACATTGGTATCGTCGGCGTGCACGCCCCAAAGTCCGAGGCTGAGGGCGGCGGCGATTGTGCAGGTAATTTTGGTGAAGTGAAACATGGTTGGTAGATTGAGCGAGGATTATTCAGAAATCATTTCGGAAGGCAACCACCCCAAAGGAGGGATGTGTTTTTGGGGGGATGGGAAGTTCGAGCTGAAGTTTAAAATGATGGTTCGTTCGTGGGAGCGTTGGCGTCCTGCCGGCGAGACTCCGGCGCTCCCGGGAATCAGGAAGCCTTCGGATCCGGTGTGGGAAAGCCGGCTGCTCGCGAACCTTCCGGAAACAATTCCTGCTGCCTGGTTTTCTCCGGGACGGTAACGCCATCGGCGCTCAGAAGTTTTCCGATCAATTCCTCCACGCCCGCTCCGTGAGTCGCTTTGGTCACGTAATGCACCTGTTTCTTGAGAAAACCCAGGGCATTGCCGACCGCCGCGGAATAGCCGCACAGCGCCAGAAACACCTGGTCGTTTTCGGCGTCGCCCACGCCTGCGATGTCCGCCAATGCGAGGCCCATCGCATTCGCCGCCGCAATCAAACCGG
>DASZLX010000034.1:0-1789 GCA_035552155.1 Verrucomicrobiia bacterium | reverse complement strand
TGCCGAACGTGCCGACGTATCTCGCGAGCGAAGAAGCCGACAAAAAATACATTCTCGAACATCTGCCGGAACTGGTCGTAAAGGCGGCGAATGAATCCGGCGGTTACGGCATGTTGATGGGGCCGAAGGCCGCGAAGGCGGAAATCGAGGAATTCCGCCAACGCATCCTGGCCGACCCGCGCAATTATATTGCGCAGCCGATGATTTCGCTCTCGTGCCATCCGACCTTCGTGGAGGGCGGCTTCGAAGGCCGGCACATCGATTTGCGGCCATTCATTCTTTACGGGGAAAAAATCGTCATCGTGCCCGGCGGCCTGACGCGCGTGGCGTTGCGCAAAGGGTCGCTCGTCGTGAACTCATCCCAGGGTGGCGGCAGCAAGGACACGTGGGTGCTTTACGGGGACGAATAAAATCGTTTATGATTTATGCATTACGATTTACGCGCGCGCGGGCGCAACGCAAAGCGTGGCCGGGGGCCGTAAATCGTAATTTATAAATCGAAAATGTTAAGTCGCGTCGCAAATAGTTTATATTGGATGTCGCGCTATATTGAGCGCGCGGAAAATATCGCCCGCATTCTCGACGTCAATCTCCAGTTGCTGCTGGATTTCCGCAGCCTGGACGATGAGGGATTGCGGGACCATTGGATGCCCATTGTCCAGGCCACCGGCGACCAGGAATCCTTCATTTCCCAAAAGCAGCGGGCCACCGCCTCGGCCGTGGCCGAATTCATGGTTTTCCGGCAGGAGAATTCGAATTCCATCGTGTCCTCCATTTGCCTGGCGCGCGAAAACGCGCGCATGGTGCGGGATCAGATCACTGTTGAAACGTGGGAGGAACTAAACCGCCTCTACCTGTTTGTGCTCTCGCCTGAAGCGCGCCAAATGTGGCTCGACAGCCCCACGGATTTTTTCAACGCCATAAAATCCAGTTCGCTGCAATTGATCGGCCTGAGCTACGCGACCCATATTCATAACGAGGGCTGGTGGTTCAGCCAGGCGGGCCGTTATATCGAGCGAGCCGACAAAACCTCGCGCATTCTGGACGTGCGGTATCACACTCTGCCGGCCCGGGGGCTGCCCAAAACCGTGAACCAGACCGAAGCGCTCGAATGGTCCGCGATTCTCCGCTCGTGCAGCGCGTGGGATGTCTTCAAGTCCGCCTACGGAGCGGAGGTGCATCCGCGGAACGTCGCGGATCTGCTGATGCTGAATGAAAATTTTCCGCGTTCCATCCGCTTTTGCGTGGAACGCCTGAATGACGCCTTGCGCCGCATTTCGGGAGTGTCCGAGCGGCGTTTTTCCAACGACGCCGAAAAGCTCTGCGGGCGTCTCGCCGCCGAGCTCCAATTCTGCACCATCGAGGAAATTTTCGAGGCCGGGCTGCACGACTACCTGGACCAGGTCCAGATCAAACTCAACAATGTCGGCGAGGCGTTGTTCAACGCCTATATTTTTCAACCTTTCGAAGTCGACGGTGAAGAACAACTCGTTCAACAAGAAGAGCAGCAGCAGCAGACCTGTCATCCCGCAATCCAGGCCCGCGTTCGCTCTCAAACCATTTTTCCATGATCGCTCCCAACCCCATCACTCCCACGGACTCTTCGGGCACGTTGATTCCTTACATTAACCTCAAACTCGCCTTGCTCGGCTTCCAGCCGCCCGGCGGCGGCCCCGGTGGCGAATTCAGCGAGATCGCATCGTCATTGGTCGCGCAATATCGCGAGAAGGAACGGCTCCTGGCCACGCACGTCTGCCCGCCCGATCAACGCATCCAGAGTTTCCTGTAT
>DASZLX010000033.1:0-6297 GCA_035552155.1 Verrucomicrobiia bacterium | reverse complement strand
GACGAATGGTTGAATCTTCCGGCGACCCGGCATCGCGGAGCCATGTTCTCCTTTGCTGACGGCCATGCGGAACTTTTCAGATGGCACGATCCCGCCACGCTCAGGCTGACGGCAGGATTCGTCACCACGCCGGACAATCCTGACTTGAAGAAAGTCCAGGCCTCATTGGCGACGAAAATGTAATCAGCGGGAAGTTGCTCTCCCGTGCAACTATCGTCCGGGGTAAAATGCCTCCGCCAAAAGCACGTTCAAATCGTGAACGGCCAGCGTAAGCTCGCCGAATTTCTGCGCCGCATCTTCGTCCAAAGGGCCGCTTTCAAGGGACCGTTTCATCCGCCGAAAGCGTTTGCTGAGAGCAATCCCCTCATCGGCATCGCCGAGTTCCCGGAGCAGGCGTTTCACCCTCTTGACCCGCTGGAGGGCCGAACGGACGATCCGCGACGCTTCGGCGGCGTCAGTCCGGCCGGCTTTCACACTTTTTAACAGGAGACACTCGAACTGGCGGCAATACTCCGGGCGCTCGGAATAAATCGTGCACCGGCAGCCCTCGAACGCTGTGCAGGGCTGCTTGAATTTTTTATTTCCAATTTTTGATTTTTGATTTGTCGCAAAAGCCAGCCCAAGCGACCGCAATCTCGCCGCGTCGTCCTCGGGCAGCAATTGGACATCGGCAAAGATGACGCCATTGCAGCAAAGGCCGCATTCGAGGCAAAGCGAAGTGGAATCGCGCGGGTCCATTAAAACGTATTCCTAAAAGGTTTTCTCGTCACACATTTTGACAAAAGCCAAACAACAGGCATCATTGTCTCAAGGAACGCGACTTTTCCACAAGCTGCGATTCCCTGGTATGGCTGTCCAATATAAAGATTATTACGAAAGCCTGGGCGTGTCGCGCACCGCTAGCGAGGCCGAGATCAAGAAGGCTTTTCGCAAACTGGCGCGGGAATTTCATCCTGACGTCGCCAAGGACAAAAAAAAGGCGGAGGAAAAGTTCAAGGAAATCAACGAGGCTTACGAGGTCCTCAGCGATCCGAGCAAGCGAAAAAAATACGATCAACTGGGCGCGAATTGGAAACAAGGCGCGGAATTCCGTCCGCCGCCCGGATGGGAAAACTTCGCGGGCGGTGGCGCCGGCGGCCGCGGTTTTCGCGGAGGGCGGCCGGGCGCGGAGGAATTTGAATTTCATTTTGGCGGCACGGGCTTCAGCGATTTCTTTGAGCAACTGTTTGGAGCGCGGGGCAGGGGAGCCGGGTTCCGCGGACGAGAGTTCGACGGCCAACCCGGGTTCGCGGACGAGAAACTGGCCGAGCGCGGCCGCGACATCGAGGGCGACATCATGGTGACGCTGGAAGAGGTGACGCGCGGCTCGGTGCGCGCGGTCTCGGTGCGCCACAATTCGCATACCGAGACTTACCAGGTGAAAATTCCCGCCGGAGTCGCCGAGGGACAGCGGCTGCGCGTGGCGGGGCGCGGCGAAGCGGGAGCGGGCGGCGGCAAGGCGGGGGATTTGTATTTGCGCGTTCGGCTGGCGAAGCATCCGGATTTCGAGGTCAACGACCACAACTTGATTTACGAAGCTGAACTCGCGCCGTGGGAAGCCGTGCTCGGCGCCAGCATTTCTGTGCCGACCCTGGGCGGCCGCGTGAACATCAAGATTCCGCCGGGCACGCAGAACGGACAGAAGCTGCGCGTGCGCGGTCGCGGCCTGCCGCAGCACGGCGGAGGAAACGGAGATTTGATCGTGGTCGCGCGCGTCGAAGTTCCGCAAACAATTTCCGACACCGAGCGCAAGTTGTGGGAACAACTCGCGAGCGAATCCGAATTTAAACCCCGAGAGTAACATTTTATTTCTGCCCGTACTTGCTGATGACCCATTGCACGGCAGTTTTCTCGCCGAATACGCGCCAGCGATCTTTATAACTGATCCAATCCTGATCGGATAACTGCGGCAGTATTGGTTCAAGTTGCTGATTGAGTTGATTCAAATCCTGTCTTGTCTGTGCTATCTGGTTGAGACGCTCCTGCACAGTTTGCCCGTTGCTGCCGTAGACGTCATTGGGATCCATGTTGTTCAAGGCGATCTTTTCAACTGCCATGCCCACGAGCCAACTGATTTCCGGTTCGCCGGGCGTATCGCCGTAGCGCTGGCCTAATTGCGCCGCCATTTGCAACGCCGCCTGCGCCGAAGAGTCATCGCCTGCCTGCCGATAGGAATTCGCCAGGTCTCTCAGGCTTAAGCCGAGATCTTTTATCTGCGCGAGTTGTGGCAATAATAATTGCATCGAAGAAATGGATTCGGACTCCGCGGCCGAATAACCGGCGGAAAGATAAGCGTCCTGATCATCCTGCATGCGAGCTTGCGTGTAGTCGCGATATTCTCCTTTGCCCGACGCGGCAATCAATTCCTGAACTGCCTGGTCCGGCTTGCCGGCTTTGAAATCGTCCCGGGCTAAAAGGTAATCCGCCATTGAGTTGTCGGGGTCGGAATTTTTCCAGTTCTCCAGCCACTGTTGCCGTTCTTCGGGCGTGGCGCCTTGTTCGAACGCCGCCTCGAACGCAACTTGCGGGTCGTTTGGAAATTTTTGTTTCGCTTCCTCGAGCAGCGCGGGATCCTTGCTGGTGCGATACGCGGCGAGCAGGCTGGCGGCGTTGCGGTGATTTGCTTCGAGGTAGGGCCCAACCTGCTCGGCTGTCAATGTGGGTGACTTATCTTTAAATCGTTCATACAGGCTCATCGCCGAGGCGGCGTCTGTAACGGTTGTCGCAGCCGATGTGCTGGCTGGAATTTGCGGAGCGGGCAAATGGGGAACGGCAAACTTCGTTCGGGCCATACGATTTGAAAGCGTTTCGTTATCGGCGTGAAGTTGCGCGAGTTGCTGTCGTAACTTTTCATTTTCCGCGCGCAACGAAGCTTGCGATTCATGTTGTATGACGAGAACGGTTGCCGCGCCGGCCAGCAGCACGGCGCCGAGTCCGAGTTTCAATTTGGTCGCAGTCATAACTTTCAAAAAGGTGAGAGCGGTTCCGGTCCCCGCCGACGCGGCGGCGAGTGACGCGCCGGTCAAGGCGGCCGCCAGGCCGACGGGCGCCGCCTGGATTGCGTTGACTGAAATAGCGGCGGAAAGAATTCCCGCTGTCGTGGTCACGCCGCGTCGCATGAAAACACCACGCAACTTTTCCAGCGCGCGATTGATACGTTTGCGGGTGGCGTCTTCGTTTGCGCCAAGTCTGCGGGCGACTTCAGCCAGACTGTGTTGCTCGAAAAAACGGAGGAGCAACGCATCGCGATCGGCCTGGTTGAGCTGGTCGAGGGCCGAGTCGAGGAGGGGCCGAAGCGTTTGCCAGTCGACGGCAGGTTCGGATTCAAGTGTGGTCATGGCGACGGCCTCTTCTTCGCGGCGCTGGCGGCGGTGATTGGTTCGCATTAATTGCGCGGCGGCATAGCGCGTGGCCCGATGAAGCCAGCCGGCCAGCACGACTCTCTCGGGCATCGAACGGGCTTTACGGGCAAGATCGGCGAAGACGAGCTGTGACACATCCTGCGCAAGATGCGCATCTCCGCCGACCCGGCGCAGCGCGGCGGAATAGACCAGGTTGACATGACGTTCGACCAGTGTGCGAAAGGCCACTTCGGAACGCCCGGTGGCGTAGCGGTGCAGCAGTTGTCGGTCGTCGAGCATCGTGCTTTATTGATATACAGCCCCCAAATTCCGAAAACGGACAGAAAAAATTTGTTGAAACGGCACGCGACTGAAACAAGATTACCTGATGCCCGCAAATAAAGTCATCGTCGTCACCGGTGTCACCCACGGTCTCGGGCGGGCGATGGCCGAGGAATTCGCGCGGCTCGGGCATACGGTGCTGGGTTGCGGGCGTTCGCAAAAGGAAATTGATCGGCTTAAGGAGAACTTCGGCGAGCCTCACGACTTTTACGCGCTCGATGTCTCGCTCGATGAAGCGGTGAAATCGTGGGCGAGCGTTTGCCTGACGACGCACGCGCCACCGGATTTGCTGATCAACAACGCCGGCATCATCAATAAGAACGCGCGCTTGTGGGAAATCGGCGCGCGGGAATTTTCCGAAGTCATTGACGTGAACCTCAAAGGGACCGTCAATGTCATCCGGCATTTTGCGCCCGCGATGGTCAAGCGAAGGACTGGCGTGGTCGTGAACTTCAGTTCCGGCTGGGGCCGCTCCGCGGACGCAGAGGTTGCGCCGTATTGTGCCAGCAAGTGGGCGATCGAAGGGCTGACCCAGTCTCTCGCGCAGGGTTGCCCTCGGGCATGGCCGCCGTGCCGCTGAACCCGGGCATCATCAATACCGAGATGCTGCAAAGCGCCTTTGGCGGCTCGGCGAATCATTATCCCACGGCGCAGGAATGGGCCGGGATCGCCGCGCCGTTTTTGCTGAATCTCGGGCCGAAGGACAATGGCCAACAATTAACCGTGCCGATTCGCGGGGCCAATGACTGATTTACGATTTGCGATTTACGCGCGAATTGGTTTGAAACGCCTGCCGACATAACACTAGAGCCTGTACTTAACTTTTCATGAAGAGAGCACTGAGCATGAGAGTTACAAAAGCCAGCCAATGGTATCCGGCAAAGGTAGCTGGCAAGCGTTCGTAGTCGCGAGCCAATCGGCGAAATCTCGCGGCCCAAGCGAATGACCGTTCGACCACCCAGCGCCGTGGCAGCAACACAAACCCATGCTTGGCCTCATGATGTTTGACCACTTCCAATTGAATGCCTGCCTGTGCGGCCGCCGCTGCCGGTTTCTCTCCCGTGTAACCCTGGTCGACAAAGGCAAGTTGGACCGGTTTTTCCACCACCGCTTGCACTGCCTGCGCCAGTTGTCCGACTTGCGCTCGATCTTGTTCGTTGGCCGGCGTTACCGCCAGCGCCAACAAATGGCCAAGTGTGTCCACCGCGATATGAACCTTCGAGCCCTTGCGCTTTTTATGCCCGTCAAAACCGGCCCGCGCGCCGCTTTCCGGCGTGGACTGCACCGTGCGGCTGTCCAATATCACCGCGCTGGGATCGGCCTGCCGCTCCAGCGCCAGGCGCAGGACCGCCCGCAAATCGTGAGCCATGGCCTCAAAACAACCGGCTTTGATCCAGCGTTGGGTTTGCTGGTAAACCACGTGCCAGGGCGGCAAATCATGGGGCATCATGCGCCAAGCTCCGCCAACCCGAATCTGATAGCGCAGGGCATTGAAGATCTCCCGCAGGGGATACACTCGTTGCGGAGCCTCTTCGGTCATCAGCGCCAGGTACCGCACGCAAAAGGCCCACTCCTCATCACTCACATCGCTCGGATAGCTCTTCCGTTGCTTTTTCATCCCAAGCTTAATGCCGGGACGTAAATACTTTGTACAGACTATTTTTGCAAAAAGTTAAGTACAGGCTCTAGCAGGAACATATAATTGAACAGCTGTGCCTCATGCTCGCTTGCGAAATGATTATCGGTTTTCAATTCGTAGAGCGCGCTATCGGCAATGAGATCCACGAAGTATTTTTTCGAGAAATCACGATGGGTGATAGTCACGGGAATTTCAGCCCGAACGGAATGAAAACCATCCGCGAGGAGACGCGCCTTTAGATCGGCGTGATAGGCGCACTCGTCGCACAGACGACCTAATTCATTCTGGCTGGCATAAGCATGACCCATTACACGGTAATCCAGTTTCTCAAATTCATCCGCGCTCAGACTCTCGATGTTAACTGGGCAGTGGATTGGCATGATCAGGGGAGCTGGAATGAAGGCAGGGGAATGAACGGCAGGGGAATGGAGAAGAGACGATTCTCTGGATTTATTCCCCTGCCGTTCATTCCTCTGCCTATGCCTCTTATCCTACGATTTCAAAAACTCATCCAACGCCGCTTTGCTCACGCGCCAGGTGGCGCCGATTTTTTTGCCTTTGAGGTCGCCTTTTTCCAGGGTGGCAATGACGTCGGCCTCGCTAACGCCGAGCGCCTTGGCCACTTCGGCGGTGCCGAGCAATTCAGGCATTCCGCCGCCGATGACGGGCGGCACGCCGGGACCGGCGGGTCCGCCGGAGGGCGTGGTGGGGGAGGCATTCATGGCGGCCATCATTTGCTGGCCCATCGCGAGGCCGGCGCCGAGACCGGCCGCGGTGCTCGCCATGCCTGCCATGCCGCCGCCTTCCCCGCCACCTTTGGTCATGCTCTCGGCCATCTGGAATTTCACGTAATCGTTGAGATTGCCGATCGCCGCCATGCTGCTGCGTTTATCAATCGCCTGCTCGACTTCCGGCGGCACGGAAATGTTTTCGACA
>DASZLX010000032.1:0-120048 GCA_035552155.1 Verrucomicrobiia bacterium | reverse complement strand
TAAATGGGGATGCCGCCGCCTTGCAGCATTTTTACCTTGGCTTCGTCGCTGTCAACGCAGATGACCCGGTGCCCCACTTCCGCAAAGCAGGTGCCTGTCACCAATCCCACGTAACCCGTTCCGATGATTGTTAACTTCATGAATGCGCGTGCTCCAACATGTCGCGGACTGATTGCTTCAAAGAAATTTTCGGGCGGCAGCCCAGTTTTAGCAGCCGGGTATTATCGCCGCAGACGCGGCTGAAATCGTTTTTGCGAGAACGAGCGGCTTCCGATTGAATGCGCCGCGGGCCGTCGGCACATTGCCGGAACAAATCCACCAGCGCTCGAATGCTCGCAGTCTTTCCGGTGCAAACATTGTAAATGCCACCGGGAATTCCCTTCTCGCAAATCGCCCAATACGCCGCCACCGCGTCGCGGATATCGATGAAATCGCGTTCCGGCCTGAGATTGCCCACTTTGATTTCCTGCTGCCCGTTGCTGAATTGCGCGCAGAGCGCGCCGGGCACAAGCGACTGCGGCGTGCCGGGACCGATCAGATTGAACGTGCGCGCCACCATGACTTTGATTCCCGCTTCCGCGCCAAACGCGAGCGCCAGCGTGGATTGCGCCCACTTGGTGCGGCCGTAAGGGCTGTTGCCACCCGCGGAATGATCCTCGCGAATGCGCCGGGCGGAAAAATTCGTGTACTCGGCCGCCGAACCCACCGTGACAAATCGCAGGGCCGCCTTCTTCGTGCCCGCCAGGGCCCGCAACAAACTCAAAGTGCCCGCCACATTGACGCGCCACAAATCCGCGTCGGCCGCCGGCGGCAACAATCCCGCGAGATGGATGACCCGGTCCGGCGTTTCCGCCCGGGCCGCTTCCAGCAATGCCGCTTCATCGCCCAGGTCCAGCCGATGATACACATCGAGCCCCTCCGGCGCTTCGGGCCGGAGATCGAATCCCACCAGGCGTAGCGGCTCGGGCAGCTCCCGCAAAAACCGGATAAGATGCCTACCGGTGAACCCGGCGGCCCCGGTGATCCAAATTCTTTTTTGGCGTCGCGCCATTTAAAAAAGCCTCCTCGTTTTGCGCGAACTCCTCCTGGGCCAGCGCGTAATCATCCATTCGCCCGATATCCAGCCAGCGGCATTCTTCGCGGTAACATTTCACCCGGCCGCCGCCGCCGTGCACCTTGAGCACGAGGTCCGGCATGTCGAGATGTTTGCCCTGCACGACGTGTTTCATCGCCGCGAGTCCGATGACGTTCACGCCCATGCTGACCTCGAAATTATATTTCGGCTTTTCGCGGTAACCATCGAACTCGCCGCTCTTGTCGAACTGAATGACGCCGAAATCAATTTTCACTTCGCGCGGAAAAACGCCGACCGTGAAGTCCGCCTTCTGCCGATTGTGAAATTGAAGCATCGACTGAAAATTCAGGGTGGTCAGCAAGTCGCCATTCATGACGATGAACGGGTCCGTCAGATTCGGAATCAATGACAGCGGACCGGCGGTGCCCAGCGGCTGTTCTTCACCCACATATTCGATGCGCAGGCCGAACTTGCTGCCGTCGCCGCACACGGCCTTGATCAATTCCGCCAGGTAGCCCGTGCAAATCGTCACATCGGTGAGTCCCGAAGACGCTAGGCGCCGCAGCAGAATTTCCAGGATGGGCTTGTTCCCCAGTGGCACGAGCGGCTTCGGAAAAACCGCCGTCAGCGGTTTCAGGCGCGTGCCTTTGCCGCCGGCCAGGATGACCGCGCGAGTGCTGCTTTTATTTTTTTGAGCCATGGGTGAAGAATTATTTTTAAACCACGTAACCGCGCGGCTGATAATCTTCCGGAAATTTGCGAATGTGTTCCAGCGTCGCGGCCAGCCCGGCATCCAGATCCATTTTCGGCTCCCAGGCCATCAGCGAACGGGCCTTGCCGTTATTGCTGATCAACCGCTCCACTTCGCTGCCCGCGCGGCGCATCCGCTCGTTCTCCTGCCGGACCTCAAGCTTTTGTCCCACGAGCTTGCCAATCTTCTCGACCAGCTCGCGAATGGAAACCCCGCTGCCCACACCCAGATTAATCGTCTCCCCCTTGACCTTGTCCGAGCGCGCCGCCGCCAGGAAACCGTGGGCGGTATCGGTCACGAAAGTCAGGTCGCGAACCGGGTCCAGATTGCCAAGTTTCAGCGCGTTGCCTTTGAGCGCCTGGGCAATAATGGTCGGAATAATCGCGCGCTGGCTTTGCCGCGGGCCGTAGGTATTGAACGGCCGCACGATCGTCACCGGAGTTCCGAAACTTAAAAAATAACTTTCCGCGAGCTTGTCCGCGCCAATCTTGGTGGCGGAATACGGCGATTGCCCGACCATGGGATGCTTTTCATCGATGGGCACATACTGCGCGGACCCGTAGGTTTCGCTGGTGGAAGTATGCAGCAGGCGTTCGACATTATGCGTGCGGCAGGCATCCAGCACATTCAAGGTGCCGATCACGTTCGTTTGCACATAGGACGCCGGCGCGAGGTACGAATAGGGAATGCCGATCAGCGCCGCGAGATGAAACACCCATTCGCAACCCGCCACCGCGCGCGAAACCGAGCCGGCATCCGCAATGTCGCCAGGCACAATCTCGATTTGTTTCCGCGTTTCGGGAGAAACCTGCTCCAGATTGGGCCAGCGTCCGTTCGAGTTGTAATGAACAAATGCGCGAACCTGAAAACCCTCACGAACGAGGAGTTCACAAAGGTGGCTGCCGATGAATCCCGCGGCCCCGGTGACTAAAAGACGTTTCGCCATGGTTTTATTTCTGATTGATGCCGGTGGTTGAGTTCTGAAAATTTCTGACGCCCGTTTACAAGACGACTCCGCTGGTGAACGTCCGGAAGACGAACCCGCTCAAACTACAGTTTCGCTCTGGCGCGCAACCGCTTCAACCGGCGCCCGCAGGCCCGGATTGACAGCGCGTGAAGGACGTTGCGCGGTAGCGCCGCGAAGATTCTCGAGGGACAAATCGCCTGTCGCGACAATGTCCTCCTCGATATACATCCGATACCAGGCCTCCAGCGCCACGATGCTCCAAAGCTGGAGTGAATAGTCCTTCACTCCCGAAGCGTGGTCGCTGATCATCCGTTGCACCGCGTCCGGATTCAACAGGCCTGATCGCCGCACCTGTTCTTTCGATAGAAAACTGCCGAGGAAATCCTTCAATTCATCCTTGAACCACTGCCCGATGGGCGAATCAAATCCGACTTTTTTGCGGTGAATGATTTCCTGCGGCAACCATTGCCCGCTCACGGATTTCAGGATGTGTTTGCTTTCGGAACCTTTCAGGCGGTAATGCGCCGGCAGGCGCGTGGCGAATTCCGCCAGCGCGTAATCGCACAGCGGCGAGCGCACTTCCAACCCGTGCGCCATGCTCATGCGGTCCATGTAGCACAATTGGTATTCCGGAAGATAACCGCCCACCGCCAGGTCCGTGGCGTGCGCGTAAAGATCACGGCCGTCGTCGGCCATCAGGAAATTGCGCATGAACTGATCGCCCACGGCATCCTCCGACCCCTCGCGAATCTCCGCGCTAATCAGGTCCCGGCGCAAATTCCCGCTCAACAGGGAAACCCAGTTCAAATACGTTTCCGACGGCGAATCCGAAGCGCCCTGCACAAAGCGTTTCACGCGTTTGCCCAAACGGCTGCCGCGCGTGGATTCGGGAAACCGCGAAATCGTCCGCTCGATCACGTGTTTGCGCACCGGCGCGGGCACCCGATTATAATAGCGCAGCCACCGCACGGCCTTGTCGCGCGGGTAGCCGTAAAATAATTCGTCACCGCCCGTGCCGCCCAGGGAAACCGTGACATGTTTGCGCGTGAATTCGCACAGCAAATAAACCAGCACCGACGTCGGCTCGCCATGCGGCTCGTCGTAGTGCCAGAGAATTCGAGGCAGCAATTCCATGCTGGAGCGGGCGTCCAGGATCAATTCGTGATGCTTGGAGCCGAGCTTGGCGGAGACGGCCTTCGCATATTCCAATTCATTGAAGCCGGCTGCAGCGCCGCGGTAACCCACGCAGAACGTCTGGACTTTGGTGTTCACTTCGCGCATCAACGCCGTGATGAGCGACGAATCCAGGCCGCCGCTAAGGAACGCGCCCACTTCCACGTCGCTCTTCAGGCAGAGCGTCGCGCTTTCCCGCAACAACCGCACGAGTTCCTCCGACGCCTCCTCAAACGGCATTTCGTTGGGGGATTTATCGCGCTCCCAATATTGGCTGACCGTTACCTTGCCGTTCTCATGGACCAGCAGGCCGCCCGGCGGCAGCTTCTGCACTTCCGCAAAAAACGTCCTGGGCGCGGGCACATAACCGGCCGCCAGGAATTCACACACGGCGCGCGGGTTCACGCTGCGCGAAGGGAGACACGGCAGGACGGCTTTTATTTCCGATCCAAACGCCAGCTTGTTTCCCATCACCGCGTAATAAAGCGGCTTCTCGCCAATCCGGTCGCGCGCCATGACCAGTTTCTTTTTCGCCGAATCCCAAAGCGCGAATGCGAACATGCCGCGGAAATGCCGGACGCAATCGAGGCCATATTCTTCATACGCATGGAGAATGGTCTCGGTATCGGACGCGGTGCGAAACACGTGGCCTTTCGCCTTCAAATCCGCGGTCAGCTTTTCGTAATTGTAAATCTCGCCGTTGAAAACCAGTTGCAGCGTGCCCGTCTCGTTGGTCATCGGCTGACGGCCGTTGACCAAATCGATGATGCTCAGGCGGCGATGCGCCAGCCCGACGCCGGGCGCGGTGTAAAAACCTTCCGCATCCGGGCCGCGATGCTGCAAGGCGCCGCACATCTTGCGCAGCAGGCGCTCGTCGTCAAAACCGACAAATCCAGCAATTCCACACATGAGAAATCAAAGGCCTTTCGAACCAGGAAATTGACCAGGGTTTCCCCGTTGCCCGCGCGGCCCCACAAACGCGCAGGTAAAAGCCCACAGGCACGAGGCATTGGTCGTGGCGTAACGCCAGAACATCCGGCGCGGCTCCTGGGCGACGCGAAAAGCCCATTCCATTCCGATGCGCTGGACCCAGACCGGCGCGCGCTTTACCAAATCCGCCATCACGTCAAAACTGCCGCCGACGCCCTGGATCACCGTCGCGCCCAGTTCGGAACCGTAACGGTCCGCGAAATGTTCCTTCATCGGCGAACCCATTCCCAGAAACAGGATGTCGCAACGGCTCTCGCGAATCTGCCGGACCATGTCGCCCGTCTCTTCCTTGGTGAAATATCCGTTGCGATAACCGGCGATGCGGACATTCGGATAATCGCGCTGGATTTTTTGCACGCAGGTTTCCACGATCTCTTGTTTCGCGCCGAGCAAATAGACACTGTAGCGGCGTTCATCCGCCATCTTCAGCAGCTTCGACATGAGGCCGACACCGTCGATGCGTTCCGGAATTTTAACACCCAGCAGCCGGCCCAGGGGCAGCAGCGGCTGGCCGTCCACCAGCGCGTAATTGGCGCGCCACATAATGTGGCCCATGTCCGGGCGTTGCCGCACCTGGGCGATTTTGTTGCCGTTGATGAATTGAATGATCTTCGGCCCGCTCTGCGTATCAATGGCGTGCGCGAGCTCGCCCAGCAACTGATGGCTGGTCAGCAAATCCACGGGGCAGCCCATCAGCATGGTGCGGCGCGATGAATTCTGCGGGGCGCGGCCGCCGGTAAGCACGGCGGACTGCTTCGGCCTGGAAATAAGAGAAGAAGCCATAGGTTGAGCGAGTTGAGTTTTCAGCAAATTCCTGACGGCCACGAAATGGCCGTCCCCGGGATCACGATGCGCCGTAACCGAACAGGACCACCGGCAGGGTCCGGCACAGAATTTTGATGTCGAGCCAGATGGACCAGTTCTCGACGTACTCCTTGTCCATCTCCATCCATTGGACGAAGGGAACGCTGTTGCGGCCGTTCACCTGCCAGAGACAGGTGATGCCCGGCTTGATGGAGAGGCGCCGGCGATGCAGCCACTCGTATTGGTCCACTTCGCTCGGGAGCGGCGGACGCGGACCGACCAGCGACATCTCGCCCTTGAGCACGTTGATCAACTGCGGCAATTCATCGATGCTGGTCTTGCGGATGAACCGCCCGATGGGCGTCACGCGCGGATCATTTTTCACCTTGAAGACCGGTCCGTCCATTTCGTTCAAGGCAGCCAGATCTTTTTTGCGCTTTTCCGCATCGGCCACCATGGAACGGAATTTCAACAGCTTGAACTTGCGCCGGTTCATCCCGATGCGTTCCTGCACGAAAAAGACCGGGCCGGGACTGTTGAACTTGATAATCAGGGCAATCACCAGCATCAGCGGGGAAAGCACCGCCAGCGCTATCATCGAAACGACCACGTCCATGATTCGCTTCAACAACAATTGCAGGAGCAGTTTTTCACGGAAGAAAGTGATGACGCTGAAATCACCGAAGGATTCAATCTGGAGCCGCGTCAGGACTTTCAGGTCGGCTTCGCGCGGGATGAGGCGGACGACCACGCCCAGATCGCGGCACAATTCAAACACGCGATAGATCTGGCCAAAGCACTCCTGGATGGGGAGGCAAATGATGATTTCATCGACGGACTTGTGTTCCAAAAATGCCTGAATGTGCTCAATGCTGGCGACCACCGGCCAGTGAGCGCCGGGCGCAACCGGGGCGCCAACCGCCTTTTTATCTTCGGCAACGAAACCCACGACACGGCAGCCGAGTTCCGGATGCGACTCGATATTCCGCGCCAGGTCCACGGCATAGGCATCGGTCCCGACGAAGATGACATTCCGGCAATTGAAACCGGATTTGCGCACGGCGGTCAGAATCCATCGCAGCACGATGCGGCTGACGATGCCCACGAGCGTGGTGCTGGCCCAGAACAACAGAATGACCCGGCCCGGCAGCTTGGAAATGCCCAGGCCTTCCCCAATGACGAACAGCAGAAAGGCCGAACCCGTGGTCGCTTTGATCAGCGCCCAAACCGAGGACATCAATGTCGTGAACCGGTTCGCATCGTAATGAATGATCGAGCTGAAAATGACGACCCATCCCAGCACCAGAAAGAGCAATCCGAGGATTTCCCGCCAGCCATACATCTCGTTGAGCACTTCCCGTATGTAGGCAAAGCTGCCGTGTTCCGGAATCAACGCAATCCAGACCGCCAGCGCGAACACTAGCAGCGCCTGGTCAAAAACCCGGAACGCGTGAATCAAAAGCTTATGGCGAAGACGCATCATAGGCCGAATGATCCTTGCGAAACGGACGCTTCATTGGAAATGGCCGGGCGCGAGGCCGGCATCGCCGCGGCCCGATGAACCGAAGCGGCGGGCTGGTAATTCAGCAATGCCTCGATGACGCGCTCGGAGGTCTTCCCGTCCCACAATGGCGGAACGCGCCCGAGCGTTTCCTCGCCGTTCAGGACAAAATCCAGCCGTTCAAATAATTCACCGGTCTTGATGAGACGATTGCTGCCAATGGTCACCGTGACCGGCCGTTCGGTGTTCGGGCGCAGGGTCAGGCAGGGCGTCTTGAAAAAGGTGCTCTCTTCCTGCAGGCCGCCGGAATCGGTGACCACGCAGCGCGCCGCCTGGGTCAACGCCAGCGAGTCGTGATAGCCCACTGGTTCGAGAATCGTGATATTGCTGTCCTTGGTTTCAATCCCGAATTCCGCCAGGCGCGCGTGCGTGCGCGGGTGCATCGGGAAAATCACCGGCATCTTGCGCGAAATATCGGCAAAGGCCTTCATGATGGAAACCAGCGACTCCCGGGCATCCACATTCGAGGGCCGGTGCAGCGTCACATAAATGAAACGGCGCTTCTCCAAATGGAGACGCGAAAGAATGGGGCTTCGGCCCACTTTCTCGAGGTTCGCCAGCAGCGAATCAATCATGATATTGCCGACCAGCCGGATGCGCGCGGCAGGAACACCTTCGCGCATCAGGTTTTCATTTCCATCCTCCGAGGGGCTCAACAGCAGGTCCGCGATGGAGTCGGTCACGAGCCGGTTGATTTCCTCCGGCATGTTGCGATCAAAACTGCGCAGGCCGGCTTCCACGTGCGCCACGCGGATGTGCATTTTGGAGGCCACCAGCGCGCAAGCCATCGTGGAATTGACATCGCCCACCACCAGCACCCAATCCGGTTTTTCGCGCTCACAAACCGGCTCGAACTTGGTCATGATGTTGGCGGTCTGCACCGCGTGAGAGCCGGAGCCGACTTCGAGGTTCACATCCGGCGCGGGAATTCCCAGTTCGGCGAAAAAGACCGACGACATTTTTTCGTCGTAATGCTGCCCGGTGTGGACCAAAAAAGGAATGATTTCGGGTGTGCCATTCACGCGGCTCTGATTGTGGCGCGCCATGGAATGCAGCAGCGGCGCGACCTTCATGAAATTCGGCCGCGCGCCCGCCACCACGATTACTTTAATGGGTCTGGTCATCGGAATTTAGGAAGGGAGTCGGAGGCCGCTCTCGCGCAGCGCCGGCGCAACCGCCACAGCGGCGGCGCGGGACGGACTGGCCGCAT
Organism: Verrucomicrobiia bacterium; assembly: GCA_035552155.1. Lineage (GTDB taxonomy): Bacteria > Verrucomicrobiota > Verrucomicrobiia > Limisphaerales > DASXHY01 > DASXHY01. Next base: position 111,517 of record DASZLX010000032.1, on the reverse strand, counting down.
ACTCCAAAGACAGGATTTCTTCGAGGTGCCCCATGATGGATTCCAGCGCGGACACCGCGTTGACGGGAAGCTTCAAGGGCCGGGGACGGCGCTGCAGCTTGATTTTTTCGGCAAAATCCCGTGCGGATTGAACAATGATCAGTTGACCCGCCCGTTCCAGCGCGCGGTCCACCGCGCCAAGTTTCCCGCCCAAAATGCTGTAGGCCGGCACGCCCAGCGCGGCCGCCTCGCGGTTCATGGTGCCGCCGCCGCTCACCAACAAATCCGAATGGAAAATGACATTCAATCCGTCCAGGGCCGCGCCCGGCACCACCACGCGCTCGCCGGTGAACCATTCCGGTTTGCTGCGCCGGATCCAATCGGCCTGCTTTCCGTTTCGCGGCATCAACACAATTCGCGTGCGCGCATCGCGAAGCAGATATTCCATCACTTCAAAAAACAACGTCTCGCCGCGGTTATTGTGGTAATGCGCTTCCGTCGCGGGCGGGCGAACGGTGACGACCAGGTGCTCATCCTTCAATCCGAGTTTTGCCAGGATCGAAGCGTCCGGCCGAAAATCCCGCACGTAAACATGTTCCTTAAGCCCGGGATACCGGCGGGCGTGGCTAGGATCGCAGCAGAGGCCGTCGTCTCCAATGCTGTCCGGCACGATTTCCCAGCTCGGGCGCATGGAGGGCGGATAGGCCGCGTGCTCGTAATCTTCAATCAGCACGGTCGGGATATTCAACAGCTTGCACGCGATGATTTGCGCGCGGGAACCGTGCGACACCGCCAGCACCGGTTTTTCCCGAAAGGCCAGCGGCAACAGTTGCAGCGCCCGATAAAAAAGTCCCAGCGCCTTGCGAATGCGGTTTTTACCGGAATGACGGCCCACCTGCTGAAAGGCCAAACCTCTCTGCCGCGCCAGGTCACAAACCTGGAAGGCATCGCGCGCGGTGCAGAACACATCGTAACCCCGCGCGCGAAACTCACGCATGATCGGCTCGAAAAACGGCACATGCGGCGTGTTGTCCAGGTCGATCCAGACTTTCGCCGGCACCTGCTCGCCGTTGGCGCGCGCCACGTGGCGGGTCGGGCGTGCGGTCGCCACATTGGGAAGGTGGGCGCGCATGTAACTTGCCACTTCGCGCGGCGTCGCATGCCAGAAACTGTCGCGATATTTCAATTTAACGTATTCGAGAAACTCGTGGTACATGGCGGCGGGATATTGCCGCAACGAAGTCTGGTCCTCGAAATTCATGTAATCCGGGTGCGTGTTGAGCAGCACCATTCCGCCGTGCTTCGCGATCCAATTCAGTTTTTCCAACCAGACTTGCGGCGTCTTTTCGCGGAAGAGCAGGAACAGCGTGGAATCCTGGGGCAGCGTGTACGGCAACTCAACATACCCGCCGTTCGGATTCTGGGAATTTTCAGGGGCCGGGATCCAAAACGGAAAAATCGTGTTGCGATGGTCGGGCTGCGGCTCGAACGGATCCGTATCGAAGGTGGAGGCATCGTATTCCACGTTCAGGTCGTGAATCCATTGCAGGTTGTGCAACATGAAACCGGAACGGAATCCCACCGCGCCCCATTCGCGCAAATATTCATTGATGGCCGCGGCGTTGCGGGTGAATTGCTGGCGCGTGCGATACAATTTTCCATCGTGATGCAGGTCATGGACGCCCACTTCAAAGCCGTTGCGCGTGAGTTCGTCCCGCATCTGCGCGGGGACTTGGTAGCCGCCTTGCGGAATGAAATTAAACGACGAGCAAAAGCCCATCTCCTTTTCAAGCCTCATCAGTTGCCGACACTGGTCGAGTCCGCCCTGGCTCTCCACATCGTGGGTGAGGACCAGCGCGAATTTCTTTCCGTCCGGCCAGCCGGGCCAGTTTTGCGGCGCCTGCTCCGAACCGGGCGCGATCGGCCAGATATTGCCCACGCGCGCCCGCTTGCGCAGCGCAAACCAGCGCCGAATCGACAGGCGAACCGCGTGCGGAATCGCCGGCTTGATGCGGTAGTAAATTCGGTTGCGAAACATCTTCGGAGGGGTGGCCCGGGCGGCGCGGCGCTAACCGCCGCCCGGCCTTCGAGTTTCAGTATCTCAGCGGCGGTTAAAACTCCTGTTGTATCCGCTGCGGCACGTAGTTCTTTCGCTTGTTCAAGACCACGCCGACATTCGCGCGGGTCTCAGTGAGCATGGTCAGGGCGCGTTGAACGACCTGGCGATCGGTTTTTTCCGATTCCACCACCACCATCACCATGTCCATGAACCGCGCCAGCCGCGGGGTGATGCTGATCTGGCTCATCGGCGGCATGTCGAAAATGATGTAATCGAAATCGCTCGCCTTCATTTTCGTGACGAGGTTCGTGAACCGTTTGGGCAGGACGCGCGGGAGACTGTCTTCGCCGGACGACTCGGTCACGACATAAAGATTGTCCTGGACGCGCGCCTCGTGCCGTTTTTCCTTGGCCAGCGCCTCATCGATGCCGCAGGACAAATGTCCTTTGTAGAAGTGATGGGCCGCTCCCTGTTCCACGTTCATGTCCACCAGCAATACGTTCCCTTCACCGGTCTCGGACAGCGCGGCCGCCAGGCCGGCGGCGGTCGAGGTGACCCCGGCGCTTCCACCGCAACTCGTGAGCGCCACGAGCTTCGGATTATGCGTCAGGTTTTTGACTTCGAAATAGGTAATCAACCGGTCGCGCAACGTATCGTAGAAAGGCCGCAGCGCATGCCGCGGGTCCCAGGGCGGCATCACCGTCGGGGAAGGCACGGGGACGGAAGATTCCGCCTTGGCATCCTTGTTTTCCACCCGGAATTCCACGTTGCCGAAGCGCAACGTCTGGCCGGCTTTGATCGACATTTCAACAATCCGCTCGCCATTGACGAAAGTGCCGTTGGTCGAGCCGAGGTCTTTCACAATGACCTCGCCGTTGCGCGAATAGATTTCGCAATGATGCAGGGAAACCGAGCCTTCATCGACCACCAGGAGGTTCTCCGGAAGCCGGCCGACCGTGGTTTTGACTCCATTCAATTGAACGGTGCGGTTCAATGCTTCCGAACGCAGGGTGAGACCCGCTGTCGGCGGAGCATTTAACAGCGGCACTTTGCCTTTGCCATTGCGATACGGAATCGAAAGCAACAAGGGGATGCCCAGGCGCGCCTCGATGTCCGTCGGGCGCCTCACGCTATGATCCAGATACAGTTCGGTGAAGAACGCCAGGCCAAGACCCAAAACAATGCCGAAAATACCCACCCCCATGGCGGTTTTGGTCATCTTGGAGCTGTCGCGAAACGGCGGCGAGGGGCTTTGGATGGTATTGATGTTCGAGCCTTTGCCCGGCCCGAGAGCCTCGTCAATGCGCGCATTTTCCAGGCTTTCAGAATAATACGTGTAATGAGCCTCCTCCAGTTTTTGCGTGCGCTCCAGTTCGGTTATCCGGCTCGCTCCCGCGTCCACGGCGGATAAATGCCCGCGGACTTCGGCGAGTTCATTGGTCAAAACATCTATCTTCGATTTCAAGCCCGCCACGATGGCCGTTTCCGAGATCAAATTGTTTTGCAGGAGAGAATCGGGATTGGCAACTTTGGCGTCCGCAACTTTTTTCGCGAGCAGGGAGGGGTTCTCGTCTTCGATTTGTTTCTTTTGTTTTTCCGCCGCGGCAATCTGGCCGCGGATATCCTTCACCCGCGAATTTTCCGGCAGGAACTGAAGCAACAAGGCTTTTTCCTCGGTGCGAAATGCGTCCACCATGTCGCAAACATGTTTATATTCGGTCAGTTTTTCCGGGCTGGGGGTATTTGTGCCCGTTGCGGCTCCGGCCACGGCGTTGGTGGGAAGGGGATCAATCTTGGTCCGCTTGGACAGCTCATCGACGGCGGCCTGATGCTGCGCGAGGAGCGCCTGGGAATCATCGATGTCCTGTTGAATCTTGCTGATTTTTTCGCCAAACACCTTCTCGGCGTCGTCCAGTGAAATAACTCCCAGGTTCGTTTTGGCAGCCCGCAATGCCTCTTCAGTTTCCTGCAACCGATGTTTCAACTGATCGGTTTCCTGCGTCAGGAATTCATCCGCGCCCTCGGGCCGATGAATCTGCGCATGCCGTTCCAAGTAGGTGGAAATCACCTGCGACAGCACCGGCTGCACCACGACCGGGTCGGGATGCGTGAAGGTGATCTGGATAACATCGCTATTGTTGGGATCCACCAGCAGGTGGCCGTGAATGAAAGCCGCCGCCTCCAGCACGTTTGCCTTGGGCTTGCCCAAAATTTTGTCCGGCCCGACGTTGGTGGCCACTTCCTGGGCGAGGTCCAGGCTCGTCAGTATCTGCAACTCGGTGTTGATGATATTACGCCCCTGCGCATCCGGCAGCGAGACGCGCGCACTGCCCGTGGGATCGGACAGCACCCGGTTATCGACCACGTATTTGACGAGCACCTTGGCTTCTGACTCATAAACCTGCGGCCATACGAACGGTATCACCAGCGCCGCAATCAATCCCATCGCGGAAATCACGACGATTTTCCATTTGTGTCGGAAAAGGATGTAATAAATGTCTCCCAGCGTCAGCATTGGCGCGTGAGGACGTGTCGGTTTCGCATTCATGTATTGATCACCTGCTTCTCTTTCCTTTTCCGCTGTTATCACTTACTGCAAATGCCGGTACAACATCCGGCCCGCCTGCACGAGCAACGGCTGCGGCAAACAGCGGAACACCATATTCATCAACCCTTCGGATCGGTCCACATCGGAAACGAAACCGTCGCGGCGAAAATCATATTTGGCATATTCAACCGGCTCCTCGACCGCGCCGAAACCGAGTTTGAAATGCCGCAAGCCATCATTATAAAGTGAGGTGCGGCCAAAATGCAGTTCCGCGAACCCGCCGGCGGCGCAACGCCGGATGGCTTCCCACATCAGGAAATTGTTCGGACGCAGGTGTTGGGCCGCTTCATCGCTTGCTCCGTACTTGTAAAGCGCGGCGTGCCCTTCGTGGAAAAATACCGCCGCGGCCACCGGCTGTTGTTCGTGCCGCGCAATCGCCACAAATCCATGGCCGGGCTCGAGCGCGTGGCGCGCGATGTTCTCAAAAAATTCGACGGGCTGCGGCGGCAGGCCGTGGCGCCGGCGCGTCCGGCAATGCAGCGCATAAAAAATGCGGACGGATTCCAGCGTGCTGCCGAATTCAACTTTCACGCCGCTTTGTTCCGCCTTGCGAATCCCCCGGCGCATTGCGCCATCCAATCCCTTGAACAATGCCGCTTCGCCGCCTTCCAGCGCGAGAGCATGACCGAAGAACGCGACCGACGGCGAAGCGCCGCGCCATTGGCCGAAGTCACCGCGCGTCTCGAGATGCCGCCAATTCCGCCGGCGGCCATGCTCGACCGCGAACGCATACAGCGCGCTTAAATCTTCGTCGCTCGAATTGAGCGGAGCGCAAAAATCCGCGAAGGGCAGCGAAACCCCGCGGCGCCCGGTGCACGCGCTCGACACTTCCATCACGGGCAGCAATTGCTTCAATTCCCCGCCGGAAAAGCGGCAAAAATAAACCGGTTCGTGCCCGTAAGTTTCCCGCAACACGCGCGGCCAGGCTGTGCCGTGAAAAAATGAAGCGCCGGGGAGATTGGCCAGTTGCGTGTCCCACCGCTGAAATTCCAAAGGATTGATGACGACCGGCGGCTCCAGGGGAGCGCACGCCGTTCGCGCGGCAGTTTGTGCCGCGCGGGAAGTCACTTCAGCAACCCCATTCATGATTTCTGGAACCGCAACCGGGCTATTCGCGAGGCAATGTTTTGATGACGCGCGCCGGATTGCCAGCCACGACCGTGAACGCGGGCACGTCCTTGGTCACCACGCTGCCTGCTCCCACCAACGCCCGCTCGCCCACCGTCACGCCGCAGAGCAGCGTTGAGCCGGAGCCGATGGAGGCGCCGCGCTTGACCAGCGTGGGAACGCGTTCCCAATCCGATTCCTGCTGCAAGCCGCCGTCGCCATTGGTGGCGCGGGGATAAAGGTCATTGACGAAGGTCACGTTATGGCCCACGAACACTTCATCCTCCAGCTCCACGCCTTCGCAGATAAAAGTGTGGCTGGAAATTTTGCAGCGATTGCCGATGCGCGCCCCCTTCTGAATTTCTACAAAGGTTCCAATCTTGACGTCATCGCCGATTTCGCAACCGTACAGATTCGTGAAGCCAAAGATGCGCACGCCCTTTCCCAACTTTACGTCGGAGGCGATCTGCTGAAACATGGAATCCTTGCTCATGTGCGCGGCGACAACCCTTTTACCTCAACCCTGCGCTTCCGGAAGCGAGCGATAGGAAGTTTTTGAATCGCCTCCGCGCGCGCCGTTGCCATTGCCATTGCCATTACCATGACCGTTGCCGTTGGTTTTGGCCGCTCCGTTGAGCTTGGGAATTCTCGGCGTTTTCGAAATGCCGTTGGACTTGGGAATTCTCGTCGCCTTGGAAATCCCGTTGTTGATGCTGCGCGCGATGGCCAGGCCATTCGCTTTATTCGCCGATTGATTCCGCAACGCCTCCACCTGATCCAGCCGGACGGCGCTGCCGCTTTGTTTCAGGGACAGCGAGGAAGCTTCCAGGATTTTCACCGCTTCCACTCCGTGGGTGCCGTTGGACATCGGCGATTTGCTCTCGCGAATGCAATCAAGGAAATGCTGGCATTCGGTTTTGAGCGGCTCCTCCTGCTTGATATACGGCGCATAAACGTCCCCGTAATGGTAGGCGTAATGAAATTCCGCGAACGTGTCGTAATGCGGCGGACGCTCGACGCGCACGTCGAATACGCGGATTTTTTCCAGCGGCGCCACGTCGTCATAAACAATCATCCGCTTGCTGCCCACAATGGTCATCTCCCGGATTTTGCGCGGATCGAGCCAGCTGCTGTGAATGATGGCGGAGCGGTCCTTGCGGAAAGTCAGGCACATGGAAGTAACATCTTCGACGCCGGGCGTGATGTGCGCGCTGCCGCGGCAATTCACGCTGATCGGCATTTCATCCATGATGTGAAGAATGATTGAAATGTCATGCGAGGCGAGGTCCCACGCCACATTGATGTCCCGCTGGAACAACCCGAGGTTGAGGCGGCGCGCCGAAATATAACGGATGTCACCCAGGTCGCCCCACTCGACAATCTCTTTGATTTTTTTGACCGCGGCCGAATAAACAAACGTGTGCCCGATCATGAGCACCAGTCCTTTTTGCTGCGCGATGGCCAATAGCTCTTCGCATTCGCTCAGCGATGCGGCCATCGGCTTTTCAATGAAGGTGTGCTTGCCCGCCAGCAAACTCGCCTTGGCCATCGGGTAATGCGCTTTCAAATTGGTGGCGATGACAATGGCGTCCAGCCCGGCGCCGTTGAGCATATGGCTGAAATCCGTCTCGCCCTTGACCTCCGGATACAAGGTCTTCAGATGTTTCAAGCGGTCTTCGCTGAGATCGCACATCATCTTGAGGTTGCAATCCGGAAGCGACCGGAAGTTGCGGATGAGGTTCGGGCCCCAATAGCCGCAACCCACCACGCCGACTTTGATTGGCTTAGTCATAATTCTCCTTCTGTTGACCGACGAAATTCCGCTTGCGAAACCTGGTAGAAACGCCGTGCCGCGGCGTCGCGCCCGCGCTCAGCGGGCGGAAAAGGTGATAAATCCAAGAGTCTGGAACGTTTCGAAAGCGCCGCCGTACGCGGCGAAAGTAAGGTGACCCGATACTCGTGGCCCTGCCCGAGAATCCCTAACTCAGGAAGCCTGGTCGGGCGAGCGCACCGCACGCGCTGCCGTTGCTCCTGGCACCAACACCGTCTCTGAGGCATTCCTCTTCTTGCGCCGAACTTCCCGGGTTTGAAGAAGCACTGCGGGAAACGTCCGAGCGAGAATGCTCACGTCCATCCAAAGAGACTTGTTGTGGACGTAGTAAATGTCCAAATCCATCATCTCCTCGAAAGTGGTGTTGTTCTTGTCATTCACCTGCCACAAACCGGTCAGGCCGGGCAGCGTCGCGCAACGGATGCGATGGCGCGGAAGATATTTTTCGTACTCGTAGGAAACGCAGGGACGCGGCCCGACGAGGCTCATCTCTCCGCGCAGCACATTGATAAGCTGGGGCAATTCATCCAGGCCCAGTGAACGCAGCCAGATGCCCCCGGGAATCACGCGCCGGTCATCACCGTCGAGCTTGGTCATGGGAAGATTGGACGAAATCAATTCCTCCAGGTGCCCTTTGTGAACATCCGTATCCGCATTGACGATCATGGTGCGGAATTTGAAGCACATGAACGGGCGGCCACGATAGCCAATGCGCTCCTGCCGGAAAAAGATGGGACCGGGCGAAACGATCTTGATGACCGCTGCCACCACCAAACCCACCAACGCCAGCAGCGGCAACAGCAGGACCACGCAAAGCACATCCAGGGCGCGTTTCCACCACGGGATGCCGCCGGACGCCGTCAGGCTTTGCAGAGGGCAGGTGTTGACTGAAGAAAAGGGATTCATTTCCTGGGAATACGACAGAACACGTAAGCGGGACGGGCGGAGAAAGAATCGAAAGTCTGTCCACCTCGTGAAGAGACAATAAAGCCGTTCCAGGCAAAAACGTGGCTCAAGGCCTGAAGCGCCTTCTTGAGCAGGAAGCCTGCGGTATTTTTTAAATGCATAGCTGAATTCACTGTCTTCTCAAAAATTACATCGACACTGAAACCGCCGGGAACAAAGACATGCAGAAAGCTTCGCTGTTTAATTGTTGTCCAAAGCTCCGCACTTGTAGGCGAATTCTATTTTCGCCCACTTTTCACTTCCCCTTCCCATCGTCCAATTGGGAAACCCCTGTTGCTTGATCTCAAACCACTGAGACCACCCCTACTTCGCCATCGCCAGCGAAGGCATCATCTCGGCCATGGATCGGTTTTCCAAAATCAGCGATTTGCGATCCACTTCCGCCAAAGTCGTTCGGCCTAAAAAATCGAGCAGGATCTGCACGCGCTGCTTCGCCGGCATGACGCGCAATACAATCCCGTTAAACCCATGAAACGCACCCTCGCCCACCGTCACCTCAGTGCCCGGGACGAGACGCTCCTCCACGTCCATCGGTTCCTGCGATTCAAAACACTGTTTCAACTCGTCCACCACGGCATCCGGGACAACCGGGATGCGTTGTCCGAAATGAACCAGGCTGCTGACTCCGTTGACATACCGAACGTTGTCCAGGGACTCGTCGATGTTGCAACGGACAAATACATAACAAGGAAACAGCGGCTCAACCACGCGCACCACTCCACGCCGCGTGGGCCGTTCTATCCGCAAACGCGGGTGAAATACTTCCAGGCCCAGATTTCTTTTCAGCCCCGCCGCCACAATGTGCTCATGCTTCGGCTTCGTCCGCGCGCAATACCACGCCAGCGTATCCTGCGCCGCAGGCGCGGGCGAAAATGCCGGCTGTGCCGCGAAAATACGGCCTTCGACATCTCCGAAATCTATAATTCTGGACTCAAAAACTGACATAAAAACTTCACCCAACCGAAAAACCTGCGACAACCGTTCCAAGGCGTGCGTGATTCAACCACGTCTCGGCTCTTTGGGAAACTTGTGGCTTATACAGATTTTGCTGTAGCTATTTGCCACGACAAGTCTTGTACTGGAAAACACCTACACCCCCGGGGGCTTGCCGGGACGTGAAAAACTGCATTTCTAATTCGTTGAATGAGAACCATTTCAGCGGGTGTTTTTGGCGACGTTCCAGCGGATCGCCTCATGCCTCAATTCGTTTGCGCTTTTGAGGCTGAGCTTATCCTTGATCCGGCTCCGGTAAGTGTCCACGGTGCTGACCTCCACGTCCATAATTGCGGCAATTTGTGCGGGAGTAGCACCAGTTCCGATCAATTCAAAAACCTGTAATTCGCGTCCAGAAAGGCGCGCCGTGGCACCGTCATTCGACTCGAACCCTCTGCCGGCAAGACGGTTGAAGGTCTCGACGACCGCCTTCTCCGGCCAATAAATTTCGCCGCCCAATACCTTGCGCACCGCCCGCATCACCTCGGCAGGAGCTTCCTGCTTGGAAATATACCCATTGGCCCCCGCGCGGATGGCACGTTCGGCATGAAGTGATTCGTTATGCATTGATAACACGAGGGTTAGAACCTGGGGATATTTTTGCCGAATATCTTTCACCAGTTCCAATCCATCCGAATTTTTCAGGGTCAAATCCACAATCGCCATGCTCGCGGCCGAGCTTTCCAGGACGGCGAGCGCCTCTTCCCGATCTTCCGCCTCGCCACAAATCGTCAAATCCTGTTCGCGCTCAATAGTTTGCTTAAGCGCCCGACGCACCAAAGGGTGGTCGTCCACCAGTAAAATCCGCTGCCGCTTAGGTTGGTCAGTCGATAGTTTCACTTCTTATATCATGAAAACTGGCTTTCGACGGAATAGCAAGCAAGTACACGGCCAGAATCCGTAAAGCTACCTAACGAAGCCAAGATTACCGTCGGTTTCCAAGACGATGGAAGTGAACGCCTTGAGAATCTAATGAAGTATCAGTCGGAAAAATTGCGGACCCTGATTGGTCGGGGAAGGATCGTATTCCACCCATCCGTTGGTCATGCTTCCGAGCACTTTCTGGATGGTGGTCCAGGACTGCAAATCCGGGGATTCCTGAATCTCGTACCAATGACCCGACGCGACCGGAAACTGAATACGGACACCCGCCCCCGGACTCGCCCCGGGAGTCAGGACGAGATATCCCGGAACAATGTAGATCGTTTCCTCGGAGTAATCACTCTCATCCCCGTAAGCATCGTAGGCCGTCACCGCGAAGAAGTACGTTTTCCCCTCGGTCAAACCGCCCACGAGGGTATTCGTGGCGGGACCGAGGTCAATGGCATTGGTGTAGTCACGAGTGGCCCCGCCATAATAGAGATTGTAACCGACCACCGACGGATCGGCGTTAGCGTTCCACTGGAGTGAAACACTGGAGTCACATTTTGCGATGCCGCATGCTGACAGCCAAGCCACCACGACAACCAAACCAAATTCAAACCAGCTAATCTTCTTCATTTAACGGACTCCCAGAATGCCAGTGAGAGCCCAATCAGCCACCTCCGTAATGGGCTGATTCTCCTGTCGGTGTTTGGCCTACAAAGACCCTTTAAGTCGACAGAGAGAATCGATCGATTGGCCTCATCCAAAACCCCTTTATGTGAGGGGGTTCTTAATCGCATCTGATTGTGTACGAGTGGTTTGAAAACAAACCGGCGAATGCTACTGGATCAGCGTGACGGGCGTGCTTTGGTTGGTTCCGAGGACAAAGCCATAGCCGGCGTTCACCTTGTCCAGCAGAGCCCCTTGGAACTTTTCCGGTTTTCCGGTGGCGCGATCCAGAATGTTGCCGTTGAACAGGCCCGTCGTGGGCGAAACTTTAAGCGCCATGATCAAGCCGTTGCCTGCCTCTCCCAATTGCAGTTGCACTCTGCCGAAAACGAACGGTTGAGGTCCTGGCACAAATGCGGAACCGACGGCGTCGCTCGCCACGGCTAGGCCGCCGGGATAAATACGCGTGTTGGGCACCGACAACTTGAGCCAGCTCAACGTCCCGTGCAGGTCATCACCCGCGCGGCTCACGAACGATATCCAGCCCAGGATCAGGCCTTTCCCGGAATACAGCGGCACAAAGACCGGCCAGGTGCCATCGCTCGAAAGCGGCGCCGATTGGCTGAGTTTCGTGCCGTCGGCGAGCATTCCCGTCAGCTTCACATTGCCGCTGCCATCCACCTTGATGGAGCCGAAACCATTGCCCAACGAAAACGGCGCGGCTTGGCCCGGGATTTCCAGGGTGTAACTGCCCGCATAAGGCGCGGGATTCGTTTTCGAATTGAACGCCGCCAGGCCACCGAGAATTTGCGCGGTCCAGGTGCCATCCGACATGCTCCCCGTGAGCTGTCCCGAGGACCCGGGTTTCAAAGTGAAATTGACGTTGAGCGAGTTGGCGCCCTTTCTCTGGATGACGGCGGTTCCCTGGCAGAGCGCGCCAAACTGGCCGCTAAAAGAATAACGGGCCGCCGCCATCTGCACCGATCCGGAATACCTGCCGCCAGTCGTCACGGATATTTTAACCGCGCCAGCGCTTTGCGGTTGCAGTCCGGCCGGGTCAAAAAACAATCCGTTGTAGGTACTCTTGCCCGCGCTCGCGGTCGGCAGTGCGGCGGACTGTTGAACATTCACGGCGAAGCTGCTCTGCGCGGTCAGGCTTCCGTCGCTCACCGTGACGGTAATCTGCGCCGCGCCCGTCTGGCCCGCCAGCGGCGTAATGGTCACTGTACGATTTTGGCCGCTGCCGCCGAAGACTATGTTCCCGTTCGGCACCAGTCCCGTATTCGACGAACCCGCCGACAGGATCAACCCGTTCGCGCCCGTATCCTGATCATTGATCGTGAAACCAATCGGTCCAGTGGCCACGCCCGCATAAGCGCTCTGGTCGGCGATGGCCGAAATCGTCGGCGCATGGTTGACTGAGACGACCGGTTGGACGTTCACGGTGAAGCTGCTCTGAGCGGTCAGGCTCCCGTCGCTTACCGTGACGGTAATCTGCGCGGCTCCCGTCTGGCCTGCTCGGGGCGTGACGGTCACGGTGCGATTTTGGCCGCTGCCGCCGAAGACGACGTTGCCATTCGGCACCAATCCCGTATTCGAGGAAACCGCCGAGAGCGTCAAACCGCTCGCGCCCGTGTCCTGATCATTAATCGTGAAAGCGACCGGCCCGGCGGCCGTACCGGCATTGATGCTCTGGTCGGCAATGGCCGAAATCGTCGGCGCATGATTGCCTGAGGAAACCGGCTGGATGTTCAACGCAAAGCTGCTCTGCGCGGTCAGGCTCCCGTCACTCACTGTGACCGTAATTTCCGCGCCCCCGGTCTGCCCGTCGACCGGTGTGATGGTCAGGGTGCGGTTCTGGCCGCTGCCGCCGAACACAATGTTCCCGTTGGGCACCATTCCCGGATTCGAGGAAACGACCGAGAGAATCAAACTGCTCGGACCGCTGTCGGGGTCATTGATCGTGAAAGCGAGGGGAGCAATGGTCTGGCCGACAGTTACGCTCAGGCTCGAAATAGAGGAAATCGTCGGCGGCTGATTGACTCCGGCTATCTGGTAATTGATTTCGTTGGAAAAATCGCTCTCGTTGCCGAGCGCGTCCACCGCGGTCACCGCAAAAAAGTAATTTCCGTTGGACAAACCGGAAACCACGGCACTGAGGTTGTTACCGGCGGAAACTTGGTTCGGGTAATTGCGACTCGCGCTGCCGTAATAGACATTATAGCCCGTAATCCCCGTATTAGTGCTGGCGTTCCAAATCAGGCTCACGCTTCCGGCACCTACCGCAAGAAAAGGCGTTAAAATTAATGATCCCCATAACAGAATCCTGAGCGCCAACCCTTTCAGACGGGCGGACGTTACTACTTCGTACATCATGAACCCCCTTTTGCATAACCGTTGCCAAAGTTTTTATTCCGCGCCGAAGGGAGAAAAATGTTTGAAGAGAGGCCGGGTTTTAACGGTAATTATTGGCGAAGCAATGCGGAATAATTTTCCCGCCGGGGAGGAAATTCACGCCTAGCGCTCACCGCTTGCTCCCGGTTTTTAAGACAACCTGTCTTGAAAGAGAGCAAAAAGGGGGCCTTTTTTCACGGCTCCGTGCCAACTCGTGCCAACCTGGGAGCCCGTTCTGCGCTAATGCGCGCGAAGGTAGTAAGCCAGTGTCCCGTCCTTGGCGAACACGTAATTAAAGCCCGCGCTCGCTTTTGAGATCGGGATGCCCATAGCGTTGTTAACCTCGCTGCCGACATCCACGATTGCCCCGCCTGCCAGTGAACCTGATTCAGCCGAGGGTATCAGCCGGACCAAGTTTGGCGGAATCGGCTGGCCAGAGTCCGCTTCTGCCAAGGCCAAGACCTGTGCGACAGTCACCGGCATGGTCACGTCCGGTGCGGCCCCGGTCGCTGGCATGGTCCGCATGGTTCGCAGCCCGTTCTTGCTCGCCAAGTATTGCACTTGGGTATCGTCGCTCCGTTGCGCGACGCCTAGAGTAATGTCACCCTAACAAACGTGTATGAGTGATACACTCCGGTATCGTGCCCAATGCGTTCGAGAAACTTATCCATGGTCAAATCCGCGAGGTTGAATGGAACATGGCCGCCATAAACGGATGCCCATTTTTCAACTGCGGTTTGATTTTGGTCAGAAACAAGTTTGTCATTGCGGCCTTCTCCGCATCGTTCAGTTCATTCACCTTCTTGCGGAACAGGAGGCTGTGCGGATTTTGGTTGAACCCGGCTGTGGAGCCGGAGCCGGGCTGTTCGTCGGCAGTTTACCCGTTCTCAACCGCCACATGATAACATCGTGTTCGACGCCGCCTTGCGCGTCTGGAGTGCCAGTATAACGCACGTCGTAAGTATCCTGAACGCGATACCTTGCGTATTCCGCTGCGACGAGGAGCGCAATGACTGTTACGATGAAGCTTTTGCTGCACTTCATTTCCGTATCACAAACTAGAAAAACGGGTCGCGGTCGTAGTTCACCAGCTTTCCGTCCGCGTTGAATACCATATCTATCTTGCTGCTGAGAGCATTATGAGGGTTTGAGCCAGCCGGAACAGTATGGACAAATGCCCCGCCATTTAGGGCAGATGCAGCTGCAGTGGGACGGATAATTACCTCGTTGGGCTTGAATCGCACCCCGGAATCAGCCTGTACCATGCTGATGACATCCGAACGCTGGACAGGCAGTGTGAGATTCGGGGCGGCTCCTGAGGTTGGTATAGTATTCATTGCCTGCGCTGCCTTCCGACTCATAAGATAACTCACTTTGGCACTATCCTGTGTTTCCTGGATCGTGAAAGTAACATCGCCCAGGACGAACGTGTAGAGCCGATATGATGGATCCTTCCCGATCCGCTCGACAAACTTGTCCAAAGTCAAATCCGACAGGGCGAACGGCACATGATTGCTGTACGCCAAAAACCACCTTTCCGCCGCAGGCCGGAGTTTTGTTTTGAAAATATCAGCCAATTCCTTCTTTTCGTCCTCGGTGAATTCGCTGGCGCGTTTCGTGTTCAGAAGGTTTCGGGGGGGTTCATGTGTCTTTCGAGACTGCGCGGTTTGATTAGTTGCAACAACAGTGGACTGAATAGGCACAGTGACTTCGGCTACAGGCACCGGCTTGTGCGAGGGTTTAACCCACACAAGCCATGCCACTAGCACGAACAACGCAATCCCGAAAATAACGACTAGGACTCGAGAATTTTTCATTTTCTATGGCGATTTAACATCTGAATAATTGAGCATGAGCAGTTCGTCGTCATAAACGCTGCTATAAATCATCTGTCCCAACCCGAAAAGCAGCGGACCAGCGTAATCCATCTGCGGATTATAGACGCCTCGCGTGGCATTGACCGCGAAGCGAAACGAATAGGTCGGGTCGCACCCGCCAGGATACTGATTCGCACCGCACACCCACGTCTGGTCCAGAAATGCAGCGACATGCGCTGTTACGACGGAGGTATTGCCGCCGAAACCGCCTTGCGGAAGCAGGCCGTTAAAGAATAGTCCGCAATTCTTTCGCATGAATGAGATTTCCTGCAATCCTTTATCCCGAATGCCGCACGCTGTCGGAAATCCTGGATAGGGGGTGGTCATTGACTCACGGCCCTTGTAGCTCGAACTGTAACAGGCCCAAAGTGCAGCTTTGCGGAGCCTCCAATTCGGATGGGGTGCCCCGGCCACCCAAAGTCCGAGATCAAGTGTGTTGAAATCATTGGTGGAAACGCTATTGGCCCCACCAATCGTCGAACCGCTGCCGTGAGCCTGCGCAATGGTGAGGTCGGAATAGGTGCAGGCATTCGTCGCATAAGTAGCCTGAAGCGCGGGCTTCAAGAACGTGTCCCAACCTGGAGTGATCGCTGATTGATAGCCTGTCGCTGAGTAATTGCGGTTATCGCCGACTTGGCCTGTGGTGTATTCGGTCAAACCAAAATACAGGTAAATGTCGTTGAAAAGCTCCTGCTCTGTCGCGGTCCAGTTTGCGGCCTCACTATTCAGATAAATACCTGTCGTCGTGTTAGCTGGCTCCTCCTCATACGCCAGGTAAGTGCCCGCGCCATGCCTCACTTGGGCAAAATCAATATGGTTGGTAAAGAAGAACGATTGAGGATCAAATGCAATGATCTGCACTGCGTATGTGTCGTTTGTGTACGGCGTCACTCCATCTGCCTCTGTGAAGTTCCACGGAATCGCAATGGGGCCAGGGCTTGAAAAATAATTCGTGGCTGCCCAAATCACATGGCCATCTAACGGGTCTGAAATGATAGCAGCGCAGTCCTGTGCCTTGCTGATCACAAATTCGATGTAGTTGGTCCCCACATCCGGCGAGGCATAATCACTCTGGAAAAGCAAATATGTAGGATTCTCGAAATCCAGCGGTATCGAAGTTAGACCCAGAAAAGCTAACTCTGTGTCAACCGGAGGTGGATTGGCAGGGTCATTCACGCTCGATGTACCCATAGCTTCCAAGTACACGTTGCAGGTTCCTGACGGACTGTACGTCGTGTCCACGGTGAAGGTGTTGCTGCTGCCGAAGGAATATCGACACGGATACCCGTCGATATTGACTTCAAGCTGTTCGTTAGTGGTTCCACTCAAATCCACTACCTGCGTGGTGAACGTAATCGTATTGCTCACCACATCGTAAGGTGAATTGGTTCCAATTATTGCAACCTGCGGCCCGCTATAGGGAACAGCCTGGAAGAACGCATTGTACGGTGTGTTCAAATTCGTAACGAGCATAAACATCGTACTCGTTACTTTCCAGTTCGGAACCGTGCCCTGGACAAGCCAGCCGTCCTGGGTGTCCGAGGCCCCCGAAAAATCAATGGTCTTCCACGTTGGCGATTGAACTTTGTCACAGATCAAAAGAGCGAAATCGGCGTTGGTTTCTGAATAATCAAAGTTGTCTGCGCGGATGATGACCGCATTGGCACCGTATGGCTGAATGAAAAGCAGCGGAATCGTATTCGTATCCACCGGCATCGCTGCACATGCATTATAGAGGTTCGTGTTATTGTCGTCGTTCAACACACTGTTCGTATCCAACAATGAAAAAATCTGCTGGCTGTACTTCGCGTAGTTGCGGATGTCCGGTGGCGCAGGCGGGGGTGAGTTTGTCCCCGGACTTCCGCTTCCTCCAGTGGGACCGGGAGGCAGATCGTCGTCCTCGGACATGGTCATCAGGCTGCCAAACGCGCCCGAGTCGCCATCATCCAGCACGAATATATCATCGGCGATCTCCGTCATGGTCACGGTTCCGTGATAAGGGTCCATCGGATAAGGAACAGACCCTTGTCCTCCTAATGACTGCAAAAAGTAGGTCTGTGCGTGAAGCGTGCAGCAGGCCGACAAAAAAAGTGCTGTTGAAGCCAAGTAGTTCCAAGTGGTTTTCGTCATAAGATTCCCATTTTCCTGAATCCCCGGGGAGATCGCCGCGATTCAGTTGAGGTGGTTATACACTCGTGCCAGGGGATTACAAGCGTAAAGTTCTGATATGTCTTATGGAGGGTTTCCGGGAATCCTGTTTGGGTCTTGCGCGTGTCATATCGTTCGCGTCACAGAAAAATCCTCGGAGAGCAAGTTCGTCTATATCGTAAATTGAGTCGTCTCACCCAAGAGAAACTTGCCGAAAAAGCCGAACTCGTTCCCACCTATATCAGTGACGTTGAGCGTGGTTCTGTAAATATCTCGGTGGATGCTTTGGTAAGAATCGCAAAGGCGTTAAATGTGGAATTGGCCGATCTCGTGCGCGGAATCAAATAAACTTTCACAATTCCAAATAAAAATCGCCTCCTTCCCCTTCGGCAACCGCACTTCCCACGGAGAGAGATTAAGAAAGGACGGTCTTCACCCAATCCTGGTTATCCAGGTACCAGCGGACGGTTTCACGAATTCCCTGCTCGAACTGGTGGGCGGGTTTCCAGCCAAGTTCATTTTGAATCTTCGTCGCATCCACGGCGTAACGGCGGTCATGCCCGGGCCGGTCCTTGACGAATGAAATCAGCGCGCGGGAATTGCCGCCCAGTTGCGGTTGCAGTTCGTCGATCAAATCGCAAATCAATTCCACGATCCGGATGTTCGCCCACTCGTTGTGTCCCCCAATATTATAGGTCTGTCCTGCTTTACCCCGCCGCAGAACGGTCCACAACGCCTCCGCGTGGTCGCGGACGTAAAGCCAGTCGCGCACGTTCAACCCGTCGCCGTATACCGGCACCTTTTTTCGCGCGAGCACACTTTGAATCACGACCGGAATGAGCTTTTCCGGAAATTGATACGGCCCGTAATTATTCGAGCAATTTGTAATGACCGCCGGCAGCCCGTAGGTGTGATGATACGCGCGCACGAGAAAATCGCTCGAGGCCTTGCTCGCCGCGTACGGCGAATTGGGCGCGTAGGGAGACGTCTCGGAAAATAAACCCGTCGCGCCGAGCGAGCCGTAAACTTCATCCGTGGAAACGTGATGAAATTTGTGTTCCACCTTCTGCCCTCCGTCTTTTGCCTGGTCCCAAACCGCGCGGCATGCCTCGAGCAGGTTGAACGTGCCGACGACGTTCGTCTGGACGAAATCGCCCGGGCCGGTGATGGAACGGTCCACGTGCGATTCCGCGGCGAGATGCAGCACGTGGGTCACGGCGTGTTTTTGCATCACGGCCAGCACGGCGGTTTTGTCCCGCAAATCCACTTTTTCAAAAATATATTTGGGATGCCGCGAAACTTTTTCCAGGTTGACGAGGTGCCCCGCGTACGTGAGGCAATCCAGATTCACCAGGCGATTGATCTCCGGCCGCTCGATCGCGTGATGAATGACATTGGAACCGATGAACCCGGCGCCGCCGGTGACCAGCAAGTTCATGCGGGGAGAGGGGCGAGAGTTTTTGTTTCCGGTTTCCACTGGCGCAACGCCGCCTCCAGCGCTTCTTCCACCGGGGGAACGCGCACGCCCGTGGCCAGCAATTTCGAAGCATCCAGCACGCAATTGGAACGCGGCGCCTTGGCCGACCGATAAAATTCCTCGTCACCCTCCCAGAATTCGAACGGCCGGTCCAAATGCAGAATTTTCTGCACCAATTCCACCACGTGCCGCGTGGTGACGAAGCCCGGATTGACCACATTGTAAATGCCGAAGGGCGCGCGGCGCTGCCACAAGTCCAGGCAGGCCCGCACAAAATCCGCGCGGTGCGAAATGGAATTCACGTTGTCGTACACTTTGGCGTAGCGCTGCACCTTGCTCAGGTAATTGCGCGCGTTGTCATATTCGTCGAATGGAATTCGCAATCGCCAGCTGTAATTCCGCCCGATGCCGGCAATCGCCTCTTCAGCCAGCGCCTTCGACCCGCTGTAAAAGCTGCACGGCGGGTCGCGGAACGAAAAATTCGGCGGATCATTTTCGGCGAAACCGCGAATGGATTCCGGTGATTCTTCGACCAGCTTCCGCAGTTCCGTCCGGGTCAGGTCCTTCTCGACGCGCACTTTTCCGCCCTCAACAATTTTCGCGCCGGAATAAAGACAGCCGGAGGAAACATGGCCCCACGGAATATCGGCCGCCGCGCAGGCGTGGGCGATGACTTGCGGCAGGAGCACGCAGCCCGCGAGCGTATCGGCCCGGGCGATTTCGCAGGCGTCCACGTTCGGTCGGCCGGTGTAACCCGCGGCATTGACGAGAAAATCCGGCTTGCGCTCGCGCAGGAAGCGGAGCAATTCATCGAATCGCGTGTAATCCAATTCCGCCCGCGAAAGCGGGATGAACGCCTCGCCGCGACTTCGCAATTCGCGGACAAAAGCCTCCCCGATGTAACCGGATGCGCCAAGAACAACGATCATTTTTTCCTTCTATGGTATTTCTCGAAAGAAATTCCCAAAAAAGGTGGGGCAAACCTGCGGGTTTGCCACGACGCCCCGGCAGGGGCGTCGCCACCTTTTTGGAAATTTCTTTCGCGAAACATTCTATGCAATAGGTTTCAGCCGCTTCGTCTCCGCCACGACTTCTGCCAGGTAATTTCCGTATTCGCAGGCCGGGATTTTTGCGGTCAATCCCTCGAGTTCCGCCAGCGAAAGAAATCCCTTCCGAAACGCCGCCTCTTCCGGGCAGCCGATCTTGACGCCCTGCCGCTTCTCGATGGTCTGCACATACGCCGAGGCATCGTGCAAGCTGTTGCTCGTGCCCGCGTCCAGCCAGGCAAAGCCGCGGCTCAAGCGGTGCACGCGCAACTTGCCGCGCCGCAAATATTCCAGGTTCACGTCGGTGATTTCCAGTTCTCCGCGCGCCGAGGGTTTCAGCGCCTTCGCCACCGCCACCACTTCGTTGTCGTACAAATAAAGTCCCGGCACGGCGTAATTGCTCTTCGGCTGTTTCGGTTTTTCTTCAATCGAAACCGCGTGGCCGTTCGCGTCGAATTCCACCACGCCGTAACGGCTCGGATCATTCACATGATAACCGAAAATCGTCGCCCCGCTTTTGAATTCGGCAAAAGCCTTTTGGAAATTATCGCCGCCGTAAAAAATATTATCTCCCAGGATGAGCGTCACGGCCTCGCGGCCAATGAAGGATTCGGCAATTAAAAACGCCTGCGCGATGCCGGCTGGTTTCGCCTGCTCGCGATACTCGATGCGCAATCCCCACGCCGCTCCATCTCCGAGCAATCGCTGAAAGCGCGGCAAATCCTGCGACGTGGAAATCAGGCAAAGCTCCCGGATGCCGCCCTCGATCAAGGTCGTCAGCGGATAATAAACCATCGGCTTGTCGTAAACCGGCTGCAACTGTTTGCTCGCCACCAGGGTGAGCGGATACAATCGCGAGCCGGCGCCGCCAGCGAGGATGATGCCTTTCATCGGGCGCAGGGTAGAACCTGCGGAGCCGGTTGCCAAGGCGGATGAGGGGAGGGGGATTCGTTAGGAGTTAAACAAGTTAAATAAGTTAAACAGGTTAAATGAGGCGAACACGGAGCCCCTCCGACTGATTTAACGATTTAACGATTTAACGATTTAACTTATTTAACCCATTTAACTGATTTAACAATTTCCCTAACCCAACCACTTCTTGCTTCTGCCGCCAAACTTCACAAAATATAGGTCTGATGAGCGAACCAGTTCCTTACTTCGATCTGCCGGCGCAAATACGCGGTCTCCGCAAAGAACTCGATGCGGCCATTGCCCGCACTCTGGACAACTGTTCCTTCTGCCTCGGGCCGGACGTGGCCCAGTTCGAAAAAGACTTCGCGAAATTTCTCGGGGCGCAACATTGTGTCGGGTTCAACAGCGGCACGTCCGCGCTCCACGTCGCCCTGCTCCTGCTCGGCGTCGGCCCCGGCGATGAAGTCATCACCACTCCATTTACTTTCGTGGCCACGAGTTGGGCGATATCGTACGTCGGCGCAAAACCGGTTTACGTCGATATCGATGATGCCAGTTTTAACATCGATCCGAACTTGATCGAGCGCGCCATCACCTCACACACGAAAGCCATCCTGCCGGTGCATCTTTACGGCCGCCCGTTCGATATCGATCCCATTCTTGAAATTGCCCGCCGCAAAAAATTGCCGCTCGTGGAGGATGCCGCCCAAGCCGCCGGCGCCACCTACAAAGGAAAAACCGTCGGCACGTTCGGCGAAATGTCCTGCTTCAGTTTTTATCCCGGAAAAAATCTGGGCGCGTGCGGCGAGGGCGGCGCGTTGGTCACCAACGACAACAAGTTCGCTGCCCGGGCGCGCTCCCTGCGCGAACACGGTTCCACTGTGCGCTATTACCACGATGAAGTGGGTTACAATTACCGCATGGAAGGCATCCAGGGCGCAGTCCTCGGCGTGAAATTGAAACACCTCGCCAAATGGAACGAGCGCCGCCGCGCAGTGGCTAAAATCTATGGCGAGCTGCTTTCCGAAACCCCGTTGCAACTGCCGCGCGAAACTGACCAGGCCCAAAGCGCACAGCACATTTACGTCGTGCGCCATCCGCGCCGGGATGAATTGAAAAAACATCTCGAAGCCAATGGCGTTGGCTGCGCGCTTCATTATCCCGTTCCGCTGCATTTGCAAAAATGCTACGCCTCACTCGGTCACCAACCGGGCGATTTCCCCGTCGCAGAAAAAGCCGCGCGCGAATGCCTTAGTCTCCCGACGTATCCCGAGCTCACCGACCGCCAGATCCAGCGCGTCACCGACGTCATCAAGGATTTTTTCCGAAAATGAAATCTCCCGGACCTCGGTAGCGAACCCCGCAGCCGACCTCCCAAGTAAACGGCGGGTGGCAATCCAAATCGCATTCTTTGGAATAACCAACCTGTCGAAACCTTTTAAATTTGTCGGTACTTTTAACAGAAAAGCCCGCCCGCATGCGGCCGTTAAATTTCGACGCCAACTCTATGTGGTTGATTCAAAGCCAATAACACATGGACAATGCAAAAGGTTGAAAATCGGAATGGTCTCTGCTGGTTGAGATTACTTAGTTGAAACCTATACCCAACCGCAGCAAACCGGCCAGGCCTGTAAACCGAAGCGGCGCTTGAACCCTGCCCATAATATATGAAAAACCACTTGATCTCAAAAATGGCGGCCCTGAGCGCCATACTGATTACCAGCACGGCTGTGTTTGGGGACCCAGTCATCATTATCACCGATGGCGTCACCAGCACCGGGCCAATCACTCTTCCGGGGGGAGCGGGCAGCTATATTAACGGCAGCTTCGATAACACCTGGGACTTCGTCATCACGAGCGGTGAAAGCAAACCCGCCCTGGGTTCAGCCGACAGCCCCAACATGGAGCTCAGCATCACCGCCGATTCGTTGGGTTCCGGTAGTGATCTGACGATTATTTTTTCCGATAACAACTTCGGCCCCACCACCGGCAATTTGACCGCGAATTTCATCGGCCACCCGTTCAACAACGGCACGGGCGACGCGATTTCGTTCGATACCTATTATGATGTGAACAACGCTCTCGCGGCGCTGACCACTCCGATCACCAGCGCCGACGGCATGACCCCCGACGCCAGCAATACGTATCAGAGCGTCAAGACGGGCAGCATCGCCCTTCCGGCCGGCTATTCGCTGACCGAAGTGGTGACCATCAAGGGCGGCCATGCTTCTTCTTACAGTCTCTCGGCCAATCTGCAGGGTACCAACCAGCCCCCGCCGCCATGTATCTGCACTCTGAACTTCACCTCCCCGGCCAGCATCACTAACTGCGCGGGTGACGTGATTTCCGATATCACAGCGACCCAGAATTGCGGCAGCGGCACAACCCCGGCGATTGTTACTCCGGTCAGCGCGACCACCAATGGGACCTGCCCCCAGATCATTACTCGCACGGTTTCCGCCACCGACGGCTGTGGTGTGGCTCATCCGTTCACTCAAACGATCACGATTAATTGCAGCCCGGATTGCACCATTACGCCTTCGGCCACCACGACCACCGTGGGAACCTCAAACCTAACAGCCTCCGTGGCGAACGCCGGCGCGGGCGCAACCTATGTTTGGAATATCCTCAATGGAACCATTACTTCGGGCCAGGGAACGACTAAGATCACTTGGACTGCGGGAACTGATACCACTGTCCCCGTCACAATATCGGTCGCCCTCACTTCACCTGCGGGATGTCAGTCCATGTGCAGTGCCAGCGTGCGTCTTGTGACTGGACCTGCCTGCACCATTAATGGCGTCACCATCAGCAATACCTCCTGGAACAAGTTTAACATTCCGAGCGGCACCAGCCCCGTAGTCTGGGTGCATGCCCATCTCAACGGTATCTCTGGCATTCCCAAGATCGGCGTGACCACGGTTCAATTCGTCGGGGTCTCAATTACCCTTGATGGAACCTCCTACCCGATGCCGGATGGGGTCATCACATTCAATCCGTCGGCTCCCGCGACGCCCACCACCACCTATACCGGCGGCAAGTGGCAGACGACGATTAACCCAAATAATCTCAGTGATGAAATGTTCTTCACTGGTGCGGCTATCCCGGTAACTTCCGCAATCGCCAACGGTGCCAAGGCCACTTTGACCTTCACCTCATTGTCGAGCGTGGCCGGTATTTCCTATTCCTGGCAGTGGAGCGCAGCGGTCTTCACCTTCTGGCCCAGCGATTGGAACCAGGCGATGATTCAGCCCTATCACAAAGGTGATCATGCTGGCACACCCGAAAATACAACGGTTCAAAAATCCCTCATTCAAGGACCGCGCGGTGGTGGCGGCTCGAACTTCACCGGTTCGTGGAGCGCCACAGGATCTGCCGCTTGCCAATAATCAATAATTACTTATCGCAAACGCCCAAACCGAAAGGTTTGGGCGTTTTTGTTTCAGGATCCAAAATAGTTTGTGTTCTACCGAATCACCGGTGGGCGACACCCCATATATTTTTCTTCCGTTGTGAGCGAGATTTCCACCGCGTATATTTTATGGAAGTTTATTTTAAAGAACTGATTTCCAAAGAAGCCTCCCTCGAGAAGCTCGTGGAAGACCTCGAAAGAGTCGTCCAGGGCGCGGATGATTTTGCGAAATCATTGAGCATGAATCCGGCAGAACCTCGCCCTGAAATCGCGCGTCGCATCGAAAGCCTGAAAACACGCTGCCAGAGCATCAAGCAGGAAATCCTCGCCCGGGCGCAGGCCACGGATCGGCTCGTGAGAAGGCGTCCGTATTCGTTTATGGCCGGAGCGGTCGTGCTCGGGATGTTTGTAGGATGCCGGCTGCAAAGCCAGAGATAACGCGCTGCCGTGAGGGCCGGGGATGTGCTCCAAAAGCGCCCGCAGATTGGATCGGAATTGGAACTTGGGATTTGGAACTTTAGTTCACCGCGTCTTCGGCATCTATTTTTTCAACGGCACCATGCAGGTCACGACCGTGCCTTCGGGATCGCCGGGTTTGATTTCCAGGGACGCCCCGATCAAGTTGGCGCGGTAATTCATGATGCGCAATCCCATCCCCGCGTTTCGTCCCACCACCGATGGAAACGGCGCGCCGCTGTTGCGGATGGTCAGCGCCAGTTTGCTGTCGCCGTTGGAAAGTTGAATGCTCACCTGTCTCGCCTTGCCATGCTTGATGGCATTCGTCAGCGCTTCCTGTGTTATTTTATAAAGCTGCCGCACCGTGTTGGCTTCCAGCGGCGGAATGATACCGTCCGCTTTAAACCGGCACGAAATGCCAAAGGACTCCTTCACATGGGCCGCCAGCTTTTCGATGGCGGAGGGCAAATCACTTTCACTCAAATCCAGGGTGGTCAGGTCGCGAGCCAGGTCGCGGGCATGGCTCATGGCCTGTTCGAGCAATTCGTGGATCTTGCCCGCATCGGCGGATTCGCTCGAGCGCTGTTTGGCCAGTTTCAATTGCAGCCCCTTGGCCATCAGCGCCACGCCGGCCAGTTTCTGGCCTAGATCATCATGCAAATCCAGACCGATGCGGCGGCGTTCCTTTTCCGTGATGTCTAATAATTCATGCTCCAGCCGGCGGCGCTCGGCGATCTCCGATTTCAACCGCGAGTTCGCCGTCGAAAGATCCGTCGTGCGCTCCTGCACGCGCCGTTCCAGTTCCTCGTGCGAACGGCGTAATTCAGCCTCGGCCTTTTTGCGCTCGGTAATGTCCGTGATCGAACTGAGCCACCCACTCACGTTGTCAAAACTGTCGCGCAACGCCGTGACCAGCACGAGCACGTCAAAACGCTCGCCCGAACTGCGGCAAAAACGCAGCTCGAATCCGTCCGTAGGCACCGCACCCTCGATGACCCGGGCCATTTCCGAAGTGATCCGCTCCACCTCCTCCTCGGGCCAATAGGCGAACGGCGCTTTCGTACCGATCAACTCGGATTCGCTCCAACCCACCATTTCGCAAAAAGCCGGATTCACGTAGGTCAACTTGCCGTCCAGGTTTAGCACAACGATGCCGGAGGGAATGGAATTCTCGATCGCCGAGCGGAAGGCATGTTCCTCCCATAACTTTTTCTCGGTCATTTTCCGCGCGCGGCGCACCTCCGCGTCCCGCAACTCACGCTCCACCGCCGAGCCCAACCGCGTGAGATTGTCCTTCATCACGTAGTCGTGCGCCCCCGCCTTCATGGCCGCCACGGCGGTGTCATCCGTGATGTGCCCGGAAACGATGATGAACGGCAGGTCGAGCCCTTTTTCCTTCACCATGGCCAGCGCGCTCAGGCCGTCAAACTGCGGCATGACATAATCAGCCACCACCACGTCCCAATTCTGATTTTCGAGCGCGGCGGCAAGGCCCTCGCCCGTTTCCACCCGTTCGCACTGGGTCGAGAATCCGGTGCGTTGCAAAGCAAGTTCCAGCAAGGCGGCATCGTTTTCCGAATCTTCCACCAGCAAAACCTGCAATGGCCTCGTCATATTCATTTTGGCGGCGGTGCGGGTTGGTTTAACATGAGCCAATATAGCCCCAATTGTCCCACGGCGTCCATGAAGGCCGTAAAGTCCACCGGTTTCTGCACGTAGCTGTTGGTGCCGAGCTTGTAGCCGTTGATGACGTCCCGCTCTTCGTTTGACGAGGTAAGGATCACCACCGGCAGCAGGCGCGTGCGTTCGTCGTTGCGGATGCGGCGCAACACTTCCAGCCCGTCAATCTTCGGCAATTTCAAATCCAGCAGCACCACGAGCGGAGTCTCCCGGGTATCGCGCCCGGCGTGCGGGCCGTCGCCAAACAGATAATCCAGCGCCTCCACACCGTCGCGCGCCACCACCACGTCATTGGCCACGTTGTATTTTTTCAGCGCCCGCAGGGTGAGATATTCGTCATTGGCATTGTCCTCCACCAATAAAATTGTTTTCCGGTTCATAACGCGTTCGAAAAATCAGTTCGCTTGATTGGGAGGGCCCTGCGTGGACGGCAAGGTAAAATAAAACGTGGCGCCCCCATTCACCTTGGCGTCCGCCCAAACCCGCCCGCCATGCCTGCTAATGATGCGTTGCACAATCGCCAGGCCCACACCCGACCCGGCGAACTCAGCGGACGAATGCAGCCGCTGGAATACGCCGAAAAGTTTCGCCGCGTACGCCATGTCAAAACCAACCCCATTATCGCGCACGAAATACGGTGAACCCTCGCCCGCCTCACGCCCGAATTCAATCCGCGCGTCGGGCCGCTTGCGGGTGAATTTCCAGGCGTTGCGCAACAGGTTATCAATCACGAGCCGCAGCAACCGTTCGTCGCCGCTGGCAATGACCCCGGGCGCAATGACAAATTCAACCGTGCGGCCCGGCTCCGTTTTCGCCACTTCAATGGCAATCTGCTGTGCAATGGTGCTCAAATTGATTTCGCCAATCTGGATTTCGCTGCGGCCCAGGCGCGAGAGCTTCAGCAAATCTTCAATCAGCTTATCCATCTGCACGCCGGCATCGCAGGTCCGGCGCAGGTAATCCTGCCCGCGCGCATCGAGTTGCGGACGGTATTGTTCGAGCAATACTTCACTGAAACCGCGAATCGTGCGCAACGGCGCCCGCAAATCGTGCGAAACCGAATAACAAAACGCCTCCAATTCCTTGTTCGTGCCTTCCAACTGCGCCGTTCGCTGCTGGACGTGTTGCTCCAGCTCCAGGTTTAATTTGCGGAACTGGTCCTCCGCCGCGCGGCGTTCGGCGACCGCCGCCGCCAGCACCAGCGCCGTGAACGTGACCACGCACGTGTAGGTCTGCAACAGCAATAGCGAACTGTTTTCATCCACGATGGCGAAGCCTCCCAGACCGTGCTGCGTCCCATTGATCGCCAGCGCGGCCATGACCGCGACGAATGCCATGGCGCCCCGCGCTTCAAATCGCAAGGCCGCCCACACCAGAAAAGGCAGGAACAAAAATCCCAGCGGGTAATGTTTCGCCGCCAACGGAAACAGGCTCGAAAAACTTATCGCCGAAATCAGTAGCAGTGAAATTAACAGCGCCAGGGCCTCGAACGTGCGCCGGACGGGCACCGGCCGCGGTGGCCGTTTCCACCACAGCAAAATCAGCGGGGCCACCAGCACCACGCCCACCATGTCGCCCATCCACCACGTCAGCCAGGCGGTCGCGGTGAGTTGTTTCGACATGAAACCGCACGCCAGCAGGCTCAACGTCCCGACCGTGGCACTGATCGCCGTGGATAAAAAACCGGCCAGGAACGTATATCGAAAAACCCCTCCCATCCGGGAGAAAGCCTCCACGCCGCTCGCGAAACGATTCACCAGCCATGCGGCCGTCACGGCCTCCAACGTATTGCCGGCTGCGATTCCAACCGCCAGAAGGATTCGCCAACCGATCGCCGCGCCGCCCGGCAGGGACACACTCACACTGACCACAAACGCCCCCACAAAAACCGCGGGCCAGTATTCCATTCCCGCGACGAGCAGCGCCGCCACCGCAATCCCGCTGGCCGGCCAGATCGGGGAGACGCTCGAATGCAGGTTGGCCAGCAACAATCCCAGTTTTCCCGCCACCACATACGCGGCGGCCAACAGAACCATTCGGAGCAACCTGGGGATGAACGGCTTCACAGGAGTTTCAATACTAGATGCCCGTGGAAAGATAAATCCTTTCGTTCGCACCACGTCGGACGTGACTCGAAGCCTCGCTTTTTCAGTCGGCTGTAATACACTTTCAGCCAATCGCATCTGCACCGGGTTATCGTATTGCAAAGGATATTCTTTTTTTTGGCAATCGCCTCTATTCTCCTAAACGCCGCGCGCCCAACCCATAGGGTGAGAACCCCAATTAAGGCATTTACGATTTGCGGTTTACAATTTACGCTGTGCCGGAGTCGCTCCCGCATCGTGCGCCGATAACTCGAAATCAAAAACCCGAAACTCGAAACCAAAATGGGCCGGCTCGACGTTCGCAAAACTTACAAGCTCTACATCGGCGGAAAATTTCCCCGCAGTGAAAGCGGCCGTTATCTGCCCGCCCAATCCCCCCGCGGCGAGCACCTCGATAATTTCGCCCACGCCTCCCGCAAGGATTTCCGCGATGCCGTGACCGCCGCCCGAGCCGCCGTGGATGGCTGGGGCAAGGCCAGCGCCTACAATCGCGGACAGATTCTTTATCGCGCCGCCGAGATGCTGCAAAATCGCGCGGCGGAACTTGTCAACGAAATCGCGCGCTCCACTGGCGCCAGCGCGGCTAAATCCAAACGCGAAGTCACCGCGGCCATCGACCGGTTGGTACATTTTGCCGGCTGGACGGACAAATACTCGCAGGTCTTCGGCAGCGTGAATCCGGTGGCCAGTGCGCATTTTAATTTCACCACGCCGGAGCCCTCGGGCGTCGTGGTCGTCCTCGCGCCGGACGAGCCTTCTCTGCTCGCCCTCGTGTCTCTCATTGCACCGGTGATTTTGAGCGGCAACACGGCGGTCGTGATTGCCTCCGAAAAATTCCCCCTCCCTGCCGCCACCTTTGCGGAAATTCTCGCCACCAGCGATCTCCCGGCCGGCGTGCTGAACCTCCTCACCGGAAAGCGCGCCGAACTCGTGCCGCACATCGCCAGCCACATGGACGTCAACGCGATTGTGGACGGCACCGGCGATGCCGCCCTCGGTTCCAAACTGCAAAGCGGCACCGCGATCAACCTGAAGCGTTACGCCAATCATTTCCTCCCGCCCACCGATTGGTTCACCGCGAAAGCCGAAGACCCGTATTGGATTTTGGATACCATCGAGTTCAAGACCGCCTGGCATCCGATTGGACTGTAATAGGGAAAGTTAAATAAGTGATTGGTTAAAGGTTAAATGAGACGCGCTGTCTTTTTACTCATTTAACTAATTTAACCATTTAACATATTTAACACCTTCCACTCCCCACTTGCGCGCTCCATTAGAGAGACGCATACTTCGCCCGCATTTAACTATGAACACAGCACCCATCCGAGTCGCGGTTACCGGCGCTGCCGGGCAAATTGGCTATTCACTTCTTTTTCGCATCGCTTCCGGCGCGATGTTCGGCCCCAACCAGCCCGTCATCCTGCATCTCATCGAAATTCCGGATGAAAAAGCCATGGCCGCCCTCCAGGGCGTCTGCATGGAACTTGACGATTGCGCGTTCCCGCTGCTCAAGGGCACCGTGCCCACCTCCAATCTCGATGAAGGATTCAAAGGCGTAAACTGGTCGCTGCTCGTCGGCGCGGTGCCGCGCAAAGCCGGCATGGAGCGAAAGGACCTGCTCGGCATCAATGGAAAAATTTTCACCGGCCAGGGCCAGGCCATCGCGAAGAACGCCGCGGCCGACGCTCGCGTGCTCGTGGTCGGCAATCCCTGCAACACCAATGCGCTCATCGCCATGAACAACGCCAAAGGCCTGGCGAGCGACCGTTTCTTCGCCATGACCATGCTCGATGAAAATCGCGCGCGCACTCAACTCGCGAAAAAAGCCAGCGTCGATGTCACCGCCGTCAGCAACCTCGCCATCTGGGGCAATCACAGCTCCACGATGTATCCTGATTTCTTCAACACCAAAATCCACGGCCGCCCGGTCCCCGAAGTCATCAGCCATCGCGAATGGCTGGAGAAGGATTTCATCGCCACCGTGCAACAGCGCGGCGCGGCCATCATCAAGGCCCGCGGCCTCAGCAGCGCCGCCAGCGCCGCCAACGCCGTGGTCGATACCGTTCGCAATCTCACCACGCCCACGAAAGCCGGCGATTGGTTCAGCGTGTCGGTTTGTTCGCCCGGCGATTACGGCATCGAGAAGGGCCTGATGTTCAGCTACCCCATCCGCACCGACGGCAAGAAATGGGAAATCGTCCAGGGCGTTCCCCTCAACGAGTTCAGCAAGGCGAAAATCGCCGCGACCGAAGCCGAGTTGAAGGAAGAAAAAAGCCTCGTCAGCGATCTATTGCCGAAGTGAGTGACGTTCCGCTATCGGAATTACCGCGACTCATTGAGCTTCCTCTTTGGAGGCTCAATGCCACCGCAAAAGACGTTCAGGAGGCCTGCCGCAAAGCGTTGGAGCAAAATCTACATGGCATTTGCGTCCCCACTTCGCGCGTCGAACTTGCCGTGTCACTGCTCGATGAAACACCGGTAAAAACCACCGCCCTGGTCGGCCTCTCCGGCGCGGAAGACAGCGACGTCAAACGCTACGAAACGGAAGTCGCCGTCGATTACGGCGCCCAGGAAATCGAAGTCTGCATGAACATCGGCCGGCTGAAAGACGGCGATGGCAAATACGTCCTGCGGGAATTGCGGGACGTCGCCGAAGCCGCGGACGAACGCATCGTCAAAGTTGAAATCCGGCCTTCCCTTTTGACGCGCGAGGAAATTCTTCTCGCCTGCCAGCTCGTTCTTGATTCCGGAGCCCATTTTGTTTCCGCGCGTTATGTCGCCTCCGCTAAAATCGAGGACATAAAATTATGCCGCGAAGCGGTGGGTCCTCAATTCGGCGTGAAAGCCGGCGAAGAGATTCTCGACAGCAAAACCGCTCTCGCCCTGCTGGCCGCCGGCGCCAATCGCCTCAGTGCCTCCAATGGAGCTTACCCCTCATCCGCCTCATAGTACCGTAGGAGCCGACGTGAGGAGGCTCTAATTTTCCGCGCACGCACGGTTTGGGGATTGGAAGCTCATTTCGCCGGCTCAATCCAATCACTCGTACTTTTCACTGTCAAAGGCATGCCTTTCAGCTGGCTTGGGATAAGCCAGTTGACACGGCTGCCCGGGCCGTTCGGCGTCCACTGCCAGCGATAAATGCGTGATCGCCATCCATCGCCGCCGCTACGGCAAGTGAAGCGCCACTTCCCGTCGATGGACTTCATCTGCGCCTCCGACAACACTGCATCGACAATGTGTCCCTGTCCCGGAGCGAGCCGGGTCAGTGGAGCAGTCACACCCACCAACAGTACATTCGTGTGGTTGAGCACCTCGATCTCTCCGAACCCGGACGTAAGCACGGTCGTGTTCCCGACATTCGTTACCGCGAAGCGCAATTTCCAATGACCCTTGCCATCAATGGTTCCCACATAGCCGACCGACAAAGCCGGGTTGCTCGGTTTAGCCAGGAACCCGGCGCCGAGAATGCCCAAGAGCACCACAGCGGCAAGCAACACTACCAGAACTTTTCGGGAGGTTTTTTTCATGCCGCCTGACGGCCAAGAACTGAGCCACGCGGAAACTGCAACATACATTGCCCGCGACTTCTCGATGAACCCAGAGCGTCGCCCCGCGTTGGCCGCAGCGATTTTTCAGGCGGAATTATCGTGTGTCTTTCCATTTCGGTAGTCGCGTAATACTGGTTGCTCTGCCATTCGCGAAAACGACCTTAAATCCAACAAGATTCGTTGTGTCAAATTGCGTGCAAGTCCAAAAATTTATGTCAATCAAACTATTGTCGGGATTCGCCGCGTAAGCGTAAGGTTGCCGATTATCGGCGGTAGCGGCGATAGCCTCTTCTATAGACATGCCCGAAATGACTCGATGCTGCAGGATCGCTTCGCGGGTCTTCGTATCAAGGTTTGGGCAACTGGCAACGTAACGCTCGTTGTAGGGCTTGCTACTGCAGCCGTTCAACAGCAAGAGCAATCCGTCCGCGATTGAGAATACGCGCATAAACGCCTAACGATCCAAAACTGAGCCGCTGCCACCGGAGCGTGACTCCGAAATGCAATGATGACAATCCCATTTCATATCAAGGTCGAAACTCAAGGCGCGGCGACCGCTGGCTGCGCGCGGTGGTAAGCAGCATGCTCATCGCAAATTCTTGTGCGCTCCGGCAAACTCTTGCATGAACTCCCGGTGCTCGGCTTCGCTCATGTGATACTTAAAAATCTCCGACAATCCCAAAACCTCCTGACGCGACATAAACCGAGGCAACCGCTCTCTAACCGATTGCTCAAGTGGCAAGTGCTCGTAAAAATGGCAACAGGTCGAAGTAGCCATCTCTGCATCGCGAGATTCCGCACACGTCCACTTGGCAAACTCATAAACACCGCGAATGGTCGCCTCATCAACCGGCTCGTGGTGAGCCTTGAGAAACACAAACCAAAGGTCAACCCACAACATGCCGACGCTCTCACTCTTGGTAATCAGCGCCTTCTGTTTTGGAATCTTCTCAATCGCAACTCGTCTCCAAGCACTCATAGCGTAACGCCGCCTAACATTGTATTAGCCCAAATGAAAGTTCGGCCTCTTCCTTATTCACGGATGAATCTAAAACTCTATTTTTCCTCTTGGCAAGTTACTTGTCTCGCCCGGCAGGAACTCCCAAAAAGAGCCCGGAACAAAGGACTCCCGCCGCCCGTCTTATCCCAGTGGCGCAAACCGTTTAACCGCGCTACCCTCTGGCATAATGTACATCACCGGACTTGGCACCGCCGCGCCCTCGCACTGCTACACACAAGCGCAATGCTGGGACGCGCTCCAGAATTCCACCCGCTTTCGCGAGCTTACTCCCCGCTCCCGCGCCATTCTGAAAAAAGTCCTCTCCGGCGCCAATGGCATTACCACGCGCCATTTATCATTGGAGAATCTCAACCAAGCCTTCGACCTCACGCCCGATGCCCTGCACGCGCGCTTCTCCCAAAACGCCCCGCTGCTCGCCGCGCAAGCCGCCGAACGCGCCTTTGCCGACGCTCAAATAAAACCCGCGGACATCGACGCCATCGTCGTCAGCACCTGCACCGGATATTTGTGTCCCGGCCTCACGAGCTACGTCGGTGAGCGGCTCGGCCTGCGCAAGGACGCGATGACTTTCGATCTCGTTGGGCAAGGCTGCGGCGCGGCCCTGCCGAATTTGCGCGTGGCGGATGCCCTGCTCGCTGCCGGCCGCGCCGGCCGCGTGTTGTCGGTGTGCGTCGAGATCTGCAGCGCGGCATTTTATTTGGACGACGATATCGGCGTCTTGATCAGCGCCTGTCTTTTCGGCGACGGCGCCGGCGCCGCGGTGCTTGCCAATGAACCAGGCGCCAATCGCTCCGTGAAATGGAAAATCGGCGGCTCATTGACCGTGCCGGCCGACCGCGAGTTTCTGCGGTTCGAACAAAAAAGCGGGATGCTCCGCAACATTCTCGCCCCACAGGTGCCCGCCCTGGCCGCGCAACACGTCGGCAAATTGTTTGCCGATACCCTCGCGCGCGCGAACGTGGACCGCTCGCAGGTCGCCGGCTGGGTCCTGCATCCCGGTGGGCGTGATGTGCTCGCCGCCCTGCGCGATGCGTTGGGCCTGAGCGACCGCGACGTGCGCTGGAGCGAAGCCGTGCTGCGCGAATACGGCAACGTGAGCAGTCCGTCGATCTATTTCGTTTTGCAAAACGCGCTGAACGACAGCGTCCCGCCCGGCCTTTGGTGGATGAGTTCGTTCGGCGCCGGTTTCAGTTGCCACGGCGCACTGCTGGAGGTGGGCTGAGTGATCCGCAGTCTTCAGCCTGAACTGGTGGATGAATTGCCGGCCCATCACCCGGCGGCCATCCAAACCCGCCGCGACCTGCGCCGCATTAACACGCTGATGGGTCACTCCGGCATCCTCACCCGCGCGCTCAAGAAAATTTTTCCCCACCAATCGCCCTCGCGCATCCTGGAAATCGGCGCGGGCGACGGCGAAATCCTCCTGCGCATCGCCCCCCGGCTGCCGCGCGCGTGGCGCGATGTGAATGTCACCTTCGTCGATTTGCAGGACCTGCTTCGCCCTCAAACCAAAGCCGATTTCGCCGCGCTCAACTGGACGGTCCGCTCGGTGAAAGGCGATATTTTTCAATGGATGGCCGATCCCGCTACGGGCGATACCGATGTTATTCTCGCCAATCTAGTCCTGCATCACTTCACCGACGCGCAATTGTCCCGCCTGTTTTCCGCCGCCGAAAAAAAGACCCGGGCATTCATCGCGGTGGAACCACGGCGCGGCCG
The DNA here is from genome assembly GCA_035552155.1 of Verrucomicrobiia bacterium. GTDB lineage: Bacteria > Verrucomicrobiota > Verrucomicrobiia > Limisphaerales > DASXHY01 > DASXHY01. The sequence goes on along the minus strand of DASZLX010000032.1, from coordinate 76,646 downwards.
GTGGTCTTTATTCTTCGCCCGCTGCCTCTCGCTCATCGGTTGCGGGCCGGTCGCCTGCCATGACGCGCCCATTAGCGTCCAGGCCGGCTTCAACCGCCGCGAACTTTCCGCGCTCTGGCCCGCGAATAGCCCCTGGGAATTGCTCGAACGCCGCGCTGGGCTGTTCAGCCATTTATTTATCGCGCGACGCAAAACTTGATATGGCTTCACCCAAGCCCATCACCATCGTCGGCGGCGGATTGGCCGGTCTAACGCTGGGGATTGGCCTGCGCCAGCGCGGCATCCCCGCTGCGGTGTGGGAAGCAGGCGATTACCCGCGACATCGCGTCTGTGGCGAATTCATCAGCGGTAATGGCCTCGCCGTATTGCAGCGGCTCGGCTTGCGGACATTGCTCGACCAGGCCGGCGCCGTCAGTCTGAGCAGTGCCGCTTTTGTTTCCGGGACGAATCGCTCACCCGTCCGCCAGATGCCCTCTCCCGCTCTCGGCCTGTCCCGCTACCGCCTGGACGCAACGCTCGCGGAGGAATTCCAACGGCTCGGCGGCGAGTTGCACACCGGCTCTCGCCGCAATCCCTTTGGAGTTCCGGCGGATTCCAGCGGCGCCGGACCTGAAGCATTTTCTGACGGCGTCGTGCGCGCCGCCGGTCGCCGTCCGCAACCCACCGAAAACGGCTGGCGCTGGTTCGGCCTCAAAGCCCACGCCACGAACGTGGACCTCGCGGCCGACCTCGAAATGCACATCTCGGCCAGCCATTACATTGGCGTCAATCGAATCGACCGTGGCGAAGTGAACATCTGCGGACTTTTCCGCCAGCGTGCCGGCGAAGCGTCCGAGGCGGGCTTTGATTTGCTTCACGGTAAACCCGGGACACCGCTGCACGAGCGACTGGCATCCGCGCGCTTTGACAAAACCTCGCTTTGCTCCGTGGCCGGGCTTTCGCTGAAACCCCGGCGCGCCGCGGATAAAACCGAATGTTGCATCGGCGACTCCATCACCATGATTCCGCCCGTCACCGGCAACGGCATGTCCATGGCCTTTGAATCCGCCGAACTCTCCATTGCCCCCCTGGCCCGCTACAGCCGCGGCGAAATCGCCTGGGCGGAAGCCCGCGAGACCATCGCGCGCGCGTGTGACGCCGCCTTCGCCGAGCGCCTGGCGTGGGCGCGGCGTTTGCAATGGTTGATGTTTTCCTCCGTCCTGCGAACTCCCGTTGGAAAATTTTTGTTAAATTGGGACGGCATTTGGAATTTTCTGTTCACGAAAACGCGCTGACCGATTTTCGGCACCTGCGCATTTACTCTCCTGTGAAATGTGGGCATATTGGCGTAGTGAATAAGAAGGGGCTCATTTCCCGTCTCTTCCGCAGACTGCCGTTTTCGATTCTTTCGGCAGCAGCGCTCCTATTCACTTTGCCCGCCTCGGCCGATTTGGTCCTCACCAATGACACGATGGTCACCACCTGGTCCGACTCCTTTGCCCGGGCGCAATTCGGACAGCGGCAGAATTTTTTCCTCGGCAGTTTTTTTATCAATTATTACCCGCAGTATTTTGTGTCTTATCGCGATCACAGCCGGAGCGGGGCTTCCAATCTCGAAATGCTCACCGACCGCGAGCCCATGTACGGCATCCCGGACGCCGGCGCGTGCCAGGGAAGGACCAACAGCTTGAATTTTTTCTACGTAAGCGACAATGGCAGCTACGACATGGACGGGCCCTACGATTCCAATTCGATTTACGGTTTTTTCAAAGGCCTGCTCCAATATCCCACCAACACCTATAATCGTTTCGGAGTTCTCACCAACGACTGGTCCCAGCCGAACGCCCCAGCTCTGTTTCAAAGCGTGGTGATCGGAGACATTCCCTACCACGCGCCGGATGGCGATCCGGGCGCTCGCGATTATTCCTACGGCGGACGCAGCGCGGCCTGGGAGGACGGCGTTCCCTTTGTGGATACCTGGTCCAATCTCCTGGGTGTCGTCACCAACGCCTATTTCAACGGCCCCAACCTTTGGTTCAACGCCCCGGCCTTCGATCATCCGGCAAATGAACTGCAGTTGCTTTGGACTTTGACCACGTTGAGGAGCCTGGGCGTGGATACCAATACGTACACGGCCGTCATTGATTTCAATGGAGCGATTGTGTCGTCCACGAATCATTGCAATGTCACCGGCCTGTCCCACAACGGGAACAGCATCACATTTACCTTCCGCGCGGATCGCATGGCGCCCGGGTTTTATGTTCCGGACGGCGAAATCACGAACGACTGTCGCGGCGCTTTCACATTGATGCCTTCGGTCGGCAATCAATTCTGCGAAATTCTGAGAATCACGAATCTTCCGGCGGGAAACTACGCGCTCAACATGGACGGCAGCAACGCGGTCACGGTGTCATCCGCTCAATTAGCCGCGGGGTACAATAATTTTACCAACTACAGCGGGCCGTTTTGGGCGCAGAAGAAAGAGATTCTGGGTCTCATGTGCGACATGCTCGATGTGTCCCGCTCGGATGCCTCGTCCGATGCGCATCCGGGCGAGAATTTGCTGATCGAAAGATACGAATCCTACGCCAATGCCCGTTGGCCCACGAATGCCGGCGTGAATCCTTACATTACGGATATGTCGGACCGCGAAGCGGAGCTGCAGGCGGAAGATGTTTTGATCCACGCGGCGGCCCAGCAGACGAATCACACGTTCACCGTAACTCTGCTGCCCTCGCCACCCTCTTTGAATATTGGAATTATGGGAAATGAAGCGGTGCTTTCGTGGACGAATCCCGGCTACCTGCTCCAGTCTGCAACATCGCTTCAAGGGCCGTTCCTCACCGTCCCGAGCCCGGCCAATCCCTACACGAATCCGCTCTCCGAGCCGATGGAGTTTTTTCGCCTGATGACCAATCAATGACCGTCTGAATCCGGGTGGATTTTCGTAAGGCCCAATTCCTTGGCGAGTTGATCCAGGAAAACAGTCACCACGCTTTGAACTTTGCGCCGCTGACGCTGAACAAACCATCCGAAGACCGGCAACGTCAGCAGCACGAACCACGGCCAGACTCGCTCAAAGCCCATCAGCCCGATAAACAAAAATTCCAATCCCAGCAACGCCCAAAAATTGACTTTCGCCTGGAACGACCAGATGGCGCGCAATCGGCAGCGCACCAGGCGGCGTCCCTGCGGGTGGTCTTCCACCACCGTGGTCAGCAGCAAATGGCTCCAGCGACTGCCGTTGATTTCCACATCGTAATCGCTCCAGCCCACGTCCGATTTGTTCGGCCAGCCGCGCTCCTGCAGCCGCCGGAAAATCGCGGCCACAAAATCCAGCCGGTCGATTCGCTGGCCCGCCCAATACTGCACTTCGTTCAACGGTTTGCCGCCATGGAACAGCGCCACTGAATCCAGCGATTCCTGCGCCGCCAATTCCAACGGCCGCTGAGCCAGCCGTCCCTGGTAACGCGCCACGCCGCGAACAATCGGCTGCAAAAAAAAGAGCAGCGCCACCAGCGGGCGCGACCACCACCTGATTTTGCTCGCCGGCAATTCGGCCTGCGCCCCCGCCAGCGCGCAGACACCCGCTGGAATCAAAAGCCCCGCAATGGCGAGCGGCAGCAGATAATGAAATATTCCCGTCAAAATCCACAAGGGAATGGTGACGAATAAATGATACTCCAGGGTCGTGCAAAACATCAGCGTCCCGGAGGGCTCGGGCGCGTATATCTTCTGAAATCCCGCGCTGCCGAACAGGCCGTGATAAATTACCGGCGCGCGCAACTCGACGCCGTACTTGGACGACGCGTAAATCCGTCCCTGCCAGATGCCGCCGCCGAAGGAATTGAAGTTTTCCGGATGTTTGCGCACCAGCAACGCCTCGGCTTCGCCGTAACCCTCCTGCTGTTTCAAATACGCGCCCATCGTCGAGCGCCGGTAGTGCCAGACAAATGCCGAGGGACTGAATCCTATCTTGCAACCCGCCTGTTGCAGGCGCCAGCACACGTCCACGTCGTCGCCCGCTTTCATAAAAATCGGATCGAACCCGCCGATTTCCTCCAGCGCGCGTTTGTAAAACGCCATGTTGCAGCCGGGAATGTGCTCCGCCTCGCGGTCGGTCAGCATCACATGCGCCGGGCCGCCCGGCGAAACCATCACTGCCGCCGCCACCCGTGAATCCTCCGGCGGCAACAGGTTTGGGCCGCCCACACCCACAAATTCGCTCCCCGCCAGGCTGCCCACGAGATAATAAAGCCAGTCCTCATCCGCGCGGCAGTCAGAATCGGTGAAGGCGACGATTTCGCCGGTGGCTGCCGCAATGCCTGTGTTCCGCGCAATCGACAGTCCAAAATTCTTTTCATGGCGAATGTTAATGAACGGCGGGTAGGGCGCGCCGCTCCGCGCACGCCGTCCGGATTCATCCGGCACCGTCGCCCCCGGTGAAGCACGCTCCACCTCAGAAGCGATCTTTTGCGTCGCATCCGTCGAGCCGTCATCCACGAGAATAATTTCGTAATCGGGATAATTCAGCCGTTGCAACGATTCCAGGCACTGCTTCAGCGTGCGCGCGCCATTGTAGCTCGCGACTACGACGGAAACTTTCGGATAATTGGCCAGTGGAAAATACGGCGCAGCGTGGAACATCCTTTTCACCCCCGAAAAAGATTCCTTCGGCCCGCGGTCGTTCGAGACGAGCCCCATTTTCCAGTCTTCCACCACACGGTTGTCCCGGAACCATTCGTCAGTGAAGGTGAAAACTACCGTGCCCGCCAGCCCGGCGCGAAACGAGTCCTCGATCTGCCAGGATAACATTTCGGACTGGCGCGCCGCGCCTTCCCGCAGCGAATCGATGCCGAATTCGCCGAGCACCAGCGGTTTGTTGTCCGCCATCATCTGCAGCCGCGCCAGGTAATTTTTGAAGGCCAGCTCCTGGTGCAGGTACACGTTGAAGGTGACAAAATCCACCGCGCGCGGGCGCAGAAATTCCGTCGAAGGAAAATTACTGTAGGTGCACAGGCAATCGGGATCCACGCGGCGCGCCTCGAATACCAGTTCATCGATGAAATTCGCCGCCGCCTTCGCGCCGGTCCAGCGAATGATGTCCGGCGGAATTTCATTCGCGATGCTGAACGCGAACACCGCCGGATGGCGCGAACAGGTCGCGACCGCATTGCGCACGGCTTCGCGCGCCTCCGCCCGGCGCGCGGCGGTATCGAAACTCAGATGCTTGTTCCACGGAATGTCCACCAGCACCTTCAGCTCGCGGCTGTCCGCCATGTCGAGAAACCAGCGCGGCGGCAGGTGATAAACCCGGAGAACATTGGCGCCCAGCTCGCGGATTTGATCCAGGTCCAGCGCGGTTTGTTCCGGGGACGCAAAAGGCTGGCCTTGCGCATTGGGCGGGAGCGGCCCATACGCGATGCCTTTGACGTAAAATTTTTTGCCGCCCAGCCGGAAAAACTTGCCATCAACAACGACGCGTGGCCGGGGCGAACCTGCGACTGCCATGTGCTTTAGACGGCGCGAAGGCCGGATTTAATCATTTGCGCGTGGATAACAGATGCGCGGGATGCGCGCAAGCGGGTGTTCATATCTTTACGTTTCACTTTTCGTTTCAAAATGCGCAAAAACGTAAAGCGTGAAGCGTTAAACGCGATTTTTCTTCTTGCCCGCCGGCCCATTCGGCACCCTATTGCTGCATGAAAGAACTGCCACACACGCATTCGTGCTTCGTTTGCGGCGAATCGAATGCCATCGGGCTGCGGCTGCGCTTCGAGTCGGACGGGCACGTCGTGCGCACGCATTTTATTCCCCGGCCCGAGCACATTGGCTTCAAAGGCGTCGTCCACGGCGGAATCATTGCCACGCTGCTGGATGAAATCATGGTTTGGGCCTGCGCGGTCCGCCTGAAAAAATTCGGTTATTGCGCCGAAATGACCGTGCGCTTTCAAAAACCGCTTCGGCCCAACGAAGAAGTCATCGCCACCGGCGAGCTGGCCGCCAATCGGCGCGACAAAATTTTCGAGGCCAAAGCCGAGCTGAGAAATCAAGCCGGCGAACTCATGGCGAGCGCGACCGGAAAATATTTGCCGGTGAAAGATGTGGAACTGACCGCCATGGCCACGGACTTCGTGGGGGACGCCCGCGTATTGGAAAACCTTTAGATCGGCTTACTGCATTTTCAAATCCAGACGAAGCCTCTCGAAAGTGGACCCTTCGTCAAACGACAGCGTTGACAAGACCAGATTGTAAGCCGCCAACGCGTTGATTTCATCCGAGCGCGCCGTCGTCAGCTTGGCCTGCAGTCCCAGAATATCAAACAACGTACTTTTGCCGTTCTCATATTTTTTCTGTTCCGCATCCAAAGCCGCCTCCGCGTAAAGCCGGGCGGTGTGTGTGGCCTCGACAGATTCGTAATCGCCTCGGGCGTTACCGATGTCATTCTCAATCGCTATCAACGTGTTCTGTTCCTGCATTTTTATCGTGAGTGCCTGCTGGTCGCGGGAAGCCTTGGCCGCCTTCAAATTATTCCGGGCGACGGTCTGGCTCAAGGGAACCGTCATTTGCGCGCCAATCGACCACGACGGCGAGGTGCGGTCCTGGATTTGTCCGAGCGCGTCGCTGAATTCTCGTCCCGTCCCGCTGTAGCCATAGCTCCCGACCAAATCCAGTTCGGGAAAAAGCTGGTTTTTTTGCAGGCGAATGCGGGCGTCATTCTCCTCCAAAGTTATTCGCAATTGCCGCAAACGATCCGGCGAGCCGCCTTGCGCGAGTCCCTTCCGCCAGCTTTCCTGCAAATTGAACTGCTGCGGAATCGCCACCAGCTTCTCGGTCGGCTGGATGAAGACGTTAAACCAATCATTCGTATAATTGTCGCTCAACAACGTCTTGAGCACGCGTTGCTGCTGGCCGGCCGCGATTTCCGCTTTCAACAAGTCCGCGCGGGTGGACGCGGCCTGCGCCTCCGCCTGTTGCTCATCCAGCGGCGCCATCGCTCCCACTTGCACGCGCTTTTTGTTTTCGGCTGCCGTACGGTCCGCCAATTCAAGTGCCGTCTCCTGGACCCGGATGGTCTCATCCGCCTGGATGAGGGTTATATAAGCCACTTCCACTTGAGTGACGATGGACATCATCGTGTCGCGAAAATCCGCCTCGCTCTTTTCCAACTCCTTTTTATTGACGAAAATTGTAAACCGGTCCGCGTCGATCCAAAAGTTTCTCAACAACGGCTGGCTCAAGCTCAACGCCCCGGCGCTCGCCGAAGTTGTTTCGAAAGGCGTCCGCCCGGACCGGGTCGCGAAAGTGGGCGAAAGCAAAACCACCGGGTTCGAGCTGGTGTCCAAAAACACATTCGTTAAAAAACCGCTCAGGTTGGTGGTCGCGAAATTCGCCGGCTGGGTGCCTTTTTGATCGGAAGCGCTCACGCCCAAATTGTAATTCAAGCCCCACGGCAACATGCCCGCCAGTCCCCCGCTCAGATTGTCCGATTCGGATTCCACTCCGGAGAAAAACCGGCCCTGCTGGTCAATGCCGCCGGGGGACAGATTGTAAGTATGATCGTAGCTCGCGCTAAACGTCGGATCGTAAACTCCATACGAACCCCATAAATTATACCGCGCCAGCGCCGGATTGTAGCGGGCAATCTTGATGGTGAAGTTGTGCTCCAACGCCACCTGGATGCAATCCTGCAACGACATCTTGCGGACCGTCGCCGAGGTCTTTAAATCCTGCGCAATCGAATTGGTCATGTCGGCGTAAGCCCGGTCAGTAATGTTCGTGTCGAGCGTCCCATTATCCGCATCCTGCGCGAACGCCGAAAGTCCGCACGCCATCACTGCCAACAAGATTCCAAACCATTTCATCGCCAGAGCAGATTGAGGCATTCGTTTTAATTCGTCAAACAAACCGTTGTGATTCCGTCTTTGCATATTTTTCTCTCCGCTGATTTGACCGGGCCGGCGCGCATTCATCATGGATGCTATTCGGCTGACGCGCGTCGCAACCGGTCCGCTATCGCCCGCCACTCACCGGGCGGCGCTTCCACCACGATCAATTCCGCGCCGAGCCAGTCGCAGTAATGCAATTCGGCATAGAGCGCCCGCGCAAAAGCCTCCGCGTCGTGCGGAATCACGCTCACGCGCGCGAAGCCGCCCGGGGACGGAATGTGCGTGTGGGCGAGGACGTGAAGCGCCGCTGGCCGGATGTCGCGAGTCGAGAGTTGCGCGCGCAAGTCCGCGTCGTCGCGCCATTCCAGGACAATCAACTTCGCCTTCGGCGCGTAGTGCTTGCGCAGCTGGCCGGGGCTTTTCAGAATTTCTTCGCTCTCGCCCACGCCGAGCGTCAATTTTTCCGTGACCGTCATCAGCGCGTCTTCATGAATCATCCCCGGGCGCAACAATCGCGGCGGTTTCGCGGTCAAATCCAGCACGGTGGATTCGAGCCCGACCTGCGATTGCCCGCCATCCACTACCAGTGGAATTTTTCCGCCGAGCTGGCTCACCACGTGTTCCGCGTTCGTCGGCGAAATCCGGTTGGATAAATTGGCGCTCGGCGCCGCCAGCGGAAAATCGCACGCGCGAATCACTTCCTGGATAAACGGATGACTCGGCCAGCGCACGGCCACGGTTTCGCCGCCGGCCGTGACGATATCCGGTATTTCTTTTTTTCGCGGCAATACCAGCGTCAACGGCCCGGGCCAGAACGCCCGCGCGAGCTTGTCCGCCAGCGGCGGCCATTGAGACACACAACGCTTCGCCATTTCAACGCTCGCGACGTGAACAATAATTGGATTATTCGCCGGCCGGCCCTTGATTTCGTAAATGCGCGCAACCGCCGCGGCATCGAGCGCGTTGGCCGCCAAGCCGTAAACCGTCTCGGTCGGCAAAGCCACCACGTGTCCGGCTCGCAACAAATCCACCGCTCTCTTGACCGCCGCGTTGAACAAATCGCGCGTGTGAGTGGCCAGGACCTCGGTCTTCATCGCGAAAGCATCGGCGCGTCCTTATCATTCGTAACGCAACGCATCGATGGGATCCAGTTGCGACGCCTTCCAGGCCGGGTAAAAACCGAAAAGAATTCCGATCACCGCGCTGGAAGCGAAGGCAATCACGATCCACGCCACCGGCGTCACCGTGGGCGTGTCTTTCAGGGCAGCGATCAACATCGAGAAAACCATCCCGCTGCCAATGCCAATCAGCCCGCCAATGGCGCTCAAAGTCACCGCTTCCATGAGAAATTGCACCACGATGTCCGGCCCGCGCGCGCCCACCGCCATGCGGATGCCGATTTCGCGCGTCCGTTCCGTCACGCTTACCAGCATGATATTCATGATGCCGATGCCGCCGACAAAAAGTGAAACCGCCGCCACGCCCGAAAGCAAAAAGCCCATCGCGCGCGAGGTGGCCGTCACCGCCTGCATCAGTTCCAATTGATTGCGCACCGTGAAATCCTGCTCTTTGCTGCGATGCCGCGCGAGCAGCAGGTCGGTGATTTCCTGCTGGACCGCATCGATGACTTTATCGTTCGCCGCCTGCACCAGGATTGAATTCACGAACGTGCGATGCGTGACGCGCCGCATGTGGCTGGTGTAGGGAACCAGCACAATGTCATCCTGATCCTGGCCGAAAAGGTTAAATCCCTTGGGCGCCAAAACCCCGACAATCGTGAACGGTATGTTGCGGACGCGAATAGTCTGGCCGAGCGGATCTTCGCCGGGAAATAATTGATCCACGACCGTTTTCCCGATGACCGCCGTTTTCGCCAGGCTGCGCACATCCTGGTCCGTGAACATCACGCCGCTCCCAATGTGCCAGTTGCGGATTTGCGGATAATCCGGGCCCTCGCCCTGGACGAGGGTGTTCCAATTCAACCCGTTCGCCAGCACCTGCTCGCGGTCGCGCACTTCGGGGCTGACAGCCACGGCATTCGGGAGCGTCGCAATCGCCAGCGCGTCCTCCACGGTCAACGTCGGCGCGCTTCCCCAGCCGCCGTGCACGCCGCCACTGGTGAAATTACCGGAAAAAACCGTCAACACACTTTCCCCGAGGCTTTGCACCTGGCTCTCGACCTGTTTGGTCGCGCCGGTCGTGAGACTCACGGCGGAAATCACCGAGGCAACGCCGATGATGATGCCCAGCATGGTGAGCAGCGAACGCATTTTATTGCGTCGCAGTGCGCGCAAGGCGATTTTTACAGTTGCAATTACCCTCATCATGCGAGATTCACCGCCTGGTGCGCTTCGCGGAGTTTGCGCAGTTCGTCTTCGGCAATCAAGCGGCGCGAAACCGCCTCATCCGTCACCACGCTGCCGTCGCGCATAATGATATTGCGCTTGGTGTAACTGGCGATATCCAGCTCGTGTGTGACCATCACTATGGTGATGCCTTCATCGTTCAATTTCTGAAACACGCCCATGATTTCAATGCTGGTCTGGCTGTCCAGATTTCCGGTCGGCTCATCGGCCAGCAGCAAGGCCGGCTGGTTCACCAGCGCTCGGGCAATCGCCACGCGTTGTTGCTGCCCGCCCGAAAGCTGGTTGGGATGATGATCGGCGCGTTTGGCCAGGCCCACAACTTCGAGACATTTCATCGCCCGCTCACGCTGCTGGCTGCCGGGAATGTGCCGATGCACGTAAAGCAGCGGCAACTCGACGTTTTCCAATGCCGAAGTGCGCGCCAGCAAATTGAATCCCTGGAAAACAAAGCCGATTTTTGCGTTGCGAATGTCCGCAAGCTGGTCGCGGTCGAGTTGCGAAACGTCCGTGCCGTCGAGTGAATAACGGCCCCGCGTCGGATGATCCAAGCAGCCAAGCATGTTCATCAGCGTCGATTTTCCCGAGCCGCTCGAACCCATCACGGCCACGAACTCGCCGGTACGTATCTCCAGCGAAACGCCGCGCACGGCATGCACGTCCACCTCGCCGGTGTGGTAAACCTTGTGGACATCTTCGAGTTTAATGACTGCGTTCATTGGGTTCCGGTTTCCATTTCCGCACGACCAGCCACGTCACCAGCGCCGCCAGCGCGCAAACGATCGCACCAATGGCGATCGTCCACCGGACGCCGAAAGAATGCGATAGCGCACCCGATTCCAGCCCGCCGATCGGCATCATGCCGCCAAACACCAGCGCCCAAACGCCCATGACGCGCCCGCGCATTTCGTCCGATGCGCCGAGTTGCAGCAAAGTATTGGTGGTGGAAAAAAACAGCAGCATTCCCCAGCCGCCAATGGCCAGCAACACCAGCGCGAAATAAAAATTGTGCACGAACGCCAGCAACAGGAGCATCGCCGAAAAAATCCCCAGTCCGCCAAAAACCAGGAACCGCAGGCTCGCCCGATTTCCCACCGATGCCACCGTGAGCGCGCCGAATAGGGCGCCGACGCCATTCGCAGCCAGCAACGCTCCGTAGCCGCCCGCGCCCACCTTCAACTCGTCGATCGCAAACGCCGGCATCATCACGGAATACGACCAGCCGAAAATGCCGACGATCGCAAAAAGAATCAGCAGCGTTTTCATCCGCCGATGTTTCCACACGTAGGAAAACCCTTCGAGCGCGTGCGCCGCCGCCGAACTCGTGCGTTCCGGCTTCACAAATTTTGGCAGCCGCATCATCACCAACCCCGCAATCACCGCCAGGTAACTCAATCCGTCCGCGAAGAAACACATCGCTATCCCGATCTGGGCCATCAGCAGGCCCGCGACGGTCGGCCCGATGATTCGCGCGCCGTTCACCATGGAACTGTTCAGCGAAATGGCGTTCATCAAGTCTTCGCGGCTCGTCATTTCCACCATGAACGCCTGCCGGGCGGGCATGTCGAACGCCATCGCCACTCCGCGCAGCGCGGCGATCACCAGGATTTGATTCGTGGTGATATGGCCGCTCCAAACCAACCCCGCAAAGGTGAACGCGAGCACCATCATGGACGTCTGCGTGCACAACACGATGTTGCGCTTGGAATGCTGGTCGGCAATCGAGCCGCCCAAAATCGAGAGGAACAGCATCGGCGCGCAATTGACCGCCGTCACCAGCCCGAGCAGCCATTTCGAGCCGGTTAATTCGTAAACCAGCCAGCCCTGGGCGGTGTTCTGCATCCACGTGCCGATGAGCGAAACCAGTTGCCCGCCGAAGAACAGGCGGAAGTTCCGATGCCGCAGCGCGGAAAATGTCTGCCGCAGCATCAGCTCGCCCACGACCATCCGCCGCGGCTGCCCGGTGACTTCCTCCGGCACGCGTACGATTTCGTCGGGAGCTTTTTTCAACGGCATGGCGCATCAACATAAATGCAGAAGATGGAATCGCGAATGGGGAAAAATTTCATGCTCGGCCATCCAGTTACATTCTGCGGAAACCGCGCATGGCATTATTTCCGGGCCCGCTGGCCTGGTCCGGGTAGCTCAATCCCGTCACCACCTGTTCGCCCTCTTTCAGGCCGTCAATCACTTCGGTGTAAACGCCGTCGCTGATGCCGACTTTCACCTGCACCGGCGTCAACTTCGTCGGGTCCTGCGGGTCTGTCTGCACATAAACCGTCCGGACCGGCTGATGCTCGGCGTGCGGATGGCCTCCCGCCCCGCCGTTGTGTTCATGATGGCCTTCATGATTTCCGCCGGCGCCATTCGTCGCCGCCTCCATTCTCGCCGCGCCGTTTGTCTTCACGTCTTTGGCGATAACGTCCGGCGGCCGGAAACGCAGCGCGGCGTTCGGAACTTTCACCGCATCCTTCCGCTCCGCGATCACCACGGAAACATTCGCCGTCATGCCGGGCTTCAACTTCAAGTCGCGATTCTCCACGCTGATCACGGCGTCGTAGGTGACGACGTTTTGATAATTCGTCGGCGCATTGCGGACCTGGATCACCGTCCCGATAAAGGTGCGGTTCGGAAAAGCGTCCACCGTGAAGGTCACATCCTGTTTGTCTTCCACGCCCCCCACGTCCGCCTCCGCGATGTTCGCGTCGATTTCCATTTTGGTCAGGTCATTGGCGATGACGAACAGCGTCGGCGCGCTCAAGCTGGCGGCCACGGTCTGGCCCACGTCCACGTTCCGCGAAATCACAATGCCATCCACCGGCGAATAAATCGTGCAGCGCTCCAGGTTCACCTTGGCGGTGTCCAGCGCCGCCTGCTTGATTTTAACGGTGGCCTCGGCCTGGTGCAGAGTGGCAATCGCTGTGTCATGATCGGAGTCGGAAATCAGCTTGCTCTTAAACAGTTCATCCGCGCGCTTCGCTTCAATCTGGTTCAACTCCAGCGTGGCGCTGGCGCTGGCCAAATCACCTTCCGCCTGGGCGACCTGCGCCTTGTAAGTGGCCGGGTCGAGTTGCGCGATGAGCTGGTTGGCTTTGACCTTCGAATTCCAGTCCACATACAGTTTTGTAATGTAACCGGAAATCTGGCTGCCCACCGTCACATTCGTCACCGGGTTCAACGTGCCGGTGGCCGTGACCGCCTGGATAATATCGCCGCGCGTGATCTCCGCTGTCTGGTATTGCGGGCCCGCGTCGCCGGCATTTACATAGTGCCACACGACCGCGCCAGCGATACCGCCAACCACGATTAAAATAATTAGCCACATCAACCACCGCGATTTTCCATTGTTCGCCATAAAATTACTTCGAGAAATTCAGACACTTTCTGTAACCAGGAGGTTACCACTTTTCCCAACTGCCCCGGTAGGGACGCCGCGCCATGGCGTGCCCGCCCGCGTAATAGCGGGCGAAAAAAAATGACGCCAACGACGCGTCTGCGCCCTAATTGAGGCGCCGAAAGAGTTCCATCCCGTCCCGGCCAAACGACACGCTTTCAGTTTACGATTTTGATTTGCGAGCAGGATGAGGTATACCGTGCTGGCCGTTGAACCGAAAACCGCATGACGCTGGATACTCTAATCGTTGAACTTGCCGCTGCGCGACATCTTTCTGATGACCAGGCGCGCCTGGCCGTCGAACAAATCATCGACGAAAAAGTTCCCGCCACATTGAAAGCGGACTTTCTTTGCCATCTCGCGCTCAAAGGCGAGACCGTCGGAGAAATTGCCGCGTTCGCTCGCGCGTTGCGCGAAAAATCCATCGCGCCGCCGCTCGATCCCGCCTGGCGCAACACGCACGAAATCCTGGACGTGTGCGGCACCGGCGGCGACCGCCTCAACACGTTCAACATTTCCACAACCGTCGCCATCATTTGCGCCGCGGCGGGTGTGCCGGTCGCCAAACACGGCAACCGCGCCGTCACCTCGCAGGCGGGCAGCGCGGACGTGCTCGAAGCGCTCGGGATCAAAATCGATTTGACGCCGGACGAAGCCGCGCATTCATTGCGCGAGCGATATTTCGCATTTTTTTTCGCGCCGAGCTACCACCCGGCTTTCCGGCACATCGGCCCCGCGCGCAAACTCTGCGCCGACCGCGGCCGGCGAACCATCTTCAATTTTCTCGGCCCGCTCTTAAACCCCGCGCATCCCGGCGCGCAACTGGTCGGAGTGCCTCGCCCGGAATTGTGCGAACCGCTCGCGCACGTGTTGCAATCGCTCGGCGCGCGGCGTGGGATGGTGGTCTCGGGGAAAGTCCACAGTCCTCCGGATACCGTCCGCTATCTGGATGAACTCTCGACCCTGGGTGAAAATGCCGTCGCGGAGTTTTACCAGGAACGCGGCTTCACCACTTCAGTCCTCGACGCCGGTCATTTTCCGCTACAACCAGCAACGCTGGCCGATCTCGCGGGTGGAACCCGGGAGGTCAACGCCGAAATTATCCGCCGAATTTTGCGCGGCGAGGATCGCGGCCCGAAACGCGACGCCGTGTTGTTAAACGCCGCTGCCGGCCTGTTCGTGGCCAATCGCGCACGCACCCTGGGCGAAGGATGGGACCTCGCCGTCGAACTAATCGACGGCGGCAAAGCCGCGAGAAAGCTGAAGGAGTTGGCCGAGTAATCCGCCTTCGACAGCCGTGAGGTGGTAGGGACGCCGTGCCACGGCGTCCCCGCCCGCGCAGTAGCGGGCGGAATCCGCGAGCCGATCGCGTGAATTACGCCCCACGTTGCGCCGCTGAACGCGGCGCTGACGGCGCAGGCGCGCCATCCCTACCAGTCGAATTGCGGGCGTTGGCCATCCCCAAAATAGATGAACGGCCATTCTTCCGGCCGTGCGATTAATTTTGCGCGAACCGGATTTTGTAAAATATAGTCGGCTTTTTCCCGGCGGCTTTCTTCCCGCCGCAACCGATGCTCAAAAAAATCGCGTTGCCAAGCTATTTTAATTTCCTTGGCCGTCCATTCCTTCCATTTGGAAACGATCTGTTTTAGCGGCTTTCCGGACGGAGGAAACGAAAGAAGGGCGTGCAAATGGTCAGGCATCAGCAAAAATAAATAAGGCCACCACAAAAATCCTTCCTGCCGATGACGAACCGTTTCGAATAGTTGTTCGGCTATGCCTGGCAAGGTGAGCTGATTTTGAAAACGCTTTTTGCAGTTGATGGTGATGAAATAAATTTCCTTTTGCGGGTCCACCCACGACGGCACCTCATGAGGCAACCTTTTGCGCTGTGGAATTTCCATTGAGGGCAGTTAAGACGACAAAATCAAATTCAGCAAGCGCAGCGAAGAAGATTGGTAGGGACGCCGTGCCACGGCGTCCCTACCCGCGCAGTAGCGGGCGGAACAACTCAAACCCACGACTCCAGCCACGCCCCACGTTGCGCCGCTGAACGCGGCGCTGACGGCGCCAGCGCGCCGTCCCTACTGTCGCACTTGACGCCAGCCAGAGAATTAACCAGAGTCCATTCATGTATAGAGTCATCGGAGCCGATGGAAAGGAGTACGGCCCCATTTCCGCCGACCAATTGCGCCAATGGATCACCGAAGGCCGCGCCAATGCCGCCACGCCCACGCTCGCGCAGGGCGCAACCGAATGGAAAAACCTCAGTGCGCTGCCGGAATTCTCCCTCTTGTTCGCAGCGACAGCCCCTTCCACTGCCGCAGCGCCGGCCGCTTACAAAAGCTCCGCTCTCGCCCTCACCAGCCTGATCCTGGGAATTTTTTCCCTGACCTTCGGCTTGTGTTGTTGTTACGGACTGCCGTTCAACATCACCGGCCTGATTTTGTCGCTCGTCGCCCTGTCTCAAATTAAAAGCAACCCGAATCGATATGACGGCAAAGGCATGGCCATCGCCGGGTTGGTGCTTTCCCTGATGAGCCTCGCCCTGATAGTAATCATATTAGCTGTTGTCTTTGCGTCCGCCGCTTTGGGCCATCCGATACATCATGTTTACCGGCTCTAACCTCACGCGGGTCGGATTTCCCAGCGCCAGGGCGTTGCTGCTGGCGGGCGTTTGCCTTTTATGCGCCACCGGCGCCCTGATTTACTTCGCCTTTGATCCCACGCAGGTCGCTATTTTCCCCCCCTGCATGTTTCATCAAATAACCGGGTTGGACTGCCCCGGCTGCGGCGCACAGCGTGCCCTGCATCAATTGTTGCACGGGAACCTCATCGCGGCTTTCCAACTGAACGCGATGTTCGTCCTTTCGCTGCCACTTGCCGCGTGGTTCGGTCTGCGCTGGATGTGGCTCACCATGCGCGGCGGCTCTCTGCCTCTGAATGCCCGCTGGCTGTGGTGCTATCTCGCCGCTTGGATTTTGTTCGGCCTTCTGCGGAATTTACCGTTCCCGATTTTTCAATGGTTCGCGGCCTGACCTTGCTTTGTCAGGGACAATTGGGTAAAAGCTCCACAGTGGGAGCGTTGGAAAACATGTCCAAGGATGACGCCTATGTATAAAATCATCGGAGCGGACCAGAAGGAGTACGGCCCGGTTTCGGCAGACCAGATGAATCAATGGATTGCGCAAGGTCGCGTCAACTTCCAAACCAGGACGCAGGCTGACGGCGGCGATTGGAAGCCGCTAAGCGAATTCCCGGAATTTACCGCGGCCTTTGCGCACCGCGTTCCGCCGATGGTTTCCCCCGCACCCTCCGCCCCCCCTCCACCGTCCAGAACCAGCGGCCTGGCCATTGGCTCACTCATTTCAGGTGTCCTGGGATTGTTCACGTGCGGCATCGGCGCGGTGATCGGGTTAATCCTCGGTATCATCGCGATAAACCGGGTGAAAAAAAGCAACGGCGCTCTCAGTGGTTTTGGCATCGCACTGGCGGGAACCATCGTGTCCGCCGTGTTGCTCCTGATGATTCCTCTCGAGGGGGCAATGCTTTTGCCGGCCCTGTCCAAAGCCAAACAGCGCGCGCAAACGATTCAATGCGTCAATAACATGAAACAATTGGCGCTGGCGGTGCGCATTTATTCCGGGGACCATGGAGACCATTTGCCGCCCGCGAAAACGTGGTGTGATTCCATCAAATCGTATGCTCCTTCTGAAAGGGTTTTCAAATGTCCCGCCGCAGGTCCCACCGACCGGTGCGACTATGCTTTTAATTCCCAACTCGATGGCATCGAAGAAAAAAACATCGCTCCCAATACGGTTCTCCTTTTTGAAACCGAAGACGGCTGGAACACCAGTGGCGGCCCGGAGTTGATGCTTCCAAAATCGCGCCATGGCCGCTTGTGCGTCGTGGCCTTCGCCGATGGCAGTGTTCAACAATTGACCTCCGACCGGCTCGCCGGCCTGCGGTGGAATCCATGAGCAAACCAACCTTGCAACCATAGAAAAATATTATGTTTAAAATCATTGGAGCCGACCAAAAGGAATATGGACCCATCGCCGCTGAACAAATTCGCCAATGGATCATCGATGGCCGTTTGAATGCGCATACGCGGGCGCAGCGCGACGGTGGTGAATGGCAGACGCTCTCCGCATTCGCGGAATTTGCCGACGTGCTGAGCCCGGCCGCCGCCGGAACCAGCGCGCCGCCGCCTGGCTCCGCCCCCGCCCCCATGGCCATGCCGGGCGCTCCCGGTTCGCGCGATGCCGCGCTCCAGGCGGTGAAAGGTCCGGCCATCGCGCTCATCGTCACTGCTTCGTTGGGGGTCGTGTTATACCTGTTCCGGGGATTGGCCATGTTGATTGGCGGCGGCGCGATGTTTCAACGGAACCTGCCCGCCAATATTCCGCCGGAAATGCGATCCATAATGCAAAACATGCAGGGGACCGTCGGCATCGCAGTTTGCCTGCTCATCGTGGTGGTGAACGCCTTCGTCCTCCTCGGCGCCATCAAAATGTTGCGCCTGCAAAGCCGCTCGCTCGCCATCGCGGCAGCCATCGTCGCGATGATACCCTGCGCCGGTTGCTGTTGCATTTTGGGCATCCCCTTCGGCATCTGGGCTTTGGTGGTCCTGAATAAATCGGAAGTCAAATCGCAGTTCCAATGATGCCCACGCCGCGACCGCACTGCGGATTTTTTTCACGCCAGAAACCGTCTTATGTATAAAATCATCGGAGCCGACCAAAAAGAATACGGGCCCATCAGCGAGGACCAAATCCGGGAGTGGATCTCGGAAGGCCGCCTGAATGGAAAAACGCCGGTCTGCCTCGAAGGTTCGCAGGAGTGGAAACCGCTGGAGATGTACCCCGAATTTGGCCTGGCGCCCGGTGCTATTTCGGGAACGGGGGTTGAAGCGGCAGCCGCCGCTCCGGCTTCGCCGGAGGAAATCCTGGCGCGGGATTATTCCCTCGACATCGGCGGTTGCGTCAGCCGCGCCTGGGGAGTGTTCAAGAACAATGTCGGGACCTTGTTGGTGACCTTCCTGCTCCTGGTGGCGCTCGTTTTCGGCGCCAGCCTGATCATCCAGGCCATCCTCGCCCTGGGCGGCGTGAATCGGCTCCCTTACCAGACCACCCAATATCTCACGCCCGTCTATTTCATTTTCCTCGCGCTGGTGATGGGTCCGGCGGCCGGCGGCCTTTATCACGTTTATCTTTCCATTATTCGCGGGCAACCGGCCAGCGCCGGCAATCTTTTCACCGGCTTCAGCCATTTTCAGGACCTTTATCTCGGCAAACTGATTCCCGGCGTCATCGGCTCCGCCTGCATGCTTCCCTACAACATGGCGAACGCCTCCAAAATGGCGCCGCTCATGGATTCCCTCCGGCAAAATCCCGGGTCTGTCAACCCGCAGGAAATCTTCACCCACATGATGTCCGCCTTCACCGCGTCCCTGCCGGTGTTCCTGCTGTGCATGATCCCCGCCATGTATTTCTCGGTGAACTGGATGTTCGTCCTGCCGCTCATCATCGACAAAAAGATCGGCTTCTGGGGCGCGATGAAAATCAGTTGGAAAATGGTCCACCGGCATTGGTTCCACGTTTTTGGATTGGCGGTGGTGATGGGCCTCATCAATGTGGCCGGCTTTTGCGCCTGTTGTATCGGCCTGCTGGTGACCATTCCGCTGACCCTGGTCGCCCTCATGTGTGCTTATGAAGAAATCTTCGGCCGCAAAACCGCTTAGCCCGGCCGCGGCGCGAAATTGTTTTCTGATGAACCAATTCGCAACGCCGGGCCTCGGCTCGCTCATGGGGCGCAGAATCCTCCCCGGCATCGGCCAACTCGTGCTCGCCCTCGCCGGCTTTACCCTCGTCCTCGTGTGGTTCGTGCTGGTGATGAAAAAATATTACGGCCTGATGAAAGATTATTATACCCCGATGGACGATCAGCCGGCGGTCTCCTACACCCGATACTTTCTGGCCGGCGCTTCGCTGTTTGCGCTCGCGTGGATATGGTCGCTCGTGACCAGCCTCAGCCTCCTGCGGGAAGGCAAGGTCCCGGAACCGCCGCCGCCCGGCAGTGTCCCGCCGCGCATTACAAATCTCCCCCCGAAAATGTAATGGCAAAATCCGAAATTTGCCGCACGCTGGCACTTGCAAGTAGGTAGGGACGGCGCGCTTGCGCCGTCCGCGCCGCAACGAAAGGTGCGTTATGTATAAAATCATCGGAGCCGACGGACAGCCATACGGACCCGTGACCGTCCAGCAGATGCGGCAATGGATCGCCGAAAACCGCGTGCGCGCGGAAACCCTGGTCCAGGCGGAAGGCTCGGGCGAATGGAAGCCGCTCACTTACTTTCCCGAATTGGCCGCCGAAATTAAAACGTCGCCGCCGCCCATCACTCCGGCCCCGGCAGTCCCGCCGCTAATCTCTAATCCCCGCGCTTCGGATAAAATTCCCGCCGGTGTCTGCGGCATCATCCTCGGCGGCCTTGGCGTGCACAAATTCATCCTCGGTTACACCGGCGCGGGCATTACCATGCTCCTGCTCACGGTGCTATCCTGCGGAGCGCTCTATCCCATCATGCACCTCATCGGGCTCATCGAAGGCATCCTTTACCTGGCCAAATCCGATGACGAATTCGTGCGCACCTACGTGGACGGCCACAAGTCTTGGTTCTAGAGCGGTTCAAAAAATACTGTAGCCGATTTGGAGCGAGGATTTTTGGTTTTTAGCGAGGCTTCGGCGAAGGAGTCCCGACCCGTCGGGATGACTGAGCCGAAACGACGCAGGGCGGACGCATCTTAATTTTTTCAGCACGATGTTTCGTTGGACATTTGGTTTGACATTAGAATCATCACAATTAAAATCCGCCTACCCATTTGCCCCCAGCTACAAATGGGTAGGCGATAGCCTTTTTAAGGCCACAACATTTCGATTACTTGGGCGGTTTTCGCACATGCGATTTCGGGGCTTCGGCATTCCTCTGACCAAACGGCTACAGTATTTTTTAAACCGCTTTAGAATTTCGTAGCAGCCGACGTGAGGAGGCTCTGGTTGTATTCGAAAAAGTAGGAGCCGCCTTGGCAGCCGAAGCAATCTCACGGCTTCGGGGAAAGCGGAGTCAATCCCGCCACGGCGATGGCTTCGCGCGGCTGGCCGATTTCATATTGGCGGTAAATTTCTTCGGCCGAAAGCGGGCGGCTGAACAGCGCGAATTCATCCATCCGCCCGTGAAAATCCCGTATGCGATAATCCGCGCTGGCCTTGGGCGCGGTCAGCGTCCAATTGCCAAGGTCCAAAGTCCCCAGCGTGAGCGGCTGCATTTTCGCGGTCTTCGCTGCCACCTGCCGGCCGTTCATATAGAGAATCATCTGTCCGCTGCCTCCATCGAACACCGCCGCCAATTGAATCCATTTGCCAAAATCTTCGCGCGTGATGACCGGCGGACTCATGAGGTGATCCCAAGGCGTCTTTCCGCTTCCATTCCGCACCGCCAATTCCACGCTGCCGTTCCGGCGAATTTGCCAGTGCGTCTCGCCGGTCTTGAAAGTGTCCACCAATGCCAGCGCGTTCCACGGGTTCGGCAGGCTGTCCACGCGCAACCACGCGAGGTAGGTGAGGGATTGAAACGTGCCCGGCACCGAGACGCGCACACGGTCGTTGAGTCCGTTGAACTCGAGCGCACCTTTCCCCGGCCACCGCCCTTCGCCCCAATCGCAACCCAGAACCATCGCGCGCGATGACGCCGGCGTCCCGACGGCGCGATTGATCAAATTTCGCTCCACGTTGCTTTGGTCTTCAAAGTTCAGATGCACGAGCACCGCGGGATCATAGTCCAACGCGCCGTCTGCCCGCCGCCAATCTTTATAGCGCGCGCGCAATTCCGCCAACTCCCGTTGCGCGAGCTCGTCCACGCCCAGAAACTCCCGCCGGTCCACCGCCGCCATCGGCTGCACTTGTTGCGCGCTGACCTGAACGCCCTGACCGGCATTCAAAATCCGGGACGTCCGGGCCGCTCCATCCATCGCCACTTCGACCTTCCCCTCGAATACTTCCACCTGCATCAGCTGGTTGGCCGGCCGATTCAGCCCAAACTCCGTGCCGAGGTCCGTGACCGTCAGGTCCGAAGTATAAACTTTGAAACCATGCGCCGGCTCGGGAACCCGCGCGCTTAACTTGCCGTAACTCAACCGCGTTGCCCCCGGTGAAATTAATTCCAGCGCCGCCGGCCCCTCGAGAATCACTCGCGCGCCGCTGTTGAATTCAATTTGCACCGCACCCGATTTCAAGCGCAGCCAGCGCGAAGCCAGGGCCGAGCCGATTTCGACATGATTGCTTTCGCCGTCCCACACCACTCCGGTCCCGCGCGTCAGGGTCGCGATATAATTTGTTTCCGTCATCGGCTCCGGCCCGGGAACCGAGTCGGCCACCGCGGTGTCATCCATCGGCTGCTGCAACGCCCGGATGCCGACCCAGAGCATCACCGCCGCCGCGCCGGCTGCGCCCGCCAAAATCATTTTCCATCCCAGCCGGCTCGCCCTTTTCAACCAGGCTTCCAACGCATCGAAAGGCACGCCGCGCAACCCGCGCCGTTCCCGCGCCACTTCCTCCGCCGGCTTCGCGCTGTAATTCAACTTCGCCGCCGCGTACGTCCAGCCGTGCAGCGAGGCGCGCTCCCAGAATTCCCGCCGCGCGGCGTCGGACTCCAATAGCATCCGTTCCAATTCCTGCTTTTCCACCGCCGACAACGCGCCGTCCAAGTACGCATCCAGCAAAACAATGAGCCGCTCGTCCCTCATCGCGACGCCTCCTGCCGCAGACGCCGCTCGAGGCACTCTTGCAAAACCGTGCGCCCGCGCGACAAGGCCACCCGCACCGCGTTCGGCGTCCACGACACCAGCCGCGCGATTTGCGCCGGCGAATGCTCCCCGTAATACCGCAGATACATCATTTGCCGCGCCTTGGGCGCGAGCTGCTCGAGGCATTGCTGCAAAATGGCCACTCGCGAATCGTCAAAAGCATGTTCCGGCTCGATCACGCACAAGGCCTCGATGACTTCCTCCGACAACGCCTGCGACCGCGCGCGCCGCCGCAGCAATTCCAGCAATTTGTAGCGCGCGATGGTGCACGCCCATCCAAAAAAATTCGTGCCTTCCTCGAACTCATTCGCCTTGCGCGTAATGACCAGAAACACCTCCTGCAACAGGTCCTCGGCGTCGGTGAAATTCGGCTCCAACGACAGAATGAACGCCCGCAACCCGAGCTGGTGCTTCACGAAAAGCTGCTGCACCCGCATCGTCTTCTCGGCGATGGCTCCCGCCTCGCCGCCCGCGAGGGGTCCGTTGATTGGTGCGTCATTGGCCATTTTAAATTTAAATCATTGCGCCGCTTGGCGATCGGTAAAGCATGCTGCTTTCCTATGGAACATTAGCAAATCATGGCAGCCGATTCACAAAAAAACGCTGCCCTCCGCCCCCCGGCTTTCCCTGCTCGCGATATTGTTTGGGCGACATCCCGGCGGCCTGTTTGAACGCCAGGCAAAAACTATTCGCGCTTTGATAGCCGCACATGTTGGCGAGCACTTCCAGCTTGTGACCCGACTCGCGCAACAGCCGCTTGGCGCGTTCGATGCGCACGCGCTGCAACTCCTGCCCGGGCGTGCGGCCCAGGTGCTCCATGAAGGCCTTGTGCAATCCTCGCCGGGACATCGCGGCCACGCCCACCAAATCTTCGACGCCAATCATTTCATGGCAATGCTCCCAGATGAACCGCAGGCTGTTCGCCACGCCCTTGTGGTTCACTGCCAGCAAATCACTGCTCTTGCGCACAATCACCCCCAGCGCCGGCACGCGCATCGGCTCCGGCGCCGCCTTTTTTCCGTTCATCAAATCATCCAGCAACGCCGCGCCGCGATAGCCCAGAGTCTCAAGATTCGTGTCCACGCTCGAAACCGGCGTGCGCATCGCGTCCGGCGCCAGCAGATAATTTTCCGCGCCCGCGATCGCCACCTGCTCGGGCACCGGCACGCCCGCACTTTCGCACGCCTCCAGCACGTGCAGCGCGTGCTCGTCGTTCGCCGCGAAAATTCCCAGCGGCTTCGGCGCCTGCCGGATGTGCGCGCTCAGCCACTTGCGACGCCGGCGCCATTGCTCATTGTCCGTGCGGAACTCCGGCGACTGATGCCACCGCAGCCAGACGCACTCGTGGCCGGCGCGTTTCAACGCTTTCAAAAAACCGTTGCCCCGCTCCTCGTACGACCAATTCTCGGATTCGCTGTAAAAAATAAAATGCGCCAGGCCGCGCGAAAGAAAATGTTCCGCCACCAACTCCGCCGCGTGCGCGTGGTCCTCGAGCACCCGCGGAAAACGCAGTTGCGGCCGGCGAAAACTGAAATCCACCGTCGGCCGCGCCGTGCGCCGCACAAAATCCGCCAGGTCATCCCCCGCGCCCAGCCACGCCAGGATGCCATCGCCCTCCCAGCCCCACGGGATCACCTTCTCGCGCGCCAGATTGGCCGAAAGATTCCAGCCATGCTCCAGCGCGTAGCGCTCAATGCCGCGATGCAGCCGGTAATCATACCAACCCAGCGCCACCAGCACCCGCTTCTGGCTTTTTCTCATGGGTTGATGACCGTCAGGCGGGCGGCGTTCTTCAAACAGTAAGCCGCGTTCTCCACGTATTTTTGCGCCCACGCCTTCAGGCCGGCGCGTTCCTCCCGCGTCAACGCCCGCACCACCTTGGCCGGCGCGCCGAACACCATCGAGCCCGCCGGAATTTTCGCCCCCTGCGTCACCAGCGCCCGCGCGCCAATGAGGCATTGCTTGCCGATGACCGCGCCATCAAGAATCACCGCGCCCATGCCCACCAAAGTTTCATCCCCCACCGTGCACGCATGGACCACCGCGGAATGGCCGATGGTGACGTAATTTCCCACGAGGCACGGATAATCGTCGGCCAGATGCAGCACCGCATTGTCCTGCACGTTCGTGTGATGGCCCACCACGATGCGATTGATGTCCCCGCGCAGGACCGCATTGTACCAAACGCTGGAATAATCGCCCAGGGTCACATCGCCGAGCACCGCCGCGCCGCGCGCGATATACACGCCCTTGCCGAGCGACGGTTGCCTGGCGAGGAACCGATCCAGTTGTTTGCGCAATTTGCTCACTTTCCCAGATTGCAACTTCCCACGAGAAATGAAAATAAAAAACCGGATTGGTAGGGATGCCGCGCCGCGGCGTCCCCGCCCGCGCAGTAGCGGGCGGAAAAATCATGCCCACGATCCTATATTGCCCCAACGTCGCGCCGACGACGCACGCCCACCCTCACTGCCCAATAAAAAAACCCGCCGGCTTGCACCGGCGGGCACCTTGGTTCCTCCAGGTGTCACCAACGTCCGTGGTGATAAAACGGATGAAATCCAAACCCAAACCCGAACCGCACGACCGGTGCCGGCGCGCAAACAACCGGCGCAGGCGCCACCACCACTGGCGCGCAAGCCACCACCACCGGTGCCGGCGGAGCATACACCACTCGGGGAGCCGGATAATAAACCGGGGCGGTTCTCACCACCACCGGCGCGGGGAATCCGATCGATACCGCCACCCCGGCGCGGGCACTCGCCGCGCCCACCGCCACCGCTGCCATCACCGTCAGAGCTAAAAATATTTTTTTCATGATTTACCTTTCGTTTTAGCGCTTTCGCGCTCTTTCCTTCCGACGCCCCAATTTGATTTTTATTCAATGCGCGGTATGAGTAATCTATCAAGAGCCGGTAGGGCCGCACCCCCTGGTAGGGCCGCGTTGCCGCGCGGCCCCCATTTTAATAAAAGGACGAACATGCCAAGACCGCCGCGCCAAAATCGCCAGCCGCTGCCAAAATCGTTCAAAGACCTCACCCCCGCCAAACACTTCAACCCTCGCACCTTCTTCCATGAAATGATCTGGAAGACCCTGCTCACCCGCCGCACCGGCCAGCATCGCCGCCCCGCATTTCCCAAATTGAAACACGGCGAAGTCGCCATCACCTGGATCGGCCACGCCTCGTTCCTCATCCAATTCACCGACCTCAACGTCCTCATCGACCCCAATTTCGCCAACTGGCTGTTCCTCCTCAAACGCATCAAACGCTCCGGCCTGAAAATCCAGGACCTGCCACCCATCGACCTCGTCCTGCTCACGCACGCGCACTTCGATCACTTTCACAAACCCTCCCTGCGCCGGTTGCCGCAGCCGAAAATCGGCGTCATGCCCTGGGGCGTCGGCGACCTCGCCATGGACCTCGGCTTCGCGCGCATCATCGAGCTCGAATGGTGGGAAAGCTTCTCACACAACAACTGGAAGGTGACCTTCACGCCCAGCAAACATTGGGGCGCGCGCACCTTGCGCGACCAGCACCGCGGCTACGGCGGATTTCTCCTGGAACACCAGGGCCGCTGCATTTATCACGCCGGCGACAGCGCCTACTTTCACGGCTTCAAAGAAATTGGTCGCCGCGTCGCGCCCGAAATCGCCCTGCTGCCCATCGGCGCGTATCATCCCGACAGCTTCCGCCGCGTCCACATGGGCCCCGACCAGGCCATGAAAGCCTTCAAAGACCTGCGCGCCCAACATTTCGTCCCCATGCACTACGGCACCTTCAAACTGTCCTTCGAAGAAATGGACGAACCACCCCGCTGGCTGCTGGAAATTGCCGAAAAAGAAAAACTCACCAACTGCATCAACATTTTGGAAGAAGGCTCGCCCATGGTATTCTGACGTAGGACAGGCATCCTGCCTGTCTCTGACTTTTTCGGCTCCCGCCTCGCCAAAATTTATTTGCCACAGAGGCACAGAGAAAAAACTTGCGATCGTCTCCTTTTAAGTTTGGATCTTGGACCTTCTCTGGAACTTGGGGCTTGGAATTTGGAACTTCCCCCGCCGCTCTCTCTGTGCCTCTGTGCCTCTGTGGCAAATTCCTTTCCGCCTTCCTCCGTTCTCAACGTCTTTTCAATTTCCGAAATGCCAGCCCGGCGACTCCTCCCGCCAGTAACAGGGCACCGCTCGCCGGTTCAGGAACAACGACAACCAGAGTGTCTACTGACCAGCCGTCCGGAGAAGATTGGTCATTGGAAATTCCAAAAGCAGTCAGGCCGGACGACCATTCAGGACCAAAATCAACCGTTCGAAAATCAATTCCCGTTCCAGAAACCGTCTCGGTGAGAACCGTGCCGTTGGCAAACCAACCCTCAAAGACAGCCGAAATCTCCGTGGAGTTGCCGCCAGACGCAGCCAGGTCAATGGATGATACTCCGAAAGTTGAGCCGTCGATGAAAGATCCGTAAACATCGTTGTAGCCGGCATGCCCAGCACCATGCAAATAGGCGGTTCCATCATCCGGAAACCCGGGTTGGAACCCGGACGCAAAGCGTCCGAACCCTACTATACCCTCGAAGCGCATGCCCGATTCGACGTAGGACGAGACAACCGTTTGTCCGGTCGGAACTGGCGGCTCATCGAAAGTAATGGTCAACGTGCCTTGCCCCCGAACTGTATGCTGCGTCGCCAGCAGAGCTAGAAACAAGAAACATTGAATGCGTTTCATAAATTTTTGGAGTTATCATGTGATGTTGCTGATTTAGCTCTCAATATAGCCTATGAAGCTTCCCCCTGCTCATAGCCTTCTGCATTCTTCTTAATTCCCCTCCCGGTGGGACGAACGTCCTAGTGAGCCCACTCGGTGTAGTGGCGCCTCTATGACCGCCGCTAACTTCCACATTCCGATGTAGCGGCGTCTCTGTGAGCGCAGCCATTTTCTGCTCCTTCTTAATTCCCCCTCGGTTTCCTTTGTTTCCTTCTGTTAAACTTTAGGCGTGAACCGAGACCGACTCACCGGCGAACACCGCTCATGGAACATGAGCCGCGGCAAAGACCCCGGCCCGGAACGAATCGTCCGCTCCCTGCTGCATCGGATGACCCCAATCTTTGAGCCTCGGATTTGACACCGATGGTATAAAGGCCAGGACAAGAGGAGGAGAAAGGAAAGGCACGAATGAAGGCAGCCAGCCATGGAAAATGCGGAAACGGGCCCGGATTCCGGTATTCAGCCCAACCCTCAACCTCCCTGACTCTCCACCTCTCAACTGAAGTTATCCGGGTAAATCCCGGTCAAAAAAATCAATTCGCGCCGTCCCCAATCCATGAATCCAAAAACCCCCAGCCCCCATTCCCGCTCGCCACTCATCACTCATCACTTATCACTCATCACTCGTTACCAATCACTCATCACTCGTCACTTCCCCCCATTCAAGCCTATTCCAGCCTATTCAAGGAGGGAGGGGGGCCCGTTTCCCCGCATTTCATTCAACCCGCGACTCCCGACTCGGGACGCTTTTGGCCGGTTGTTACCCGTACGGTTACATCCGTCTTGACGCCACAATTCCCGGTATGGTACAAATCCGTGAACCACAATTAGCTGTGGGATTATGCGTTGCCCCAAATGCGGTTGTCAGGACGATAAGGTTATTGATTCCCGCGCCTCGCGCGAAGGAGCCACCATCCGCCGCCGCCGCCAATGCATCGCTTGCGGCCATCGCTTCACCACTTACGAGGAAATTGAGCATCAGGGGCTTATGGTCCTCAAACGCGACGGCCGGCATGAGGAATTTTCCAAGGAAAAACTGCTGTCCGGCATCAAGAAGGCCTGCCAGAAACGTCCCGTCAGCCCCAAGACCATGGAGGATCTCGTCGAAAAAATCGTGGACGAAATCACCGGCAAATACGAGCGCGAGGTGCCGGGGGACGTCATCGGCAAGCTGGTCATGGAAGGCTTGCGCGAGATCGATGAGGTCGCCTATGTGCGCTACGCCAGCGTCTACCGGCGGTTCCAGGAAGCGACGGATTTTGTGCAGGAGGTCAAAAAAATGGAGGCAAAACAATGATTGCTCTGGCCTACGATTGTTTGTTGTTCGAAACGAGCACCGGCGAAAGCATCCCGTTCTCCGCGGAAATGATTTCGGTGGAGCTGACCAGCGACGGCATCGGGATGTTCGACCCGGAGTTTCTCAAGCACGCCGCGAGCGCCGTGTTTCACTATTTTAAACATGACCTCGGGCGCGTCACGGTGACGGTGGGGGAGTTTGCCGGCGCGCTGGAAAAGGTGCTGCGCGGTTTCACGCTGCAGGCGGAGGCGCTGCCGTCCGAGCTGGTGGAACAAACTTCGGCGGAGCGGCGCGTGTTGAAAACAGACCTGCGCCAGCTCGCGTGCGAATCGGGCAAGGGGTTCGAGCTCTTTTTCTTCCCGCGCCTGCGGGATGAGTTGCGCCAGCAATTATTGCGGGACCCGGAGGTGCTGCATTTTGACGGGTTGCGCAGTTGCGTGAAGCAACTGACCGGGGCGCGGCGTTGGACGCGGCGCTGCCAGAGTTTGGAGGATCAGATTGTGGAATATCTGCGGAATTGCTTCACGAACGAAGCAAACCAGCCGAGTTGCGCGCTTTTGGTTGAATGACTCTTTTTGAAAAGATCATCGCCCGTGAGATTCCCGCTAATATCGTTTACGAGGACGACAAGGTGATCGCGTTTCACGATGTGAAACCGCAGGCGCCGGTGCATGTGCTGATCATCCCGAAAAAGCCGATCCCGCGCATCGCGGAGGCGCACCCGGACGATCACCAGGTGCTGGGGCATCTCTTGATCAAGGCCGCCGCGGTGGCGAAACAACTGGGGCTGACGGAAAATGGGTTTCGGCTGGTGATCAACAACGGCCCAGACGCCGGCGAGGCGGTGCCGCATCTGCATTGCCATATCATTGGCGGAAGAAAGCTAGGCTGGCCGCCGGGATGAAGCATTTCTTAAAATGGAGACGGGCAGGATACCGGTCCTACGAGACTCGCGCAGCCTGGTTGGCGCTTTCGACGGTTTGCAGGAATTTCTCGATGGCGGCTTCGAAACCGGGAGCTTCCCAGGCGCTATCGTTATGCGCTCCGCGCAATTCGCAGAAGAATTTGGGCTCGTTGGCCGCGGCAAAATTTTGTTCACTGTGGCGAAAGCCGATGAGGCCGTCCTCGCGGCTGTGCATGATGAGGACGGGGATTTTCAGTCGCGGCAGTTTGCTCAATGTATCGTAGCGGATGCTGCCGACCAGGCGGACGGGCAGCCAGGGGTACAATTCGGCGCCAATGGCCGGGAGGCTGGTGAAGGTGCTTTGCAGGATGAGCCCGCCGGTCTGTTCGCGCGCGCACAATTCGGTGGCGATCCCGCCCCCGAGCGATTCGCCATAAGGGATGATGTTCCGGCCGGCGAAGCCCTTTTGCCGCAGCCAATGCCAGGCGGCTTGGACGTCAAGATAGGTTCCTTCCTCGCTGGGTTTTCCTTTGCTCAAGCCGTAGCCGCGATAGTCGAAGCTCAAGACACTGGCGCCGGTTTCGAGCAAGGCAGCGTAAAGGCCGAGGCGATGGCTGATGTTGCCGGCGTTGCCGTGGCAGTTCAGGAAGGCCATCTGGCCGCGCGGAGAGTCGGTTTGCGCGGGGAAAAACCAGCCATTCAATTCAACGCCGTCTTGGGCCTGGAAAAAAATGTTTTCAAAGGGGCGGCCAAGATCGGAGGCAGCCGCTTCGAGTTGGCGGGTGGGATGATAGACGCGGCTATGTTCGAACCAGCGGAGTAACATGGAGGAAAATGACATTCTGTTTGGGAAACGTAAAACCTGAATTCAGGGTCGCCTGTTATTCACGTTTTACGTTTCCCGTTTTATTTCGAGCTCTTCCTTTTTCTCGCGCAGCTTTATCAGGGCTGCGAGAGCCGCTTCGCTTTCAGCGGCTTTTTTGCTTTTGCCGCGGCCGCGGGCAAGTTCGACGCCGCCATGCTGGACGATGCATTCAAACATTCGGTCGTGATCGGGGCCGCTGGCAGAGACGACGAGGTATTGCGGGGCTTCAGCGGAGATGGCTTGCAAGAGTTCCTGCAATTCGCCCTTGGGATTTTCCATGATGGGAATCACGGTGAGGCCGCCGAGGTCGCCGCTGAATTCGCGCAGGATGAATTCGCGCGCGGCTTCGAATCCACCATCGAGGAACACGGCTCCCACGAGGGCTTCGTAGGCATCGGCAAGGGCGGAAGGGCGGGTGCGGCCGCCGTGGAGGTCTTCGCCGCGGCTGAGCATCAGATGCGCGCCCAAGTCAAGGCTGCCAGCGTGCTCGGCGAGGGTCTGGCGATTGACAAGTTTCGCGCGGGCCTTGGTCAGGGGGCCTTCATCGAAGGCGGGAAATTTCTCGTAGAGTTCGCGGGTCAGAACGAGTTGCAGGACGGCATCGCCGAGAAATTCCAGGCGCTGATTGGTCTGCATGGGCGTGCCCAGTTCGTGGGCGACGGAGGGATGCGTCAGCGCGAGCTTGAGCAGTTCGGAATCGCGAAAAGTGTAGCCGAGTTTGTTTTGGAGTTCCTCAAAGGCGGACACGGGAAAAGTGGCTTAATCCGCTTTGGCTTCGGCCGGCACGGGCGGTTCGCTTGATTCGGAGGGAGCGGCTTCCGGCGACGGCGCGGCTGAGGCATCCGCGGACTGGGCGGTGGGAGGATTCAATCCGTGTTCGAGCAAGCCGGCGACGTCGCGCTGGACTTGTTCGAGTTGATCAAGGCGCAGGTTGGGATCGGCGATGGTAAAGATGTCGCCGGTCTTGGGGTGTTCGTAAATGAAAATGCGCTGACCATCGCGCACCAGCTGCTCTTTAACTTTGAGGATGCGTTTGCGTTCCAGCATGACGGCGAGGATGTAGCCGGCAGGGGCGTGCGCGGGGTCGTTTTGTTCGATGAGTTTGCGCAGGAGAGTCTCGGCGGTCTCTTTCTGGATGGCTTCGGTGACCGGCGGCGGAGCTTCGTAAACGCCTTGCCAGTGGGAAATGAAGCCGCTGCCACTTTGGGCATCGGTGGATTTGGCCGGCCAGCAGGCGACGCAAACATCGGAGCGGCGGAACTCCGATTTTTCGTCAATTAACAGGGTGTGATACGATTCCTTGTCGGCAAATGTCTTGCCGCAGACTTCGCAGCCATGGCCGCGCGATTGTATGTTCCACTCGGTAATCAAGCGGTAAGAGCATAGCGCGTTGTGCGAAGAAACTGCAAGCTTGTGGATTGGTTAAATGGTTAAATAAGTAATTGGGAAGCCGAAGCTCCGATACTGATGCGGGCCACCTATTTAACGCATTTAACTTATTTAACCATTCAACTCGCTACACTACACTGCTCCGACATGCGTCTCGGTTCACTCACAATGCCGTCGAATCTGTTTCTCTCGCCGCTGGCGGGGTATACGAATTTACCATTTCGACTGGTCGTGCGGGAACTCGGCGGCGTGGGGCTTTGCACGACGGATTTGGTGAATGCGCGCTCGTTGCTCGAAAAACGGGAGAAGGCTCTGAAACTGATTGAAACGCGCGCCGAAGATTCACCGCTGGCGGTGCAGCTTTTTGGTTCCGTTCCGGAAGAAATGCGCGATGCGGCCGTGTACTTGGAATCCGCGGGTGTGGATTCGGTGGATATCAATATGGGCTGCCCGGTCCGCAAGGTGGTCAAGATCGGCGGCGGTTCGGCGATGATGACGGAGTTGGACAAAACCGCGGCGCTGGTCAAAGGCATGGTGGACGCGGTCAAAATCCCGGTCACGGCCAAGATGCGACTGGGTTGGGATGACCAGAACATCACGGCGCCGGACCTGGCGCGAGCGCTGGAAGACGTGGGCGTGGCGGCGATTTTTGTGCACGGCCGGACGCGCGAGCAAGGTTTCGGCGGCACGGTTAACCTCGCGGGGATTCGCTCGGTCGTCCGAGCGGTGAAATCCATTCCGGTGATTGGGAACGGGGACATCATTACTCCGCAAGCGGCGGAAAAAATGTTCAACGATACAGGTTGCGCGGGAGTGAGCATCGGGCGC
Organism: Verrucomicrobiia bacterium; assembly: GCA_035552155.1. GTDB lineage: Bacteria > Verrucomicrobiota > Verrucomicrobiia > Limisphaerales > DASXHY01 > DASXHY01. The sequence continues at coordinate 44,114 of DASZLX010000032.1, read as the reverse complement.
GGGGCGTTTTATGATCCTTGGATCTTTAGAAGAACTTTGAGCTACCTATCCCCGGATAGCGGCCGACGTAAGGATTTGGTCCCACCAGAACCACCGTTTGCGGAGCGGGTGCGGGTGATGTCGCGGCACTTGGATTTGATGGTGGAGATCTTCGGGGAGGAACTGGGCTGCCGGATGTTCCGCAAGGTAGCGCCGTGGTATGCCCGGCGTTTCGGACCGGCGGCAGAATTTAACCGGCATGTGGTGCGAATTGCCACCCGCGCCCAATTTCATGACGTCCTGGGGAATTACCTGCTCTGGCGACGGCAATTTCTGGATGAAAATGGCGAGTTAAAGGCCAAATTTCAACCCGCGCCCATGGTGGCTTCATTTATGCTGGAACCGGAAGCGGCTCTGCGACAGCACATTCCCGTGCCTAAAGGGCCGGTGGAAGTGTGGTAAACGGCCTAACGCGATGTTTGAGGCGGACGAACAAAAAATATTAAGCAAAGGGAAATCGAACAGCATCCTCTGGGTGGAAGCGATTGCCTTCTCATTGCTGATCGGGCTTTCATGGCTCACGGAAGTGCTGCGGCTGCCGCACCTCCTCTACGGGGAAAACTTCGTAGTCGACTGGCGGCGCGCAACGTTGCGCACACTGGTGATTCTCTTTATCTGGCTGTGGGTGAACATGGCGACCCGGCGCTTGCTCAAGCGGCTGCATTACCTGGAGGAATTCGTGCGGGTGTGCGGCTGGTGCCGGAATGTCTGCCATGAGGGTGAATGGCTCGCGATGGAAAAGTATTTCAATTCCAAATTTGCCACAAAGACTTCGCACGGGATGTGCCCGGACTGTTTGAAGAAGAACAAGGACGAAATCGTCGGGAAAGGGAATCCAGACTCACGCGCGGTGGTTGGGTCCCCAATGAAATTTCATTGATTCGCAGGTGCGTATTATGCGCCCCTGGCTCGTCATGTACGAAGTTCATTTGCGCTTCGCTTTTTCTGCCGGTTAATTGTACCTTTGCCCGAAATAATGCCCTCGGAACCGGAAGGCGGTGTGGTGGTCAAAACCTTCGCGACCCGCGATGCCGCTCTGGTTGTCGCCTCTCAACTCGAAGCCAATGGCATCGCGACCTGGACCTTTGCTGACGATTGCGGTGGGCTATATCCGAATTTAAGTTTGGCGGAAGGAGTTCATTTGCTGGTTTCGGCCACCGATCTCGTTGCCGCTTGTGAGCTGCTCGATTTGCCAACCCCTCCTCGGCCGGCGGGTTCTGCCCTCACTCCTGAAAAATCGTCGGCGTCGCTCCTGACCGTGGGTCAGATTCTTATTGGGGTCGTGATTGGCGCAACGATCATCTTGAGTTACAAAGGAGTCACGAACCCAACATCAAGGCTGCGGACCACGACCTCGTCATCGGCCCGACAGACGCATGATGAATTCACGCCTGACGGTAAATTGTCGGACAGATGGATATATGCTGAGGGGAAAATCATTGAACACTTCGAGGACCGTAACCTTGATGGCGAGTGGGATCACTGGGTCCACTACGAGAATGGTCGAGCCGTGCGCATGGAGGAAGACAACAATTTCGATGGCAAACCGGACGAAACCTGGTTCTACAAAGACGGTGACGCGGATTCGATGGAGAAAGATACGGATTTCAATGGAGTCCCCGACGAATTCTGCACTTATCGGTCCCGCCTTCTTCAGCAGGTGGATTACCGCCCTAACGGTCTGAAGTTCACCACGACGCGAGAATTTTATTCCAACGGTGTATTGACGGAAATTTGGCGAGGAGGAGACGCGAACGGTGTGTTCAAAGAAAGGGTAAAATACGATGCGTTTTTTAATCCGGTCAGCACAAATCTAACAATCTACCCCTTGCTTCAGGTTCATTGATTCAATTCGCACCGGCGCGCGACTTGCGAGAAACATCGCCAGCGAGCATAGCACGAACATGCCGGGAGCGAAGCGTTCCTCGATGGTCATCGCGGTGCCGCCGAAAAATGAGAGGCCGTTGGCCACGATGTATCCCGCCCAGATATTGCCCACTTTGCGCTGCGGTTTTTTCCACATCGCCCGCAGTCCGGGTAGAAGCGCGATGCAAATGCCGAGGGTGGAGGCGACGGTCGCCGGTTTGGGTCCGGCGAATTTCCACACGAACATGCAACCAATGACGAGCGCCAGGATGACGGTCTCGAACCCGCCCCATTGAAACCGGCCTTTTGCCAACAAGACCGCCACCAGCAGCACATCGCCAATGGTGAAACCGAGCGGCAAGAGAAAATTTCCGCGCTGTTCGATAATCGTGATGGTGAGCACCGTATCCAACGCGGCCCAGAGCAACCAGGTGGCACAGCTCTGTGCCTCCGCGCCGTCCTTCAAAACGCCGAGGATCATCGGGATGAACAAAAGCAGCGTCAGCACGCCGGCGGCGATTTTGAGGCTTTGGTGGTAATCCATTTAACGGGGATTGTTCCACGACGCCGGGCCGCACTCACCTTGAACCAAGGAGCGCCGATTTGTAATCTGCGTTTTAGGGCGGTAAGCCGACTGCAAGTCGGCGCTCCGGCTGATTTCCACCTGCGTTAAACTCGCCGGGTGGTTCATACGACTTCCACCGGGCATTTTGGCAGGGCATCGAGGAATGCCTGCCCGTATTGTTTGGCGAGCACGCGGTTGTCGAGCACTACGATGATGCCGGAATCGGTTTTGGTTCGAATCAGGCGCCCGGCACCCTGGCGGAATTTCAAAATGGCTTCCGGCAGCGAAAATTCGCCGAATGAATTTCCGCCGCGGGCCTCGATGGCTTCAACGCGCGCTTCAATCAGCGGGTGATCGGGCACGGCGAAGGGCAGCCGGGTGATGATGACGTTGCTCAGGGCTTCGCCCGGCACATCGACGCCCTGCCAGAAGCTGTCGGTGCCGAATAGCACGGAATCGATGTCTTCCTTGAATTTCTCGAGCATGGTCGAGCGCGGGGTGCCGGTGCCCTGCACAAAACAGGCGAGGCCGAGCTTATCAAAAAACGGCTGCATCAATTCGGCGACTTCCTGCATCAATTTGTAGCTGGTAAAGAGGACGAAAGCTTTGCCATGCGTCTGGCGGATGAAATGCTCGATCCAATGCACGAGGGCGTCGCGATAGCCGCTTTCGCGCGGGTCGGGCATTTTGCGGGCGACGAATAATTTCATCTGCCGCTCGTAATCGAATGGTGTGCCGACCTGGAGTTGGGTCGCGGCTTCGCCGCCGACGCGTTTGATGAAATAATTTAATCCCGAAATGTTCTGCCGCGTGTTGCGTGTTGCGCGTTGCGTAGTTTGGTTATTCGCGTCGGAGGACGTCGAATTCGTTGTGGACAGTGTCGCGCTGGTCATGATTACCGACGTATCACTCTGGAACAAACGGCGGCGCAGGTATTCCGCGACGTCGACGGGCGCCGCGTTCAGCGCGAGATTGCGCTGAGTTTTGCCGGAGCGCTCGACCCAATAAACGTGGTCGTCAGCGCTTTGGCCGAGGAACATCGCCACTTCCTCGCGCAATTCGCCCAGCCGGCGGTTGCACTCCATTAATTCCTGGCCGATGTCCTTGTCCTCGCTGGTCTTGATGAGTTCGCTCACGGATTCGCGCAGTCGCTGGATGGGTAGAGTGACGTTGTCGGCCACCAATTCGGCGCGGCGGATGCGCAGTTCGGTCCAATCGCGCCGGCGTTCGCCGCTGCCGAAGCTGCGCTTTTTCGCCAGTTGCTGAATTTCCTCGCAGGCGGTTTCGACGTTTACAAAAAACTCGTCGGCCTGGTGCAACAATTCCGCAACCAGTTTGACGGCGGAGCCCTGCCGCAAGGTGGCGAGCAGGCCTTTTTCCGTGCGCGGGTTCCACAGGCGATTCAATGCGTAGCGCATCTGGCCGCTGGAAACACTCAGGCCGATGTGTTTGGAGGCGACGCTTTCCATAGTGTGCGCTTCATCGAAAATGACGAAGTCGTTCTTGAACAAAATCCCGCCTTCCTGCTCCTCGCTGAGACCGCCGAGCAACGTGAAAAACAGCGTGTGATTCAGGACGAGCACATCGGAGGACAGGATTTTGTTGCGCGCGCGCTGGAAAAAACAAACCGGGTGGTCCTTGCTGAAATCAGATTGATAGCCGCAAATTTTGGGCGAGCACAGGCCGCGCTCGGAACAGACCTGGGACCAGACTTTCGGATCAGGCTCGATTTGAAAATCGGAGAGGCTGCCGTCGGTGGTTTCCCTGGACCATTCGTAAATGCGCTGGAGTTCCTCGGCTTCGGAGGAGGTGAAGAGATTGCCGGATTGCTGCAGCGCTTTTTGGAGCCGGCGGGTGCAAAGGTAATTGCCCCGGCCTTTCAGCATGGTGAATTGAAATTTCACCGGCTGCGGCAACGCGCCGAGCACGCCGGCGAGCATGGGCAAATCTTTTTCCGTAAGCTGCTCCTGCAGATTGATGGTGTGAGTCGATATGACGGCTTTCTTTTTGTTCTGCACCGCGAAAAGAATCGCGGGAACCAGGTAAGCCAGGCTTTTGCCGACGCCGGTGCCGGCTTCGACGGCGAGATGCTCGAGATTTTCCAGGGCTCGCGCGACGGCGACGGCCATCTGCTGTTGCTGGGGGCGATACTCGAAGTTTTTCGCGCGCGACAGGATGCCGTTCTCGGAAAAGATTTCCTCGACCTGTTTAACGAGGTCGTGGAGGCCGCCGGCGGGCTGGGCTTCGATGATGCTGATCACTGTGAGGAATTTATAAGGAAAGCAGGAAGGCAGGAAGAGTTAAGTGATTTTGCGATGGTGCGGTTGCCACTTTGGAAATTCCGAAGGTGAGTTAACTTACTCCAGAATGGAGGAATTATGATTCGAAGATTGAAAACCGGTGGTTACCGGCTGTATTCACGGAAGAAAAATCCGAAGACGAACAAGCGAAGAAATTTGGGGACGTTCAAGTCACTGCAGGGAGCGAAGAAACATGAGCGGGAGGTGCAGTATTTTAAGAGGCATTAGCTCCCTTACCAAGTCGGGGTTCCCCGCATCTTTGCCTTTTCCCTCCGGGAGAAAAGGAACTTTGGAGCCGTTACGGGAGGTCAACTGTTCTATGACTCTATCCTTACGTAGGGTAGCGCGATTGCCGAATCTCAAGTCCGGCGAACGACCACTTCCACGGAGTTTTTGTTCTTCGCGATCCGATTCGCCGGCAAAACGCCACGCCAGTTGGTGCTGGGGTAAATGACCGAGCCGCGACCGATGATACTGCCTGGGTTCAGCACGGAGTTGCAGCCGACTTCGGCCAAATCGCCGAGCAAGGCGCCAAATTTGCGCAGGCCGGTGTCGAAGGGTTTGCCGTCGATCTCGACTTTGATGTTGCCGGGCAGGGATTTGAAATTGGAAAGCACCACGCCCGCGCCGATGTGGGCTTTGTAACCGAGAATCGAATCGCCGATGTAATTGAAATGCGGCGCGGCGGCGTTGTTGAAGAGGAGTGCGTTTTTCAACTCGGTGGAATTTCCGATGACGCAATTGTCGCCGATGATGACGTTATCGCGGATGTAGGCGTTATGGCGAATTTCGCAGTTTCGCCCGATGATGGCCGGGCCTTTGATCATGGCGCCGTCTTCGACGACGGTTCCTTCGCCGATGAAAACGTTTTTACCAATGAACGCCACGCCCTCGCAGCGGTTCTTCAAACCAGGTTTGAGATTCGCGGTGACGTACTCCTTGATTTTTTTGAGCGCTTGCCAGGCGAATTCGCAGCCGTCGAAAATCGCGGCGTGTTCGGTCTGCTTGAGGTCAAACAAATCAGCGGGTTTGAACATGCGGGCAATATGAAGTCCAAAGTCCAAAGTTCAAAGTCCAAAGTCCCCGGTTTTCACGCTCGCGCGTGGGTAGGTTTACGCTAAATTGGCAGCGTGAAGGAACAATACATCGCCGCGAAAGAGCGCTGGGCGCTGAAAATGGCCGGCAAGGCCAGGCCGGCGGTTCGCTCTCATGACCGCCTTCCTCCCGGCCAGCACTCGGTGCATAATTTTCCGGTGCTGGACCTCGGCGTGAGGCCGGATGTGCCGCTGGATAAGTGGGAATTGAAGATCTCCGGTAAAGTGGAGAATCCGGTCACGCTCAACTGGCAGCAATTTCTCGCGCTACCGCAGTTTAAAGACGTGAGTGATTTTCATTGCGTCACGACCTGGAGCCAGTTCGACATGGAATTTGAAGGTGTGGCGTTTTTTACCATCGCTGAACTGGTGAAACCAAAGCCCGAGGCGACGCATGTCTTTTTCAAGAGCTACGACGGTTATTCTACCAATAATCCGCTGGACGTTTGCATGGATGACGATGTGCTGGTCGCGCATTCGTGGAACGGCAAGCCGCTGACGGCGGATCATGGCGGGCCGGCACGGGTGATTATCCCGAAGCGGTATGCGTGGAAGGGCGCGAAGTTTATCCGCGAGATCACGTTTTTGGATCGGGATATTCTGGGATTTTGGGAATTGCGTGGGTATTCGAATACAGCAGATCCGTGGACGGACGACCGGTTTGCGGAGAGCAAATTGCCTTGAGGCGCTTACTATGTCAGACATCACCGATTGGATGAACAGTTACCGGGAGTGTGTTCGGCATTTGTGGAACACCTATTTCAGAATGCCCAATCCTTCCCGGTCTCAAGTCGATGACGCGTTTGCTTTTGACCGCATCAAGGAACTTCTTTTTGTGGAACTGGTCCTCAGAAAAATCGCCAAGGTTGACGTTAAAAAGGGGTCTGATGAGCCTTGGCCTTTTCTTCGAGTTGTCCTGTCCAGTCCTGCCTGTCCAGCCCTTATCAACAGGCCGGCGGAAAAAAACAGTGGCAAATATTGGGATGATCCTGTCAATCGACTGGAGGGTGAAGCCGAGCTCCAATTCATCGATTATTTCGATTGGGATGAATTTAACTATATCGATTTGAGATATTACAGGGTTAAAATCATGGCTTCCGCAGTGCATCCTCATCTTGTCGGAAGGGAAGCTTTGATAGAAACGCATTATGCGGGCGTTAGCATTTGTTAATATGCCGTGACGAACTAGCCTCAGAAGCGAAAATGGAGACAGGCAGGATGCCAGTCCTACAAACATGCGCTCGATTTATTTTGATTACAATGCCACCACGCCACTGGACCCCCTGGCGCGCGCGGCGATGATGCCGTTTTTGGACGAGATTTGGGGGAATCCTTCGAGCGTGCATCATATGGGGCGCAAAGCGCGGGCATATTTGGATGAGTTTCGCGAGCGCTCGGCCAAGGTGCTACGATGCCGTCCCAGCGAGGTGATTTTTACCAGCGGTGGCACCGAGAGCGCGAATATGGCGATTTTCGGAGCAGCGCGGGCGCTCAAAGCCAGGGGGCGGCATATCATCACTTCTGCGATCGAGCACCATGCGGTGCTGCATTCGTTTCAATACCTGGCCAAACAGGAAGGTTTTGAAGCCACTTACCTACCGGTGAACCGTGAAGGGCTGATTTCTCCCGATGATTTAGCCAAAGCTTTGCGCCCGGATACGATTCTGGTGTCGCTGATGGCGGCGAATAACGAGATCGGAACGATTCAGCCGGTGGCCGAGTTGGGCAGGATTTGCCAATCCCGAGGCGTTTTGTTTCACGTGGACGCGGTGCAGTGGTTTGGCAAGGAGCCTTTTGCGAATATCCAGCAGTTCAATGCGGACCTGGTTTCGATATGCGCTCATAAATTTCACGGACCAAAAGGCGCGGGCGCGCTTTTCATTAAATCGCCGCTTCATCCCGTCCCTATCCTGTTCGGCGGCAGTCATGAAAACGAGCGGCGCGCCGGTACGGAAAATCTCGCGGCGATTGCGGGTTTTGTGGAGGCGCTGGAAAGATTTGTCGTGGAACCGGTTTTTCGTAAGGAAAAACTGTCTCCGCTCTCCAACCGGTTGATTCAACTCATCGATGACATACCGGGAGTTCAATTCGTTGGTTCACGGGAAAAACGGCTCGCCAATACGGTTTCATTTTTAGTGGAAGGCGCCGACAGTATCTCTCTGCTCGCGAACCTGGATCTGGATGGCATCTGCGCTTCGAGCGGTTCGGCGTGTTCGGCGGGATCGATTGAGCCTTCGCATGTCATTACGGCACTGGGAGTGAAACCAGAGCTGGCTAATTCGCTGGTTCGCTTCTCACTCGGACGCGATTCGTCTTTGGAAGAGGTGGAATTTGTGGAGCGGGTTTTGCCGGAAATCATCGGCCGGGCACAAGGTGCCGAAAAAGCCGGGAAAACTTTGTGAATGACTTGTCGATTTTGTGAACAAAGCGGAGTTTGCTGTTCTTCTCGTCGGTCGTTCGATTTTCTTTTCGCAGGCGGTTGGTGCACAAACATGGCGCAGAATCTTGACACTGTACGTTGTTTGCCTTATTCACACCCCATATTACGGATAGGTTTGTACAGATAAGACATCATCTATTAAGGTCGCATGAACTTAAGCATATCGAAGGAGCAAATCATAAACGGTTTGAGAGCCGTTCAGAACGTGGTGAGCAACCGCACCACTTTGCCGATACTCTCCAACGTCCTCCTGCGAGCTGAAGGTGACAAACTGGAACTCACCGCGACCGACTTGGATGTAACGATAGCGTGCAGCGTGGAAGCCAAGGTAAAAAAACCCGGAGCGTCAACGGTGCCGGTCAAAAAACTCTTTGGCATCGTGAGCGAATTGGGAAATTCGGAAATCGACCTGGAGGTGGACGATAAAAACGTGTGCAGCATTCGGTCGGGAGCATCCTTCTACAAAATCAACGGCTTGAGCGCGGATGAATTTCCGCCGATGCCGAATTTCAAGGAGGAGAAAAAAGTAGAGCTGCCGCAGGAAACGGTCAAAGGGATGATGAAAAAAACCTCCTTTGCCATTTCCACGGATGAATCGCGCTATGTGTTGAATGGAATTTTTATCAGCCTGAAAGATCACAAGATGACGATGGTGGCGACGGATGGCCGCCGTTTGGCGCTGGTGGATGAGGAAGTGGACATATCGGAAAAGAGCCAGGGCGAATTTATCGCGCCGGCGAAGGCAGTGAATGAATTGAACCGATTGCTGCAGGACAAAGGCGAAGTGGAGATTCGTTACACGGACAACCAGGCCTCGTTCACGCTGAAAGATGAAAAGAACGGGTCAATTCTGATTGTCTCGAAGCTGATTGAGGGCAATTACCCGAATTATCGCCAGGTGATCCCCAGCGAAGTGAAGGAGCGCATCAGCCTGGTGCGGGAGGAATTTCTGCATGCGTTGAAGCGCGCGGAAATCATGACCAGCGACAAATCCAATTCGGTGAAGCTGACGTTCGGCAAAAACAACCTGTCCATCACGGCGAACTCGCCGGAAGTGGGCGAAGCGCGCGAGAGCATCGCGATTAATTACAAGGGCAAGGAAATGGCGATCGCGTTTAACCCGAAATACATGATTGATCCGCTGAACGCGCTGGCGAATGACGAGGTTTTTATTGAATTGATCGATGAACTGAGCCCGGGAGTGCTGAAGATCAACGGGCCGTTCCTTTACGTGGTGATGCCGATGCGGTTGAGTTGAAGAAACAGAACAGGCTTCTGACCCTGTTCACTTATTCAAAACGAAAATGGAGACCGGCTGGAAGCCGGTCCTACATTTGTTCGAGCGTTTCGATTCCGAGCGCGTTCAGGCCCTGCTTCAGGACTTTGGCGGTGAGATCGCAAAGCGCGAGGCGGCTTTCACGGGTGGCGCCTTCGCTTTTCAGCACCGGACAATTTTCGAAAAAGGAATTAAATTTCCCGGCGAGTTCATAGAGGTAATTGCAGAGGAAATTCGGACGATATTCGTCCGCGGCGGCTTCGAGAGTCTGACCGAAGTTAAGGAGGTATTTCGCCAATGCTATTTCTTCGAGCGCGGAGAGCACGAGAGAGGATGAAGACAGGCCGGAAGCCTGTTCTGCGTTTTTTCGGAAAATGCTTCTGATCCGGGCATAGGCGTAGAGTAAATACGGCGCGGTGTTGCCTTGTAATGCGAGCATCTTGTCCCAACTGAAAACGTAATCGCTCTGGCGGTTGGGCAGCAGGTCGGCGTATTTCACGGCGCCGATGCCGACGACGCGGGCGATTTCCGGCCAGAGATTCGCTGGCAGACGTTCGCTTTCCGTTCGCTCCAGCTGCTTTGCTTTAACGACTTCGAACGCGCGCTCCTCGGCTTCTTCGAGCAATTCATCAAGCTTCACAGTGTCACCCGAGCGCGTTTTGAAGGGTTTCCCATCTTCGCCCATAATTTTGCCGAAGCCGACATGGACCATCTTCACGCGCTTGGCGGCCTCGGGCTGCCAACGGGCGAAGGTGAGGAATAGCTTTTTGAAATGCATCGATTGGCGGTCGTCCACCACGTAGATAATTTCCTGCGGCGACCACGTTTGGATGCGGTAATCGATCGTGGCGAGGTCGGTGGTCATGTAGTTGAAGCCGCCGTCGCTTTTGCGAATCAACGCCGGGTCGGGAACCCATTCCCCGTCGCGATTGACGAGGAAGGGATCCTCCTTGGGCGGCAACGAGCCATCGCTGAACACTGCCACGGCGCCTTCGCTTTCACGGGCAATGCCGCGCGCGAGCAAGTCGGCGACGATGTTGCCAAGCTTTGGATTGTAAAAGCTTTCACCGAGGGCATGGTCGAACTTCACACCCAGCCGGCCGTAAATGTTATCGAATTGCTTCTCGGAGAGCTGAATCATTTCCTGCCAGATGGCGGTGTTGCCCGGATCGCCGGCCTGCAGCTTGACTAGCTCTTGCTTCGCTTCCTCGAGGCGGCCGGGATTGGCGTCGCACTCGGCATTGATGACTTTGTAAAGGCGCTCGAGTTCGGCAATGGCGTCTTTTTCCAGAGCGGAGCGGTCCAGGATCTGTTTCCAGCCGAGCAGCAGCTTGCCGAATTGCGTGCCCCAGTCGCCGATATGGTTGTCGCTGATGACGTGGTGGCCCATGAGCCGGAAAAGCCGCTGCAACGCGTCTCCGATGCCGGTAGAGCGAATGTGGCCCACATGCATGGGCTTGGCGACGTTCGGTGAACTGAAATCAACCACGACGGTTTTAGGCTGGGGGGCCTGGTCGAAAAATAAATGCTCACCACGCGCGGCGGATTCGAGGGCTTTTGCGAGCGCGGAAGGTTTCAGGCGAAAATTCAGGAAACCGGCGCCGGCGATTTCCGGTTTCTCGGCCCATTCGTCGACATCGAGTTTTGAGAGTACGTCGGTGGCGAGCTGCCGCGGGTTCATCTTGCGGGCCTTAGCCAGCGACATGAGGGTGTTGCTTTGGTAATCGCCGAATTTGGAATCTGACGACGGGCGCACCAGCACACTGGAGACGTCGGCATCAGGAAGAACGGCGCGGACCGCTTGCTGCAAGCGCGATTCGATTTGTTTATGCGGAAGCACGGGGGAAAGTTAAATCAGTTGAATCAGTTAAACAGGTTAAATAAAGCAGGCAGGCGCTACACTTATTTAACGGATTTAACCTATTTAACGGGCCTCCCTACTTCTTCCCATGCTCGCGAATAATTTTGAGCATGGACTCGGCGTCGGGAGCTTGTTCGAGGGCTTGGCGGAATTCGGCTTTGTGCAGAAGCTTGGCGATGTTCGCCAGCGTATGAAGGTGTTTCTGGAATTGGCCCTGCGGGACGAGGAAAAGCATCACGAGATTTACGGGCTGATTATCCAGCGCATCGAAATTGACGCCTTTTCGCGAGCGCCCCAATGAGCCGACGACTTCCTGGATCAGGTCCGTGCTGGCGTGCGGGATGCCGATGCCGAAGCCGATGCCGGTGCTCATCGAGGATTCGCGCTTTTTGACCACGGCGGCAATGGCGTCGTGATGTTCGGGCTTGATTTTGCCGGTCGCGACGAGGTTGTTAATCAGCTCGTCAATGGCCTGCCAGCGGTCAGCGGCCTGCAAATCGGTGATGATTTGCTCTTTAGAGAGAATGTCGCCTAAATCCATAGCGTTCGCACAATTTGAAATGGCATTTCGCCTAAAGCAAGGACCTATATCAAAACAGAATTATCTTCAAAAGCTTTAAATCAGATGTCCGATTCGATGAAAAACCTCGCCGGTGCATTCAAACCACCAGCCGAGCGCGGTCCCAAGGCCGACTTTGGCGGCGAGCAACGGAATGCCGAGCAGCAAGACACTGATGTTGCCGAGAAAAATGACGACGGCGGAAAACAAGTATCCTTGTTCGGTGATGTCAGTCTGGCGAGTTTTGAGAATGTGCGCGGTGAGTGTGACGTGAAATGCATAGGCCGCGCCGAGGAATAAATCAAACAGGGCGAGAAATTGCCGCCAGTTCCAGATGACGTGGCCAATCGCGAAGACGGCGACGACGAGCACGGCGTAGAGCGGAAAAAAATACGGGGCGAGGGCGATAAGAAAATTGGTTTTGGTGATGATGACGTGGCCGCCGCTGGAGGTGACTTTGAGTTTGCGCACTTGCGCTCCAAAAAGCCAGGCCCACACGGCGTGGGTGAGTTCGTGGCCAAGGACGTAAATCCACATCGGCTTCGGCAACAGCAGATAAACCACCATCCAACACGCTGCCCCCGCTAGAAACGGAACCCAGGTGGTGTCCGCCGCGCCGCTGTGCTGGATGACCATCCACAAGGCCTGCGCCGCGCCGATGCAGAGCGGGAGCAGCGCGACGGCGATGAGCATTTTGACCCATTTGGGCATGAGTCAGAATTCAGAAATCAGGAATGAAAGGCGAGGGAAAATCCTTTTGCCACTGGAGGTGAAACGTGAAACGTGAACCCGAGCCGCGTGAAGGCGACTTGCAAACGCAAAAATCCGGATGCGCCCGCCGGGTTCGGATTCTTCACTTGATAGTTGAAACTCGAAACTCGAAACTTTGCCGATGACTAAAGACCAAGTTTTGCAGGTGTTTCGCGATACGGGCGCGTTGCTCGAAGGACATTTTATTTTGCGCAGCGGATTGCACAGCCGGCAATTTTTCCAATGCGCGCTGGCGTTGCAAGAGATGCCGATCGTGGAAAAACTCGGGGGCGCGCTGGCGGACCGGGTGCGGTCGCTCGGCGCGACGACGGTGGTTTCGCCGGCGATGGGCGGGTTGGTCATCGGCCAGGAAGTGGCGCGTCAACTGGGGACGCGCTTTATTTTTGTGGAGAAGGAGGAGGGAAAACTGGTGTTGCGGCGGGGGTTCAAGATTTCGCCCGGCGAAAAGATTTTAATCGTGGAAGACGTGGTGACCAAGGGCGGTCGGGTGCAGGAAACCATCGATATTGTGCGCGCGAATCAGGGCGTGGTCGCGGGAGTGGCGATGGTCGTGGATCGATCGAACGGGGTGGTGGATCTGGGCGTGCCGCTGTTCAGTCTGCTGGCGTTGCGGGTGGAGGCGTTTGAGGCGGATAAGCTGCCGCCGGATTTGGCGGGCACACCCGGAGTAAAGCCGGGGAGCAAGTAGAGGCGGGAACGCGTCGATGCCGGCCGGATTTCATTTTTGCGGTAAAACCGCAAACACCACGGCCGCCACCACGCAAACGAAAGCGGCGACGTAGTTCCAACGGATTTTTTCGTGCAGATAAACGATGGCAAAAACGCAGAAGACCAGGAGCGTGATGACTTCCTGGATGATTTTCAATTGCGCGGGCGTGTAGACGTTGCTGCCCCAGCGATTAGCGGGGACTTGCAGGAGGTATTCGAAAAAGGCGACGCCCCAGCTTGTGAAAATGACGAACAGGATGGGTTTGTCCTTGTAGCGCAGGTGGCCGTACCAGGCGAAGGTCATGAACAGGTTCGAGCAGAGGAGCAGGACGATGGGGAGCCAGCGGGAGTCGGTCAGGGAATTCATGGTCGAATTTTGGTGTTAATCATCTCGTTTTTTCAAACGGCTGCGCCAATAGCCGGGCTGCCGTTTGTTATGCATGATGGCGACAATTAGGACGTAATCTGGCTCTATTGTATAAAGCACCGAATACGGGAATACATTAACCAAGCAGCGGTGGATGTCGTGCTCAAGAATCCGCCAGCGATCAGGATGAGCAACGAGTCTGGCGATCGTTTTCTGTATTTCGCGAGAGAATCGGATGGCTAAATTACGACCGCGCGCTCGGTAAAATTTGGCAGCCTCCTCGAATTCGCGAATCGCTTCCGGATGGAACGCTGGATTCACTTCGACAGCAAACGCTCAATTCGGCGATAAACTTCGCTCGCGGGGACCGGTTTAACCCTGCCGCTGCGAACTTCATCGCGGCGGCGGACGGCTTCACGAGCCCATTGCTGCTCGAGGTCGGTATCTTCCAGGCTGGCAATCAAATGTTCGGCCAGAAGGATCCTATCCTTGGCAGGAAGCCGTTCAACGGTTTCAGCGATGCTTTTCAGCGTGGCTGTCATGCGTGAATGATAGCACGACTGGTCACAAAGACAACAAGGCGTTAATCACGGCTACACTCTCACAGCGATGCCCTGTTCCGCCAAAAACTTCTTCACATCGCCCACGGTGAAGGTTCCAAAGTGGAAAATACTGGCGGCGAGGACGGCGTCGGCTTTGCCTTCCAGAAGGACATCGGCCATGTGTTCGCGCGAGCCGGCGCCGCCGCTGGCGACCACGGGCACGCCGACGGATTCACTGACGCGGCGGGTGATGACCAAATCAAAGCCGGCTTTGGTGCCGTCGGCATCAATGGAGTTTAAAACAATTTCGCCCGCGCCGAGGGCGACGGCTTTCTTCGCCCATTCGATGGCGTCAAGGCCGGTTTCCTTGCGGCCACCGTGCGAAAAGACGCCCCATTTGTCAGGCGCCGTTTTTTTGGCGTCGATGGATACCACGATGCATTGGCTCCCGAATTTCTCGGCGCCGGCGCGAATCAGGTCCGGGTTCGCGAGCGCGCTGGAGTTGATGCTGATTTTGTCGGCGCCGGCGCGGAGCATGGTGTACATGTCGTCCACGGACTTGATGCCGCCGCCGACGGTGAGCGGCATGAAACATTGATCGGCGGCGCGTTCGATGACATCAACCATGGTGGCGCGGCCATGGGCGCTGGCGGTGATGTCGAAGAAGACCATTTCATCCGCGCCTTGCTCGTTGTAGCGCAGGGCGAGAGCGACCGGGTCGCCGACGTTGCGGAGTTCGCCCGCTTCGGCTTTGCCGAATTGGACGCCGCGCGTGACCTGGCCGTCGTGGACGTCGAGGCACGGAATGACACGTTTTGCGATCATCGCTGAGGATTGAACCGGTTCATGAGGCGGGAAGCAACTGTGGAATGAGCGGCTTTATGCGGAGCGCAGAGAAAGTTGTTCCTCGGAATTCATTTGTAAAACCCGGATGGTTGCGCGACCGATGGCGGTCCTCCCCATAAGGTAAATGCCGCGCCATTTGAAGTGTGTCCCAATTGTCGCGTCGAGGGTGGAACAAAGGCGTGATTTTTTTGGTTTGCGGGTCAATACCGGTCAGGTTGGGCCCTTTGTGCAAATTGCAATCAATGCAGGCCAGCGCAAGATTGTTGAAATCGTCAGTGCCGCCGTGGATTTTGGGGGTGATATGCTCGATATGGAGGGCGGCCAGCGGGGAATCGTTCTGGTCGAGTCGGCAATATTCACAGCAATTTTCGGCACGTTCCCGGACGCGGGCCTTCGTGCGCTCGTTCATCCGCCTTAGGATTTTGAGGTGGTCAACAGGCGCGCCTGGCGTTGCAGGATGGCCAGAAATTTATTCGCCCGCACGTAGCCGGAGTATTCCGCTTTTTCCGCGCTGGAGAGTTGTCCCTCGGAGGATTTACCGGCGAGCTCTTGAATCCTCGCTTTGAGCCGGGCGGGCGGACGAAACCGCAGGACTGCTTCGGCCTTTTCGGGCAAGACGATCTTCATGACCGGGCCGACTGCCCGCTCAAAGGCGGCTGTTTCGGGTGTTGCTGCCATGAGTGGATATTACCATTAACCGCCGGGACTGGCAATGTTGGAGGAAAAGCAGCGGATTCCGCGACGAGAACGCGACAAACGCTTTGCGTTCGCCAACAAAAGGGCAATTAGCAGAATCTTCGCTTGACCAAAGGCAGGTTTAGCCGATAGATTCCTCAGCAATGTTAGGAAATATTCGACAAGTTGTCCTGCTGCTGGTCGTCGTAGTAAACGACGCCGTAGGCGCTTGTCGTTAAGCAGAATTTCGACAAGAACCCACGGCTGGAAACAGTCGTGGGTTTTTTATTGGACTCGCGGCTGCCAGCCACAACAAAGCAGAAAAGCACATGAGCAAGACAACTGAAATCACGAAAAAGAAGGCCGCCCAGGCCAAAACAACCGCCAAACGCGCCGAAGTCGGCGCCGCGATGTTTGGGCGTGATATCCTGGTGGAGGCGCTCGAGCGCGAGGACGTGAAAGTGATTTTCGCTTATCCGGGCGGCGCGAGCATGGAAATCCACCAATCGCTCACGAAATCCAAAATTCGCACCATTCTGCCGCGGCACGAGCAGGGCGGCAGTTTCGCGGCGGAAGGTTACGCCCGCGCGACGGGCAAGGCGGGAGTCTGCATGGGCACGAGCGGCCCGGGCGCGACCAACCTCGTGACCGCCATCGCGGATGCCTACATGGATTCCTGTCCGCTCATCGCCCTCACCGGCCAGGTGAACCAGAACATGATTGGGCGGGGCGCGTTCCAGGAGACGGACATTATCGGCGTCACCTTGCCGATCGTGAAGCACAGTTATCTGGTCACGGATGTGAATGACATTCCGCGCATCGTCAAGGAAGCGTTTTACATCGCGCAAAGCGGACGCCCCGGTCCGGTGGTGATTGATATTCCGAAAAATGTGCAGCAGGCCAAGACGCAGCCGGTGTGGCCGACAATGGAGCAAATCAAACAAAACTTGCGCGGTTACACGCAGCCGGATTTGCGCGCGGACGATCTCGCCTTGAACGAAATCATGGGGATGATCGAGAAGGCGGAACGCCCGGTTTTGTATTGCGGCGGCGGCATCATCAGCAGCAGCGCGGCGGAGGAGCTCAAGAAATTCGCGGAAGCCACGAATATCCCGGTGACGACGACGATCATGGGCATCGGCGGTTTTCCCGAGACGCATCCGTTGTCGTTGCGCTGGCTGGGCATGCACGGGGCGGCGTTTGCGAATTGGGCGGTGAACGGCGAATTCGAACCGCGCAAGAGTTTCAACGATCCGATGGTGAAAATGAAGGACGGCGCGGATTTGCTGCTGGCCTTCGGCGTGCGGTTCGACGACCGCGTGACGGGCAAGTTCGAGGAATTTTGCAAATCGGGCACGATCGTTCACGTGGACATCGATTCTTCCGAGTTGAACAAGAACCGGCGCGTGCATTTGCCGGTGGTGGGCGACATCAAGGACACGTTGAAACGCCTCAATGCGATGCTCGCCAAGCGGCCGCTTAACAAAAAACGCGAGCGCTGGCTGACGCAAATTGACGAGTGGAAAAAGAAAGCGCCATTTGCCTACAGCGTGACTACCGAGATCGTTAATAGCGATCACATGAAGGATCATCTCAGCGGGCACGAGGACCAGATTATCCTCCAGCAGATGGTGGTGGAGGCGCTTTATGAGTTGACCAAGGGCGAGGCGTACATCACGACGGGCGTGGGCCAGCATCAGATGTGGGCCGGGCAATGGTATAAATACAAGTATCCGCGCCAGTTCATCACCAGCGGCGGCCTCGGGTCGATGGGCTTCGGCTACCCGGCGGCGTTGGGGATCAAGGTGGCGTTGCCGGACAAGGAAGTGGTGGATATCGACGGGGACGGCTCGTTCCTGATGAACATCCAGGAATTGGCCACGGCGCACGTGGAAAAAATCGCGGCCAAGGCGATCATTCTCAACAACCAGCATCTCGGCATGGTGGTGCAGTGGGAAGACAAGTTTTACGAAGGCAATCGCGGCCACACCTATCTCGGCGATCCGGACGATCGGGCGGAGGTTTATCCGGACTACGTGCGGGTGTGCAATTCTTTCAATGTGAAATGCGAGCGCGTCATGTTCAAAAAGGATTTGCGCCCGGCGATTCAGCGGATGCTGGACGCGAAGGAGCCGTACGTGCTCGATGTCATCGTGCCTTACACCGAACACGTGCTGCCGTTCATTCCGGCGGGCAAGACGGTGGCGGACATGATTTGGAAGGCGTAAACAAAGCGCCTGGGAGCGCCGCCGTCCCGGCGGCGGGACTTTGGTTTTAACAAACTAAAACGCGGACTTGCCGGCGAGACGCCGGCGCTCCCAGGGCCGGCATCCCGCCGGCCTCATTTTTTCGACGAGAGATTTATAGGAGACAGGCAAAACGCTTGTCGGACGTCTCCGGGGAATCCTTGTGCGGCGGGGTTTTTTTGGTACGCTTCGAGCGATGCGAAATTTTTTTATTCTGGCGGCGGCGTTGCTCGCAGTCACGGCGTCCGGCGCGGAGCGCGAAATTAATTTCGGCGATTACCCGGTAGACCAGACGCCGTCCAATTTTCTGAGCGCGGTCGGCGGGCGGGGCAAGCCGGGGGATTGGAAGGTCATCGAGGAGCAGACGACTTCGGCGATGCCGGCGCGCAATCCCAATGCGCCGGCATTGACCCAGCACGCGGTGGTGGCGCAATTGGCGCGTTACGCCGTGGACGACCATTTTCCCATCCTGGTGCTCAAGGAAGATACGTTCAACGATTTCACGTTCAGCACGCGGTTTAAAATCGCGGGCGGCGCACTCGCGGAGATGGCCGGGATTGTATTCCGTTATCAGGATGAGAAAAATTATTACGTGCTCGTGGCGAGCGTTCTGGACAGCCATTTCTGGTTTTTCAAAGTCGTGGACGGTGTGCGTTCGGAGAAATTGATCGGCCCGAAGGTCGACATTGCGAAAGACGAATGGTACGAGATCACGGTTCAATGCGAGGGCAACCACATCCATTGTCTGCTCGACAGAAAGGAAATCATCCCGATGATCACGGACAGTTCCTTCAGCAGTGGTAAAGTGGGTTTCTGGACGAAGTCGGACACGGTGGGTTATTTCACGGATGCGAAATTGAATTATACGCCGCGCGAAACATTGGCGCAGAGCCTGGTATCTGAGACAGTTCGGAAATTTTCCAAATTGGAAGGGCTGAAGATTTTTGCGGTCAAACCGGGCGGGAGCGGGCCGGTGGTTATTGCGGGCATGAATGACAAAGACCTCGGCCAGCCGGGCGGCGACGTGGAGCGGGATGTCATTCAAAACGGGAAGAGTTATTACGGTAAAAACAAAAAGGCGGGCACGGTGACTCTCACGGTGCCGTTGCGCGACCGAAATGGCGACGCCATGGCAGCGGTGGTTTTTGTGATGAAGTCATTTCCGGGCGAAACGGAGGATACGGCGGCGCTCAAGTCGCAAACGATGATGAAGTCGATGCAACCGCGGGTGACTTCGCTGGAGGATTTGTTGCAGTAGGTTTCCTGCCTCTTCCCGCCAGAGGGGGAGAGAAGTTGTTTCAGGGAAACGCAAAATTAAACGTGGCGGGCCGGTCCTGCCGACGAGACGCCGACAGCAGGTTGTGACGGGGTCAACGACGTTGTTACTTACGATACCTGCATCCAAACTGTTTTGAGATAAGCGGGTGCGGCGCGGGAGATCGGGAAGTCCGGCGTTTGGGGGGCGTAATGTTGGCGGAGGATCTTTCGTTTGGCTTCGTGGATAGCGCCGGTCACGGCGGTGAGAAATTTTTCCGTCGGCCAATTGGCGGCGTTGGCCGAAGCAAGCAATACTCCCTCACGTTTGAGCAACGGCAACGCGGCTGATACCAGATCGCCGTAATTCTTTTCCACTCGGAACACGCCGCGCTCTTTGGACTGGGAAAAGGTGGGTGGGTCGAGAACGATGGTGTCGAACAAGCGGCCCTTTTTCGCCAGGCGCCGCAGCCAATCGAAGGCGTCACCATAGATGAAATCGTGCTGGGCGGGATCGAGGCCGTTCAGGGCGAAATTACGGCGGCCCCAATCGAGATATTTTTTTGAAAGGTCCAGGCTGGTTGTTTTAGCGCCCCACTTGGCGGCGCAAACGGAGAAGGCGCAGGTGTAGGCGAAGACGTTCAGGATTTCGGGTTTTGGGTTTTGGATTTCGACTTTCGAGGTGAACAACGGAAAGTCGGCGGCGATATGGCCGGTGAGGAGGCGGCGGCGGTTGTCGCGTTGGTCCAGGAAAAGGCCGACGGAATAGCCTTCGGTAAAACTCAATTCGAATTCGAGGCCGTTTTCCCGGATGGCAAAACGCTCGGGAGCGGCTTGGCCGAGGAGCAATTGCGGTGACACTTCCGGCGTGCTCACGCAGCGGACATGCCGCGACAGGGTTTTATGGTAGACACCGCGAATAGGAGCGCGGAGCGCCGACTCCAGCCACGCGTGTTGCTGTGCTGTCGGCGGCGCATCGCTTTGACACAATAGAAAGTCTCCGAAGCGTTCGACATACCATCCGGGCCAGCCATCGCTCGTACTATGAATGAGACGAAAGGCGTTCGTTTCGTCCGTGTCTATTAAGGCGATGCGCAAAGCTTCACGAGGATCGTGGTCAAAATTTGCCGGAGCGCGAAAGGTCAGTTCTTCGTTGGTCGCCGGATGTCGAAACGTTATTTCCTCGGCGTGCAAACAGACGCGGGGAAAGGGAGAACCGCCATAGAGCGTGTCGCCGAGAACCGGGAACCCGCTTTCCGCGGCGTGCACGCGGATCTGGTGCGTGCGACCGGTCAGGGGTTTGGCTTCGATTAAGCGATAGGAGTTCGCAACTTGCCGGAGGGTCGCCGGCGCTTCCTGGGAGGCCGATGCTGCTCTTTTGAAGTGTGTCTCCGCTGGTTCGCCGAGAGCGCCGCTGACGTAGAGGGCGCCCGCGCGCACAATTTTTGATTTTACAACCAGTTCATCGCGTTTCATCGCACCCGCGGTGAGCAGCAGGTATTTTTTGCGGACGGCACGCTGGGTGAATTGCGCGGTGAGGGAACGATTCGCGGGGGCGGATTTACCGAAGACGATGACGCCGCTGGTTTCCTTGTCGAGCCGCTGAAGGATGGCAAGCTTCGCCCAGCGCGGCT
Organism: Verrucomicrobiia bacterium; assembly: GCA_035552155.1. GTDB lineage: Bacteria > Verrucomicrobiota > Verrucomicrobiia > Limisphaerales > DASXHY01 > DASXHY01. The sequence continues at coordinate 23,071 of DASZLX010000032.1, read as the reverse complement.
CGCGATGGCGCAGCCAATCGTAGAGCCCTTCGCCGGCGAACGGGCTGGGGGCGTGTGTGTTCAGGCCGGCGGGTTTGTTGACCACCAGCAGGTGCTCGTCTTCGAAAAGGAGGCAGGAAAGCGGCAAGCAGTTAGTGAGTTTTGATGTTAAATCAGTTCAACGGAGTTAAATGGTTAAATAGTCAAATAAGGCGACGCTCGCGGCGGGTTTTACAATTTAACGATTCACTGATTTAACTCATTTAACCGCTAAACCATTTAACCAATCTCTCACCAAAACTGCCAATCGCCGCGGCCGATAACCCAGAGGCCGAGGAGAAAATTCGTGATGGCGTGGGCAACGATGGCGTCACCCAGGCGGTTTTTGTTGATGACCAGCCATTGAAAAGCCATGCCGCACAAAAATCCCTGTGCCCATTGGTAATGTTCCAGCCCGAACAGCAGCGAGATGACGATGAATGACGTGGGATGAAATGTGTTCAGCGGGAGCGATTCAAAATTGGTTCGGATGCAATAGCGGTAAAGAAACGATCGCCAAAAAACTTCTTCGAGCGGCGGAACGATGAGCGAGGAGCCGAGCAGCCGCACGCTGACAAAAAACCAGCCGCGCCCGGAACCGGCGCCGTAGAGAGTGAAGGGATTCCAAACGTCGTCGGCGGTGGGTTTGAACAAAATGTGATTCTTGGGAAAGATGGGATCGAGCGCGACCCAGATGACGAAGACAGCGATGCCGACGGCGACGGCTTCGAGGGTCACGGTCCAGCGCATTTCGGGGACGAACGGACGCATTTGCCAAATCAACCACGCGCCCACGAGAGTGCGGAGTGTATAGTTCCAATAGGGGCCATTTTTTCCAAAAACACCGTTGAGAAGCATCAGCCCCACGAAAATGACGAACGGGGCCACGCGCGCGTAGATCGGTGAGGCTTGCGCTTTCTTCCGAAAAAAATTCATCGCGCAAATCATCGTCAACCTGCGCCGAAGGCCAAGCAAAAACTATGGAGGGGGAGGATTTAACTCTTACTGCTCTTCCAACTTCATCACGTTGGTCTCGGTCGTGCTAACAAGCGTCACGCTGGTTGGATTGATGACGGCCACACGGAATTCTCGCACGCTGTCGCCGGGCTTCACGGTCTTGCCGCTGACAATGGCCGAAGAGCGGCCGGGTGCGAAAAAGATCGCTTGTAATTTAAGCGGTGCCGGAGTGCTGGGTGGAATGGCGACTGCCGGAGGAGCGCCAGCCGGATGCGCGGTCGCTGTTGGAGTGGCAACGGCAACGGCGGGAACGACAGGTTTCGTTTCTACAACGACGTTGGCCGGAGCCGGGTTTTTGGTCGCTGAGGGCGCGGCCGTTGCGGGTTGGCGGCGCGACGGCCAGAGCAGGAAGAGAGCGGCGAGCAAAATCAAAATCACGATGGCGGACGCGATCATTCCCAGGTTCCGGCTGGCGGCGGGAGCGGGAATGTGCTCGGCCGGGCGCAGTTGCGGGCCAGCGGCGACCAGTGGGCTTTTATGCTGCGCATCCTTGGCGCGTTTTAAGGCGTCGTTGATGAGACTCATGCGTGGATATTGCCTTCCAGTTCGCGAATCGCCAGGCCCACGGTGCCGTAATCAATTTTTCTGCATCGTTCGACAAAGCCGGCCAGCAATGCTTTGTCGCAAATGGCATTTACGAGCCGGGGAATGCCTTTGGCATAATTGTAAATGCGCCACAGCGCGGGCCGGGTGAAATAGGGCGAGCCTTTCGCGCCGGAAATTTCCAGCCGATGCCGGATGTATTGATCGACTTCAGCGCGGCTCAAGGGATTGAGATGATAACGCACGGTGATGCGCTGGCGGAGTTGACGCAGCGCGTGCTGATTCAGCCGATCGCGCAATTCCGGCTGGCCCATTAAAATGATCTGCAGCAGTTTGCGATTGTCGGTTTCGAGGTTCGACAGGAGGCGGACTTGTTCGAGCATTTCATCGGAAAGGTCCTGCGCTTCATCGATGATGAGAACGGTTTCCTTGCCCTGCTCGACTTGCCGAAGCAAAAAATCGTTGAAGACGGCCAGAGTATCGAGGCGGTCGAGACCGAGTTGCTGAACGGGCAGGCCGAATTCGGTGGCGATGGCTTTCATGAGCTGGTCGGCGTTCAAGGCCGGATTCAGGATAAGGGCAGTGGAATAATGGCCGTTAAACTGATCCAGCATGGCGCGGCAAAGGGTGGTCTTGCCCGCGCCAACCTCGCCGGTGAGCTGCACAAATCCTTTGCGTTCGCGAATGCCGTAAAGGAGATGATTGAAGGCTTCGCGATGTTTCGCGCTGTAAAAAAGAAAACGCGGATTCGGCGTAATGTCGAAGGGCGGCTCGGTCAGGCCGTAATAGTCAAGATACACGCTTGGAGCTCAGCAGGAAAAGTGCCGAGATTAACGGTAAAGGGTGGAAAACGTCTCAAGGATGCGTACAGCCTGAAATTGGATAGGCGGTCGCATCATTTATATCCGCAGGAGGAAGTAACGAGCCGCGCGCACTTTTTTTTTTGGGGTCAAGTCCCCGTGGAGTAGGCGTTCAATCCGAAGGAACGTGCTTTCTAACGAAGATTTATCATGAAAACACGATTAGTTGAAAAAAATTATTCGCGCGGTCGGACAACCACCGGCCAAGCCAGTCTGAAAAGCGGCGAGGGCGTTAAGATGGAAAAAGCGCTCACCATCAACCGTTCGCCCGAAGAGCTTTATGCCTTCTGGCGGCAACTCGAAAATTTGCCGCGTTTCATGCAGCACATCCAATCGGTGACCCAAAACGGGGACGGCATTTCCCATTGGGTAATGAAAACGTCCCATGATCGGACGCTCGAATGGGACGCACGCATCATTGAGGACAAACCGGGCCAGATGATTTCCTGGCAATCGCTTGACGGCGCGGATGTGGACAATGCCGGTTCAGTTTGGTTCACGCCGGCGTCGGGTGGCCGGGGAACGGTGGTGAAGGTGGCGATGAAATATTCGCCGCCGGGAGGGAAATTAGGCTCGATGCTGGCCAAACTGATGGGCGACAGCGCCGAAAAACAAATGGCGGAGGATTTGTTCCGAATGAAAAGTCTGCTGGAGACAGGAGAAATTCCCACCACGGAAGGCCAGCCACGCGGAGGAAAATAGTTAACCCGAAGATTTTGGAATTGGGCGACGAGTTGAGTCTGGGATCAGTCAAAACCTCCTCACGTCGGCTCCCGGAAAGGAATATTTATTTATGAGAGCACTTTGTTGGTATGGAAAGGAAGATGTGCGGGTGGAAAAAGTGGCGGATCCAAAGATTTTGAATCCGCACGATGCCATCATTCGCATCACCACGACGGCGATTTGCGGATCGGACCTGCATTTGTATGACGGGTTTGTGCCGGAGATGGAGGAAGGAGACATCCTGGGGCACGAGTTTATGGGGGAAGTGGTAGAGGTCGGGAGCGAGGTCAGGAATTTGAAAAAAGGCGACCGGGTCGTGGTGCCGTTCACTATTTCGTGCGGCCGATGTTTCTTTTGCGAGAAAAAACTGTGGTCGCTGTGCGACAATACAAATCCCTCAGCGCACGAGAACGAATTAGTGACCGGTTATCCGGCGGCGGGGCTTTACGGGTATTCACACATGTATGGCGGCTATGCGGGCGGCCAGGCGGAATACGTGCGGGTGCCGTTCGCGGACGTGGGGCCGTTGAAAATTCCCGACGGCATCCCCGATGACAAAGTGATTTTTCTCTCGGATATTTTCCCGACCGGTTACCAGGCGGCGGAAAATTGCAACATTCAACCGGGCGACACCGTGGCGGTGTGGGGTTGCGGGCCGGTGGGGCAATTCGCCATTCGGAGCGCATTTTTGCTGGGTGCGGAGCGGGTGATTGCGATTGATGACGTGCCGGAGCGGCTGGAAATGGCGCGGCAATCCGGCGCACACACCATCACGGCAAACGGACACACATTCGAAGAATTGAAGGAAATGACCGGCGGGATGGGGCCGGATGCGTGCATCGACGCGGTGGGGCTGGAGGCGCATGGCAGCACGATGGACGCGAAGCTGGACAAAGCCAAAACGTCGGTGAAACTCGCTACTGACCGGGCGCACGTGTTGCGCGAGGCGGTGCATTGTTGTCGCAAAGGCGGAACCGTGTCGGTGCCAGGGGTATATATTGGCGGGGTGGACAAATTCCCCTTCGGCATGGCGTTTGCAAAGGGGATTAACATGCGCATGGGACAAACGCACGTGCAGAATTACATGCGGCCGCTGCTCAAGCGCATCGAGGAGGGAGACATCGATCCTTCGTTTGTCATCACTCACCGATTGGACCTGAGCGATGCGGCGGAGGGTTACCGGACGTTTCGCGATAAGCACGACAAGTGCATCAAAGTGGTGCTGAAGACGTAAGCGCGGTGAGGCCGGCGGCCCTGTTCGAATAACAAAACCGAAATGGAGACAGGCAGGATGCCTGCCTGTCTTACGGTTAAAAGAGTTTTATCTGCGCGCGTTCTTTGGCGAGCGTATCGGTGAGGCTCGGAAGGCGGCCATTACGGCGTTCGATGATGTGCTTGTGAATGGACGGATCGTAAGGGACGGGATAATTGCCATCATAACACGCCATGCAGAAGGAATTCCTCGGCAAACCGGTGGCGGCCACCAGGCCTTCTTGCGAAAGATAATGGAGCGAGTCGGCGTTGAGATATTTGCGAATGTCTTCGAGGGAATAATTCGCGGCCATCAACTTGCTACGGTCGGGAAAATCAATTCCGTACACGCACGGATTCATGTGGGGCGGGCAGCTTACCAACACATGAACTTCCTTCGCGCCCGCTTCCTTGAGATTGTTCACGCGCGTTTTGCACGTTGTGCCGCGCACGATGGAATCGTCCACCACGATGACGCGCTTTCCCTTCACGAGCTCGCCGATAAGATTTAACTTCACGCGGACGTCGAAATCGCGAATCAGTTGGGAGGGTTGGAGGAAACTGCGGCCGACGTAGTGATTCCGGACGAAAGCCATCTCGAAAGGAATTTCGGATTCGAGGGAGTAACCGAGCGCGGCGCAGTTGCCGCTGTCGGGCACGGGGACGACGAGGTCGGCCTCAATGGGAAACTCCCGCGCAAGCTGGCGGCCCATTTCGACACGGACTTTGTAGACGTTGCGGTCGGCAATGGTGCTGTCGGGCCGGGCGAAATAGACGTATTCGAAAATGCAGAAGGCGCGGCGTTTTTGATCGGGGAATGCCTGGATGCTGTTGAGCCCGTCCTTGTTGATGATGACAATTTCGCCGGGCTCGACGTCGCGTACGAACTTGGCATGAATCAAATCCAGCGCGCAGGTTTCGCTGGCGAGCACCCAGCCGTTATCGAGTTTGCCGATGCACAACGGGCGGAAGCCGTGCGGGTCGCGCACGCCGATGAGTTCCTTTTCGGTCATGATGACGAGCGAATAGGCGCCTTCAATCTGCTGGAGAGTGTGGACGAGATGATTGCCACTGCCGTTGAAATTCGGCTGGGCCATCAGGTGCAGAATGATTTCGCTGTCAACCGTGGTTTGGAAAATCGAGCCGCGGGATTCGAGTTCCTCGCGGAGTTGCGCGGCGTTGGTGAGGTTGCCGTTGTGCGCGATGGCGATCTGGCCGCGGGCGCAATCGACCGTGAGCGGTTGGGCGTTGCGCAGATGGGATGAGCCGGTGGTCGAGTAACGCGTGTGACCCACCGCCATGTTGCCGACGAGGCCGTGGAGGATTTCGCCGTCGAAAATCTGAGGCACCAGGCCCATGCCGCGATGGACGCGAAATTGTTTGCCATCGCAGGTGACGATGCCGGCGCTTTCCTGACCGCGATGTTGGAGCGCGTAAAGGCCGTAGTAGGTGAGTTCCGCTGCGTTGGGATGGCCAAAAACGCCAAAGACGCCGCAATAATGTTTGGGGTAATGCTGCATGCTACAGGATTTCACCGACGCTTTCCGCTCAAGCGAGCGCTAGTGTGGCACCACTTGCGGGTGGGTTCAAGGAGCGATGCGAAGAATTTATTCACAAGGGAGTTGAAGTGATAAACAGGAAATAACGGTTAAGGATGATTACTTTTGGTTAAGTCTGGGACGATTTCCACGATACTCTGTTTCATATCGATTGTGTGGATCCGTGAAACCATCCCTCCGGGTGAAGCCTGAGTTCTCGACTCCGAAATCCTGACCGGCTATCGTGCCGCGTATGCAACTCAAGCTGATCAGTTTCTTCGGCATGTGCGTGATGATTGGCGTGGCTTGGGTATTTTCGAATAATCGCAAACTCTTCCCCTGGCGAACGGTGGTGAGCGGGTTGGTCCTGCAATTTGCCTTCGCGCTATTCATCCTGGAGACGCCGTGGGGCGCGGGCATCTTCGATTTTCTTCAACGCGCGGTAGACAAGCTGGGCGTATTCGCAATGGAAGGCGCGAAAATGGTTTTTGGGCCGCTGGCGGATGCGCCCACTCTCACGCAGAGCTTCGGCGCGGCCAACAGTTTGATTTTCGCAGTGATTGTTGCGGCAACCATCATCGTAATTTCGGCGCTCTCCACCTTTTTTTACCATTATGGAATTTTGCAGCGGGTGGTGCATGCGATGGCGTTTGTCATGCAGAAATTCATGCGCACGAGCGGCAGCGAAAGCTTGGCGGCAGCGGCCAATATTTTCATGGGTCAAACCGAGGCGGCTCTCGTGGTGAAACCTTATCTCGTAAATATGACCGCGAGCGAAATCATGGCGCTGATGACGACTGGCATGGCGACAATCGCGAGCGGCGTCATGGTGGTCTACGTACAGATGGGCGTCAGCGCTGGGCATATTCTCACTGCGTCGGTGATGAGCGCCCCCGCGGCATTGTTGATCGCCAAGATCATGTTCCCGGAGACTGCCCACAGCGAAACCGCCGCCGATGCTTCCGCCACAGTGGAGATTACGACCGTGAATGGCATCGATGCGTTGTGCCGGGGCGCGAGTGAGGGAATGAACCTGGCCATCAACGTCATCGCGATGCTAATCGCGTTTGTAGCCACGGTTGCCTTGGTGAATTTTACATTAGGCTGGGTGCAACGTCATCTTGGTGTCGCACATCCCATAACGCTGCAAAATGTCCTGGGCTGGATCAATGCGCCTTTTGCGTGGCTGATGGGAACGCCGTGGAAGGATTGCATGACGTTTGGACAAATTCTCGGAGAACGCATCGTGCTAAACGAGTTCATCAGTTACTTGGACCTGACGAACTTGGTCAAGCAAACGCCGGATGCGCTCAGTCCGCGCACTGTGATCCTAGCCACTTACGCGCTGTGCGGGTTCGCAAACTTTTCAAGCATCGCTATCCAGATCGGCGGGATCGGTTCGCTGGCGCCGAACCGGCGAAGTGATTTAGCGCGGTATGGTTTGCGCGCGATGGTGGGAGGGTTGCTGGCGAGCTATTTGACGGCGACGATCGCGGGAATTTTGATTTGAATGTAGGGCCGGCATCCTGCCTGTCAGGTCTGAAGACCCGCGAGAGGCCTGTCCTGCGTATTCACTTTCTTGCCTCGTTCAGATTATTGCTTTACCGTTTCCGACTGAACTGTTGGTCCATTACACGAAAAAATTCATGGCGTATTTAAACGACAACTATTTGAAGCTGAAGGCCGGTTATTTGTTTCCTGAAATCGCGCGGCGCGTGAAGGCGTTTTGCGATGCCAATCCCGAGGCCGCCAGGCGCCTCATCCGCTGCGGCATTGGCGATGTGACGGAGCCGCTGCCCGCGGCCGTCGGCGCGGCGATGCACAAGGCGGTGGATGAAATGGGCACGCGCGATACTTTCAAGGGCTACGGTCCGGAGCAGGGCTACGAATGGCTGCGCCGTGCGATCGCGGAGAATGATTTTCGCAGTCGCGGCTGCGAGGTGGCGGATGATGAAGTGTTCGTCAGCGACGGCACAAAGTGCGACACGGGCAACATTCTCGATATTCTCGGCCACAAAAACAAAATCGCCATCAGCGATCCGGTGTACCCGGTTTACGTGGATACCAACGTGATGGCGGGGCACACCGGCGAGGCGAACGAAGCCGGCGCTTACGCAAAACTGGTTTATCTGCCGTGCAAACCGGCCAACGGCTTCATTCCCGCGCCGCCGAAGAAGCACGTGGATTTGATTTACTTGTGCTCGCCGAACAACCCGACCGGCGCGGTGGCCACGCGCGAACAGCTCGAAGCGTGGGTGAAGTATGCGCTCGAAAACAAGGCCCTCATTTTGTTCGATGCGGCTTACGAGGCTTACATCCAGGACCCTGCGTTGCCGCATTCGATTTATGAGATTCCAGGCGCGCGTGATTGCGCGATCGAGTTCCGCAGCTTTTCCAAAAATGGCGGGTTCACTGGCACGCGCTGCGCCTACACGGTGGTGCCGAAAACGGTGAACGCGCAGACGAAGACCGGCGAGTTCAAGCCACTGCACCCGCTGTGGAACCGGCGGATGACGACGAAGTTCAACGGTGTTTCCTACGTGGTCCAGCGCGCCGCCGAAGCCCTTTATTCGAACGAGGGCAAGGCGCAGGTCCGCGCCTTGATTGAGCATTATCTCGGCAACGCGAAGGTGCTGCGCGATGGTGCGAAGAAGGCGGGCCTGAAAGTTTTTGGCGGTGTGAATGCGCCTTACATTTGGGTGCGCACGCCTAAGGGCGTCACGAGCTGGCAGGCATTCGATAAAATTCTTGGCGACGCTAATGTGGTCATCACGCCCGGGAGCGGGTTTGGATCGAAGGGTGAAGGCTATTTCCGCATCAGTGCTTTCAACAGCCGGGCGAATGCGGAAGAGGTGGCGCGGCGGTTACAGGAGTTGAAGTGGTAGAGAAGCCGCGCTGTGGGCACAGTATAAAATAGAAAGAAGCACGTCGCCTATTCCTGCTCTGGCGGCCGCTGAACGTGCGCGCAACGCACTCGCGCTATCTGTAGGCAGTTACACAACAGCTTGTGAGTTGTAGGTTAATCCCTACAAGTTATTGTATTATAGTTGTTCAAAAAGCTTGCCCTGCTCCTTGCTAGAGAGTACGCTTTCCGTGGCGGTTGGTTGTCATGAACACCTGTGATGGCACACCTCGCAAAAGGCACGTCCTGATCCTGGACGACGATATTCCTCTCGCCTGGTCCCTGAAAGAGACGCTCGAACGCTGCGGTTACGAGGCGACAATTGTGCCGGAAGGTTCGCTGGCTCTCAAATTTGTTTCCCAACACGTGCTCGACGCGGTGGTGTGCGATTTGCAAATGCACGAACTGGAAGGCGACTTGTTGCACGCAACGGTCGAGCGGTCGAATCCGGCGCTGGCGCAACGGTTCATCTTTATCACGGGCGAGGAGAGTGTTTCGCGCATTGAAAAATTCGCGGATGCCGCGGAGTTGCCGGTGCTGCACAAGCCGGTGGAAGTGAATGCGCTGGTCGGCGAGGTGATGCGGGTGGCTGAAGGGAAGTGAGGGCGGCCGTTCGTAGAACCTGCCGGTTTGCGGCGGGGCTCAATTACCAGCATACTGAGAAGGTGAATCTGGCAAATGTGATTTCGTGGGTGGCGGCGGGATTCATTCTCGCGCGACTCGGAGCGGAACAATGGCTGTCACGGCTGAATCGCCGTCATGTGCTGGCGCACGCGGGGGTGGTGCCGGAGGCGTTTCGCGGCTTCGTGGACGAGCCGACTTACAAAAAATCCGTCGAATATACGCTGGCCAAATCGCGGTTTGGGGATATTGAGGAAATTTTCAGCACGGCAGTCTTACTCATATTTTTGTTCAGCGGTGTCCTGCCTTGGGCGCTGCACTTCTTCGAAAATCATATTGGCGCATCGGCCTGGTCGATGGCGGCATTTTTATTTGTGGTGGGCTTCGCGATTTCGCTGCCCGGTTTGCCGTTGGATTGGTTTGGACAATTCCGAGTGGAGGAACGGTTCGGGTTCAATACCTCAACGCAGGCGACCTGGTGGCTGGACCGGGTGAAAGGGTTTTTATTGGCCGGGGCGCTGGGTTATCCGTTGCTGGCGCTCATCTTGAAAATCGTGGAATGGGCGGGCGCGGCGTGGTGGGCCTGGGCCTGGGGCGCGCTGATGGGATTTCAATTGCTGATGCTGGTGCTGGCGCCGGTCCTAATTATGCCGCTCTTCAATAAATTCGCGCCACTGCCGGAAGGCGGGCTGCGAGAGCGCCTCCTGCAACTCGCGCAACGGACGGGTTTTGTGGCCAGGAGCATCCAGGTGATGGACGGCAGCAAGCGATCGCGGCATTCCAATGCGTTTTTCACTGGGTTCGGAAAGTTTCGCAAGATTGTGCTGTTCGACACGCTGATCCAGCAGTTGAGCGAGCCGGAACTGGAGGCGGTGTTGGCGCATGAGATAGGGCATTTCAAAAAGAAGCACATTCCGAAGATGCTGGTTTTTTCCGCGCTGAGTTCGCTGTTGGGATTCTACGTCGTGGCGGTGCTGGCGAGGCAGGAATGGTTTTATCGCGCGTTCGGATTTGCGCCGGGAAACATCGCGCCGGTGTTATTGCTCTTTGCGTTGTTATCGGGCGCGGTGATGTTCTGGTTTTCGCCGCTGGGGCATTGGTGGTCGCGGCGACATGAATACGAGGCGGACGCTTTCGCGGCGGATGTGATGAAGGAGCCGCGATCGTTGATTGGGGCGTTACGGAAGTTGAACGAGAAAAATTTGAGCAACCTCACGCCGCACCCGCTGTACAGCGGGTTTTATTATTCGCATCCGACGCTGATGGAGCGCGAAGAAGCGTTGATGAAAGTGTGATGGGAGCCTGGTTTATTGGGACTCGCGGAGCTCGTCCCTCCGATTGATTTCAGACTTAGTTGACGATGCAGACGCAGTTTTGGCCGCCAAACTCTGACCTATACGCGGCGCGGACTACTTCGCCGCCAAAACGGCGGTGATTTTTTTGCGCAATTCGCGGCTCACTTCTTCGACGGAACGGTTGCCGTTCACGATGTTGAAACCATAGCCCTTTTGCAACTGGCGGAAGGCCGCCTGCATGGCGGTTTGATATTGCAGGAAGCTGTCGAACATGTCGCGTGAGAGACCGAGGTCCATGCCGCTTTCCCAGTAATCAAGAGTGGCGTTTTTGGAAAGATTGCGTTGGACCAGTTCCTCGGCTTCGACGGACAGATAAAACACGGCGTCAGGCACGGGCGCGATGCTGTAGACATTTTTCAGCCATGCTTCATCCATGCCGCGGGTAATGTCGCGGGCCATCAACGTGTAAACGTAGCGGTCGGCCAGCACAATGAATCCGGCTTTGAGCGCGGGCAGGATGATATTTTCCAATTGATCGGCGAAGTCGGTGGCGTAAAACAAGCTGAGGGTCGTGCGGCTGAGAATGTTTCCCTCCTGCGCGCGTTCCAATTCCTCACTGACGAGCGAGGAGCGTTTCAGGCCGACCTGGACGGTGGCGTGGCCGCTGGTCTCGAGCCAATCGACGAGCTGCGCAATTTGAGTCGAACGGCCCGAGCCATCCGCGCCTTCGACGACAATGAGTTTGCCGACGAGGTCTTCGAGTTTGACGCCGGGAATGCCGTAGCCGTAAAACCGGCGCGGGCCGGGCTGCGGGACGACGATGTCGTTGTGATTTTTCTTTTTCATTCCTCCGGCTCGTCCTCGAGTTCGGCGCTTTTGGGATTCACCCGGAGCGGGGGTGGCAACGGCAGCGGGGTTTGGCGTTTGAAGCGTGAGAGGTCGATCCGCTGGCTGACGAGCTGGCGCACGATGCCCTGCTGCACTTCAACGCGCTGGTTGGCGTCGATGATGTTGAAATTGAATTCCGTGCTCATGGCCAGGTATTGCTCGAGAATGCGGCCTTGAAAGATGCGAAAGCTTTCGTAGGGATCGGCGGAAAGGCGCAGGTCCATGCCGGCCTCGAAAAATTTCAGTTTGGGCCGGCCGTCGAGAATGCGCCGGAGCGAGACTTCGAGGTCGGCTTTGAAAAAGAACGTGAGATCCGGCAGCGTGGCGAAATTGTAAATGCCCCGCACCCACGCTGGAGGGCAGCCGCGGACGGTGTCGCGGCCAAAGGCGGTGAAAATATAGCGGTCGCAGAGCACGACGTAGCCGGCGCGCAGGAGCGGCAGGAGATGGCGCTCGTAACGGTCGGCAAAATCGGTGGCGTGGATAAGGCTGAAGGTGGTGGGCGAGAGCAGCTCCCGCTTTTTACCTTTGCTGGTGGCCGATTTGACGAGCTCGGAGGAATTCCATTCGCTGAAATAAACGCGCACGCCCTCGGCCTCGAGCCAGCGTTTAAGCAGATAAATCTGGGTGGATTTCCCCGAGCCATCCAGACCCTCGACCGCGATGAGGCGGCCGGGGAAATTGCGTTCGGCGAACGTTTTCATTCCGTGCGGAGAAGATAGCGAGGGCGGGAGAGGGATTGCAATGTTGGAACACGTAACACGTTTCATGTCACCTTCCAAAACTCTCCGCCAATGCGACCGCTTTCAGCATTGCCTTTGCTTTATTCACCGTTTCCTGGAATTCGGCTTCGGGCGTGGAGTCGTTGACCCAGCCGCCGCCGGCCTGCACGTAGGCTTTTCCGTCCTTGACCAGCGCGGTGCGGATGGTGATGCAGGTGTCGAGATTGCCATTAAAGGAAAAATAACCCACGCAGCCGCCGTAAGGGCCGCGGGCGGTTTGCTCCAATTCGGCGATGATTTGCATGGCGCGAATTTTGGGCGCGCCACTCAAGGTGCCGGCGGGAAATGTGGCGCGCATCAAATCGTAAAGCGTCTTATTCGCCGAAAGCTTGCCTTCGACCTGCGAGACGATGTGCATCACATGGCTGTAACGCTCGATGATCATGAGGTCGCGCACTTGCACGGAGCCGAAATCGCAGACGCGGCCGAGGTCGTTGCGCGCGAGGTCGACGAGCATCACGTGCTCGGCGCGTTCCTTCGGGTCGGCGAGCAGTTCCTTTTCCAGCGCGAGGTCTTCCTCGGGCGTGGCGCCGCGACGTCGGGTGCCGGCGATGGGACGGATTTCGACGGTGTGATCCTCGCAGCGGACGTGAATTTCCGGCGAGGCGCCCACGAGCGAGAAGCCGCCGAACTCGAGCAGGAACATGTACGGCGAGGGATTGATGCTGCGCGCGGCGCGATACAAATCAAGCGGGGTGGCGTTGAGCGGCGCGGCGAAACGCTGGGAGCCGACGACCTGGATGATGTCGCCCGCGGTAATGTATTCCTTGGCCTTGGAGACGTTGGCAAAGAATTTTTCCTTGGGGACGTTGGACTCGAAGGGAACGGACGGTGTTTCGTCCGGCACGCCGACGGGGCGATGTTCGCTGGGTTGTTCGAGCAGGGAAACGAGCCGCTCGATTTCCGCCACGGCGTTTTCGTAGGCCTCTTCCGGGCTGGAAGCGTCCTCGAGGACGGCGTTGACCAGCACGGTAATGGTCTGGGCGACGCGGTCAAAAATCAAAAGCTGGTCGGCAATCAGGAAAACCATGGTGGGCGTGCCGAGTTCATCCTTGGGCGGACGCGGCACGACCGGTTCGACGTCATGGATGAATTCGTAGCCGATGAAGCCGACCGCCCCGCCAGTGAAACGCGGCAGACCGGGCGCGGGCACGGCGCGATATTTCTTCATGACGCGCTCGACGACTTCGAGGCCGTCTTTGACGGGAGCCCTCACCCCGGCCCTCTCCCATCCGATGGGCGAGGGAGAAGTTGTTCCAGCGTGGGAGGGAGATTGAGCCTGTTGATCGGCCGCCCTACTTACTTCAAAGGTCTCCACCGTCTTGCCATTCTCGATGATTTCCACGCGGTTGCCGGTCTGGCGAATGAGGGCGCGGGGGTTGCAGCCGACGAAGGAGTAGCGGCCGATGTGCTCGCCGCCTTCGACCGATTCAAACAGGAACGATTCCCCCGCGCCGCGGATTTTTCGGTAAGCCGAAAGCGGCGTTTCAATATCGGCCAGCAAGCGGCGCGTGACGGGGATCAGGTTCCCCTGCGCCGCCAGCTTCTGGAATTCTTCGAGCCTGGGTGAATACATCTCGGGGTTATTTACCCGGATAATCGCCGGTTTCGCAAGCGCAGGAATCGGCCAGGGGAGTTTTAAGCGCGACGCCGTTCACGAGGATGGAAGGGGCTTTCTGCAGCCGTTGTGCATGACGATGTGCCGCGCGACGCAGTCGCCAGATGGCCAGCGTGGTATAAAACGCGACTGCGATGGAGTAAGTAACCATGCCGAGGCCAATGGCGAGGGGAATGAGGCGGTTATCGCTGAGGAAAACGAGCGCAATCCCCACGCCGGCCGTGAGCAGCGTGTTTCCGGCCAGGCAAAACAGGTAAAGAGTGATGCGGGTTTCCTGGATGCGGGTGACGTGCCAATCGCGATAATTGTCCTCGCCCATGGAGCGCATGAGCCAGGCGGATTGAAAATTCCGGGCGGCCACGAGTACGCTCATGGTGCTGACGGCGATGGCGGTCAATGGCCAAAACGCCATGCCGAAGCAGATGGCGACATTCAGGAGAATTCCCCAGCGCCAGCCGAGTTTTTTCGCGATGGGATTGCCTTCAAGCACGAGGTTCGGCGTGGCGATCCAAGTGCTGAGAAAATCCATTCCTCGTGAAAACGCGAGCAACAATGCCAGCAGGCAATAGTCGCGGCTGCCGAAGCGGATGAATTCTTCCATAATCAATTTCGCGTATTAATGACCGGCAATCCCCTTTTAGGGGACAACATATCGCATCATTTTTTCTTGTAAATATCTGCCGGCGGTTTGAGCAACGGCTCGGTAATCTTGAATGCGGCGCCGTCGCCTTCGATCGAGCGGAAGAAGCAGGATTTGTAGCCCTCGTGGCACGCGGCGCCGACCTGATCCACCTGAATGAGGAGGGTGTCGCCGTCGCAATCGAAGGCGATATCTTTCACGGTCTGAGTATGGCCACTTTCCTCACCTTTCATCCAGAATTTTTGTCGGGAACGGCTCCAAAAGTGGGTTTTGCCGGTGGCCACGGTTTTTTCTAGGGAAGCGCGATTCATCCAGGCCATCATCAGGACGCGACCAGTGCCGTGTTCCTGCACGATGGCGGGGATGAGGCCGTTCGCGTCGAATTTCAAATTGTCGTAAAAGCTCATGTCGTCGAGGGATTGTAATGGCAAACGGTGGGAATTAAATGAGAAAAACGAGGTTCCGGAGCCCGAAAGTCACCACGAATGGACGCGAATAAACACGAATTGAGCGGCTTTTTGTGCCGGGGGTAATCTTCGCCTCCGGACGGTGCTTGGTTTCACCGGGTCCGCAGCCTAACGAAGACATACGGGATCCCCGTCCTCCGAGGGTGACGAAAAATTAACTTCTGCCCTGATTATGGGTCGTGTTTAATAAAGACCCGTTATGAGCCTGACTCATCCACTGACAACTACGGCGTTTGAATTGCCCGGCTATCACATCGCCAAATCGTTTGGCGTGGTGCGCGGGATTGTGGTGCGTTCGCGGTCGGTTATCGGGAACATAGGGGCGAGCCTGCAGGCGCTGATCGGCGGCAATATCACGCTTTACACCGAGTTGTGCGAACGCGCGCGCGGGGATGCCTTTAACCTGATGATTCAACATGCGGGCGAGATGGGCGCAAATGCCATCATCGGCGTGCGCTACGACGCCACGGAAATTGCGGCGGGCATTACCGAAGTGCTTTGCTACGGGACGGCGGTTTTTGTGGAACGGAACGCGGAAGGGTGAAGGTGGAAACGGAAATAGGGCTGAAATCCGAATAAAATTCGAAACTCGAAATAAATCGGCAATCGTAAATCAAAAATCGTAAATCGATATGGCTGGTCATAGCAGATGGGCGAAGGTCAAGCATTTCAAGGGCGGCATCGATGCCAAGCGCGGAAAGATTTTTGCCAAGCTGGGCAAGGAAATCTCCGTGGCGGCCAAAATCGGCGGCGGTGATCCGGGGATGAATCCGCGGCTGCGGATGGTGCTGCTGAAATGCCGCGCGGCCAACATGCCGAATGACAACATCGAGCGCGCCATCAAAAAAGGGACGGGCGCGGGCGAGACGGTCAATTTCGAGGATTTGACTTACGAGATTTATGCGCCGCACGGGGTGGCGCTGCTGGTGGAACTCAGCACGGACAACCGGAATCGCACGGCGTCGGAAATCCGCAGCCTGGTGACGAAGGCGGGTGGGTCGATCGCAACGGCGAATTCAGTGAGCCGGCTATTTCAGCGCAAGGGCCAGATTATCGTGACGCGCGAATCGGCGAACGAGGACCAATTGATGGAGGTAGCGCTGGAGGCGGGCGCGGAGGATTTCAAGGCGGACGAGCAGGGTTACGAGATTTTAACGGAGCCGGGGAATTTTGAGGCGGTCCACAAACAGATTGAAGCCAAAGGCATCAAGCCGGTGATGGCGGAGATCAGGTCGCTGCCGACGATGACAGTTCCGCTCGCCGGCGAGCAGGCGGCGGCGGTCAATAAGCTGATTGACGCACTTGAAGAAGACGAAGACGTGAAGGATGTCTATTCGAATGCGGAGTTTCCCGATAACCTCGGATGAATATTTTAAATCACGAATGGACATGGATTGATGCGGATAAATGGAGTGAAGCGCTCTCGCCGTCGCGGATCGAAGTGCCAAATAATGATTACGCTTCCCCTCACCCCGGCCCTCTCCCCCGGGGAGAGGGAGAAACTTTGTCACGATTTCGGAAGGCGGGTTGCCTGACAACTCGATCCAGCGTCAGCGGTAGCGACTTAAGGGGCCATCGACAGATTAAATTTCCTCTCGCCGCCCCGGCTGTTTCCAAATGAAGCGATTGACCGATGACACAATGCTTGCGCGCGTCCTGGCGTGGACGGCGCGGCTGGTCATTCGTCATCGCAAGCTCATCATTGTTTCGCAGGCAATCCTCTTTGTCCTGAGTGTTTTTATCACGGTCAAATACCTGCGATTTGATACGAACCGGGATAATCTCGTGGGGCAAAACGAGAAATATCAGCACGCGTTCCTGGCGTATAAGAGGGAATTTCCGCAGCAGGATGATTTGGCGGTGGTGGTGGAGAGCGAGGACCTCGAAAAGAACCGGCAGTTCATCGAACGGCTGGGCGCCAAGGTGCTGGCGCAGCCGACGTATTTCACCAATGTCATTTTCAACAACGATTTGAAGATGCTCGGCCGGAAGGCGCTGCTGTTCGTGCCGGAATCGGACCTGGGGGAGTTGCGCAACCAGTTGAAGAGCTACGCGCCGTTCGTGGAGAAGTTCGCGCAGACGACGAACCTCGTTTCGTTCTTTGACCTGATCAACAAGCAGTTTCGCACGTCGGCGCGGGAGGAAAATGAGCAGACGAAATCGCTGATGGGCGCGTTGCCGGCGTTGGAGCGGATTTTGGCGCTGGCCGACGACAGCCTGCATCGACCGGGCACGCCGCCCTCGCCGGGCGTGACGGCGTTGTTCGACCCGAGCGGGTCGGCGGAGACGAATATTTACGTCACTTACGACAATGGGCGGTTGTTTGTGCTGTCGGCGGAGCCGCGGACGCTGCCGGAGCAGGCGGACCCGATAAAAACGGGCCAGGACCAGGACAATTTCAACGGCGATTGCGTGCAGTTGCTGCGGCGGCTGGTGGCCGAGACACAGGTGGAAGTGCCGGGCGTGAACGCGGGTGTGACGGGGATGCCGGTGCTGGATTACGACGAGATGGTGCAATCGCAGAAAGACACAACGGTGGCGAGCATCGTGTCGCTGGTCATTTGCGCGCTGATTTTCATTTATGGCTACAATGAAACGGGCCGACCCATCAAGGCGACGATTTGCCTCGTAGTGGGGCTGGCGTACACGCTGGCGTTTGCCACGCTGGCGATCGGGCACGTGAACATCCTCACGGTGACCTTCGTGCCGATGCTGGTTGGGCTGGCGATTGATTTTGGAGTGCATTTAATCACGCGTTATGAGGAGGAATTGCGCCATGGCAAGACCGAGGAAGCGGCGCTGACGACGGCGATGGTTTATACCGGGCAGGGCATTTTCACGGGCGCATTCACGACGGCGGGCGCGTTTCTGGCGATGTATTTTACGCGGTTCAAGGGCATCCAGGAAATGGGGCTGATTTGCGGCGGTGGCCTGGCGGTTTGTTTTATCCCGATGATGACGCTGCTGCCGGTGCTGCTGTTGCGCGGGCGGCAAAACGTGATTGATCACGCGGTGGGCGAGCCGCGGCATCGCGCGCAGATCGAGAATTTGTGGCTGAAGCATCCGGGCATTGTGCTGGCTATCACGATTGTTCTATGCGCGCTGGCGGCCACGCAAATCCGCAAGGTGCGGTTTGATTACAACGTGCTCAAGCTGCAAAGCACCAGCCTGCCTTCGGTGCGGACGGAGGAAAAACTGATTAAATCGGCGGGGCAATCGCTGTTGTACGGCGCGGTGATTGTGGATACGGCGGCCGAAGCCGTGGCGGTGGAGCAACAGATCACCAACCTGTCGACGGTGGCGTCGGTGCAGACGATGGCCAATTATCTTTTGGAAAATCCAACGAACAAGTTGCGGCTGATCGGCGAAATCAAGAGCGACCTGGCGCCGTTGCAGTTCAAGCAGCCGGATTTGCGACCGGTGGATGTTACGGATTTGAGTGTGACGCTGTTTTCCTTTGGGGGTTACTGCAACGCCGCGCTGGATGCAATCGGCACGAACGACCCGGCGTTGAGCGGGCAATTCCGGTCGTTGCGCGCCACGATTGAAAATCTGCGCCGCGACCTGACGGCCGGCAGTGATAACCAGGTGGAAGCGAACGTGCGGCAACTGACCGCTTACCAACAGGCATTATATAATGATTTGCGCGAGACGTTTGAGTCGCTGAAAAACCAGGACGACAGTTCCGGGCTGCGGGCGGAGGATTTGCCTCCGTCATTGCGCAATATGTTCATTGGGGTGACGGGCAAATTCCTGGTGCAGGTTTATCCGAAAAAGGACGCGTGGCAGCGAGAGAACCAGAAGGAATTCATCGACCAACTCAGGCAATCGTTGGACCCGAAGAATACGGGGACTCCGGTCATTACGGGCATGCCGGTGCAACTTTATGAATACACGGAACTGCTCAAGGACAGTTATGTGCAGGCGGCGTATTATTCGCTGGCGGCGATCGTGGTGCTGATCCTGTTTCATTTCCGCAGTGTGTCGTCGGTCATATTGTCGCTGGCGCCGGTGGCCATTGGGTCCATCTGGTTGGGGGGAGTGATGGGACTTTTCCACGTGCCGCTCAACCCGGCGAACATCATGATTCTGCCGCTGGTGATAGGGATCGGGGTGACCAACGGCATCCACATCCTAAATCGTTTCGCCGAAGAGCAGCAGTCCAATATCCTGGCGCGCAGTACTGGGAAGGCCGTGTTCGTGTCCGGCCTGACGGCGATTGCGGGATTCGGGAGTTTGGTGTTGGCCAAAGACCGTGGAATTCACAGTCTGGGCATCGTGATGGCGGCGGGTGTGACGGCGTGCATGATCGCGGCGCTGACCTTTTTGCCGACTCTTTTAAATATAATGTCGAAATCGGGCCCGAAAAACAAACAACCCAGTGTCGACAATGCACTATCGACACTGGGTCAGGAGGAACCGAGGTAAAAAACCTCAAGTATGGGCACATGTTAAGAATAAGGTCCGTTAAAGTCAATATCTATGTTAAATGGAAGTAATAGGCCTCATCAGGGGTTGCGATAACGATAATGTTATGTTTTTGGTCGGTGTAGATGGCCCCCGACCGGGCGGGGTGGGCGAATTTTGGCTTGAATGGTTTCAAGCATTGCGCCGCTGGACGCGGCGCGGGCGGCGCAAGCGCGCCGTCTCTACCGCAATGGCAGTGAGTTGCCTCACTTGACGTCGGGCGGTGTCTAAAGTATTTCCGATGCGTAACCGGCGCTCTGTATTCATGTTGAAATTAAAAAGCTTAGCCATCTGCTGCCTCGGCCTGGCCTTTTTTGGGCCGGGAGCGGTGCGCGCGGCGGATTGGTTTCACGCTGGATTTTTATATGATGAATTTCAACTGACGCTCGAACCGGGGCATCGGAAGGAGGCGTTGGGGCCGCTTTTTTATTCGCAGGAGAAGGACACGGAGAAGATTTGGGCCTTGCCGCCGTTATTTTCGGAATTGAAGGACCCGGCGGTGCAAGTGCATGAATATGATTTCGCCTACCCGATCCTGACTTACCGGCGTTACGGCGAGGAATATCGCTGGCAACTTATCCAGCTAATTGCCTGGGCGGGCGGTAAGAACCAGGAGGAACAGCATGCGCGGCGGTTTACCTTGTTCCCGTTTTATTTTCAGCAGCGGTCGGAGGAACCGGGAGAAAATTATACGGCGGTGGGACCATTTTACGGTCATTTGAAGAACCACCTTTTTCGCGACGAGATTTTTTTTGTGATGTTTCCGTGTTTCAGCGAGACGCGCAAGCGGGACGTGGTGACGGACAATTATCTTTACCCGCTTTTTTCGCTGCGCCACGGCAATGGGCTGATGGGCTGGAAAGCCTGGCCCATCATCGGACACGAACACAAGGACGTAACAACGATAACGAATGGGTTTGGCGATGCCGAGAAGGTGGGCGGGCACGACAACCGGTTTATTTTGTGGCCGATTTACTTGACGAGCTACTCGGATATCGGGACCGAGGATCCGATGCATAGCGTGGCGGTGCTGCCGCTTTTCAGCCTGGAGCGTTCGCCCAAACGCGATTCCACGACGGTTATCTGGCCATTTTTCTCGCACATCACGGATCGCGAAAGAAAATACACCGAGTGGCAGTTGCCCTGGCCGCTGGTGGATTTTGCGCAGGGCGAAGGCAAGACCACGAAACGGGTCTGGCCGTTTTTCAGCCAGGCGCATAATCAGTACCTGGAGAGCGACTGGTATCTCTGGCCGGTTTATAAATACAATCGCGTGCATGGCGAGGGGCTGGACCGTTCGCGCAAGCGGATTTTGTTTTTCCTGTACTCCGACACCATCCAGAAGAATACCCAGACGGGCGAGGCGCGGCGGCGGGTGGATTTTTGGCCGCTGTTTACGCACAAACGCGATTACAATGGCAACACGCGCCTTCAGATTTTCGCGCCTTTGGAACCGATTTTGCCGACCAGCACGAGTGTGGAGCGGGATTACTCCCCGGTATGGTCGGTGTGGCGCGCGGAACGGAATGTGAAAACCGGCGCCAGCAGCCAATCGCTGCTGTGGAACCTTTACCGGCACGAGGCCACGCCGGTTTCTAAAAAATGCTCGCTCCTGTTTGGGCTTTTTCAGTATCAATCAGGTGTAAACGGCAAATCTGTGCGATTGTTTTACATCCCTGTGGTCAAAACCAAGTCCGCAGCGACGAAAGCAGAAGCCAAACACTGATTATGTTTGAAAACCTTGGTGAAATGCTGGTGCTGTTCTGGCGCACGCTCATGGCGCTGCCGCTGACGTGGCGCCATCGGCAGAAAGTGTTTGAGCAGTTTTTCGAAATCGGCAACGCCAGTTTGCTGATGGTGTGCATCCTGTCATTTTTCATTGGCGGCGAAACCGCACTGCAAACCGGGCCGTTTCTGGCGGAGCGGAGTTTTGCCGGTTATCTCGGCGGGATCGTCGGCTATTCGGTCTGCCGCGAACTGGCGCCGATCCTGATGGCCATTCTCATTTCCGGACGCATTGGCTCGGCGATGGCGGCGGAAATCGGCTCGATGCGCGTTTACCAGGAAATCGATGCGCTGCGGACCATGAACATCAATCCGATTCATTACCTGATTCTGCCGCGGCTGGTGGCGATAGCGATAGCGCTGCCGATGCTGGTGCTGTTTGCGATTCTGGTCGGGTGGATGGGCGGGGCAGTGGTTTCGGCGGCGAACAATCGCATCGATATTCCCATCCAGGCATTTTTCAAGGACCTGCAGGAGGTGGTGCAGTTCCGGGACGTGGGCAACGGGTTGTTCAAGAGTTTTTGTTTTGCCATCATCATCGGAGTCGTTTCCTGCCACCAGGGGCTGGTGACCATTGGCGGGCCGCGCGGGATCGGGCGGTCGGTGACCAAGGCGGTGGTGAACTCGATCGTGATGATCATCATCTTTGATTACATCCTCACCCGCATCCTGTTGAAATGAGTGCGCGCGAATCCAACAACGAGGGAGTGGGGGTGGAAGTCCGCGGTTTGCGGAAGGGTTTCAATGAGCAGGAAGTGCTCAAGGGCCTCGATTTCAAGGTCGAGCCGGGCGAGATTTTCGTGATCATGGGGCCGAGCGGCAGCGGCAAGAGCGTGTTGCTGAAGCAAATCATCGGGCTGGAATTGCCGGACGCCGGGGAAATTTTTATCAACGGTGAATCCATTCAATCGCCGGATGTGATGGACAAGTACCGGATGGCGATGGTGTTCCAGTCCGGAGCGCTGCTGAATTCACTGACGGTGGGGGAAAACGTGGGGCTTTACCTGAGCGAACACCGGCTGAAGCAGCCGGAGGAAATCGCGCGCATCGTGGCGGAGAACCTGGAGGTGGTGGGGCTGAAAGGGACCGAGGAAAAGATGCCGAGCGAACTTTCGGGCGGCATGAAGAAGCGGGTTGCCATTGCGCGCGCGCTGGTGATCAAGCCGCAGTTGATTTTGTATGACGAACCGACGAGCGAACTGGACCCAATCTCCTCGGCGGTGGTGGGGGAGGAGATTTTGAAATTGAATCAGCGGACCCAGGCGACGTCGGTGGTGGTTTCGCACGATCGCGAGCTGGCGTTCGGCGTGGCGGATCGGATTGCGGTGATCAACGATGGCCGGATAGTGGCCATCGGCACGCCGGATGAGGTGAAGAATAATACCGATCCGGCCGTTCAGAAATTTTTACGCGCGGATATCAAACGTCCAACGAAATAGAGTTATGAAGAATTCACTTGAAAGCAGACTGGGATTTTTTCTGGTGCTCGTCATGGTGGCGGCCTTTGTCATCATCGAGATGCTGGGCGGGCCGGAGCATTTCATGCGCGGCTACCGGTTGTACGCGATGTTTAACAACGTACAGGAACTCAAGGTGGGCGACCGCGTGAAAATGGCGGGCGTGGAAGTGGGGCGGGTGGAGAAAATCCAGCTCGAA
>DASZLX010000031.1:0-175278 GCA_035552155.1 Verrucomicrobiia bacterium | reverse complement strand
ATTGGGGTGGCAAATTAGTGGGCGGGCGCGAAAGCGCCCGCCCACAGGGTTTAACTAACTTGGCATATTTTTGGTTGTTTGGGAAAATGTGAACAATGAAGGCCAACTACCAGAGGCGCTCCGCTCGGAACGGAGAGGTTGTGGGTGGAAATCCCTCACGCGGCACCATTTTGCCCACGTAGTCCAACGCAGAGACAGCGCACTTAAAACGCGCACAGTGCCGGTGCAAATCCGGCCGTGGGCACTATTGGCCGTCCGCAAGGACCCGCGTGTGGCCCAATGAAGAGGCGTTCCGCTCAAGACGGAAAGGTTGCAGGTGCAAGTCCTGCCACGCGGACCTGCCTTCGCTAAAGCTTCGGCTCGGCGAGCCAATTTTGGAATGTCAACTGGTCAAGGAACCAGGCTTGTTTGCTAAACAGTGCGCTCCTTGAAAAAGGGAGTGTGGTGCGAGTCCACGGCATTCCGCCATCGGCGTGTAGTTCAAAGGGAACCGTCTGTTTTATAAACGGAATCGCACTAGATGAGTGCCTGGCCCGGGAGCGTTACCCGGCACGCCGACCATTTCGATTCTCTTGTCCCCATAGCTCAAAGCACAGAGCGGGAGTGTCCTAAACTCCAGGTTGCTGGTGAGAGTCCGGCTGGGGACGCCATTCGGGGGCGTAGCTCACCAGCAGAGCGCTCGCTTGACATGCCAGAGGCAGAGAGGGCAGCACTCTCCGCTCCCACCATTTTTTGAGGGCATAGCTCAGCCAGTCAGAGCGGATGCTTCACATGCATCAGGTCGAAGGCGCGAATCCTTCTGCCCTCACCATTTCAATTTACGATTTTGGATTTGCGATTTACGCGCCAGCGTCAGAACGCGGCACCAGCCGATGATCGCGTAGATCGTAAATCGTAGATCGAAAATTCCCAAGGGCCTGCAAGCATTAAAGTGATGCAACGGACTTTTAATCCGTAGAACAGGGCGCGTTACCCTGGCGGGCCACCATTTTGCCGGGTCGTCTAATCAGTAGGACACCGCCCTTTGAAGGCGGTCGTGTTGGTGCGAGTCCAGCCCCGGCAGCCATTTTTTGCAGGTCGAAGTTTCGACAGCCCGTTAGCTCAAAATCAAAGCGGCAGTTTAACAAACTGCGGACGCTGGAGAGTTACCAGCACGGGCTACCAATCTCTAATCGATAGGCCGGCCTCCGTTCCTTGATTCATCATCAAGCAGGCAGTATTTTCGAGGAATGTTACCTGCGCTCACAGCCGGGCGGTTCATTCGTGAATTCTTCGGAGCACGGGCGGCAGCCTTGAAAGACATACTGCGCATCCACATGGTGTATTGGCGACAGTTTCATGAGCAAGGATGTCGTTGGGATAGCCGCCGCGATGTCGTAAAGAACAGTGAGGCGGAAGAAATCGAGGACATTCAGGAGGGTGACATCGTCCACATCGTGACAAAAGGCAACGGCCCTTTCCGCTCTCGCTATCATTTGAAGCGCTCCGATCGACGCTGGCTCATTTGCGAAAAGGACGCGGAGATAGGCGGAATTTGGAAGGGCCTGACGAGTGCGGCCAGCGACCTCCAGTTGACGAGACCGCCGGGCCAGCCCACGCAGCCCGCCGATACCAGAGGAGTGAATGAATTAGGCGGAGGCCAGCAACATCGGCAGGTCGAGCGCTTCATGAACCGTCTCTTTCAAGAAAGGACCGCATCCTATGCGGCAGAAGCAGAGATCTACGGCAGGCAGCTAGAGTCATTTTTCAGCCCGCAATACGATTGGCGAAGACATGTGGCCTCAAGTAAAGCCAATGAGGAGGAAAAGATCGAATCTATTGCCCTGGTAGCCGAAGGGGCTCATGTGGTGACCCGTGGTTCTTATCGGCTCCGCCGTCGTTATCGCCTCCATTCGTTGAACGGTCAGTGGATCATCCAGGAAGCCAATCATGAATGTCCAATGTGTGCCGAGCGTGGGCCGAACCCGAATTGTTTTTTGTGCAAGGGGACGATTTGGAATCAGGTCAGGCGTTCAAATAGATAGTCCTATCCTCGCGGAGAACGATTTTAGGGTTCGCTGCTTTTTCAGCTTAATTTCCTCTCAGTTAAAACGCGAGGGTAGGCCCAACAAGTCTTGCCGCTGAGTGTGGAAGTCTGCACACCTGTCTCTGAAACAGGGAGAGTTGGAGCATTACCAGCAGCGGCAACCAATCTCATTTCAACGAAGAACAAACACCTCACGCTGTCGCAGTGCGCATAGTAGCCGTCCGCCAGGACTTTTATGAACGACATATTGAATAAGGCGATTGTGCTGGTGCTGAATCGGAACTGGCAGGCGATCAACATTCGCACGCCGCAGGAAGCGTTTTGCCAAATGGCAACGAACGTCGCCACCGGTCTGGAAATCGAAGGCGAAAACCACATCCGCCCCGTTACGTGGGACGAGTGGATCACGCTGCCGATTCGCCCGCAGGATCATGCCGTTCATACGGTGCGCGGCGCGATTCGTGTGCCGACGGTCGTTGTCGCGGTGAACTTTGCCAAGGTGCCGAAGAAGCGCCCGAAGCTGTGCGCCAAGAACATTCGCGAGCGCGACGGCAATCGTTGCCAATACACCGGCAAGTTGCTCAAGCCGGACGAAGGCAGCCTCGACCACGTGCTGCCCCGCTCGCGCGGAGGCCGGGACACTTGGGAGAACCTGGTCTGGTCGAGCAGGGAGGTGAACACGCGAAAGGCCGACCGCCTGCCGCACGAAGCAGGGCTGAAACTGCTCAGCGTGCCGCGGGCGCCGAAGGAGCTGCCGGTCTCGGCGCTCATTCGCAACGCGCATGGTGTGGCAGAGTGGAGGCTGTTCCTAAAAGAATGAACAGAGTTGGGCCGCCAGAGGGGCGGCCCAACTTAAACCGGAAAATGCCGCTCGCAGGCACACAGACTTTGCCAAATTTCAAAACATCGGCTGAGAAAATATGAGCTTATCGCAACCATTTGAGTCCGCGTCAAAAGAGTTTGACACAAAGGGAGACCCAAAAGTTGTAAGTGGTTGGTAGAGATGGAGCGAGCGAAGGGATTCGAACCCTCGACACTCACGTTGGCAACGTGATGCTCTACCAGGCTGAGCTACGCTCGCGTCCAAAAGCTCGCAAAAACTACGGGAAATCCCTTGGATTGCAAGCCTTGTTTTTTTGGGTGAATTTTTCGCCACTGAGGCACAGAGAACGCAGAGGGAAATTTATTTATCATGACGGGCGAATCTGAAGTGCGCGCGGTGTTTCTGCCACTGCCAGTTTACCGCCGCAACATGCCCGGCATGCCGCCGCCCATTTTCGCCATCATTTTCTGGAACTTGCCCATCTTTTTCATCATTTGCTGCATCTGGGCGAATTTATTGAGCATGGTGTTGACTTCGGCCACGCTCACGCCGCTGCCTTTGGCAATGCGTTGACGACGTTTGGCGTTCAAAATCTGCGGGCTGCGCCGTTCCTGCAGGGTCATGGCGCAAACCATTCCTTCCATCCGGCGAAATTCCTTTTCCTGCTTCGATAAATCACCCTGTTGTTTCAACATTTCGGCGCCGCCCGGCAGCATGCCGACGATGCTTTCCAGTGAGCCGAGTTTCTTCATCTGGCGCAATTGCTCGAGAAAATCCTCCAGCGTGAACTGGCCCTTGCGCATTTTCTCTTCCAGCTTTTTGGCGTCTTCCAGGTCCACCGCTTCGGCGGCTTTTTCCACGAGGCTGACGACGTCGCCCATGCCCAGGATCCGGGAGGCCATGCGCTCGGGATGAAACGGCTCGAAGTCCTCGAGCTTTTCGCCCATGCCGGCGAATTTGATGGGCTTGCCGGTGACGGCTTTCATGCTGAGGGCCGCGCCGCCGCGGGCGTCGCCATCGAGCTTGGTCAGGATCGAGCCGGTAACGTTCAGGGCCTGATCGAAATGCGTGGCGACGTTGACGGCTTCCTGGCCGGTGGCGGCGTCGAGCACGAGCAGGATTTCCTGGGGCTTGACGAGGTCGCGCAGGCGCACGAGTTCCTGCACCAGCGGTTCATCAATCTGCAATCGGCCGGCGGTATCGAAAATCAGCACGTTGCGATTATTCTCGCGGGCGAAATCGAGCGCGCCGCGGGCGATTTTCAAAACATCCGTTTCGCCGCGCTTCACGAAGACCGGCACTTCGAGCTGTTTACCCAAGGTTTCCAATTGGTCCATGGCGGCGGGACGATAGACATCCGCGGCGACCAGCAAGGGTCCACGGCCTTGCTTGTGCAGCAACCGGGCAAGCTTGGCGCTGGAGGTGGTTTTGCCGGAGCCGTGCAAGCCGACCATCAGGATGGCGCTCGGGCTTCCGTTCAGGGTCAACGCGGCATTTTGCGAGCCGAGCAGATCGACCAGTTCATCGTGGATGATTTTGATGACTTGCTGGCCGGGATGGATGCTCTGGACGACTTCGGCGCCGATCGCTTTGGTTTTGACGCGCTCGATGAAATCGCGCGCGACCTTGAAATTCACGTCGGCTTCGAGCAGCGCCAGGCGGACCTCGCGGAGCGACTCGCTGACATTGTCTTCGGAAATTTTTCCGAGGCCGCGCAAATTGCGGAAGGCGTTTTGGAGTTTGCTGCTTAACGAATCGAACATTCGCCTAAGCTAGGGCAGCGAGAGCGGATTGACAAGTGAGGCTCGCAATGGGGCTGAGCAGACGCATCCAATTTCCAAAGATTCCAACGAGAATTTATTGAGCAAAAAATTGGCCTCAGGATTAACCTGCCGAAGCGCAGAAGCGCAGGTACAAAAACTGTGCCAGGCACTCAGGATGCGGAAGCTTGAATATCTTCCGCCTACCCATTTGAAATTGGGGCAAATGGGTAGGCGCATTTTAATTCTGAGGATTTCGGTGTCAAACCCAAAAATGCTCCGTCCAAAAGACGGCCAAAAAAAACATCCCAGATTCGAAGTAGTGAAAAATTATCGAACTAATTATATTGGAGGCGGTCAAAGGGGCTAAGGTGCTGTTTTGGGGAACAGACCGGTATGCGAATGGCTTAAACGTCTTTTGCGCCCCCATGCCGTCTTCACCACGAAAATTCCGTTTGCCGGAGTAAAAGGGAATTTTTGCCGTCGAACAATCTGATTTTACTCGACACACTTCGGCAACAGTCGAGACGCCCAGGAGGTGGGGCGCCGGGTGGGCTTCCGTTCGCCCGGCGCTGTTTGAAAATCGGGGGCAGAGGCTTGACTTTCCAGGGGCTGCTTTTGAATCTGACGCGATGAAATTCCCCCGCCGACTGCTGCTGATTCTGTTCGTTTCACTCATGCTGATTTCTCTTCGTTCATTGGCGGCGGATGAAACCAATCCAGCAATTGTTCCCACCCGTCGCATCGAGCTTTTTAACGGAAAAGATCTCACGGGCTGGAAGTTTTTCATGCGCGGCAATGCGAATCCGACGAATACCTGGAGCGCGGCTGACGGCTTGATTAAATGCACCGGCCAGCCGACGGGCTATCTCCGCACGGAAAAGGATTATCGCAATTACGAGCTCACGGCGGAATGGCGGTTTGTGAAGATCGGTCCAAAGGCGGATAACGGCGGCATCCTGGTCCACATGCGATTGCCGGACAAAATCTGGCCGCTGTGCATTCAATGCCAGGGCAAGCATGACGCGGTCGGGGATTTATTTTTAATGAGCGGCGCGGAGAGCAAGGAGCATCGCGGTATGGACGCCAATACTCCGTTGGTTAAACACGGTGAATCGGCGGAGAAATCCGTGGGCGATTGGAACATTTGCAAACTGATTTGCAGCGGCAACTCGGTGAAGGTTTACGTCAACGGCAGGCTGATGAACGAAACGACAGAATGCACGGTGACCTCGGGCAAGATTGGGTTTCAGGCCGAGGGCGCGGCGTTTGAAGTGCGGAGGGTTTATATTGAGCCGGTAAAATAGGACGGAATAACGCGCTCTACCCATTTCACATAAAACCCACCACGCTCTCCATGCACCACTTTGCCCAATCTTGACTTGCCGCGCGGGGTGGCCGATTCTCGCGTTAGTATGAAACCCCTCGCACGTCTGGCCTGCGCCCTGGTTCTCGGTTGTTCATTTTTGGCGGCGGACGGATTCGCCCAAGAGGCGAAGGCGATTGTTCCAACCCGCCACGTCGAATTATTCAACGGAAAGGATTTTTCCGGCTGGACATTTTTCATGCGCAGCAATGCGGAGCCCGCGAAAACCTGGACGGTCGCGAATGGCGTCATTCATTGCACCGGACAACCCCTCGGCTATGCGCGGACGGAAAAAAGTTATCGTGATTACAAACTGACCGTCGAGTGGCGTTTTGTAAAAATCGCGCCCAAGGCGGATAACAGCGGCATTTTCCTTCACATCAATCCGCCGGATAAAATCTTCCCGGCCTGCATCGAAGTGCAGGGCCAGCACGGCCGGCAGGGTGATTTAAGGATGAATGGCGGCGCGACCGCCAAGGGGCACGACACCGTCGCGACTAAAAATTGCGACGCGCAGGCGCCCTCGAATGAAAAACCGGTCGGTGAATGGAATGAAGCTGAGATCGAATGTTCCGGCGATGGAATCAAACTTTGGACGAACGGAAAACTCGTGAATGATATTTCCGGCTGCAGCGCCTCGTCCGGCGCGATCGGGATTCAGAGCGAG
This sequence comes from Verrucomicrobiia bacterium, assembly GCA_035552155.1. Lineage (GTDB taxonomy): Bacteria > Verrucomicrobiota > Verrucomicrobiia > Limisphaerales > DASXHY01 > DASXHY01. The sequence goes on along the minus strand of DASZLX010000031.1, from coordinate 168,636 downwards.
GGGGGAGAGATCGAGGTGCGGAGGATGTTTCTGGAGCCGTTGGAGCAATAAGAATTTAACAGGAGCAAACAGAGGAACAGAGAAGCGCTGGTTCGGTGCCCTTAAGCTCGGTTTTCTCCTGTTAAAAAATTTTCGAGGCATTTGCGTTGGTTTGGGCTAGTGCAGGGTGAACAGGAAAACTGACACCCCAAACGACCATGAAATCCAAACTGTGTTTCAGCATTCTGGCGATTCTTCTTCTACGTCCACTCGGCGTGGCATTCGCTCAAAACCGCGGGATAAGCTCGAACGGCGCCCCGTCTTCCCTTCCGCTGATTGATCCCACGACCGGATTGCCGCAGGCGCCGGCGATTCCGGAGTGGAAAGACGCCGATTGGAGAGACCCGGTAAATATCCTGACGAACGTCTTCTACAATGGCCTGCCGCTCTCGGATATTGCGAAAGACCTCCGCGACCGGTTTAAGGGAGAGTTTGACATACTGCTGCCAGCTCCGACTAACGGTCGCCCGCTTCAGCAAGGGGATGTGGATTGGAGCCAAATTAATGTCGAGCTGCAGTTGAGGGATGTCACTGCCAGCGAGGTTTTTAATGCGATGAACCTGCTCTTTGAAGATAATCAAACGCCGCTGCGTTGGGAACTCAAAGTCAACGGCCACCGCGAACTGGCCTTGCTTCGCGTGCTCGCTGAGCCCAAAGAGGGGCCGTCTCCCGGCGCGGAAGTACAGCGGCGGGTTTATTTCCTCGGCAATCTCATTGGCGATGAAAAGGGCGGTGGGATGACCATGGAACAAGTGGTGAACGATATTCACGACGTCTGCGATTTTGGAAACATGGAAGAAACGGCGCGCGTGTGGGAGACGAGAGATAACTCCCGGGGGAAAATCCAATACCATATCCAGTCACAATTGCTCGTGGTCACTGGCACGCCCAGCCAGATCGACTTCGTGGAACAAACCCTTAAGGCTCTGCAACAGAAAGTTGACCTGGCGCGCCGGTCCGAATCCAAGACGGTTGAGGGCAAATTAAAACCCGATGAAAAGAAGCCGGGGTCCGCCGGCAACTGACTCGGCTTCACGCACGAATGACAGTTTCCAACCCTTCCATCCCATTGCTCATCCAGGAGCAAATACCGCGTTCAACTGTGGAAGCCTCCATTGGAAAACCCGCCATGCCCGCCGCCGACGCGGAAGCGCGCGGATTGGCGACCTCAGTGGGGCGCGGCGACGAGGCGGCGTTTCGCACGCTCTACGAACGGTATCATCAACGGCTTTTTCGCTTCGCGCTGGTGCTGGCGCGGGGCGATGAATCGCTGGCACAAGAAACGGTGCAATCCGTTTTCGTCACGGCGGCGAAGAAACTCCGCCGGGCGGACAGCGAGGAACACTTGTGGAACTGGCTGGCCCGCGTGGCGCGGCAACAGTCTACTCGGTCGTGGCGGAAGCAGCGGCGTGATCCCGCCATGGCGGACGCGGAAATGCTGCCGGAGAATTGCCCCGCCACGACGCAACCGGATTCTTTTTTGGAAGAAGTGCTCGACGGCGCGTTGAAAATGTTGGAAGCCGAAGACCAGCAACTCATCCAGATTTTTTATTTTGATCGCCTGAGTCAGAAGCAAATCGCCGAACAACTCGGCACCACGCCGAAGGCTGTTTCCAGCCGCCTCGAACGGGCGCGCGAGAAATTGCGTTTGTTGATCAAGAGAAAGTTGTCCCATGAAACCTGAAAATGAAAATCTAATCCGCGATTTGATGAATGATGATTCGCGGCGCGAGAATACCTTGCTCGCGGGCTCGCGGGTTATGCGGCGGCGCCGGCAGTGGCGCGCGGCCCGGCCAGGCGCCGCGCTCCTCGCACTCGTCGTGTGCGCAGCCGTGTTTTGGATGAAACGAGAGAGCGTGCGTTCGTTGCCGGCACAAGTTGCAAAAACTGTTTCTCAACCGGCGATTCAGGTGCACGCGCTCACGGATGATGAATTGCTGGCTTTGTTTCCCAATACGCCGGTGGCTCTCGCTTCGCTACCAGATGGGAAGAAGCGGCTGATATTCCCGCGGCCGGGCGATGAACAGCGATTCATCACGAAGCTTTGAGTAGAAAATGAGACCGGCGGGAAGTTTGTCCGCGTTTGTTCACGCCGCGGGCTTGCGAAGGAAAACAATCGTGGCGCCCCAGCCGCTGTATTGCGGATGGTCCAGCGTGAAGGTGATCACTTCAGGATGTTTTTCGAGGAGCGCGTGGACGGTGCGGCGTAAATTGCCGATGCCCTTGCCGTGGATGATGCGCACCTGGAAAATCCCGCGCTCCTGGCACGCCGCCAGGTAATCCAGCACGAGTTGCTTCACTTCGCGCGGCTTGAACGTGTGCAAATCCAGCACGCCGTCGATCGGAAGTTGGATGGGTTCGTCGGCCATCAACGGCAATTTTATCACGCTCTCGCCGGGAATGAATCGAAATCGTAAATCTTCCTCCGAAGCTGACGCATCCAAGCTCCAAAGATTTCAACGAAAATTTATTGAGCTTTATTGAGCCGGGGAATGGAGCCGGAGGAGTCGTGAGAAACCTGCGAAGCCTCGAAATCGCCTGTGCGAAAAGGGGCTTAAATATTCAAGCTGTTGTAGCCTAAAACAAAAAATATCGGCCCTACCCATTTGTGTGACGGCAAATGGGTAGGGCAATTTTAATTGTGATGATTCTCAGGTCAAACCAAATCTCAACATCTCGTCTCAACGCCTCACCATCTCAACGAAATGGCGCGGTAAAAATTAAGGCTCGTCGGCCCTGAATTTTTCCCGCGCGGATGTAAGAGGAGATGTCAGCAGTTCCAACTATTTAAATGGTGACCGGCAACGCCCGTCTTACGAATTAACGGACTCATCTCAACACAGCCTCCGAAACCCGGAAAGGAGCGCGGCAGTGTCGAGATACGCCCGAATTAACGTGATCCGAATTTTCCGCTGGCGCGCTCGTGGCAAATCGTAAATCGTGTGACGTTGGAATGAAAAGTTTTGCCGCAAAAATTCTTTGGTTCCTCGTCGCGCTCGCGGGCGCGTGGGCTTACTTCACCCTGATCACCCATCGCGATGAACCGGTCAATTCCGCGTATATTGTCATCGCCGCGATCTGCACTTACGCCATCGGCTACCGCTTTTATTCAAAATGGATTGCGGCGCGGGTGCTGATGCTGAACGACCGTCGCGCCACGCCCTGCGAAGTCTACGACGACGGAAAGGATTTTTGCCGAACGAACAAATGGATTGTGTTCGGCCATCATTTCGCCGCGATTTCCGGTCCCGGCCCGCTGGTCGGGCCGGTGCTGGCGGCGCAGTTTGGTTACCTGCCGGGCACGCTTTGGATCCTGATCGGCGTCGTGCTCGGGGGAGCGGTGCAGGATTTCGTCATTCTATTCGCGTCCATCCGGCGTAGCGGAAAATCACTCGGGCAAATGGTGAAGGAGGAATTGAGCACGCCCGCCGGATATATCGCCACCGTGGCCATTCTCGCGATCATGGTCATCCTGCTGGCAGTGCTGGCGCTGGTGGTGGTGAATGCGCTGGCGGAAAGTCCGTGGGGGATTTTCACGGTGGGCGCGACGATTCCGATCGCGATGTTCATGGGCGGGTACATGCGATTTTGGCGCGTGGGAAAAATCCTGGAGGCGTCAGTCATCGGCATCGTGCTGTTGCTGCTAGCGGTGTGGGGCGGGCAATTTGTTCACGGTCACGCGGACTGGGCGCAGCGTTTCAGTTTCCGCGCGGAGCCGATTGCGTGGGCCATTCTCATTTACGGCCTGGCGGCAAGCGTGCTGCCGATCTGGCTGCTGCTCGCGCCGCGCGATTACCTGAGCACGTTCATGAAGCTGGGCACCATCACGCTGCTGGCGCTCGGCATCCTGCTGCTGCTGCCGCAACTTCAGATGCACGCGCTGACGTCCTTCGCGGCCTCCGGTGACGGGCCGGTGTTCGCCGGGAAACTTTTTCCGTTCTGTTTCATCACCATCGCCTGCGGGGCGGTTTCGGGGTTTCATTCGCTTATCGCCAGCGGCACGACGCCCAAAATCATCGGGCGCGAACAACACGCGCGCGCCATCGGTTACGGGGCGATGTGTCTCGAATCCCTGGTCGCAATCATGGCCTTGATCGCCGCCTGCACGCTGGAGCCGGGCGTTTACCTGAGCATGAATATGAAAGGGGAAGCCACGGCGACCGTCGCGAAAGTGACGGCGCTGGGATTTCCGGTTTCCATCGAGCACATGACGGCGCTGGCGAATCAAATCGGTGAGAAAACCTTGTTTGGACGCGTGGGCGGCGCGCCGACTTTGGCGGTCGGCATGGCGAATATTTTTTCAAAAGTGTGCAACGGCGCGGGCCTCGGGCTTTGGTATCACTTCGCCATCATGTTTGAAGCGCTGTTCATCCTCACGACGCTGGACGCGGGCACGCGCGTGGGGCGGTATCTGTTGCAGGATTTCTTGGGACACTTATGGAAACCGCTCGGCGACACGAAAAAATTGGGCGCGAATTTTTTTGCGAGCGCCTTGATGGTGGGGGCATGGGGATGGTTTTTAATCCAGGGCGTGCGGGATCCGCTGGGAGGCATTAATTCGCTCTGGCCGCTGTTTGGCATCGCCAACCAGATGCTGGCGGCGATTGCGTTGTGCCTGGCGGTGACGATTATTCTCAAGATGCAACTGGCAAAGCAGTCCCCAGTCCAGAGTCCTCAGTCCACAGTCGGGAGGCCGGCGCTAGCGTTGGTCGCGCTCGTGCCGCTGCTCTGGCTGCTGGCGGTGACGATGACGGCGGGGGCGGAGAAAATTTGGAGCGCGAATCCAAAGATTGGATTTCTGGCGCAGGCGAAGTCGATTAAAGAACACGAAATGACGCAGGAAAAAACCGTGGAGGACGCCAGCAAGTTGATGCAAAGGAACCGAATCCTGCGTTTCAACAATCAACTGGACGCAGCGGTTGCGGGCGCATTCCTGTTTCTCGTCGCCGCCATTTTCCTGATGAGCGTTCGCGAATGGCTCCTGCTGATCGCGCGGAAGAAGGCGGCGGATTTGCACGAGACCCCGCCGACATGGCTGCCGGATTATGCGGTCGCCGCCGCGAAACCTTTCAACGCCGTCGCCCTGATCGCGCTCGGGTTCGCACTGGCCAAGGAACTTTCCGGCGAAGCCGAACTGCACCGCGCCCATGAACACGCCTGCGCCCAGGCGCAACCGCAGGACAAAGCGCAAATTTATGTGCAAACCACGGAGCAGCGTTTTAATGGGGTGAAGCGGTGTTGCTAGAATAATTTTCCCAAGCTCGTTAGTGACTGCGTCACTAACGGAGTATGGGACGGCGCGGCAGCGCCGCCCTACCTTGTTGTAGAAAAAAATGAAAATCGGTTTATACGGCGGCTCGTTTGACCCGGTGCATCTCGGCCATCTGCTCGTGGCGCAGGCGGCGCGCGAGGAGTTGGGCCTGGACCGGATGTTTTTCATTCCCGCGGCGCAATCGCCCTTCAAGCCGGATAACAAACCCATTTCGGGGGCGGACCGGTTGCGGCTCCTGCGGCTGGCGCTGGCGGGAAAAACGTGGTGCGAAATTGACGGGCAGGAAGTTCATCGCGGCGGAGTGTCTTACACCATTGATACGGTGCGCGATTACGCCCGCCGATTTCCCGGGGCGCAGATTTTTTATCTCATTGGCGGCGACAACGTCGCAAAACTGCCCTTGTGGCGCGAGGCAGAAGAGTTGGCGTGGCTGGCGGAGTTTGTGGTTGTCCCGCGCCCAGGAGAAACGGACGCGCCCCTGCCCGCGCCATTTCGCGGACGGGCGCTGAAAGGTTTTCCGCTCGGCGTTTCCTCCTCACAAATCCGCGCGCGGATACGAGCGGGGCTTCCGATTGAAGATTTGGTGCCGGCGGCGGTGGCGGAGGCAATTCGGAGTTCAGGATTTTACGTTTGAACACACGACGGAAAGTTCGCCGTCATCTAGGCCCTTCAGTCCGGCGCACGATTTTGTATCGCTTTCATCGCGGATGGGCACGCATTTTTATCTGTGTCCATCCGCGCCCATTCATGGTTTAATTTGCGGGCAACTATGGATTCAAAAAAACTGGCTTTGCTCTGCCGCGAATTGGCGGACAACAAAAAGGCGGAGGACATCGCCATTCTCGATGTTCGGGAGCTGTCTTCCGTAACGGATTATTTTGTCATCGCTTCCGGCACGAGTGAACCGCATCTGCGGGCGATCGTGGATGAAATAACGGACACGCTGCGGAAGGAGCACGATTTGCGGCCGCGCGCGGTGGATGGAACTCTACACACGGCGTGGGTGGTGCTCGATTACTTCGACGTTATCGTTCACGTCATGAAGCAAGACGTCCGCGAGCGGTATGATTTGGAAACATTGTGGGGCGATGCGCCCCAAGTGAAGCCAAAAAAGGCCGCGCGAAAAGCCGGTCAAACCAAATAGGGAGCTTTGCGCGCACGGAGCGCGCCGGAGCGAAAGGAAGACTCCGCTCTATTGACCCTGTTCCTCTTCGCTGCTGGTTTTAACCGGGGTTTCCGCCGCCGTTTTAACCATGTCGTCGAGCAGCTTCTTGAAATCTTCCAGGCCGGGGGCCGGAATGATGATCGTATCGCGGCGTCCGCCGACATCTTCAGTGATGCGAAGGAAGCGGCCGCGCACGTTTTCTTTCAAGGTGAACACAAAAGTTTTGCGTTCAATTTGGACTTTATCCGTCTTGAGGGTGTCCTCGTTGACGGGAGGTCTTGGTTGCCCGAAGGAACGTGGGTTGTGGTGATGGTGCCCGTAGGGTGATGGTCGGTCGTTTGAGATCATACTTTTTCCCGCTGACGCCCGATGCGTTCAGTTACCTATAATTCTTAATGATACCAGGGATTTGTCAACCACGGAATTGTACGGGGCGCACGAACCGTAGTGTATCCGAGGGGCTGCCGACGCGCCAAACGTAGATAATTAACCCGCCGATGATTAGCAGAGCAAATACTCGTGAGGTGGCGTGGAGGAGGTGAAAGGATTTCGCGGCGGATTCGCGGTCGGCTGGCTGGGTGGCGGTGTAATGCTTCCGGTTCAGGCGGGTCAGGGACGGTTGAATGGCATTGCTGCCGATCAACGTCAGGAGGAAGAGCCCGGCCACCAGCGCAAACGAAAATTTTCGCGTCGGACGGCCCATGTACCCCCATTCCGCCAGCAGATGCAGCAGCGCCACGACGCCGCACGCGAGGGTGACGTGGTAATAGCGGCTCATGACCACACCGGCAATGGCTCCGGGAAAGTAGGAATCGCCGGTTGCGCCCAGCGCAGCGTGCATATCCGCGGAAAAGCAGGCCGGCTCCGCTCCGAAGGTGAAGAAAATTACAGTTCCCAACCACACAGCGGCGTTCATGACTCCGATGAATCGCAAGAAGCCTGTCACGCGGCTAAACTAGGGAATTCGCGCGACGCTGCCAAGCGTGAAACGTTCGTTTCAGTTTACAGAATATTCGCCGCGAGTTCCGCGAGTTCCGAACGCTCGCCCTTCTGCAACTCGATATGCGCCGCCACCGGTTCCGAGCGAAACCGGCTGACGATGTAATTGAAACCGTTCGACGAGGAATCCACGTACGGATTGTCGATTTGATACGGGTCGCCGGTGAAAATGATTTTCGTGCCGTGACCGACGCGGGTGATGATCGTCTTGGCCTCGAGGGGCGTCAGGTTTTGGGCCTCATCGATGATCATGAACTGGTTGGCGATGCTGCGCCCGCGAATGTAGCTCAGCGCCTCCACGACGATGCTGCCGGACCGCATGAGGTCGCCGCTGCGGCGATGCTCCTGGCCCATGTTCAGGTCGCTTAACATCTCGAGCGCGTCGTGAATCGGCTGCATCCAGGGCGCGAGTTTTTCCTCGAGTGAACCGGGCAAAAAGCCCAGTTCCTTGCCCATCGAAATGGTCGGGCGCGCCACCACCAGCCGGCGAAATTCGCGGTCGTGCACGGTGCGCTTGAGGCCCGCAGCCATGGCGAGCAGGGTTTTGCCGGTGCCGGCCTTGCCCATGAGCGTCACGAGCTTAACGCGGTCATCCAGCAGCGCGTCGAGGGCGAAATGCTGCTCGCGGTTGCGCGGCTTGATGCCCCAGACGCCTTCCCGGCAATCGATGATCGGCACGAGCTTTTCGCCGGACGCATCCACCTTGGCGAGCGCCGATTTTTTGGGATTCGTCTCGTCGATGAGCGCGCAGTACTCATTCGGAAAATATTTTTTGCCGCCGTTGATTTCGAGTTCACCATTGGCCCGGAAGGAGGCAATGTCCGCCGAAGGCAGCGTCATTTCCAACATGCCGGTGTAGAGATCCTTGATGAACACGCGGTCGGTCTCGTAATCCTCAGCCTGCAAGCCCAGCGCATCCGCCTTGATGCGGAGGTTGATGTCCTTGCTGACCAGAACGGTGTCGTTGCGCGGCTGGGCTTTTTGAATGCCCGACGCGAGCGTGAGGATCCGGTTGTCCACGGTGTGCGGATTGAAAACTCCTTCGCCGTTTGCGCCATTGCCGCCGCCGTTCGCGTGGCCGTTTTTTTGGAAAACAATTTTCAGCTTTCCGCCATTGGGCAGCTTAACGCCTTCGCTCAACCGGCCTTCGCCGCGGAAGGAATCGAGCATCCGGGAAACCGCGCGGGCATTTTGGCCGAGCTCCGTGGATTCACGTTTGAAGCGATCGATTTCCTCGATAACTTCGATGGGAATCAGGACCGAGTTTTCCTCGAAACTGAGCAGTGAGTTGGGGTCATGGAGAAGAACGTTGGTGTCGAGAATGTAGTTTTTCACGAGCAATTGGTTTCAAGGTAGTCATGCGCGCGTGCCACTGCCGCAGTTCCCGGTGGCGCGCCGGTATTTTGTAATGGCCGCTGAAGAGAAAGTTCTCCAGCATCCCAAAAAGGTCAAAGTCAATAAATCGCGGGGTGTCCCCCAGCAGAAAGGAATGGTGCGGGAGCATTTCCTCGAAGGGCATGAGGCTGGCTTCGAGTTTTTTCAACCAATCCCGCTGCTGCGCGCGCCATTGATCGATGCAACCGCGACCGAATTTGCGCTCTTTGAAGCGGAGATATTGCAACTGGTCTTTGGCGGCCACATTTTCCGTGTAATAAATATCATTCAGACGGAAGGTCGCGCCTTCCACTTCATTTTCAATGAAACGCCAGAGAATGCTCTGCACGCCTTCCAAATTGGCGGGGAAAAGGCCGAGGTTGAACCGGGAATCCAGATACTTGCCGATGACCTGCGAATCCTCACTGACTTCAAACACATCGGTTTTGCCATCCATGAGAATGGGCACCCCGTAATAACGTTGCCGGGTGAGTTTCCAGACGAGGGAGCGGTCCTGCGGGGCGATATTGATGATTTTAAAAGGCGTTCCCGAATACTCCAAAATGCGGCGTTGAACCACGCAGAATGGACTCCAGGGAAACTGAACCAATTCAATCATGCATTTTTATCTGAACGAATCCACTCTAGTACTGGAGTGCGTACCTGACAAGCGGAAACGGAAAAAATGACGACGCAAACGGCGCGCTTCACGCGATCGTAACAATGCGGATTATCGATTCACCGCAGAGGCGCCGAGACGCAGAGAGAGCAAGGCAAATTCGCCAGTTCATTTTTGAAGAATTCCGCCTGCTCTGCGCCTCGGCGTCCCGGAGGTTAAATTCCGGTTAACCGCACATCATAAATTGGGCAAAATGTTCGCTTGACGCCGTTCGCCAAAGCCGTACGCTTTTGGCCACCAGCACCCAGAACCCTAAAGTCGCTGGTATTTGTGCGATCAACCTTAACCCGAAAGAGAGCACGCTATGGACCAAACCACGCCTCCCCCCATCCCCACCGCCAGTTCAGCCGCGCCGCCGATGGCTTCCGCAACCGAAGATAAAACCGTTGCCATTCTGAGTTACCTGACTTTGATTGGCTTCATCGTCGCGATTGTGATGCACAGCAGCAAAAAGACCCAACTGGGCGCGTTTCATTTGCGCCAGGTGCTGGGAATTTTTCTGACGGCGCTTGCCGTGATGGTGTGCGAGTTCGTTCTTCTCTTCATCCCGATTCTCGGCTGGCTTTGCATCTTTGCGCTGTGGGTTTCGATGTTCGCGCTTTGGGTGATGGGGCTCATTGCCGCTGTGAAAGGCGAAATGAAACCCGTGCCGATCCTCGGACCGATGTACCAGAAGTGGTTCGGCAACGCGTTTAATTAAGACGCTGCCGGAGGGCTGGTGCCCGTCCGTTTTCCCGCGATGAGACGTTTGATCGCGGAAAATTCTCTTTGCGCCCGCGCGGGTTTGCGTTGAAATTCCTCCCGTGTCAGTGTCGGAAACCATTCGCAAAAAAGTCAGTTCCCTGCCGCATAAACCGGGCATTTACCTGATGAAAGACCGTTTTGGGACGGTCATTTACGTCGGCAAAGCCCGCGATTTGCGCAAGCGGGTGAGCCATTATTTCCAGCCCTCGCGGCGGCTGGGCTGGGACCCGAAATTCCGCGCGCTCGTGGAGGGGATTCACGACCTCGATTACCACATCGTCCGCAGCGAACCCGAGGCGTTGCTGCTCGAGAGCAAACTGATCAAGGAATTTCACCCGCGCTACAACGTCAGTTTTCGCGACGATAAACGGTTCCTCATGCTCAAGGTGAACCTGAACGATCCCATCCCGCGCTTCACTCTTACCCGGCTCAAGCAGGACGATGGCGCGCGTTACTTCGGGCCGTTCCCCAATTCCGGAGCGCTTCGCGGCACGCTGGCACTGGTGCGCCGGCAGTATCACCTGCGCGGCTGCCGCCCGCTCACGCCCACCGAGCGGGATTATCGCCATTGCCTCTACGCGCATTTGAAATACTGCACCGCGCCCTGCATCGCCAACGTCACGCGCGAGCAATATCTCGAGCAGGTCACGGCCGCGTGCGATTTTCTGGCCGGGCAATGCAGCGAAATGCAGGAGTCGCTCGAATCGGAAATGAAAAAGGCCGCGGCGAACCAGGAATACGAGCGCGCGGCGGAATTGCGCGACATGCTCGCCGACCTGAAACGCACCACGCGCAAGACGGAGAAATTCGAGCGCATCCCCTACAGCCTGCCGCTCGCGATCGATCCGGTGCGCGATTTAGCGGAACTGGCCGAAGCGCTGGGATTACCCGCGCCGCCGCAACGCATCGAAGGATTCGATATCTCCAACATCAGCGGCACCTTCGCCGTGGCTTCGATGGTGCGGTTCAAAAACGGCCGCCCCGACCGCACGAATTATCGGCGATTCAAAATCAAAACCGTGGTTGGCCAGGATGATTTCGCCAGCATGGCGGAAGTCGTGCGCCGCCGATACACGCGGCTGCTCAATGAGTCCAAAGTCCAAAGTCCAAAGTCCAAAGAGGACGGAGGCGAAGCCATACCGGAAGCATTGCAGGAATTGGTGGACGACGTCAGCGCGGCCGCGAAGCGCCGGGGGCGGGTGAATTCCGAAACCGATGCCTCGGCCATGGATGTCCGCTCAGGCCGCGCGCCGGGCGTCGACGGCGCCAACAGTCCTGCGCCCGATGCCGAAACCGAATTTGAAACCGACGCTGAAACAACTTCGTCCTCTTCCATCGGATCGGAGCCAGCCGGCGCGAAAACCAAAAACACAAGCAATCTCCCGGACCTCATCCTTATCGACGGCGGCAAAGGCCAGCTCGGCATGGCCGTTGCCGAATTGAAAAAACTTGGACTGGAAAACATTCCTGTCATCGGCCTGGCCAAGGAATTCGAGGAAATTTATCAGCCCGGGAAAAGCGCGCCGCTCCGGCTCTCGCACGAATCGGGCGCACTGAAACTCTTGCAGCGCGTCCGCGATGAATCGCATCGCTTCGCCAACACCTACAACGCGCAACTGCGTCTCAAGCGCATTTCCGAAAGCATCCTCGATGAATTCCCGAACATCGGCGAGCGGCGCAAGGCGGCGCTGCTCAAGAAATTCGGTTCGGTGCAACGGATGCGGCTCGCGACGGTGGAGCAGCTTGCCGAGGTACCGGGATTTGGCGGCAAGGCGGCGGGGGAATTGAAAGCGTTTTTGGAAGCGCGATCTGTTTCGGCGACCGGGTAATTTAGTCGATTATTTTGATATCGTGTCAAATGCTCGAGCTATGGTTGCGTCAATTTCAGCATTTCCCGATTTGTGCGGATATTTGGTTCGATATTCTTTGGCTTGACGCAGAAATTTGTCGTACTTGGAATCGTGCTTAAGCGAATCCGGATAAGCAAACGTAACCAAATCCCCATCCAATTGCGTTTCCAACAAGTCGATGGCCTCATTTGTTTTACCAGAACGCAGATCTCTTAGGATGCGAACGTTCATCGCTATGTCCCCCGCGTTGTGCTCCATGTCAGAAGCTATAACGAAGCTGTGCACCTGCTCAATGGTATTACTGTCTCCGCGCTTGGATAAATAAAGCAGCAACTGTTCATATTTCCCGAATGACCCTCGGTTTTCAGCCGCGTTAGTGGCTTGAGCGTTTGAGCGGCGATTCATCATGCCGATGATCGCTAGAGCGACGGCACCGAGTAGTATAGGGCGTAGTGTTTTCATGAGAATCTGGTGCTTGGACAACCCGACTAGGCAAAATTGTGCGGCCTCGAGGAAATCGGAGCTATAACAATCTCAGAGAAAGATTATAATCGAGCAGACACGGCATATTATCGTACTGCCGCTATTTCTTTTCATAGAGCTTCGCCATCTCCACGAGAATTTTTTCCAACTGATTGTAGTAATCGTCTTCCTTTAGCTGCGGTTTGCGGTCGCGCAATGCGCTCAATTGCGACTCCAATTCATCCCGTCGCGCGCGGAGCGCGGGTGAAAGCTCCTGTTCGATGGCGCTGCGCACGAGAAACATCTGGTGCGCGCGCACGCCGTCCACCGTTTTGCCATCGGCGGCTTTTTTGATCGCGCGCACGCCCTTGAACCAATCCGCCGGCGTGCCGAGGCCATCGCCGTTGTCATCCAGCAACGCGTGCTCCGTCGCCATTCGTCCGGCGTTCTTGTAAAAATCATCCACCTGGCGCGACGCCATCAGGAACGCCTCGAGCAACGAAGTCTGGCCGTCCTTGTCCAAATCCGCCGCCGGGTCCGCCGCGGCCCGCGCAAAATAATTTCCAAATCGCGTTGCGTTCGCTTCGTAACCGCTCTTGGTGGCCGTGATGATCACGCGGCCGGGCGCGGATAGTGCGCTCAGAAACGGGCCGCTTGCGGACGCGCATTGGATCACCGCCAGCGGGCGGTGGCACGGCTTGAGCGCGGCGGCGAGGTCATCGGCGGAGATGTCCGGGCCGCGCAAATTGAATTTTGCCGAGCGACCGTCATAGGTGCCGTGGCCGATGAATACGAGCCACAGTTCATCGCCGGCCTGGGTGACTTCATTCGTCAGCAGGCCGAGCAAATCAGCGCGATCATCGTCGCCGTTTTTGCTCTCGCCGATCACGGAGATTTTGAACCCGCCGTTGGTCGCGGCGCGCTTCCACAAATCCGCGGAAGCGGCAAATTGCTCGCCGTATTCCGATTCTCCCGCCGCGCCGATGACCAAAACCAGTGAACGTTGATCCGCGGCGAACGCCACGGAAGAAAACAAAAGGAAATTGAACAGGAGGAAACCGAGGGAACGGAGATAAGACGGAAACGCGCCGCGCGAACCGGCCCGATGCCGGCCTTTCTCTGTTCTCTCCGTTATCTCCTGTTCAATCTTCACGCCATTCCTTTCCATCGGCGCAATCCCCATTCCGCCACGAAACACGCGAGCGCGAATAACAACACCGCCGGCTTATGCCACAGCGGATCACTCCACGTTTCCATCACCGGCGAGCGGCGTTCGGGAAGCGTGCGCACGAATTTTTCCAGGTCGGCCAGCGGTACAATCTCGCCGCCGGTGCGTTGCGCCAGGTTTTGCAGCAGCGCGCGATTCGGCTTCAACGATCGAAATTCCTCCGCCGCCGGATCCGAGGTCCATCCCGCCGCGGCGTGACCCGCGATTTTCCCGTCCGCCTGCGTGACCGTGGCTTCCACCAAATATGCGCCGGTTTCATGCGCGACGAACGTGGCCGTGTAGGAACCGGGATCGCTGGCCGAGGGCTCAGCGGCCAATTGCAAAGGACGTTGAGTTTCGATTTTTGCGCTATCACTCGGTGAACTCGAAACCGTCTTGACCGGCCGAATCGTCAACTGCACCGAGGCGTTGTCCAGCGGTTTGAATTCCTCATCGTGCGCCTTTACCGTCAGGCGAAATTCGGAGGCGTCGCCGCCCGGCGCGGGCTCCGCCGTGACGGAGATGCGCGGCGGCACGTCCGCGACCAGCCAGCGCACCATTTGCCGCCACGATTTGGCGAGGTCCTTCTGCCTTTGCTCGTCGCGCAAACCCCAGCGCCACATATCGCCGATCATCAGCGCCGCCGAGCGTCCGAGGCCGAAGCGCTGCACCGCCAGCGCGGGATACATTCGGCCGGACGCATCCGAAACCGTGGCCAAGACGCTGGCGCCGGGTTTGATGTCGCGCAAAGGATTGAACACTTGAAAATTCGGCATGGCTTCCAGGCGGGTTTTCTCCTCGCTTTCGACCGGGCGCAGCCGCGTCCAGGGCTGGAGCCAGCCTTCACGGGTCAACGTCAGTTTGAATTCGCCCGGCAATTTTGCCTCGACCGGACGGTCCAGATAAACCGGCAGCATCGAGGCAATGGGCGTGCCCTGGTAATCTCCTTCGCGAAAGGATTCCGCGCCGCCCAGCATGAGAAATCCGCCGCCACGCTCGGAAACAAATCGCTGCAACAACGCCATCTGCTCGTGCGTGAAAAATCCCGCTTCAAGATCGCCGACGATGACCGCCTGGTAGCGGTATAATTCTTCGGCCGTCTTGGGAAACCCGCCGCGCAACTCGAGTTCGTCCTTCGTGTTCAAACGGATCAACACCGGCTGGTCGTAACGCGCGGTTTCCTCGTCGTTGGTTCCGAAACCGCGAAAGAGCGGGTTGCTGGATTCACCTTCGCGCCCTTTGAACACGAATTTCGGCTCGCGCTGGGCCACGCGAATGAGCGCCACCATTTGCACCTGCGGATCGTCCTGGATCGCGCGATTGAGAAATTTGTATTCCCAATTCGGCCGCCCGCTCACGTAGAGAACCCGAAACGGCTCCTGGCCGCGGTCCACCACGATCATCCGGCGATTGTTGGCGAGCGTCGCCTCGCGCGAAGGGACGGCGGCGGCCAACTCGTCCGCGGCGCGCGTTTCCACTTCGTAAAAATGAAGGCCCGGCGTGTCGGGATGAATTTGAAAACGAAAATTCAAACTGGCGTCGCTGCCGTCCGCGCGTTGGATGGATTGCGCGACCACGTTGGTAACCGGCAGGATGCGCGGGGCCGTGTTGGTGGCGGCGCCGTTCGTGATCGCGGCGCTCGCGGCGACTTCGATCAGGCGCGTGGAAATTTGCGCGCCGGCAAAACCGCTGGCATTGACTTCCGCCTGCACCGTCACCGGCGCGTCTTCAAAAGCAGTCTGGCTCACGCCCACTTTATCCAGGCCGATATCCTGTATTGCCGAATCGTTGCCGATGACGACCGGATAAATGGGCGGGCAACCCTCGAGCGCGGGCAAATCGGCGCCGATGTCCGTGGCGTTGCCGTCCGTGAATAACAAAACTCCCGCCACCGGCTGGCCGCGCCAGTATCCCGTGGCAGTCCGCAGCGCGCCGCCGAGTGCCGAGGCGCGACCCTCAAAATCCAGCTCCGAAAAATCGCGCGTGGATTGCAATCGTGAATCGAAGGTGTAACGCCGCACTTGAAAATTGTTCTCCAACTCCGAGCGCCACGCTTTCGCGCCGCCGGTCAATTGCTCGCGCAGCGTGTCGCCGCGCGAACGTTTTTCGGCGGCGTCGTTGATGTTCAGGCTCTGGCTGTTGTCGGCAATGATTCCGAAAACGTTCGCGCCGGGTCGCGCGCGTTTGCCGATCCATTGCGGGTCCAATAGGCACAGGGCGAGCGCAATGATTCCGGCGAGTTTTAAAATTCCGCAAACAAATTTCACCCACGGCGGAACCGGCGCGCGGCGCCAGGACCAGACCGTCGCGCCCGCGAGGAGGAGGACGATTGCGAGGACGGGAAGCGTCCAGGCGCGATTGGAAAATACGATGGCGGCGAGGGTGGTCATCAGCTGCGCGTACGGGATTCACAAAAAGTGGCGGAGGGCCGCCGCAGTCCAGGACGCTTGCGCACGAGATCCGTAATTCTTGAATTCATTGCGTGCTGGGTGAACTGACTCGCGCTCCTCTCACTGCGCGCTCCCGAGTTTTTCGTAATACTTGCGCACGAGTTCGGAATAATTGTCCGGAACCGGATCGCGGTCGAGCGGCACGAGGCTGTTGGCATTTTCCTGGCGCGCCAATTCCTGTTGCAACCAGAAGCGCACCTGGGCCATCGGCGCCACCAGTTGTTCACGAATGACTTTTTCATCCGGCGGCCGTTTGCTCTGGCGAAATTCCTGCCGAAGCGCGCTCGCGCGTTCGCGCACGGTGGCCAATTGATAGCGCAAATCCGGCGAATCCAAAACCTGCTCCACGTCCCGCAACCGGTCCGCCCAATTCATATATTCACCGCTTGTGATGGGGCCGCCTCCTCCTTCACCGCCGCCGTTATCTGTAAAATTGCGCGTACCGAGTTGCCGGGCCAATTGACTCAAGCGCTCCCGATCGCCCGGCTGGCCGCCGGTTCGCGCGCCCGACGACTGCGCGTTATCACCACCGCCCGGGCGCGACCCATTTTGCCCGGCGGGCGACTGGCTGTTCGCCTGTTGGCCGGGATTGGATGCGTCGCGATTTTGCGCCTCGCCATTTGCCGGATTGCCACGCTGGCCGTTCTGGCCGCCCTCAGCCTCCTGCGCGGAGGCTTGCTCGCCTTGGTTTCCATTTTGCTGGCCGCCTTGCGCATTGGCTGGATTTCCTGCATCGCGCTGACCGTTCGGAGAATCATTTCCCGCCGGCTGCGATTCGCGGCTTCCCGCCTGACCGCTTTGCGCCGTCGCATTGGAATTCGTTCCTTCGCGGTTGGAAGTGCCCCGCGATGGGCGTGATCCAGATGCGCTCGCCAACCGGTTCGATTGCCCCGAAGCCCCAGCTCCCGCGGCCGCAGCTTGCGCCATGTTGGTGCCCGCGGCGCCCGTCTCGCGCTGCACCTGGTGTATCAAATCGTCCAGCTCCTTTTGCGCATAACGCAAGCTGTCCGTTTCATTGCCGAGCACACTTTGCGCGGCGGATTCGACGCCCTGCCGCAATTCGTTGATATTCGTGCGCGCGACGTGCTCCATCTCGCTGGTTTGCGGCAAAAATCCGCGCTGGGCGAGTTGCGCGCCCATTTCCAGCAGGTTATCCGTGTGCCGTCCATCGGCGCGGCGCAAGGTGTCGTAAAGCTTTTGCGACAGCAAGGGCTCGATATTTTCCGATTGCTCGCTGACGGCGCGCATTTCGGAAAGCAAATTGGTGAGCGCACCCTGCTGTTTGGCCAATTGATCGGAGAGCTGCTGCGTGTCGGTGGTGTTGTTCAAGGATTTCTGGTCCCCGTTTTGCAACGAGTCCAATTTCTTCGCGATTTCGTCCTCCTGCTTGGCGAGGTCGCGGGCCTGGTTGCGCATTTGGCGCATCTGGTCGGTAAACTGGCTCGAAGTTTGCCGGCGCAAATCTTCCCGCAGATTTTGCATCGACTGCTGCGCGCGCGTGCCCGAGGCGAGGGCCTGCGAAGGCGAATCCTTTTCCATTTCCTGTGCGGCGCGCTGCACGTCCGAGCGGGTCTGGTCGAGTTGCTGCCGCGCCTCGGCATTGGAACCGGCGTCCGGTGACTGCGCCATTTTTTGCCGCATGTCATCCACGTCCGCCAGCATCTGACGCTCTTCATCGCGCAGGCGCTTAAGCTGGCGCTGCAAGTCTTCGCGTTCCTGATCGGTTTTGGCCGCCTGCAACGCGGTTTGCAATTCCCGCAAGCGGTCGTTCAAATCCTGCTGGCGTTGCGCCAGTTCTTTCAGGCGGGTGGCAAGCTCGGATTGTTCGCGTTGCTGCTGCGTGGGCGCGGCGGAAGCCTGCCGCTCGGTTTCGTAACGGTTCTCCTCGTTTTTCATTTCGAGCTGGTCGAGTTGCCGCGGGTTGGGCTGGCCGGAACTATTGCCGCCGCTTTGGCTGCGCGAGCGCGAGATGCGAAATTCATGCGGGGTGGCTTTCAAGAGCGCCTGGTAAGCGGACTGTTCGGCGGCCAGGGCTGCTCCGAGTTTGTCGGGGGAATTTTTGGCCGCTTCCAGCGCCGTTCGCGCTTTCTCCATATCCGTGATGGCGGTTTGGAGCATGGCTTTGGTGCCGGGATCCTCGCCTTGATCCAATGCGTCCTTCGCCTGCTGCACGGCCTGGCTTTCCGAATCGATAACGATGGAAATGTCCGAGGCGTAGCTGTCGCTGGTTTTTGGCCCGGCGGACGGCGGCGATTCCTGGGCCGGCGACGCCGTCACACAAAGCATCGCTGCCAGGATGAATAAATTCAGATGCGCTTTCATGTTGGTCTCACTTCATTGGCGCGGCGGATTTGTCGCGTTCCAGTTTCCAGGTGGCGATGACAATTTGCTTTTGCAATTCGGCCAGCTTCGTAGCGGGGCTGCCCCCCTGCCCCTGGCTTTGATTGCCGCCGCTTTCGGCTTCGCCGGATTGGTCCGGGCGAAAAATTTCGTCGAAGGGCCGCACTTCGGCAAAAAACATATCACTAAATGTGCGCCGCACCTGGCCGTCAGGCCCGTAATCATCCGCCCACGCGAAATAAGAAACCAGTTGATCGACGCTCACCCCCAGTTTTTCCATGGCGATCAACTTGCCGAACTGCCGCTTTTCATTCGCGCGGGTGGGACCGCCGAGCTCCACGAATTGCGGTTGCTGGCCGGCCACGCCAAAGCCAACTCCGTATTTCAACACGCCAAAATCATCCCTCGCTTCGGCCTGCAATTGCAATTCTTCGAGCGGCGATACCCGTTGGTCGCCGCGTGGGAACGCCAGTTTCACTTCCGGCCGATGATCGGGCAACACCTGGAGGACGAATTCCGCGGGCGATTTGTTGGTGCGGCCATCCGCATCCACGAGTTCCAGCGAGTAACGCGCGCTATTGGTGAGCGGGAGTTGCTGAAGCATCGCGATGGCGTTGGTTTGCACGGCCAAAGGCAGCGACGCGCCGCCGCTCTTCGCGATGAGCCGCGCGCGCGCGACCGCTTTATTCAGTTCGAGCGTATAAGTCAGCCGCGTGCCTTCGACGGCGCTCACGCGAAGCGTATCGGGAATAATTTTGTTGGTCAGGCCGGTGTAAGCGGGAAATTCGAGCGAGGCATCGGCGCGCGCGAGGGCCGGATAATCAAAAACGGTGATTTTGTAATCGGCGGTTTTTTCGCCAGCGTATTCCACATGATAAATGCCGTCTTCCGTCACTTCCGGCAGGCTTGCGCCGAAAATGGGATCGGCCAGGTGGCGTTCGAGCGGGATGCGTTTGGTTTTGCCCGAAGCGGAAACGAGCACCAGCGCGGCTTCGGCGGGCGGCCGGCCGTCAAATTGCGCGGAGATGATCAAGCCAGTGCCGCGTTCAATGTTCGTGCTGCCGGGCGAAACCATCACTGCCGGCTTCAACCAACCCAGCAGCGGCCCCGACGACGGATGGACGACCATGAATATATGGCTGATTAAAAGCGCGATGGCGAAGACGGCCAACGCACCCAGTTGCCAAACGAGCGCGGAAGATGATTTTCGCCGGAGGTTTTCGGACCAAAGATGTTGCTGGCGATGGGTCAAAACTTCATTGATGACCCGCCGCTGCAAAAAATGGAAATCGCCGGAATCCGGATCGGCCCGCTGCTCGATGGCGGCGGAAAGCAAGTGGCGCAATTCGGGATGCGAGCGTTCCAACGTGGCGACTAATGTCGAAAAATCCGCGGGCCGGCGGCGTTCGCCCAGCCACACCATGAACGCCGCGCCGAGACCGGCCGCCAGTGGCAGCACCCATATGAGACGCGAATTCCAGCCGGTGACTTCGTGAACCAAAAAAAGCAGAATGCAAAACACCGCGCCCGCCAGCCAGCAGAGCGCCCATCGCCGCCACAATCGCGCCCGGCGAAGGGCGGATTCAAGCTCGCCCAGTTTTCTTTGGAGGCGCGGTTCCATCATGCGACAACCTCTTTGGTCGGGATGCGGCGCGAAAGCCGGCCGCTGATTGCGATTTCCAGCAGTGTAATGGCGAGAACGCCGCCAATCAACCAGCACCAGAGCTTTTGCCGGTTTTCCAGCTCCGCCTGCTGCAAATGGCGCTGCTGCTCCCGCACCTGCGCCATTGGCGTCTCGGGAGCGAGTTGCAACGGGACGCCGAGGCGCGCGAGCTCGTCCGGCTCCAGCGGCGCGGTGCGGCTTTCGTCGAGGGGCAGATTGACGGCGTAGCGATGCGGTTTGCCAGCGAAAGTCGCCGTATAAATTCCCGGCTGGTCGGTTTCGGTGAACGACGCACCGGCTGGGAGCGAAAGTTTTTTGCCGTCGGGCTTTTGCCATTCGACGGCGGAGCTCGGGATCGCCAATGTCCCGCCGGCGCTCCCGGGTGCGGGAATGGCGTCGCCGGTCAGGAATTGAAAACGCATCGGCGAATCCGCGCCGCTCCAATCGAGCATGCGTTGCATCAGCGGCGGAAATTTGCTGGAGACGGCGAACTGGCTGTCGGAAGGGTTCCAGCCGGAGGCGAGCACGAGGAGATTGCCTTTGCCAACGGTCAATTGCGCGAGCGCCGGCGAGCCATCGTCAAATCTCGCGAGAACGTGGGCATCCGCGCCGGCGGGAATTTCCCAGCGGCGATGTTTCCAGAAATGAATGTGGGCGAAATCGCTGAAGCGCGGGTCGGCGAACGGCGAAAAAATGGGGTGGGAGAAATCAATCTCGCCGAGCAATGCGTAATCGCCGCCGGCTTCGGTGATTGGCAGCTCGGGCAAGCCGGCCAGCGCGGAGAGCGTGGCGGCCATTTGCGTGTCCGTCAAAACGAGCAGCGCGGATTTCCCGCGCGCGAGCCAGTCATGCACCCGCGCGATTTCCCCGGGCGCAAGTTTATCCGCGATGACCGCGAACGCCGCCTGATCCAGCAACGCCGGAGAAAAAGCGGAGTTCGTGTACGTCCGCATCACCTGGACCCGCTGGCGGGGTCCTTCCGGAAAAACGCGCTCGACGTAATAGCGCAATTTTTCGGGATCATTGACAGATTCCATTCCGAACCAGGCGATGTCCGCGCGCTCGAATTCCGGCGCGGCGTAGTAAGAAATACTGTCAAAGGTTTCTCCGCCTCCGCTCAAACGCAGTTCGGCGGATTTGGCCGGCGGGGAAAGTTTTGGCGCGGTGAAGGTGCGGCTTTGGCCGGGCGGCAAATAAATTTCCATTGGCTCGGAACTGCCGCTTTCCGTGTGCCAGGCCAATTGAAATTTTTCCTGGCGGGAATCGCGGGAATTGGCCACGCGAACATGAATCGCGTCATCCTCCCCGGTTTTCGAGCCGGACTCGGCGAGTATTTCCAAGCCCGCATTCCCTTTTCGCGCCGGCTCGACGCGCTCGACGCCCACTTTGACGCCTGTCGGCCAATCGTTGCCCTGGAGACCGTCGAGCTTCGCGCCCTCCTGCAAATCACTGATCAAAACGACTTCGCGGCGCGCGACGGGCGCAGCGGCGGGTGAATCGTTCATCAATTGTTCCGCCGCGCTCGTCAAAGCCAGGCCAAGTTGCGTGTTCATCCAGCCCGGCTGGGTTGCGGCCAGTCTTTGTCGGGCAAGACTGCTGCGCTGATCGGCGCTCCACGACGTCCAATCGGCGAAACTAACGAGCACGCGTGGCTGGCGGTCGAAGGTCATGATGGCGAATTGGTCGGCGGGCGTGGCTTTGGCGAGATAAGATTCGGCGATGGCTTGAGCCCGGGCCCAAAGCCCCTCGCGCCGCATGCTGGCGCTGGTGTCCACGAGCAAAACGATTTGGCGCGCTTCCGCGGGCGCGGTCGGCAGCGAAATATCCCGCGAAAAGAAAGGACGCGCAAAGGCGGCGGCGAGCAACACGAGCGCGAGGCAGCGCAGCAGCAACAACCAAAGATGCTCGAGCTTGCTGCGGCGCGTGAGGCGCGGCGGCGTCGGGCGCAGAAACATCAACGAACTAAACGGCACCCGATCGCGCGCCGCGCGGCGAATGAGATGGAAAAGAATCGGGCCGGCCACCGCGAGGCCGCCGAGCAGGAACCATGGAGTGAGGAAGTTCATGCTTTAAAAGCTCCAAGCGCCATCATCCAAGGTCCAAAGAAACTCCAAGAATCAAACACCAAAACTCCCACACTGGACGATTGGTTGTTGAAGTTTAGAGATTCTCTGGAGCTTGGGACTTGGAATTTGGAGCTTCGTCTATTCACATTCCCGCCCCTCCATCGCGCGCAGCCCCGGTCTGCCCCCGCCGTCGCACCAGCTTGCCCCGGCGGCTGCGGCTGCGCAGAAAATCGGACAGGCAAAGTTCCAGCGGGCGGTCCGTGGACAGGCGATGAAACGAAATACCCAACTGGCGGCAGATTTTTTCCACCGCCTCGCTGTGTTCCGCCAGCTTGCTCTGGTATTCGGCGCGCACGGCGTCCGGGTCCAGATAAAGGTCGCGCCCACTTTCAATATCCTCGAATAACATTGCGTTGTGGAAATCGAACGCCAGTTCATTCGGATCGAGCACCTGGAACAGGATGACTTCGTGCCCGGCGGCGGTGAGCCGGCCCAGGCTGGGTTCGAGCGCGTCCACGGGCGCGAGCAAATCGGAGATGAGCACCACCAGGCCGCGTTTGCGGACCAACTCCGAAACGCGCCGCAACGGGGCGCCTAAATTCGTTTCCGAACCGGCCCCGCGTTTTTCCAACGCCAACATGATCTGGCGCAAATGACCGTGACGATGCCGCGCGGGGAGATAATCTCGGACTTGCGCATCAAAAGTGAAAAGCCCGACGGCATCGCCCTGCCCGTCCAAAAACCACCCGAGCGTGGCAGCCAGCGTGCGGGCGTAATCCGATTTGGAATATCCCAGCGAGCCATATTCCATCGAACGGCTTTGGTCCACGAGCAAATGACAGCGCAGGTTGGTTTCGTCCTCGAATTTTTTCAGGTAATAACGGTCCGAGCGCGCGAACAGCCGCCAGTCGAGATAGCGCGTGTCGTCGCCGGGCGAGTATTGGCGGTATTCGGTGAACTCGACGGAGAAGCCGTGATAGGGACTGCGATGCAAACCGGTCCAGAAGCCTTCCACAATGACGCGCGCGCGGAGCTCAAGATTGCGAATGGCCATTAAAGCCCTGGGATCGACCGAGGACTGGCCGGGGCGGGTCGGGGAAGTTGTGAATGGAGAGGAAGGCATGAGGGTTAAGTCCGAAGGCCGAACGTATGGGTGAACAAGCGGAATTCGTGACCCTTTCGGATTTCAATATTCGGCCTTCCTTCGGATTTCATTTCACATCGGCTCCTTCACCGTTTCCAGCAACCGCTGAATAATCGTTTCCACATTCGCGCCTTCGGCTTCGGCGCGGTAATTGACGAGAATACGATGGCGCAGCACCGGCGCCGCGAGCGCGCGAATGTCCTCCGCGCCGGCGTGGGTGCGGCCCTGGATCAGCGCGCGCGCCTTGGCGCCCGTGACGAGAAACTGCGAGGCGCGCGTGCCGGCGCCCCAACTGACCCAATCATTCACGAACGCCGGCGAGTCGGTTTGTTGCGGGCGGGAAGCCGAGGCCAGCCGCACGGCGTAACGCACGAGATTATTGGCAATCGGCACCTGGCGAACGAGTTCGTGAAAACGCATCACGTCTTCCCCGGTGAACAGCGGCTCGATTTTCGGCGCGCGCCGCGCGGTCGTTTGCTGGACCACGGCCACTTCGTCATCCTCGGCCAGATAATTGATGACCACGTTGAACATGAAGCGGTCGAGCTGCGCTTCGGGCAGCGGATACGTGCCTTCCATTTCAATCGGGTTCTGGGTCGCCAGCACGAAGAACGGCTCGGGCAACACGTGGCGCACGCCCGCCGCCGTGACCTGGTGCTCCTGCATCGCCTCCAGCAGCGCCGATTGCGTTTTGGGCGGCGTGCGGTTGATTTCATCGGCCAGAATCATGTTCGCGAAGATGGGCCCTTTCACGAAGGTCATGCGCCGCCCCGCGTCTGTCTCGGAAAGAATCTCCGTGCCGGTGATGTCCGCCGGCATAAGGTCGGGCGTGAATTGAATGCGCTGAAATTGAAGGTGGAAAATTTGCGCGATGGATTTAACGAGCAGCGTTTTGGCCAGGCCGGGCGCGCCGGTGATCAGGCAATGCCCGCCGGAAAACAGCGCGAGCAGGATTTGCCCCACAACTTCCTTCTGGCCGACGATGACCTTGGCGAGCTCGGTTTCGACGCGCGCGCGTCCGGCGATGAGTTTTTCGACGGCTTGAGCGTCGGTGGTTTGGGCGGGCGGTTCAATGGCGGTTTCCACAAGTCCTTTCCTGGTTAATGGGTCATGATGTAAAAAATAATATTGATCCCGAGCGGATAGCCGCGCTTCTCCGAGAACTCGTGGAAGAACCAGTCGTCCTCGCCCTCGCGTTCCCAGGCGTCGCCGTTGTCCGTGTTATGAGTGGCGATGACCATGATGCGGCCCTTGTCGTCCAGCAGCGCGCGCACGTGAACGTTCCGGCAATCCTCGGGACTGCCATCCTTATAACGATGGTCCACCTCCCAGGTAAAATCGGTCGAGTGACGAACGATGGCCCAATGACTGGCGGGCGTTTGCAATTTGTTCTTCGGAACCTGGATGTCGAAGACGCAATGAAAAATCGGATGGTCCATGGGGAGCTCGACAAAATCACGGTTGGGAAAAACGCGTTTCATTTGCGCGGCAAACGTCTCCCATTGCCATTGGCCCCAGAAATCATCAACCATGAGGACGCCGCCGTTGAGAAGATATTTTCGCAGCACGGGAACCTCCTCATCGCGCAGGAGCAAGCCGCCGGGCTCGACGGTATAAATCCACGGGTAATTAAACAGGTCGGGATCGGTCAGGCGGATCGTGCGACCGTCGGGGTCCACCTTGATGGAAGTCATTTGCTGGAGGCGGAAGGAGAAATTCAAGTCGCTGTCGGGAAAATCCGTGATCCAGTTTCCGGCGGTCGGCGAAGCTTCCGGGTCGCGGTCGCGAATGATGCGGGCGAAGGTAAAGACGTCTTTTTCGAAGCCCGGTTTATTGGTCCAGATCGGCGTGCCGGTGCTGTGCGAGGCGATTTCCCGCGCGGTCTTCACCTTGGTTTCATCCACCCACTCCCGACCCTCCGTCTGGATCATGTTTCCGTTGTTGCCGCGATAGCGCCGCCCCCAGTATTGGGCGCTGCAAACGCCAGCGCACACCAACACAAACAGAACGAGAAGCGGCCAGGTTTTTCTCATGAGTTCACCTCTTTAACCGCAACTACCGAAAAGACTTTTAACGCAAAGGCCCAAAAGTGCGAAGACGCCAGGATTTTGAATTATTTCTGGTGACATTTTTGCGTTGAATTCCAGCTGCATCGATAAGGCTTTAGACGTTGCGGCGCTGGCCTGAGGTTGCGGCCGGTTTTTTTCCAGGTCGAGCAGC
Source organism: Verrucomicrobiia bacterium (assembly GCA_035552155.1). Classification (GTDB taxonomy): domain Bacteria; phylum Verrucomicrobiota; class Verrucomicrobiia; order Limisphaerales; family DASXHY01; genus DASXHY01. The sequence continues at coordinate 142,962 of DASZLX010000031.1, read as the reverse complement.
AGCCGCTGCGCTTCGCGGAAACGCGGCGCGTCCTCCAGCGCCTGCAACACCTGCCGCCGGGCTTCGGCTTCCGAATCACCGCGCTGATGGAGCAAGGTCGCGAGCCGGAAGTGCGTTTCCGCGGCATCGGGCGGGTCGAGCGCAAGCAATTTCCGGCAGGCGCTGATGGCCATTTCATGGTTTCCCAACGCGCCACCCGCCTCGGCGAGCGCGCGATATGGCGCGGCGCTCAGGGGATTTATGGCCAGCAACCGCTCGCAGTAATTGGTGACGGACACCCAGTCCTTCCGCTGGCCGCACAATTCAACCAATCGATTGAACAGCTCCGCGAAATCCGATTCCTGCTGCGCGAAGGTTTGAAGGGTGGCTAGTTCGGCGTTGGTATCGCGTAGATTGCGCTCCGTCACCGCGAGCATCCAGAGCGGATTGTCCGCCTTGCTTTCTCCGTGGTAAATATGAACGAGCGCTTCCAAAGCCGGCTTCGCTCGTGCCCAGTCTTTGAGGCGCATCAGTCCCTCGGCCTTTTGCAGATCGATGTAATAATTATTCGGATGCACCAAAGCCCACGCGGCGCGTTCGGCTTCCGAATGCGTTTCCGGCGGTTTGGCCAGGTCCGCGCCCGGCGCGAGTTTCTCGGCGCGGTCGCGCACGAAAGCCGCAAATTTTTCTTCCAATTCGGGCAGAGGCGCCGTGTGGGCCGCGATGGCGGGGTTGATTTCGACGCCGTCATGCAAATCGCCCAGAATTTTCTTGAGCGCGTCCAGGCCGAATTGGTCCACGATGAACTCCACCACCAGCGAGGATTCGTAATAGCCGAACAACAAATGCTCCGAGGTTTTGGGCGCGAGAAAAACACCGCTCAATTTTCCCAGCGGCGTCAGTTCGCCGTTCAGGATCATGTCGCGATAGGCGAGGTTCATTTTCTCGCCCCACAACGGGTTGGCCTGGCGTTCCTCATAAACGGAAATCCCCTCGCTGAGCCAGCGGGGCATCCGGTTGCGGGTCGCCGTGAGGGTGATGACGTGACAGAACTCATGCCAGAGGACGTCCTCCCAATTAGCCGGATTCGGCGCCTGCGAAGCGGGGCTGTTCGCCGTGATGACCGAGCCGAAACACACGCCGAGATACCCCGGGTTGCCCGGCATTCCGAAAGTGCGCACCGCGAAATCCTTTTGCTCCGGGAAAATCTCCACCACGGTCGGCTGCGTCAATTCCACGCCGTACTTGCGGCCCAGCGTTTCGCGCGCGCGATCCAGCAAATCCAGGACGCGGTCGCCGTACAATTGCGCTTCGAGCGGCGCCATGTGGACGATAAAATGCGCGTTGGTCAGCGTCTGGAATTTCATCATGCGATCGTGCAGCGTGGAAAGATTGTAGGCCGTGACGTCGTAGGCGTCCTTTTTATGCACGCTTTCGGCCAGTTGCCAGCCATCGTCATTTTTGCCGAGCCGGAGCAAATCCTCGGCGAGCTCGCGTTGCGCGGGCAAAAAATCCGGCTCGAAATCGAGTGCGCGCCGCTGCTCGGCCGCGCCCTCGGTAAAAAGATATTTCTGCGACAATTTTTTACCGATCAAATAATCCACTTCCGGATTTGTTTGATAAAATTTCAGGGCGGCGGCGCGAAATTCCTTTTCCTGCGCGGTGTTGTTCCGCAAATGCGCGAGCACGGAACGATAAGCAAGCGCCTCGGGCTGGTTGGGATTCACCGCGAGCACGGCGGCCAGTTGCTTGCCCGCCTCGTCATATTGCTCGGCGTCGATCAGGTGGTCCGCGAGGAGCAGCAGCGTGGGAATGTGACGAGGGTTTATCTTCAGCGCGGCATCGATATGCTGCATCATTTGCTCGCGGTCGCTGGTCTCGAAGGCTTTGGCAAGGCCGGACTCGAGATCCGGGTCGTCGGGAAATTTTTTCAGGCCGGCGCGAAAAGCATCGGCGGCGAGGGAGAAATCATGTTTATCCAGGGCCAGCCAGCCGCTCGCCAGGAACGCATCCCGGGGCGGCGGATCCATTTTCTCCGCCTGCTGAAAACAATTTTGCAACACCACCTGCGGCTCGACGCCGAGCAGCAGCATGGCTTCACCGAGCGCCACTAGATTATCGCCGCCGGAACTGAGGCCGCGCCGTTGCTCCATCAAATCCTGCGCCTCGGACAAGTCGCGGTTCGCGCCGGTGAGGTCGTTGTGATAAAGGGCCGCCTCGCGCGCGAGCAGAAACAGGCGTAGGCGGATGGGATAATCGCTCATGCCATTCTGCGTGTTGGTATAAGCCTCGGCGTAGCGGCCCGTGGTCAGGAGCGATTGGACGAGCAGGATGCGCCAATCACTGGAGGAACCGTCCTCAACCTGTTTTTGCGCGGTCTGGATGACGTCCTCGTAATTGCCGCGAAGAAATTGCTGGCGGGTTTCCTCAAGGGTTTGGGCTCGCAGGGACAATCCATTAAAAAAAGCAATGGCGCAAAACAGCCAAAAAGCAATCGGTGTCGACCGAACCCTCAGCCGCGCTGTCAAGTATCCGGGCATGGCGTTGAGGATTCATACGCCGATTTTGCGCCTGAAGCAAATGCGGTTTGGCCGGGACACTGAATTTTGAACCGCGGAGGCGCAGAGAAAAGAGGAAGGAGGTTTTGGTCGGTTGGCTTTGGCGATTTGTTTCAATTTTAGCTTTCCTGCTTTCTTATAGATTGTTTTCTCTCTCTGCGTCTCTGCGCCTCTGCGGCAAATAAAAGGGTAATCCCGCCGCGGGACACACCTCGGAGAATTTTACGGACAAAGAAATTCGTGCCAATTGGCGGAATTCGTGTCTAATTTGCGGCGGATGAACATTCAAGTTGCTGTCTTGTGCGATGCTGCCACGGACGAAAATGGAAAACTGAGCCTGCTCGGCGCGTTTGACACCATTATCGCCACGCAAATACCGGCCACGCACCCCCAATGCTCGATCGCCCTGCGGGTCACCTTCGGCAACGAGGACGAAGGTTCGCACAAGTTGCGGCTGAATTTCGTCGATGCGGACGGGCGATTCATCATGCCCGGAATCGATTTGCCGGCGGAGGTGGTGCTGCCGGGCGATTCCCATTTTGGCACGCGCAATTTCATCGTCACGTTTCAGCAATTGAAGTTTGATCTGCCGGGGCTTTATTCCATTGATATCTCGTTGGACGGCAAACCGCAGGCGAGCATCCCGTTGCTGGTCAAGCACACTGCGCCCGCGCCGCCGGCCGCGTGAGGCCATCAGGAGATTTTTGAGTTTCCAGGAATGGCTGCGGAGCAGCGACGGCTGAAACATTTCGCCAGATTCTGATACCCCTGTTTTAAGCGGGAAATGAGGCTTGCCATTAAATAGGGCCGCCGTCATATTTGCCGTCACCTAAAAAGGTTCATTTTATGGCTGACGCAGCAAATAAATATCCCGAAAATACCGGCGGCAAATATTACGTGGACAACCAGTGCATCGACTGCGACCTATGCCGCGAAACCGCGCCCGATAATTTCAAACGAAACGACGACGGAGGTTATTCGTTCGTGTACAAGCAGCCGGAAAATCCGGATGAAGAAGCCCGCTGCAAGGAAGCGAAGGAAGGCTGCCCCGTCGAAGCCATTGGCGACAACGGCGGATAGTCGACGATTTTGGATCCTTCAGCCGCAGGCATTGCCTGCGGCTTTTTTATTTCGCGCGGGGCCTTATTGGCGCGCGCTCCCTTTCAAACCGTCGTGGTGGTCTGGGTGGTCTGGCCGGCGCGGACTTCGTATTGCGGCAACTTGCCGCCATCCAGGCAGAGGCGCACCGCTTTGAGGAGCGCCGGCAGATCGTAGGGTTTCGGGAGAAAGTTAATACCCTGGGCCAGGATGGAATCCTGTTTTAGAATTTCCGGGCTGTAACCGCTGGTATAAATAATTTTCAGCTTGGGATTGCGCGTCATGAGGTCCTTGGCGAGTTCGCCGCCGCTCATTCCATTGGGCATGACCATGTCGGTCAGGAGCAGGTCCACCTGGCCGGGGCTTTTCTTCCAAACTTCAATGGCTTCCGGGCCGTGGGCGGCCTGGATCAGCCGGTAACCCTGCTTGCGCAAGGCCATGCAGGCCAGCTCGCGCACTGCCACATCGTCTTCCACGACCAGAATCGTCTCGCCCTTGCCGGCTTCCGGGGCCGCCGGTTTGGGCGCTACGACGGCGCGCGCCGGCAAGCTGTTGCACGAGGGCAGGAAAACTTTAAAGGTGGAACCTTTGCCAACCTCACTAATGACTTCCACCCAGCCTTCGTGTTGCTTGACGATTCCGTGAATAGTCGAAAGGCCCAACCCCGTGCCTTTGCCGATGTCCTTGGTCGTGAAAAACGGATCGAAGATGCGCGAAAGAATCTGCGGCGACATGCCCGAGCCGTGGTCGGTGACCTGGAGACGGACAAAGTCGCCGGCGCGGGCCTCGGAGTTTTTCGCCACGGCGCTTTCATCCAGCGTCACGACTGCGGCGCTGATTTCTACAATGCCGCCCTCCGGCATGGCATCGCGCGCATTGAGCACGAGGTTCATCAGCACCTGTTCCAGGCCGCCTTCATCGGCGCAGACGGAAACGGCATCGCCCTCGGAGCGGACCTGCACGTCGAATTTTTCGCCAATCAGGCGGCCTAACATTTTTTTCATCCGCGATATCAAGTCGCAGACGTTGAGGACGCGCGGCTGGAGAACCTGCTTGCGGCTGAAGGCGAGCAATTGCCGGGTGAAGGTGGCGGCGCGCTGGCTGGCCTGCATGATTTGATCCAGCAACGCCTGGCGATCAATCGTGTTCGGATTAGCCGATTGCAGGAGGCCGACGTCGCCCTGGATGACGGTCAGCAAATTATTGAACTCGTGCGCGATGCCGGCGGCCATGCGGCCGATGACTTCCATTTTCTGCGCCTGGCGAAGCTGGGCTTCGATTTTCAATTGCTCGGTGATGTCCTCGACGATGGCGAGCATGCAGGGGACCGACCCGAGTGACAGCGGCTCGGTGGACAATACCACCTGGCGAGAGGAGCCGTCACCGCGGCGGAGGGCGCAGGATTTTTCCCGCAGCCGGGTGTCGGGCGAAGTCAACGGAAGTAAATCCGAGACCGAGCTCTCCAACTGTAGATCAGCCGTGGATTTTTTGAGGAGCGCGTCGGGCGAGAAACCAGTGAGGGCGCTGAAGCTTGCGTTGGAATCAATGATGCCGCCGTCATCACATCGAAAAATAACCAGGGGGATGGGACTGGCCTGGAACGCCTTGGAAAAGCGCTCTTCGCTGGCGTGGAGTTCCGCGGTGCGCTGGCGGACCATCCGGTCCAGGTCGTCCATCCGCAGTTTGGCCTGCCGGCCCAGCCGCCACTTTTGGGAAAGCGCATGGACCATTTGCAGCACTTCGACCGTTTCAAAAGGCTTTTTGAGAATCAATAAATTATCCGACTGGCCGAGCCGCTGGGTCATCTCATCCCAGGAATAATCGGAAAAGGCGGTGCAGACCACCGCCTGCACTTCGGGCGCGCAATTCCAGATCTTCTCCAGCGTTTCAATGCCATCCCATCCGGGCGGCATGCGGACATCCACGAAGGCCACGGCGTAAGGGTCGCCGGCCGCCACGGACTTCTTTACGAGCTCGAAAGCTTCCTGGCCCTGGTAGGCCGAATCAATGCGGAACCCGTGACGGTCGACTGAGACATCCCCATCGCCGAAAAGCGCCGTCTCGACGTTTTCCAGGTGCGACTGCGCGGCCGACTTTGCGCCGAGAATTTTGCGAAAGTCTTCGTGGATGGACGGGTTGTCGTCCACCACGAGGATCCGGGGGGGTAGGTCTGATTGTGGGTCGGTCATTGAGAATCCTAAGTCTGAATGGGTGGTTTTTCGGGAAGAAGCAAGGTAAAAGTGGCGCCTTTGCCGAGGCCTTCGCTGTGAGCGGTCAGCGAACCGCCGAGTTCCTGGATGGCGATGGCGCTGCTGTGGAGACCGAAACCATGGCCGTTGGTGCGGGTGGTGAAGCCATGGCCGAAAATGCGCGTGAGATTTTCCGGCGGGATGCCGACACCGTTGTCCGCCACCTCGATTTTAATATACTCGCCGCCGTTCCGGCCCAGCCGGATGGTGAGGATTTTGTCCGGGCGTTTGGATTCATCCAGGGCGTATTTGGCGTTGCGGATCAGGTTCACCAGGATTTGCAGCACGCGATGTTTCTCGGTGTGGATCAATGGCACGGGCTCGAACTGGCAGCGAACCTGCACGTCATGCCGGGTGAGGGCTGCGCCATTGATGTGGACCGCGTCGTCCACGAGCTGGGTGGGATTGATGGTCTCCACGACCCCGGCCACCTTGGCGTAGCTTTGCTGCATGGCGACGATTTGCTTGATGTGCTCGATGTGTTTCAGGAGTTGGTCGAGTTCCTGCATGAGCGCGGATTGTTCCTCGCCAAAATGCTCGGCAAGCGCGGCCAGGAAGCCCGGGATTTGAGCGCCACGCGGATCGTTGGTGAAAAATTCCCCCAGGCGCCCGCGGTTTTCCTGGAGCAACGCCGCGGTCTTCGCCAGGCTGGGAATCTTCGCTGACTTCACCCGGTCCATCGTCAGCGAGCAGGAAACATTGACGCTGTTCAGGACGTTGCCGACGTTATGGAGGACGTCGGTGGCCACTTCCGCCATACCGGCCAGGCGGGAAGTTTCCAGCAGGCGCTGATGGGCGGCCTCCAATTCGGCCTCCGCCTGCTTGAGGGCGGTAATGTCCTGGGAAACGCCAAAGGTGCCGATGGTTGCGCCGTCCTTGTCGCGCCAGGGGAGTTTCGTGGAGATGGCCCAGGTTATCCGGCCGTCGGCTTGCGGGGTCCGTTCGAGTTTGGCGATGATCGGTTCGCCGGTTTGAATAATTTTCTGCTCGTCTTCGTATGCGGCCCGGGCGCGCTCCTCGGTAAAAGTGTCAAAATCGGTCTTGCCCAGGAGCCATTCGCTGAAGGCTTCCACGCTCTGAAGATGCAGCGGCACTTGGTCGGTGGCGGCGTCGGGATGTTCGGCGCGATAGCCCCGCACGACGATATTCATGGCGGAAAGTGCTTTTGACCGGCTGACGCGGACAAAACGCGACTTGAGGTCCTTGAAATAAATGGCGTCCGGAAAATTCTCCAGCAACGCGTGGAACAGGTCGCGCTCGTAGGCCAGTTTGGCCTGGGCTTCCTTGAGCGGGGTGATGTCCTTGGAGATGCCGAAGGTGCCCACGATGTTCCCATCGGTATCGCGCCAGGGCGCTTTGGTGGTGAGCGCGTGAGTCACGCGCCCGTCCGCATGACGCTCCACTTCGAACTTGCCGATGAGCGGCCGGGCGGTGCGCATGACTTCCTGCTCGTCATCGAAGGCAGGCCGTGCATGTGCGGGCAGGAAGAAATCAAAATCGGTTTTTCCTTTCAATCCCGTGATGTCGGAAAGTTTGAATAATTTTTCAAACGCCTTGCTGTAGCGCACGAAACGGGAATTGCGGTCCTTGAAGTAAATGCAATCCGGACTGTGGTCCAGGAGCGTCTCGAGTAGATTGCTGGCTTCGGCGAGTTTGCCCTCGGCCATTTTGCGTTCCGTGATATCGAGAGCCGTGCCGAGAATGGCGGGACGGCCGTGGTACTGCCCCTGTGTGCCGAGGACTTCTAGGTGGATCAGCAAGCCGTCCTTGCGCAGCGCGCGCACCGTGTAATGCGCTTTCGGAATCTCGCCGTTCAGACGCCGTTTGATATGGTTGTCCACCATCGGCCAGTCCGCCTCGGCGACCATTTGGCGGACGGTGAATGACGGAGCGGTAATTTCTTCGACGGAATAGCCGTGAATTTCCGCCATGCGCGGATTCGTATACACAAAACGGTCGTCCTGGATCACGTAAACCCCGACCAGCGATTGCTCGACGAGCGAGCGAAACTTGGTTTCGCTTTGTTGCAGAATGGCGGTTTGCTCGGCCACCTTGCGCCGCAGCAACAGCACCCAGAGCAACGCCGCGCCGGCCACCACTACCAGCGCCCCCACCAGGAGCAGCGTGTGCTCGAAGGTCCAATGGCTGATGGTTCGGAGGCCTGGTGCGGAAGATTCCGAGGCAGGAGATGAGGATGCCGGTTGCCCGAAAATATTCAGACAGCCAACAGTCATCCCAACCAATGCACAGATTCTTGCGGTTCGCTTCAAAGTCATATACGGCTCGCGCCACTTCCCGGAAACGGTCCGACATAAGGCCGGGTGCGCCATTCGCCCTGCTTCCTGTCTCGCCAACAGAAGACTTATGGGCGTAAAGGATGAGCAGCTACTATGCCCCGGACGATAACGGTATCTGATCTTTGGGAGTTGCGTTCCCCTCTCTCAGGGGCTTTGCACAAAAAGTCGGGCGATGAGCCAAATCGGTGGGTAGGGACGCCGCGCTGCGGCGTCCCCGTCCGCGTTCAGCGGACGGAATCATGCGGCCGATACATGCCATTCGGGCTTGCGGTGCTGGACGCGGCGCGCAGGAGCATTTAAGGATTTTACCACCAGGAGATGATGCTTTGTCCCGTTTTCCTACATTCTGTCCGGGTCCAAAAATGCCCCGGCGTGAAGCGCGGCTTCGAGTTGTCCCAGGGCCTGCTCGGAGGTCGCCTGCTTGAAAGCCAGCCGGTCGCCGGGATTAAAGCAGCGTAAAACCCTCGTTTCGCCGGCGGTGGCGAGGCCAATAAAAACCGTGCCTACCGGTTTTTCCGGCGCGCCGCCTCCCGGACCAGCGATGCCCGTGACCGCAATGCCGTAATCCGTCCGGCTCGCGCGTCGCGCGCCTTCGGCCATCTCCCGCGCCACCGGTTCGCTGACCGCGCCGTGCTGCGCCAGGGTGGCCTGGCGAACGCCCAGAAAAGTTTGCTTGGCTTCGTTGCTGTAAGTCACCAGGCCAGCGGAAAAAACTGCCGAGGCGCCGGGCACATTAGTGAGGCGGTGGGAAATGTATCCCCCGGTGCAGGATTCAGCGACCGCGACGGTTTGTTTACGTTCGGTCAGGAGGCGGACAATTTTTGTTTCCAGGTCCTCGGGCATGGAGGCGTGTTCCGAATCACTGCGTTTGATACTGGCGCGGGGCCGAACGCGGCCGGGGCGGCGCCGGCTTGTGGATTTCCGCGCGGAAAGTCCCCGCCACCCAGCTCTTGGAATCGTCCGGCAGGCTGATGAAAATTTTTCCGGGCAGCGCGTTGTCGACCACGGGACCGAATTCAACCTTCATCGCGTAACCGCCGCGAAATGTTTCCGACACGCGCTTTCCGTCCATCCAATGCAAGAGCACGCGCGGCGCGGGGCTGTCCGTGGGTTTGACCTCGGCGGTCTTGCCGCCCAGTTCCTCGGGCGCGCGGTTGAAAAAGTAAACGTTGAGCCCCAATTCAATCGGACCGCCATGGCCCACGCGCAAAGTCAAATTGCTGCCGGTGATGCTCGCGTGTTCCAAAGTAAATGCCCGCTGATGAATCGCCCCGCCCACGGGCTCTTCGGGAAACTTCGCGTCGGCCAGGTCCAGGGTCCAAAGATTCGTGCCGGTGTATTCCGGTTGGGCGGCTTGGATTTGCGGTGGCGGTTTTGAATGATGTCTTCCGCGCCAAACGAAGAACGTCGCGCCCGCCGCGCAGGCGAGCACCAGCAGGACAATCAATCCGACGGGAAGGGCCGTTTTCTCCGGCGCTTTCTGATAATCCTCGAATTGTGCAATGGTCGAGGGTGGTCGTGGTTTGTTGGCTTCGCTGGCGGACAGGACAAATTTCGGATCGTCCGTCGCCGGCGCCGTCGGCACCACGATTTTGCGGTAACAGGTGGGACAGGAAATCTGCGAGCCCGCGTTCCCGGAATCAGCAGTGATATGCTGGCCGCAAATGGGGCAGGCAAATTTGAACTCACTCATGGCTCACAGTCGCGGTCAGAGTCGGGATTCCCCGGCGCAAAGTCGAGCCGAAATCTGGCGAAGAAATCCCCATGTCAAATCAATTGGTCAACGAAATGTCTGTCAAAAAATTAAAAGCGCTCGCACTTGGGTGGTTCGGATTTGCCGACAAGGCTGCCGGCGCTCCCGGGATTCAGGAATTGTACGGAGTTTATGCTTGTGATGTTACGGATTTTCTCTAGACTGCGGCCAGTCACAGTGTTCCTGGCGTCAGCCTTAAAACGACCGTGATCGCCGAAAATCATTCGACAACGACAACCTCTTCGGAAGTGGTGGAAGCCGAACAAAATCCGGCTCCGCCCCGCCGCAAAGGCACCATGCTGATTGTCGACGACGAAGAAGGTCCCCGCCAGTCTTTGCGCGTCATCTTCAAGGACGAATACGATCTGCTCATGGCCAACGACGGCGCCTCGGCCATCGAATTGGCGCAACAACACAAAATCGACGTAGCCGTATGCGACATCCGCATGGCCGGCATGTCGGGCATCGAAGTGCTGGAGCGATTGAAATATGTGAACCCGGCCATCGAAGTGGTGATGATGACGGCGTTCGAAACGACGGACACGATGCGGCAGGCGTTGAGGCTGCGCGCGTGCGATTACATCAACAAGCCGTTCGATCTCTCCACGATGCGCGCGGCGGTGTCCAACGCCATGCAGCGGCGCACGCTGGAAAGCGAAATCCACGACAACGCGGAACAGCTTCAGGGGATGCTGGTCGAATTGCAGAACCAAAAAATCGAGGAGCAGATCGCCAACACGCGTGGAGAAATTTACGCGAGCATCATCCACGACATTAACGGCCCGTTGACGGTGATTTCCGGCTTCGTGCAATTGATGAACCAGCGTTTCGGCAACGCCACGCGGATGGAAGTGCAGGACCTGGAATTCATCAAGGACCGGCTGAAAATCATCACGCGCCAGGTCACCAACTGCATGGAGATTTCGCGGCGCTATCTCGGGTTTCTCCGCAAGCAGGCCGACGAGGCGCCGCGGGTGCCCGTGAACCAGTTGCTCACGGATTTGCACCAACTGGTCAACGTCCATCCCAGCTTGATGAACAACCAGTTCATCGTTCATCCGCTGGCCGAGGAAATCGGCGTGAGCGTCAACGGCACCGACCTGATTCAAATTCTGCTGAATCTAAGTGTGAACGCGTTCCAGTGCGCTCAGCAAGGCCACACGGTCGAGATCGAAGGACGCGTCCTGCACGAACCGCTCGACCTGACGGTCTTCAAGGATTGCGCGGAGACGCGCTTTCTCAACGTGGAAAATTTCGCGAACCTCGCCCCGCTGCTGCAGCTTTCGGTTCGCGATGACGGCCCCGGCATACCGCCGGAAGTATTGCCGAAGATTTTCCAGCCGTATTTCACGACCAAAGCCGCGCGGCAAGGTACCGGCCTGGGATTGAACATCGTCCAGAGGCTCATCAAGGAAGCCAAGGGCGCCTTGCGCGTGCAAACGCGAGTCGGGCAGGGAACCGTTTTTACCATTTACGTTCCAGCGGCGATTCTCGTGAAATAGTCTCCGGGAGCGGGCGATTTTTCGAAGCAACGAATCCCGAAAGGAATCCCTGCCTTGGGCGGCCCCAGGTGCAAAATCAAATGCACCTAGCGACAAACTTTCCTGACTTTTGCGTCTTCGTTTCTTCGCGCCTTTGCGTTAAAAATCTTCTGCGTCACGCAATTCCCGCTTTTTCCATCGCGTGCGCAAAATCGAATTCCGGGCTGCGCGGTTTGCGGCCGCGCAGCGCATTGGCGGCGTCATCGCCCGGGAACATTTCCGTTTTGGCATCCCAGGTGACTTTGCGTTTTAATTTCATCGCGATCCAGGCCACGGCGCACGCTTCCAGGCTGCGCGACGATTGTTGAATCGGCGCCACGGGCTGGCGATTAGCCACAATGCTCTCCAGCCAGTTGCCATGATGCGTCCGGCTCGGCATCCAGCGAATGGCGTCGCCAGTCACCGGCGTCAAAAGTTTCGGGTCACTGGCGCGCAACGGCCGGCGCTCCGCCGCCGTTTTCGCGTTTTCCGTTTCGTCGCTGCGGGTGCAAAAAATCCAGCCCTCATCCCCTTCAAAGCGAATCCCGTTCGGAAAATGATTGTCCAACGTGACCTGCACGTTTTTGGGATACATCATTTCAACGTGATACGCGGTGTGGACCGTCACGAGATCGTTCTTCGGAAATTGCGCCTGAGCTTCGGCGGTGAGCGGGCCGCCCAATTGCTGGCCCATCGCCCATTGAGCAATGTCCATGTGGTGCGCGCCCCAGTTGGTGATCATGCCGAGGCCGAAGTCTTCGGTGGTCATCCAGCCCGGCCGGCCGAACTGATCGTTCTGCGGGTGAACGTGCCCCTCCATGTAAGGCTGCTCGGGCGCGGGGCCGAGCCAACGCTCGAAATCCAGATTTGCGGGCACCGGCATCGGCTTCGGCGGATGCCCGCTTGCATGATCCATGCCCAGGCCGATTTTAATGGTTCTGAGTTGGCCGAGGCGGCCATTGACGACGGCTTCGCTGGCGGCGCGGAAACTTTTCCACGGATGTTCGGAACGCTGTTGCGAGCCGGTTTGCAAAATAATTTTCTTCGCCTCGACCGCCTTCCGCAGTCCCATCGCTTCCACGATGCTGTAGGTCACCGGCTTTTGAACGTAGATGTGTTTTCCCGCGATCGCCGCCTCCACGGCCACCAGCGCGTGGGAATGGTCCGGCACGGTGATGACCACGGCATCGATCTCCGGCGATGCGAGCACATCATGGTAATCGTGGTACGTCTTGATGCTCACGCCGGATTCGCCGCGTTCGGTATAAAACTTTTCCGCCATCGCCTTGGCGGCATTCAGCCGCTTGGAATCCAGGTCGCAAACCGCGACGATGCGGGCCAACGGTTCCGCCAGCGTATTGCCGAGATCACTGCAGCCCATGCGGCCGCAACCGATTTGGGCGATTTGGATTTTTTTGGTGGGCGCATCGGCGCCGAACAGCCGCGCGGGAACAATGCTGGGAAAAACCGCCAGGCCGGCGGCGCTCGAAATGGTGGTCCGTAGAAAACTGCGTCTGCTCTTCATGTTGTAAATTGGACTGTTTTTCCCAGCCCGGCGTTACAACAAAAAAATCCTCGTCGCCGCAGCCCTTTCTAATCTGCGCTAACGGGAATTTCGAACCTTCGCCGCCTTGACCATTTCCGCCACGAGATCCGGCGGCTGCCAGTCATTGCCGGTAAAAATCTTTTGCACGCGCCCGGAGGGATCGATGACCACCGTGCGCAGGTTGTGGCTGATGATTCCCGCCTGCTCTTTCCAGAAGGCGAGGCCGAATTGCTGGCCCATGGCCGCGATTTCATCGAGCGCGCCGGTCGCGAACGTCCATCGCGCCGGGTCCGCGCCGTGCGCTTCGGCGTATTGTTTCAATACCTGCGGCGTGTCAAATTCCGGGTCGAAGGAAATCGTCAAGAGATGCCAATTGGTGGGCGCGTTCGGCATGGCGAGGAGTTTTTTTTGCACTTCGGCAAAATTGTTCGCCATCAGCGGGCAAAAATTCGGGAAGGGGCAGCGTGTGAAAAGAAATGTGATGGCCAGCGCCTGGCCTTTGAATTGCCCGGTGCTGACGGCCTCGCCGAGCTGGTTGGTGAAATGATAATTCGGCAGCAAATCGCCTTCGTCCAGGGGCTGGACCTCGCGCACGGTGCGAACCGGTGCTGTGGCCGGCGGGAGATTGGTGCGGGGTCCGATCTTGCGAATTTGATCGATCCAACCTTCATTGCCCGAAACCACAATGCGAAAAGAAACCGGGTCGCCGGGCGCCAGGCCGGACAATTCGTTGGTGTCCTTCACGTCGAAAGGCATGGTCATGCCGCCCATGTAGCCGGGAATGTCGCCGTGCTTGATGGTGATTTTCTTTTCCGCGGGAGTGACTTCGATGACGACCCCTTTGGCCGGATGAATTTCCTGGTTGGTTTGGGCGCCCGCCGAGGAGGCGAAAACCGCCAGGAGCAAAACGCTAAACAGACGAAACATACTTAATAAGTTGTACGACCCGCTTTCGACAAGTCAACGCGGAGAATTTGTCCGCCGTGTCCGAATCCGGATGGGTAGAGAAGCCGCGCTGCGGCGTCCCCGCCCGCGTAGTAGCGGGCGGCATCCCGCAAGCCACCCGCGCGAATGACGCGCAACGTTGCGCCACTGAACGTGGCGCAGACGGCGCAAGCGCACCGCTTCACCAAACCAAGACATGGCCAATTTGCGTCGGCCATTAATGACATCGTGTTCTTTGGATTGATTTATCCGTAAAAAAAGCTAACCACTAGGCACACAACTTATGATGCGACTTCTCAGCCGACGCAATGGTTCCAAAATAAATTTCTTCAAACAAGAAAACCGCTGCCCGCGCTTGACCTCGGCCCGCGCCTGCGTGGCCGCAGGAATTTCCGCGCTGGCGCTGGCTCTTTCGACCAGTGCAGTGCTGGCGGAAGACACGGTCCCGCTATCCACACTCGACCTGAGCCCGACACAGCAGGAATGGGGTTCGCCGCAAGCCAACAAATCCGTGGACGGCCATCCTTTGGCCATCGGCGGGCGCAAATTCGACACCGGCCTGGGCACGCATGCCGCCAGTTCGTTGCGAATCAAACTCAACGGCAACGCAGAAAAATTCACAGCCTGGGTCGGCGTTGACGATGAGGAAAGCGGCCAGTCCAGCTCCGTCACTTTTTCGGTGGTCGGCGACGGAAAACAACTGTGGCATAGCGGCGTGATGCATGCCGGGGACGCCGCCAAACAGGTGGATGTGGATTTGAAGGGAGTAAAAACCTTGTTGCTGCTGGTCAACGACGCCGGGGATGGCATCAGCTACGATCACGCCGATTGGGCGGATGCAAATTTCGTCATGAGCGAAGGCCGGCCCGAAACCTCGTCCACACCGGCGGAACCCGCCATCGTGCTCACTCCTGCGCCCGGCCCGAAACCGGAAATCCACGGCGCAAAAATCTACGGCTGCCGCCCGGACCATCCGTTTCTTTATATCATCGCCGCCACGGGTGATCGTCCGATGACATTTTCCGCAAAAGGTTTGCCCCGCGGACTGAAATTGGATCCCGCGACCGGCATCATCAAGGGCGCGGTCAGCAAACGCGGCGAATACGCCGTCACGTTCACCGCCAAAAATGCCGTCGGAACAGCCAAACAGAAATTTAAAATTGTTTGCGGCGATCAAATTGCGCTTACGCCGCCGATGGGTTTTAACAGTTGGAATTGTTTCGCGTCTTCGGTCACCGAAGAAAAAATCAAAGCCGCCGCCGATGCGATGGTTTCCAGCGGCCTCATCAATCACGGCTGGAGCTATATTAATATAGACGATTTCTGGGAAGTGCATCGCGATTCCAAGGATCCGACGCTGCAAGGACCGCAACGCACCGCCGACGGGCGCATTCTTTCCAACCCCCGCTTTCCGGACATGCACGGGCTCACGGAATTCATTCATGCCAAAGGTCTCAAGGCCGGCCTCTACTCTTCGCCCGGCCCGTGGACCTGCGGCGGTTGCGTGGCCAGTTGGCAGCATGAACTCCAGGACGCTCAGCAATATGGCGACTGGGGCTTTGACTATCTGAAGTACGATTGGTGCTCCTACGGCAACGTCGTGAAAGGCGAGGGTCTCGAATATTACGAGAAACCTTATCGCGTAATGCGCGCCGCGCTCGACCAGGTCCCGCGCGACATCGTTTTCAGTTTTTGCCAATACGGCATGGGCGACGTCTGGAAATGGGGCGCGGAAATCGGCGGCAATAGCTGGCGCACGACCGGCGACATCAACGACTCCTGGATCAGCATGTCCCGCATTGGCTTCAACCAAAACGGCCACGAAAAATACGCCGGCCCGGGACATTGGAACGATCCCGACATGCTGGTGGTGGGCAATGTGGGTTGGGGCGCGAACCTGCACCCGACGCATCTCACTCCCAACGAGCAATACACGCACATCAGCCTTTGGTGCCTGCTTTCGGCGCCGCTGCTGATTGGCTGCGACATGACGCAGATGAACGCCTTCACCCTCAGCCTCCTTTCCAATGACGAAGTGCTGGCGCTCGATCAGGATTCATTGGGCCACCAGGCGTCGCGCGTGGCGAAGGATGAATTCACCCAGGTTTGGGCCAAAGACCTCGAGGACGGCTCCCGGGCCGTCGGCCTTTTCAACCTCGGCGAAGATGACACGACGGTGACGGTCAATTGGTCCGACCTCGGCATCCACGGCAAACAGACCGTGCGTGATCTGTGGCGGCAAAAAAATCTGGGGAAGTTCGACGGCAAATTCGAAGCCACCGTACCGCGTCACGGTGTGGTGCTCGTGCGAATCATCCCGTAAAACAACGGCGCGTAGGACAGGCATCTTGCCTGTTCTGCGGCTAAAAATTCAGTCTGTGCAACCGCCGGCACTTTTGAAATAATCCGAACACCATGCGCTTGAAATTCATTATCCCAATCCTGGCACTGACCAACATTTCGCTCCTGGCCGCGCCTTCCCTGGAATCGAAACCCGACGATGCCCATTTCGAAAAATTCCAGCCCGTGAAAGCCCTCGCCATTCACGGCCTGCTCTTGAAGAAAGGCGACCGCCTCGCCATTTGCGGCGATTCCATCACGGAGCAAAAGATGTATTCGCGCATTATGGAGGATTACCTGACGATGTGCGTGCCGCAGTTGAAAGTATCCGTCCGCCAATACGGCTGGAGCGGCGAGTGGGCATCGGGATTTTTGGGGCGCATGACTAATGATTGCCTGCGCTTTGATCCCACCATCGCCACCACGTGCTACGGCATGAACGATTGCGAATATCACGTTTACTCGGACCACATTGGCAGGACTTACCAGGAGAATTCCCAGAGAATCGTCGAGTCTTTTAAGGCGCACCACGTGCGGCTTATCCTGGGCTCGCCGGGATGCATCAGCAAGATGCCGCCGTGGGCTGTAAATAACGGCGCCACCCTGGAACAATTGGATTTGAATCTTTGCAATTTGCGCAACCTCGATGAGCAACTGGCGCAGGAGGAAAATGTCCGCTTTGCCGATGTGTTTTGGCCGATGTTCACCGCCGATTATACCGCCCGGCAAAAGTATGATCCCAACTACAGCATATGCGGTAAAGACGGGGTGCATCCGAGCTGGGCCGGCCACACGATAATGGCCTACGCTTATTTGAAAGCCATGGGACTCGATGGCGACATCGGGACTTTCACCATCGATTTGAAACGCAACAAGGCGAAGGTGTCAGCGGGCCACAAAGTGATTTCAGCGAAGGACGGCGAATTTGAAATCGAAAGCTCCCGCTATCCCTTCTGCCCCTGCGAAGCGGAGAGCCAGGCAAACTATCCCACGTGCGGCCAAGACGCAACGAATTCTGAAAACAGCATCCGCTCCGGAGAGACTTTCGTTCCGTTCAACGAGGACCTGAACCGGCTGATGCTGGTCGTCAAAAATGCCGGCGCGAAAGAATATCAAGTCACCTGGGGCGACGAGACGAAAACTTTCACCGGCGATCAACTCACACACGGAATCAATCTCGCCGCGGAATTTCCCGCCAATCCTTTCACCGCCGCGTTTGCCAAAGTGGATGCCGCGGTTGCTGCCAAGCAGGCTTACGAAACGAAGGAGATTAAGGACATTTTCCACCACCACGGCAGTGAATCTCTAACCGAGCATACTGATAAGGTGGTCGGCCACGCCGAACAGGACCGCGAGCCTTTGGTTACCGCCGTTCACGCGGCTTTCGTGCCGGTGACTCATGTCATTCGCATCGTGGAGAAATAAATTCCATCCAGGGGCGGTAGGGCGCGTCGCTCCGCGCGCGCCGTGCTCGGTACAGAAGTGAACGTCTTTTTCTTTTGAGGTGGCGGCGCGCGCGGAGCGACGCGCCCCACCGGCTCACGACTATAACTTATTCAAGCCGCTTTCGCCCGAGACTTCACCCAGGTTTGCCGAATTGCGATTGACCTGAAAAATCGCCAGACACACTTCTGCTTCCGCGGGATCGTTCAGGCAGAGCGCGCCTTCCCGGATCCTGGGCGTCGGATCGCCTTCGAAGCGCAGCGGAAAGCGCTCGTTTAAAGCTTGTGCGTAGACGAGAAAATCAGCAAAGCCCTCCACCCGCGCCTGCGCCCGGCTGACGAGCCGAAACAGGCCGCCACTCCCCGGGCAGGTCTGCTTCATCAACTCCAAAGTCAGGCGGCCCATGGTGTAGCGCGGGTTGATTTCCACAACGGGCTTGAGCCGGCAACCCCCTTCCGCCGTGCGATAAACGAAGGCGTCAATGCCGATGGGCCCCACAAAGCCGGCCTCCCGAAGTTCCTTTTCGAGCAATGAAAAAATGTCGCCGTAGAGCCGTTGCAGGCCGCCCGCCATGCCCGACTCGCGGAACAACGCGGCCACGCCGGCAGGAACGCGGCGATCGTAATTGGCCGCCGCCCAATTCGCCTGGAACTGCCCCCGGGAATCATTTATCAAACCTGTGTAGCCGCAGAGCTTCAAATCGCGCGGTCCCATTTCCAATTGAACCGAGAAATCCAGCTCGCGTTCCAGCCAGGGTTCGATGACCAATTGTCGGCTATTCTGCACGGCGCTCGCCAGCCATTGGCGTTGTGCCGCCGACACCTCCGGCTCCCACAATCGAATCGCATTGCGGCCCGCCAGGCCGAGGGCTTCTTTGGCCACAATCCGATGATGTCCGCGTGAACGAATCGCGGCAATGGCCTCCAGCGCGGCATCCACGGTGTTCACCGCCACGCCCACCTCCTGCCCCGAGCAAAGCCACGGTTGGGCGGCGGACGACGCAGCGAAGCCGTGCGTCAAAACTTTTTTCAGAAAGCCGGCACTCCATGCTTTGGAATACAGGCGGGCGATGCGTTCGTTAAAATGCTGGCCGGAGGTGCGGGCTTCGCCGCTCACCTGGTCGAAGATCGGTTGAAACAGTTCCAAACTATCCGGCCCCCACGCCCAGGGACGCAAACGGCCCAGCTTCCGCCGGCTGAGATTTCCAGCCGGATCAATGCCTCCGTTTTTCAGCTCCACAAATTCCGGCAATGGAAAACCGGCCTGCTTCACCGCGCTCAGGAATTCCACCGACGGCCGTTTCGGCACCAGCACGACGTCATCCGCTCCGCAGAGAAATTGCGGCAGGTTGGCCAGGTCGCGGACGAGCGCCGCCTGATGCTTCACGGGAGTAAAACTCCGGCCGTGAGCGATGCGCCCTTCGGCGAGAGGATTGAACACCAGGACATTTGGAGTGCGGCCTTTGGAGTGCGAATAGATGTTCAATTCGGCGACGAACGCCGCATCGAGTCCGGCGGCACGACGGCCTTCGACGTTTAACGCAAGCCCCTTGGCCCGCTGCGGCGAGAGGGGAAATTTCAATTGTCGGCAAAAGGCGTCCCAATCGCTCTCGCCGGGATTTTTCCAGCGGCGAAACCATTTCAAACCATAAGCGACGTGGCCGATTTCATCGCGGTAAACACGCTCGAGCAATTTGGCCGTGTCGGCGTCGCCCGCAGTCTGAAAAATTCCCGCAAAGTGGCGGCAAAAATCCAAGTTCGCCTGCTCGAACGTCAGGCTCAGCCGGGTGACATAATCCAGCGGACTTTCCATGGGCGCGACCGAGCGCCAAAAATAACCGCTCACAGGGAGTTCGCCGAATTCGATGCCGCATTGGCGCATCCGCTGCACGTAAAGACGGGTGTGCATCTGCTCGTCCTTGAGCGTCTCCCAAATGCCGCGGCGAAAGGCGGCCGGCGCGTCGGGGAAACGCAACAGCGCGAGCGCCATCAATTCGGTCGCGAGCAGCTCATGATTGGCAAAGAAGTGCAGCAGGCGACCGCGTTCCTGCTCTCGTTCCAGGTGCTGCACGCCGGGGAAGTCCGCTTTGCCGGAGCCTTGCGCCTTGAAGCGCAACCCGGCGGGCCGGCCCGGGGCGTGGGGCGCGATTAATGCTGGGCCGGGGTGCTCATCGGTAACGACCGCCACCGACTGGAGCTTTTCCTCCAGCGTCGTCGCGAACAAGACCCGTTCCGCAAAATCACGAAGTTCCATTGCCTGTGAAATAATTTACCAATTGAAAAGCAATGTGGCCAGTGGCGACGGCGCGGACGCATTTGTTTCCCAAAAACTCCTCTGAGATTATTAATTTAACAATTAATCCAGTGGCTTACATGATCCCTTGGCTTACTTGCCAAAGCCGCGGAAATAGCACATGCAAAAACTGTGACAAGCGCTCAAGATACTGCAGCTCAAAAAGTATCGCCTACCCATTTGAAATAGGGGCAAATGGGTAGGCGCATTTAATTGTGATGATTCTCATGTCAAACCAAATGTCCAACGAAACATCGTGCTAAAAAATTAAGATGCGTCCGCCCTGGAGCGGACGCCATAAATTGGTAGGGACACCGCGCTGCGGTGTCTCCGCCCGCGTATCAGCGGGCGGAATCCGCGAGCCGATGGCGCGAATCATGCCCCACGTTGCGCCGTTGAACGCGGCGCGGACGGCGCAAGCGCGCCGGCCCCCACCAAAATACACTCCAAAGTTTCTTGATGCGCGC
Source organism: Verrucomicrobiia bacterium (assembly GCA_035552155.1). Lineage (GTDB taxonomy): Bacteria > Verrucomicrobiota > Verrucomicrobiia > Limisphaerales > DASXHY01 > DASXHY01. Next base: position 122,475 of record DASZLX010000031.1, on the reverse strand, counting down.
GGCGCCCCGGGCAAATAAACTGTGTCATGAGCGGAAAAAAACCTGTTCCGAGCGGTGACAACCAGCCTTGGGCCCAAACACCTTTCTCCAATTTGAGCAGCGCAGGCCTGCCCGCAACTTCCCCGACCCAGTCCGCGCCGGCGCCGAAGAAAAAACGCGGCCGGGTCGATATCCTCCGCCAAACGGCGCATCGCGGCGGCAAGACGGTGACGGTCATCGCCAATTTCGTTGGGATCGGTTTGCCGGAAAAAGAAAAACTCGCGAAACAAATCCAGAAAGCCTGCGGAACCGGCGGCACCGTGAAGGACGGGCGGATTGAAATTCAAGGCGACAAACGCGATGAAGCCGCGCGCATTCTCATTGCCGCCGGCTTTCAGCCCGTTTTCGCCGGAGGTTGAACCCGTCCCAAAAGTCATCCTCGTCCCATGAATAAAACTTTGTTGTTAAAACAAATTGTGGCGCGCCTGAACGAGAACCTCGCCGTTCTTGAAAGGGCAGCGCGAGCGTCTCACGTCGAGGCGACTCACGAAAGCAGCCGGGCGGAAAGCAAATACGACACACGCGGCCTCGAAGCGGCCTACCTCGCCGGCGGCCAGGCCCGCCAGGCCCGGGAAATCCTCGATGCCATCAAGCTTTACCAATCGTTGCCGCTGCGGGATTTCGGCCCGAGCGAATTAATCGATTTAACGGCGGTGGTAAAACTCGACGCCGACGGCTCCCCTGCCCTGTATTTCATCGGACCCAAAAGCGGCGGGTTGGAGGTCCAATTTGACGGCGAGGAAATTGTAGTCGTCACGCCCCAATCTCCGATGGGCCAGAACCTGATCGGAAAAAAGGCGGGCCAGCGTTGGTCGGCCAAGCCGGGCGCACCCATCCTGAAATATCACATCCTCAAGGTGTGGTGACGGCGCGCCCGGCTGTTGTTTCGCCGAAGCTAGCAGGCAGTCCGGGACGTTCGCGCGGCGCTTCCCGGCGCCAGCCGCACCAGCAGCTTTTCCAGAATTTTGCGTTTGATGACTTCCATTTCCTCTTCCTCCGGCGTCCAGGCATCCTCGTCAAACCGAATGCCTTCGCCATAAGGATATTCGCATCCTGCCGGAGCAGGAGCTACCACAGGGGTTTGCCCCAAAGTACCGTTTATCATAAGGTTGTTGTTGTCCCTCGTTGGTCTATAGGTCTCTTGGAGTAATACGGCGTTTAAATGGAAATCTTTCGGGGTAAAAATCAATTATTAGATGCGCGAATACACCGTGTCGAGGCAGAATTACCACGCTGATGACTCCTTGAAGGCCCCAACGCGATACGAGCTCACTGCGCTCCTTCACACCATTTAACGGCACGGTTCAGGAAAAATACGAATTTACCAATGATGAGATAGAGCGTCCGGAGAATAAGCATGAATCAACTCTTACAAAGCGTAGCACTGTGGGGACTATTTTGTGCTTTAACTGCGATTTATTCTCGACTTTAGCGAAGCTTATGCAAGGATTCGAAGTTCGCAATTAACAATATTTATTCAAGCCTATGAAAAAATATGCGTTGCTTCTCCTGCCGGCCATGGTGCTCAACTTCAACGTGAATCTTCGTGCCCAAGGCACGGCTTTCACTTATCAAGGCCAACTCCTGGATGGGAGCAATCCGGCCAATGGCAGCTACGACCTGCGTTTCGGGGTCTATGCCGGAAATATAGGCGGCAGTTCGCAAGGACCCATTCTTACCAACACCGCCACCCCCGTGAGCAATGGACTGTTTATCGTCTCGCTTGATTTTGGCAACCAGTTTCCCGGAGCGGATCGCTGGCTGGAGATTGGCGTGCGAACGAATGGCGGCGCAAGTTTTGTCACATTGAATCCGCGCCAAATGCTCACACCCACGCCCTACGCGATCACCGCGGCCAGCGTGGTTTCCGGTGGCCTCGCTGCGGGCGCCTATGGCAACGCGGTGACGTTGAATAATGCCAACAACAGTTTTTCCGGCAGCTTCAGCGGCAACGGGGCGAACGTGGCGAATGTAAACGCCGCCACTCTCAATGGCCTGGGCAGTTCCAATTTCTGGAAAGCGGCCGGTAATTCCGGCACGAGTGCCGCCACCAACTTTCTCGGCACGGTGGACAACCAATCATTGAACCTGCGCGTCAACAATCTGCGCGCGTTTCATTTGGAACCGACGGTGAACGACACATCCCACTCAAACATCGTCAATGTGCTGGGCGGATCGCCCGTCAACCTGATTTCAAATGGCGTCTATGGCGCCACCATCGGCGGCGGCGGCGGGGCCAACTATTTCAACGAGATTTCAACGAATATCGTGTCCGGAGATTTTGGGACGGTCGGCGGCGGCCTGGGCAACACCAGCAGCGGACTGGATGCCACCGTCGGCGGCGGCCATGCGAATGTCAGCAGTGGCGGCGCGGCGACGATCGGCGGCGGCTTTTTCAACAACAGCACCAGCAATTCCACGACCGTCGCCGGCGGCGCTTTCAATACCGCCAGCGGCCTGGAGACGGCGGTGGGCGGCGGCCAATACAATCTCGCTGCGGGGGATTATTCCGCAATCGCCGGCGGCAACTCCAGCGTTGCCAGCGGCCCCGTTTCATTCATTGGTGGCGGCGAAAACAACACCAACTCCGGGCAGTATGGTTTCATCGGCGGGGGATCTCATAACAGCCTCCTCACCTCAGTGTATTCATTCATTGGCGGAGGCGCCCTCAACCTTATTCAAGCAAACGTTAATGGCGGTGCCATTGTTGGTGGAGAAGGAAACCTGCTTCAGTCTGGCGCATGGTTTGGCTTGATCGGCGGAGGTTTTGAAAACCAAATCCAGACCAACACAGGATACTCTGTCGTCGCTGGAGGTTACCAAAACGTGGTCCTACCCAATGCGTCCGGCTCCGCCATCAGCGGTGGTTTTAATAACGTGATCGGAACCTCGGCCATAAGTGCAGGCATCGGTAGTGGTTACTTTAATGCCATCGGAGCAGGCGCCAACGGATCTTTCATTGGCGGCGGCTCCAACAACCTGATCAGCGTTGGAGCGACGTTTGCCACCATCGGCGGCGGAATTCAAAATCAGGCCGACGGCAGTTACGACGTGATCGGTGGAGGCACTGGAAATTCCACCAGCGGCATTGAGGCGACCGTGAGTGGAGGAAACGGAAACTCCGCTGCTGATGCCTGTAGTGTTGGCGGAGGCGCCCTCAACACCGCCGCTGGCGTATATTCCACGGTGCCAGGTGGCGCGGAAAATACCGCGGCAGGTTCGGGCAGCCTGGCAGCCGGTGTTACCGCGGAGGCCAACCACGACAATACCTTCGTTTGGAGCGACGGCAACACATCGGTGCACTTTGCCTCAACCGCACGAAACCAATTCCTAATCCATGCCGACGGAGGCGTTGGCATCGGCACCAACGCGCCTGACAGCCAGCTTCACGTCGCTTCGGCAAGCAGCTCGCCGGAGTTGCATATCTCGCAGAACACACCCAGCGATTACACGCGTCTCCGTATGAACGTAACTGGGTATCCCTTTTGGGAAATGGATGTCAGCCCCGGCTCAACACCGGAGTTGGGCTTTTGGAACGTGACCGAGCGGATGAGGATCGATTACACCGGCAACGTCTATGCGACCAGTTTCAATCCTTCCAGCGACCGCAACATCAAGGAAAACTTCAGCGACGTCAGCCCCCGCGACGTGCTGGACAAGGTCGCCGCGCTGCCGATCACTCGCTGGAATTTCAAGGAGGACAAGGCCAGCGAACATCTCGGCCCGATGGCGCAGGATTTCCGGGCCGCGTTCGGCCTGGGCACGGACGAAAAACATATTGCCACTGTGGATGAAGGCGGCGTGGCGCTGGCGGCGATTCAGGGGTTGAATCAGAAATTGGAGGAGCGCACAGAAAGGCTCGAAACGGAATTGAAACGCCGCGATGCCGACAACGAAGAATTGAAGGAGCGTCTGGCGAAGCTCGAAGAGTTGTTAAGCGCCGCCAGGCAATAGCGCGCAATGGAATATGCCAATCATAAGGTTATTCTCGTCCCTCGTTGGTCTATAGGTCTCTGGAAGTAATACGGCGGGAAATAGAAATCTTTCGCCATCGAAATAACTATTAGCCCCACTCATATATACCGAAGTTCGCTTTGGTTGCGCTAACAAGAACTTTTCGGAAGATGTTTCGGAAAAAAGGAAATCGGACGTGCTGGGAGGGCGGCCCTCAACCGCCAGCAGAGGTTGCGACCCAGGCACCAAACCCGCAGGAACCAGCCCGTCGCAACCCCACCGCCGCCAGCGCGCGCTGAAACATGGCGCCGTACCACGATGGTTTCCTGATTTCGAAAGGCTGTGGGGCTGCTGAAAAATCAACCTGCGCGCGCTGCAAAGCGATCCCTCCATCCTGCCATCGGCGAAGCACATAAGCCAGATCCGACAGCGGTTCAATCCGGCTCCTTTGAATCACCAACACCCGCCGAATTCCGTTTGCCAGCATAAAATTGGCAGAGGGAAAATCTGTCGTAAAACAAATAGAACGGTTATCGAATTCTCCCGGCTTCACTGTGAGCCCGCTGCCGTGCCGATTTGAATCGAGCAGAAAAGCGGGTGGTGCATTCGAGGGCAGCGATAATTCCGCGAGTTGAAGCGAGGTGTTTTTGAGTGCGCCGAGGACCGGCAGGAGATCTACCTCCGCGACCGCTCCCACTGCGGGTGCGCTCAAAACGTCGGCGAAAAACGGCGAGGGCACGGCGTTATATAAGGGCACCGGACGGTAGCCGCACGATGCAGCGGCAACTCCGGCATTGACCCCTTCCGCGCCCGGCAGGTCGAGGACGAGCGCCACCTCAGAATTCGAAGACGGCAACCAGGTCATGTCGACGGTCGAATCACGAGCTGGCGCTATTGGCGGAGCCGCGTCGATATGCGAGAACAGCACAGGCTTTGCCCAACGCGACCAGGGAGATTCATCGGGCGCCCAAATTAAAAAGAGTTGGTCATTATGCATGGTCGTCGATCAGGAGCGCTACATCCGTTGCTGAAAAATCAATCACAGTCTTTTCCGATAACCTGGCGTAGGCGCCGGCCGCCGCTCCATTCACAGTATAAACACCAACGCACACGTGGCGTGGGCCGGCCGGAGTGGGCACGGGCACCGATTCAAAACGCCCCTGAGCCAGCCATTGACCCGGAAAAATGCGAACCGCGAGCCGCGTGCGAAACCAATCAGATGGCTTCATCAGTTCCCGGATGCAGACGGTATCACCGTTATTGCACAAGGCAGTTTTTAGCAGCCACCTTTCATCGCTTTCCCAGGGCACGTCGCGCGGATCACAGGTACGCGGCAGTAGCTCGCGCCAAACCGGTAGCTTCACAGCCAGAGCCTGCCAGGTCAGTGGGAAACGTTTGCTTTCTGATATCACTGATAGCGCGGGATTGAGAACCGGCGTTTTGCCACCGCGAAAAAAATATTTCCACTCACACCGTGGCGGCAGACGCGACAGCCATTCAGCCTGGTAGAACCTTATGACACCGTTCAACGGCCCGCGATGCCACTCCGTATTGAGATGGGCGGTACCATTGCGCCAAAGAATTTGTTCCGGTTTCGCCAAAAAGGCGTGGCAGCCCTGTTTACGAAGTTGAGAAGCCAGAAAGGCGTTCACCTGGTGGTCCTCCATGAAACCCGGTGCGGATAAAAGCGCACAGACACCATCGATGCCGATGGCGGTTGCGATTGCTCTGCTCCAGGCACCGGCCGGGTTTCCAGCAGGACGAAGCCCGGGGAAGTGTTCAGCCATCAAAGCGGTAAAATGGGACGCCTCGCTAAAACCTCCCGGCACATCGCTGTTGACCTCGGAAACTCGCCAACCTTCAACTGTCGGATGGAAATCAAACCGCATCACACGGCACGGCGCGGGAGTCAACGGTTCCCGGCTGGTCAATACCCGCCGCAACGCGCGCGGCAGCCCGAGATTTCCCAGCAGCTCCGGCCGTTGAGAGATTTCATTTTCGGCTGCCACTGCTTCGGCACTCAGACGCTCCGCCTGAAAGGCCAGGCGTTTCCAAACACCGGCATTCATTACCAGTGGAAACGTTGCCAACGTACTGATATCGCCAACCTGTGGGTCCCATTTGCACCCTTCCAACAATGCGCGGCGGCGGAGAGCAGAGAATTCCTTCAAACCGATGGGCAGTTCCGTTCGCAGTCCGAAAGCATTTCCCGCTTTCACGCCCGGAGGATCCGCTTTAAAAAGCCTCACGGACGAGATTGCGTTCATTGATGCATCCCCTCCCAAGCTCCCAGATGGAGAAGCCAGGCTCCCGCAAGCACCATATAAACCAAAACCGGCAGTAATCCATATTTCGGCCAGGTGCGAAAAGGATGTTGGCGATTTGGGCGCATAAAACGCTCGATTGTCACGGCTACAAGGCATAAGACGACCGCCGGCCAACCATCCTGGATAAAATCCCGAATTGTTTCGGACGCTGAATGCCAATCCCCTGCAACAGCCCGACCTAGCACTAATCCAATGCTCAACAAAAAACCGCTCAATCGGATGCCCGAAGCCAAATCACGCTCTTCGGCAATGGAAACAGAAACGCGGCCGCCGATTTCCAAGGCCGTCCAAAACACGAAAAACCCCGCGCTGGCCAGGCCCACGGAGAAAACGTTTTCAGCGTAGGAAGGCCCTTCACCCACACTTCCGCCCACATAGATCAGTGCAAGCGAAACCATGGCTCCGCCGAGAGCGACAAGCGCGCCTGAATTACTCCGTTCCAGGGCATCATCGCGAAAACTGATGCCCAGCCAGGGAAAAAGCCTGGTGGCGACTGCGAGCCACACAGCGCACGCGATAGTGAGAAAAACCACTTCGGAAAAATCCCTCTGGATTTCCGCAGCCCCCCACAAATGAAGCGATTCTGCGACGAATAACAAACTTCCCGCAACACAGGCGCCAAACACCCAACGCGCGTTGTTTTTCATTCCCGCTCTTGCCACCTTTGGAAATTAACCACGGCGCTATTAAGTGTCGCGATGCCTCGGTCTGCAATAAGAATTTTAAGTTTTCCGCAGGCGCATCTCCTATTGGGTGGCTATGGAATTTTAAATCGAAGTAAAATGGAGCGGGCGGAGGGAATCGAACCCTCGTGTGCAGTTTGGAAAACTGCCGTTCTACCATTGAACTACGCCCGCCTTCGTCCGCTGCGCGGACTTCGGCGCGGTAAGCCCGCCAACTCGCGGACCCGCCTGTCCGATCAAGCCGCCACCCACGGACCGCAGGCTCGCCGTTGCCGCAAATCATACCGCCCGCGCTTGCCTTGTCAATTCGCCAACGATACCCTCAACCCTCGCATGAATGCGCTTCTTCTCACCGGCGGACGAATCGTCGACCCGGCCAATCATCTCGATGCCCCGGGGGATTTGCTCATCGTGGATGGAAAAATCTCCGCGGTCGGCAAAGATGCCTCCGCCGGCGCGCCGGGTGGCGTCGAACGCCTGGACGTCCCAGGAATGATCGTCTGCCCGGGCCTGATTGATTTGCACGTGCACCTGCGCGAGCCCGGCCAGACCGCCAAGGAAGACCTCGCCACCGGCACCGCGGCAGCCGCGCGTGGCGGTTTCACCTCCGTGGTCTGCATGCCGAACACCGCTCCGGCCATCGATTCCGCGGGCACGGTAGCCCTCATTCGCGACCGCGCCCGACAACAGGGCATGGTGAATGTTTTTGTCGCCGGCGCCATCACCAAAAACATCGCAGGCGAGGAACTCGCGCCTATCGGCTCCCTGAAACGCGCGGGCGTGGTGGCGATCACTGACGATGGCCATTGCATCCAGAATAACGAGTTGATGCGGCGCGCCTGTGAATACGCGAAGATGTTTGACCTGCCGGTAATGGATCATTGCCAGGATTATTCGCTGGTGACCGACGGCGTGATGCACGAAGGCTATTGGAACACGGCGCTCGGATTGCGCGCCTGGCCCTCCGCCGGCGAGGAAATGATCGTCGCGCGAAACATTTTGCTCGCCGAATTGACCGGTGCGCGCGTGCATTGCCAGCACCTGAGCGCCGCCGGCAGCGTGGCGCTGATTCGCGAGGCGAAAAAACGCGGCGTGCCAATTTCCGGCGAAGCCTGCCCGCATCATTTCGTTCTCACCGACGCCGCCATCGCCGGCAGCGAAAAATTCTGGGCGGAAGATGGCAAATCGCTTTTATCTCAACCTTCATCCGCCAACTTACCCTCCTGGCCCAGCTACGATACGAATTTTAAAATGAACCCGCCGTTGCGGTCCGCGCGCGATCGGGAGGCGATTCTCGAAGGGCTGGCCGATGGCACGATTGAAATTTTGTGCAGCGACCACGCCCCGCATTGCGATTACGAAAAGGAAGTCGAATTTGACTACGCCCCTTTCGGCATCACCGGCCTGGAAACCGAACTCGCGCTATCGCTAATGCAACTGTATCACAGCAAACGGCTTTCGCTTTCGGACCTGATTGCCAAATACACCGTCGCCCCCGCGCGCCTGTTGAACCTGAAGAAAGGCACGTTGAGCGTGGGCGCGGATGCCGACGTGACCGTGTTTGATCCCGGCCTTGAATGGCGCTTTGACCGCGCCGCCAGCGCCAGCAAATCGAAGAACACCCCCTTCCACGGTTGGACATTGAAAGGCAAACCGATCTGGACCATAGTGGCTGGGAAAAAGGTGTGCATTAAACAGTCCGAACTCACGGGCGTCCAATAACCAAATCCTAAGTTGATAATTATGAAAAAAATCGCTCTGATGCTCCTCGCGTGCTGCGCCGCCTTCCAACTTGGCGCGGCAGAAACGACCTGGACCACCGATGTGCCCCAGGCATTGGCCCAGGCCAAAAAGGAAAACAAAATCGTGCTGCTGGATTTCACCGGCTCCGATTGGTGCAGTTGGTGCATGAAATTCAAGAAGGAGGCGCTCGACACCACCGAATTCAAGGATTACGCCGGCAAAAACGTCGTGCTCGTCGAAGTGGATTTTCCCAACAAAAAACCGCAAAGCGCCGAGTTGAAAAGCGCCAACAAAGCTTTGGGCGACAAATATAAGGTAAGCGGCTATCCCACCTTCGTCGTCCTGAACCAGGATGGCAAAGAAATCGGACGCCAGGAAGGTTATCAACCGGGCGGTCCCAAGGCGTTCATCGCCGAACTGGACGGTTTCAAAAGCAAGAACTGAGCGACAGGCGTCGGATTTCCATCCGCGAGGCGCGGCCTGAAGCCGCGCCTTTTTTGCGTTAAATCTTGACCGCGGATGGCGCAGCTTTAGCATCGCAACAATTTGTGCCCGCAATGAAAGCAGTTTTGGCCCTCGAAGATGGTTCCGTTTTTCATGGTGAAGGTTTTGGCGCGCGCGCCTCGGCCTGCGGTGAGGTTTGCTTCAACACCTCCATGACCGGCTACCAGGAAATCCTCACCGATCCCTCGTATCGAGGCCAGATCGTCACGATGACCTACCCGCTCATCGGCAATTACGGCGTCAACCTCCAGGACGTGGAATCCTGGCGGCCGCACGCCGCGGGATTCGTTATTCGCGAACTCTCGCCCGTCGTCAGCAATTGGCGCGCGGATTTTTCGCTCGCGGAATACCTGGAAAAGAACGGCATCCCCGGCATCCAGGGCATCGACACCCGCGCGCTCACCAAAAAACTGCGCGTGCGCGGCGCCCTCAACGGCTTCATCTCCACCGAGGACATCTCCGAAGCCGACGCCGTCAGGCGCGCCAAAGATTTCGTTTTCCTCGGAGTTGATTACGTGAAGGAAGTCACCCATCGCGAAGCGTTCCTGTGGGATGAAAAGGACGAGCAAAGCGGAAGCTTCAACCTCGTCCAGGGCACCGTCAAAAGTGACGCCCGCAACGTGCGCGATGCGTTGCCCGCCGCGGACATTCCCATCGTCGCCTACGATTTCGGGATGAAATACAACATCCTCCGCCGGCTGCGCCAACAAGGCTTCAAAGTGCAGGTCGTCCCCGCCGCTACACCCGCGGCGGAAGCGCTGAAATACAAACCGGCCGGCATTTTTCTCTCCAACGGCCCCGGCGATCCTTCCGCGCTTGATTACGCCGTGCAGGCCACGAGCGATCTGGTCAAGAGCGGCGTGCCGATTTTCGGGATTTGCCTCGGGCACCAGATTCTCGGCCAGGCGTTTGGCGGAAAAACCTTCAAGCTGAAATTCGGCCATCGCGGCGGCAACCAGCCCGTCAAAGACCTCGCCAGCGGCCGCGTCGAAATCACCTCGCAAAACCACGGATTCGCCGTCGATGCGAAATCCTTGCCGTCGGACATTTCAGTAGATAGAATCAACCTCAACGACCAAACCGTTGAAGGCATGCGTCACAAGACAAAGCCGATATTTTGCGTGCAATATCATCCCGAAGCCTCGCCGGGACCGCACGATTCCACTCCGCTGTTTACGGAGTTCCGCAGAATGCTCGAAAACAAATCGTGAACGCGCGCATGAAATTTTCCGCATGCGGGATTTTTCATCCGGTTTCATTTGACGTTGGCGTTTGCGGCTCAGACGTTTCCGTTTGACTTGAGTCCGGTGGTAGAGATAATCACTTTTACGTGAAGTAACCTATGGCGAAACTTGTCGTCCTCAGCGCGGGAATGAACGGGCGCACCCACGAGTTGAATGTGGATAAAACCACCATCGGCCGTGTGGACGACAACACCTTCCAAATCGCCGACCCCTCCGTCTCGAGCCATCATTGCGAAGTCCTGTTGCGCGGCACCGACGTGGTCGTCCACGACCTGAACTCCACCAACGGCTCGTTCATCAACGGCGATAAAGTTTCCGAAAGCGTTTTAAAGCCGGGCCAGACCTTGCGCCTTGGGCAGATCGAATTGCAATTACTGACCGAAGGCATGCCCATTCCCGCGCCCCGACCCGCGCCCGCACCGGCAACCGGTGCGCCGGCCGCAAGCGCGCCCACCGCAGGTGCGCCTGTTCCCAGTGGGCAAAGGAAACACGATTCCACCATGGTCGTGCCGCGCGGAGTCAATTTGACCGAACTTTCCGAAGGCGGCGCCCGCCAATCCGGTTTCGACACCACCTCAAAGGGTTTCTCCAAAAAGAAAAACAACACGACCAAGATGTTCATCATCGGTGCGATCGTCGTGGCCGTGGTGATCTGCATCGTGCTCGTGGTGGTGTTCTCGCAGTTGCATTAATTCCGCGGGAGGCGGGTCGTCCACACGAGATCACACTGATATTAGGCTTATCATGGGTTAGGCCACTCGACGCGCTATGACCATTCCGAGCACCAACGAGACAGAAATTCTTCGAGCGCAGAGTGAGGTTGTGTCCACTGCGCGAGGTGTTCTTTCCGGTGCTGTTGGTATCGTTGAGGGTGCGCGGCGGCTAGCCAAGTTGAGCCACGACCTCGGAGTTGACCGCGACCAGGACTTTATCTTTTTCATTGGCGTTGATTCCGAGACCGACCACTTGCCCGTTGGAGAGGTTCGGCGTCATTGGGCAGCAGAAGCATTGCGACAGAAGGACGAGGAGTTACGCAAGTGCGAGGCTTCTTTCCGTGACGGCGCGTTTCAAGGCTGCCAGAGTTTAATTCAGCGATATGACAAGACCGTGGCCTAACCATGCGCTGCAGCGAGCCCGGCATAGCGCCATAATTTGCAATCCCCGCCTCCCGCGGGCCGGGTCGCTGAGCTCTGGTCGTTAGGCCACATTCGCGTTATGCTTGATCTTCGACACATTGCTGTTCGCTATCGGTTGAGTAAGATTGATACCGAGTCATTGGTTCGTGTTGCGGACACTTTGCTGGCCGAAGGACGCGATACTCCGGCTGTTGTTCAGCTTTCAATTTTGGAGCCGCCGATTATGGCTGATGCCGCGCCCTTATTTGAACGAGCTTGCACCGAGCTTGGCGTTCAGATTCCAAACAAAGACGACGCGGTTGATGAGTTGCTCCGTGCTTATTTGGAGTCCATCGCATCGGGCACACGACCGGCGCGCGAGGGATTGGAGGCAGTCATGCGCGAGGTTTATTATCCATATTTTTCTGACACGCCATGTAAAAAGTATGCAGGAGATTCTCATGGATTTGAGCATCTCATTGGCTTGTATTGGGGCTACGACGATTTGATGGAGCATCAACGACAGGTTTCTTGTGATGGCAAGTATGGCGCGGAAGCCATCACTCGGTGGGAAGAGTTGGTTCGACTGCAAGCAGGAGATTGGTTACAAAGCATGACCAAGCGGCCTAACACAGCGCTAACGCGGTTACCGTTGGCGGTTCCACTATCGCGGTCCACGTCGGAGTTCGAGCGCGGCTCAATTCTCCGTCATTAGGCCACATTCGCGCCACAGCATTTCATGCCACGACTATCTTACGAAGATTCATGCCAGGCTCTCCAGAGTCAGCAGATTATTGACCCCGGCGGCATCCCATTGTTCCCGCAGAAGCCACCGCGCCACGATGATGAGGTGCTTGGCGTCGGTTTTTTCCGCACCATGCTTGCTGATTCCAAGCTTGAACACTTGACTTTGCCGCGCACTTTCTTCGGCCGTTCCGAGATTCGTGCCACTTCATTTCAGGACACCGACCTTTCCGAGTCCACCGCAAATTGGAATGAGTTCATTGATGTCGATTTTAGCGCGGCTGACATTTCGCGTTCAGATTTTCGAGCGTGTGTTTTCGAGCGTGTGTTTTCGAGCGTGTTCGGTTTGGCGGAACGAGACTTGCCGGTGTTGATTTTCGCCACTGTCGTTTCACGGCTTGCGATTTTTCTGGCGCAGACCTTACCGGCGCGAAGCTCACCAGAAAGGCCGGCGCATCACTTCAGCTTTCATCTGACCAGCAGCAAGTTATAGACTGGCAGGCAGAGGATGGCGATGTGCCGGAAGGCGGTTAGGGATATAACCATGTGATTCGCCAGCAGAGCATTTCACCGATTATAGCTTACATTTTTTCAGATTTGAGCCATCACCCTACCAATCGCTGCAATCAAGAAGGGGCGGCACCGTCGGTTTTATCGAGAAGCCGCGAGTTGTTTTATATTGCGGTCTCCGCGTGGCTGAGGTTTAGTCGTTAGGCCGCATGACCACGTCTACTATTGATCCGCTCAAGCTCGAAGAACTTCTGAATCACTGCCTTGGGTTCGCAAAGCGGATGGTCGAGAGTCGCGGAGCATTTCATCCGTTTGGAGCAGTGCTCGTGTCGAGCGGTGCGGTCACCGCCGTCGGGGCAGATATCGGCGAAGAGCATCCGGGCGGAGCGGCAATTTTCCAGTTTTTGCAGAGCGCCATGCGCACCCAGTTCCAGAAGCGGGAGATTGTTGCCGCGAGTATCGCGACAGACGTGAATGTCCCAACACAGTATCAGCCTGTTTTTCCTGACGGCATTCGGGTGTTGCTGGAGTGCCCTGGCTATTCACGTTACATTTATTTGCCCTACCGAGTTTCGGGCGGCAGAGTCGACTATGGAGAGTTTATTCCGGTGGATGTTCCGGCTAGTATTTGTGTCTAAGAGTGAAGATAGTTAACGAATCGTGCGGCCAACACGGGATCAGGCTTTCGATTCGTCGAGAGGCCGCAGATTTTTATGTCTCAGTCCCCGCGTGGCTGAGCTCCAGTCATGAGGAACTGCACAAGACTATGCGCCACGCTTTACGATTTTGGTTGCTACTGCCGGTTGTTCTTTTGCTGGTCGGATGCATGACAGAATCCGAGTCCTCGCCGAAACTTTATACCGGGATGTCACGGGAGGACCTTCGCTCACTCTATGGTAAGCCGGTGCGCGTCGAGCCCAATCCTGCTGGCGGAGAGGATTGGATTTATCGGTTCAGTTCGCGCAATCCCGATCCGCAGGTGCAAACGAGCGAGACCGGTGATGCTTTTAATCGTGAGAGCTCGACCACGGCCTCATATTCTTTTCCGTCGGACCAGCACGAGGCCGTCATCCACCTCTCACCCGATGGCCAGGTAATCGAACCGCTGCCCGAAGGCCATATCGTGCGATGATGATTGTGCGCCTCCCACGAATGCAAAAAGCATTCGCTCTTTAGAATTCCCAGGATCCATTGACACTCGTGCTATAAACGCTCCGAAGAAAGGAGCGTGGAAATGGGAACGACGGATCAGCATGGCTGGGACGGCGGGAGCACCAATGCATCCGCCGGAAGAGCCTCCGGTTTTTGCCGGACTATCTTCGACCAAATCCGGGTAAATCCGACTAAATCCGGGTTAAAAAATAAAAAATCCTCAACCGGTAGGGCCTGCGCTGCCGCGCGGCCCCATATTCCGTCACGCGCGCAGAGCGCGGGACGAAAGGCCCTCTCCCCTCGAATGATCAACGCTGCTGCTTCCCTCTGCGGTAGATCAACTCGTGCTCAGTCGTGTCGGGTCGTGCCTAAAAAATTTATTTTCTTTGAAATACCGATTCCAAAACGCACCCTCAAAACCATCATTATGAGAAACCAAATCCTTTTCAGGTTTTGCTGGCTGGCCCTCGGCTTAACGGTGCTCATCCGTGGCCCGGTCGCACAAGCCGCCGACGCTCAGTGGCAGGATCCCGCCTGGCAACAGAAGGTTTGGGATGCGCGCGGGTGCAATGCGGACGATTCGCGTTTCAAATGGTTTCGCGATGCTAAATTCGGCGCCTTCATTCATTTTGGAGTTTATTCGCAACTGGGCGGCTACTGGCATGGCAAGGGGCCTTACGATCCGGCGGAACAAATCATGGGGCTGGGTGAGCATCGTCAGGCGATTCCACTCGCGGAATATCGCGCGGAAGCCGCGGGCGAATTCAATCCGACGAATTTTAACGCGCGGGGATGGGTGCAACTCATCAAGGCGGCGGGACAAAAATACGTGATTTTGACCACGAAACATCACGATGGCTTTTGCATGTTCCAGACGGCTACGACCAGCAACAATGTGGTGCAGGCCACACCCTTCGGACGCGATGTCGTCAGGGAATTGGCGGATGAATGCAAACGGCAGGGCATCGTGTTTTGTCCCTATTACTCGATCGGCGATTGGTCCGCGGCGGATGTGATGGCCAGGCGTTTTACGAGTTATCCGGATTACATGCGCGCGCAGCTCAAGGAATTGCTCAGTAATTATGGCGACATCAAAATGTTGTGGTTCGACAATTACTGGTATGTGAACGGCCAATGGCACAATGACGAGACGCACGCGAAGGAATTGTATGCGTATGTGCGGTCGTTAAGCCCGAACACGCTGATCGATGACCGGTGCGGCCGTGGCGCGAGTTCCACGGACGGTGATTACACGACTCCCGAAAATCAATTGAAGGGTTCGCAGCAAAGCCGCTATTTCGAAGTGGTGATGACCGACACCACGGACGACAACTGGGGCTGGGTGCGCGGCGCCACGAATTATCGCAAGCCGGCGCAGTTGATTCGGAACCTGATTGATTGCACGAGCAAAGGGGGCAATTTCGTGCTGAACGTGGGGCCGACGGCCTCCGGTGAGTTTCCCGCGGAGCATCGGGCGATTCTCCAGGAAATGGGGAAGTGGACGGGGACCAATGGCGAAGCCATCTACGGCACCGAACCCGCGCCGGAATGTGAATTCGACAAGGAATCCGGAGCCGAGTGTTACGCGACCAAAACGCGGGATCACATTTATGTGGAAGTCATTCGCTGGCCCGATGGTGGGAAACCGGTGACGGTCACCATCCATGGAAATGGGTTTAAAGGCGCTGAGTTGTTGGATCATTCCCTCCCCGAGGTGCGGATTTCGGCGGAGAACCAAAACGGCACGACTGTTCTTTCGATGCCGAAACCGTCGCAGGTGGATCCTTATGCCACAGTTTTCAAATTGTCGTTTGCAAATGAAACTTCTCCGTAGAGCGATGGTAGGGACAGCGCGCTGCGCTGTCCGCGCCGCGTTCAGCGGCGCAATCTTAAGACAAATAACGCCGCAGGGACGATTTGTTCCGCCCGCTCTACGGGCGGTGACGCCGCAGCGCGGCGTCCCTACCCATCATGCTTGAATTATTTCGCCTCATTCAACCACCGAGCCGCATCAACGGCCGCGTAGGTGATGATGATGTCCGCACCGGCGCGGCGCATGGCCAGCAGGCTTTCCAAGGTTACGGCGCGTTCGTCGATCCACCCATTCGCGGCGGCGGCCTTGATCATCGCGTGCTCGGCGCTGACGGCATAGGCAGCGGTGGGATAACCGAACTCAGTTTTCACGCGGTGCAAAATGTCGAGGTAGGCGAGCGCGGGTTTGACCATCACGATGTCCGCGCCTTCCTGGAGATCAAGCGCGACTTCGCGCAACGCTTCGGCGGCATTGCCGGCGTCCATCTGATAACTGCGGCGGTCGCCGAATTTGGGCGTGGACTCGGCAGCTTCGCGAAACGGACCGTAAAAGGCGGAGGCGAATTTCGCGGCGTAGGACATGATGGGCGTGTCGGTGAAGCTGTCGGCGTCGAGTTGTTCGCGAATGGCCCGCACGCGGCCGTCCATCATGTCGCTGGGGGCGACGATGTCCGCGCCGGCTTCCGCGTGGCTGGCGGCGGCGCGGGCGAGGAGTTTCAGCGTGGGGTCGTTAAGGATTTTTGCGCCCGCTTTTGTCGTTTGCACAATGCCGCAATGGCCGTGTTCCATGTATTCGCAGAGGCAGACGTCGGTGATGACGAGCAGTTGCGGCAGTTCTTTTTTCAACAGGCGCACCGTTTGTTGGACGATGCCGTTGGCGGCGTAGGCGCCGGAGGCTTTGGCGTCCTTCTTGTCCGGAATGCCGAAGAGCAAAACGGCGGGCACGCCGAGGCGATGGGCGGCGGTGGCGTCGCGGAGGAGTTCGTCGGGCGAGAGTTGAAAGACGCCGGGCATGGCGCCGATGGCCCGGCGGAGTTTGCGTCCGCTGCGAACAAAGAGCGGAAGAACGAGTTGGGCAGCGCTCAATTGGGTCTCGCTAACCAGGTGACGCAGAGCGGCGGATTGGCGCAAGCGCCGCGGGCGGTAGGCGGGGAATTGTCCGGCGAAATTCATGGGGAGAGGGTAATTCAAAATGAAAAATTAAAAATTAAAAAGTGCGGACGGAGGGCCGTCACCCCGGCGCTCGCCCATTCGATGGGACAAGGAGAAGTTGTTCCAGCGACAGGATTGATTATGAAAGCAAACGCGCTAGACTCGCGTCATGGCGAATGCGCGACGAGCAAAAACGGTGCTGGCAGTGGTGGTGCTGTTTCTCCTCGGCGTCTATTTCGGTTCGCGCATTCCGCGATGGTTCGGGCACCGCGGCGCGACGCGCGTTTACGACACACCGGTTTTGCTGCAGCAGGTCCAGACGCTTTCCGACCTGGTGACGGTGAAGTATGTCGTGGAGAAGGTGGAGGTTTGGCAGGACCCGCCGTCGGGATTACTCTCGCAGTTCGTGGCGGGCGACAATCGGATTTTGCTGCTGGCGCGCGGAGTGATCAAAGCGGGCGTGGACCTGGGGAAGTTGAAGCCGGAAGATTTGAGAATCGATGGCAAGACGATTTGGATCAACCTGCCGCCGGCGCGCATCACGGACGCTTACCTGGACGACAAGGAAACGAAAGTCGTGGAGCGGACGACCGGTTTTCTGCGGAGTTTCGACAAGGATTTGGAGCAGAACATCCGGCGGACGGCGGTGGAGGACATGCGGCAGTCGGCCTCGCGCGGCGGAATTTTGCGGGATGCGGACGAGCGAGCGCGGACGCAATTGGCGAGTTTTTTTACGCTGATGGGCTTCGAAAAGGTGGAATTTAATCTTCGCGCGGAGTCGTTGCACGGTTTGGGAGCGGAGAGCATCCAGATTCGGCCCGGTTCAAATACAATACAGGACAGGACAGTGCCTCAAATTCATTCACCGTGAGGGCCGGGAAATGGAACGGCGGATTTCGACGGAAAACTTCAGCAGAATTGCGGCTTAAGCCTTTGCGTCGGGCTGGAGCAAAACGATTTTCACAGGCGTGGGCTCCGCCGAATCCTCGGGATGGATGCGGATGGGGAGCTTGCGCTTGGGGAGCGCGGGCTGGAAGTTCCGCGTGCGCATGTTCATGAGGAAAAGCGCGGGCTTCGGCGGACGCCGATCGATTTCCGCATTGGCTTCCGCCTCCATTAAAAGTTTCAGCATTTTTATCTTTGTCGCCATACGCTCAGTCCTGAAATTTTGTTCGCAGTTCACGTGCCATTGAGACCGCCAAGGGACTTTGGCGCAATCGTTAGCGAAAAAGGGAGACCGCCGGGAAAGATGACTCCGAGGGACACACGCTGCGAAATGGCAGGTTTTTCACGTTTGCGGGAAAAAACTAACGCTCATTCCGGCGGCTCTGACATTCATCATTAAAAATGTGGCGCGAGGAAATCCCGCTTGGCACGCCAATTGAGTTCTGATTAGCTTGCCGCGTTTGATGACACGACTGCCCATCATTGTTCCGATAGCGGTTTTTTCATTTCTCCTTTCCTGCTCCCTCCACGCGCAACAAGAACCGAATTCCCCGCTGGAAATCAGGAGTCTGCATAATGGAGGAATGGACGTGACCTGGGACTTGAGAAACAACACAGGGCGCGGCACGAATGGAGTTTTTATCGATTACAACGGCACGGTGCTGACGGCCGACGGTGTTTTCCTGAATCGAAATTCCGGGGAGGCCATCGCGGACGGCCACGTGCATATCCAGCAGGGCGATCAACTCTTCGTGAGCGACCATGCCCGCTACAATTTCAGAACGCACCAGATGATTGCGGACCAGTTTCACTCTGGAAAATCACCGGTATTCATGGAGGGTGAAGGGCTGCACGGCAATGTGGTTTCGAACCGCCTGCAGTACGGTACTTACGATGCGACGAACGGGATCATCACGACCGATGACGTAGCCAAGCCCGCCTTCGGCATTCGCGCGCATCGGATGAGGATCATCCCCAATGAAAAGGTGGAGGCGTGGGATGCGGTGTTGTACGCGGAGGGAATCCCGGTTTTTTATTTTCCCTACTACGA
Source organism: Verrucomicrobiia bacterium (assembly GCA_035552155.1). Classification (GTDB taxonomy): domain Bacteria; phylum Verrucomicrobiota; class Verrucomicrobiia; order Limisphaerales; family DASXHY01; genus DASXHY01. The sequence continues at coordinate 103,500 of DASZLX010000031.1, read as the reverse complement.
ACGCAACCTGGGCGAGCATGCGAACAATTTTGATTTTGTTCCGGGATATCGAAGCTCTTTCGGGCCGTTCATCCTGGGCACGTACACGTGGTGGCTGAATGATGAGTTAAACGGAAAGCTTCACCTGGATTATCGCGAGCGCCGCGGCGTGGGTGTGGGGCCGGATTTCGATTATCACCTGGGCCGGTGGGGCTCGGGCACATTTCGCTATTATTATACGCATGATGACGATGCGAGCACGAATCTGATCAATTCGCCGGTGTATGTGAACCGCCAGCGACTTTACTTTTCTTATTTGGCGGAGCCGTATACGAACCTGGAGGTCCGCGCGCTGGCCCAATACCAAAGCGACGCGGGCGTGGTGCGGGATTTTTTTGAAGGGGATTACCGGGAGAACCCGCAGCCGAACACGTTTATCGAGGCGGACAAACTCGGGCGAAATTTCAGCATCGACGTGCTCACGCAGCCGCGAGTGAATGATTTCCTCGATACCGTCGAGCGCCTGCCCGACGTCCGCGTGACGGGCTTTCAACAGAAGGTGGGCGAGCTGCCGCTTTATTACAACAGCGAGAGCACGGTTGGATATTACCGGCGACTGTTCGCCGAGACGAACGGGTTCATGACCACCTCGAATAATTACGAGGCCGGCCGCGCGGACACGTATCATCAACTGACACTGCCGGAGACGTTTTTCGGCTGGCTCAATATCACGCCGCGCGTGGGCGGGCGGTACACGTATTACACCCAGGCCACCGGCCCGGGCGCGACGACGGACGACATTTCGCGCCGCGTTTTCAACACGGGCGCCGAAGTGTCGTTCAAGGCCTCGCAGCTCTGGCCGGAGGTGAAGAACCGCTTGCTGGATTTGGACGGGTTGCGGCACATCATCGAGCCTTCCGTGAATTATGTTTATGTGCCGAGTCCGAATGCGAAGCCGACGCAGTTGCCGCAGTTTGATTACGAGCTTCCGAGCCTGCGGCTGCTGCCAATCGAATATCCGGAATACAATTCGATTGATTCCATCGACAGCGAGAATGTGCTGCGTTTCGGGTTGAGAAACCGGTTGCAAACCAAGCGCGAGGGGCAGGTGCAGGATCTCCTCGACTGGCAATTGTATACGGACTGGCGCTTGAAACCGCGCGCGGACCAGGAAACGTGGGCGGACATGTATTCCGATTTGTCGCTGGCGCCGCGCTCGTGGCTCCGGCTGGAATCCCAGACGCGGCTGGACCTGAACACAGGCAACTGGAACATGCTGTTGCACACGCTGACGCTGCAGCCGAATGATGTCTGGAGCTGGACGCTCGGGCATTTTTATTTGCGGGACGATTTCCGGAATGTGCCCACGGCGCTGGGACAGGGAGACGACGTTTTCACAAGCGCGCTATTTTTCCGGCTCAACGAAAATTGGAGCGCCCGGGCGATGCACCATTTCGACGTGCGAAGCGGACGATTGCAGGAGCAGTATTACAGCATTTATCGCGACATGCGAAGCTGGACGGCAGCGTTGACGGCGGGATTGCGCGATGATGGAGTCGGGCCGAAAGACTTTTCGCTGGCGTTCACATTTTCGTTCAAGGCGAAACCAAAATATGGCGTGGGCGGCGATAGCGTTCGGCCGTATTCAATGCTCGGGCTTCAGGAGTAAGCGGACGCGGACCACGGGACTTTCCTACCGCAAAGGCAACACGTCTGCCGGCGCGACGCCGGCGCTCCCGAGGCGACTTCGGGCAAAACACCCCATGGAATAAGGCTTTTCTTGATGCGAGGCTGCTCGCGAAAGGAATGTCCTATGCTAAATCTTAAAAAAATAGTTCTACTGAGCGGAATGAGCGCCGTCATGGCGTTAACGGGTTGCGAGATGCTGAATCATCACGACGGCGACCGGACGGCCGGGCGTACGTTGGACGACAAAACCATCACTGCCACGGTCAAACACGACCTGAACCGGGAGCCGGTGTACAAATTCGACGGCGTCGATGTGAAGACATATGACGGCGTAGTGCAACTGAGCGGGTTCGTGGATACCGATCAGCAAAAACACCGTGCTGAAGATGTGGCCAAACAGGCCGAGGGCGTGACCCAGGTGGTCAATAACATCACGTTGAAACCCGAGGGAAACAACATGGCGCCGACCGGCCAGCCCAACGGATACGACCACAATTACAATAACAACAATAACGGCAACCCGCGCTAATGTGAATTAGACGCGAAGCCGGAATCGTCCATGGTTTTAGGGGCGGATGGACTCCCACACGTCCGTCCCGGGTTCCAAAAGAGAAGTGGGGGAAGTTAATGAAAGGAATTATGAAAAAATTATTTCTTGGCCTTAGCCTGATTGCATTGCTTGCGGGTTGTGCTTCACGCGAAAATAACGGCATGGGTGGGACCAGCGACCAATATAACCAAAGTAGCGGCACGTCCAGCTCGAGTGAGAATAGTAGTGAGAATAGCAATCTGGATCACGGGACGGGAACTCAAACCGCCCCTTACAGTACGACTGGCCAGAGCGGCGCCTCTCAATAGTTAAACCACGTTCAAGCGGTTCAACGTCGGCACTTTGATCGCAAGATCCAGGCGCCGACGTATTTTTTTGTTGGCCAAAATCGTTGACGGCGAAGAGGATTAAAGTTCTGATTCTTCGAACATGAAAATTCTCCTTCCGATTTTTCTGGCGACGGTCCTCGGAACAACTGCCTTAGCGCAAGAAAACGTCCACCCGGCTGCCATTCCAGGCGAGCCCGGACAGTCATTTCCGCTGTGGTCTGGCGAGGCACCCGGCGCATTGGGCAAAACCGACAAGGATATTCCGACTTTGACGCCGTTTTTTCCGACGCCTGACAGCGCCACGGGCGCGGCGATGGTGATTTGCCCGGGCGGCGGATATGCGGGGTTGGCTGCGCACGAAGGGGAAGGTTACGCGCACTGGCTGGCGGGCCAGGGCATCACCTGTTTTGTGCTGAAGTACCGGCTGGGCTCGGCGGGTTATCGATACCCGGTGGAGTTGGAGGATGGCGCACGAGCGATTCGCTTGGTGCGGGCTCGCGCCAAGGAATGGAAATTGGATCCAACCCGCATCGGCATCATCGGCTCCTCGGCGGGCGGACATCTCGCTTCGATGGTGATGACGCATTTCGATTCGGGAAATTCCAACGCGACGGACGTGATTGATCGTGAAAGTTCGCGGCCGGACGTCGCGGTACTTTGTTATCCGGTCATCACGATGGGCAAATTCACGCATCAAGGTTCCAAAAATAATTTGCTAGGCGAAAATCCACCGCAGGCATTGGTGGAGGAAACGTCGAGCGAAATGCAGGTCAGGAAGGATTCGCCGCCGTGTTTTATCTGGAGCACGTCCGATGATTCGGTGGTGCCGATCGAGAACAGCCTGGAATTCGCGGAGGCATTGCGCAAGGCGCGCGTGCCGTTCGAAGTGCACGTGTATGAGCATGGGCCGCATGGCCAGGGCCTCGGGACCCGGGATTACAATCCTCAAAAATGGCTTCCCTGGGCGGCGGAATGCTCGCGGTGGTTGAAGGCGCACGGATTTATGATGAAATTCGGAAACAACGCCACGCGAGAGCAATGATTTTTGGAGAGCTTGAACTTCCGGGCAAAACTGTAGTTGCGCGCTTTCGGCTTTGGCCTGGCGATTGGGAGCCAAAGAAAGGTGAATCATGACCGGGCTGGGACTGGGTTTAATGATGCTGCTGGGCGGACTGATCGTCCTGTTTTTCGTGGTGATGTTTGTCGCCAGCGCTTATAACCGGCTCGTGTCACTGCGCGATCGCTGCAGAAATGCTTACGTGCAAATCGACGCGCAATTGAAGCGGCGCTACGACCTGATTTCAAATCTTGTCGAGACGGCAAAGAGCCTTATCCCACGCGAGCGCGAGATGCTGGAGAGCGTGACCAAGGCGCGAAACATCGCTTATACCGCCGCGCAAACCGCGGCCGCGAATCCGGGCGATGCCACAGCCATGAAGAATTTAGGTTCCGCGGAAAGAGACCTCACTGATACGTTAAGCCGACTGATGGTGGTCTCGGAGTCATCTCCCGACTTGAAGGGGAACCAGAACACGAGGCAGCTCGTGGAAGAATTGACGTCTACGGAAAATAAAATCTCCCTCGCGCGTCAGGCTTACAACGAGTCGGTGACGGCTTACAACACGCTGCGGAAGGTGTTTCCAGCGAGCTTCATTGCCGGCATCTTCAACTTCGCCCCGGCAGAATCGTTTATGATCGATAAGGCGAAGAAGGAAGTGCCGAAGACGCAATTTTAATGACGAATGCTTTTATCATGTCCGCCAACAGCAACATCGTCAGCATCCGCAATCTTTCGAAGATTTATGCGCAGGGGGAAATCCAAGTCACCGCGTTGGATAATATTTCGTTGAATATCGCCGCCGGGGAATTTTTGACCCTCATGGGCCCGTCGGGTTCGGGCAAGTCCACCTTGTTGCACATTCTGGCGGGAATCGATCGTCCGACGAGCGGCGAATGCCATGTGCAGGGCGTGGATGTGACGAAGTTGAACGAGTCGCAACTGGCGGATTGGCGGAACCAGAATGTCGGTTTCGTTTTTCAGACGTTCAACCTGTTGCCAGTGCTGACGGCGCATGAAAATGTGGAATTGCCGTTGTTACTAACGCGATTAAACCGCGCCGAGCGACGGAAGCAGGTCGAAACGGCGCTGGAACTCGTGGGGTTGGCGGACCGGATGAAGCATTTGCCGAAACAACTTTCCGGCGGGCAGGAGCAGCGCGTAGCCATCGCCCGCGCGCTCGTGACGGACCCGAAACTGATTGTGGCGGACGAGCCGACGGGAAATTTGGATTCGCATTCAGCGCAGGAAGTGCTCGGGGTGTTGCAATCGCTGAGCAAGGAGGCGGGCAAAACGGTCATCATGGTGACGCATGATCCGAAGGCGGCGGCGTTTGGGTCGCGGACGATTCATTTGGAGAAGGGAGAACTTTTGAAATGAGTGATTCGTTAAATGAGTTGAATGCTTAAATAAGTGAGACATCGTTCTCCCGTGACGGGCCATCTAACTTTCAACTTATTTACCGATCACCAACCCATGACCATCGGCACTTTCATTCTCAAAAATGCATTGCGCAACAAGCGCCGGGCGACGCTTTCGATTTTGAGCGTGGCCATCAGCTTGTTTTTGCTGGTGCTGTTGCTGGTGGCGTTGAGGGAAATTACGCTGCCGGTGGAGGGCGCGGGAGCGGAATTGCGCGTGGCGGTGCGAAACAAAATTTCCATTGCGAACCTCCTGCCGGCGAAACAATTGCCCGTCATTGAAAAAATTCCAGGCGTGGAAGCGGTGACGCCGTTCACGTGGTTCGGCGGCAAGTATAAGGGCGAACAGGGCATGACGTTCGCGCAATTTGCGCTGGACCCAAAAAAATTGCGCGGCGTTTTCACGGAAGCGCGGATGCCAGCGGAGAATTACGCGGCGTTCGAAAATGAGCGCGACGCGTGCATCATTGGAAAAATCACGGCGGACAAATACAAGCTGAAGGTGGGCGATAAAATTACGCTGGAAAGCACGGTGTATCCGGTGACGATGGAGTTTAAAATTGTGGGCATCTACGCGGGCACGCCGGATGACCGGAACATGCTGTTCCGCCAGGATTACCTGGATGAAAGCAGCGGATTGAAGGGACAGGTCGGCATGTGGTGGCTTAAGGTGAAATCGGCGGAGGATATGCCGAAGGTGATTGCGGCGATCAACAAAGCGTTTGCGAATACGTCGGCGGAAGTCCGCGCGGAGAGCGAGCGCGCGTTTCAACTCAGTTTTATTTCCATGTGGGGCAACATCAAACTGCTGGTGATGTTGATTTGCAGTGCAGTGATTTTCACACTGCTGCTGGTGAGCGCGAGCACGATGAGCATGGCGATCCGCGAGCGCTTTCGCGAGCTGGCAATTTTAAAGGCGATCGGCTATCGGCGGCGCGAGTTGTTTGCGTTCATCCTGGCGGAAAGCTTTGGACTGGCGGCGGCGGGAGCGCTCATTGGCGTGGGCGGCGCGTATTTTTTGTTCACCTATGGCGACGTCGGCAAAATGACGAATGGTATGTTTCCGTCGTTTGAGGTGACATCGAGAATCGTCGGCATCGGCGCGTTGGTGGCGTCGCTGTTGGGAATTGTGGCGAGCATCATGCCGTCGATTGCGGTGGCGAAAATGAGTGTGACGGATGGGTTAAAAACATTGGATTGAAATGAAAATTCCAAATTCCAAGCAACAAAAGCGGGAGTTTGTCTCTGTTTGGAATTTGGCATTTTAGACCATGAATCCAGTGACCGTCATTCTCGGTGTATTTCCACTCGCATTCGCGGGCTATGTGCTATGGCTCATCTACGCGGTCGCGACCTCGCCGATTCCGCTGCCTTATAATTTCAAAAGCGTTCTAGTTCGGTGGCGCTCGACGGCGGCGACGATCCTGGGCGTGGCGCTGGTGGTCACGGTTTTCATTTTGTTGCACGCGATGGCGGCAGGTCTGGAACGGTCCAGCGCGAATACCGGCGATCCGCGCAACATCATGATTGTACGAAAGGGGTCGACCGCCGAATCGAGCAGCGTGGTGATGCGCGAGCAATACAAGGTGATTCAATATCTGCCGCAGATTGCGCGCGATGCGCAGGGGCGCCCGATCATTTCCGCCGACCTGGTGGTGATCATCAATCTGCCGCGGCGCGAGGGCGCGGGTGAGGCGAACGTGACCATGCGCGGCGTGACGCCAATGGGCAAGGAACTGCGCCCGCAGGTGAAGCTGGCGCAGGGGCGATGGTTCACGCCGGGCAAACGCGAAGCGGTGGTGAGCATGAAAATGGCGCGGCGGTTTGCGGACACGGACATCGGGCAGAAATTTCGCACGGGCGGAAACGACCTGACCGTGGTGGGCTGGTTTGACGGCAGCGACAGCGCGTTTGATTCCGAGATATGGATGGATGCCGACGAGGCGCGGTCGATTTTTGATCGCGAGAATTATTCCAGCCTGCTGGCGCGACTAGCGAACACGAATGACGCGCCCGCGTTCGCCGACCGCGTCGAGTCGGACAAACGGATGGCATTGCGCGCGGATTTTGAGACGAAATATTACGCGGAACAAACGCTCACCGCGATGCCGATCAAGATCCTCGGCTCATTTTTGGCGGTGGCGATGTCCATCGGAGCGGTGTTTGCGGCCATGAACACGATGTATGCGGCGGTGGGCGCGAGGACGCGGGAAATTGGCACATTGCGCGTGCTGGGATTTCGGCGGCGGGTGATTCTGGCGAGTTTCAATCTGGAAGGCGCGATCCTGGCGGGCATTGGCGGCGTGATTGGCTGCGCGCTGGCGTTGCTGGCGCAATGGTTGTGCGTGGCCTTCGGGGTGCATTTCGGCACGCTCAGTTTCAACACGTTCAGCGAAGTGATTTTTCAATTTCGCGTGACGCCGCTGCTGGTGGCGGAGGGGATGATTTTCGCGATCGTCGTGGGAGTGGTGGGAAGTTTTCTGCCGGCAATTCGCGCCGCGCGGCTGCCAGTCATCGCGGCATTAAAGGCGATGTAGGAAAGCGCCCGGGACTTTTAAGACAAAGACGCCTCGGCACAAAGGCGCTCTTCCAGGACTCGAATCGGCTGGTAAAACGTATCACGCTGCACCGGCGTCCGCCCGGCTTCGCGGATGGCTTTGACCATTTCGGCTTCGGTTTGCAGTTGCGGCGACGTGGCACCGGCCATGTGAAAAATATGCTCTTCGATAATCGTGCCGTGCAAATCATCCGCGCCGTAACTCAACGCCACCTGGGCGAGTTTCATGCCCATGCCGACCCAATACGCCGTGATGTGATCAAAATTATCGAGAAAAATGCGGCTGATGGCGACGGTGCGCAATGAATCGAAACCAGTCGGCGCATGTTCAACCGGGATGTCGTTGTCCTGCGGATGATAGGCGAGCGGCACGAAGCCGACGAAGCCATGGGTCTCGTCCTGCAACGCGCGCAATTGGCGCAGGTGATCCACGCGGTCGGCGAGCGACTCGACATGGCCGTAAAGCATGGTGCAGGTGCTGCGTCCGCCCATTTTGTGCCAGGTGCGGTGCACGTCGAGATATTCGTCGGCGGATTCTTTTCCGCGCGCAATGGCGGACCGCACTTCCTTGCGAAAAATTTCGGCGCCGCCGCCGGTGAGGGAATCCAATCCCGCCGCTTTCAATTCGCGCAACGTTTCCTCGACGGATTTTTTCGCGAGCCACGCGAGGTGGAGAATTTCAATGGCCGTGAAGCATTTCAGGTGCAATCGGGGAACACCGGCGTTCCGGTGACGAACGTCAGTGTTTTCATCAGACAAACTTGCCGGCGGGACGCCGGCGCTCCCGGGAGCGTTCAACTCCCGCAGGGCTTTCAGCATGTCGGTGTAATAACTAAACGGCAGCGAGGGGTGCAACCCGCCCACGATGTGCAATTCGGTGATGCCGAGCTTCAACGCTTCGCGCGCCTTTTCCACAATTTGCGGAATGGTGAATTCAAACCCATCCGCATCGCGCTTCTTGCGCGCAAAGGAGCAGAACTGGCACGAGAGGATGCAATAATTGGAGTAATTGACGTAGCGGTTGACGATGTAACTGGCGCGGTTGCCGGCTTTTTTTTGCCGGACGAGATCGGCGATGGCGCCGATGGCGTTCAGATCTTTGGATTCAAACAGGCGCAGCGCGTCGGCCTCAGAGATGCGTTCCCCGGCGGCGACCTTGTCATAAAGGTCGCGCAGGTCGCTGCGTTGGACGAAAAAGTTCACCAGAATACGATTAGCAGACTCGCCATATTTAGCAAATTTTCGTTTCACAAATAAACAAAAAGGCGAGAGACCGCGGATTAAAGACCCCCGCGCAATTAGGAAACGAAAGGATTTCTGTCAGGGATTTGGAGAGCCGCGACCGTGCCGCTCAGCTTCCTCGTTTCGCTCCCGCCGTGCCAATGCTTTCACAAGCCTGCAGCCTCCTACCGAGGAACTCTTTCTCGGATTTCAACTCGGCCAAATCCATCGCTTTCTGGAAATGCGCCGCCGCAGCCGGAAAATGATTCAACCGCTCCTCAAATTCGCCCAGCGCGGCATAGAGCAAATAATAAGATTCCAGCTTGCCGAGGCCCTCGATGGCCTTCACCGCCTTCAGGCCGGCTTGCGGGCCATAAATGTTGGCTATCACGATGGCGCGGTTCAACGCCACCACCGGTGAGTTATCCATTTCCATCAAGCGATCGTACAGGGACAGGATTTGCGCCCATTCAGTAGAATCATAATCCTTCGCGGCGCAATGGATCGCCGCGATGCCGGCCTGGAGATGATATTCGGTCAGTTCATCGCCAACGGCCGATTGCGCGAAATGAAACATCCCGCGGGCGATCATGCGCTGGTCCCATTTCGCGCGGTCCTGTTCCTGGAGCCGCAGCAGGTTGCCCTGATCATCCACCCGCGCCGGAATACGCGCGGCGTTCAACAACATCAAAGCCATCAGCGCGTGGGGCGCGGGGCGGTTTCCGGCGGGATGCGCCACGAGCAAACCGGTCAATCGAATCGCTTCCTGACAGACTTCCTCCCGCACGAGTTTCTCGCCACTGGAGGCCTTGTAACCTTCGTTGAACAGCAAATAAAGCGAGGTCAACACGGCGTCCAATCGCCGCGCCAATTCCTCGCCCGCCGGGATTTCAAAAGGGACTTTGGCGTCGCGGATTTTTTGTTTGGCGCGAGTGAGGCGTTTCGCGATGGCGGCGTCGGTGGTCAAAAATGCGCGGCTGATTTCCGTAACACTGAATCCGCACAATGTATTCAATGCGAGCGCCACCTGCGCCTCGGCAGGCACCACGGGATGACAGCACACGAACATCATGCGCAGGCGGTCATCCGCGATTTCCTGATCGAGAAAAACGGTTTCGTCCGGCGGCGCCTCGGGGCGGTCCATGCGCCGGACAATTTCAGCCTCTTTATCGCGAAAAACTTTTTGTCGCCGCACGACGTCGAGAGCGAGATTGCGGGAGGCGCGCATGATCCAGGCCGCGGGATTCTCCGGCACGCCGTAAAAGGGCCAGGTTTGCAATGCCCGGGCCAACGCTTCCTGCACGACGTCTTCGGCGAGATTGAGATGCTCGACTCCGAAAATACCCGTCAAAGTCGCCACCATTTTCGCGCCTTCGTGGCGGAAGAGATGCTCGACCACGTGGGAAACCTCGTGCTGCGGTTTTGCCTCGGACTGGTTCACTCGCCCGAACTATAAGGGGCGCGTGCGGGTCTGCCGAGAAAAAGGTGGCTAAGCGGAACTGAGAAAACCTCCTACGAAAAGCAGCTCACCCCTGCCCTTTCCCATTCAATGGGAGACGGGGAAGTTGTTCCAGCGTTACAAAAAATTGGGCAAGTTGGTTTTCAAGGGGTAAGCCGACTACAAGTCGGCGCTCCGGTTCCGGGCAAAGTGCGAGTTCGCTCACAGAATTTACACCATCCTGAGTGCCGCCAACTCACTTCGCCATCCGCTGCAACCCTTCGACTCCCGCCGCTGCGGCTTTGGCCACCAGCACGTTCAATTGCTCCAGGCAGAAGCGCGACCATGACTCGTATTCCGAACCGGCTTTTATTGCGTCGGCGATCGGCACGAATTCCGGGGCCACAATGCCGCTACGACGACCGGCCACATCTTCGTTTTCGACATACATCACGTGCACCACTCCAAAATGCACGTAGCCGACGTCCGTGCTGTCATCATTGATCACTGCGACCGCCGCTTCTTTGGCGTCGCCGATGGCCACTTCTTCCATCAACTCGCGCCGCATGCTTTCGGTATAACCGACAGCCTGAGTGAAGAGACCGTTATCCTCCTCCGAAATGTGACCACCGACTCCGACCGAGTAGAGGCCGTGCAAGCGTGTCTCTCCTCCGCCTTTTCCCCGCCGATAGCGCAGGATGCGATCATTGCAGATGATTAAAACGTAAGGGATGAGTTGCTTGTAACGCCGGTCGAGTTCGGCCTCGCTGCGATTGCGGTATAGAATATTTTTCGAGGACGTCACGACGGGCAAAAATTTATTTATCTCGAGGCTCAGACCCTGGAATACGCCCAGATTCTCCAGGAGTTTTCTTTCAAAACAAAGCACTCGTTCTTCAGTAGCCATCCGTTCGCCTTTCTGCTGTTTGCATTTCTCTCATATTGATTTACGAAGCAATGTTTTCACGAGAAAAATGTGCTCATTTTTATTCACCCTTTATTCAAAGGGTTATCCACAATTTCCGCCCGGCGACACTTTCGCGGCGAGCATTGGACAAAACACCTTTCGATAGGACCACGCGAGATATAGCTCCAGCAAGGTGCAGACAACGCCGGGGACGATCATCGAGGGCGAGGTGTAAATGTGGAAGGTAAGGATGGCCACGAGTATAGGTGCGAGCAATGCCAGTCCGAGCGGCACAAAGCGATTGATCAGGAACAAGACGGCGACCAACACTTCGACGCCGGAAACCACATCCATGAAGCCGGCTTGTTTCAGCGCCATGCCAATCGTCATGAGGTTTTGCGGCACATCCTTTGGCTGAGGGATGAAATTAAAAAAACCATTCAATCCAAACAGTAAAAACAGCAACCCCAGCAGCACGCGCGCAATATGCGGAAAAAAGCGTGTGAAAGATTTGCCGCCCGGTTGACTTGAAGCACTTCCCGTATTGGTATCCATAGGTTGTCAGTGTGTTGTGATTATCGGTTGACTCTTCAATTCATCGACTCTTTAACTTCTTCCTACCCGCCCGCCATGGCTCCGATGATGAGAAATGGCTCTTTACCGCTCACCACCTCTTCCGGCAGCGGTGTGTCCGTCGGCTCGAGCGATAAATCTTCCTTGCACGCGAAAAATCGGATGAAGGGCCGCCGCTTCAACGTGACGTGATCGCGCAAAGTGCCTTTCAACACCGGAAATCTTGCCTCCAGCGCATTCAGGACCGAGCGCACCGTTACCGGCGCGGGCACTTCAAGTTCCATCTCGCCCTCGACCTGTGCCAGTTTCCGCAGATGAAATGGCATTACGACACGTATCATGGCAAGGTTTGCACTTCCACGGAATACACCGGCGGCAAATCCCGCACGACTGCGTCCCAGGAATCGCCGCTGCCCGCCGAGGCATAAACCTGGCCACCGGTGGTACCGAAATAAATCCCGCACGGTTCGAGCGAATCCACTGCCATCGCGTCGCGCAGCACGTTCACGTAGCAATCTTTTTGCGGCAGGCCTTTCGTCAGGCCTTCCCATTCGTTGCCGCCCGAGCGACTGCGGAACACGCGCAATTTTCCCTCCGGCGGATAGTGCTCCGAATCGCTTTTGATGGGCACAACATAAACGGTGTTCGGCTCGTGCGCATGGACATCGATGGGGAAACCGAAGTCGGAGGGCAGGTTTTCGCCGACATCTTTCCAAAGTTCACCGGCGTTGTCCGTGCGCAACACATCCCAGTGCTTCTGCATGAACAAGACGTCCGGACGCGCGGGATTCATGGCGATGCGATGCACGCAATGGCCCACTTCGGCATCCGGATCGGGAAGTTCATAGGGCGATTTTAAACCTTTGTTGATCGGCTTCCACGTTTTGCCGCCGTCGTCGGTGCGAAATGCGCCTGCGGCTGAGATGGCGACATAAATTCGATTCGGGTTGGTGCGGTCCAAAAGAATGGTGTGCACGGCCATGCCACCAGCGCCCGGCTGCCACAAATTCCCTTTTGCGCCGCGCAATCCCGGCAATTCCTTCCAGGTCCGGCCACCATCGACCGTCTTGAAAATCGCCGCATCCTCTGCACCCGCATAAGCGGTTTCCGGGTCGGTCAGCGAGGGCTCGAGGTGCCAGATGCGCTTGAATTCCCACGGATGTTGCGTGCCGTCGTACCATTTGTGAGTTCCCACCGTGCCTTCATAAACGAATTTGTTGCTCTCGCCGCGCGGCATGCCTTCCGCACCCTGCAATTCTTCCGGACTGCTGCCCGGAGGCGTCCAGGTTTTGCCGCCGTCATCCGAGCGTTGGATGATTTGCCCGAACCATCCGCTGCTTTGCGAGGCGTAAATCCGGTCCGGATTCACCGGCGAACCTTTCAGGTGATAAATTTCCCAGCCGGCAAAATGCGGCCCGCTGACGTCCCACTGTTTGCGTTTACCGTCGGAAGTGATGACAAAGGCGCCTTTTTTTGTGCCTACCAACAATCGTATTTTGCTCATGGTTGCCTCGTTTTGGTTTTAATTTCCGGTGATATTATTGTTGGTAAAGAATTCCGGCGGCATTTCCAAACTATTTTACTTTTCCTGCGTAAGCGGCTTTCAAGGTCTTGATATCGAGCTTGACCATTTTCATCACGGCCTGCATGACCCGCGCCGACTTCGCGGGGTCCTTGCCGCTCAATAGGTCCCCGATAATTTCGGGCACGATCTGCCAGGACAGACCATATTTGTCCTTGAGCCAGCCGCACGCCACCTCCTGGCCGCCGGCGGAAAGCTTTTTCCAATAGCGATCCAGCTCCGCCTGCGTTTTGCAATTCACCACGAACGACACGGATTCATTGAATTTAAACTGCGGCCCGCCGTTGAGGGCGATGAACTTCTGCCCTTCCAATTCAAACTCGATCGTCATGACGGAACCAGCCGGTTGGCCACAAGCTTTCGCCGTCGCTGCGTCATAGCGAGAGATCTTTCTGATTTTCGATTTTTTGAAAATGGAGGTGTAAAACTTTGCCGCCGGTTCGGCGTCGCCGTTGAACCAGAGAAATGGATTAATTTTTTGCATCGCTGTTTTATTTTGTCATTAATGGCGGAGGATCGCCACAGCCCAAAATGCTCGCGCGAGTCACTCTGTCAGCGCCAGGGCCAGATATGCGGCCAGTTGATCGAACGTGCCGGTCCAACCCTGTTTCATCCCTTCGTGAGCGGCGTCAAATGTTTTGCACTCGGCATCCGTGGCATTCCACGGCACCCAATGCACCGTGGCGGTCGTGCGGCCATTCTCCCCGGCCAGTGTAAATGTCGAAAGCATCTCCAGCGGCCAGGTGGCGCTCATTGGATGGCGGGTGATTCCGCCATCCTCGTCCGAGAAGGAATTGACCAGAACGATTTTCTCCGGCGCGACAATTTCATGATACACAAATTTACCCCACATTTCCGTGCCGTCCGAGGAAGCCATGCAATAGTGAAAACTGCCGCCGGGCCGAAAATCCATTTTCGCCGCCGGCATGGTGAATCCTTTCGGGCCGAACCACGCCATCAGCCGGCGCCGCTCGGACCAGGCTTTCCACACGAGTTCGCGCGGCGCGGCGAACGTGCGAGAGATGATGAACGGGCCGGGTCCCGAACTTTTCTGTATTGATTCAATTGTCGCTGTCATAACGTTCCCTTTCCTATTGAGTTCAATTTTTCGCCACGGCCTGCTGCGACACGGAATTGAGATTGGCGAGGCCTTGTTCGAATTGGCCGCCGACCATCTTGTCGCAATCCATAAACAACCCGATGGCTTTGCTCATGAAATTATTTTTTCCCGACATGGCCCACGTCACCACGGTTTGATCACCCTCAGGCTTGAACGTGAACTCCGCGAGGTTGGTGGCCTTGAACGGCCTGAAAAATTCGAGATTGATACGAATGGCATCGCCCGGGCGGCTTTCGAGAATGGTCATGCGGCCCGCGCCGACTTTATTGTTGCCCGCCCATTCCATGGACGAACCCGGCCCGGCCGTTGGGCCCGCGAAGGTGTTTTTGGCGTTGGGATCCAGTTTTGCCCACGGCGACCATGCTTCCCACCGGTGCAGGTCGTTGATGTTGTCGAACACCACACCGACGGGGGCGGAGATGCGGCTGGTGCGCGTCATCCTGAAATTCGCCGGCCGTGTGGCCACGATGACCACGAACAAGACGACGATAACTGCCACGGCAATAACAATTATTTTCCACATAAAATGCCTTTCTAATTTGATTTTCTTTCTTTCCAGTGCATCGCTTCGTAATTACGACGAACGGGCGATGGCATTCAGGACAACTTTATTGGGGTGGCCAAAAATAAATGAGAAACGCGGATTGTCCAATATTTGAATTCGTGGACGAGGAGGATGCCGGGCCGAAATTCGCCGTTAGGGCGAGGCGGCGGATGATTTCGTAGCGGAAAGCCTTCCGAACACGAAACTTAATATCTCACGCGCGGCGGGAACTTTCGCGGAAATTCCGATGAACCAATAGACGAATGCCGCCGCGGCAGCCGGTCCAAAAACCGCGCCGATTTTCAGCGCGAGATTGCGATGTCCCAGTTCGCGCTCCCACAAGTGCCCACCGCCCCAGGCCGTCAGGCCGGCCAGCATGGCTGCCATGGCGAGCGGCACGAATGAGGCGCGGAGTGCGGCCATTTCCAGTTTCCCAAGTTTTTTGCGCAACGCAAAACTCAGCAGGCTGACGTTGAAGATCGAGGTAACCGAGTTTGCAATGCCGAGGCCGCCCTGTTTGTACGGAACGATCAATGCCAGGGCGAAAATCAGGTTTATCGTCAGACACACGATGCTGATTTTCATTGGAGTTTGCGTATCGCCGAGTGCGTAAAAGGCGCGCGCGAGAATGTTGACAGTTGAAAACGCCACTAAACCCGGCGCCAGGCACATAAGCGCCAGCGCCACGCGATCCGTGGCGTCCGCCTTGAATGCACCGCGTTCGAACAACAGCCTCACGATGGGATGCGCGAGCACGCAGAGGAGTACAGCGGCGATCAGGTTCAGGAAAATCAGGGTGCTGATGCCGTGCTGCAATGTGGAGCGGAATTCCTTGTAGTTCTTGTCCGTGGCCAGAGAGGACAGGGTGGGCAGCAAATAAGTCGCGAGCGAAATTCCGAACATGCCCTGCGGCAACTCCGTCAGGCGCACGCCGCCGTTGAACGAGGACACAATGCCGTTGCCGAATTGGAACCCGAGCAATTGCACCAGCGCCACGTTAATCTGGAACGCGGCCACGCCGATCGCGCCGGGAATCATGCGGTAAATCACGCGGCGCACGGTTTCATCGCGCCAGGGCGAGACCCAGCGAAGCCGGAAGCCGTCCTTATACAGTGTGGGGAGTTGAAAAGACGCCTGCGCCACGCCCGCGGCCAGCACGCCGATCGCCAGCGCAAAAATCTGGTGGGGCAATCGGTCTTCCTTCGCAAGAGTCGTTGCAAAATGCGGAGCCAGCCATAGCACCGAGGCGATCATGACCACGTTCAGCATGGCTGCGCCCATGGCGGGAATAAAAAAATGTCCGCGGGCGTTCAGCATGCCCATGAAACAGGCCGTCAGGCACACCAGCAGCATGTAAGGAAACATTACGCGCAACAACTGGAGCATCAGCACCGTTTTGCCGTCGAAATGCTGGTCGAACAGGAGCGCCACCGAAACACCCGCCAGGACGGCGGCGATCACCACGGACGCCGCCACGACCAGGCCGGAAATCACGGCGTTCGAGGCGCGCCACATTTCGACTTCGCCATGGATTTTTTCCTTCTCCTTGAAGATGGGAATGAATGCCGCCGTGAGCGCGCCTTCGCCCAGCAAACGCCGGAAGAGATTGGGAATCGTGAACGCGAGCTGAAACGCGTCGTTCACCCAGCCAACGCCCATGAAGCTGTAATACACCATCTCGCGCACCATCCCCAGCAAGCGGCTGATGAGCGTCGCCAACGCCATGGCGCCGGAGGACTTCAACATTTTTGACACGCGTGCAGTCTAAAGGCCCTTTGCGTCAGTCAAAGTTCAAAGTTAATTGGCAACGACTTTGACGCGGGTTTTACGGATAGACGGGGTCGATTGACGACTTAACTTGCGTCATTTCAAATTTCCCTGGCGGTAATGCAGGATTTTGAATTCAGGTGTGTCGCGGATTTCCTCCGCCAGTTCAAAGCGGTTTTCAAAGGCGGGAAAAAACGTGTCGCCCTCGACTTCGCGTTTGACGAGCGTCAGGTAGAGGTCCGAGCACAAGGGCAGCGCCTGGGAATACACTTGCGCGCCGCCGCAGATGAATACCTCGCGCGTTTCCGCAGTCAAATCAATCTGGCTTAAATCGGAAATCGTGCGAATGCCCGGATAAGAAAATTGTGAGCGGCTGAGAATGACGGTCTTGCGATTCGGAAGCGGCTTGCCAATGGACTCGAAGGTTTTGCGGCCCATCACGATAACATTGCCGGTGGTCAGTTGTTTGAACCACTTGAAATCGTCCGGCAAGTGCCAGGGGATTTTATTTCCCGCGCCGATAACGCGATTGAGCGCCATGGCGGCGATGGCTTGGAAGTGTTTCACCGGATTACACGGCTATCGGCGCCTTGATTCCGGGATGCGGATCGTAGCCCACGAGTTCAAAATCCTCGAACTTGAAATCGTGAATGTTCTTCACCGCCGGATTTAATTTCAGATGCGGCAAGGGTCGAGGTTCGCGCGTGAGTTGCAATTTCGCCTGCTCCAAATGATTCGCGTAGAGATGCAAATCGCCGAACGTATGAATGAATTCGCCTGGTTTCAAATCGCACACTTGCGCGATCATCAGGGTCAGCAAGGCGTAACTTGCGATGTTGAACGGCACGCCCAAAAATAAATCCGCGCTGCGCTGGTAAAGCTGGCAACTCAGTTCGCCTTCCATCACGTAAAACTGAAAGAGCGCGTGACACGGAGCGAGGTTCATCTTATCAAGTTCACCCGCATTCCAGGCGCTGACGATGTGGCGGCGGCTGTCGGGATTTTTTTTGATTTGCTCGATCACTTGATCCACCTGGTTGATGGAGCGGCCATCGGGCGTGCGCCAATCGCTCCATTGCGCGCCGTAGATGCGACCGAGGCTTCCGCTCTCGTCGGCCCATTCGTCCCAGATGGTCACGCCATGCTCGTTGAGATATTTGATGTTCGTGTCCCCACGCAAAAACCAGAGCAGTTCGTAAATGATGGATTTGACGTGCAGCTTTTTTGTGGTGAGCAGCGGAAAATTGTTTTGCAGCGGAAACCGCGCCTGCGCGCCGAAGACGGAATACGTCCCCGTGCCGGTGCGGTCGGGCTTGAACTTGCCCTGGTCCAGCACGAGGCGAAGGAGATCGTGATATTGCTTCATCGGCGGGACTGATTAAATCGGCAATCCGGCGTTTCTGCAATCGAGAAGCTTACTGTCCAAAAAACTTTTGAATGTCCTTCAACACTTCGACAAGCCGGTCGATTTCCTCGGTGGTGTTGTAGAAATAAAAACTCGCCCGCGAGGTGGATTCCACGCCGAGTTTGTGCATCAAGGGCTGCGTGCAATGATGGCCGCCACGCAGGGCGATGCCGCGCTGGTTCGCCAGTTCAGTCACGTCATGCGCATGGATGTCCTTCAAGAGAAAACTCACCAGTCCGGCGCGGCCCACGTGCGGGCCGAACAAACGGATGTCTTTCAGCCCGGAAAGTTTGGCGAAGGCGTACGCACCGAGTTCCAGATCGTGTTCCGAAATTTTAGCGCGGCCAATCGCATCCAGGTAATCCATCGCCGCCGCCAGGCCGATGGCCCCCGCGATATCCGGCGTCCCGGCTTCGAAGCGATGCGGCGCCTGTTTCCACGTGCTCTTCTGGTATTCCACGTTCAGAATCATTTCGCCGCCGCCATGATACGGTGGCATTTTTTCCAGAATTTCCTGGCGGCCGTAGAGCGCGCCGATGCCGGTGGGGCCGCACATTTTGTGGCCCGAAAAGGCGAGAAAATCACAGCCGATTTCCTGCACGGCGAGCGGGCGGTGTCCCGCGCTTTGCGCCGCATCCACCAAAGTGGTCACGCCGAGCTTGCGCGCGCGGGCGCAAAGTTCCACCACCGGATTGATGGTTCCCAGCGAGTTGGAGATGTGGACCATCGAAAACATTTTCACGCGCGAGGTGAGCAATTCATCTACGCGGTTCATGTCCAACTGGCCGATGTCGCCGGTGACGGGCAAAAACGCCAGCTTCGCGCCGGTGCGTTCGGCCAGGAGCTGCCACGGCACGAGATTGCTGTGATGCTCCATTTCGGTGAGCAAAATGACGTCGCCGGATTTGACGTTCTGATTGCCCCAGGCCGTCGCGACCAGGTTCACCGCCTCGGTGGTCCCGCGCGTAAAAACGATTTCCTCCGCACTGCGCGCATTGAGAAACTTCGCCGTGCGCTCGCGCGCCGCTTCGAACTTCGCCGTCGCGCGATTGCTCAATTCATGAATGCCGCGATGGACGTTGGCATTGTCGTGCTCGTAATAATTGTCGAGCGCTTCGAGCACAGCGCGCGGCTTCTGGGAAGTCGCGGCGTTGTCGAAATAAATCAGCGGCTGTCCATGGACTTTCTGGTCCAGGATGGGGAAATCTTTCCGCAATGTTTTCCAATCACTCATTTTAATAAGGAAAGGAGGAATCCAGGGAATCGGTTTCTTGTTCCTGCTTTCCTTATTAAAACTTCACATCAATCCCAATTGAAGTTTGGCGGCCTCGCTCAACATGCTTTGGTTCCAGGGCGGGTCCCAGACCAATTCCACACCTACGTCGTCCACGGCCTCAAGGCTTAGCAATTTGTTTTGCACATCCTGTTGCAACACGGGCCCCATGCCGCAGCCGGGCGCGGTCAAAGTCATTTTCACGCCCACGCGATAGCTGGCGGGTCCCATGGGCTCGATGTGGCAATCGTAAATCAAACCAAGATCCACGACGTTCACCGGGATTTCCGGATCGTAACAGGTACGCAACTGGTTCCAGATTTCTTTTTCCACGTGCTCCTGCGACACGGGGCCGGACGCGCCGCCAATCTTCTTTTCCGCCACAGCCATGCCCAGCGCGTCAGCGTCCTTGCCCTCGATGCGAAACATATTTCCGTTCACGACCACGGTGTAGCTGCCGCCCAGCGATTGCGTAATCGTGGCCTGTTCGCCCTTGAGCAACGTGACCTTGGTCCCGATGGGAATCACGGAGGCTTCCACATCGCGCGTCAAATTAATTGGTTCTGAGTTGCCGTTCATATGCGAAAATGTAACCGATTTTTGCCGTCTGTCGCCCCAACTTTAGACGTTCTCGGATTCAGTCGAAACCGGCTGCTGCCCTTCACCCTGAAGCGCGGCCATCAGCGCGTGCCACGAGAGAATCGCGCACTTCACGCGCGCCGGATATTTATGCACGCCCGCGAACACCGCCAGCTTGCCCACGTCGCCGTTCACCGTGCCGGACATCACCATCTCGTGGACCAGATCGAACATTTTTTTGGCATCTTCCTTCGATTTGCCTTTAATGTTGTCGGTCAGCAGCGACGCCGACGCCTTCGAAATGCAACAACCGGAGCCCACAAAACTTGCATCTGCAATTTTATCGCCGTCCATCGTCACGAACAATTTCAACCGGTCGCCGCAAAGCGGATTGTGTCCTTGGGCCGAGCAAGTCGCCGCCGGCGCCTCGTGAAAATTGCGCGGGTTCCGGCAATGGTCGAGGATGGTCTGCTGATAAAGATCGTTTAGATCGTCGAACATTCTTAAAGTTCCAACCTTCTCGAAGCTCCAACATTCAAATTCCAAATCGCCGCGGTATCACCAGCACCGACTACTTGGAGCTTCTCTGGAGCTTGGATATTGGTGCTTGGAGCTTTCATTTCTTTTCCACCACATGCGGATTCGCCTCAATGCGGTCCCATACCAGCTTGTTCAATTCCTCGCGCGCGCCTTCGCACTGGATGCGCTCGATGATTTCGCCCGCAAACGCGTGGATCAGCATTCGCCGCGCTGTTTCCGTATCGATGCCGCGCGAGCGCAGGTAAAAAATCGATTCATCATTCAACTGGCCGATGGTCGCGCCGTGCGTGCATTTCACGTCGTCGGCGTAAATCTCCAATTGTGGCTTGGTGTCGGCCGTGGCGTCGTCGGAGAGCAGCAGGTTTTTGTTGGTCTGCTTGGCGTCGGTTTTTTGAGCAATCTGGCGCACGAGAATGCGCCCGTGAAAAACGCCCTTCGATTTGTCGTCCAAAATGCCATTGAAATACTCGTGGCTGGCGCAATGCGGCTGGGCGTGCTCCACAATCATGTGGTGGTCGGCCAGTTGCTCGTCTTTCGTGAGGTAAAGCCCGTTCAAAATGCATTCCAGCCCTTCGCCCACGAGCTTGGCTCGGATGTTATTGCGCGAAAGCTTTGCGCCCACGGCAAACGAATGCACGGTCACATGGCTCGTGCGGCCGAACTCGCCCTGGATGGTCGCGACGTGATACGCGTCGGCCGCCTCGTCCTGAAACTTGACGTGCTCCAGGCGGGCGTTATCGCCAGCGACCAGTTCCGTGACGGCGTTCGTGAAATAAGGCGCGTTGCCAACGCTCAGATAACTTTCCACCACGGTCAATTTGCTGTTGGCGTCCGCGATGATGAGGTTGCGCGGCTGAATCGTTTCTCCCGCTTGTTTTGCCGAAGAAATAAAAATGAGTTGGATCGGCTCCTCGACGGTCATGCCGGCGGGCACATGGATGAACACGCCATCCGAAAAGAAAGCCTGGTTCAACGCCGCGAAAGCATTGCCCTGCGCCTGCGCGTAACGGCCCAGGTGTTTTTCCACTAGCGCGGAATCGTGCGCGAGGGCGGCGGCCAAATTGGAAACTTTCACCCCAGCCGGCAAAGCGCCGACAGAAGACAAATCGGCCGCGTAATGGCCGTTCACAAAAACCAGCCGGCTGCCGGCGAGATTGGCGAACACCGCGCCGGGCAAGAGGTCCGCAGCCGCCTGGTCCCGCGCCTGTTGCAGCACGGGCTTGAATGGCAGCCGGGCGATGGGCGCCACATTGGTGAAGCGCCAGTCTTCGTCTTTCAGCGTGGGAAAGCCCTGCTCGGCAAAACTGGAGATGCCCGCTTTGCGCAGCGGGAAAAGCCACGCGGGCTGGTTCGTCTGTTGTTCGAACCGCTCGAAGTTTTTAAGATATGGGGCGGCGCCGTTTACTTCATTTTCCATCGTCTGAGCCATAATTTGAACCTGCTAAATCAACCTACCGTAAGTCGCACAGTGTTCCATGACCGGCTGGGGAGCGCAAGTCCGTGTAAGACCTGTTAATGACGAAGGGACATGGGCCATGAGTCCACTCCCCATTCGTCATGCGTCATTTTCATTCCGAAACGCAATATCTTGCGTTCACCCGCAAGTCGGGCAGAGTGTGTACGATTATATGCCGACAGAAGAAGAGATTAAAAACGCGTTAAAGGCGGTGAAATATCCGGGCTTTTCGCGCGACATCGTTTCGTTTGGACTCATTAAAGAGATTTCCGCGGGCAATGGCGCGGTGAGTATTTCGATGGAATTGACTGCCAGCGGCCCCGACGCGGCCCGGCATATCAAGGCGGAGAGCGAGCGCGTGCTGAGAGGTTTGCCCGGCGTAAACGCGGTCCACGTGGACGTGAAACAAAAGGCCGGCGCGCAGACTCCGGGCGGCGGGCAAGGGCCGTTTGCGAATCAAAACAAGGTCCCCGGCATTCGGCGCATCGTGGCCGTGGCCAGCGGCAAGGGCGGCGTGGGCAAATCAACGTGCTCGGTGAATCTCGCCTGCGCCCTCACCTTGCTCGGAAATCGCGTTGGCCTTCTCGATTGTGATATTTACGGCCCCAGCATCCCGCTGATGATGGGCATTAATGGACGTCCGGCGATTAACGAGACGGAAAAGCTGGTCCCACCCTCCAATCACGGTGTGAAGCTGATGAGCATGGGTTTCCTGCTCGACGGCGATCAGCCAGTCATCTGGCGCGGCCCGATGATTCAGAAAACCATCCAGCAATTCGTCATGGCGGTGGATTGGGGTGAACTGGATTTTCTGTTGGTGGACCTGCCACCTGGCACCGGTGATGCTCAGCTTTCTCTCTGTCAGATTGTCCCGCTTGATGGCGGAGTGATCGTGACCACGCCGCAGGAAGCGTCGCTGGGCGTGGTTCGCAAAGGCATCGCCATGTTTGAAAAGGTCAATGTGCCTATTTTGGGCATCGTGGAGAACATGAGTTACTTCACGACACCGAACGGCGAGCGGGTTGAAATTTTTGGCCATGGCGGCGGACGCATGGAAGCCGAACGGCGCCAGATTACGTTTCTCGGGGAAGTCCCGATTTTTACGGAAATTCGCCAGGGCGGCGATGCTGGTTTGCCCGTGGTGGTGGGTGCTCCGAAGCAACCTCCGGCGCAGGCGTTTATTAACATTGCCACCGGGCTGCAACAGAAACTTGCATGAAATGCGTTCCCTGTGGCCACTTTATGCCATTTGCATAAGTGTTACTTTACGGTAAATTACCGGTGAAAACTGTGAGAATAACATGATGATAACATCTCACAACACGCTGCAAATAAGGATTGTCAGGCAGGAAAACGGTGTCTAGACTTTCTTTCCACAAGACATTTTTGTCTCATATGCCTAACGAAGCCAAAGAACCACCCCAGGCTAACGATTTGCTGAAGAATTCTTCGCTCTACAGGGAATTTCAGGCGGAGCGGGAAGAGATCCTGCGACACAAGTGGATTGAGTCCGAAAAAGCCGGTCGCGATATCGGTTTTGAGCGCGCCTTGACTGATTGGATCATCAAACACCGTTCGAAATGGCGCAAGGCGCGCCAAACTGTTGCCAGCAATTAAGTTGGAACTCTGAACCAGTATAACCGCTCCTTTAAGGCAGCCCCGCGAGGCCGCCAAGGAACATGATGACAGAATTAAAAACAGGCGAATTGGGTCATGCGACCGGTTCGCCATTATTTTTTTCTCCCGCCAAGGTCCCCGTCCCGAGCTCGGCGGAAATCCCGAATTCCCATACGCTGAAATCGGGATTTTATTTTGGGAACTTCCTGGGAATTTGGAGTTTGGAATTTGGAACTTTTTTCCCCTGTCATGGCTGATTCCACCGTCATCCTGAACACCCAGTCGATTCAACGCGCCCTGACGCGCATTGCACACGAAATCGCCGAGCGCAATGAAACCAGCGGCGAGATTGTCCTCGTGGGAATCCAGCGCGGCGGTGTTCCACTCGCGAAAAAGCTGAGCGCCTTGCTGGCGGAAATCTGGAAGCATCCCGTGCCCACCGGGCATCTGGATGTCTCGATGCATCGCGATGACCTTGGCCAACGCGCCGCGCCGAATGTGCAACCCACCGTCATCCCTTTCGATATCGCCGGCAAAACAGTCGTGCTCGTGGACGACGTGTTGTTCAGCGGGCGCACGATCCGGGCCGCGATGGATTCATTGAATGATTTCGGGCGGCCCAGACGAATCCAACTCGCCGTGCTGATTGATCGCGGTCATCGCGAATTGCCCATCAAAGCCGACTTCGTTGGGAAGAACGTGCCCACATCGCTCGACGAAAAAATAATTGTAAAGGACGAGGAAGTGCTTTTGAAGAAAGGAGTAACAAGTTAAATATGTTAAACGAGGAGATGCGCGCATGCGCCCGCTCATTTAACCCGTTTAACCAATCACTTATTTAACGAACCCCTATGCCCTGGACCCGCAAACATCTTCTCGACATCGAATCGCTCAGCGCGGAGGAAATCGTGACCGTGCTGGACACGGCGCGCGCATTCAAGGCGGTGGGCGAACGGGTCATCAAAAAAGTCCCGGCGCTGCGCGGCAAGACGGTGGTGAATCTTTTCGTCGAACCCTCCACGCGCACACGCATCAGCTTCGAGCTGGCAGAGCAACGGCTTTCGGCCGACGTCATCAATTTCTCGGCGGAGGCGTCCTCGTTCAAAAAGGGCGAAACACTGAAAGACACCGCGCGGAATCTCGAAGCCTTAAACGCGGATTTTATTGTCATGCGCCACAGCGCCTCGGGGGCGCCGCATTTTCTTTCACGCGTGCTGAACGGCAGCGTTATCAATGCGGGAGACGGCGCGCACGAGCATCCGACGCAGGCTTTATTGGACGCGTTCACCATCCGCGAACGAAAGGGAAAAATTGCAGGGCTGAACGTCACCATCCTGGGCGATATTCTTTACAGCCGCGTCGCGCGTTCGAACATTTGGGCGCTCACCAAGCTGGGTGCGAAGGTGACCTTGTGCGGGCCGTCCACGCTGGTGCCGCGCGTGTTCGAGCAGATGGGTTGCCGCGTTACGCACAACGTGGAGGAGGCCATTCGCGAGGCGGACATCATCAATCTTTTGCGCATTCAGCACGAGCGCCAGCGCAAAACGATGTTCCCGAGCATCAACGAATACACCACTCTTTTCGGCCTGAACAAAGCGCGCCTGGCCAAGGCAAAACCTGACGCGCTCATCATGCATCCCGGCCCCATTAATCGCGGCGTGGAGATCGACAGTGAAATTGCCGATGGCAACCGTTCCCTCATTCTTGACCAGGTGACCAATGGCCTGGCCGTGCGCATGGCGGTGCTTTTTCTGGTGAACGGCGGGGAAGCTTCGCGGGAAATTGCGCCGCAGACCAGTTAACGGAAGGCAACGAAGAAAACGAAGGCGGGCACTCCCAGGGCGCATCTCAGTTCCTTGCAACCGAAAGCCGCAGTGCGGCAATCCCAAAGGGATTGTGTATTAAAGCCCATGGTTGCGAGGAACGAGCTACCATGGGAAAACGTTGATTCAAGCCGCAACCCCGACGGGGTTGTGGGTTGTTATAAATCCAACCCCCAAGGTAGCTCCTTCGTCGCAACCTTGGGTTGAAGGCCGGAATCCCGTCGGGATTCAAATGGCAGCCCGTACTTGCAAGAAACCGAAATGCGCCCCCACTCCCAATCGGCTACCGTATTTTTTAAACCGCTCTCGTCATCATTGATAACCAAGACATGCCTGGAGCCGGTGCAAATCTGGATTGTTGGCTGTGTTTTCCCCTTCTTGCAACGTCCAGGTTCGCGTGTCCATCCAATGCCAATGCTCGGCGTGGCCGTCGGCAAATGAAAAATTGCAACCATGCGAATGCAGGACTCCCGGCGCATCGCCCCACGCATCGCCAGTGACATTCGCGGCGAAATAACCGTCGTTGATTGTGGTCGGACTTTCATCCAGAAAAACCAGAGTCGTTGAAGTTGGCGCCTTCATCTGATTTTCCGAATACACGGGCGGATGAGCCGGGTCAGCCGTTACAGGCACTCCGTTCTCGTAAAAGGATAATTGCGACTGCATGCTGTAACTGCGAAGGTGACCTGTGGTTCCATCCGCCGGGCAATGATAAATTCCCGGATTGCCCGCATAATTATAAAGCAGGCCCAATTGAATCAAAGTGGCGTTGGTCGCATCCGTCGCCGCGGCCATGTCTCCATAAACCCAGCTTGGATAATTTGTCCCGCCCAGGGTCGAGCCAGTTAAAGGGTCATCAATAACTAAAAGCCCGCGGTTGTCATCTTTATACATGCTCCAGGCCAGAGCCATTTGCTTGTGATTGTTAAGGCAGGCCGCCTGTTGTGCCTTCTGCTTGGCGCTGCCCAGGGCCGGCAGCAACAGCGCCGCCAAAATGGCGATGATGGCAATCACCACCAAAAGCTCCACCAAAGTGAAACCGTCCCGGCACCGGGGGCGATTCCTTGCGACTGGCCTTTTCATATTCTAATTCGACTGAAATTTGTTTGAAGCAATGACGCAGAATGCATGCCCGCATAACTAATTGCATTTCAACGAATCACCTTTCGACCCTGCACGAAAACACGAAGGCCGACGAGAGGACGCACCGGCATCCACCCTATCTGCCCATTGGCATGATAGTATTCTTTATACTCCGATGATTGCGTGATGCAACCGTAAATCACCCTCGATCAAACTCGCTCATCCGGTTCGGCAAAAGTTAAGAACAAAGTCCCTATCCTCTCTTTGTTCTCTCGTTTGCTCCTGAAAAATTAGCCGGTTATTTTTCCGGCACCTCGATTACATCCCCATCCCGAAGCCAGAGGTCGGATTGCTTCCAATCAGTGCAATCCACAACCCATTCCATGGTCTTTTTTGTCACCGAATCGTGACGGGTGACTTTCACGCGCGAGAGATCGGACGAGACACGGAGCAGCTTTGAGTTGTCCAATACGGAACGGAGCATGAAGGAAGCGCGGACCAATCTCCAACGCCCATTTGGCCTGGACGGATTGGTGACAGAATCCAGCGTGGGAGCGAGTTTTAGCGTGGTGCTTTCATTTTTTATTTTCACCGTCACCTGCCGACTCAAGCACTTGATGAGAGAAGCCGCTTCTTGATCAGATAACCCGTCCCAGTGTTGGTCCACCGGATGATCGGCTTCGGGGATTTCGACAGTGTCACCCCACTGCAACCAGACGTCGCGCGAGCAGTCACCCGTGGTCAGGATTTCTTCTAAATTCACGTTGGTCGTAATCTGTTTCGTCGAATTGACGGCACGGCGATAAATGACCACGTTTTTGAAATCGGGAAATGGAAGAGAGGCGTTCCATAACGTGAAGCGTCCCCAATCCTCCTTACTCGACCATTCACCGGAAGTATTTTGCGACAGCAGCCCATAATTTCCGGCGACCAGTTCAAGCAAGCTGTAACGGTTCCAGTCGTGCGAGCCTTTGGTGAGAGTGGTACCGACGCCGGAAGCCCGCCGCACCTCGATGCGGTCGCGCTTGGGCAGATTGGCCAGGCCACCGGCCTTGGTGAGCAGGCCGACAATGACTTCACTGGCTCGCTGGCCAGCCTGGCCCGTGAGGAGAGCGTTCGAAGAATTTTCGTTCATCATTGAATACGGTATTGAACCGTTCACGCCATCCTTGGCGATGTCGAGAGGCGTGAATCCGGCATTATTCTGGATATTGGGATTTGCTTTGTGCTCCAGTAACACAGCAACCATGGTTGTGTCCCATTTGTATGCCGCGAAATGCAGCGCCGTATTGCCATTCGTGTCCTGGCGGTCAATGTCGGCGCCTTTTTCCAAAAGGATTTTTACGACTTCTTCCGGCGCATAAACCACTGCGTGCATCAGTGCCGTGTAGCCGCTGGTGTTGGACGCATTCGGGTCCGCTTTGTCTGCGAGAAGCCATTGCACGATTTCGGGGTCTGAGGTTTCACACAACGGCGCAAAACCGTCGGAGTCCACCGCGTTTGGATCGGCTCCGGCCGCCAGCAGCAAAGGGAGCATACGCTTGTCCCGGTGCTGTTTTAATACCTGATTCAGGGGCGAATTACCGTCGGCACTGCGCCGATTCGGATTGGCTCCGTGTCGCAGCAGCAGCTTAAGGGAATCGACCTCGTTTTGATCGACAGCCGCGGAAAGCGGGCTGCTGAGTGCGGCTCCGGCGTCCTCGCGGCTGCCCCCGGCATCCAGCAATGCCGCGAGGATTTCCGGGTTTTTAATCGCGAGCCGCACCGGGGAACTTTGCGAGTACGGAGAAAATGAAGATTCGCTCGTCATTTTGATACTCGGGCCCGCGTGATTCGGATTCGCTTTGTGGGCCAGGAGCACGCGAACGACGTCCAGATGCTCATTCACCACGGCCAGTAACAGGGGAGTGGTTCCATCACTATTAGTCGCATCCACGGCGGCGCCGGAGGCGAGTAAAAGCGAAATCATTTCTGCATGTCCCGCCATGGCTGCCTGGTGCAGCGGAGTATACCCCTGGTTGTTTTGCGCACTCACCGCGGCCTTGGATGCCAGCAGTATTTTCGCTGCCGCAACCTTGCCGGCCGAGGCCGCGAGTTCGAGGGGAGTGTTGCCGGTTTTATCCGCGGCATTCACTTCCGCTCCGTGGGTGATGAGCGATGGGATGAGATCGTCCCCGCCATAACGGGCCGCGACATGCAGCGCGCGCTGGCCGCTATTATCGGGCAGGTTCACGTCCGCCTTGTTCGCCAGCAACACCTCAGCAACCCCGCTGTAACCTTCGCCCACCACCTGCCGAAGTGGATTTGGACCCGCCCCGCCGTTGACGTCCGCCCCGTGCGCCAAAAGCAATTCAACCATCGTCTTGTGGCCCTGATTGGCGGCCCGATATAGCGGAGTTTCCTTATTGCGGCCCATTCCGTTCACCTGCGCGCCATGATCGAGAAGATATTTTGCCACGACCAACTGGCCCTTTCCGGCCGCGTCTTCAAGCGGGGTTTCTCCTTGTGCGTTTAGCGCATTCACCAGGTCCGGACTGTTCTGGATCATCGCCTGAATGTTGCGGATTTCTTTTTCTTCGTCATCGGTGACGGCTTCCTGGGTTCCTCCGCCAGCCGTGAAGTCGCCTTGGTGACCGCCCAAAACATTGAGCTTCGCTTGCGCGGTGGTCAACTTGTCCCGCAGTCCGCGCACGACACCATCCGTTTGGGCGTTGATTTTTGCGTTGAGGTCATCCACCAGTTCCCGGGCTGTCTTATATTTCGGGTGGTCAGGCGTGTAATCCATCCCAAGTTTGATGAGATCTTGCTCCGCATTCACCAATTGCGTCATTGATTCCGTCAGCACCGGATTCGGATAATTTTGTTGCACGAAAACCCGCTGCTCGTCATGGGACATCTTTTCAATTTCCTGGAGCTGCGCCTGGAGCGCGGCTACGTTTGCCCTTGCATCCTGAAGCCCGGCATCGGATGCGTTCTTGTCTTCCGCCTTCGGCGCCACGTTCAAGCCGGCCAAATTCTGCCGGCTCAAATTCACCAGCGTCGGCTGGTCGCTGAATTCCTTCACAATGCGCTGGTATTGGACGACCGCCTCGTTGGTTTTGCCGAGTTTGCGGTAACATTCGCCCAATCGGAAAATCGCGGTGGCGGCGAGTTGACGGTCCTTGTCGAAATCGTTGGCGAGGGATTGATAAGAGGAAATGGCCGCATCCAAATTGCGATTCGCCTCTTCCTCGAAGAGTCCCTGTTGCAAAAGGCCCGTGAGGTCATTGGTCGCCCCGCGAGCCATCGCGGCGAGCAGGAGCACCATTACCGGCATCCATGATTTTAATCTCATAAAATTTCCAAGCTTCGCGTTAAACTCTAATCATCCGCCCAAACGAGTTGTCACACTTTTGCAAAATCTCCTCATTTTACGTTTCCAATCGGTAGCCCACGCCGTGAACCGTCTTAATCCACTTGGGCGAATCGGGGTCGCGTTCAATCTTTCCCCGCAAACTGGCGATGTGGTTGTCCACCGTGCGCGTGGTGGGAAATGCCGCATAACCCCACACGGCGTCCAAAAACCGTTCGCGTGTCACCGGTTCGCCCGGCGATTCCGCCATGAGGCGCAACATGGCGAATTCCTTGGCCGTCAGGTGAATCGTTTTTTTTCGGCGCACGGCCGTCTGCCGCGCGAGATCAATTTCGACATCGCCCAGCTTCAGTTTTGCCGGCGATTTGATCTGCTTTTGAAAGCGCCGTAGCAATGCCCGGACGCGCGCCAGCAATTCCTCGGTGCTGAAGGGCTTGACCAGGTAATCATCCGCGCCGACGTCGAGCCCGGCCACGCGGTCTTCGATCTGCCCCTTCGCGGTAAGCATCAGGATCGGGACGGGATTCGCGAGACGCCGCAATTCGGCGCACACTTCGTAGCCATCGAGCTTCGGCATCATGATGTCGAGCAGGATGAGGTCGGGTTTCTCCTCCAGAGCGCGTTTCAAGCCGCTCTCGCCATCCGCCGCGGTCAGCGCGCGATAGCCTTCCACTTCCATCACGTCTTTCAACGCGGTCCGCATCGGAGTTTCGTCCTCGATGATTAAAATGCGGGGCATGGGTTCGTTACATGAGTTAAATGGTTAAATACGTTCGTAAAATTGTGGTGGCCGTTTTGGATATTCATTTAACGAATCTCCATTCACTGATTTAACCGATTGCGCGGCAGCTCAATGGTAAACCGGCTGCCCTGGCCCACATTGCTGCGCACGGTGACCCGGCCACCGTGCGCCTCAACGATGTGCCTCACGATGCTGAGGCCGATCCCCACCCCCTGCGTCTCCCGGCGCAGTTCGGAACCGAGCCGGTAAAAGCGCTCAAAAATTTTCTCCTGTTCCGCCGGCGGAATGCCGGGGCCGGTGTCCTCCACAAATAGACGCGTCCAGCCGGCATCGAATTCAGCCCCGACCTGGACGGTGGAACCTTTGGGCGAATGCTTGATCGCGTTATCAATCAAATTCACCAGCGCCTGTTGTATGGCGCGGCCATCGATTTCGAGCTCCGGGTTTCCGCCTTCGCCCCCCTCCGGCGCGGCGGGTTGAGTTTCGAGTTTCGCGGTGAATTCCAATCTCACACCCTTTTCCTCCGCATAAGGCTCCATCAACTTGACTGTTTCACGCGTCAGCGCGAAAAAATCCGTGGGTTCAAATTCATATTGCTTGCGGCCCTGCTCGATGCGGGAAAAATCCAGCACGTTTTCAATCA
Source organism: Verrucomicrobiia bacterium (assembly GCA_035552155.1). GTDB lineage: Bacteria > Verrucomicrobiota > Verrucomicrobiia > Limisphaerales > DASXHY01 > DASXHY01. Next base: position 72,253 of record DASZLX010000031.1, on the reverse strand, counting down.
GGGACGACAGCCGTCGGCATTCCTGTACGATGAAACGGAAATATTCGTTTTGTTTTTGCGGTTCATTGACCTTGCCGCGTTCGAGGCTTTCCGCCAGCAGCCGCACCGACGCGATTGGCGCGCGCAATTCGTGCGAGACGCTGGAGACGAAATTGGATTTCATTTCCGCCAGCCGCAGTTGCCGATGGAAGGCGCGCCAGGCGGCGAGCAGGCCAATCAAAGCGGCGGCCGTCGAGGTGATGACGAGCAGGCCAAACGCGGTCGCGCGCGCGCGCTGGCTTGCGAACAGCTCGTCCGGACTGGTCAGATAAACATTGATCTTCAACTGTTCCATGCCGCTTTCCGCGCGCGTAGCAGACGCGAGCAGGTTCGTGGAGGTTTTGTCCGAATCGACCCTTTGCCAAAATTGTCCGCCGCCTTTCCCGCCTTTCACGTATTCGTTGTGCCAATAGGCCAAGGTCGGCGCGTTCTCCAGGATTCGCTTTCCGGCCACCTCGACTTCGGCGGCGAAGTAGGGCGGAAAATGTTCCGAGTTGGTGGTGATCCAAAGACCGATTTCGGGTTCAAGATGGCAATTGAAAGACATCCCGTTGGTGCCCTCCGTGCGCGCCGCAATCCAATTCCGGCCCGTAAAAATCCTGCCACCACCGCTCTCATCAACTACTTTCCCGTTGCTCGTGCTGGCTGGAAACGTGAACCAAAAAATCCGGGGACTGGAAACGAGACTTTTATTCGTGCCCGTGGAAAGCAGCGGGAAAGGGACACGAATATGCTCGCGGGCCGCCGCAAAAATCTCACGCCCGCGCTCGTCTTCTTTCCATATCCGCTGCCATTTTGCCACGACCTCCGCCTGATTGGTCCGGGCAGCCCGGGCTTGCGCTAGCAACAATGGCGTCAGCAGCGTGGGATGAGAGACGATGTTGGAGCAAAAAGAGTCGAGGGGGAATTGACCGTGTTGGAGCAGTTTTAGTTGCGCGAGCGGCGATAAGGGCAGGCCGCTTTCGCCCGTGACATTAGGATATTGCTCCGCAACCAATGAAAAAGATTGCCCGGCGGCCGCCCAATTAGGCTGTCGAAGCAACAGCGTGCCCAACTGGTATTGCGCGGCGGCGAGGAAACGTTCCGGTGGTTTTGAATCAATCAATTGCCGGTAGGCTTCGATGGCAACGGCCAATGTGCCTGTTGTGGTCGAGTGCGAGGCAGCCCACAAACGCGCTTGTTCAGGGGAAAGTTTTTCGAGTGGAAATGGATCGGGCACTGGCGTCGGATCGCACGGCGGGGGGAAAACCAAGCTTCCTTCATCATCGACTTGAAAAACGACCCGGTCCGCCGACCCATCGTGCGGAGCGACGGTCAACTCGGTCCACAGCGCCGGGAGTAATTGGTCCGCGATGGACTGGGCGCGTTCCCGCGCGTCGTGTTCGGCGAGAATTTTGTCCTGTCGCAGCGAAGCCCAACCGATGACTGCCAGCACCGCCACGGGCAGAAGGATAAGGACTGCCTGCCAGTAAAAAACCGGCTTACCCTGGTCGCGTGCTTCTGGCATCTGCTTCTTTATGCCGCCGACTTTAGGTCCGCGGCAAGCCGCAGTTGTCACGGATTTGCAAAATCGCTTTTTTTCAATTCATCGTGAGAGGTTCAAAACCAGAAGTTTGAAGCTGTCGTTTTTGGGGTCGAGTTTGGCGGCGGCCTGCGCGATGAGCAACGCGTCGGGTTTGCGCCCCTGATTCGTGAGGAAAGCCACGTATCGATAGACCGCTTCCGGCGAGTAAGGGCAATGGCTTGTTTGAACGCGAAATCCGCTTCGCGCGCCATTCGATCCCTGTCGCCGGTGTATTGCGGCGGCACCTGCCCGCCGCCCGGCGGAACTCCCAGGCGCCAGGAGTAAATCCCGGCGATCGCACTGCGCAATTTGGAAAACATCATCTGCGAATCCCTGCTGGCCAAAAACCGCCGGTCGCCTTTGAATGCACTCAGGTCGTGTTGGCCGTAGGTTCTTTCGACGAACGCCACGATTTCCTGGACGGTGGTGTCGTCGTGCAACCAATCACCGATTATCGGAGTCAAATATTTCGTCCAATAGTCATGGTCCGCCTGAAGAATGTCCTCGGATAATTTCTCCGCCGGCTGGCGATTGATTTTCATGATCAAGCCGTGCGGTTCGAGGTAGGGATACATCCAGTCCAGGGGAAAGCTTTCTTCGATATAAAAATCTTGGTTGGTGTTGTGATCGAAGATGACCCGGACCAGGCGCGCATTGATATCCATCACGGCCACTTGCCCGCTGACCTGGACTTTGCCGTTCGCGTCAGTGGCGACATTTTCGCCGGGCTTGATTTGGTGGCTGGCCAACCGCCTTTTTGCGTCCTCGGCGTAATCATGAAAACATTTCTGCGAGTCCTCCGGGGAGGGGATGTAAATTTTGTCTCCGTAGAGCGAACGGGCATAATCAAGATAGGTGGAGTCGGCGAGCGCGTTTTGCGTCAGGACAAAAAAGGGATCGCCGTTGACTTGGGATTTTTCCAAGGCAGTCACGATGAACCGTCCCGGGTCCGTGCCGCCAAAATAAATGCTGTCCGCCGGGATGGATTGGATGATGTCATTGCCGAAGGCGGCGGAATACTTTTCGTCGGCGTGCCCGAAGTAATAAAGCGCGCCCCAAATTTCCAGCACGGCCGCCCAACGCGGACCATGCAGCCGCTCGTCAGTTTTCGCGACGGAGCCTTGATATTGCGCGGCATGTTTGCGCATGTCTTCGAAGGCGTTGCTGGCGGTGAGCCAATCGCCCTTTTGCGCCGCCGCAAAGAAGGGCGCGAACGCGGACGCGGGTTCGTTGGTGGCGGAGTTTGCCTCCAAATTCTTTTCCGCCACGAATTTCCTGAGCTGCGCGACAGTGGCCGGGTTTTTGAGCGATGAAAAAACGTGCGACTCTTTTTTGGAACAGCCGGAAAACAGAATGCCGAGGATGAGGAAGCCGGGTACCAGCAAGTTGCGCGAGGTTATCATAGATAGGCGAATTCGTTGAGTGTGTTATTTCACCTGACAGACACCAAGAGTTGGAAATTTGTATAAACGCATTCCCAGTTCGCCTGCCGGGTGGGGAACGGAACTAACTTAGAATTATTCTAACTATTGACAGAGGCGGGCAGGACGTTTAGTTTGCCGCTGGAATGTCCCGAGTCGAGCATAAAAAAGTGGATGAGCATTTGAGCAAACGGCTCTCCACCAGCGGTTTTCGCTTCACGCCGCAGCGCGAGCACGTTTATGGCGTGCTGCTGGGGCAGCGTGATCATCCGACCGCCGAGGAGGTATTCATCCGGGCCAAGCACCGGATGCCGGAGATTTCCATGGCCACGGTTTATAACTGCCTCGATGCGCTCGTCCGCTCGGGAGTCGCGCGGCAGGTCACGGTGGACCGGGGTGCGAAACGATTTTGCCCGAACATGCGGGAGCACAGTCATTTTTACTGCGACACTTGCGAAAAGGTGTTCGATATTGAATTGCCCGACGAAGGTCCGCCGGTCATTCCCCTGCCGAAAGGTTTCCAGGCAGCCCGGTTCGAGATAGCCATTCACGGCCTTTGTCCCGGCTGCGGGAAAAGCAAAAAGTGATTGGTTAAATGAGTGAATTGGCAGCCGCCACGGAACCATGCAACTGATTTAACCCGTTTAACGATTTAACAGATTTGATTCGATTTAACGAAGAAAATGAGCACGGCAACAGAGACAATTGAGGGTTTGGTCCAGCAGGAATACAAATACGGCTTTGTCACGGACGTCGAGACGGAGTCCGCGCCGCCGGGTTTGAACGAGAACATCATCCGCCTGATTTCCGGCAAGAAAAAGGAACCGGAATGGCTGCTGGAATGGCGGCTGAAGGCGTTCCGTCACTGGCAAACCATGACGGAGCCCACGTGGCAATTCGTGAAATATCCGCCGGTGAATTTTCAGGACATCACCTATTACTCCGCGCCCAAGCAGAAAACCGACGGGCCCAAAAGCCTGGATGAAGTCGATCCGAAGCTGCTGGAAACCTACGAGAAACTCGGCATCCCCCTGCGCGAACGCGGGCGGCTCGCCGGCGTGGCGGTGGATGCAGTGTTTGATAGCGTGTCGGTCGGCACCACGTATCGCGAAACCCTCGCCAAGCAGGGCATTATTTTTTGTTCGATGAGCGAAGCCGTGCAGGAACATCCCGATCTCGTGCGGAAATATCTCGGCCTGGTTGTGCCGTACACGGACAATTATTATGCGGCGCTGAATTCCGCCGTCTTCACCGACGGCTCATTCTGTTACATTCCCAAGGGCGTGCGCTGCCCGATGGAACTTTCGACTTATTTTCGCATCAATGCCGCCAAGTCCGGCCAGTTCGAGCGCACGCTCATCATCGCGGACGAAAGTTCCTACGTGAGTTATCTCGAAGGTTGCACCGCGCCGATGCGCGATGAAAACCAATTGCACGCGGCGGTCGTGGAGCTGATTGCGCTCGACCAGGCGCAAATCAAATATTCCACCGTGCAAAACTGGTATCCCGGAGATGCGCAGGGGCGCGGGGGCATTTATAATTTCGTCACCAAGCGCGGGTTGTGCAAAGGGCGGGATTCGAAAATTTCCTGGACGCAGGTCGAGACCGGCTCGGCCATCACCTGGAAATATCCGAGCTGCATTTTGCAGGGAGACAATTCGGTGGGCGAATTTTATTCCGTGGCCGTGGTCAACAATTTCCAGCAGGCCGACACCGGCACCAAGATGGTGCACATCGGCAAAAACACGCGCAGCACGATCGTGTCGAAAGGTATTTCGGCCGGGCGCGGGCAAAACAGTTATCGCGGGCTGGTGAAAATCCAGAAGAGCGCCGCCAACGCGCGCAACTTCTCCCAGTGCGACTCGATGCTCATCGGCGACCGCTGCGGGGCGCACACGTTCCCGTATATCGAGGTGAAGAACACGTCGGCATCCGTGGAACATGAAGCAACCACTTCAAAAATCGGCGAGGACCAGATTTTTTACTGTAACCAGCGCGGGCTATCGACCCAGGACGCCGTGAACATGATCGTGAACGGCTTCTGCAAGGAAGTGTTCAAGGAACTGCCGATGGAATTCGCCGTGGAAGCGCAGAAACTTCTGGGCGTGAGCCTGGAAGGCAGCGTGGGATAGACCATGAAAGACAAACAAGTCGCAATCGAAACGATCAACCATCTGCCCGAAGATGCTTCGATGGAGCAAATTGCGGAAGAATTACAAATTATGGCCGCGCTTCGGAAGGGCAAGGAAGACGTAAAAGCCGGTCGGACGAAGACTCATGCCGAAGTCGAGAAAATGGTTGAGGCATGGATTTCAAAGTAATCTGGGCTGAGTCTGCCATCGCTGATCTAAAGGACATTTGCGAATACATTTCTCGCGATAATTCCGCGGCGGCGGAAAAAACAGGCCGGGGCATTTTGAGCCATGTAAGAATTTTGGAAACTTTTCCATTAATCGGCCCGGCTTATCCCCGCGGCTCTAATGGAATGATACGGGAAATTGTTTACGGAAATTATCGAATTTTTTACGAAGTAGAACAAAAAGCGAAAGTCGTCCACGTATTGCGCATCTGGCACGGTGCGCGCGGCGAACCTGAACTTAGAAAATGAGCAAACCTATTCTTGAAATCAAAGACCTTCACGCGGGCGTGGAGGGCAAACAAATTCTCAAAGGCGTCAGCCTCACCATCAATCCCGGCGAAGTCCACGCGGTCATGGGGCCGAACGGCAGCGGCAAAAGCACGCTCGCCGCGGTGCTCGCGGGCCGGGACGGTTATGACATCTCGGGCGGCGAGGTCATTTACAATGGCCAGGATCTGCTCGACCTCGATCCTGAGGAGCGCGCGCGCGAGGGTTTGTTTCTCGCCTTTCAATACCCGGTCGAAATCCCGGGCGTGAACAGCACTTATTTCCTCAAGGCCGCGCTCAATGAAATCCGCAAAGCCAAGGGCGAGCCGGAACTCGATGCGATGGAATTTCTTCAACTGGTCAAAGAAAAAATGAAGTTGCTCGAATTGAAGGACGATTTGCTGAAGCGCTCGGTCAATGAAGGCTTCTCGGGCGGCGAAAAGAAACGCGCCGAAATTTTCCAGATGGCAATTCTCGAACCCAAACTGTCCATTCTCGACGAAACCGATTCCGGACTGGACATCGACGCGCTCAAAATTGTGTCCCAGGGCGTGAATAAATTGAAGCGCGCGGACAATGCCCAACTGGTCATTACCCATTATCAACGGCTGCTAAACTACATCGTGCCCGATTTCGTCCACGTCCTCGTGGACGGGCGCATCGTGAAGTCCGGCGACAAAGGTCTGGCACTGGAACTGGAAGCAAAGGGTTATGACTGGATCACAACCCGCCACGCGGTGCCGGCGTAAAGCTGGCACTCATACTCTTGCAGCGCGAATTTGAGTTGCCTCACGGTAAACCTGGGTGCGGAGCGCCGACTTGCAAGCGGCTTCACCCATCGCTCAATTAATCCGCCCACACCAAAGCCGATTACAAATCGGCGCTCCGCCAACTCGGTCTGCCGCAGCTAAAGCTTGCGACAGCCAAACCGCGCTTTTAGGCTGCCATTGATGCGTCTGCTCGATCGCTATTTATTACGCGAGTTCCTTTTTTGGCTCGTGGTCTTCGTCGGCGCATTTTTGGTGATCTGGATTGCGTTCGACTTGAGCTTTGAGCTGCACCGGTTGCAGCAATATCACCTGCGCGGGAAGGACATTGCTCAGTATTACATCTTCGAAATTCCGGAGTTTATTCCCATCGCCCTGCCGGTTTCTGTGTTGCTGGCATTGCTGTATGCGGTCACCAATCATGCGCGCCACAACGAACTGACGGCCATGCGCGCAGCCGGCATCAGCCTGGGCCGGGTGTGCCTGCCCTACGTGCTCGCGGGATTTTTTTTGAGTGTCGCCTTGCTGGCTTTCAATGAATACCTGGCGCCGGGCGCGGCGGACAAGGCGGATGAAGTTTTGAAAAAACGCGTAGAACATCAATCGCACACCGACCGGTATTTGATTCAGCCGCTCACGTTCATCAATTTCAGCGTTGGAGGGATTGGGCGGGTGTGGAACGCGCCGGTTTACAACATCCAAACGCACGAGATGTTCAAACCGCAGGTGGATTGGCCCACGAACGGCACGTCCTATCTGAGGCTCACGGCGGATGCGGCCGTCTGGACCAATCGCATGTGGTTGTTCACCGGTGAGGTGGTGGAGACTCTCAACAACTTTCGGATATTAAAAACGAACGCCCTGGTGATGCCGCAATTCACCGAAAGGCCGCGGGATGTTTTGAGCGAAATCAAGGTCAACGCCTACCGCGGCACGTCCACTAAAACCCGTCGGGCAGACATACCACTGGCGGACATCGTGAATTATTTGCGATTAAATCCGCACCCCGATCGGAAGATGCGCAACTGGCTTTATACAAAATTGCACGGCCGGTTTGCCGGGCCGTTCGCCTGCCTGGTGGTGGTGTTTGTGGCCATACCTTTTGCCGCCGGGTCGGGACGCCGGAATATTTTCGTGGGCGTGGCGGCGAGCATCTTCATTTTCTTTGCCTATTTCGTATTGCAACAGGTGGGCCTCACTTTTGGAGAAACGGGCTGGATGCCTTCGTGGCTGGGCGCGTGGTTTCCCAATTTGTTCTTCGGCATCGGCGGGTTGCTGATGATGTCGAGGGTGAGGTAGAGATGCTACGCTGCGGCGCCGCCCTCCGCGTTCAGCGGATGGAACGGTCATGCAAACGTCCCACGTTGCGCCGCTGACAGCGCAGCGCGCCGTCCCCACCTACTTGAGTTAAGGAGTTGAGAGTTGAGAGCGGCGCTGGTATCTACTTCCGCCATCGACTCTCAATCATCAACCGAGCTGGAGCAATTGAAGGGCCGTTACGAGCGGTTAAACCTGCTCTATCACGTGGGGAATGTCATCCACTCCACGCTGGAGCCGCAGGAAGCCCTGCAATTAATCGTCAATGAGGCCGTGCGCGTCATGCGCGCCACCTCCGGCTCCGTGGTGCTGATCAATCCGACCACCAGCTTTCTCGAAATACAGGCTTCCAAAGGACTGCCCGCCAACGCGGCGGAATTGAAACTGCGCGTCGGCGAGGGCATCACCGGCTGGGTCGCGCGCGTGGGCCAGCCGGCGCGAATTGGCGATGTGGCCCGCGACGCGCGTTACATCATGCTGCAACGGGGTGTTCGCTCCGAACTCGCGGTGCCGCTGGAAGTAAACGGCGAAGTGCGGGGTGTGTTGAACGTGGATTCGGACGTCGAGAGTGCGTTCAGCGCGGACGACCAGGAATTACTGGAGGCGCTGGCGGTGCAGGCTTCGCGCGTGATTCATAACACCTGGCTCTACGAGCAATTACGGCTGAAGGCGCGTCTCTTCGAATCGCTCGCCAATGTCAGCCGCACCATCAATTCCACGCTGAACCTGGACGATGCGTTGCAGGTCGTGACGGCGGAAGTGTGCGTGTTGATGCGGGCAAAAATGTGTTCATTGATGATGCTGGATGACTCGCGCGAATGGCTGGACTTGCGCGCCAGCTACGGCGCGGGCGAAGCGTATATCAGCAAACCGCGACTCAGCCTCAGCGAAAGCCTGCTGGGGGTGGTGGCGCGGCGCAAGAAACCGCTCCAGGTCGCCAATGTCCAGATCTCAAGCCGCTATCAAAATGTGGAAGTTGCGCGACGCGAAGGACTGGTGTCGCTGTTGAGCGTGCCTTTGCTGTTCACCGGCCAGGTTATCGGCACATTGAGCGTTTACACTGGCCAGCCGTATCATTTTTCCAACGAAGAAATCCGCATCCTGAGCGCGTTGGCGGAGCTTTCCGCCATTGCCATCGAGAAAGCGAGGCTTTACGAGCGCATCGTGGACGTGGAGGAGCAGTTGCGGCAGAACGAAAAACTTTCCGCGCTGGGATTGCTCGCAGCCGAAGTCGCGCACGAAATCCGCAATCCGCTGACCGTGATGAAAATGCTGTATCACTCGCTGGATTTGAAATTTCCCGCCGGCGACCCGCGCACCAAAGACGCCCGCATCATCAGCGAAAAAATCGAGCACCTGAACAAAATTGTGGAGCAAATTCTCGCGTTCGCGCGCACGGCCGAGCCGAAACTCGCGCCGGTGAATTTGAACCAATTGCTTGACGAACTGGGCCTGCTCGTCCGCCACAAGCTCAAGAACCAAAATGTGGCCTGGAAAACAAAACTGCAGTCGAACCTGCCGCCCATCACCGGCGACGCCACGCAATTGGAGCAGGCGTTTTTGAATTTGATTCTCAACGCAGCGGAAGCGATGCCGGAAGGCGGCACATTGACCATTAGTGCCCGGACTACTCACGTCAGCCAGGCAGACACTCGCACGCCGTTGATTCTTGTTGAGTTCAAGGATACCGGCGAAGGGATGACCGAGGAACAACAGCAGCGCGCGTTCACATCACTTCTCAACACCACCAAGCGCACCGGCACGGGCCTGGGACTGGCGATCGTTCATCGCATCGTGGAGGCGCATCACGGCAAGCTCACGCTGCGTTCCAAACGCGGCGAAGGCACGGTAATTCGCGTTTTGTTGCCGCAGTGATTCAAGCAGGTCGCGACCCTCGCTCGTCCCACGTTCCAGACGCTGGGCGGCCTTATTTTCCCGCCTGAACCGAATTCATCTGCGGAGGGGAAAGATGCGTGAGCGCGTATAACATGAGGTAGGCAATAAACACAAACGCCGCAAACATGATCGAGAAAGCAATCGAGCCGGGAAACGCAGACAGTAGCCTTCCGGAGTCACCAATGAGATGAAACATTTTTCCCGGTGCCACCACGTCCCAACTATTCAATCGCAGGAAACGCCCGAGGAACATGCCAAAGCCGCTCAGCAATGCCACTGCGGCGATGAATATCCAACTGGCCAGGTTTCCCGCCATGCGCCTCACGGCGGATTGCATAAGATACAGCGAAAGGAAACCAACGATTAATCCGGTGAGCGCATTTATCAGGATCAGCATGAGGTCCACCCAGAAGTGGCTGTAGAAAAGTTTCAAATGGACGATATCGGTGAAGATATAAGGCGCATTCGGAAAGAACAGCAGCCAGGCGCCGCCGAAAGCAAGAAATCGCCATCCCGGGTTGGCGTCCTCTTTTTGGTGCTCGCGCGCCAGTAGCGCAAAAATCATAGGGAGCCAGGCGAGAAAAAGGTTCCAGATTAAAAATGCATAGTGCGAATCCCGCATCCACGCAATCCGCCCGATCACCAGCGCTACACTGACGGCGGAGGCGAACGAAAGCGCCAGCATCGGCACGGCCGTTTCCCGGCGAAACATCAAGCGAAACAATTTCATAAATCAGTAAACCTTCGACCTCCGAGCCTACCACATTGCTCAAAACCCGAACAGAGTATCCCTCGACAAGCAGTTTCCCTGCCGCCTTGAGCCCTGATTGCCAAAGCTTTGCACACCACTCAGCGCGAGTTGCCCTTCATTTCAAGCAGCGCCACATCCCATCCGCCGCGAAAGGTGTCCCGAAAAAACATTAACCTAAGAGCCTTTGCCACTTCCCCAATTGCTTTGCGACCTCTTTCGTGCCCGGCGCACCGGTGATGTTTCGTCGCGCCATTGCGGTTTTCACGTTAAACACGCCGGTCGCATCACGGCCGAAATGTTGGTGGACGGATTGCAATTGCGCGAGGCTCAGTTGATTCAACGGCTTGCCTGATTTTTCAGCCAGCCCCACGACCGCGCCGACGACATGATGCGCTTCGCGAAAGGGCATGCCTTTCCGCACGAGGTAATCGGCCAAATCCGTGGCGAGCAATGCCGGATCACTCGCTGCGACCTGGCACGCGGCGTGGTTCGCTTTGGTATTTTTCAGCATCGCGGCCGTCAGGCGCACGGTCGCGCGGACGGTGTCCACCGTGTCGAACAATCGTTCCTTGTCCTCTTGCAAATCGCGATTGTAAGTCATCGGCAGGCCTTTCAATAGCGTCAATAGAGCCACCAGGTTTCCAATGACCCGCGCGCTTTTGCCGCGAGCGAGTTCGGCGATGTCCGGATTTTTCTTTTGCGGCATCAGCGACGAACCGGTGGTGTAGGCATCGGCAATTTTGATGAAATTAAATTCCGCGCTGGCCCAGAGGATGACGTCCTCCGCCAAGCGCGAGAGATGCACGGCGACCAGGGCGGCGATGGCGCAGAACTCAACCGCGAAATCGCGATCGCTCACGGCATCCATGGAGTTTTGCGAAACCTTCGCCTTGCCTTTGCCATCCACAAAGCCGAGAAGTTTCGCGACCATCTCGCGTTTCAACGGAAGAGTGGAACCGGCAATGGCGCCGCTGCCGAGCGGACAGACATTCACTCGCAGAAAACAATCCTCCAACCGCGTGTAGTCGCGCTCGATCATTTCGACGTAAGCGAGCAAATGATGCGCGAGATAAACGGGCTGGGCGCGTTGCAGGTGCGTGTAACCCGGGATCAGCACATCCGCGTTCTTCGCACCAAGCTCCACCAGCGCCTTTTGCAAACCGCGCAATTCGGCCATCAGCTCGAAAACTTCGTCCCGCAGCCACATCCGGACATCGAGCGCCACCTGGTCGTTGCGCGAGCGACCGGTGTGAAGCTTCGCGCCCGCCGGGACGCGCCGAGTCAACTCCGCCTCGATGTTCATATGAACGTCTTCAAGTTCCGCGCGCCAATGAAACCGCCCCAACTGGATGTCCCGGGCGATGCCGTCGAAGCCCTTCAAAATCGCCTTCAATTCCGCGCGGGTGAGCACGCCGATTTTTTGGAGCATGGTCGCGTGGACCATAGAGCCCAGGATGTCGTGCTTCCAGAGCCGCCAATCGAAAGAGATGGATTCCGTGAATCGCGCCACATCTGCCGACGGCCCGTTGGCAAAGCGCCCACTGCGGGAAACTGGAGAAATTTTTTTCATGCCCAAGCTAAAATCTGCGTCGAAAATGAGGAAAAGTCACTCTTAAATGAAATGACGACTACGCGGAAGTCTTACGCCAGCCGACGCATTTTCAATTTATACCGATCACGAATTTTTGAATAGATGTAGTAGAGGATGACTACGGGAGCCAAACAAAAGATGATCAAAATTATCGTCGGATCGGTGAGATGTGATTTGTTAATATACTCATGCAATCCGTCTACACGCTTTTGCAAAAGGTCTGACTGCGGTGATTTCAGGTCAATAGCCTTTTCGAACGCGGTTGCCGCCAGGTGGTAGTTGTGTTTATTCCATGCCGCGAGCCCGAGCATTGTCCAGCACGCCGGCTCCTCGGGATTCATCTGCGCCATGTAAATGACCCCCGCTTCAAAATTCTTATCCGTCAAGAGATTCCACTTCGCGCGATAGACGGGCGGAGTATCTATCGCGGCCACTATTCCCAGCCTGTGCTCCGCTTCTGCGGCGGCCACGTCATTCGTGTATTCGACCGCCAATACCTGGTCCAACTCCTCAGCTTGAGAGAACAAAATGGGTCCGCTGCTGTCAGCCAGGAATCCCGCCGTGCATTCATCCACGTAAACATGGCGGGCCCGGTATTTCGTATCGCGAACCAGGTATTGCAGCAGCGCGAGATGATATTTCTCGAGGCCGAAGTGGGCGTTCGGATTGATTTCCAAATCGCGGGCGATTTCACGTTCCGCATCCTGATAGCGGCCCAGCAAATGATAAGCCGTGCCAAGGTTTGCATGGATGCCGTAATCATCCCGAAATTTTCCCGCGACCGGTTCCAGAAGTTTAACCGCCGTCCCCGACTGGCCTAATCGGATGTAGGCGCCGGCGAGGTTATTCCACCACATGGAGTCATTTTCGTGGCGATCGGCTTCGAGGCTTTTGATGGTGGCGCGAAGGTCATTGGTGTTTTCAGGAATTGCTTCGTTGTGAAGAATGGTTTGAGCCAGATCGTGGTTTCGCAATTTTTCGCGCCAGAGCGATTGCGCGTCCCAGATGCAGGCTGTGGCAGTGAACGAAAAGAAAACCAAGAACAGAATGCGCAATAGAGTTTGCATACTCTTATGCATATTAAACTCCCGCGAAGGGCAAAAGTCGCCATCAAACTCGCTCCTTCATGTGTGCTGATCAGCGCGGAGCATTTTCTAGCGGAGCCTCACGTCGGCTGCCACAAAGTCAATGATGTTTGACAAACACCAAGATGAGACCCAGCAACACGGAAAATAAAATGATGACGAAGAAAATAAAGCGGTTGCGCGCCACGCGTTTCTCGTAGCGCAACGGACGCAAGCCCTGGACGCCCCCGGCCGCGAGGTAGTGAACAAGCTTCGGATTATTCGTCGAGGGACCGCGAAAATGATTGCGGATGCGGCGCAATAGCGCGGGCAAGTCGTATTTGCGCACGCCCAGTTCGTTGTAGTGTTCCGGCGTCGCGGCTTCCGTGCGCGACTTCAGGCGATTCTGGTCCACCTCCTCGAAGATGGGCTCGTGCGGTTTCGGGGTTTCGAGCTTCGGGTTTCGAGCTTCGGGTTTCGGAGCGGGCGATTCTGATTCCGGCGAGCGTTGGATCGTTTCGCCGTGCGGCATCGCGGTAGAACGCAATTTGGCGGGTGGGGGAGCTTGCTGAAGTTTCGAATCGAGGCTTTTGATCTGCGATTCGAGCGCGGCTATCTCCTCATTCAGCGCGCGGGCGCGGTCTGAAATGGGGTCTGGTTTTTTTTTGAACCATGCCATGCAAACGGACTGTTCAACGGCGCGACAGCAAAATCGCAACGAACACCCCCAGCGCCGCGAGGGCAATCAACGCCAGCGGCCAGGTCAGGGCCAGGCCGAGTTTGCATAATTCGCCAAAACTGCGGTTGCTGATCGGAATCGCCTCCTGCGTGGGCGCTTCTCCCGCCGTGGGATTCGCGGCTTTCTCGCCGGTCAATACGGGAAATTTCAACCGGGCGGTATTCCATTCCATACGCCCGTTTTCGATGGCGGTGAGCGCGCGGGTCAATTCCACGTTGAAATTTTCCGTGGTCCACGTTTCTTCGCGGACAACTTCAATTTTCGAAAGAACGTCGCGGAAATCGGCGATGGTTTTCGCCATTTGTTCGGCGTCGCGGCGCGCCGTGAATTCGGCCTCCTCGAGCAGGCCGAGTCCGCGCGTGAGATTGTGAATCATCTCGTGGCGGCCGGTCTGGAATTCCATCTGGCGCCGGCGGGTTTCCTCGAGGGCGGAGCGTTCGCGTTCCAGTTCCTCCTGGGCGCGCTTCAATTCGAGAAGTTTTTGCTGCGTGTCAGATACGCGGGTATCGACTTCCTCGCGGCTCGGCGCACGCGAAGAAACGCCGGACGCAGCCTGGGCTTTGCGCGCCTGGAAATCGTCATCGACAAAATCTGCGGGATCAAAGTCGGACATAAACCGAGTTTAGGCCGCGTGCCGGAAAGTGTAAAGCGGTGTTCTTGGTGAAGAGGGACTCTAATGATATGCCACAGAGGCACAGAGGACCAAGAGAGGAAAGACGGTCGGCCGAAGCAGACTGGTTCCGTTCCGCTAACAACAACGGCGCCCGCTTTATTATTGTCTCTGCGATCTCTGTGCCTCTGTGGCAAAGGCCGGATCTCCGGCTTCACTTACCCCATTGCGGATTCTCGATGAAGGCGTAGCAGAGCATGTGGCAGATGGCCATTTGCGCGTCTTCCACGCGGCCGTAATGCGTGTCGTTGATCACGATGACATTCTCCGCGATTTCGGCCATGCGCCCGCGTTTGGCGCCGACCAGCGCTATGGTCTTGAGGCCTTGCTTCCGCGACCATTCGAGCGCTTTCACGCAGTTCGGCGAGTTGCCGCTCACGCTAATGCCGAGCGCGATATCACCCGGCTGGCCGTAATTTTGGAGTTGCCCGAAGAAAACATCCTCGTAGGAATAATCGTTGGCGAGCGCGGTCATCCAACTCACGTTATCATTGAGCGCGACGACGCGAAAACGTTTGCCGACTTTATCGGAAGCGCCTTTGCCGAGGTCGGTCACAAAATGCGAGGAGTTTGAGGCGCTGCCGCCGTTGCCGAAAACAAAAATCTGGCGGTCCTCCTTGAGGCCGGCGCGCAACAATTCGATCAATCGCGCCGTTCCCTCGACGGGAATGGACTCCAGCGCGGCTTTTTGCGCCTTGAGATAATCACTGATCCACTGATTCATACCCGGAGAATGGAGAAGGAAGAAGGCAGAATGAAGAAGAAAAATCCAGAAAACCGAAACATTTCTTCATTCTGCCTTTCCCCTTCTTCCTTTTAGAAATAATCCGGTTCGTTGCCGGCTTTCCATTTGATGTTACAACCGATGCTCGGTTTTTGAGCAGTGGCAACCGGTTTTCCCTCCAGCAGGGCATCCAGGGCTGCGCGCAAATCCTTTCCCGTTACGGGCAATCCGTTGCCAGGGCGGCTGTCATCGAACTGCCCGCGATAAACCAGGCGATGGTCCTTATCGAACAGATAAAAATCGGGGGTGCAGGCGGCGCGATATGCTTTGGCAACAGACTGCGTGGCGTCGTAGAGATAAGGGAAATTGTAACCGGCGGCTCTGGCTTCCTCTTTCATTTTGTCCGGGCCATCCTGCGGATAATTCTCCGCGTCGTTCGAACTGATGGCCGCGATCGCCGCGCCGCGCGGGAGATAATCGCGCCCCAATTGGGCCAACCCGGCGCGGATAGGTTTTACATAGGGGCAATGGTTGCAAATGAACATGACGAGCAGCGGCTTGCCCCTGAAATCGGCGAGCGACATCGTTTTTCCGCTCACGTCCGGCAATTGAAAATCAGGCGCCGCGGTGCCGAGCGGCAGCATGGTGGAATTGACAGCAGCCATAAGGGTTAATGTGAAACGCGTTTCGGCGCTTGTCGAGTGCGTTTGAAGTCGTTTAACGCAAAGGCGCAAAGGCACGAAGGCGCAATTGAAAACGATAAACCTTCGTTTTGCGTCTTTGCGTCCTTGCGCCTTTGCGTTAATAGTTTTCTCGATGACTGCCAACGCGGCCAAAGCGCGCCACGCCGAACTTGCCGATGAAATTCGCCGGCACGACCACGCTTATTACGTGCTGGCGCAACCGGCCATCAGCGACCGGGACTACGACCGGCTCTATCATGAGCTGCTCGATTTGGAAAAAGAGTTTCCGGAACTCGTCACGCCGGATTCGCCCAGCCAACGCGTCGGCGGCACGCCGTTGAAGGAATTCAAACCGGTCCCGCACCTGGTGCCGATGCTGAGTTTGGATAACACCTATTCGCAAGAGGAATTGCGCAATTTCGTGGCGCGCGTGCAACGGATTCTACCCGATGAAACCCTGGATTGGGTGGTCGAGCCGAAGGTGGACGGGGTGGCGATCAGTTTGCGCTATGAAAAAGGTTCGTTTGCGGTGGGCGCCACGCGCGGCGACGGCTCGACTGGAGATGACATCACTCCGAATCTGCGGACCATCCGGAGCATTCCGCAGCGGCTGCATAGTAAAACAAGTGTTTCGTCGGACTCTGATACAAAGGGAAAAAAGGATAATGGAGACCGGCAGGATGCCGGTCCTACGTTGTTGGAAGTGCGCGGCGAAGTTTTCCTGACCAAGACCGGTTTTGAAAAATTAAATGCCGAGCGCAAAGCCGCGGGCGAGGAGACCTTCGCGAATCCGCGCAACGCCGCCGCCGGTTCGCTCAAGCAACTCGACGCGCGGTTGGTGGCCAAGCGGCCGCTGGACATTGTCGTTTATGGTTTGGGAAGCGTGGAAGGCGCGGTTCGGCAGCCGCAAACGCATGAAGAAATGCTGGCATGGTTGAAATCGCTGGGGTTCAAAACGCCGGAGTGGACGCGCCATTGCAAATCCGCTGATGAGCTTGTCGCGGCCATCGACGACCTGGACAAGCTGCGAAAAAAATTTCCGTACGAAACCGACGGCGCGGTCATCAAGCTGAATTCCTATGCGCAACGCGAGCGCGCGGGGTTTACGGCCAAAGCGCCGCGCTGGGCGATCGCCTATAAATACGCCGCCGAGCAAGCCGAGACGAAGGTCCGCGGAATCATGATCACCGTGGGACGCACCGGCGCGATTACGCCGACGGCTGAACTCGAGCCGGTTTTTCTCGCGGGCAGCACTATCAGCCGCGCGACATTGCACAACGAGGATTACATCCGCAAAAAGGACGTGCGCATCGGCGATACAGTCACAATTGAAAAAGCCGGCGAGGTCATTCCCAAGGTCGTCGATGTCGTCCTGACCAAGCGCCTCGGGAAGGAAGTCCCGTTTCAATATCCGAAAATTTGCCCCGAGTGCGGCTCGAAATTGCAGAAGGAAATGCTGGCCGGCGAGGATGAAGGCTCGGTCTGGCGGTGCCCGAATGCCGATTGCCCGGCGCAGGTGCGCGGACACATCGAGCACTGGTGCGCGCGCGGCGCGATGGACATCGAAGGCGGCGGTGAAGTGCTGGCTTATCAATTGGTCAAAAGCGGATTGGTGCGCGACGTGGCGGAACTGTATTCGCTCAAGCTCGATGAGGTGGCCAATCTCGAACGCATGGGCAAAAAATCCGCGCAAAATTTTCTCGACGGCATCGCGGCGAGCAAATTGCGCGATGCCTGGCGAGTGCTTTACGGGTTGGGCATTTTGCACGTGGGCACCGGGGCGTCCAAGTCACTGTGCAAACATTTTCCCACGCTCGACAACATTTTCGCCGCGAACGTGGAACAGTTGATGGAAGCGGAAGACATCGGCGACGTGATCGCGGGAAGCCTCACGCAATGGTTCGCCGATTCGCGAAACCGGGAGCTGGTCAATCGCCTTCGCAAGGCGGGATTGAATTTTAATTCTGCGCTTTATCAGCCGCGGGCCCAGGCCGGTCCGTTCGCCGGGAAAATTTTTGTGCTCACCGGCACGCTGCCGAATCTGAAGCGCGAGGAGGCCGCGGCAAAGGTTGAAGCGGCGGGAGGAAAAGTCAGCGGCAGCGTCAGCAAGAAAACGGATTTTGTGGTCGCAGGCGAAGAGGCTGGATCGAAACTCGACAAGGCCGCCGCCCTCGGTATCAAAGTCATCGACGAAGCGGAATTTCTCCGGATGCTGCCATAACACAGGCATCCCGCCTGTCTCCATTTTTCGAAAAATCAGAGCAGGCCCGACGCCTCTCCTGCCAGAACGACTGTCCCACATTCAGACGCCCATTTTTCCGTTTGTACACTTCAAGGACGGCGGTAGAAAAGGACTCTCACTCATCCTTTTTTGCCGTGCTTATTTAGCCTGTAAACACAGGCGTTTCGTCCTCTTTTCATTTCGATAACAAAGCGGTCCGTAAAAAACCCCAGGCGCTCCCTCCGTGGCATTCAGGCAGCTAAAGCCAAAGAGCGAAATGCGCTTTGTGGAACCAACAACGCACAGATTATCCCAGGCAGCGAGCCGGACATTATTCCGGGTCGCGCTCCTTTTTTTCGCCTTTGCCATTTCCATCGCCCACGCCCGGGAACATTTGCGTTTTGTTCCCGGACAAATTCTCGTGAAGCCGCGCGCCGGTGTTTCGGAATCGGCCCTCTCAGCGAAGCTCGGCGCACACGGAGCGATCTCCCGCCGGACGTTGCACCGCTTGAATGTTCGCGTCGTCACGGTCGCGGAAGAAAACGCGGACGCGGTTCTGACCGCGTTGAAAAACGATCCAGCCATCGAATTTGCGGAGCGCGATTACCTGGCGCAGGCGGCGTTTGTGCCCAACGATTCCTACGTGGCGAATGAATGGCACCTTTCGAAAATCCAGGCCTTCCAGGCGTGGGACGGAACGGTGGGACGCAGTGATGTCGTGGTGGCGGTTTTGGATTCGGGCGTAAACCTCAACCAGCCCGATCTCACCGGACGGATTTTGCCGGGTTACGATTTCGTCAATGCCACGGAGGCCATCACTGATGATTTTGGCCACGGCACGGCAGTGACGGGCGTGATCGCGGCGAACGGCAACAACGGCCAGGGCGTGGCGGGCGTCGCTTACGATTGCAGCGTGCTTCCGGTGAAGGTGATGGATGCCAGTGGATTTGCGCCTTACTCGACGATTGCGGCGGGCATCAAATACGCGGTCGACAACGGCGCGCGGGTCATCAATCTCAGCATCGCGGGCAGCTCGCCGTCCGAGACATTGCAGGAAGCCATCGATTACGCCTGGAGCAATAACGTGGTGGTCGTGGCCGCCGCGGGGAACAACGCGGACAGCACGCCGCAATACCCGGCCGCGTGCAATCACGTGCTCAGCGTCTCTTCGACCGCGCCCGATGATTCGTTGTCGTATTTTTCCAGCTTCGGCAGTGACGTCAAAATTTCCGCGCCCGGGGAAACCATCTGGACCACTCAATCTGATTTGAATAATCCGTATGGCCCCTGGCGCGGCACTTCCTTCGCGACGCCGGTGGTCTCGGCCGTGGCGGCGCTGGTCATCTCAGCCAATCCCACGCTGTCCAACGACCAGGTTGTTTCGCTGCTGGAGCAATCCGCCGACGACATCGGCGCGCCGGGCTATGACACGTCCTTCGGTTTCGGCCGCGTGAACGCCTTGCGTGCGGTCAGCGCCGCGAGCGCCGCGCCGGGAGCGGTTTCACGCGCGCCATCGGGAGCGCCTTCAGTTGTCCTGTCATCGCCGGGAGCCAATGCGCAATTCGTGCTCGGCACAAACATTTCATTTCTAGCCGTTGGCGCGGCGGGCAACGCGGGAGGGACGATTACCAACATCACGTTCACGGTTAATGGCGTGCAACTGGCCAGTGGCTCAACGTCGCCGCTCAGTTTCAATTGGACACCCTCTCTGGCGGGGGAATATGTCGTCACGGCAACCGCCACGGATGACGGCGGGCTTACGGCCACTTCGGCGAGCGTCAGTTTCACCGTGACAAGTCCGGTAACGACACCGCCGGTGGCTCCTGCGCCTCCTTCCACCGCGATGCTGGTCGTGCAAACGAGCGGACTGGGCACGGTTTTGCCGAACTTGAACGGGGCGCAACTTCAAGTGGGCAAAAGGTACACGTTGCGGGCGAAAGCGGGAGCGGGCCAGATATTTGCCAGTTGGAGCGGCGGCGCTTTGTCCTCGCCGTCGACGTCGTTCGTGATGCAATCGAACCTGGTGTTGACGGCCAATTTTGTGCCGAATCCGTTCCCGGCGGTGAAGGGAAATTACGCCGGCCTCGCCGCGAATAGCGACGTCGTGACGCCGGAAAATTCCGGCTACTTCGGCTTGACGATCGGCGCTTCGGGCGTGTTCAGCGGCAAGCTGATGGTGGGCGGCGGACGCTTCTCTTTTCATGGGCAATTTGATTTAAGTGGTAACGCGGCGGTGGCGGTCAGCCGCGGAAAACTTTCCAGCCCGTTGAGGCTGACACTGCACGTGGACCTTTCCAACAGCACGGACCGGGTGAGCGGTTCGTTGACGGACGGAGCATGGGTCTCCTCCGTGAGCGGGGACCGAAATGTCTTCAACTCGAAACTCAATCCCGCCGCGCAAGCCGGCATGCGCAATTTTGTTTTGGAACGGGCCGACAATACCACCGTGGAAGCCGGCGTGGGCGCGGGAAGAATTTCGACCTCGGGCGCGGCCAGCGTGAGCGGCAGCCTCGATGACGGAACAAAATTCCGGACCGCAAGCCTGCTGGCGAAAAATGGCGATTGTCCGTTCTATCTTTCTTTGAGCAAGGGCAATGAAGTAGTCATCGGCTGGCTCAATTTTCCAAAGGCGGAAAATCCGACCGCGACGGGAACGGTATTGTGGGTGAGGAGCGGGACGAACACGTTCAGCGCGCAATTGCAGGCGGCATCGGCGCCATAGGCCTCGAACTCGCCGGCGAGACGCGGCGCTCCCAAGTGTTCACTTCCAGTAACGGTAATTCACGTCGGGGAAAAGATTATCGCGCGCTTCGATCTGCTTCAGCCACGCCTCGTCGACATTCCTGCTGGTGAGTTGGTCGTGCAGCGCGATGAAACGAAACAAGTGGTCTTTCACGCGTTTGCGCGCGTAGTCGGGGCTGGTGCCGGTGCGCAGGATAAACGGCCAGTCGCTGGATTGGGCCAGGAGGAGTTCGCGCGCGGCTTGTTTTAGCGCGCGCTCCTGCAACCGGTTTGGTTTTGGAAAATCCCGCCCGAGTTTTGTCATCCGCTCCTGCGCGACTTGCAAGTGCGGATAAATCCATTCGTTGGTTTCGTTCAGCCACACGCGCCAATAGCCTTCCTCGCCCCAGCTCGATGCGCCGGGCCGGGCGATCTGGTTCGACGGAAATTCCTTCAAGTAATCCTCCGGCGTCAGGAACGAGAAAACGTTCTGGTCGTAGTACGCTTTGCGGACGAAATAATCCAGGAACTCGGGCCCCTCATACCACCAATGCCCGAACAACTCGGCGTCGTAGGGCGAGAGCATCAGCGGCGGGCGGTCCATGATGCCGGCGAGGCGCTCGATTTGCGCGATGCGCGCCTCCAGAAAATGCTGCGCGTGAGCGGCGGCGGTTTGCAGCGCGGCCCCGCGATTGTACACCTGCTTCTCCGGTGAGTTGCCAGTGATGCGAAAATACTTGATGCCGGTAAAGCCGCGTTTGTCCGGCGCGGGCAGGTAGGGCCGCAGGTAATCCAGATCGAGGTCGAAACCGATGTCGCGGTAAAAATCGCGGTAGTTCGCAGCGCCGGGATAGCCCTCGTGCTTGCTCCAGACCTGTTTGGCGGAATCCAGGTCGCGGCCAAAAGCGGCAATGCCGTTGGGGGTAAAAATCGGGGCGAAGACGCCGTAACGCGGGCGCGGGTTCGCGTGCAGCAACCCGTGCGTGTCCGTGATGAACCAGCGGATGTTCGCCTCCTGCAGGACTGTTTCGACGCCGTCCACATAGGCGCATTCCGGCAGCCAGATACCGCGCGGGTCGCGGCCAAAACAACTGCGATAATGGTCGCGGGCGACGAGAACCTGCGCGCGCAGGCTGGGCGGATGATTGGCCAGCAAGGGCAGCAACGCGTGGGTGGCGGCGCTGGTGATGATTTCCAGCCGGCCCGCTTCCTGAAAGGACGCGAACGCGGCGACGAGATTTTTTTTGTGAACGAAGTAAGTGCCGCGGATTTCACCGAGCCGGCGAAAATAAAGTTGCGCGAGCTGGTTCAACGGCTGGTCCCAATGCGTGCGGTGGAGTTCCTTTTCCGCGAGATCGATGAGCGTATCCAGATGCCGCACGTAACGGCCCTGCAAGAGCGGATCGAGCAGCATCGCGCACAGCGTGGGCGTCAGAGTGAGCGTGAGCCGGGTGTCCATGCCATCCCGCTGCCAGCCTTCCATCATTTGCAGGAGCGGCACGTACGTTTCCGTGATGGCCTCGAAAAGCCAGTTTTCCTCCAAAAAATTTTCGTGCTCCGGATGCCGGACGAACGGCAGATGCGCGTGGAGAATGAGCGAGAGATGTCCTTGCATGTCGTTCAGAAAAGCGCGGGCGTCATTCCTCGGTGTCGTCGATATCGTCGGTCAATTGTTCGGCCAGCGATTCGCTGCCGGCAAACAAAATCAAGCCCAGCAAAAGCAGCGCCGCGCCGATGACATAGCGCCAGATGTCATTCTTGATGGGATCGACGTGATTATGCACCTGGACTTGATGGTGCGCAATTTCCAGCCCGATTTCCAGCGCGCCAAAAATCGCGAGTCCGGCAGCGATGAATTGAATCAGGGTGCGGACGGCGCGTTTCATTGGGCATACGCGGGCGGAATGGCGGTTTTGAAAAGCGGCTTAACGGTTGGGCGGACCAGGACAATGATGGTGAAGATGCCGAGAATCGTCCCGAACGGCATGAAGAGGCAGGCGATCGCCGCGACCACGAGGCAAAAGGTATAATGCTTGCGTTGCCCAAGGCATCGGCCCGCGTACACGAGCAATCCGGCAAACGCCCAGCCCGCCAGGATCGTCAACAAAGCGAACACGATGAAAAATATACCGAAGAAAGCCGGCGGAGCCCCATTTGCAGGGCCGAAGCTTTCGGGATGAAAGAGCAAGACGATGCCCATGATCAAATGAATTATGGGAAGGCACGCAAATAACGCCGCAAATCCCGCGCAGACATAATAGAAGATCGACAAAAGCCGAAGATGTTCCTCGTCCTGATTCATTTATTAAAAATTCTCCAGCCGTGGTTGCCGCAAAGTCGGGTCCTGCGGATGCGCGCCGACCTCGCCGCGATATTCTGTGTGGCGGCTGAATTTCAGTTCCGCTGCGCGGCCGTCCGTTTGGTCCGCGGAAACGGCAATTGCCGGCATCTCGTAATTTCCGTCCGGCAAGGCGAAGCGATAGCTGAACGAACCATCCGGGCGCAATTTTATTTTCCGCCCGCCGATGGAAACCGTCGCGTGGGGTTCGGTCGCGCCGTAAACAATCAGTTCCGCATTGACGTTGAACCAAAAACCTTTCGCCTGCTCGCGTTTGCCGGTGGGGCTTGAAATGCCGGTGATTGCTCCCGACGGCGAAGTGGGTGCGCCCGGTGCCAGCGCGCCAAGTTCCGCCGCCGGCATGGAAGCGGATTTCTGCACCAACTGGCGGCGAATCAATTCCGTGATTTCCAGCGAACCCATCCAGACGCGTCGCACGTGGTCCATGCTGATCACCTCGGCCAGCGCGCGCTCCTGGGCGGGCGTCCAGGTGGAGGGTTCCCACGCGGCACGCCGGGTTGCGCGAGCGGCGGTGCCTGGAGCGGACGAGTGCGACGGCGCGGCGGCCGGCGGCGGGGCGGTGAATTGTGGCAGGTCGTCGTGTCCTTCCGCGCGCAATTCCTGCAAGGCCTGCGCCAGCGGAGGATTCTCCTGCACGGCTTCCTTGACGAGCGACAGCAATTTCTCCATTGGCACCTCGAACGGAATGGTGCTGAACTCGGCCGAGGTGTCGGTGGACACCGCATCCGGCGGCGTGAGCGTGGCGGCGGAAGTGACAATCACCGTCCATTTTTCCGCAGCTGAGTAATATCCCAACTCGGCGACGTAGCGCGTGTTAGCACGCTCCACGTGAATAAACCAGTGGCGCGATTCCGGATGCAACTGGACTTCCACAACGGGTTTGCCGCGCGCGGCCTCGATATAGATGCGCACCGCGAGATGCCCGTCTCGCGAGAAAGCGTTGTAACGACGTTGCTGGTTGGCAGACAAGTCCCAATGGGTATAAAGCCAGTGTGGATCGCGCGCGGTGAGCAGAATCGCGCCCGAGCCGTAGGATTCCGGCAGCTCGCCTTCCGTGGGGAGTTTTTCCACGGGAGCGGTCGGACCCAGCGCGTAACGCTGGCCCGGGCCGCTGATGCGGGAGGGTCCCGGTTTGTCGCCTTCGAGCAAAATGGGAGGAATACGCGCGGGCCGCGCGGCGGGCTTCGCCGCGGAAGCAGGCGCGGGAGAAACCGGCTTTTGAACGGGACTTGCCGCTTTGGCTGGAGGCTTGGTCTCGATGACCGGCTTTTGCGGAACCACAGGTTCGGCGGCAGGCGCGGGCTTTGGGCCAATAGCGGCTTTGATTGAAGTTGGCGGCTTCGATGCAACGACCGGCTTTTTCTCCACAACCGGTGCAAATGCGGTTGCGGGTTTCGTTTTTCTTTTCGGTTTGAGTTCCGGCGTTGGCTTGCTCTCCGTCACCGGCTCTGCTAGGGGTAGTGCCTCCGGCTTGGGAACAGGCTTCATTGCGCTCAACGGTTTGATCGGGGTTCTGGTTTTGGCTTTGGATTTTATTTCCGCCGCTTTAGGTGCGACGACGGGAGCCGCTTCCGGGGGCGGCGCTGTTTTTTCCACCACCTTCGCGGCGACCTTACGAACTTTCTTTGCCGGAGCCTCCACGGGCGTTTCCGCCGGTTCGGTTTTGACGGCCTTGGCGCGCGGTTTGGCTGATACCGTCACAGCCCGACGTAAAAGCGGCTTCGCGGTGGTGACTTTCTTTGGCTTCTTCATAACGACAGTCCTTGCGACGAGGTGGCGTTTGCAGTTGGAGATTAAGCCCCGATTTTCAGCCACGCAACGGTAATTTGAATTTCATCGATTTCGCAAAGGTTCTTGCAAGACAATTATCCAGATATTAAATTCGGCGTGTAGAAGCGGCGAATATGGGAGATACCCAATCAAAAAAAGAAAACGAACGTTTGCGTCCACGTATTCTCATCGTGGACGACGAGCCCATCCTGCTGGAACTGGCCCGGCATATCCTGGGCGGTTTGAACTGCGAGATGCAAACCTTCACCAATCCCGAAAAGGCTTTGCAGGCCTTTGCCGAGTCGAGCAAGTCCCCGGAACTGGTCATCACGGATTTCGCGATGCACGAAATGGATGGATTGGACCTGATCCGCGCATGCCGAAGACGGAATCCCCAACAAAAGGTCCTGCTCGTAAGCGGGACGGTGGATGAATCGATTTTCGCTGATACGGACGCGAAACCGGACCGGTTCCTTGCCAAGCCTTATGCGCCCGCGGCCCTGGTGAAGGCGGTGCGGGAACTTCTTGGCAATTGACGCGCGGCGGCCCCTCGGCGAGATTGCCTCCGAACCAACAGTTGTCCAATTCAGCCCGGTTGCCTTATGAAAAAAATTCTGCTTCGTATTGTCATCGGTGTGGTGGTGTTGATTATAATCATCGCTCTCGGCGTGCATTTCTTCCTCGACGGCGCGGTGAAAAGCGGCATCGAAACTCTGGGACCGAAGATGACCAAGGTGGACGTCAAGCTCGACGCGGTCAGCATCTCCCTCCTCTCCGGTTCCGGGAAAATCAAGGGCCTGGTGGTCGGCAACCCGGATGGTTACAAGACGCCGCACGCGATCAGCATCGGCACGGTCTCGCTCGTATTGAAGCCCGGCTCCCTGCTTTCCGATAAACTCATTATCACGTCCATCAATCTCGAAGCGCCGGAAGTCACTTTTGAAGGCGGTCTCAAAGGAAATAACCTGAGCAAAATCCTGGCGAACCTGAACGAAAACACCAGCGGTCCCGGCGGAACAAACGTCGCCGGCGCCACGCCCAAGGAGGAAAAGAAGGCCAGCAAAAAATTGGAGGTGGATGACTTCACTATCACCGGCGCGAAGCTGGACGCGAATATCACGGATCTGGGAGGTAAAACGATGACGCTCCCCTTGCCCACGATTCACTTGTCCAACCTGGGCACCGGTCCGGACGGAATCACGGCGCCGGAATTGACGAAGCAGGTCATTTCCGCCATTGAAAAGCAGGCCGTCGCGACAGTGGCGAGCGAGGCCGGCAACCTCGGCAACATGGCCGGCAATCTTACCAAAGGACTGGGCACCAATGCCAACAGCACGATAAACAATGCGGCCAAAGGCATCGGCAATTTTTTCAAAAGGAAGTAGACTCACGGAAGTAGACCCACAATTTTTGGCGGGAAACGATAGAGCCTCTTCACGTCGGCTCCTACCAGGTTGCGGAATAAATAAGTTCGCTCCCTTTTGGATGACGCCAACCCGCAGGTCGCGTCCAGGCAAAGCCGATTAAAAATCGGCGCTCCGCCGCCCGGAAGATAGTGCCATCAGACTTGGACGAATTGAACTATTTGCAACGCGCCGAATTTCCGGCGAAATAAATGCGTGAACCCTGCCGCGGCCGCCGTTTCCTGCTGTCATTTGAGGGCGGGCCGCCTATCATCGGCTTCCGAGTAAGTTATCCCCTGAATTAGGGGTTGCGTCGAAATCGTTCTGCGGAGAATTTCGGCAAAAAGATTCGCCGCCCAATGCCATGAATCCTTATCGCGACTTCGTCTCATCGTTTGCCCGCCTGGTGGCGGGAGGAAAATCTCTTCCGCTCGGCCAAATCGCTCCAGAGTCCATCTCAAAGCCCGCGGCCGATGCTCCCCGCGCGCTCATTTTTTCGCCCCACCCCGATGACGAATGCATCATCGGCGGGCTGGCATTGCGCTTGATGCGCGAGGCAAAAATGCGCGTCATCAACGTGGCCGTGACGCAGGGCAGCAACAAGGAGCGGCAGGCGGGGCGTTTGCAGGAATTGAAAAATGCCTGCAATTGGATCGGTTTTGAACTGGAACAAACGGGACCGAACGGCCTGGAAAAAATAAATGCCAAAACGCGGTCGAGCGAGCCGGAACATTGGGCCGCCGCCGTAAAGGTCATCGCCACCTCGCTGGCGAAACACCAACCGCGCGCGATTTTCGTTCCGCACGAACTGGACTGGAACAGCGCACATATCGGAACGCACTTTTTAGTCGTGGATGCGCTGAAGAGCCTGCCGGCCTCCTTTCAAACCGTCGTGATTGAAACGGAATTCTGGGGCCAGATGCCCACGCCCAACCTGATGGTGGAGTCGAGCGCGGAAGACGTGGCCGACCTGCTCGCGGCGTTGTCATTCCACGTCGAGGAAGTGCGGCGCAATCCCTACCATTTGCGCATGCCCGCATGGCTGATGGACAATGTGCGACGCGGTGCGGAACTGGTGGGCGGACAAGGGGGCGCCGCGCCGGATTTCATGTTTGCGACCTTGTATCGGGCCCGCCGATGGACAAACGGCGGCTTCGAGAAACTGTATTCCGGCGGGAAACAATTAGGTATGCGGGATTTCCCGGGAGCCATTTTGAGTTGAAAGCCGGGCCGGCGAGCGCTTTCAGGGGAATGCGATTGGCGTGCGGCCTAGTGAAAGATGAAGGGCTTCGTATAAGGTAAACACCCCATTATACACCCGCTTGCGCCCCCCTAGAGTCGCCCGCGTGACCATATGTCCACGTGCCCCGTAATCCTGGTAGCGGAAGACGATGAGGATTACGTTGTTCTCATCAAGCAGGTTTTTGCCCGGGCGCATATTCCGAACCCAATCCACGTCGTGTGGAACGGAGAAGAGGCCATCGCCTATCTCAAAGGAGAAGGCAAATACTCTAACCGCGAGGAATTTCCGCTGCCGGACATCGTCCTGTTGGATTTGAAAATGCCCCGCGTCAACGGGATGGAGGTTCTGAAATGGGTCCGGCAACAGCCCAGCCTGGCCAGCCTGCGAATCCTGGTGCTCACGTCATCGGAGCACAGGCGGGACATCGACGAAGCTTATCAATTGGGAGCGAACTCCTTTTTAGTGAAGCCGCTTGATTTCCGCGATTTCACGCACTTAAGCCGATTGATTGCAGATTTTTGGTTCAAAGCCAGCCGTGCTCCCGAGGCCCTTCGACCGCCGAAAGAAGACCCGAAGCCAACCAAACGTCGGCAAGACGAGAGCGATCAAAATTCCTGAGGCGGCTTCTCCGGCAATGGACCGCGCGCCAAATTTCCAGGTTGGCGAATTCTTTAAATCCTGGTATAAGGTCATCACCCCATGTCAGGGCGCATATGAATGCGTCAACTTGATGGGTGCCCGAGTATGCCTGAACATGCCGTTATTTTGCTCGCCGAAGATGAAGAGGATTATGTCCTTTTGATTCGGCACGCGTTTTCTCGCGCCAGCATTCCTAATCCACTGCATGTCGTCTGGAACGGGCAGGAGGCGATTTCTTATCTCAAGGGAGATGGCAAATATGCCAATCGTGAAGAATATCCGCTGCCCGATCTCTTTCTGCTGGACTTGAAAATGCCGCGCGTGAACGGTTTTGAAGTCCTGCAATGGGTCCGGCAACAACCCAGCCTCTCCGCCCTCCGCATCCTGGTGCTCACGTCGTCCGATGAAATTCGCGACGTCAATGAAGCTTACCGGCTCGGAGCCAATTCATTCCTGGTGAAGCCGCTCGATTTTGAGGATTTCGCCAGCCTTAGCCGGCTCATCAATGACTTTTGGCTGCGGGCGAGCAAGGCGCCGGAAATTTCCCGGCCTCCCCGGTCCAAAGAAAACGGTCCTAACAGTCCCAAGAGTGACAAGTAGAGCCGCCGGCCTCCCTTTTCCACCAGCCCGCCGCTTTTCTTTAGGTTCTCTTCGCAAACATTGCTTCGATTCCAAGTCAAAATAGAGCCTTCCTTCGAAGGCTTTATGGCACATAAATTGCAGTCTTACCGCTGTTGAATTGTTTAAAAGCAATGTCTGCCGGTATGGGCTACATGGAAAAAATCTGGCCTAAGAAAGAATTATCAACATTCACCCGAATGGTGATGCTGATAGGCCTGTACTTTCTCGGCGGACTGCTCGGCAAACAAGGGACGTTTCTCTCCGGCAGCACGGTCCTGGTCTGGCCGCCCGCCGGAATCGCCCTGGCGGCTATTCTGCTGTTTGGTTATCGCTTTTGGCCCGGTGTGGCATTGGGCGCTGTCCTATTTGCGTGCATTAACGGTACCCCGCTTGGTTTCTTTACACTGGGAACCGCCATCGGCAATACCATGGGGGCGATTATTTGCACTTTTCTTCTCCGCCAAATCAGCGGATTTAACAATTCCATGGAGCGGACGCGGGACGTAACCAGCTATATAGCGCTGGCGTGCTTTCTGGGAACCACGGTCAATGCCGCCTTCAACGTGGTGGGACTTATTTATGCCGGGCAGGCGTCCTGGGATGATTTGGGAGCCGACACCATCAGCTGGTGGGTGCCAAACGCCCTCGCGGCCCTGGTCGTCGCGCCGCTCCTCATTACGTGGTCGTCGCCGTCCGCCCGAAAATGGAATCGACGTCTGATTCTGGAAGCCGTCGTTTGCGGGCTGGGACTGGTCGGCGGAACGATGCTGTCGTTTAACTCCTGGTTCGTGCAGGGAATCCAGAATTATCCGTTGGCCTACCTGCCGTTCCCATTTTTGGTCTGGAGCGCCTTGCGATTCGGTCCCCGCGGCGCCACGGCCGGGACATTGCTCGTATCGATCATGGCGGTTAATTCGTTACTCCGGGGAACCGGACCGTTTGTCACTCATACCGAGAGGGACAGCCTCATGCTGATTGGGAGCTACATCGGCATCATCGCGGTCACCAATCTCCTGCTCGCGGCCGGCGCCGCCGAGCGCCGGCAGGCGGAACTGGCGGTCTCGGACAGCGAGAAACGCTTTCGCGCCGTGGTGGAAGACCAGACAGATATGATCTGCCGCTTCCAACCGGATGGCACCCTGGTATTCGTCAACGAATCGTTCTGCCGTTTTCACGGCATGCCCGCCAGCGAATTGCTGGGAAAAAACTTTTTCAAAACTCTTTCCGAAGAAGATGCCGCCATTCCTCTGAGCTACGTCAACTCGCTCCCCAAAGAAGAACCGGTCGTGTCGTTCGATCACCGGCTGCGCTCACCGGACAAAGTCATCGTGTGGCATCAATACCGGATTCGCCGGCTGTTTTCAGAAAATGGAGACACGTTCGAGTTCCAGGCCGTCATCCAGGACATCACGCAACGCAAACAGTCCGAGGAGGCGTTGCGCGCCAGCGAGGAAAAATACCGCTCGCTGATCGACAATATTCCAGACGTGGTTTGGACGGCGAAGCTCGACCGCGAAGTCACCTACATCGGCGGCAACGTGGAAAAGGTCCTCGGCTACAGCGCCGGCGAATTGCTGGCCGAAGGCGGCAAACCCTGGGTGGATCGCATCCATCCCGAGGACGCGGAACTGGTCACGCAGGCCTATCATGCTTTGTTTGCCAGGAACGAAAATTTCGACGTCGAATATCGCGTGCGTCGCAAGGATGGCGAATGGATCTGGCTGCACGATCGCGCGCTCAACACGCGCATGCGCGGCGGACAAATGTGCGCGGACGGCGTTTTCCTCGACATCAGCCATCGTCGGCAGTACGAGGCCGCATTGCAAAGCGCGAAGGACGCAGCGGAGGCGGCGAATTTCGCCAAGAGCCAGTTCCTCGCCAACATGAGCCACGAGTTGCGCACGCCGCTCAATGCCATCATCGGCTTTTCCGAGGTTTTGACCGACAAGATATTCGGCGAGTTGAACCAGCGGCAGTTCAAGTACAGCAGCAACATTCTCAACAGTGGCCGCCACCTGCTTCAGCTGATCAACGATATTCTCGATTTGGCCAAGGTGGAATCCGGCCGCGCCGAATTGCTGCGCTCCAATTTCAACGTGGGCAAGGTGCTGCAGGACGCGCACGTGGTGGTCAAAACGCTGGCGAACAAAAAAGGCATCAACCTGGAATTCGATGTCCCGCCGGAGCTTCCGCCTTTGTACGCGGATGAGGCCAAGTTCAAACAAATCCTCTATAATTTGCTCAGCAATGCGGTCAAATTCACGCCCGACGGCGGGCAGGTGACCATCACCGTGGCCCTCACCACGCCCGGCGAGAGCCTCCGCGTTTCCGTGGCGGACACCGGCATCGGCATCAAACCCCAGGACCATGCGCGCGTCTTCCGCGAGTTCGAACAGGTGGACTCCTCCTATGGGCGCCAGCAGCAGGGCACCGGTTTGGGCCTCGCGCTGACCAAGCGATTGGTGGAGATGCACGGCGGCCAAATTGCCGTGGAGAGCGAAGGCATCGAAGGCCGCGGCAGTGTTTTCACTTTTGTTGTTCCTATGGTCAAAGCCGAGAATCATCCGGCCCCGGCGCGCACCAAACCCGAGGCGAAGGACGACGTCCTGCGTCCGGACATCCTGGTTCTTGCCAATGAAACCTTAAGCCGGCAACCAATGGTGGGTGAATACTTGAACAGCGCCGGCTACGAAGTTTCGATTGTTCCGGATCGGAATGCGCTGATGGCAGCCTTGAAAGCGGGCGAGCCTTATGCCGTCGTGGCCTACACTGAAACTGCGCCCGATTCCGAAGCCGAGGACCTGCGCGAATGCCGCGCGATGATGCCGGGCCGCATTCCACTCGTCATTTTCTCGCTGAACGACCAGGAGATGCCGGAGTTTCGGTTATTCGATGGAAAATCCACCGAGGAGCCTTCCACCCGGCTCATCGACGCCATCCGCGGTTCCAAACGGAGCAGCGGCAAGGAACTTAAAACTGTTTTGATCGTTGATGATGAGCCGGCCTTGCTGGAATTGCTTGGATTGACGCTCGTGAACCGGGGCTTCCAGGTGTTGCGGCAGGCCGACGGAGCGGGCGGTCTGGAATCCGCGCGCAAACATCGTCCTGACATCATCATTCTCGACCTGGCGATGCCGAAAGTCGGCGGGAAACAGCTCATCGAGGAATTGCGGTCGGGTTCGACGACGAAAAACATTCCCATATTGATCCATACCGGCACGGTGCTGGACGAGGAACAGCGTCACAGTCTCGCCGAGCATGTGCATGCGATTACTTTCAAGTGTGAGCAGCAGGCGCTTTTTGCGGAACTCGATCGCCTGGAAACTCTGGCCGATGGGCCGATGGAAATGGAAGCGAGCCTATGAGTAATCCCACCATACTGATCATCGAAGATAATCCGCTGAACGTGGAATTGGCCAGGGACCTTCTGGAAGCGGCGGGTTTTCAAATCCGCTCCACCTGCACCGCGGAGGACGGCATCCATCTCGCGCGCGAACTCTTGCCTGACCTCGTCCTCATGGACATCAGCCTGCCGGGAATGGACGGCTTATGCGCCACGAAAACTCTGAAATCCGATCCCGCCACGCGCCAACTGAAGGTGATCGGCCTCACCGCCCACGCCATGAAAGGCGATGAAGGGACGGCGTTGGATGCCGGTTTTGACGCTTATCTCACCAAACCCATCGATACCCGCGGTTTCGTAACGACGATCAAGAATTTTATTGCCGAACACGCCAACAAATAGCCGAATTTATGGGAACTCAAGTTGTACCGGGACCGTCCTCCTCCGAATTGCATTCTGAACCAGACACCTCGGCCAGTCGCGGCCTCGTGCTGGTCGTCGATGACGAAGAACAAAATCGAACCTTGATGCGGGACCCGCTCGAAGCGCACGGCTACCGGGTCATCGAGGTCGAAAATGGCATCGGCGCTTTGCAAAAGGTCGAAGAAGAAGTCCCCGATGTCATCCTGCTCGATTTGATGATGCCCAAAATGGACGGCTTCGAAGTCTGCCGGCGCCTCAAGAAATATTGGAAGTCCGCGCATGTTCCCATCCTCGT
Organism: Verrucomicrobiia bacterium; assembly: GCA_035552155.1. Classification (GTDB taxonomy): domain Bacteria; phylum Verrucomicrobiota; class Verrucomicrobiia; order Limisphaerales; family DASXHY01; genus DASXHY01. The sequence goes on along the minus strand of DASZLX010000031.1, from coordinate 39,363 downwards.
GATGACGGCGCTCTCCGATCGAAAGGAACGGCTGATGGGTATCGAGGCCGGCGCTAACGACTTTTTGACCAAGCCAGTGGATGTCCAGGACGTGATCCTGCGGGTGAACAACGCGGTTTACACCAAACGCCTTCACGACCTGTTGCAGGTGGAACGGGAAAAATCCGAACGCCTGCTCCGCAACATGCTTCCGAAAGCCATCGCTGAGCGCATGAAAAAAGGCGAGTTGAACATCGCCGAGCAACACGCGGATGCGACCCTCTTGATTGCGGATCTGGTCGGTTTCACCACTTTGACTTCGAGCGTGGACCCCGTGCAGGTGGTCAGCTTGTTAAACGAAATTTTTTCCGCCTTTGACGTCCTCACGGAAAAGCGAGGCCTGGAGAAAATTAAAATCATCGGGGACGCCTACATGGCGGCCGGCGGCATACATTCGCACCACTCCGACCACGCGGAAGCCGTCGCGGACCTGGCGCTTGCCTTTCAGGAACAACTCGCGCGGTTCAACGCGCACTACAACACTTCATTCCGGATTCGCATTGGCATCCACACGGGGCCGCTGGTCGCCGGCGTGATTGGACGAAAGACGTTTGCTTACGACGTCTGGGGCGAGACCGTCAACACCGCCTGCCGCCTGGAATCCACCGGCAAAGGCGGGGCCATCCAAATCTCCGAATCCACCTACCTTCAGTTGAAAGACAAATACTCTTTTGGACCCAACCATATGGTCGAATTGAAAGACCATGGAAAGTTGCCAGCGTATTGGCTCCCATCGAAATTTTTTAGTGAATAGTGCCCATTTAGTGAGTATATTCTTCGACATCGGCGCTGCAGGCCGGGATCCTCGAGAGGGATTGGATTAGTTTATGCTGCACTTTAAACAGAACCTAGCTAAACGGTAAATTGGTCCGTTTCAGGACAAGCGTTGTCCTGAAAACGGGCACAGACGATTGGTAGGGGAACGGTTTACATGGGATTACGAGTCTGAAAGGGAATATTATGAACGAAGCTAGTCTGACGCAGAAAAGTCTGCGGGTGCTCCATTTGGAAGATGACCCGTTTGATGCGGAACTCATTGAAAACGAATTGCACGAGCGTGGTCTCCCCTGTGCAATCACGCGTGTCTGCACCCGGGATGCCTTCGAGGCGGCGCTAAAGGGGGAACCTTGCGACCTTATCCTCTCGGATTCGAAACTGCCGGGTTTTGATACCTTGCTGGCCTTGACGATTACACGTCAACGGTGCCCGGCAGTCCCGTTCGTTTTTGTTTCCGGCGCCGTCTCGCCGAAATCCAAGGCGGACGCCTTGCTGCTCGGCGCTTCCGATTTTGTCGGCAAGGACGACCTGGCGCGACTGGTGCGCCTCATCCACTGGCTCTTTTCCTCGAACCAACACAAGCGGCGGATTCCCGCGCTGCCGGAGGTGGGAATACCGGTGATGGTCCAGTGCAAAGATTACCGTTGCCTGGGATATCTGGACAGCGAAGGCAACTGGCGCGATTTCGAGAAATCCTTGAAGCTGACAGACGTGTCCGATTGGGCGGATTTATAAAAACGTCGGACGAATGCTTTATCAAAAGCGATCGTGAATAATCCGAAGGCGGTCGTTCACAGGGCTCCAGACTCAGAATATCCTTTGGCCGTCAGCGCCGTCTTCAACGTGGCCACGGCTGTGGCGAAGTCGCTTTGATTCACGGTCGCAGTATCCCTGGTGTCAAAAACAAGGCTTCCCTTGTACAGAACCTCATACGAGTCCAAACCCACCGTCCACGTGCCCGTTCCGGTTAAAGTCATGCTCTTGGCCGAATCGTAGGCGGTTCCGTTGACCACCTCCAAAAAGTCGGTTCCGGTCGCAAAGACAGTTCCCAAATCAACACCGGTTATGGGTATCGCCACTACGAACTGCAAATTCTTTGCACCAAACGGCGTGTAGGTTTTCCAATTGGAACTGGAAAAATCCACCGCCTGGAATGTTTTCGTCTTGGCGTTCGCATCTATCTGGACCAGGTGCCCCGCATTGTCGAACACCAGGAAGCCGGTCAATTTTTGGACGGTGGTAGTGGCCGCTCCATTTATCGTCCTGGTATAAGATTGGGTGAACACGAAGATCGCGGAATGACAGGTGCAAGCCACCAACAGCAAGGTGGTGATCAATAGGTTTTTCATGCGGTTTTGGGTTTGGTTGTTTCCTCGTTATCTGTTTGTTGCCAACGAGCTTATTAGTTAGAGGATTAATTCGCGTAGCGCAATGCTGTCGCAGCCGCAGAAAATCCAGAGAGTTTGAAAACTTCGAGATGGGTGGCCACGAGAGGACTTGAAGGGCTGCAAGAAATCGTCGAATACCTCAGCACTCTCTCAACGATTCGGCAATGGTGCCATTTCAGTGCCTTTTGCGAAAACTTCGCTCGACAATTTTTCTGGGAGAAGGATTGCTTCAAGAGAAAGTTGAACTAAGTCACGAAATCGAATAACAATCACACACCCATGAAATCCACATCCTTTCTTTCATTGACGGGTCTGCTGGTGATCCTTTCGGCACCTTTCGCCTTGGCCGGAGATGATTTCAAACTGGAACCCGGCTACGTCAGTCTGTTCAACGGCAAAGACCTTACGGGCTGGGGATACAAGACGAATAATTTTGACGGCAAAACCGTGAGCGATGACGGCCGTTACTCAGCTGGCGAGGGCATTCTCACGGTGCACCCTCGTGTTCCGCGACTCGTCCAACAGTTGTGGACCACGCAGGAGTTCCCGAATAACTTCAATCTCAAGCTGGAGTTTCGCGCCAGCACAAATGCCGACAGCGGCATCTTCATTCGCGAGCCGCAGTTGCAATGCCGGGATTACCTCGTCGCCGGACCTTACAAAGACCTCAAAAAATACAAGCCGCAGGAGTGGAACGAAATCGACATCACGGTCACCAACAATGTCGCTTACTGTACCTGCAATGGCGAAGTCCTCACCAATGCCCTGCCGGTTCCGCCCACCGGACCCATCGGTCTCGAAGGAGACCGTGGTCAAATGGAATACCGGCGAATCCGATTGAAGGAACTCAAGTAACACCACCCGCGGTGGTTGTTGGGTATCGGTCGAGGATGAGATTTCCAATCCATCCCTCACGCGAAGCGAGGAATCTGGGAAGTTCAATTTGGTGCCCACGACAGGACTTGAACCTGTACGATGTTACTCACTAGAACCTGAATCTAGCGCGTCTGCCAATTCCGCCACGTGGGCACTCCACAGTTGACCACGTTTAATTACGCATGCTTTGACCGCGGAGCAAGCCAAAAGCGCCAGATTCAACTCGCCGTTCCGCCCGCTTCGTCGCCCAATTCCAACTTCAATGCCCGGGTGGACAGGTAAATATCCAAAATGAACGCGATAAGCGATATCACCAGTGAAACCATGCAGCAGATGAAAAGCACGCCGATGGCCACGGCCGATTCAATTTTCATCAGCGCGGTGAAAAAAAGGGTGATAATCAATATCGCCGCAAACAGCAGGCTGATGGCGCTGAAAATAATGGCGCGTTGGATCAATCGGGCGCGGCGATAAAGATTCTCCACCTGCCCGCCCAGCCGCTGGCGTTCGGCTCCCGAGGCGGCGCGCATTTCGCGCAGGAGCTGGCGCGTGCGGTCAACCGCCCGGCCAAAACGGTTGGTGAGTGAAAGCAGGATCAACCCGACGCCGGAAATCAAAATCACCGGCCCGATGGCAGTTTGCAGCACCGGTATCAATTGGCTGAGTTGGGTGGCTGGCATCCGCGCCAAACTAGCGCGCAACCCGGCTAAACAAAATGCAATTCTGGGAAGGACTTTTCCCGAGACACCCTCTTCCTTCGTTATCCAATGCGAAACGAAATTCTCACGATCACATCCCGTCCGAAGCTGTGTTGCAGGCGGTCGAGAATTTCCTTGCGCCGATAGCGCACGATTTCGGCCAACCACACGCTGCTGTCCACGGTCACGAACAACGTCCCTTTTCGCAGGCCGACGGGTTGCGCGTGGGCGACGATGGTGGGATCAATCAGGCTGTTCCAGACCTTCACGATTTCCACCTCGGCCTGCCGGCTGTCGATGCGCAAATCTTTCAGGATTCCCGGCATCACGGAGCCGGCGGATTTCGCGCGATTTGCCCGCGCGATTTCCTGGGGGCGAAGGTCAGTCCCACGCCAGGCGGCCAGCACGCGTTGGCGCGCTGAGCGTTTGGGCGGCCCCAGCGGGGGAATGCGTTTGGGCGGGAAGGGCATGAGGCAGGCCGGTAATCGGTTAAATCAGTGATTGGTTAAAGAAGTGACTGCGATGCGCCATATCCAACTGATTTAACTCATTTAACCAATCACTCGACGAACGGGTCACTCCTCGTCAGCCGTTTTCACGAACTCGGGATGCTCATCGAGCACCAGCACACCGTGCGGCGGAAGGTCGTAATTTCCCGAGAAGGTATTGCCGGTGAGGAAATCGTGCATCGGCTTGTAAAACTGGATGCGCACCGGCGAGTTCTGGTGGTTCAACAGGAAAAAGATTTTTGTCCCGTCCTTTTCCCTCATGCTCACCTGCACGGTGTCCGGCACTTTGAGCAACGGATGCAGGTTGCACATCTGCCGCAGCCAGCCGACGAGGTCGTAATAGAAATGATCGTGGCTTTGGGTGCCGAGATAGATGGCCTTGCCGAGCCCGTAGGTGTTCATCGTCATGGCCGGCCGGCCCGCGTAAAAATCCTTCGCGTAGGTTGCCAGCACCTGGCACTCCTTCGGCTCGATGAGGTCGCACCAAAGCCGCGCGGGATGCAAATGGCTCGTGGGGAACGCGCCTTTGAACGTGAGATGATTTTCCTCGCCGGGCGGCAGCGGGTCGAATTCCGTGACTTCCAGGCCGAATAAATCCGTCAGGTCGCGCGGGTAGCCCGTGTCCGGCGCGATATTATTTTCATCCACGAGGCCGGTGTTGAACGTGGCCACAAGCGTGCCGCCGTTTTGCACGTACAGCTTCAGCATGTCCACTTCGCCGCCGGACAGCAGGTGCAGCGAGGGCGCAAAGACCAATTTGTATTGCGACAGATCCTCGCTGGGCCGCGCGAAATCCACCGAAATATTCCGGTCATGCAGCGCGTTGTAGAAAAGCTGGATATGATGGCGCAGGTTAAATGCCTTGTTCGGCTGCATCGGTTGCTGCAAGGCCCAGTCGTTGTCGTGGCTGTAAAGAATGCAAGCCTCGGCCATCACGCGCGTGCCTTTGAGGGCCGGAGCGAGCAGCTTGAGCTCCTCGCCAATCTGGCTGACCTCGCGGAAGGTGCGGCTGTCCTGGCGCACGTGGTGGGACATGACTGCGCCAGAAAACTTCTCGTTACCGATGCGCGGCTGGCGCCATTGATAATACAACACTCCAGAGGCGCCGCGCGAAATGAGTTGATACGTGAAAAGCCGGACCACGCCCGGCCGCACGAGCGAGTTGACGTCCTGCCAGTGGACCTGCCCCGCTTTTTGTTCGATGACCCAAAACCCGTGATCGCCATCCGGCGTGCGAACATCTTCCTTCTTCAGCGAGCGCAGGATGTCGATGTCGCACGCGAGCTCAGAGGCTTTGGTCTTGACGGCCGCGTTGCTCTCGACCGAGACAAAGTCGAGCACCCTGGCGACATCGAAATGATCGAAGCGGCGCTGCAAGGCGCGCAGGTTGGTGGTGAGCGGAATGTTCGGGGTCAGTTCGCGCAGGACTTCCGCCTGCATGGTGACGAAGGCCAGGATGGTATCGCTGCTGAACCGCGCCCAATCGAGCAACAACGCCGGATTATGCGCCGTGGGCGCGCGCATTGGCATCGGCACCTGGTCGAACGCGGTGACGACTTGCCCAAAATGACGCAAGCCTAGTTTGTCGTTGAGCTGGCCGACGGTTTCGTATTTCAGTTTCAGCCAGTTCTGCCATTCGAGCTGCGTGTCGCGATTGAAAGACCATTCCGTTTGATGCCCGCCGATGCCGCTGTCAATCTGCCAGGCGACGAGCTGCGCGTGTCTTCCCAGCGCCTTGCCCATGGCTTCGACCACACGCTTGGCGTGGTTCCAAAACACGTCGTTGTTAAAACACACGGCGCGGCGCGTGCCTTCGTGCAGCACCTGGCCGTTTTGGCCGACGGGCAGAATTTCCGGATGCTTCTTGGACAGCCACAACGGAGGCGCGGCGGTGGGCGTGGCCAGGACGGTTTTAATACCGGCGCGACCCATTACATCCATGGCGCGTTTGAGCCAGTCGAAATTGAATTTGCCGTCTTCCGGTTCGCAAATGCCCCAGGTAAAATCGCCCATGCGGACCACATTGACGCCGGCTTTGACCATCAGTTCAGCGTCTTGCTCCCATTGCGCTTCGGGATTTTCGGCGGTGCCGCCGTAAGGAAAGACCCATTGTTCGGGATAATAATCGACTCCGAAATACATAGGATTTAACGCGCGGTGCGTTATCCGCACTCTAAGTGCATCTATCTGCTCCCGCAATCCCAAAGTGACGGAAGGAAATTTTATCCGCAGAGGACGCGGATTTTCGCAGATAACCAGTAATCGCTAAAAATTGGAGGACTCATCCGGGTTCATAAAATCCTCTTTGACCTCGCTGCCGTGGAAAACTACGTTGCTGCCATGCAGAAGGGAAACGCCAGCACGTTCGATTCGCCGCAGGTGCGCTTCGTCCTGCGCATGCCGACGCCGCCATTTTTTTCGAATTTTGTCGGCCGAAAACTCTTTCGCTTTCTGCTGACCATTCAGGGCCTGGGCGCTTTCGCGCTCATCACGCTGGGTGTGATGATTAAAAAATTCGGCGCGGCGCGGCGTGTGATTCAACCGCTCATTTTCCACGAAATTTCGCGTTCCGGCCTTCAATTGCTGCCGATGTTTTTATTCCTGGCGGCGGCGCTGGGGTTGCTGGTGATCGGCCAAACTGTGTCGTGGGCCACGCGGTTCGGCGCCACTCAATATCTGGGCATCGTGATGGTCAGCGTCGTCGTTCGCGAACTCGGCCCGCTGATCTCGGCGCTGCTCGTGCTCGCGCGCATCGGCACGGCCAACGTCGTCGAACTCGGCACCGCCCGCGCCATGGGCGAAGTGGAGGCGCTGGAAGCGCTGGGCATCGATCCGGTGCATTACCTTGTCGTGCCGCGCGTCATCGGCATGGCGGTGGGGATTTTTTCACTGACCGTTTATCTCATCATTGCCGCGCTGGCCAGCGGTTACCTATGGGCCTTCCTGCAAAACATGCCGCTGCGGCCCGGTGATTATTTCAGCCAGCTCGCCAATTCCCTGACCGGGCTCGACTTTGCGCTGCTTGCCATTAAAACCATTTTGTTCGGTTTCATTATTTCCATCGTCACCTGTTATCACGGACTGGCGCAGCCGTTGCGGCTCGAAGAAGTCTCCTACGCCACGGTCCGCGCCGTGGCGCAAAGCGTCATCGCCTGTGTGTTAATTGACGCGTTGTTCATCGTCATCTACATCGCGACGTAATGAACACCACCGCCGAAACTCCCACCCATTGCGCCATCGAGATGCGCGGCGTGTCCGCGGGCTCGATGCGAGACCTGAACGCCGTCGTGGTTGAAGAGGTGAATTGGTCGGTGGCGCCGGGGGATTTCTGGGCCATCGGCGGGCTGCAAGGCGCGGGCAAAAGCGATTTCCTGATGCTGACCGCGGGGTTGATGGCGCCGGTGAGCGGCACGTATTGCTTTCTGGGGGAGGAAATGCCGATTTTTGAGGACCATCGGTTGAAGGACCGGTTGCGGCTGGGTTTCGTTTTTGAAAACGGCCAGCTTTTCAATCATCTCACCGTTTTTGAGAATGTTTCTTTGCCGCTGCGATATCATCACAATTTGAGCAAGGCCGAAGCGGCGGCGGAGACGCAAAAATTGCTCGAACTGACCGAACTCGCGCCGTGGGCGGACAGCACGCCGGGCGCGATGGCGCGCAACTGGCAGCGGCGCGTGGGGCTGGCGCGCGCGCTCATGCTGCGGCCGGATGTGCTGCTGCTGGATAATCCCCTGGCGGGATTGGATTTGCGTCATCGCGCGTGGTGGCTCACCCTGTTGGAGCAATTATCGCGCGGCCACGAATGGACAAATGGCCGGCCGACAACCCTGGTGGTCACCACGAATGATTTGCGCCTGTGGCGCAGAACCGCGCGGCAATTCGCCATTTTGAAGGACAAACATTTCATGGTGCTCGGTGATTGGAAACAGGTCGAAGCCGCGAGCGACGCGCTGGTGCGCGAACTGGCCACGTCTTCCTTGCAACACGATTAACCCCGATGAATTTACGATTTGCGATTGACGATTTACGAGCGGGCGAACCAGTCCTGGGGCGGGCGACAGGCTCGCAGTCCTCGGATGGATATTTGTTCGGCCACGAGGTTGTGACTCCGCTGAAGGCGTTGCGCGCCCCTTCGCTCGTAAATCGTAAATCGTGAATCCAAAATAAGATGGCTTTACAAGACCTGACCCCGCAACTCCGCACCCGCCTGAGCCGCATGGAACGGGCGGTGGGGTGGTTTGTCATGCTGGCGACGGCCCTGCTGGTGTTCGGCTTTGGATTTTACATTTACAAAACCGCGGAGCGCAAAGGCTGGTTCACGCCGAAATTCAAATATCAAACTTCTCTCAATGACGCTTCCGGGCTCAAAGTCGGCGACCCGGTGACCTTGATGGGTTTCCCGGCGGGGGAAATCACGGACATCACGCCCAACGAACCCGACGCTTATTTCGGCGTGACCATTAAATTTACCGTGCTCAAGCCGCACTACGGTTATATCTGGGATGATTCGCGGGTGAGCATTTCGTCGGACCTGTTGGGCCATCGATTATTGCAAATCACCAAGGGCGTGGCGGGCATTCCCACGATTGAGGACAACACGAACAAAGCGCCGCAAGCGATGTTGCGGTGGAAGATGGCCCGCGCCGCGCGGAAAGAGGTTTTGGCCAAAGTGACCGCCGCCAATCCGGACCTCGCAAAAACCGATCATTACAAATTCAACTGGCTGGTGAAGGACGAACTCCTGAAGATGGCGCAGGCGGATCCAGCCGCGTTTTACACAAATCTCACCGATGTTTATTGGATTGCTCCCGACGAATCGCCGGCGCTGACTGAGCGCCTGCAGAAAGTCGTGGATGAAGTCGAGGCCGGGTTGCCGGGCATCATGAATTTGACCAATCAACTCGCCAGCACGCTTTCGAGCGCGACGATCTTGACCTCAAATCTCAACACCGTGGCGATTGGCGCGCAGCCGGCGGTCAGCAATCTCACGCTATTGACCAGCCAACTGAACCGCCCCGGCGCGCTCGGTGACTGGCTGCTGCCCACGAATGTAAATCAAAAGCTCGATTCGACCATGGGTAATGCGAACGCGGCGGTGGCGAACCTCAACACGAATCTCGCGAACCTGAATCTCTCGCTGCTGCACCTCGCCGATCTGACCAGCAACCTGAACGCGCAGGTGCAGGTGAATACGAATATCCTGAGCAATGTTTCCAAAGCGGTCGTTGATACCGACGACCTGGTGCAGGGCTTGAAACACCATTGGCTGCTGCGCTCGGCTTTCAAGAAGGAAAATAAAACCACCAACGCGCCTGCTCATCACACAGAGCCGACGCTTTCGCCAAAACAACAGGGGGCGCAGTGAGGTGCGTTTGCCTGAAGCCCCTGCCCTCTGTCATCGGAGTGAGAGCATAGGTTTTTCGCATTAAATTTTCCATGTCCTCTGAAGAAACTCCCAAACTCCGCATGGCGCCGCGCGAAACGGCGGAAGAACTCTCGCGCCGCCTGGAACACGAACAGCGCGCCTCGAATCGCCAACGCGAAAGCGATCTCGAACAGTCCCTCGCACCGTTTCGCGTGGGCTCGGTCCGTTATCTCAACGCCGTGCCGCTCACGCGCGGGATCGAGGACGAAATCGTTTTGGCCACGCCCTCCGAACTCGCCAAAATGTTGCAGCGGGACGAACTGGACGCCGCCCTCGTCAGCGTCACGGAAGTCCTGTTCCATGACCGCTACGATATTCTGGATGGCACCGCCATTGCGTCACTCGGCGAAGTCAAAAGTGTGCTCCTGGCCCACCGCAAACCGATCGAGCAGGCGCGGGAAATTTTTTGCGACACGGCCTCATTGACGAGCGTGAATCTTTTGCGCGTGCTGCTGGCTGAGCGCGGCCTGAAACCGGAATTCAAGCCGCTGGCGAGCTACGAATTCAAATCACTGCCGGAGTACGCGCTGTTGATCGGCGACCCGGCGCTCAATTTCGTCTTTAGCCCACACGAGCACGACATTTTTGATTTGGGCGCGGCCTGGTATGAACTGACTTCACTGCCGTTCGTCTACGCGGTCTGGGCCTTGCGGCGCGGCCTCGAAAATTTCCGCCTGCGCCGGCAATTAACCGAAGCCCGGCAGTTTGGCCTCGATACGCTGGATTCGATCATCCGCAACCGCATCGAGTACACCGAGGATTTTCGGAAGGATTACTTCGGCTGGCACATCCACTATCACCTGGGCTCGGATGAAAAGCGCGGCCTGGCGAAATTCATCGAGCTATTGCGCAAGCACGGCCTCGGTCCCGTGCACGAGCCGAAGTTTGTTTCGTAGCGGCGAGAAATCAGTCGCTGTCTTTCTTTTCCTTAGCCTCTTTCGCCGCTTCTTTGGCTTCATCCTCGGGCTTTTCCTTTTCGATCGAAACTACTTTGCCGGTCAGGGCATCCACATTGATTTCCGTGGTGTCCATGGCTCCCGGCGTTGTCATGTCAAACGACCAGATCAATTTTCCATGTTCCTTTTCCAACTCGGACTCCTTGATTGTTCCATTCGGCACCTGCGCCATCGCGGTGGCCTGCGCGTCCGCCTGACTGACTTTCGCCTCGGCCATCCATCGGGCTTGTTTGGCTTCTTTGGATTCCTTGTGATGCTCGGAGCAGCAACCGGCCAACAATGCAGCCGACAGTGTTATTCCCATCAAGTGTGTAATTTTCATAGTTTTTTGAACGAGCGTTTGCACCTCATAAAACCAACTTAACATGAAGCCGCAGTGAAACACGAATGACAGTTTCGTCATTCGCCCGAGTAACGCTGTTCAAAAGCGGCTTCTTTTCCGCCCCGCTGATAATTTCCTTGGCGCGCGGGGGCGCTTGGCGGTTAAATCCGCGCATGGCCAAACTCGTGTTTGACATCGAAACTTCCGCGCTGCCGATTGAGCACTTCGACGAGGCGCAGCAGGAATATTTATTTCGCGAATGCGAAAAAATCGCCGACGAAATCGCGCGCAACGCGCGGCGCGCGGAATTGGTGCGCCAATGCAGCCTCTGGCCGTTCACCTCGCAGGTGGTTTGCGTGGCGATGCTGAACGCGGAAACACAGCGCGGCCAGGTGTTGTTCATCGCCGATGATTTTGAAGATACGGGCGAGGCGGGACCGGTGGAATTCGTCCCGTGCGCCGATGAACCGGAACTGCTCACGGCGTTTTGGGATGTGGCGAAACATTACGATACCATCGTGACCTTCAACGGGCGCGGTTTCGACGTGCCCTTTATCTACCTGCGTTCCGCCTTGCTCAACGTGCCGATTTCGCGCAAGGATTGGCTGGGTTACCGTTACCAGACCGAGCCGCATTGCGACCTGGCGGAGCAACTGACTTTTTACGGTGTGAGCGGGCGCGATGGCGCGGCGCGGCGGTTCAACCTGGATTTCTATTGCAAGGCATTCGGCATCGAATCGCCCAAAAGCCACGGCGTGACGGGAATGGATGTGAGCAACTTGCTGGCGGAAGGAAAGTTTCGGGAGATCGCGGAATACTGCCTGCGCGACGTGAAGGCCACGGTGTTACTTTACCAGATGTGGAAAGAACGATTAAGCGGCATTAAATGAGCGCGGAACCTTTGTCAAAGCCAGTCGCCTTTCTCGTTTGTTACGCGGTCCGCGAGGAAGTTGCCCTTCCCTGGCTGCCCCCGGTTAAGGGAGGGCGCGAAAGGATTATCACGGGGATGGGCCGTCGCAATGCCAGCACACGGTTTCAGGAGGCCCTGAGCCGGCTGGAGCCGGACCGGGTGCTTACCTGCGGCTTTGCCGGCGCGCTGAATCCTGAATTCAAAATCGGCGACGTTCTATTCGACGAAGATTACGATGCGGGCATGGGCAAGGCGCTGCTGTCTTCCGGGGCCATTTCGGCGAAATTTTATTGCTCCGCTCGTGTCGCGGTAACCGCCGTTGAGAAAGCCGATTTGTGGCGCACCACCGGCGCGGACGCCGTGGAAATGGAATCCGCCGTCATTCGCACGCTCTGCCGGGAACGCGGCATCCCCAGCGCCACGGTCCGGGTGATCTCAGACGCCGCGAAGGACGATTTGCCGCTCGACTTCAATGCGTTAATGACTTCCGAGCAAAAAATTTCCATTCCAAAATTGATGGTGCGCCTCGCGGCAGCTCCGCGCTCGATTCCGAAATTGATGCAATTGCAGCGCAACACTAGATTTGCGGCGCAACGGCTGGGAGAAGTGTTGAATGGCTTATTGCGCTCGCTCGGAGACACCGGGGCCTGACGAAGCGGCGGCGGCTTTGGCGTGTTCGCCGGCTTTCTCGCTGTAACCGATAAGAATAGCCCCCGCCACCACCAACACCACCCCACCCCATCGCAGCGGCGATACTTTCTCGCCCAGAAAAATCATCGCCGCAAAAGTGGCGAACACGAAACTCAATCCCGTCAGCGGCCAGAGAAAACTGATGTCGCTTTTCGACATCAGGATCAGCAGGGTGATGAAAAAGAGCGCTTCAAAAAAAACGCCCAGCAGGATGTTCCCGTTGGTCGCGCCTGCCTTGACGATGCGCGCGATCTCACTGACGCTGATTTTTTTCACTTCGCCAATGTGCCCCATGCCTTTTTTCAACATCACGACGCCGATGGACTCGAAGGTGAGGCCGATGAGAAGAATGATTAACAGTTTAAGCATAAAATGGGGCTCACAGATCCTGGTAGCGAATCAATTGAATGCCGCGCATTTTCACCTGCTCTTTCACGCGCGGGCTGATCAATGCGTCGAACTCATGTTTAAAGTTGTCGAGCGACGGATGCGAGTAAAGCTCCGAATCGCCCGCCGGCAGCAGAGACAGCAGTTTCAAAATGTAGGTTTCATCCACACGGTCGTTTTGCAGCAGGCCAAAAACCTGCTGCGTGTGATGAATTTGCTTTTTCCTGAACACCGGCCGCGCCCTCCCGGAGAGACAGTAATGAACCACCGCGTGCAAAGCGCGATACAGCCGCCGCCCGCGCGCCAGCGGGACATCCATCCAGAACGGATCGTGCGTCAGGCGCATCCGTTCGATGCCTAGAACGCTCGCGTCTTCCATCAAAATGCCGAAGACGGTGGGATGCAGGTGCAGGTGCAGATGGCCGTTGACGTGGTCCAGGGGCAAACCGGTGGCGCGGAAGCGCGCGAATTGCGCATGAATCTCCCGGCGCAATTGTTCGCGTAGCGAGCGTTGAAAGAAATAGCGGAAACCGACTTTTACGGGGTCGTTTAATAATTCCTGCCGCTCGTTGACGAGCCCGGGAATTTCACTTTGCGGCAACGCGGAATGGCCCATCAGCAAGGTGAGGTGCAGCCCGACGCCCAAGCCGGGATTTTGTTTGGCCAGTTCGACCGCTTCACCGCACGACACTTCATTGACCATCAGGCTGGCGCTCGTGAGGATTCCCTCGCGATGCGCGCGGATGACTGCTTCATTGATGGAGCGGGAGCGTCCGAAGTCGTCCGCGTTGACAATCAGGCGGCGGGTTGCCGTTCCGTTCTGAGCCGGTGGGCGATTCATCTCGAGATTGGCGGACCGGGACTCCACGCCTGGCGTTTCAGACAATGCCATAGTTGGGTGAGGTGGCGCCGGAAATGAAACGGCACCACGAGAGCAAAATCAGGAGAATTTTCTGGCCCTTGCTGAGCCGGATGGGTTCCGGTCCGAAAACATTAAATTGCCGCCGCTCCAACTTTCGTAACAGCCGCCAGTAAACCAAACCCATCAAATTGGCCGCCACCATCGACCGCCGGTCTTCCGCCGGCAACGTCTCGCGGGCGAGCTGGTAAAAAATTTTCGCGCGGGCCGCGACGCTTTCCGCGAGGTTGCGGAAGCGATCCGAATATTCAAAATTCAAAATCTCGCGCTCGCTGACGTTGAAGCGGGCGAGCTCGGATTGCGGCAGGTAAATCCTCCCGCGCTCCGCGTCCGTGCGCACGTCGCGAAGAATGTTGGTCAGTTGCAGCGCCTTGCCGAGATAAATCGCGTAGTCGCGGCAAGCCGGATTGCGATAGCCAAAAATTTCTATGCTTAACAAGCCCACGACCGAAGCGACGCGATAGCAATATAGTTCCAGGTGTTCGTAGGTCTCGTAACGTTTGACCTGCAAATCCATCTCGCAACCCTGAATAAGTTCATCAAAGAGAGCGAACGGTAGGTGAAATTCGCGGGCGACCGGTTGCATTTCACGATTGACGGTAAACTCGGGCGATCCGTTTTCGCATGCGCGACGCACATCCGCCCGCCAGGCGGCCAGTTGCTGGCGGCGTTTTTCGGGCGGCACCAGTTCGTCGTCGGCCACGTCATCCACTTCCCGGCAGAAGGCGTACAGGACGGACATGGCATCCCGTTTGGCTTTGGGCAGGAGAATGAAGGCCAACGCGAGGTTGGAAGCGCTTTTCTGGGTGATGGTCCGGCTTTCTTGCATGGCTTAGGGCCCCGGCGGAGGGTCGCGGCGCGGCGGAGGCAAACCGCCGACCTGGGAAAGCGTGGGATTCGCAGGACGCTCACGCCGGCGCTGGGTGCGATGCCGCTTCCGTCCAAAGAAACCGGACTTGCTTTTCCGCCGCTCCGGCAAACCTCCGTCGGACTCGTCGGACGGATGAAGATGGTGATACGTATGCCGCCGGCGGCGCGGCTTCCGCCAGAATGCGGCCCAGATGAAACCCACCAGCGCGACCAGGCACAAAACCCCCACAATCAGGAGAATTTCGCGCGCGCCCGAGGCCGGGTCGTTCCAAAACCCCCACAGTTTGCCGTCATCATCCGCCATTAATACTGCGTGTATCATCAAGGATTTTCCTTTCCCGCAGCGACGTTCTTGTCTTCATCGCTTTCGCCGGGCAATGAAAGGTTCAGCCGTTGCATGCGATAACGCAAGGCATGGCGGCTGATTTTCAATTGCTCGGCGCTCTTGCCCAGATTGAATCCGCTCCGTTCCAAAATATCCGCGATCAGTTGCCGCTCGAAACCGGTCACCAGGTCGTCCAGCGATTCGTTACCCGTCATTTTCGGCGCGGACGACTTGTGCAACTGCGCCTCCACCTGGAAATCGGGAAGGCTCGCGGCCTGGATTTCATCCGCGCGCTCAAGAATCAGGGCACGTTCGATGACATTTTTCAATTCACGCACATTGCCAGGCCAATGATGGCTTTGGAGCTTGCGCGCGGCCGCGTGGGAAAGCGACTTCACGCGTTTGTTCATGGTGGCGCTGAAATGCCGGAGAAAATGCTCCGCCAGCACCGGCACGTCGTCGTCGCGTTCGCGCAACGGTGGCAGACGAAACTGCACCACGTTCAGCCGATGAAACAAATCCTCGCGGAAATTGCCTTCACGAATGGCCTGCACGATGTCGCGGTTGGTGGCGGCAATCAGGCGGACGTTTACGCGCAATTCCTGGGTGCCGCCGACGCGTGTGAATGAGCCATCTTCGAGAAAACGCAGCAGCTTGGCCTGCAGCGGCCGGCTCATGTCCGCGATTTCATCGAGAAAAATGGTGCCGCCGTTGGCTTCCTCGACCAAGCCGGGTTTTTGTTTCACGGCCCCGGTGAACGCGCCTTTTTCGTGGCCGAACAGTTCGCTTTCGAGCAGCGTTTCGGGAATCGCGGCGCAATTGATGCGCACGTAACGGGCTTTGCGCCGGTTGCTCAGGCTGTGAACGGCGCCCGCGACCAGTTCCTTGCCCGTGCCGCTTTCGCCCAGGATTAAAATGCGCGTATCGGTCGGCGCGACGGTTTGAATCAACTGGCGCACTTCGCGTATTTTGACGGATTCGCCGACGATATCCTCCAACTGCGTCGCACCGCCCGCGCGTGCGCGAAGATCGGCGTTTTCCTGGAGCAACCGATAGCGTTCGGCGCAACGCCCCACGGCATGCAGCAATTCCTCGGGCGCGAATGGTTTGGAAAGGTAATCCACCGCGCCGGCCTTGATGGCTTCCACGGCCAGCTTGGGCGTGGCGAACGCCGTGATCATCAGCGCAGGCGTTTCCGGCCAGAGCTTGCGCAGATTGGAGAGAAATTCGTACCCGGTCATGCCTCCGAGCCGCGCATCGGTGATGACCATGAAGAAAGTCTCGCGCGTCATCAGCACCTGCGCCTCCTCCGCCGACTCGGCCGTCTGCACGGAATAGCCGTCGTCGCTCAACATCGTCCGAAGCGACGCGCGCATGTTTTTTTCGTCATCGACGACGAGGACGGAGGGTAAATTCATAGTCCAAAGTCCAAGGGACGGAGTCCCAAGTCCAAAGTCCAAAGTCTAAAGTCATCTGTCCGCAAGCCGCCCGGCAGACCCGGGACGGTCATTCGGAACGACATTGGACATTGGACTTTGGACTTTGGACTCATAATGAAGTCATTACAATTTTCGCCGGGAAGGTTAAGACAAATCGCGCGCCCTTTCCAAGCTCAGATTCGGCCCTCACTTTGCCGGCGTAAAGCTCCACGTTGTGCTTCACGATGGCCAGTCCGAGGCCGGTGCCCTTCTCTTTGGTGGAATAATATTGCTCGAAGATTTTTTCGACCTTGTCCGGCGAAATGCCCGGGCCGGTGTCGGAGATGGTGATTTCGACGGACTCGCCGCCGCGGAAGATGACCGACACTATTATCCTGCCCTTGCCATTCAGCGCTTCGCGCGCGTTTTGGAGAATGTTCACAAGAATTTGCGAAAGGTGCTGGCGTTGCATCAGGAGCGGCGGCAAATGCGGGGCGAAACGGCGCTCCACCTGGACGCCGCTCTCGACAGCGGCGGGAAAGGTTTGATCGATCGCGCTGTTGACTTCATCCACCAAATCGAGCTTTTCGACGTGGCCATCGCTGAGCTGAGCATAGCCCATGATTTGCGTGATGATTTGGTCTGAGCGTTCCACTTCCTCACGGATGATTTCCAACTGTTTGGAAATATCACTCCGGCCGTCCTTGACTGCGCGCTGAAGGGAGAAGACGGCGTTATTGATGATCGCGAGCGGGTTTTTGATCTGGTGAGCGAATTCAGCGGAAAGGCGGCTGGCGGAACGCAATTGACCTTCGCGCACGGCGAATTCCCGCGAATCGTCGATCGCGCGCCGCAACACCTGCACGCCGTAACAACAGGCGGTCAGCAGCCACAACACAATCACACGCGGAAAGTCGGATTCCGACGGCGTTTCCTCCTGTTTGGACGGCAGGCCCTGAATCCAGGCGTAGTTCGTCCTGCCCAAACGATTGGTGTTCGGAACCAGGACCATGGCATTCGTCAGTGAATGCGCCAGTTCGGTTCGAACCGAGCCATTGGTGATGGCGGCCGGCGCGACCGCGTTGGTCGTCACGCGATTGTGCAGGACCGCCGGGGCCTGCAACTCGGCGAGCGATACTTTTGGATACAAAAGCCCGGCGCTCAAATAAAAAAACCCAAGCAGCACGTTCAGCACGATTTGCGGCGTGGCGAGTGGAATACTGATCGCGTTCAACACAATCAAAACGGGAAACAGCCAATAGGCGATACTGCCGAAGCCGTCCGTTATGAGCACCAGCCCGGAAACGAAAAGGCCGTCGAGCAAGCCGAGGGTGAACACGAGCCATTGAAACAGTTCCGCGGGAAAGCGGCGCCAGCAAACGAAGAACGCGCCAATCCCGAGATTGCACGCGGTGTAAACGAGGAAATATTTTCTTAAAAAATCCAGCGCCACATCGTGGGTGCTGATCCCCTCCAGGTTCCAATCGGAATTAAAAACGTAATAGAGGATGACGGCGATGATCCCGACTTTGGCGGGCAGAACGACGTGCAGTTGCATCCTCACGATGCGGCGGGCCTGTTGCTCCGGTTCGGGCCGGAAGGTCAACAGCCCCTTCGTCCATCGTGAATCAAGGAATTTCATTGAACGAACACTGACCGTGGCCCGCCAGTCATTTAACCGACCAATTCCATTGCGCGCCCCGCCACTTTGTCCACCGGCCACAAACGGCCAATGCCCTCGTAACCGCAGGAAAGCATGCCTTCCTCCGGTCCGATGAATTCCACGCCCCGTTTTTTGAGCATCGCGACATTCTGCTGCGTGGCCGGGTGCACCCACATTTTTCCGTTCATCGCCGGGGCGATTAAAATCTTCGCCTGCGGGTTCAGCGCGAGTGCGATGCACGTCAGCGCGTCATCGGCCATTCCGAGAGCCAGCTTGGCGATGGTGTTGGCCGTGGCGGGCGCGATGAGCAACAGGCCGGCTTCATCCGCCAGCCGGATATGCGTCGGCTTCCAGCCTTCCTCCTCGTCATAGAGGCTCGTGACGACTGGGTTCCGCGAAAGGGTTTTGAACGGGAGCGCCGTGATGAACTGCTGCGCGTCCGCCGTCAGCACGACATGGACATCCGCGCCCTGTTTGGTGAGCAGGCTCGCCAGGTCCGCCGCCCGATGGGCCGCGATGGAACCGGTGACACCGAGAACGATGTTGCGGCAATCTCCCGACTTTGGACTTTGGACTTTGGACTTTGGACTCATATTTCCGGCGCCACCGCGCGGGCCGAGCGCATTTTTTCCGCTTCAATGATTGCCTGCATCCGCCGCAAATCTTCGGAAATGCTCGCGCTGATGAGCAGGTAATCAAAATTTTTCCACTGCGCGATTTCCTGCCGCGCGACGCTCAATCGTTTCTGAATGTTCACCGTCGAATCCGTGCCGCGCTTTTTCAATCGCGCTTCCAAAACCGCCAGTGAGGGTGGCGTGAGGAAAACGGTCACCAGCGCGCGTTTGAGTTCCGCGTCTTCCCCGGCGTGGGCGCGAATCGCCGCCGCACCCTGCACGTCCACGTTCAGCAAAACATCCCTGCCCTGGCGCAACTTGCCCAGCACTTCGGATTTCAGCGTGCCGTAGCTCTGGCCGTAAACGGTCGCATGCTCGAGAAAATTTCCCGCCTGGACGCGCTTGAGAAAGGAGCCGGCATCGAGAAAATAATAATCCACGCCGTCCTGCTCGCCGGTGCGGGGCTCCCGGGTAGTGCAGGTGATGGCGCGCGCCATGTCCGGGCGCGCGGCGAGCAATTGCTGGCAAAGCGTGGTTTTCCCGCCGCCCGAAGGCGCCGAAAGCAGCACCAGCAGCGGGCTGAGCGTCGCGCTTTTAATGGGCGCCTCCGCTTTACGAATGCCATCCGATTTGGACGCGGCCGGCGATGCCTGGGCTTCCGTTTTCATTTCGTCCTTCACTCGACGCTTACGGCTCATTCCACATTTTGCGCTTGTTCGCGGAATTTTTCCAATTCCGCTTTCAACGTGACGACTTCACGCGAAATCAGGCTGTCGTTCGCCTTCGAGCCGATGGTGTTGATTTCGCGGTTCATTTCCTGCGCCAGGAAATCCAGGGTGCGCCCGACCGGTTCACCGGTTTTCAGGCAATCATCGAACTGTTGAAAATGGCTTTGCAGGCGGGTTAATTCTTCGGTGATGTCCGAGCGATCAGCGAAATAGACGACTTCTTTCAGCAGGCGCTCGTCCTCCGCCGCGGGCGCTTCGAGATTTGCCTCTTTAATGCGTTGGATGAGCTGGTCGCGGTAGCGCGCGGCCACTTTCGGCGCGTGCGTTTGCACGTGCGTGGCTGCCCGGCGCATGATGCCGATTCGCTCGGCGAGATCCTGTTTCAAGTGCGCCCCTTCGCGCACGCGCATTTTCACGAGCGCGGCGAGCGCCTTGTTCAAGGCCTTCTCGACGGCCGGCCAGAAATTTTCCTCCTCCGCGATTTGTTCGTCGGTCTGAAAAACGCCCGGCGCGCGCACGAGATGGTCGAGCGTCACGGAGCCGGAGATTTTCAATTGTTTCGCCAGCTTGTTGAGTTCGCGCGTGTAAGCCTTGGCCAGTGGAACGTTCAAGTGCATCCGTGCCGCGGAGTTGCCGCCCGAATGCAGCGTGACCCGCGCCGTCAGCCGCCCGCGCGCGATGTGGCGATTGATTGAATCGCGCATTTGCGCTTCGAGCATTTCCATCTCGCGCGGGAGGTTGATGAAAATCTCGCTTTGCTTGCGATTCACGGAACTCAGCTCGACCGTTATCTTGAACCCGTCCTGCGAGCAGTCGCCCCGGCCATATCCGGTCATTGACTTCATTCTGCCTGAAATTATGGGGGAACCCCGCGAAATGTCGAATGTCGAATTCCGGAAGCGCGGGCGCAGGCTGCGCCGCTGGAGCATACACCCTAATTGTGAATTTGGACGCCCGGGCGGAGCCTTCGGAGAATGGCAGGAGTTTATGGAACAATTCAATTTCGCCGGATGGCAAAGCCCCGGCATTACCCGACGTGACTTTATGAAAATGGCAATTGCAACCGGCGTTGTCGCCGCCACCGGCCTGCGCGCGGGCGCGGCGGAAAAACGGGGCGAGGTCCCCTTGCGCGAGCTGGGCCGCACGGGAGAAAAAGTCTCCTGCATCGGCCTCGGCGGCTCCCACATCGGCAAGGTCGAGGATGAACAGGAGAGCATTCGCATCATGCGCACCGCCATCGACCGCGGGCTGACGTTCATGGACAACAGTTGGGACTACAATGACGGCGACGGCGTGAGCGAAACGCGCATGGGCAAGGCGCTGCGCGACGGTTACCGCGACAAGGTTTTTTTGATGACCAAATTCGACGGACGCACCAAAAAGGAAGCCGCCAAACAAATCGATAAATCCTTGAAGCGGCTGCAAACGGATCATCTCGATTTGTTGCAGTTGCACGAAGTCATCCGCCTCGAAGATCCGGACCGCGCTTTTGCCGAGGGCGGAGCCATCGAGGCGCTGGCGGAAGCAAAAAAGGCCGGCAAATGCCGCTACGTCGGTTTCACCGGGCATAAGGACCCGTCCGTCCACCTGCGCATGCTCGCCACCGCCGCAAAGCACCATTTTCATTTTGATACCGTCCAAATGCCGTTGAATGTGATGGACGCGCACTTCCGCAGTTTTGAGCACCAGGTCGTGCCCGAAGTGGTCAAGCAAGGCATCGGCGTGCTCGGCATGAAATCGATGGGCAGCGGCGTCATCCTGAAAAGCAAGGTGGTGAAACCGGTCGAATGCCTGCATTACGCGCTCAACCTCCCCACGTCGGTGGTCATCACGGGCATCGACAGCATGAAGATACTCGACCAGGCCATCGAAGCCGCCCGCACTTTCCAACCGATGACGGAGGAACAGGTTGCTTCGTTGCTCGCGCGCACGGCGGATGCGGCGAAGGAAGGAAAATTTGAACTGTTCAAGACCGCGATGAAATTTGATTCCACCGCCCAGCATCCGCAATGGCTTGGGGAGGAATCGTAGACAGGCCGCCGGAGCGCGGAGCATCGCTCCCCGCGAATCTTGAGTCAGGGGAGGATTCCTCGCAGAGCATTGTTTTGCGCTCCTTAATTTCATATCATCATATCCTGATATGATGATTTTATAGTTGCATTGTTTTTCCCGTTTTATTATGTTCGGTTCAAATAAATCGTTTTTGAGCCGATGACTGACAAAACCGAAAAACATTGCGAACTGGTCCGGGACATTTACGCCGCCAAAATTGCCGCCGGCAAGCCGGTGATTTCCTTCGAGTTTTTCCCGCCCAAAACCGAAGAGGGCGATCGCAACCTGCTCGAGAAAACCCTTCCGGCCCTGCTGCAATCGAAGCCTGACTACTGCTCGGTCACCTATGGCGCGGGTGGCAGCACGCGGGACAAGACCCTGATGATCGTGGATCGCATCCAGAAGGAGCAGCACCTGACCGCCGTGGCGCATCTCACCTGCGTGTCGGCCACAAAGGAGGAGATTCGCGGATTGCTCGAGCAAATCCGCTCGCTCGGCGTTCGGAATGTGCTGGCGTTGCGTGGAGACCCGCCCGGCGGCGGCGCGTTCCAGATGACTTCCGGCGGTTTTGAATACTCGAATCAACTGGTGGAATTTATTCGCGAGTTCGATCACTTCAGCATCGGCGTCGCCGGATTTCCCGAGGGCCACATCGCGTGCAAGGCGGGCAAGCACGTGGATTGGGGTTACCTGAAAAACAAGATCGATGCCGGCGCGGATTACGTGCTGACGCAATTGTTTTTCGATAACGCGGACTATTACGAGTTCCGCGATCATCTGCGCAAACAGGGCGTGAAAATTCCCATCGTGCCGGGCATCGTGCCGATCCTTAACGCGGCGCAAATCAAGAAATTCACGGCGATGTGCGGCGCGCGGATTCCGGAATCGCTCGGGACGAAGCTGGACGCCATCGGCGCGGACGAGGCGGCGGCGACGGAGTTCGGCATCGAATACGCGACGCGGCAGTGCGAGGATTTGCTGCGCAACGGCGCGCCGGGAATCCACTTTTACACGCTGAACAAGGCGCATTCCACCGTGAACGTTTTGAAGAACCTGCGGCTGGCATGAGTTGAAATCCGAGGACCGAAATCCGAATTCCGAAGGTAGCGCGCAGAAAGCAATATCCCTCCCCTTGAACAGGCTTGAATAGGGTTGAATGGCTTTAAGCTGATTGCGGGATAAGGACTTACGTGGAGCCGATTTTGGCAAAAAACGAGGGTTCTTAACCGATAGAAGCGGATAAGAACTGGCGCGGACAGTCAAAGTCCAAATTCCAAATTCCAAGGTCCGAAGGCCAAATGGAGACAGTTGAGCTCGAATTCCACAGATTGTTTTAACAAGGGAGGTTTCCTTGGTCGGATTTTTATTTTTTGACCCGGATTTAGCCGGATTTAGCCGGAGGCTGCCTGGCACCGGGCGCTTACCGTGGCGAAAATGGCGCGAATGTGTGGCTCCTGAGATAAGTGCCTTTGCGAACCCAAGCTGGCCTCGTTTCCATTTCCATTTCTCCCTTTTGTCCTCCTTCCAACGGTGCTGTTATAGCATGGGGGTCAAGAGTGGTATTTCATCCCCCACTCATTTCCGTTGGGCCTTGAGCGCCAATGAGGCACGATTCGATTTGCGCGCCGCCGGCTAATCAGTCATACCGAAGGCGCAGAAATGATAACTCGCTTTGAGTTGGAAGAGATGCCCTGTGGAAGGCGCACGTTCCAGCGACGCTCGCTTTCGTCCACCTGCAGAACCACACTGGCGTTAGAAGGCGGATGGTCAAATGGCGCATCCAATAAAAGAAAATCCGGTCCCATTTGGGCCACGGAGTTGGAATTTCCATTGATCCACAAGGTCATTTTCACTTGTGCGGAGTGCCCGCCTTGACTCGATTTTGGGAACATGGATACGATTTTAATTCAGAATGCCCAGGCCTACGCTCTGCATCACAAGCTTCGACTCGCCGAGCGACTTGGCTTCGGAATTCACGGTATCATTTTTGTTGCGGAAAACAACTCCGAAAGCGGCAAGACAGCCATAAAGGTGCATCGCTCCCTCGAACCTTATCTTAGAGAGCGAGAAGTTTATCAGCGGCTGAGTGTCATTGGCGTCAGTGAAATATTGGGATTCCACGTTCCTCAATTGATACGCTTTGATGACGAATTGCGGATCATCGAAATGACCGTTGTGACAAGACCATTCGTATTGGATTTCGCAGGCGCTTATCTCGATGTGCCGCCTGAATTCCCCGAGGAAACCTGGGCGGAGTGGGAGGCCGAGAAAAAAGAGCAATTTGAAGCTCGATGGTCTACGGTGCAAGCGGTACTCGGCGCTTTGGAAAATTTTGACATCCATATGGTGGATGTCTCTCCAAGCAATATCGCGTTTCTCGATTGAAAAAAGGCCGCCCTTGGTGGCGGCCTGTGAAGCAAGAGATCGTTCCGCGCATTCGCGCGGACGGGATATGGGGCATCGCGGCAGCGATGCCCTACCGGTTAAGCAATCTTCGCCAGTTCGGCGTCAAACAACTCGCGGGTTTTGGATTGCACTTCGGCCAATTGCAGTTCGCCTTTGTCCAGTTTCGCGAGCAAGGCTTTTTGCGCGAGGTAATCCTTGTTCACCACGCCGGCTTTGCTCTGCAACATGCGCCAAGCTTTGCGGCGTTCGACGGCGAAAAGCACCATCTGGCGGGATACGGCGAAGAATTTAATTTTCCCGCCCATCTCGGCCTTGATGTAGCAGCCGAAGTTGGTGACGTAGCTGCGGTGGTTCGGGTTGAACACGCGGCGGTAAATGACGTCGTCCTGGGTGATGAACGCGAGCATGTCGTCCATGTGGATGAGTTCCGCGGCTTCCTCTTCCTTGATGGCTTTGATGTGCTTGCGGAAGCGGGCCTCGGTGAGCGCCCAATGCGCCACGCTGTAATTATATTCCTCGCCGGTCGTGGCGAATTTGGTGCGCCACCAGTCGCGGTTCGGCGTGGGGTTGCCTTTGAGATCAAAGGCTTCCTGCGTAGTCTCGCCGTTGCGGGGGTTGAAGACGAACTCGGGCATGCCGCGCGCGTCGCGCACGAGCTTGGCCTGGTCGGCGCTCATGTTGTCGGGCACGCCGTGCTCGGGCTGGCAGGTGGTGTAGGCCTGGAAAAACGCAGTGCCGCGATATTCAAGGCCGTCGAGCATGGCTTTGTAAAGCTTGGCGGCATTCGCCATCGAGACCTGGGCGACGAAGGGCGAGCCGTGGCCGCTGGTGAAGGCTTCGGCGACGTTTTTCTTCTCGATCAATTTGCCCTGCGACGCGGTGCCGAACTGGTTCATGTCGTAACCGCCGAGCATGGTGGAGGAATCGGAATTTTGCCCGCCGGTGTTCGAATAGACCTGCGTGTCGAGCATCAGGATCTTCACGTTCGGGCGATTTTGCAGGACGACCTTGGAGACGTTCTGGAATCCAATGTCGCCGAGCGCGCCATCGCCGCCGATGACCCAGACCTTCGGCAACTCGCGGATTTCCTGGTCGGTCATCACGGCGTCGTCAAAGTGCGAGAGGCTGAATAAATCGGCTTCGGACATGACGTTTTCCTCGCGCTCGAGGAGCATGTCGGCGAGGCG
Source organism: Verrucomicrobiia bacterium (assembly GCA_035552155.1). Taxonomy (GTDB): domain Bacteria; phylum Verrucomicrobiota; class Verrucomicrobiia; order Limisphaerales; family DASXHY01; genus DASXHY01. The sequence goes on along the minus strand of DASZLX010000031.1, from coordinate 14,204 downwards.
CTCGGGCACCACGGAGCGGCGGGAGTGGTTCAAAACCAGCGATTCGCCAAGCAGCCAGCTAATCGTGGCGCCATCCTGGAACAACGAATTCATCCACGGATAGGGATGCGGGTTGGAGGGCGGCGTGGAGCCGTAGACGGTGTTGCAACCGGTGCTCGCGCCCATGAACATGACGCTCATGCCGTTGGCGCGGCGGCCGTCGATGGATTGCAAATCACGATGGTTGAAGGCGTCCTGGCGCATGACGGCGGCGAGGTTCTTGATGAGTTGCTCATCGGTGACCGCGCCGTGCGCCGCTTCGTAGGTGGCGATGCGTTGGGCGGTGTCGGCTTCATTTTCGCCGCCGAGGCCCATGATGATGTGCAGAATGGCGCGACGGTAGCGCTTGTATTCGTCTTCGCTGCGGGCTTTGAGCTTCTGCAATTTTTCCAGGCCGCTGTTTTCGAGGTGCGTGGCCTTGGAGCGGAGGCGATCGGCTTTCTTGTGATACAGGGGGCGCATGTAGGCTTCCGTGACGGAAGCGGCGGCGCGGAGCACGCTCTTCTCGCCGCAACCGGCGCAGGCGCCATCGCCACTGACGAGGGCCTCGTAATTGCGCCGGACCATGAGGTGATTGCGCAAGGCGGCTTCGCGGGAATTGGCGGCGTCACTGTCATTGTAGAGGCCGAGGAATTTTTGCGGCGTATCGGGCAGCAGCCGCGAGAAAATCTGGGCGGTGGTCAATTCGGCGTTCAGGTCTTCGGTTTCGCGGGTCATGCGCAAGGCGTCGTGGTCGCCGCAGACCTGCACGCATTCGCCGCAGCCTTTGCAAAGGTCGCTGACGAAAATGGAGAACAAGCCGCCGCTGCCGGGGGTCTTGGCCTCGAGCGAGCGGAAAATGGCGGGCACGTTGTTGTAGGCCAGCGGAAGTTTGGCGAGGATGCCGACGAATTCGCCCTTGGCTTTGTCGCTGATGCTCGTGAGCGCGTTGACTTCGTCACGAATGATGTCCTTGAACGGCACTTTTGCGCGGGTCTTCACGGCGTCGTTCATTTTCGCGCGGGCGCGTTCCTCGACGCCCTTCAATTCACCGGCGAGCCTGGCGCGATCGTCACTGGTGGTGACGTAATAGTTCAGCGCCGTTTTCAAAACGGTGCTGACGTCCTGCGAGGTGTTCGGCAGCGCGGTGTCCGGGCAGGCGGTGATGCACTCCATGCATTGGGTGCAATTCTCGGCGATGTAAACCGGTGTCTCGCGGCGGGCGACGTATTTGGATTGCGTGGCGCCGCTGCCGGCGCTCATCACGCCGAGCGAGGCGAGCGCGCCGGCGGGCTGGTGATAGCCGAGGCCGTTGCGGTATTCGGAATCAAATTTCGCGAGCGTCTGAAAAGCGTAACGCGGCGTCTGCTGCGCAGGGGCGGGAACGCCCGAACCGCAAGCGGTGCCGCAGCCGGCAGTGGGAATGATGGGCGTGTCGCCAATGGGCCGCACGGGCGGGTTGCGCATGGAGGAGAAATCCGGGTCGTCGAACAGGCCGTATTTGATTTCCTGCACGCGCGAAAAACCTTCCATCATGACGGTCATGTTGGAGGTGACGACGTCGTCGCCGAAGCGGCCGAATTTTTTCTGGTACTGCTTTTTGACAGTGCTGTGGAACTGGTCCTCGGAAATATTGTTGTGCTGGAGAAAGGGTGAGACGCGGAAAAACGCGCCGAGAAAACTGTTGCCCTGCATGCGCAATTGCAATTCCGCCTTGTTGGTGGCTTTGCGGGCGATATCGAAGCCGGGCAGGATGTAAACGCGAATATTATTTTCCTTCACGAACTTCCGGTGCTGCGCGGGGATGCGGGTCCAGGCAGTTTCGGGGGTGTCGCTGGATTCCCAGACGATGCAGCCGCCTTTCTTGATGCCTTCGAGCGGGTTGGTGTGGGTGAAAGCCTTGGGATCGCAGCAGAGCACGACGTCCACGTGGTTCAGCTCGCAGTTCACCTTGATCTGCTCGCGGGCGACGGTGAGATAATAATTGGTCGGCGCGCCCTTTTTCTCGGAACCGTATTTCGGGTTGGCCATGATGAACAATTTTTCCTTGAGCTGGCCGGTCTCGTCCCGCTCGGCATCGCGCTCCTTGATCATCTCGCCGAAGTTGCCGACAATTTCGCCGAGGTTTTTGCCGGTGGTAATCATTCCCCAGCCGCCGATGGAATGAAACCGCACGGCAATGGCCTTGTCGGGCAGGAGGGAGGGCGTATCTTTGGAAATCACGGCGTAGGGATGGTCCACGCCGAGGACGAAATAGGTCTCGCCATCGGCGGCGCTGCGGCCGTCCTTGCGGCGGGCCTGGCCGGTGGTGAATTCATAAGCGCCGAGAGTGTGCTCCGGGCGGAAATCGCGAGAGCCGATGCCGTAGGCGCCGCGGAACAGGCGCGGGGTTTCTTCCGGCTTCAGGGCGGGCAGCGTGCCGCCGAATTTCGCGACTTCGTTGGCCTTGCCGAGCGCGACGCGGATGTCGCGCGCGAGCGGGTTGTCGCCGGCGAGGCCTTCGTCGGTGCGTTCGAGGATGATGACGTTTTTCTTGCCGCGAAGCGCATTGATGAGTGCGGCTTCCGGGAACGGGCGAATCACGTTGACGTGAATGGAGCCGACTTTGGCGTTGCGCTGGTCGCGGAGATAATCGCAGGCGGCCTCGATGTTATCGGCGGCGCAACCGAGCGAGACGAAAACGGTGTCGGCGTCGTCGCATTTATATTGGGTGATGAAACCGTAATGGCGGCCGGTGAGGCGGCCGAATTCGTCGTAGGCCTGCTCCAGAAAACCGAGGATGGGCTCATTGAAATTATTCCGGCGCGCGACGACGCCGTTCATGTGATGTTCCTGGTTGTGCACCGGGCCGAGCAGGATCGGGTTTTTCAGATCCATCATCTCCGGCACGCGGCGCCGTTTAGGACCGAACAGTTCGCGTTGGGCGGGAGTGGGGCAATCGATTGTGTCATCCACGGCGCCGAGAAATTCGCGCAGGAGCTCGGCTTCAGGAGCGAGGTAGGTGCGCTCGCTGTGCGTGGTCAACATGCCGTCCTGAATGTTCATGCCGGGATTGAGCGCGAGCTCGTTGACCTTGCGGAGAATGATGGCCTGGTCGGCGGCCTGTTGGGCGTCCTTGCTCACGAGCATCGTCCAGCCGGTATCGAGCGCGGCGTAGAAATCATCGTGGGCGCAATGGACGTTGAGGGCGTGCTTGGTGAGGGCGCGGGCGCCGATTTCGAGGACCATGGTGGAGAACTTGCCGGGCGCGTGATAGTACTGCTCCATGGCGTAAACGATGCCCTGGCCGGAAGTGAAATTGACGGTGCGCCGGCCGGCCACGGAGAAGGCCGTGGCGCCGCCTTGCGCGGCGTGTTCGCCTTCGGTTTCGACGGCGATTTTTTGCTGGCCCCAGACGTTGAGTTCCCCCTGGGCGTACGAGCCCTGATAAATTTCGCCGCCCTCCGTGGAGGGTGTGATGGGGTAAAAGACACCGCCTTCGGTGATGCGGGTTTCCACGTATTGAGTAACGAGCTGGTTGCCGTTACAAGTAACGCGGACGCCGGCGTATTTGGGAGTGTTGCGGGAGGCGGGCGTTTTTGAGCGTCCGCTGGATTCAGCCGAAGGTGTCTGGCTCATAAATAAACCTATGTTCCTTTGCTGTCCGCCGGCAGGGGGCTTGCCGTTTTCTGCCTGGATAGCAAAATTTGCATGAGAGCATACTCTTTTTAAGTAAAAGACTCAAAGGAAAAGAACGGCAAATCGAACTCAACTTCAGACGCGGCTGGATGAGAAGAAGTAATTACGAATAAGTTTCCAACTTTCAATTGCAGCGCGAGGTGGGAGGCCCGGCCATGCTTCATGGTTAAGCACCAGCCGGATGCGTGGTTTCGAGATTGGTATCTCCCCAGTGCCCGCGTCAGGCTTGAGCAATTATTTTCTCAAAATTGCCTCGCGACTGGCAGTGAAGCTGCTGAGATATTCGGGGTATCGGAACACGCGGGATGAGCACGGGTTTTTCGGCAGAAGCGTTGCGAAAGTATAAACATAATTTGCCGATTATTTCAAGAATTTTATCTTCGGCAAAAGACTTTTACTTCTGGCAATCACACCACATCGCGTGCAATGTAAACGCTGACAGTGAAAGAGAATTTCAGCACAAACAGTCTGCAATTTCAGCCGGCGCAAGGTGAACCGACGGATTGGCTGGGCGACTGGCATCCGCTCGCCGAGCAACTCGGCTCGGCCAACGGACTCGTCGCGCTCAGCGACATTTCGGCTTCGATGCAGGTGCCGCTGGTGCATGATCTCGCCTCGCTGCGGAATTTTCTCACGTGCTACCAGAAACAATTATTGTTGCCGATTGAACTGCCGGCCATCCAGCGCGCGTTCGACCACGCTTGCCGCCACGAAATGCGGGAGCTGGCGGAATTTGATCGCCAGCTTGCCGGCGAGGCCGCGCTGAAACCTTTTGCCGAGGCAAGCAAACGCATCGGCCAGACCGAACTGCTGAAGTTGCGTCCGCTGCGCGATGAACGCATCGTGCGGCGTTATCTGGAATCCGTCGAACGCAACGAAGCGAACGCGTGGCACACGCTGGTTTATGGGCTGACGCTGGCGCTCTACTCGATACCGCTGCGGCAGGGATTGCTCGGGTACGGTTACCAGACGACGCGCGGGTTTATTTATTCGGCGGCGAAGGGTTTGCAATTTTCGGAAATGGATTGCCGGGCGTTGCTCGAAGAATTGTGCGGCAATCTGCCGGCGGCGGTGGAGGGGTTGATTGCGCAGCGGGTGGCGGCGTAAAAAAGCTTCAAAAATTCCAAAATCACGGATTCAAAGACAGGATCTCCGTGTCATTATCCGGCAGGCGTACGACGAAAACTGTTCCGACACCCATCTCACTGAAGACTTCGATTTCGCCGCCGTGCGCCTGGACAATCGCTTTGGAAATCGCCAAGCCGAGGCCGGTGTTGCCAGAGGTGCGGGATTGGTCCGCGCGATAAAAACGGTCGAAGACGCGCGGCACATCCGCCGCGGAAATTCCCACGCCGGTGTCTTGCACAGTCAAAATCACGAAACCGTTCTTCGCCTCGCCGCTGATGCGGACTTCTCCATCCTCTTTGTTGTAGGTGATGGCGTTGGTGAGCAGGTTGGTGATGACTTGCGCGAGGCGCTCGGGGTCGCCCGTGCATGGCAACGGAGGGAGGTCGCAAAGGATTTTCACGCGGCGGTCATGGGCGAGCGGGCTGATGAGCGCAACGCACTCGCGCGCGGTTTGCGCGAGGTCGAAACGCGAGCGTTTCATCGGCTGCTGGCCGGCGTCGAGGCGCGCGAGTTCGAGCAGGGATTCGATGAGCCGCCGCATCCGCTGGGCGGCGCGCTGGCAGGATTCGAGAGTCTCGCGATACTCGGCAGCGCTGCGTTCGCGACCCAGGGTGGTCTGGGTTTGCGTGAGCATCACGGTGACGGGGGTGCGGAGCTCGTGCGCGGCGTCGGAGGTGAATTGCTGTTGCTGGGCGAAGGCGGCGTCGAGCCGGGCAAAGGTGGAATTCAACACGCCCGCCAGCCGGCCGAGTTCGCTTTCGGTTTCGTTGACGTTGATGCGTTGAGATAAATCACCGGCGGAAATTTTCGCGGCGGTGGCGCTGATGTCATCAATCGGGCGAATGGCGCGAGTGGCAAGCCACCAGCCACCGAGGAGGCCGAGCAATAAAATTCCCGCGCCGACGCCGCTCAACCGCAGGGCGGTGCGCCGCAATTCAGTCAGTTCGGGCGCGATGGAACGGCCCGCGAGCACAATATCGCCCGGAGGCGTGAACAGCGCGGATTCGCGGAATGTGCCGCGCATTTCGGGAGGCTGGGGATGCGGACCTTCGCCGGCCGGCGCGGGCCGCGGAGCATGGGCGGGAAGGGAAATTCCCGGGGGCGCGTTGCTGGAGCGCGCGAGTTCCTGGCCATCGCGCCGCCACACCACGTAATAAAATCCGTTCGTATCACTTTCGTCGAACAGTGCGGCTTGTTGCGGTTGCAGATGAAATTCCCTCGGGCCGCGGTCTAATCGCTCGGGCGGGCCTTCGCCGGGACCGCGTTCGGGAGGAGGATTTTCCGGCGACGGCTGCTCCTCGGGCGGACCATCGAAAGGCCTTTGGCCCGGCGGACCTTCGGGCCGACGATTGCGCGGTTGGTGCAGCACTGAAGCCAGCGCTCCCACGCGACGTTGCAATTCATCGTCCACCCGGCGAAACACGCGGCCGTGTTCGAGTTGAAAGGCGGTGACGCCGAAGCCCACCAGCACTGCCACCAGGATGAGGCCGTACCAGATTTGCAGACGCCAGCGGATCGAATTAAAAAAGCTAAATGAAATACCGAAGCTGACAATCTTTGGCGGGCCAAGCTGAACGACGATTGGACTGGCGGGGTCCTTTCCTCCATTCGTCTTTTGAAATTCGTCATTCATTGGTCATTCATTCGATGCAATAGCCGTGGCCGCGGCGGGTGGAAACAAATTCGGCGCCCAATTTTTTCCGCAGATTGGAAACGTGCACATCCAGGAGGTTCGACATCGTGCTGTCGTTCTCGTCGAAAAGATGTTCGTAAAGAGTGGTGCGGGTGACGAGTTCGCCACGATGCAACGCGAGGTACTCGAGCAGGGCATATTCGCGGGCGGTGAGCGGCACGGCTTCGCCGGCGCGCGAGACCTGGCGCGCGGCCACATCGATCACCACGTCGCCAATCTCAATCAGGTTGCGCGTCTGGCCGGCGCTGCGGCGAATGAGAGCGCGCAAACGCGCAAACAGCTCCGGCAAATCGAACGGTTTCACCACGTAATCGTCCGCGCCGGTGTCGAGGCCGCGGACGCGGTCGCGGGATTGGTCGCGCGCGGTGAGCATGAGGACGGGAGTTTTTTTGGATTTGCGCAGGCGCGCGAGCATTTCCCAGCCGTCCATTTTCGGCATCATCACATCGAGCACGACGGCGTCGTAGTCGTTGTTCTCGGCGCTGAAGAGGCCGTCCTCGCCATTGGGGGCGGTGTCCACGGCGTAGCCTTCCTCGCGCAGAGCCTGCGCGATACTGCGCAACAAATCAGGTTCATCTTCCACCACCAGGATTCTCATGGCCGCGTCGGTATCCAGCGGCAGCATAGCGAAGCGGCGCGTGGGCGCGAGTTCGATTTGCCGCAGCATTCCGTGAGATTAATGGGGCGAACCTTAAGTTGGGATGAAGAAACTAAATGGTGGGCCTTCGCCCTGCCCGCTCCGAGCCGATGGAATAGGGAGTATTATTCCCGCGCAAAAGGAAAATTAAGCCTGTTCGTTTTCCAAGCGATAAGCCGACTGTAAGTCGGCGCTCCGGTTCAAAATAACGCGCCGTTATTTTTTTACGAGACTTCGCGGCTTAAGGTTCTCTTAAGGTGGCTGCGCATAAACTGCGCGCATGAAAACAATCCACGTCCGTTTCGGCTCGAAACAATTTTGCCGGCTCGCGGTGATGATTGGTTTGCATCTGTTCGCCAGAAATTCCGCCGCGGACGTCGATCCGCGCACGAATTGCTGGTTCACGACTTATTCCGGGCAATACGCGCGCATCTACACGAACAACTCCATGAAAGCCGCCGGCACCACGCTCACGACGTGGAGCAACGGCTCGCAATCGCAATCGGCGCCGGCGTATTGCGGGGTGCAGGAGGTCGATTCCTCGTCGAACTGGGTCTATGTTTTCAGCACCGGGCTGGCGGGATATAATATGGGCCCGTGGCAGAACGGGGCGTTTCCAAATCTGCCGGTGAATCAAAAACTGCTCTACCGTTTCCCGCGCACGAACGGAGTGCCGGCCAGCAAGACGCTCACGGGCGGCGGACAAATCGGGATTTTTGTGGATGGCGTGGAGATGTTCAATAGTTGGGACGCGTTTTACTGGAACGGAACGGCGGACACTTCCAGCATGGGCGGAAACGCGGGTTATTGGAACCGCGATGCCTATGTGAATGAAGGAGCGACGTTCGATCCGGGCAATGCGCACCAGCAAAACACGGGCACGTATCATTATCACGCGAACCCGATCGCGCTGCGTTATCAACTCGGCGATCACGTGGATTATGATCCGTCGGCGAAAACTTATAGCGAGTCCACCAACGCTATCGGAAAACATTCGCCGATTCTCGGTTGGGTTGGCGATGGCTTCCCGATTTACGGGCCTTACGGTTATTCCAATCCGACGAATTCCGCCAACGGCGTGCGTCGGATGATTTCGGGTTACGTGATTCGCAACGGCCTGTATGGAACCAGCAATCTCACCGCGAACGGGCGCACGACGATTCCGCAATGGGCGGTGAGGGCATTTGGAGTGAGCTGGAACCAATCGGGACCGGCGGTCAGCTCGAGTTATCCGCTGGGCCGCTACATGGAGGACAACGATTATCTCGGCGATCACGGCTATGTGCAGGGCGCGGACTTTGACCTGGACGAGTATAATGGGCGCTGGTGCGTGACGCCGGAATTTCCCAATGGGACTTACGCCTATTTCGTGAGCATTTCTTCCAACGGAACGCCCACGTTTCCTTATAATATTGGGCGGGCCTTTTACGGCAGCGCGACCGGCGGCAGTGTGGCGAGCATTGCGGAAACGGTGATGACGAATTTTGTCGGCGGGCCGAATGGAGCATTTTCGGTTGGCGCGCCGGCGGTGGAAGCGTCAACCGTGACGCTCTCCTGGAATTCGGTGGACGGCGGCACTTACCAGGTGGAGGCCTCGGGTGATTTGAACCATTGGACCACGAACCTGACGGGTGTGGTGTCGCAGGGAATCAACACGCGAACGAATTTCAATGGCGGCGCGGCGGCGGAGTTTTATCGCATGGCGCGCACGGGCCTTTCAAACTACGACGCCGTGACTGGCACGACGAGCGGAGGAGGCGGGCAAACCATTACGTTGACTCCGACCGCGGGATCGCGCGGCCAGAATAATATCAGCATCACGGCGGTCATCAGCGCGAGCGCCACGCCGCCGGTGCCGCCGCACACGGGCGCTCCGGTGCAGGCTTTCACTATTGGCGCGATGACCGTGTCGGGCGCGAGCTACACCTACAATGGCGGGACGGGCACGGTCACCGGCACGCTGTCCATTCCCGCGGACGCGACTTTAAGCGGGCAAACGGTGACCATCACGTTTTCGCCACCGCCGGAGCAGCAGAGCGGACCAAGCTATGTGCAACCGAATGGCTTCACTGTGAATCCATGAAAATGGCGCGCGCAACGATTGTGTTTTTGCTCCTCGGCGCGTGGAGTGCGGCGCGCGGCGCGGACCTTGAAATCGCAATCCTGCCGCGCTTCAACAATGCGCCGCTGATTTTCGACGCGCTCAACAACCAAACCGTCGCAGGGCAGAAAATTTCCGTCACGCGATTGGATTTTATTGTATCGGACGTCTCCTTGCGGCGCGCCGACGGAACCTGGCTCACGCAAACCAACGAGTTTGCCTGCATCAGTGCGCGCGAAGGGCGGACGAGTTTTACGCTGCACGATATTCCCGCCGAAAATTTTGAGCGGATCCGGTTTCAAATCGGGCTCCCACCGGCAATCAATCACGCGGACGCCGCGCAATGGCCGGGGGGACATCCGCTCAACCCGGTGGTGAACCACTTGTATTGGGGTTGGTCGAGCGAATACGTTTTTCTCGCCTTCGAAGGTGCGTGGCAAAATGGCGGGAGGCGAAGCGGGTTTTCGTATCATCTGGCCACGGACCGCGAATTGATGACGGTCGAGTTGCCGGTCGAGCTCAATACGATTTCCACCACCCGGTTGCAAATCGCGTTCGACGTGGAAAAAATCCTCTCCGGTAAATACGTCATCGGCTTGAGTGACGCCACGGATACGACACATTCGCGGACGAACGATGTTTTGGCTTTGCGAATGCGTGACAATATCGAGCGCGCGTTTTCCGTTTCCGCAGGACAGACGTTCGGGCTGTCTCCGATTTCGAAGATAAGTGAGACCGGCAGGATGCCGGTCTCACGATTTTTGATGGCACCCGATGCCACGCCTTATCGGCTCACGATTTCGAAATTTTTTCCGCGCCCCGAACTTCCGCGCGATAATCCGTTGACCGTGGAAGGCGTTTCGCTGGGCAGCGAATTATTTTTTGACCGGCGGCTTTCGGCGAACAATTCGCAATCCTGCGCGGCGTGCCATCATCCGCGCGAGGGGTTTGCGGAGCGACGCCGGGTCAGCCGCGGAATTGACGGCGACGCGGGCACGCGCAACGCCATGCCGTTGGAAAATCTCGCGTGGAAAAAGGAATTTTTCTGGGACGGCCGCGCGGCTTCGTTGCGCGAACAGGTCCTGCAACCGATCTAGAACCCGATTGAGATGCACGAATCGCTGGATCACCTGGTGACGAAACTTTCAGAAGACGCGGATTATCACCGGTTGTTCGCCAATGCTTTTGGCTCCGGCGAAATCAACAGCGACCGCATCGCACGGGCGTTGGAACAATTTTTGTTGGCGCAGGTTTCATTCGATTCCAAATTTGATCGCGTGATGCTGGGGAAGGAAAAGTTCACGGCGGAAGAGCAGCGCGGCTTCGAGTTGTTTCACACGGAATATAATCCCTATCACGGGCAATTTGGCGCGGATTGTTTTCATTGCCACGGCGGAGCGTTATTTCAGAGCCAGGATTTTGCCAACAACGGGCTCGATTCGTCATTCAGGGACACGGGCCGTTATGTGGTGACGAAACGGGAAGGCGATCGCGGGAAATTTTCCGTGCCGTCGTTGCGCAACGTGGCGGTGACCGGACCTTACATGCACGACGGGCGGTTTCGGACGCTGGAGGAAGTGGTGGAACATTATTGCACCGGCACGAAACGCAGCGCCACGCTGGACCCGAATCTGGCGAAGCATCCCGACGGCGGCGTGCCCCTGAATGCGGCGGACAAGCGGGCGCTGGTGGCATTTTTGCGGACGCTCACGGATGAGCGGTTCGTGGCGCCGCCCATTGTCGCCGAAACGAGGCCGTGAACGCGGGTCCCACGATTGTCCCCTCGGAACATCAGCCCAAATGGTTCATGCGTTGCCGGTAATTCGTGAAATAAAATTTTTAAGTTCGCAGGTATTTCTCCCGCTTCACATTCCCTTAAGGTGGCTTCGCGTAGAGTGAGGGCATGAAAAACGAAACAGGCGCTCGCTGGATGGTGGTGGACAATGATACCGATACCCTGGACGTGGTCACCGAATTGCTGGCGGCGGTCAGCGACGCGGAAATCTGCTCGTTCCCTTCGCCGTGGCAGGCGCTTGATGCGTTCGCGGCGGCGCCGGATTCCTTTCACCTGGTGGTCACGGATTTCGAGATGCCGGGCATGAACGGATTCGATTTCCGCCGCCATTTGCAGGCGATGGCGCCGGCGGCAAAAGTTTTGCTGGCCACCGGAGGCAGAATGTTCACGGAGGAATCGGCCCGGGAAAACGGATTCTGCGGCCTGCTCTGCAAACCTTTTTCCATCCCCGAACTCAAACGAACGCTGGCCGGCGTGGAAGCTTCGGCCCTCAATTTTCAAAAATTTCCGCTGGCGACCTGACCTGACAACTTAACAACACAAACAACAAACAAAGGAGACAAAATGAAAAACATAACCAAAACCATGCTGGCCGCGCTGGCGCTCAGCGCAGCCACACTCACAGTCAACGCCCAAGATGCCGGCGGTCCGCCGCCGGACAACCAGAATCCCCATCATCAAGGCCCGGGCGGGCCCGACGGTCCGCGCGGAATGAATGGCCATCGCCCGCCGCCCTCGCCGGTGATGGAAGCGCTGGACGCGAACCACGACGGTGTGATTGACGCCGATGAAATCGCCAATGCGTCGGCGGCGTTGAAGAAACTGGATAAAAACGGCGACGGCAAGCTGACGCCGGATGAGTTGCGACCTCATCGCCCGCAAGGCGGCATGGGCCGGCCGCCGGGACATGATGGCGAACAGGATGGGCAACAGCCGCCTCCGCCGCAGAATCCGCCGTCGGATAATTAATCGAGCGGACCAAATGGTCTGACACCGAAGCGTCTTCACGCGGGACGGGCCTTGTGCCCGTCCCGTTTTTTTCGCGCTTGTTGCGGCGCGGGAAATGAATCACAAAGAGAGCGATGGCCCGTCCGCGTACGATTTGCCTGCTGCTCGCGCTGGTGACTGTGCTGGTGTATTCGCCAGTGCGGCACGCGGCCTTTGTGGTTTTCGACGATCCGGATTACCCGCAAGACAGCCACGTGGAGGCGGGGTTAACGTGGAGCGGAGTCAAATGGGCATTCACGACGTGGCACGCGAGTAATTGGCATCCGCTGACGTGGATTTCGCACATGGCCGACGCGAGTTTATTTGGCCCGAACCCGGGGGCGCAACATTTGGTCAATGTCCTGTTCCACGCGGCCAATGCGCTGCTGCTTTTCCTGCTGCTGTTTCGCGCAACGCGTAAATTATGGCCGGCGGCGTTCGTGGCGGCGCTGTTCGCGTGGCACCCGTTGCACGTGGAATCCGTGGCGTGGATTTCCGAGCGCAAGGACGTGCTGAGCACGTTTTTTGGATTATCGGCGTTGCTGGCGTATGTGAAATTTTCTGAGGCCGAGGTCCGGGGTCCAAAGTCCAAAGTCCAAGTTCCAAAGGCTGGTACATTTGGACGGTTGCCTTATTTGCACTCAGCCTCATGGCGAAGCCGATGCTCGTAACGCTGCCGTTCGTGATGTTGCTCCTGGATGTCTGGCCGCTGGAGAGAGGACGGTGGTTCGAAATCCGAAACACCCGGCGGCTGCTCGTGGAGAAAGTGCCGTTTCTGATCCTCACGCTCGGTTCGTGCATTGTGACGTTCCTTGCGCAACGCAGCGAAGCGGTAATGTCGCTCGAACAACGTCCGCTCGGGCTGCGGGTCGCGAACGCGCTGGTGTCTTACGTGGAATATCTCGGAAAAATAGTTTGGCCGAAAAATCTCGCGGTGATTTATCCGCTGCCAAATGAAATTCCGTGGTGGCAGATCGCGGGGGCGGCGATCATTTTGGGATTAATCTCCGCGCTCGTGTGGGCGGCGCGAAAAAACCAGCCGTATCTGCTGGTGGGCTGGCTGTGGTATTTGGGAACGCTGGTGCCGGTGATTGGTTTGGTGCAGGTGGGCGGACAGGCGCTGGCGGATCGTTATACTTATGTTCCTTCCATCGGTATATTTATCGCGCTGGCGTACGGGGTAACGGATTTGGCGGAGCGATTTCGCGTTTCCCGGAGGGCGATTGCGGTGGTCGCGGCACTGGCTCTCGTGACCAGCCTGTTTGCGACGGAACGACAACTTGGTTTCTGGCAAAACAGCGAAACACTTTTCACCCACGCCATTGCGCTCACAAAAAATAACGCGGTGGCGCACCTCAACCTGGGTGTGGCGCTCGAACAGGATAGTCAACAATCGGAGGCGCTGGCGGAATATCGCGAAGCGGTCCGGATCGACCCGCACCGGTTCCAGGCGCACAATAATCTCGCCAATCTGCTGGCGGCGATGGGCTCGCGCGACGAGGCGTTGAAGGAATATCGGGAGGCGTTGCGCCTGAATCCGAACGCGGCGCTGCCGCACGTCAATTTGGGCACGCTGTTCGTCGATATGGGTCGCCTCGACGACGCGATGAGCGAGTATTCCGAAGCGGCGCGGCTGGCGCCGCAAGATCCGCGACCGCATTACCTGATGGGCAAGGCTTGCCTGCGTCGCGGGCAGAGTGCTGAGGCGGTGAAACATTTTCGCGAGGCATTGCGACTCGGGCCGGATGATTTTGAAACCCTGACGTGGCTGGCGCGCGTGCTGGCGGCGGATGAAAATTCCGCGGTTCGGAACGGCGCGGAAGCGCTCGCGCTCGCGCAACGGGCGAATGAGTTGACCGGCAGTGGACAGCCTTTTGTGCTGGATACGCTGGCGATGGCGGACGCGGAAACGGGGGGTTTCAAGGACGCGCAGGACGCGGAGCAAAAAGCGATCGACGCGGCAACTGCCGCGGGAGCGCAAAAGACGGTGCCGGATATGCAGGAGCGACTACGGCTGTATCAAGCGGGGCGGCCTTATAGGCAGAATTTTCCGAAAGGGCTGGAGTAGAGCGCGGTGGTCGGGCGCGTCACTCCGTGCGCGCCGCTTCTGTTGCAATTGTAACGCGCGCACGGAGTGACGCGCTCTACCACGAAAGCTCATTTTGAT
>DASZLX010000030.1:0-12052 GCA_035552155.1 Verrucomicrobiia bacterium | reverse complement strand
ATTCCCCTTGCACGCGCGTGGCTTCCGCCTGCACAGCGCCCGGCTGCGGCAACTTCACCGCGTAATCGCGAAAATCCGGCAATCGCAAATCGCGCAAAAGCAATCCGCCATTCGCATGAGGATTTGCGCCCATGCGCCGTTCGCCTTTCGGCGCAAGTTCCGCCAGTTCCGGCATCAGCCGTCCGTTGCGATCAAAAAGTTTTTCCGGCTGATAAGTTTTCATCCAGCGTTCCAGCAACTTGATATGCGCCGGCTTGTCCATGTCGCCCATCGGGACCTGATGCGCGCGAAAAGTGTTCTCGATCGGGACGCCGTCCACGACCTTCGGCCCGGTCCAACCTTTGGGTGAACGCAGCACAATCATCGGCCAGACGGGCCGTTGCTTGAAACCATTGGCGCGCGCGTCCCGTTGGATCTCGTGGATTTCGGCGAACGCCTGGTCCAGCGTAGCTGCCATCAAGCGATGCATCGTCATCGGCTCACTTCCTTCGACGAAATACGGCTTGTAACCGTAGCCGCGAAACAACTCCTCCAATTCCGCGTGCGGTATGCGCGCAAGCACGGTCGGCCCGGCGATTTTATAGCCGTTCAAATGTAAAATCGGCAGCACCGCGCCGTCGCGCACGGGATTGAGAAATTTGTTGGAATGCCAGCTCGTCGCAAGCGGCCCTGTTTCCGCTTCACCGTCGCCAACGACACACGCGGCGATCAAATCGGGATTGTCGAACACTGCGCCATAGGCGTGAACAAGCGAGTAACCAAGTTCGCCGCCTTCATTGATTGAGCCGGGCGTTTCGGGCGCGGCGTGGCTCGGAATCCCGCCGGGAAATGAGAATTGTTTGAACAACCGTTTCATCCCCTCTTCATCCTGCGAAATATTCGGATAAATCTCGCTATACGTGCCTTCGAGATAGGTGTTGGCGACGAGGCCGGGACCACCGTGGCCGGGACCGGTGACGTAGATGGCGTTCAGGTCGCGCTCCTTGATGACGCGATTCAGATGCACGTAAATAAAGTTCAGTCCCGGCGTGGTGCCCCAGTGGCCGAGCAGGCGCGGCTTGACGTGCGCGAGCGTGAGAGGCTTTTTCAGCAGCGGATTGTCATAGAGATAAATCTGGCCGACAGAAAGGTAATTGGCCGCGCGCCAGTAAGCGTCCATTTTGCGCAACAGTTCCGGGGCGAGCGTTTTTGCTTTTAGTTTCATTGGATGGATCCTTTCTTTGGCGCGTTGGCGGGCAGGATGCGGCACACGGACCTTGCAATCATCAGTTCCTCGTCGGTGCGAATGATGCGGACTTCCGCGCGGCTGTTGGCGGTGGAAATAATATCCGCGTGAGCGTCGTTGCGCGCGGCGTCCAATTCAATGCCAAGAAATTCAAGCCCTGCGCAGATGCGGGCGCGCACGGGACTGGCGTGTTCGCCGATGCCGCCCGCAAAAACCAGAGTGTCGAGTCCCCCGAGTGCGGCGGCGTAGGCGCCGATCCATTTTTTGACCTGGTAACAAAACAGCGCCACGGCTTCGGCGGCGCGGACGTCTTCGGATTCGCGCACGAGCAGGTCGCGCATGTCGGGGCTGGTCTCGGACACGCCGAGCAGGCCGGATTCGCGATTCACCATATGGTCGAATTGCGGGGGCGTCATCCCTTCGCTGCGCGCGAGAAACGTGACCAGACCCGGGTCCAGGTCGCCCGAGCGCGTGCTCATGACAAGGCCAGCGGCGGGAGTGAAAGCCATGGTAGTGTCGATGCTCTTGCCGTCACGCACGGCGGCCATGCTGGCGCCGTTGCCGAGATGGGCGAGAATTATTCGCCCCTTCGCCGCGCGCGCACCGGTGACGCGTTCCAGTTCCTGCATCAAATAGGTGTAAGACAAACCGTGAAAGCCATAGCGTTCGAGGCCTTTCGTGGCGTAGCGGCGCGGTATCGGGAGCAGCTTCGCTACGCGCGGCATGTCGCGATGAAACGAGGTATCGAAACACGCGACCTGCGGCGTGCCGGGAAATTTTTCCGCAAAAACCTCCATGAGCGCGATTTCCGCCGGAAGATGCTCCGGATCAAAGGAGCGAATGCGGCGCAATTCGGCGAGCATCGCGCGATCGACAATTTGCGGCTCGCGATAATGCGGGCCGCCATGCACAACGCGGTGGCCGACGGACGCGAAAGTTGTGTCGTCGTCCATTTCTTCCAATCGCCGAAGCAAATGTTCCAGGGCGCCGACATGATTGGGCGCGGGGATTTCTGCGTGTTCGATTTGCCTGCCGTTCGTGTCTTTCAGCGTGAAGGTAGAACCCGGCAAACCGATGCGGTCGATGGCTCCGGAAAAATTCCGCGCCAGCGGGTCCGCTTCCCGATATAAGGCGAATTTGAGGCTGGAAGAACCAGCGTTAAGAGCCAGCACCTTTCTCTCGCCGCGCACCGGTTGCCTCGCACTGTCAGGCGGCGGCGAGGTGGGGCTGGGGACGGGTTTGCTCATGGTGTGGAGTCACTTGGCGGTTGATTCCGTGCCATTGACAATGGGGTTGCGCCAACCGACTGGAGGACTTAATCGTTTGGCCTCATCCGGCCCCCAACTGCCAGGGTCATATTCATGAACCGGCGTAGCGGCTTTCAGCGCGGGATCGACAATCCGCCACGCTTCCTCAACGTAATCTTCGCGAGCGAACAGCGTGGCGTCGCCGGACATGGCGTCGCCGAGCACGCGTTCGTAGGCGTCCATTTCCTTCGCGGACGGATGGCGGGCGACGAGGAGTTCGGAAAGCTGGCTTTTCGAGTCCTCCGTCGGCGAGGTCACATTCAGGCCAAACGCCGCGACCACGTCGGGGCTGATGCGGAATCGGACGTAATTGGGTTGCAGGTCATAATGCTTGTACATGGTGGGCGGCAAGCGCAGGTGGACCTGGACTTCGGTGCAGGTGACCGCGAGATTTTTGCCCGCGCGGATATAAATGGGAACACCGCGCCAGCGCCACGAATCGATATGCAGTTTGAGCGCGGCGAAAGTTTCGACTTTGGAATCAGGCGCGACGCCCGGCTCCTGCCGGTAGCCGCGAAACTGCCCGCGCACGAGATTTTTGGGATCGAGGGGCGCGATGGCTTTGAGGACTTTCACCTTTTCGTCGCGAATAGATTCGCTGTCGGTGCGCACGGGCGGCTCCATAGTCAGGTTGGCCAGCACCTGGAAGAGATGGTTTTGGACGACGTCGCGCACGGTGCCGACCTGCTCATAAAACGCGCCCCGGCCCTGGACCCCGAAATTTTCCGCCATGGTGATCTGGATGCATTCGACGTGCTCGCGGTTCCAAAACGGCTCGAGAATGGAATTGGCGAAGCGAAAGAACAACATGCTGTGCACCGGCTGTTTGCCGAGATAATGATCGATACGAAAAATCGAGCGCTCAGCGAAAGTTTTCAGCAGGATTTGATTCAGTTCCCGCGCCGAAGCGAGGTCGCGGCCAAAAGGCTTCTCGATAATGACGCGCGCATTGGCCGTGGAACCGGATTTGGCCAGTTGCTCGACGACGGTGGCAAACGCGGACGGCGGAATGGCGAGATAATGGGCGGGGCGCTGCGCGGAACCGAGTTCACGTTTGAGCGCCTCGAAGGTGGCGAAGTCGTTGTAATCGCCGTCCACGTAGCGCAACAATCCACTTAATTTCCCGAACGCGTCGGGATCGAGTCCGCCGTGTTTTTCCACGCTGTCTTTGGCGCGGGCCTTGAGCTGGTCGAGGTTCCAGCCGGCCTTGGCGACGCCGATGACCGGCACGTCGAGATGGCCGCGTTTCACCATCGCCTGGAGCGCGGGAAAAATCTTCTTGTAGGCGAGATCGCCGGTTGCGCCGAAAAATACCAGGGCGTCGGAATGGTTGTTCATGATTTACTTCGCGGGTTTTTCCAGATGGCCGCCGAATTCAAAACGCATTGCGGACAAAACCTTGTCCTGGAAATCGGCTTCGCCACGGGAGGCGAAGCGCTCATAAAGCGCGGTGGTCAGGACCGGCACCGGCACGCCTTCGTCGATGGCGGCCTTGATGGTCCAACGGCCCTCGCCGGAATCCGAAACGCGGCCTTCGAATTTTGAGAGGTTCGAGTCGGCAGCCAGGGCGCTGGCGGTGAGGTCGAGCAACCAGGAGGCGATGACGCTGCCGCGCCGCCACACTTCCGTGACGTCAGCGAGATTCAGTTCGTATTGGTAATGCTCAGGCTCGCGCAACGGGGTGGTTTCGGCATCGTCGGTGTGTTTTTGTTTGCCGATCGCCGCGGCTTTCAACACGCCGAGGCCTTCGGCGTAGGCGGCCATCATGCCGTACTCGATGCCGTTGTGGACCATTTTGACGAAATGGCCCGCGCCGTTGGGGCCGCAATGGAGATAGCCTTGTTCGGCGGTGCCGCCGAGCTTTTCACGTCCCGGCGTGCGCGGAATATCACCCGCGCCCGGAGCCAGTGCGGCGAAAATGGGATCGAGGCGTTGCACGACGTCTTTCTCACCGCCGATCATCATGCAATAGCCGCGTTCCAATCCCCAGACGCCGCCGCTGGTGCCGACGTCGAGATAATGAATTCCTTTCGCCGCGAGTTCCTTCGCGCGGCGAATGTCATCTATATAGTAGGAATTTCCGCCGTCGATGATCGCATCGCCGGGTTCGAGCACCGGCAGCAGTTTGGCGATGGTCTGGTCTACAACGGCGGCAGGAACCATCAGCCACACCGCACGGGGCTTGTTTAATTTTTTTGCGAGGTCGGCGAAGGAAGACGCGCCCACGGCGCCTTCGGCGGCGACAGTTTCAACCGCCTTCGGAGAAAGATCGAAGGCGACGCAGGTGTGGCCGGCCTTGAGGAGGCGTCGAACCATGTTGGCGCCCATGCGACCGAGGCCGACCATGCCGAGTTGTGTTGGCGAGGATGTTTTCATAAAGAGATTTGCGATTATCACTTTTGCTTTAGCTGGCGATAACGGCGAATGAGGTTGTTGGTTGAAGTGTCGTGCTTGAGTTTCGGAGCGGCTTCGCTTTGCAGCTCGGGAACGATGCGTTGGGCCAGCACTTTGCCGAGTTCCACGCCCCATTGGTCAAAGGAATCAAGGTTCCAGATGACGCCCTGGGTGAAAACGATGTGTTCATACAAGGCGATCAGCGCGCCCAGAATTTCGGGCGTCAGCCGCTCGGCGAGAAGGGTGTTCGACGGGCGATTGCCCTCGAAAACGCGGTGCGGCACGAGCCAGGCGGGTGTTCCTTCCGCTTTGACTTCGGCCGCGGTTTTTCCGAAGGCGAGCGCCTCGGCCTGGGCGAAGACATTGGCCAGCAGCATGTCGTGGTGAGGCCCGAGCGGCGCGAGCGCCTGGCCGAAAGCGATGAAATCGCACGGGATCAACCGCGTGCCCTGGTGGATCAATTGATAGAAGGAATGCTGGCCGTTGGTGCCCGGCTCGCCCCAATAAATCGGGCCGGTCTGGCAATCCACTTGTTTCCCATCCAACGTCACGTGCTTGCCGTTGCTCTCCATGGTCAATTGCTGCAGGTAAGCCGGGAACCGCTTCAGATATTGTTCGTAGGGCAGGACCGCCACGGTTTGCGCGCCGAGAAAATCGTTGTTCCAGATCGAGAGCAGCGCCATGAGCACCGGAAGGTTTTTTTGGAACGGCGCGGTGCGGAAATGCTCATCCATCTCATGAAAGCCTTGGAGCAATTTGCGAAAATTCTTTGAACCGACCGCCAGCATGGTCGAAAGGCCGATGGCGGAATCCATCGAGTACCGTCCGCCGACCCAATCCCAAAAACCGAACATGTTGGCGGTGTCGATGCCGAAGGCTGACACTTTTTCGGCATTGGTCGAGACGGCCACGAAATGTTTGGCCACGGCTTTCGTGCCGGCGCCCAAACCTTTCAGCAGCCACTCGCGGGCGCTTTGGGCGTTGGTCATGGTTTCCAGGGTGGTGAAGGTCTTGGAGGAAACGATGAACAGTGTTTCGGCGGGATCCAAATCGCGTGTGGCCTCCACGAAGTCGATGCCGTCCACGTTGGAGACGAATTGAAAAGTCATCGTGCGATCGGAGTAATGTTTCAGCGCCTCGTAAGCCATCACCGGGCCAAGGTCGGAGCCGCCGATGCCGATGTTGACCACGTTGCGAATGCGTTTGCCGGTATAACCCTTCCATCCGCCGCTGTGCACCCGCCGCACGAACGCACTCATCTTGTCCAGCACGGCGTGCACTTCCGGCACCACATCTTTTCCGTCCACGATGAACGAAGCATTCCGGGGGGCGCGCAGGGCCACATGCAGCACGGCGCGGTTTTCAGTGACGTTGATTTTCTTGCCGCCGAACATGGCATGGATGCGCGCCTTCAAACCGCAGTCCTTCGCCAGCGCTAGTAACAGCCGAAGCGTTTCGTTCGTGACGCGGTTTTTTGAATAGTCGAGGAAAAGGCCGGCGGCCTCCGCGTTCAAGCGCGTGCCTCGGCCGGGATCGTCGGCAAAAAGTTTTCGCAGATGAATCCGCTGAATTTTCTTTTGATGGGCGGCGAGGGCCTTCCAGGTTTTACGCTGAGTCAATGGTTTGTTTTTCAAGGTCATATTGTTTCCTTCGGGACTTTTGCAAATTATTTCCCACGCCGTCCAGTGGGAAGGGAATTTTTCCAGCGCCCGGTTTCTCGGACAAACGAATCCCCGACCACGGCTGCTATCCACTGCTGACATTCCCGGGGTAAGGAATCTTCACACGAGTCGCGGCCATGTCAATGGCTGGCGCTGGCGTGAGATGTGTCGTTCCACAGCCGGACCACCGGTTGGGACAGGTTGTTCTCAAATCCAAGGATGCTGACGCTGGCGGTGCTCAAAGTGAAAAATTTTCCGCCGGCGGGTTCAAGCCCCAGAAAGCGGGCCGCGAACACCCGCAAAAAATGTCCGCTCGAAAATATCAGCACATCGCCTGGCACCGCGCGCACACGGTCCAAGACCCGATCGGCACGAGCGCCGATCTGCGCGGGTGTTTCGCCACCGGGGCAGCCGTCACGGAACAACTGCCATTCCGGCGCTTGCGCGTGAATTTCAGCGGTCCGAAGTCCGTCGTATTTGCCGTAGTTCCATTCCACGAGATCGGAATCTTTTTCGGCGACCGCGCCAAAGCCGGCCAGTTCGGCGGTGTGAGCGGCGCGCTGCAAAGGGCTGGTGAAGACTTTCGTAAACGAGAGACCGGCGAGACGTTTTCCCAACTGCCGGGCTTCCTCTTCGCCATGGCTGGTCAGCGGCAGGTCGGTCAGGCCCGTGTGCTGGCCGCTCAGGCTCCAGGCGGTTTCACCGTGCCGGGCCAGGTAAATCATGGGGAAATGTTCGGGCATGTGGAAGGGTAGTTTATGTGTGAATTTGTTCAAGCGAGCGTTCGGGACAAACTCCAAATTCCAAATTCCAAACTCCAGAGAAGTTCCAAGCTCCAATTCCGAATCACTTTTCAGCGCCTTTTGAAGTTTGGAATCTGGAGCTTTTGCATCCCGATTTTTTTCTTGGGAAAACGAATGGTTGCCGCATATTCCTCCGACGTGATTTCGGGCCCGCATATCAATATTCGCAAATTGAAATTTTCGCCAATCGAATGAAGGCGCCACGGAAAATTTTGGCGATCCAGTTCAAGTTCCTGGGGGATGCCATCGTGGTAACGCCTTCGTTGGATGCCATTCGCAAGCATTATCCGGATTGCGAACTGCACGTGCTGGCGCCGGAAAGCAGCGCGCCGCTGTTTCAGCATAACCCAACTTTGACCAAGGTGTGGGCGCTGCCGAGAGTTCGCGGGCAGGCGCGGATGAAGGCCACCTGGCCGATTTTGCGCGCGGTGCGGGCGGAGCGATTTGATCGCTCGGTCGATTTTTGCGGGAATGATCGCGGCGCGATCATGAGCCTGCTGTGCGGCGCGCCGGTGCGATTGGGCGTCATTCAAGGCGGAGGATTTTTCGGACGACGCTTTTGTTATACGCAGAGAATTCCCACCGCGCCGCAGAATCTGCACGAGACTTTGCGGCTGGCTCATATTTTATCAGCGTGGAACATTCCCACACCGACGCCGGTAAAGCTGTCGTTGTTTACCGATCCCTCACTCCAGGCATCGGCCCGCGCGCTACTGCCGGAGCGAGCGATTGTCTGCCATATCGGCGCGGGCCAAACCAAAAAGGAATGGCCCCTTACGCATTGGGCAGCGTTTCATCGGCTGGCGAGCGCGGAAGGTTATAACCTGATTTTCAGCGGCGGCATGGGGGCGCGTGAAGAAGCGGCGATGGACCATTTGAAAACGCTGGCGCCGGAAATAAAAATACTTCCACCGCTCCGGCTGGGGGATTTTATTGCGGTGCTCAAGGAGGCGCACGCGTTGATTGCCAACGACACCGGACCGATGCATTTCGCCGCGGCTTTGGGCGTGCCCCTGGTCGCATTGTTCGGACCGACTTCGGTCGTCACCTGGGCTCCGCTCGGGGAGCGGGTGCGGATTTTGCAAGCGGACAACTGCACGTGCCACTCTACGCTTCACGATTGCGTGAATGCCGTGCATTGCATGACCCGGATTGCTCCGGAAGCGGTGCTGCAAAATCTTGCGGACGTGCTGCGGGTGTAATGGCTCGGGTAAGATGCCCGCGCCGCAAATGCTGGAGCCGCTTAGGCTTTGGTCGCTTCGGAGCGGCGGGTGCGGAGGAAGCAAACGCGGTTCAAGGCGTTCAGCAGTGAAACGATTTTTTCGCGCGTGCACTCGCCCATAAGACAAATTTGCATCCAATTTTTCCGGCGCAGGTATTCGCTGTTGTAGCTTACCAGATAGCCGGATTCCTGGATCAAGCCGCCGATTTTCAGCGAATTCATTTCGGCCGGCAGCGCGATGGTAACGACGGCGGGAGAGTTTTGGGTCTGTGAACCGATCAATTCGAATCCGAGTTCCTTCAGCTTTTCGCGCAGGAAACTTGAGAGCGCGATGATTTCGCCAAACCGCTTTTCCCAGTCCACATGTTTGACGGCGGCGTGCAGGGCGTGAAGGAGGTTCGATGAAAACGTGAACGGCACGCCTTGTTGCTGCGAATAATAGCCGAGATCAAGGTAGCGCGGCAGGCGGTCGGGCTGGGGCGTGACGGCGTGGTTGTGAAAGACCATCGAGATTCCGGGGTAGGCGCGCAGGCCTTTACCGCTGGAGCCGGACGCGAGATAGACACCGCTGAGATCCACCGGAATGGTCCCGATGGAACTGATGCAATCGAGGCAGAGTTTGACCTGGAATTCGTCGCACAGGGCCTTGAGCGTGCTCAGATCGTTGAGGACGCCGGTGGAAGTTTCGCAATGCGCGCACCACAACCAACCGGGCGCCGGGCTCTGCTCGAGGGCCTTGCGCACGGCGCGCAGATCAAACGGCTGGCCCCAGTCGAATTCAATTTTGTCAAAATCAAGACGCCAGCGCCGCGCCTGGTCGAGCAAGCGGTTTCCGAATTCGCCGTTGCTCAAGACAATCCCGCGCCGGGTTTCGAGAGTGAGTTGGGCGCCGATAACGTCGTTGGCCAGAGTGCCGGAGCCCAGAAATAATTCGACGTTCCTGGTCCGCACCAGTTCGCAGAGAATTTGCCGCGCGGCGCCGAAGTCCTTCATGAAAATATCCGCGCGATGCGATTCGGGCGCCTGCTCGAATGCGCGGCGCACTTCGCGTTTCACGGTGACCGGTCCGGGGAGAAAATTGACCGCGCTGGGCTGGAAGGAGCGCGAGGGAGAGGAGCGCAGAAATTCCCGCGCGGTGTTCTCGAAGGTTTCGAGCGTGACATACATGGGCTGGAATTGCGCCTCGCCCGTGCCAACAACGGGGCCAAACGGCACGAAACCCAGATGCTGGTAAAGGCGAAACTGGCGGGTGGTGCCGGAAATAATTGCGAGATCGAAGCCCTTTTCGATTCCATGCTGCCAGAGGAGCGCGAGGATTCCCTGAAGCACCTGCGCGCCACGGAATTTTTTCTCGATGGCCAGCAGGCGGATTTCACAAATCGTGCGGCCGGCGGGCAGGTAGGAATCGAGATTTTCAAGTTTCTGATCGAGGGAAAACGGGCGCGCGCCGCGGACGGCCAGCATGCCGACGAGTTTTTTTCCCGCGAGACAAATGAGGTAGGTGTTTTCGGCGTGAAATTTATCCACGAGCCGATGAGTGGGCGAGGCCTGGTGCTGGGGGATTTCCTCGGCGAAGGTTTTGTAGTTGAGCCGATGAATCTGCTCGAACTCCCAGTCTTCGTTGGCCGTTTTAAATGTCAGCGGTTGCCGTGTGCTCATAAAGGTTCGTCACTTTCCGCCTGCAGGTGCCGGCGTCCGATCAGAGTGAGAATTTCGTCGGTGATGTTTTTGCGGTGCGCCAATAAAACAAGTCCGCTCATCATAGTGATCAAAGCGATCTGAATGCGGTTCTGGCCAAGGAACAGCGCCGCAAGCGGCAGGCACACCAGCGCGAAGAGTCCCGGCAGAATGGTGCGCCATTGCAGCACAAAGGCGCCAAGGAACAAGACGCAATAGACCATCGCCAGCTTCGGGTCGTAGATCAACAAAGCGCCGAGAGAGGTGGCCATGCCCTTGCCGCCGTGAAAGCGCAATTGCGCGGGCCAGATGTGGCCGGCGACGACGGCGACCATGGCGAAAGCGACGATGCATTGGTCGTTGGTGAAATGGCGCGCAGCCCAGACGGCCAGCCCGCCTTTGCCAAAATCGCACATCAAAGTGACAAGAAAACCGGTTTTGCCGAGGACGCGGCCGACGTTGCGCGCGCCGACGCTGCCACTGCCCAGTTCGCGAATGTCTTCGCCGAGGCGGCTGCGCACGAGATAATAACCGGCAGCAAAACAACCGAGCAGGTAGGCGCAAAAACCGATGCCACTGGCCTGGTTCCAGTTAGCTGAGCGCAGATAATCAACCCACGTCATAGCTGTTTTGCGATTCTCCTAAAATGCTCTGCTCCATCAATACCGCCGCAGTGTAGCCATTAGTCAGGCGTTATGTGAATCAAAAAATTAGGGAAAACATTGATTTTTTTGCGTGCAAATTCGGGCGGGAGGGACTTGCGCGCCGCCAGGTCCCGTGCAAATGGAGAGTGGCTGGATAAGCGGGCGCAACGGTGCCTGCACGAGTACTCTTGCCAACGAGGACAACCGTTTGTTTAATCAGGCGGTGCAGCATCAACAAACGATTGGTCGCCCGGTCAGTTTTGCCGGCATTGGTTTGCATAGTGGCAATCGCGTCAATATGACGCTCCTGCCCGCGCCGGCGAATTCCGGGATCCGTTTCCGCCGGGTGGACCTGGCGGACAAACCGGAAATCGAGGCGCGCGTGGAGAATGTCACCGAGAATAATCGCTCGACGACCATTGCCAAGGGGAACGTCAAGGTCCAGACCATCGAACACGTGCTGGCGGCGTTCGCCGGGTATGCCATCGATAATGCCATCGTGGAATTGGATTCGAATGAGCCGCCGATCGGGGACGGGAGTTCGAGCGCGTTTTGCAAGCTCATCCAGGAAGCGAATATTGTTCCGCAGAGTGAACGGCGCGAGCCTTACAAGCCGTCGCAGCCCGTGGAGCTTTTAATGGGCGAGACGGAGATGGCGTTGTTCCCGGATGACGGGTTCAAGATTACCTGCACGAGTTCGGACAAACATGGACGGTTCACGCAATTTTTCAGCCTCGAAATAACCCCTAAGACGTGGGAAGCGGAGCTTTCGAACGCGCGGACGTTTTGCTTTTACGAGGAGATTGAATATTTGATCAAGAACGGGCTGATCCGCGGGGGGAGCCTGGAAAACGCGGTGGTGATCCGGGATGACGCGGTGTTGACGACGGAGCCGTTGCGGTATCCGGAGGAATTCGTGCGGCACAAGATTTTGGACATCATCGGAGATTTGTCGTTGCTGGGGCGGCCGTTGCAAGGGCATTTGATCGCGGTGAAACCGAGCCATGCGGCGAATTGCGAGATGGTGCGATTGATTGCCGCGCAGATGCAAAAGCCGATTCGCGCGGCGCAAACTTTCGGCCCGCCCCCTGCCCCACCGGCTCCCGCGCAACCTGCTCC
>DASZLX010000029.1:0-56355 GCA_035552155.1 Verrucomicrobiia bacterium | reverse complement strand
ACAACTTCAAATCCATAGTCACTTTTGATGCGGCGCCGCAGTTTTACGCCTTACGTCACACACGGTAACCTGCATTTCTGCATCGCAATGACGAGATAAACATACCAAACCCCCTGTCCCCCGCGAGTCACCAGTTATGGTGACAGGGGTCCAAAAAAAGCTGACGACCGGTGCGCGCCGTGCTTGAATTCCGGTAGTGATTCGCCGAGACGTGCCGTTCAGGTTCAAATTGTGAAAGACTTTAAGAAAGGCCGAGAATAGACTTTTTCATTCCAGCTCTTTTTGCTCCAGCCATCATTCTGATAATTGCAGCAATCGCTTCTCAGGACCAAAAAACCAGACGCAATTGTCTAAAAACGGCATTGATCTTCTTTTGTTCAGCGGTGTTCATAATGCCAGGCCAATTCTGGAGAGAACTCTTCACTTGGCTCTTCCATTCAAATTAGGGGATTTGTATACAAAGCCACCTAAGTGACTCGGAACATAGGGAGGCAATCTTCCCAATAAATCAAGACGGTTTGTGGGCGTTACTGTAAAACTCCAAAGCCTTTAAATACCACCCCATTTTCTCATCTGCTCCAACCTCGTTGCTCCATTTTTGCCTATTGTTTATCTGGTTGGGAGGAGTTTTCGGCAATCTTTTTTTCCTCCATTTCGTGTCGATATTTGGCTAATCCTTCATGGTTTATTATTTCCAAAATCTTTTTTGCTGGAGTAACGATAGCGATTCCGACGTTCATCTTCCGAGTTTCTTCGGAGTCCTCAATTGTGGTATCCATTTTGTTTTCCGGGCTATTGAAATGACCATGTATCAATCCAAGCAAAAACATTTTCCATTGAGTTGTCTGAACGGGGCTGTTTCCTAGGAGAACAGCAGTGGGTTTCAATGCAAACACGGGAGAACCACTAAGGCCGCCAATTGATTTGCATTCAATTAGATAGGACTCCATTTTCCCATAACGGTTTGCGGTAATCGGCTCATCTGGCATCATGGCAATATTGCCAGTTCTAATTATTGGAAGGTTCTTTTCATTGCCTGAATGATGAGAAAATAAACCCGCGATACAGACCTCATCGCCATCTCCGACCCCCTCAGACTTTATTAACTCGTCGGTCAATATGGAAACACTCGGAATTGCAGAAAAATCTAGCTTTTGCGTCAATCCTCTCGGGAAAAGCATGAAATAAACAGCCACGTCTGTCTTCTTATGTTCGTTATCGTTAGGATGATACCACCATGTAACCTGATTGTCCCCTTGGAAGGTATGTGATTTCCCGTCTTTTGTGTTAAGTCTGACATAAAAATCTCTGCCATTAATTCCCTCAACCACGTGGCGAGCGGTAATCAGATAAATGAAATTATGGTTCGGAACCCTAGTAGACGGCATGGATATAAAAAATCCCGTCCCGCAAAACTTTATATCGCCCGGCTCCGCCTGTATTCCTATGAAAACGACCGCTTTTTTAATTACGTCCGGAATGCGCATATTGAAATCTTTCGGCGGGATTAAATGCCAAATAGTCGTATTTGCCAAGCGTGTGTCGCAAACCGGCTCACAGGGCATCATCTACCCCCCATCCCCGTTCCCTTGTTCTTGAGGTTCGTTGGGGCGGCGCACTGCTCCTAGGGTGACATTGTATATAAGTCCCCAAATTAGGACACTTGCCAAAATTCCCTCAAGTCAGCCGAGCACTTGGGTTCGTAAGAGCCATAATCACCCCTGACAGACAAAAATCCTTGTCCACCAATCCTCCTTCCTTACCCTGCCCTACGAATGGAACTACCGCCGTTAACTCCCAGCACGCTTTACCTGGTCGCCACGCCGATCGGGAATCTGGAGGACATTACGTTGCGCGCTTTGCGCGTGCTCAAGGAATGCGATGTGGTGGCGGCGGAGGATACGCGGCATTCGGGGCAGCTGCTGAAACATTTCGGGATTTCCAAACCGCTGCTGAGCTATTTCCAATTCAACGAAGCCAAACGCAGCGAGGAAATCATCGAGCGGCTGCGGCGCGGGGAAAAGGTGGCGCTGGTGACGGATGCGGGGAGCCCCGGCATCAGTGATCCGGGCGAGCGGGTGGTGACGGCGGCGATCGCGGCGGGGTTTCGCGTGGAGGCGGTGCCGGGACCGAGCGCGTTGGTGGCGGCGATTACGGCGAGCGGATTATCGACGGAGGAATTCCATTTCATCGGTTTCCTGCCGCACAAATCCGGGCAGCGGCGGAACAAGCTGGAATCGTTGAAGGTGTTTGAGGGTACGCTAGTGCTTTATGAATCGCCGTATCGGGTGGAGAAATTGCTGGGGGAATTATGCGAGGTTTTTCCGGAGCGACCCATCGTCCTGGCGCGGGAGTTGACGAAAAAGTTTGAGGAATTTTTGCGCGGCAAACCGGCGGAGTTGCTGGCGCTGGCGCAAAAGCGTTCGCTGAAGGGGGAGTTTGTGGTCATGATTGGGCGTGGCGATGAGGAATGAGGGAACCATGCACGGGGTCATTTAATGGCTATAATAGGGTTTGCAGCCCGCTTTCCCAAGAGCGCATTTCTGAGATACTGGCGCGAAGATAAGCTCCAACGTGAAACAAGGAACCAAATCCTTAATCAAAACGTTCTCGATCGAATTCGTAATCTATGGGGCTTTGGTCGGCAGTTATTTCTTCCTGGTTCTTCATTTTTGGGGGAATTGGCTCAACGAATTGTTTCAGCAGGAACGAAAGGTTTATGCGTTCGTGGCACTGATACTGATCGTCGCGCAGGGCCTGGCGCTTGAGGTTCTCACGCGCGTTCTGGTCCGCGTCATCGGGAAAAACAAAGCGCCTTAGCTGTGGACTTCCCCATCTCGCACACTCATATAAACCCGATTTACCTCGTGATAACGGGGTTTGTTGTCGGTGTATTGGGAGGTTTTTTTGGCGTGGGCGGCAGTTTCCTGGCGGGTCCGGCATTGTTTGGATTCGGGCTGCCGATGAATTTCGTGGTGGGAACCGACCTGGCCCACATTGTCGGCAAGTCGGTGGTGGCGGCCCAGAAACATCATTCGCTGGGCAATGTGGATGTCAAACTCGGGGCGCTGATGATGCTGGGCACAATTCCGGGAGTGGAATTGGGCGCTCAATTGATCGAACAACTCAAGCATTGGGGACACGTGGATGTGCCGGTTGGAGTCGCCTTCATTTTCATTTTGCTGTCGGTTTCCGGTTTCATGGCGTGGGAGACGTGGACTACCGCGGGCGGCAATTCAAACGGTTCGAAGCAAAGGACCCGCAAGGGACGGAAGAAAAAATCGGGCAAGGAGAATGCTTTTGCCGGTGTTTATCTCCGGATTCAAAAAATCAAGGTCTGGCCTTATGTCAGCCTGCCAAAATCCAACATCAGCCGCATTTCGTTGTGGACGATTATAGCGGTCTCCTTTGTGGGCGGCCTATTCAGCGGATTTCTTGGGGGCGGAGCGGGCTATATTCGATTGCCCGCCATGATCTATCTGTTGGGCGTGCCGACGCACGTGGCCATCGGCACCGATCTTTTCGAGATTATCGCGTCAGCGGGGTACGGAACGGTGAGCCACGCATTAAAGGGAAATGTGGATATTCTGATTGCGTTGGTGATGCATACGGGCGCGGCCATTGGCGCGCAGTTCGGAGCGGTGTTGACGCGCTATGTCAACGCCATGCGCCTCCGGGTGGCGTTCATCCCGCTGCCGCTCATCGGATGTGCCATCATATTGTGGGGTCTTATAAAAGGTGTGCCCGCCAAATGAGGAATCGTTTTTCGCGTCGATAAAATCGACGGGAAAAACATCCTGATTTATGAACCGTTCCTAGATTCTATTGCACCAGGACCAACCTGAAGAACCGCTGCGTGGAATCACCGAAGTCATTGGTGATCGTCATCGTGCCATCGGTTCCGGTGACCACGCCGCCCAACGGGGTCCAGGTGGGATCGGTCAAGTTATCCTTGTATTCGAGCTGATAATTTTGGCCCGCGGCGGCCGGCCAGGTGACAATCAAATTCGTTCCCGCGGCCTGAATTGTCATCGGAGCCTGCGATGAGGGCGCGCTCGCGGAAAAGCTCACGTTGTCGATGGCCAGACCCTGCGCCTTGCCGGTGGAATCCGGCATCTGCCAGATCAGCCATAAGGCCGCGCCGGGCGGCCAATTCGTGATGGCCTGATTGAGCACACTGAGGTTTGTCTGGTTGAAGGGCGAAGTGCCATCGACGGCCGCGCCGCCAGTATCCGCCGCTACCGTGGGGATATTCACGTTCAAGGACGGAATCACCGCTGTCGCCACAGTGGGCCGGAACGTGTTGGTGCCGGTCAGGTCCACGTAATAGGAGAATTGCAGTGCTTTGGGGACATTGGATTGACGCCACACTTCACCGGTGAATTGCACGCTCATACGGTTAAGCGTGGTGCCGGTGCCGTTAAGCAAACGCACGCCGAAGGCGGTGCCTTTGGTCGAACTGGTCGCGAGCAATCCCAGAGCGCGTTGCGAACTATTGGGCATTCCGAAACTGAGGTCGCCGCCGGTAGTCTGGTCGCCATCGGTCGCGCCGAATTGAGCGCTGGATACGCTCGCGCCATACCAACCCGCCAACGCGGGAATTCCCAGGCCTCCGCTATTGCCGCTGGCCGCCACTGGAAACGCAAAATCGTAGGGATTGGCCAGCGAGTAAGTCACGCCGTTCACCGTCACGGGATTATTAGCATTCACCGAAGCGCCGGTCTGATACGGCAGCGAATCAAAATTCTGCGCATAGACCGCGCCGGGCGTCGTGTAGGCAATGAACGACGCCGGAGGCGTGGCCGTGCCGTTGTTACTCGCGCCCGGTGTGGCCTTGAAAAATTCCTGGCGCTGGAAACTTTGGCCGTCGGGATAGGAGCCGTACGAATTATTCGGAGTTACATTCTGGTAATCGACATAGTCCAGCACTTGCGGCTGGCCGTTCGTCAGCCGCGACAAAGCCAATGAACCTGTGCCACTGGGAAGCACGAAATTGGCGTGCAGCTCGTTCGTGGCCGAAAGGTTCGTCTCGCCGTCGGCAAAAACGATTTTGAACTGCCCCGCGCCAATGCTCGCATTGGTTGGGAAGGCCCACTGCACGAGATTCGTGTAATTGTTGGCGAGATAAAGCCCGTTCAACGAGACGTTGTTGGTTCCCGGATTGAACAGTTCCACCCAGGGAACGTGCTGGCCGGCGCTGTTGGTGAGGCCGTTCAAGTTGTCCGCCTGCAATTCATTCAGCCAAAGTGAGGGGAAGGCGGACAATGCCGCCGCGGTGGAGTTGGCGAAGCCGGGAGTGGCGACGCTCGTGGGCGGCGCAGGGCTCACAGTGGCGACGATTCCGGAGCCGGATAAACGGATGGTCAGCGGACCGCCGTTGGTGCTCTGCAGGTACCAGAAACTGAGCGTGTAGGTGGCGTTGTTCGCGAGCGCGGGCGAGATAGTCTGCCAGATGGCGCTGCTCTGGGTAGTGCCGGCGCTGGTGGATACGACATGCAGGCTGTTATTTCCGGAATGTTTAAACTGCGTGCTCAACGCCGAGCCGGAGAGGTTGGCGGAAACGGTCCATGGGGCCGGGAAACCGGATTCGAAATCGCCGTCGGGCAACAGATTCGCACCGGCCTCGGGCACGCTGCCAGCGACGAGCTTGAGATCATCGACGTAAATATCGCCCGCCGATTGGAGGTAGATATAAAGCGTGGAACTGCTGGCGGTGCCAGTGACGGTGAAATACTCCCATTGCGGTCCGGGCCCGCTGGAGGAAATGGTGCTCCAATTGCCAACGCGCCAGTTGTCCTGGTGCGCGTCGATCAACTGCAACGAGGAGCCGGTGCCATTGGCATTGGTGGGCCAGGGAAGCTGGCTGCCGTACTTCACCTGGGCTACGGCCACATTGTTGGATGTGCCAAGGGTGAGCGTCTGGCCGGTGGGAGACAAAGTGCCGCCAAATGTATCGAACACGGGATTGGTCGCGCCGTAGGCGCTGTCAAAAGCGATGCGGTTCGCCGCAAGAATTAAGAAGTTCGTCGGCGCCAGGGTGGACCCGCTGGGAAACGTGTAATTCAATCCTTGAAGCTGCCAGCGTGACAAATCAAAGCTCGTGTTCGTTGAATTGTTGTACAACTCGACATATTCCGCGCCGCTCACCAACGGTGCGTACATGATTTCGTTGATGACCACCCGTCCCACCGGCGAGGGCGTGGCATTATTGTAAGTGACGGGGACGCTGTTCGTATCACCGGCAATGAATTGACCGTTGCGGTCAATGCCAGTGACGTTGAATTGATTCGCGCCGGCCTGCAAAGGCACGGTCACCATCCAGTTGGTCAACGTGATCCATTTCACCGGATACGCCGCGCCGTTGATCCAAATCGTGGCCACGTTCACCGGCGCGGTACCGGTCACGTACGCCAGATTGTTGGTGAGGCCCACGGTGCTATTTACGGAAAAGCTGGTGGCGTTGACCGCCGCGAGTTGCGACGCAATGCTGCTTTGCGCCTGACTGAGCCACGGCTTGATGCTGGTGGACGGATTTTCCACGCTCAGCCCGGCGGCCAGAAATGCGTTGTATTTGGCATCGAGCAAGGGACCGCTGTTGGCGACGTTCAATGGGCCGTTCACCAGTTCCTGCAAGGCTCGCCAGTACATGCGCTGAAATTCAGGCGTGTTGTAAATGAACGTCACGTTCGGGTCCTGGGAATTCAGAGTGAAGAGGTTCTGCCCCGGCAACCAGGAGCCACTGTTGCCAAAGACAATGTTGAAGTCCCACATCAAGAGGGAATATTTCGTGTCCTGGGCGCCGATATAACTGTAAAGATTTTGAGCGTTCTGCGCGCCAAAGGAATCCCAATTTCCCGCCGCGTGGTTTGCCGCAAAGACGCGCATCCAATTTTCCATGTCCGCGATATTTTCCATGTTCGCCACGTAATTTGGCGAAGCGGTGGTATTCGCCGCATCGACGAGCGAAAACACGTTCGTAAAATTGTTCGCCGAATCCGGCGTCCTGCGGATTTCAAAATTATAGCGATAACGCGCATTTTTCTTCACGCCACCGGTCGTCGTGTAGGGAACAAGATTGCACCATGATTCATTCACGAACCCCATGCTGGCGCCCGAGGGAGACGGCGCCATCTCAAACCAGGGCTGCATTTTGTAGAGGAAGCCATCGGAGTCGTTGGGCCAATGCTCTTTCACCACATCGCTGCCAGGCGTCTGCGCGTCCTCCATCAACTGGCCGCGGCGAAAACCGTTCACGTAGACCGAGATATAGCGGCGGTTAAGCCACGGCACGCCCAGCGCGCGGAGGAAAGTATGGGCCAGTTGCTCGCGTTGCAGGCTGGCGTCGTCGCCCGGGCCATTGCCGGGCTGGTGGATTTTATTGAAATCCTTCGCGCCCAGGAACTGTTCGTCGCCGTTGAATTCAAATTTGTAATGGCACAGGTTGCCCACGGGGGTATCGAATTCCTGATGGTAGGGGCTGCCGGCGAAACGCGCCTGCATATTGTAAATCACCCGGTTGCCATTCACGAAAGTGCAATCATTGCCTTCGTTGCTCAAATCGGACAGCGACGACCAACGATTGATGTTGGTCTGCGTCATCCACAAATGATAAACGCCAAAGGCGCCGCCATCGTGATTATCACCGAAACATACGACGCACTCGGGCAAGGGCGCGTTCGTGATGGACAATGCCGGAAAACGGCTGGACGCCGCGACGCTGTCGATGGCCGTGATGAAAAACGCGGCCACATGGTTCGCGGCCTGGCCGGGAATGGTCGCGCTGAAAATCCCGTCGTGCGCAATCGCATCGCCTCCGGTGCCGTCATCCTTCATCGAAACGACCAGGTAGCCGGTGGCTGGATCCAGGCGGTAAAACAGCGCGATATTGGAGACTCGGTCCGGGTCGTGAATCTGAGCGGTCACCACCACGGGCTGGCCGGCGGCAGGCAGAGAGGGTGAGTGCGTCACATTGTAAATGGCGGGCCCGATATTATTCGCGTGCCGGCTGTTCACCATTCCCGGAGAGCCGAGATTGGCCGGGATCGGCATTGCACCGGTGGCTTCCAGCCAGTTTCCGTTCAGTCGAAACAGTACTTCGGGCCATCCATGCAACCACCGCGCCTTAAATCGCGTCGTCACGGTTTGACCGGCGCTGAGGTCATTGGCATTTAAGGAAACCTGGCAGGAATTGTCCCCCGTAAAGAGACGATCGTCATTCCGAATATGGAGAGAATGGGCGCTGAGGTAACCGGTGTTTTCAAGGCTGGACCGGCTCATGGCTCCCTGGAACAACCAATTGTTGACGCCACTTTCGAAGGTGCCATTGGAGACGTAATTCGTCGTCAAAAGATCGACTTCCAGATTGTCCACCAGGCATTCGCCCCCGTCCAGCAAACCAATCTGCGCGTGAAGAATCCCGGATTCGTAATTTGCGCCGTTGTCGAGCACTCCCGTGGTTTCGATGTTGGTCCAAGCGGACTTTTGCGTTTCGTCGCTGTCCGCCCAATTGGCCGCCAGACGGTGATTGGCGCGCGGATCAATTAACTCCAAGCTGCTGCCGCCACCCGAAGACCACGTGCCCCAGCGTCCGCCGACGCCATAACTCACCTGGTCCTGCTCCACCAATATCGTCCTGTTCCCGTTCAATGTCTGCGGCATCGCCAGTGCCAGCAATTCGCCATTATGGGATAATTTGCCGCCGTAATTGCCGACCGTGTTGGCGCTGTTCAAATTCGGGTACTTCGCAAACAAGTTCGTCAGGTTCCGCGCGACGACGACGTAATTGCTGGGCGCAATGGTTACATTCGGAAAAGTGAAAGTGACGCCCGAGGTGAGTTGCCAGCCCGCGAGGTTTACTGTGTTTGTTCCCTGGTTGTATAGCTCGATGTACTGATCGTCGTCATTGCCGCTGATGGGGTCGTACATCAATTCATTGATCACAATGTCGCTTACGCGTATGGAACTATTGTTCGTGCCGGGTGTGTTGGTCGTGAAGGAGTAAAAATCGTCCGCCCCATCCGGCCAGCGGCCATAGGACACCCCGTCGGCCTGGCCGCCAAATTGCACCGCATTCAGTATCCGGCTTTTATCCGATTGGAGAAAATAAAGTGTTTCGCCTCCACCGTTGAGGACAAAACCGAGCTGTGATTGGGCGAATGACACAAAGCCACCCGGACCAAGAACGGTGCCGCCGGGCACGACGAATTCATTCGTGGTTGGATCATCGGTGAGGATGCAACCTGAAACATCCACGCTGTTGGTGCCGTGATTATAGAGTTCAATGAACTGCGGGACTGCGAGATTTTCCGAATGCGGCAGGATTTCGTTGATGACCACATTGCGGAGCGCACCGGGAGTGAAAGTATCCGCCTGCCCGGGCGAGCCGCCCATCACGTCACTGATGGCCCAGGCGCGCGGGTCGCCTTCCCCGTAAGTGGGACTAGCCAAGACAATCGAATGTCCCGTGCCGTCTGCCGCCACCGGCCACGGATAAGTGCTGGAGTAGGGCACCGTCAGCAGGACGTTGGTTCGCTCATCCAGCAATTGCAGCGTCTCGGTTTTTTTCAAACTGCCGGCGTAAGGGCCCATGACATTCGTGATACCATAGACGCTGGTGGTGTCCGCGGGCGACGACGCCAGCACGATGAAACTGTTGGAACCGATCATCGTGCCCGACGGAAAAGTATAACTCATGTCCGCGCACGTGATTTGATACCCGCCAATGTCCTGGAACCAGGGATTGGAATTGTAGATCTCGATGAATTCCAGATTTTTCCCGTCGGTGCGCGCCGCGGGTTTATACATGATTTCTGAAATCGCTATCGGCGTCGTCCGACTGCTCGGGCCCAGCGCATCGCGAAGCACGCCTGCTTGAATGGAAGTGGAAACGAAGAATAACAAAAATGTGCAAAGCTGGAAAACAACACCGCGCTTCGATGTCCGTTTTTTAAAAAGCGAGAGAGTGAGCATGAAGTATGAAACGATGTGGCACGAGCAATCGGGAGGCTAATATTCCATCACTCAATTGCAAGCGCTTTTGATGGGTGAAGACCCCGACTTCACCGTCCGTTTAATTCCGGATGCTCCCGGCCAACTGGACAAAACCTTCTTTCAAATTCGGAACTTCATTTCTCGAAAAACACCCATCAGAGAATTGCCCGAATGGCCTTGATCTCCGCCGCTGTGGACGGTGCCTCTTCCCACACGATCACGCCCAGGTCGTCGAGTTTGAATGAATACGCCTGGCCCCCCAACTCTTCCGCGATGCGTATGCATTCACTTTGATGCGATTGTTTCGCATGAACAAACACGAATCCGCCGCCGCCCGCTCCGCAGGTTTTGCCCGAGCGGATGTGAGGCGTGAGTTTTTTGAAAAAGTTGCGCAGCGTGCTGCTATCGCAACTTTCGTGCAGATCGTAGTGGCCCTGTCGAGCGGCGTTCAGGCATTGATCGTAAGCGTTGAGGTCACCGTTCTCGAGCGCCCGGGCCATCTTGAGCGCGGAGGATTTCAGTCGATTCATTGCCTTGATCGTGGGTGAATTCTTCAGGGCGTAAGACTTTTTAATGTCGGCATGAATGCTGCCGGAAAGATGAACTTCGCCGGTGTAAATCATCAGGGAATCGCGCTCCAATTGGCCCACGGTGGCGCGAGAAACGCGCAGCGGCCGGCAATCGGAACCACCTCCTTTGTGATAAGTGACGAGCTTGATGCCGCCAATGGCCGCGCCGAACGAATCCTGGTTGCCCCCGCCATGGCCGAGGTCCTGGCGCTCGATTTCATTCGCGAGCAAAGCAATCTGGCTCTTGTTCATCTGGCGGCCCAGTGCGCGCGCAATCGCGCCCACCATCGCCACTCCCATTGCGCCACTGCCACCCAATCCGGTGCGTTCCGGCACTTCCGATTGTGTGACAACCAGGAAATCCTTTTCGTCCGGCAACATTCGTTTGACGAATGCTTTTAGGAAATCAATTTGCCCGTCATATTTTAACTCCTTCACCGAGGCGGCACGAACGCCTTTCTTTGAGTCGCGCGAATAAATCATAACCCCGCTGTTCTTCGGCAAGCGCTCGAAACTCGCAAAGGCATGGCGCGACACGCTGAAATTCACGACGGCTCCGCCATACTCAACACAGTAAGGCGGCGCATCGGTGCCACCTCCGGCCGGATCCACACGACATGGCGCGCGAGCGATAATTTTCATTTCGTGGTGATGGGTTTTAGATTTGGCATTCCAGCTGTAGGCCTGCCGCGAAATAAATCTGAAAGGCTCTCACCCCTGCCCTGTTCCATTGGATGGGCTTTTGGTAGGACAGGCGATGCGCGGTCCGCGCCGCGTGCAGCGGCGCAAGCGTGAATTGAACGTATTGGCCGCATGATTCCGTCCGCTGAACGCGGACGGGGACGCCGCAGCGCGGCGTCCCTACCCACCGATTTGGCCGGCCACTCGAATTTTTGTGCAACACCATCCGATTGGAGTAGGGAGAAGCTGTTTCAGCGTTGGGAGAAAATTCAGGGTGCGGATTCGCTTTCATGAATCAATCAGCGCAGACTCATTGAGTTATTTCCAGGCAATCGAGATATACAACGCCATTCTCGACGAGGAACGCGCCGCCCGCGGCGCTGGCGGCTTCCTCCAGGGCACGGCGCAGGATGACTTTTACATCCGGGCCATGTTCGCGCTTGCGCATCAGCGCCTCACCGTTTTTGTCGCCGACGACGAGCATGATTTTAAGGCCTTTGCGCTTACAGGCAATCTTGACGCCGTTTTCCAATGTGACGTTCAGCACCTTAATGTAGGCATCGGCGTAATTGACACCAATGCCGGAGGCGTCCGGCTGTGCGGGCGGAATCAACTTATCGGCTTCGACATTCTCGGAATTGATTTTCAGCTTCATAAATCGGTGAGGTCATCGTGCCGCCTGAGTTGGAGGCGAGCTCAAGGCGAAATGAACGGTTTGTATGGCGTTGCGCCATTTGTGATTCCGATCGCTGCGATGACACAGGCAGCCCGCCACACTCAGGTCCGGGTTCCAGGCCAGCGCTTCACTCAGAGTCTTGCCGGTCAAGGGTGCGTAATATTCCAGCGCGGTTTGAAAAGATTCAGGCGATTCGAGCACCGAACACATTCTCGAACATCCGGTATCGTCCGGCGCGGGCCGGCAACTGGAGTCCAGAATTGTCCGCTCCGGGCCGCGCGGTGGTGAAAGAATAAACGAGTAAACCATCTTGATGGGATGGCCGAGGTTGGAGCACGTCGAACCAGTAAACCGAAATTGCGCGGCGATGGAATTGTCCGAACGAAATACCAGTGTCACATGCTCCCGCGCCCATTTCTCCAGCGCGCGGCGCGGCAACGCGTAAGGCCACGGTGCGGGAGCGGACGGATTGGCGAAAGCAGGCTCGGTCATAGGCGGATAAACTCCGGTGACGGCGTTCGCGCGCGGCGGCGAAATCGGCACGGCGACAGGTCGCATTCACAACACGGCACCCAATCATCCATCTTCAACGTCTCCGCGGCGAATGCGGTGACGCCGTACACAATCACGGAAGAATGCACCGGGTGCAACATACCGGATTCATTCGCGCGCATCATCTCGGCCGGTGAGGCTGAATCTGATTGCAGGAGTCGCAAGAGCTGTCCCGTTTCTTCGACCGGCCAGTCGCGGTATCCCGGCCCATCCGAAGACAAAATGGCCAACCCCTGTTCATCCGCCCACGAGCACAGGCTTATGCCATAGCGGGAACGCGAGGCTTCCACTAAACCCGTGCCGTAAGCCTGGAGGACGTACGATTCCTGATAGCGGTCCTGCGCCCACAGCTCTTTCACGCGCCGGTCCAGAGCTTCACCGGTCGTGAAAGCGAAAATAATGATCGCGTGCGCCCGAGTTTCGAGCAGCTTGCGGCTGAACCCGGCACTGGTCTTCAGCGTCACATTATTCCCGAGGACAACCCGGCCTTCTTCCACACGAGAAATGGTTTCCAATCGCCGTTCGTGCCACGGCGCCAGTTCCCGTTGGCACCATTGTTCGGATTCGCCGATCGACTGCCGCGTCTCTTCATCCAATGCGCTGAGCGGCATTTCCATGAGCCGCGCCAGTTCCCGGTCCGCCACCGGCACCCAATCCGGCGCCAAAGGCGGAAGGGGCAAGTGATGTAAAATTTCGCTCATATCAGTTATCCGGAACCACCGCGCAGGAGAACGGCGAGAATTGGCAGCCTTCAACAAAGTGATCGAAGAAATCAGGGTCGGTTTCCAATTCGACATGCCCGACACCGCGGACCAGTTTACCGAGCAGCGCGCGTTGCAAAATCGAACGCAGGGCGATGCTCGCGCCTTCGATGGCGGCGTTGCCGATTTTGCGAATGCGTTCCGTGGGGATATCCGGAATCAAACCGATCCGCTTGGCGGCTTCGACGTCCAAATGCCGCGCAAAACCACCGGCGAGGTAAAGAGTCTCAAGGTCGGCAAATCCGACGCCGTAACGGTTGACCAGAATCCGGAGCCCTGCCACGTTTGCACCCTTGGCTTGCGCCAGTTGGCTGATGTCGCTTTCGGAAAGAAAAATATTGCGCTCGCGGTCAAACACAAACCGGTCCGCGCCGTCGGCAAAGCGGCCGTATGAATCCATGCAATCGGTACGCCGAAATTCACCGAGCGCATCCACCAAACCCGAACCGCAAATTCCAGCCGGCGCGCCGCCGCCGATCACTTCGAAAGTGACGGGGCCATTGTCGCCCAGGCGCACGCGTTCGATGGCGCCTTCGAATCCGCTCATCCCGCACGAGATCGCGCCGCCCTCGAAGGCCGGGCCGGCGGGACAGGATGCCGCGAGAATTTTTTGGCGATTGCCGCAGACGATTTCTGTATTCGTGCCGATGTCCATCATGGCCACCAGGCGTTCTTCGCGATGCATCGCGATTGCCAGCAGGCAGGCAGCCGTGTCTGCGCCCACATGACCGCCGATGATCGGCAAGCCGAGCACGCGCGCATCGGGATGGATGGATAAATGAAGCTGCCGTCCGGTGCTGACCAACTCGGTCGATTCCCGCCGGCCTTCCATCAATTCGTGCTCGGTAAGCGAGCGGTAGGGTTTCTGGCCGATGGATTCGACATCGAGGCCAAAAAATAAATCCCGCATGGTGGCATTGCCCGCGATGACAAGCTCGTAAATATTCCGGGAGTTTACCGGCAGCTCTTCCAGACAATGATTCAAATACCCGATCAACGTGCGTTGCAACAGCCGGCCCGGATGGCTGCTGTCGTAGGAAATTCGCGCCATGACATCGGAGCCGCCAAACCGCTGCGGATTTTCGAAGGAAGCGCCGGCAACTGTCGCGCCGCTTTCGAGATCGATGACCCGAACCACGACCGTCGTCGTGCCCAAATCCATGGCTGCGCCAAGAACAGGCCCCGGCGCGGCACAGAGATGTTTTCCGTCCAAAAGAATGTAGTCACCATCCCTCGTGACGGCCGGCGCGAGCGGAATGTCATGGGCGGCCGCCGGCAAATCGCTGGAGCTTTCCTCAATTTTCAAACCACCCCGCCGAAGTGTGTGACCGACCACTGTTCCCCCGCCGCTGACGCGCGCCCGGCACGAAAGGCGAAATTGTCCGCCAAGATGTTCTTCCTCCTTCGTTCGCGGGTTCAGGTGTTCAAGGCCGGCCGTGACCTCGACCAGACATTCGCGACATTTGCCGTTTTTATTGCACGATGTTGGCACCCGCACGCCCAGGCTCTCGGCGCACTCAAATAATGACGCGCCGTCAGCAGCGGCAAGGGTCCGGTCGTTGAGAGTAACCTGGGCAGGCATGATGATCAGTCGTTCAGTTCCTGCAGATCGAACAAGTCCATTATCTTGATCGAC
Source organism: Verrucomicrobiia bacterium (assembly GCA_035552155.1). GTDB lineage: Bacteria > Verrucomicrobiota > Verrucomicrobiia > Limisphaerales > DASXHY01 > DASXHY01. Next base: position 41,490 of record DASZLX010000029.1, on the reverse strand, counting down.
TGGCGAAAACCGGCGTCCTCCTGGGTTTCCCCCGGCAAGGGCCGGCCCTGCTCCAAGGCCTCGCGCACCACCTGCAAATAGCGATCGCTCTCGGGCAAGAGCTTCAACTCTTTTTCCGGGTTGCCCAGAATCCAATCCAGCCCGTTGGCGTGCGCGAGGGTAATGTAGGCGTTTTCAAGACCCGTGCGAATTTCTTTGGGTACGCCGAAGGAAAAATTGGTGAGCCCCACGGATATGTGAACACCGGCAAGATCGCCGTCTTCCCGAATCATTTTCATCGCGTCGAGCCCCATGTTAACTAGGCCGTAAGTATCCGCGGAAACGGGTGCGAGTCCCGGATCGATGATGATTTCGTCGTTGCGACGGCCAGCGCGGTCGCGCAGCAATTTCACGTGTTCTTTTGCCGCCTGGTAAACCTCAAGCCCGCTGAGGCATTGCGCTCCCCCACCCTGCACGAATTTCTCCGAAGCCATTACCACCACCCTGGTGTCATACTGCGCGACCATTTCGATCATCCGATCCAACTCCGGGCGCGAGGCGGCGACGGAATTCAGAATCGGCTGGTTGTCATTCTTGCGACGATAGAGCGAGAAAGCTTTTTCGTGAAAGAGAAGGGACGGATTGTCAAAGGCCAGCGGCAGGTCAGTCGCCTCCTGCAACGCGGGAACGAGGCGCGGAAGGAAATCGAGCATGTCCTGCGCGCGGACGTTCAGCTTTTGCGTGCCGTCAATGTTCACGGTGAGAAAATTTGCGCCCAGGCCTGCCTGCAGCCGGGCGAGTTCCTGATATTTGGCCAGGTCTTTTTCCTGAAATGCCCGCGCCGCGCGCGCGAACGAGTTGTTGATCAACTCGCCAATGAGCGTGAACGGCCGAGGAAGGGAATGGCTGGTGGTCATAAGGCATTCGATGGAATCGGGCCGGTTGATTTCAAACCAGCCGCAACCCGGGCAAACCGGCGGCTGTGATGGTCCTTTTGGCGGAAAGTGTTGCTCCAGGCGGAAGTGCCGCGCAGTCCCTGGTCCTGAATGACGGGAGCGTGATCGAGCAAATGCTGTTCGCGCCCCTCGGCTTTGAGGCGATCGTAAGTCCGGGCCCAGATGCACTCGAACTCTTCAATCTCACATTTTCCGTCGCGTGTCCCGCCACAGGGCCCGTTGCGCTGGTTTTTGACGCAACTCGATTCGGGACAAAGATAGCCAGTGTCCGGCAGCGAACAATCACCGCAATCTTTGCAGCCGAACAAAGCACTTTTGCTCAAGTGCTCGGCCAACCGCAGAAGTTTCGGGCCCTGCGCCGGAGTTTTGGAACGGTTATAGATCCGGCTGCCCAGGCGAAAAAGAGCCTTGCCGGGCGTGAATGCCTGGTCGTGCGCCCATTTGCTGAAACGGTAATTGAAAGTGACATTGTGCGTCGGGCGACGCTGCCGCAACGAGGCGGCGTAATCGGGATGCAGCCGCCGGGCATCGGCCAGACCTGTGTCCGGGTTTTTGTCGAAATAGAAAAATTCACCGGGCTGGCTGAATTGTATTTCCTTCGCGAACTGTTTCCAATCGTCCGGAGAGAATGATTTTTCGAGGCTCAGAATTTCGTGCAAATCTTCCGCGCGGTCCACTCCGCCAAAATAAACGCCGGCATAGCCAAGTCCCCGGAAGATGGCCATTTGTTTGGCGGCCAATTCGCGAAAGAAACGGCGGCCCTGGTCTGAACCGGCGGCAGCTTTGCGACAGCAGCGGAGAAATTCGTCCGACACCACGACGCCAGGCATCCGGCCTTTGTTGAAAAATGCGGCAAAGCGTTCGTTCATCAGGAAAATATTCCCAATCACCGGAACGTGGCCGAAGTCATAGGCGTGGAGATAGGCGATCAGTTCGGAATACTTTCCGGCGTCAAAACCGATCTGAGAGATGATGAACTGCGCGCCGACTTCAATTTTCTTCCGCAGTTTAAGATATTGCGGCACGACCTCGTTTTCGTGGCGTTTAAAATTGGTCACCACGGCACCAGTATAAAAATCCGTTTGTTGTAATCGGCGGGTGTGGCCGTTTCGCGCTGAAATTGGGACGCCCAAACCATGGTTCATTTCATTCAGCAACGTGAGCAGGCCGACGGAATCAATGTCAAACACCGGCTTGGAATTTCCGCTGTAGCCGGTCACGGGATAATCGCCGGTCAGGGCAAGAATGTTGTGAAATCCTTCGCTGGCCAGCGTCCAGGCGGCGCTTTCGAGGCCGTTGCGGTTGAAATCCTTGCAGGAAAGATGAATGACAACTTCCTTTCCCGCATAGAGCAATGGTTTGCCCAAAGCGACCGGGCTGAGTTGAGGATTGCCGCCGGCGTTGTCAGTAATCGAAACCCAATCTATACCCGAGTCCTCCGCCAGTTCGCGCGCAAAATCCCGGGTCTGAACGGCTTTGGCTTCATCGAGAGTGCCGCGAGTCGTGACGAGTTCCACTCCGCAGGCGAAGTGGGTTCGGCTCTCGAGAATTTGTCGAAGATTCGTCACAGCACACCCATAAGAATCAAGGCTTGAAGTCGCGCGCCAGGTCTACCATGAGCTTCAGGTTGTCCGGGTTCACGGGTGGCGCAACCGAACAGGCGGAGGAAAGGATAAACCCTTCCATGACATGACCGGCCGTTTCGAGAATTTCGCCCACGTCGGTGCGAACTTTTTGCGCGTCGCCGCGCAACAGCGTGTTGACCGGGTCCACGTTGCCCTTGATAAAAATCTTCCCGCCCAATTGTTCGACGGCTGCCTTCAAATCCACATTCCCCAGAGGCGGCGGGTCGAGGCACTCGATGCCGCTGACATGCGATTCGACCATGAGATCGAGACGATCGCCAATCGCGCCGCACGTGTGCGTGTAAATAAAGGAACCTTCGGCCGTTACCGCGTCGGCAATGCGCCGCTCGTAAGGGGTGATGAATTCGCTATACATTTCCGGGGGAAGAAATCCCATGCCGGCGAACGGGCTGCTGACCTTGATGGCATGCGCTCCGCGGCGCACTTGCGCGACGGCGAGGGCCACCGACCATTGGGTGGTTTTTTCCAGCAGGCGATGCGTCGCTCCGGGATTATCGAGCAGCGCCACCAATCCCTCCTCCATTCCAATCAGGCTCAAAAAATGATCGAAGGGCGAACGGACTTCGCCGTGGACGGAATATTCCCCGCCCGCCCGGGCGATGACGCGGTCAATCATTCCGAAAATGTGATCCGGGATTTCCTCCGGCGTGCAATAATCATAGGTGCCTTTGCTCACTTGAAACATGCGATAGGATTCAGGCGCCCACGCCATGGGATGATCGAAATCAATTGTTTCCAGGGTGGGAAACGCGAAGTTGGCGTTCTTTTTGTAGTAAGCATCGTCGTCGCGCGTGCATTCGATCTTCGATCCGTCCTGCAAGTAAAGGGTGGGCACTTCACCATCCGGGTCCTTGCGCACGACCATATCCATCAACCCGTGCACGCGCCCGGGTTTGTGGCATAGAATGCCGTCAAAATCGTAAAGCTCCCGCATGCGAACGAGACAATCGGCCCACACCTCGTTGTCGACGAAATAATCAATGGGATGCACCTTCGTGTTGATGATCACGTGGCCGTTGGCCATCTGGCACATGACCGGCACCCGGGCGGGATGTTGCAGGCTCATGGCCTGGTGAACGATTTCTTTGGGAGTCGGCATAAGTTTCAGGCGGGAACAGCCACAAATTTTTTGAACATTTCGACCGCGGTCGAGCAATCGCCGGCGTAACCATCCGCGCCGATTTCTTCGGCAAACATCTGGCTCACCGGCGCGCCGCCGACCGCGATTTTTACGTTTTGCAAATCGGTTTCCTGGCTGAACGCGTCAATCACGACCTTCATATAGGACATCGTGGTCGTGAGCAAAGCGCTCATCCCGATGATGTCGGCACGATGCTGGCGCGCGGCGGCGATATAGCTTTCGACGCGTTGATCCACGCCGAGGTCAACGACCTTGAAGCCCGCGCCTTCGGCCATCATGCAAACCAGGTTTTTGCCGATGTCATGGAGATCGCCTTTGACCGTGCCCATGATGACAGTGCCGACGGTCCGCTGGGCGCCCGATTTGGCGAGCAATGGTTTCAGGACTGCCATGCCGGCTTTCATGGCGCGCGCCGCCACGAGCACTTGGGGCACGTAAAGGCGGTTGTGCTTGAAGTCCTCGCCCACCACGCTCATGCCTGCGATCAATCCCTGGTCGAGGACTTCCTGCGGCGTGCGGCCTTCGCTCAATCCCTGCTCGGTCATTTTTTGCACAGGCGCGGCCTGGCCTTCGTAGAGCAGTTGGTTCATTACAGTATAATCGATCATGTGAAATCAGGCATTGAGGACGGCGTCCGGTTGATTTTGAAATGCGGGGGAAATCCTGGTTCCGTGGGAATAGACTTCCTGGAGGGAATTAAGATTCGTGACGGATTCCCACGGTGGCTCCGCGTACAATCCGAACGATGCGGGTTCGCCGACGGCGATGCGCCCGGTGTAACGTTTCGCACCGCAGGCCCGGGCAGCGGTTTCGGTGGCCATCGTGAGCAGTTCGTCCGGTCGAAGACCGCTGCGGGCGAGGCAATTCAATTCGGCGCGCAAACCGCGGCCCATGGCCACACCGGGACTGCCGGCGTCCGTGCCGGCCAAAATTTTCGCGCCATTCCGAAAGCCAAGCGCAATCATGCGATTGTGCGTGTCGAGAATTTCCGCGATGTTCCGGCGCACTTCGGCGTTCCATCCGGCTTCCGGTTCGAAACCCTGCGCCGCCACCGGCGCAAGCGTGGGCGTCCAGAATAATCCTTTTTCCGCCAGTTGGCGCAGTTGCGGTTCGGTAATAAAATAGGCGTGCTCAATAAAATCCACTTCGGCAGCAATGGCGCAGTCCAGCCCATCAGGGCCACTGCAATGGGCCGCGACCTTTTTCCCTTTCGCATGAGCGAATTCAACCAGTTCGGTCAGTTCCGCCACGGTGAATTGCGGCGTTTGTTTGACCCGCATTTCTTCGAAACTGACAATACCGGTCGTGACCAGCTTGATAAAGTCGACCTGATCGCCCAAAGCGAATTGATCGATCGTTTTCTTGATTTCAGGAATGCTCTCGCGCATGACGCCCAAAAAGCGGCCGTATTTTTTTGGGCGATGAATTCCGGCGCCGGCCACCTGCAATTCGGGAACGCTGGCCGCGTCCCCAGCGAGCCGGCTGCGCACTTCCAGATTGATTCCGCGAGGGTCGCCGAGATCGCGCAAAAATCCAACACCCTCGGCCAGCGCAAGCTTTACGCGCACAATCGCGTCAACGACTTCATTTTCAAACGGCTGGCTACCGGGAGTTGTGCGGTCGGCGGGAGCAACCGGATACGGTTGCATGTAAAAATGGACGTGCGTGTCGGCAAGCAATGGTATCGCAAAACGCCGGCGGGCGTCCTGGACCGCCTCCGCCCCTGGCGGGGGTGTCTGCCGGATGGCGGAGATGCGCCCGTCAGCGTCGACGCCGATCCAATGCGGGTCGGAATGAATCGCGCCGGAAAAATATCCGTCGCAACGAACCCACATCAGCTCCGGCGTTGTTTTGGTAGTTGCCATGTCGTAGCCTGATATGTCTGTATGAGTAAGCTAATGAACAGGCGGCGCGGCGTCTTCGCCGATTGGAGCAAGAACCGGTGTTTTTGGCTCATCGCAGGAATTTCAATTCAGATGGGAATTTGAACAGTTTGAGGCATGAAAGTGGTTTTTCAAAAGGTGATCTCGGAGGAAGGCAGTTCGTTCGCGATCCTGGATAAGAGCGCGCGCCAGTTTCGCGGCTCATATCATTTCCATCCCGAATACGAAATCACTTTGATCACCGAAGGGACGGGTGTGCGATTGGTGGGTGATAATATCAGCGAGTTCGCGCCGGGCGACCTGGTGTTGCTGGGATCGAACCTGCCCCACCAGTTCATGAGCGACACGCGCGCGAAACCGGCCCGCGCCCGGGCGTTCGTGGTGCATTTCCTGGAGGCTTCGCTGGGAAGGGCGCTGGAGCAATTGCCCGAAATGAGCCGCGTAGTGGAACTTCTGGGAGATTCGGCGACCGGTCTCGTTTTCGGCCGCGGCGCGTCAGCGGAGGCGCAGCAAATCATGCGGCGACTGTTCCGGCGCGAAGGATTGCCGCGCTTCATTTGCCTGCTGGAACTGTTGGACGTGCTGGCCACCGCGAAAGACCGGCGCGCCATTTGCAGCGTGGGTTACGAACGGAATGCCAACGCTCACGAGAATCAAAAAATCAACCGCGCTTTGAAACTGATCCATGAAAAATTCGACCAGCCGCTGGGGCTCTCGGAAGCAGCGCGTTTTCTGAATGTCTCGCGGGCGACCTGCAATCGGCTGTTCCGCAAGTCGCTGCGGAAATCCTTCAAGGAATTCCTGATCGAGGTGCGAATCAGTCATGTGGCAAAATTACTGTTGGAGACGGATCGGACGGTGCTCGATATCGCCACTCAATGCGGATTCGCAAATCTCTCAAATTTCAACCGCCAGTTCCGTCAACTGAAAGGCCAGAGCCCGAGAGAATTCCGGCGGGCGGTGCCGCATAGCCGAAAGGTTGAAGGCTAATTCCCAGCTGTTATTCAAACATCCAGCTCCCTGGCTGGATCTCCAACCAGCCGTTATTTCGGCGAAATTCCATCCGGCACGTAATAATCGGTGCGGACCGACAGGGGTTGCGCGCCGTAGGGATCCGAGCCGCCAGGCGCCAGGTACCAAAACGGCATCATTCCATATCGGGTGTTGGATTCATCGGTATAATTCCATTTCTCGATACACCCTTCAAAGGCATTTTGAAAAGGCACGTTGTCCGTGATATGAAATCGATTCAACGCGCGATTGCCTGGCGCAAACAAGTTCCCGGGAGGAGCCAACAATTGGGAATGATACGGTTTGCTAAAATAACCGGGAGTGCCCCAGGCGAACCCAAAGTAATCTTCCGAGCCGGTGCCAAACCACGACGGCATCGACTCACCATCCACGAAGAACTTTTCATCGCCCTCACCCCACCAGGGGCCGTTCGGATTCAAATCCGTTTTTTGATAAACGTGCATCGCCAGTCCCACAAAACGTCCCGCTCCACTGGAGGTGAGAAACCGGTAATCGGGCGAGCGACCATTGTTGGTGACATAAGTGCCGCGATTCCATTTGGCGTGAAATCGCAGGAGCGTGTTCGCCGGCTTCGTCAGCGGCGCGCGAGTGACGATGACCTCCACATTGCGCGCGACGCTCCCGTCGTTGCCCAGGACAATCCGCCCACCGGACGCGAACGGCATATACCAGTAGCTGTACATCCAACCGTTGGTCAGCATGCCCAATGGCAGCGACCGATAGGGAATGTAACCGCAGGCGCCGCCAAAGAAATCACCCAACGGCGCCCAGACACTGGAATTGGTTTGGCCATCCCAAAACATGCTCACCGTCAATTCTTTCAGCGCCTGCAAAGGAACAGTGGATCCAGCCGCATGGACGACCCGAACTTTGAACGCTGTGATTGCCCCTTCACCCTTCAGATTCAGATTGGTAACGGACTGTCCCGGAGCAATGGCATAGCTTTTCGTGACGGTGACCTGCCCGTTGTGCGCACCGGCGGGGTCGTTCCCCAGACGGTTCATCAAAAAATCATCCACATTCGAAACGGCGGTGAGGTCGGCTGCGGTAAGATGGGTGGTGAAAGTGGGAACTGTGACATCCGGACCAAACGTGGAATAATTCATTTGGTAATATCTGCCCCAGGAATCGTAGGCGACCACTTTGCAAGACACGTTGTAAGGAATGGGGAAAAAGGAATCGAACCCGCCACAGACCGTGTAATTGAGCGAGGGATAATTGAACGGCGGCTGGCTGCGATTGAAGTAATCCCGAAACGGCATGTCCACCGCCGGCATGTTTGAACCGTCTAAAAATATTTTAACGTGGCCGGTCCAGGCAGTGGCGGTCCAAATCCGCCAGAGGCAACCGGGGCCTTTCATCTGCGCCAGAACGGTGCCGCCATCCGCCTGAACGCCGAGATTGCCGACGCCATCATCGTTTGCACCCCAGTTGATATATTGCCCCGTGGCTGAATTGTAAGTGGAAGCCCGGTCGTGTGAACTGCACTCGGCGGATTTTTCTCCAGGAGCCGGGAACTCGGCCAGGCGTTCGAGATTGGTCAAGTTGCCCACCAAGTTTTCATAGGAATAGGCAACGGACTTGGCGCGCACTTGAAGCTGGCCGGGACCACACAAGCAAGCGAGCACGAGCAGGTGCAGTTTTAAGAACGTGTCATCTCCCCGCTTCCAATACGGCAACTTAAATGGCATCCCAAATTAGATGACTATTTTTTTACCAAGTCGAGCCAGCCGTTGGTTTGCCGTTCCTGGCTGTAATCACAAGTCGATGACGTTGTAAGGTCGTTATTTATAAACGGGTTCTAACGAGCAACCTCGGCGGGCCAGGCCGATTTCAACGGATAAATGGTTAGTGATTTAAATTCGGGCGAAGTCAATGTTCCCTGCGGGCGGTCATTCTGGCCGTCAGCCACTTTTTCGCTGCTGATGACCGCGTTACCGCCGTCGTTTTCTATTTCCAATTTCCGCATCCAATCCTCGCCGGAGGCGGGACCGTACTTGAACGCGTCGCCCGTGGCCGTCCAGTCGCCATAGGCGGTTTCGGTCAAATGTCCAATCGGCAGATCATCTGCAAATGCGGCGTCAACGAAAACGAAAGAGAGCAACAGGGTAACGCCAACTTGTTCGTTCAAAGGGTTGATCATTGAGGTTATGGAAAGTCGTTCAGAGGATTTCGGGGGGGGGTACAAATCTTATTCAAAAGTCATTTGTGACAGGGAAATTCTGAGTTGAAGTTCCATGCCGTAATTCAAGCCGTGAACAAAGGGCAACCATAACTCGATGACATCGGAGCGCTGAAAATGCTCCGGTTTGGTATCCGGGTGCGGGTAATAGATAAAGCCAGCGAGTGGCGCCTGGCCCGGCTGAAGCAGTTCCACATCGAAGAACGAAAAGTCCTCGGGCGGCTCCGTAGGATGCCATTTTACATTGGTAAAATTGTAACTGGGCTTGACCACCCGATAGCGCAAGGGAGCAACGCTGACATTCACCGTGCCCAGATGAAGGTGGCTGGTCTGCAAGCCGCGCGAGTGAAAATAAGGCGCCTGCATTCGCAAGGTCCCGCCGGGAAACCGCTCGTCACCATTCAGACCCGAGGCCACGCGATGGCCCTGGACAACCTGCGCTGTGATAATTTGATGCTCCATTGTAAATGATTAACTCCCCTTAGTGTTGATTGAGGCGAAGGTGTATAACTGAGCATGAATGCCTTATTTTTAGCGCGAGCGAGCTGATTACAAGTTGTGAGATACTCTTTTGAGGGCGAGCATACAATCTTCAAAAAGCACTGATTTTAAAGATATTACTGAGGCAAGATCTTTCCTTGCAGTCAAAGAAGCGTTGAATAGTCTGGTCAGGTATTCAGCCGTGCGAGATGAAAGCCTTGTCATCACCGTGCGGGGTGAGCATCGGATGATACCCCCGCCTCGGAGAGGACGGTCAAACTCGCAAAAGCTCGTCGCCGTCATGGTCTTGGGTTCTTAAGAAACTTCCGGTTCGTTCGAGCACCGAGAGTCATGAAATATTCCGGGGCGTAAATTTATGAAAGAGAAACGGACAAAAATGATGCAGATCAAAAATCTAATCACAAAAGCCATCGCGGTTTCGCTCGTGGCGCTCGCTTCACACGCGAACGCGGAGGTGCGCTTGCCGCACGTTTTCGGCGACCACATGGTGCTGCAAAGGGACAAGCCCCTCATTATTTGGGGCTGGGCCGCTCCAAATGAAACCGTCACGGTAAAAATCAGTTCCGCCACTCAGTCCACCCAGGCCAATGCGAGCGGTGAATGGAAAATTGTTCTCCCCGCCATGCCCGCGGGAGGCCCCTACTCGCTCACGGTCTCGGGCGCGAATACTTTGAATTACAGCGACGTCATGATTGGGGAAGTCTGGCTCTGCTCGGGCCAATCCAATATGGAACTGGGCGTGGGTCTTGCCAATAATGCCAAAGAGGAAATTGCAAATGCCAGCCATCCGGGCATCCGGCTCCTGATGGTTTCCAATCGTTGGACTCCGCAACCGCAAGACGACATGGAGGGAACCTGGAAAGTGTGCACGCCGGAAAGCATCGCCGACGGCGGCTGGCAGGGATTCTCAGCGGTCGCGTATTTTTTTGGGCGCGAGCTCAATCAAAAGCTAAACGTCGCGGTGGGTTTGATTGATGCCGATTGGGGCGGCACGCAAATTCAATCCTGGACCCCGCCGGAAGGTTTCGCGGCGGTGCCCGCGTTGAAAAGCGAATATGAACGCATTGAAATTGCCGACCCGCGCACCGATCTTCATCGCCATCATCTGCAGCAAACTCTCGATCAATTCAGTGAGTGGATCCAGGCCGCCAACCGCGCCGCCACGAATGATGAGTTGGTCCCAGCCGTGCCGGTGTATCCCGAGGAATTAAAAGCTCCGCACGATGTTCAAAACGCCACGGCATTGTATAACGGAATGATTCACCCGTTGAAACCTTTCGCCATCCGCGGCGCGATTTGGTACCAGGGCGAATCGAACGAATCCGAAGGCATGCGTTACGCCGACCGGATGAACGCACTGATCACCGGCTGGCGCGGGCTCTGGAATGAGGGGGAATTTCCGTTTTATTTTGTCCAGATCGCTCCCTACGACTACCACGATAACCCGCAAAAAGTGGCGCAACTTTGGGAAGCGCAAACGGTCGCCGCGAATTCCATTCCCAACGCGGGAATGGCTGTGATCAATGACATCGGCAATCTCCGGGACATTCATCCCAAGGACAAACAGGATGTCGGCCACCGTCTTGCCCTGCTGGCTCTTGCCAAAACCTATGGGCAGACCGATCTGGTTTATTCCGGCCCCACCTTCAAAGACATGACCATCGAAGGACAAACGCTGCGCGTAAATTTTGATCACATCGGCGGCGGGCTCAAGAACCGCGATGGCAAACCGCTGGATTGGTTTGAAATCATCGACGCTAATCAAGGCGGTTTTGTCCGCGCCACGGCCCAAATCGACGGCAGCAGTGTTGTTCTTTCAGCGCCAGGCGTGACCCACCCGGTCGCGATGCGCTTCGCCTGGAGCAGCGTGGCGGAACCGAACCTGATGAATGCGGAGGGTCTTCCCGCCGGAGCTTTCCGTGCCGGCGAAGCCCCGGAACGCGATGCGCTTCGACAGGTGCCCGAAGCAAAAGATTATCAGCTCGTTTACGACCTCGATTTATCCCACCTGGGCGGGAATATCACTTATGATGTCAACAATAGCGCTTCGATTTCCCGTCCGTTTGATCGCATCGCTTATCTGTTGGAATTGCAAAAATCCGACAGCGACACCCAGTACATTTATGTTTCTCTGGACGCCTTCACTGATGATATTAAAAAAATCGGCCTTCCCACGGCGGCATCCGGCGCCTTTTTCCAGCAAGACGTCTCTCACCTGAATGTGTTTTCCGATGTCAAGGGCATCGTCACCGGAAGCAATTTGACCGGGGGAAATATTGAATTCTGGCCAAACAATTATTCGGAGGCCAATGACTCGCACGTGATGAATGCCTCCTCGGCGATCTTCGATTTCGGCGATAAGCCAACCGAGCCCAAGGATGGATACGGTTCCATGCAAATCCACAATCACGATGCGCGGCAAACCTTGTTCAGCATCAACAACTGGAAGGCGGGTGGCGGCGCGGATTTAGGCATCGGAAATCAAACCACCGGCAATCCGGACTGGACCTTCGCCAAGAACGCGGAAACCTTAACCAGTAAACGCCTGCGCGTATTTGTTCATTACAAATGAGCGACAGCCGCCGGCAAGGAATCAGTTTCCAGTCACCCGCAGGCTGAGGAACTGCCTGGCTTTTGCGTTCGCTTGAGCGGACGTCTCAGTGGTTATGGTGGCGGTGCCGTTGGCATTTAACAAAATCGCGGGGCCCGACGTGCAGGCGCCGTTCGTGCACCAGGTGGCGAGATCATCCGAGGTCACCACTTGATAATTAATATCCGAAGGCGGCGGATCCGGGCGCGTATAGGTGAGCGCAAAAAATCCATTGGTGTCGATTCCGAAGGTGCAGAGGGGGGTTTGTGCGCGTTGAGTCGGGTTCAAACCCAACGCGTATTTGATGATGTTGGGGACGCCGTCGCCGGCCGGGCTCGCGTTATCTCCCGCAACGACTGCGTTCGTGGCGTTGGCTCCGAAATACTGCACACGCCAGAGGTTCATCGGAAGATCGCTGATGGATACCGAGGCAGTGGCAAGCTGGCCGGTTTGGTAAGCGGGGCTGGGCGCCAGTGATATAAGGGCAACTTTGTTTCCAACGGGAACACTACTCGGGAGCGGACTCAACGCGAGATTTGTGATGGCAATGCCGGGGGGCAGAATTACGCTTGTTGGCACTGTGGCGTAATCGCTGCCGTTCGTCGCGGTGCCTCCGATATTGAGATTTATTGTCAGGGCGCTGGTTATATTTCCATCGCGGCTGATGAGGATATCGGCGGAATGCGGCCCATAGCGTGAAGCCTGGGCATCGGCACCCCAAAGAGCCACCGTGGGGAGATTGTAAACGAACTGAACCGCGTCGGCGATGACGAAGCCGGTGGTTGCATCGTTGCGGATGCGGACGAACCCGGTGGTCCCGGCGTCAAAATTTGTCGTCGTTAACAGAACCCACTGGCCGCCTTGCTGGGTTTGATTGACGGAAAAAGTTTTCACCCCGGCGGCGCCCCCCACATCGATCGGCACATTGGTCGAGCGATTGGCGTTGGCCGTCCAGCGAACATACACCTGATAGAGTCCAGCCTGGGGAAGATTCGGCCGGAAGGTGACGCTATCGCTGCCTTTGTTCGTGTTGCCATCATGCAAATAATCTGAGCCATAAAAACCGCTGGACGCGGAACTACTGGTCCAATCTCCCACGATGGTCACTCCCGCCGGGTCCGCATCATCGACGACGATCGCCGACGACGCAGCGGGCGAACTTCCGGTCCCGAGATTTTGGCCGTCCGCCAGTAATTGCGATTGTAACTTTGAAATATCGACGCTCTGGACCGGCACGCCATCGTCGATGGCGTTGCAGGCAGCGGTGGCGGCTGCCTGGCTGAGAATCATGAAGGTGGGCTCCATGCGGATGGAACAGAACGCGATGTGCGAGGCGGACAAACTCCAGGGAACGAGCAGATTGGTGCACTCGTTTGTTTTTGGAACCAGCGCACGGTAGGCGACTGGATACGGCGCAGTAATATCGCCGCGAGCGGTGCCTTCGTTGACCACGACTCCGTCGTTTACGATGCGCTCGCAATAATGCGAATCGGTAAAATATCCCGCCATGCCCACGGAGTCCGGCACCGGCAACTGGTTGAACACATTGGATTGTGTCATTACATAATCCGAAACCATGCGCCGCGATTCACGCACGTACAATTCCCACGGCCAGCCGGCGTTGTCGGTGAATTCGTTTTTGCAGGGACCCCACGAAGCCATGCTGCTGCGAATTCCGGAGGGCACGCGGGGATCGTTGGCCAAAAAATAAAAGAACCCCTGCTCGTAGTTTTTGTGATCCTGCCATATCTGGTTGCGCAAGGCCGGACCCGCCTCCGCATAAGCCGAACTTTCTCCCACGAAATCGGTGGAAATGGGACCGTTGTTGTTGATGTCCATTTTGTTGTTGGGCAACGGTGTGCCCAGCGTCATCAGGCTGCTCAAGGTCAGGGACGGATTGGCTTGAAGATAACGCGCGAGCAAATCGTACTGGGCGGCGGCGTAATTAGTTGGAGCGGTGAGCGCGAGCCGGTTGCTGGCGACCTGGGTGAAACACATCCGGAAATTATAAGTTTGCACCAGGGAATCAGCGGCGCCGGCAGCAGCGAGCGCATTGGTTTGGATGAGTGGAAGCAGCCCACTGTCGGGGACATTTGAGATCACGTAAGGATTCACCTGGCTGCCAAGGCTGGTGTCCGGAGGCCGGACGCCCGCGAGGCTCTCGCCGTATTGACTGGCGGCCTCGCGTCCCATCGTGTAACTGACACCGGCAGCGGCCATTAAATCGCCTGTATAGGTGGTATCGATATATTCCTTCGCCTCAAAAATATTTCCGTTGTTCATCGTGATGGCGCGGATTTGCGCTCCCTGCCTGGTGACGGAAACGAGGTATTGATTGGTATAGAGAAGGACTCCGGATTCCTGAATCAGGTCGTTGAAAACCGCCTCGGCCACGTGAGGCTCGAAGTGGTAATTCACCTGGGTGCCATATTTTGAGTTGATGCGAGTGTAGAACTCGTTTGCCATTCCCTGGATGTAAGCGGTTCCAACATGGCCGATGTCAGTCCAGCCCAACCCGCTGGAAGTCATGCCGCCCACGTGGTTTTTGTCACAGATAAGAGCCACCCGCTTGCCGAGGCGCGCGGCTTTGACGGCGGCAATCACTCCCCCGGAAGTTCCTCCATAGACACATACATCCACATACACCGCGGGTTGCGCATTTGCCGCGCCCGCCAGAACAAATGCGCAGGCCATCCACCAGCCGATGATTGCCCGAGTGAAACAATTTTTAGGGGTAGAAGGGAAACCTGCCCGGCACAACAAAGGCAAATACATGCGTCAAATCCAAATGATTACTTATACGGCACGGCATCCACGAGCCTGGCATAATCGGGGTCGGTGGCAGAGCACGGCGTGCCGGAAGTGGAACCGGAGGGATTGACGGGATTCGTGAGGGCATCGGGACGTTGACTGGCGCCGGAGCCGATGATGGGCGACTCCGCGCTCCAGCGATCGTTCAAGGTGTTCACTATCCCCTTCCAATTCCAGGATTCCGCATGGCCATCCACAAAGGTCATCGTGCCGGAATTATTGTGGCGATTGGAGGGAAGATTCCAAATCCCAGCCGTGGTGCGCGAAAAAATTCCAATGACCCCGTTGTCGATCGAAACCTGATTCTCCTCCATGAAATCAATGGTCTGGGAGACGTTTTTCACCTGGCTTTGCTTGAGAGCCTCCTGCGCATACATGTCGCTCTTGGTTTGGCTGACGTTGTTGCAGCTCAGCCAGACCGAGATGGAGTAACTGCGATTGTGCGGCGTCGAGGCGTTGACCATGGCCCGGCTGGACGGGCAACTGTAGATCGCATAGGAGTTGTTGTAGGGCCAGAGCGCTCCGGCGGCAGCCCAGTAAGTGGAATAGGCCTGGGGAGGAGTGGAGAATTGCTGCACGTTTCCCTGAATCCACGCGGAGGGTCCCGCCAGGCTGGAAGGGCTGCCGACATCGTTGTTGGGGAAGTAGTCGTTAAAATCCCCCACGTAAACCAGGGATGCCAGTTGCAATTGACGGACATTGTTCAAGCATTGCACCAGTTGCGCACGAGCTTTGGCGCGCGTCAAGGCGGGCAACAACATGGCCGCGAGAATTGCGATGATCGCGATGACGACCAACAGTTCAATCAAGGTGAACGCGCCACGTTTTCTCACGAGGGAGAAACTCCTGGCTTGTCTTTGGGAACGCATAAATGAATTCACTGTGCTTGAACGCGGAAGAATTGGACCGGGTCGGAAACCGTATTGGTCGTGGAAGTCTCGCTGCCGGTGGCGAGTATCGATGAACCCAAAGGTGCCCACGAACCGCTGGTCAAATCAGCGGTCGATTGAACCTGGTAAGTGTGTCCCGAGATGCTTTCCCAGGTCAGAATCACGGTAGAGTCCGGCTGCCGGATAATGCCCGTGATGCTGAATGGAAGCGATGCGGTATTCGTGTTGATGAGAAACGCGCGGATGCCGTTGTTTGAATCCAAGGCGAACACATATCCGCCTCCGAACGCGGTCGCGCCCGTCCCTGCCCCGTTCAGGAAAGTGCTTTGATTGGTGGTTGTGTTTATTTCCTGGTCGGCCAGGACTGGATTGTTCGTAAAGTTGGAGATGTCGTAGAGCCGGACGTTGTCAGGCAAACCGGAGGCCACGCTCATGACACCGGCCATCCACTTTTGGGTGCTGTCGGTGGAAATGAATCTGAAGCCGCCAGGCACCACGCTCGTCGGCGCCGTATAAATCACGCCGCCCGTGCCGGAAGCCAGGTCATATTGAACGAGCATCAGCGGCTGGTTCAGCGTCTTGGCCCAAAACGTATTGTCGCCCGGCCCAAAGGCGATGCCGAATTGCGCGAAGGCACTCGTCGTCGGCACATTGGTGATAGTGATCAAGTTCGGGAGGACAAATGCTCCGGAGGCATCCATGGTGAATAGACAGACGACATTGGTGTTCGCGCCCGGAGCGGTCAGAATCTGCGTGTTCAGGCCCGCGCCGCGAACGGCGATATTGTCGCCCCAACGCAAACCGGCAGGACCAGCAGCGCCGGGGTCGCCGGAAAACAACAGGGTCGCCGTCGCGTCCGCGCTATCGTTGTCCCAACGATTGATGGTGTAAAAAGTGCCGGCGGCATTGGCCGTGACGTTGGCCACATACACAGCTCCGTCATCCCCCACCCCGACGGTGTTTGCGCCGGCCGCTCCGGAGGGAATGCCGCTGAGATTCATGAAATATTTTTCCTCGCCATTGGTCGAATTCAGCACGACGACATTGTTGCTCGGAGATTGAGCCACCAAAAGCAGATCGCCAGTAGCGGGATCGTAGGCCAGGCCGCGCTCCTGGTTGTTCGCATTGGTGGCGGTGACGTAAAACCGATCACCGGGCAGCAAACTCCAGACGTTCGTCATTTGCGCCGTGTTGAAAAAAGGCACGATGGTAACTACCGCGTTCGAGCTGGTGCTCGTGGCAACCACGTTGCTCACCGATACGGTGTAATTGCCGGCATCGTTGGTGGTGACGTTCGCCAGAGTCAGCGCGGCATTAGTAGCATCGGGGATGGGATTGGTGTCATGATACCATTGATAGGTCAATGGCGGGACTCCGCCGTATTTGACGTTGCTGATCGAAATCGTGGCGCCCTCATAGGCGGAAACGTTCGCCGGCTGCACGCCGATGGTGGCGGGGAAATTCGTCAGCACCGGCGAGCCCGGAACGATTTCGACCGCATTCATGAAACCGCGGAATTCATTCGAGGCCACTCCCACCACCGAGAGAAAAAGCGAGTCTCCGGAATTCAAAGTCACCACCAGGTGAACGCAATTGTCGCCATACGCAAAGGTGCTGGTAATGGCGTCCGCCTGCGTGGGATTGCCCGAGCCCACCCGTGTGCCGGAATTCGCCTCGACGGCCGAGGCGGTTGTGTTCGAGACAAAAGTAAACGTGCCAGCGCTGGCTCCGTTGGTGGCAAAAAATTGCTCCGGCGTGCTGAAGCCGGTGTTCGAATTGCGGCCGGAAAGGTAAAGCGTATAAGTCCCCGCGGGCAATCCATCCACGCGAATGCCCATGGCATTGGTATTCACTGTCGCCGTGCCGGTGGCGAAAATGCCATCCTTCGTGGGGCTGGTGTTGGTGTAGATCCCCTGAGTCTCGGCGGTGCCAAGGGCGCTCGAGCTGATATTCTTTTTTGTGTAATCCACGACGTTCGTGGTGGCGGCGGGACAGCGGCCAACGACGATGGAGACACCCGTGGCGGCCGAGCCATCCGAATAAACCAAAGAGCTGTTGTCCGCGTTTACGATTTTGTTCCAACTGATTTCAGTGCTCGGCACCGCGCCGGAGAAATGTCCCATATCCAGGGTCGCATCCGCCGGCGCGACTGTGGTGGCGCCAAAATCCAATAATAACGAGCCGGCTCGCGCGGTGATGATCGCGAAAACCAACGAGCACGCGAAAACCACCTTAAGGGGGGTGTTGAGGGGGAATTTCATAGAGTAACGATACGGTTCTTTAAAGGTTTTGGCTGAGTTCAAGAAAAACTCTTACACAACATTGGGTGTTCAAAAAGTCGTATGAATATGGTAACCACTGGGGCGCGCGATCGAATCGCAGGAAGGTAATAAACTGATCAAGACACCAAGATTGGGCACGCCGAACGCATTGCGGCCAATGGATTTTGCGGCTGGCAAAACGGTCAATTTCGGGTCAAAGTGCGCGGCCTGGTTCCGGTGGCATCCAGATACTTCATAACCGCTTCCGTCCGGCAGTTCACGTGCAGTTTCTTGTAGATCCGGCTGACATGCGTCTGGATCGTTCCCATGCTCAAGTTGAGTTCGGCGGCGATTTGCTTGTAGGCGCAACCGCGCGCCAATAATTCCAGAATCTGCTGCTCCCGGGGAGTCGGCGTTTCCCCCGGCGACGCGCTCTTATAAACAGGTTGAAAGGCCTGGATGACTTTTCGCGCAATGTGACTGGACATGGGTCCACCGCCGTCGGCCACTTCGCGGATGGCATCCAGAACTTTTTCCGGAGGCGTATTCTTAACGAGAAATCCGCTCGCGCCCGCGGTCAAGGCCTCGAAAATCCGGTTGCTGTTCTCGTAAACGGTCAGGATCATCACCTGCACGTCGGGAAGCACCTGTTTCAAGCGTCCCACGCATTCAATCCCGGTCATGCCCGGCAGGTTGATATCGATCATCACCACGTCCGGCCGGGGTTGGAAATTGCAGGCAAGCAGGGCTTCCGCGGAGGAAAAAGCCGAAGGACAATTAAAATCCGGATTCAGATTGATGAACCGGTGTATGCTGTCACGCAGATTGGTGTCATCTTCAACAATGTAAACGGTGATCGGCATACTCTTTTCATCTTCATATCCCCGACTCATCGGGAAGGCAATTCACATGAACATACTACCTTTAAGCGACACCACAAATCTTACCGTGGTGCCCTGGCTGGGTTCGCTGCTGATTTCGCACTGGCCGCCAATGACCCGGAGGCGTTCGCGCATATTGGCCAGGCCATGACCCGGGCGTTTTGGTTTCTCCGCGGCATTTTCCGCCAGCTCCGCCACAAATCCATTGCCGTTGTCTGAAATCAAGACTTCCAGCGAATCGCCGGGGATCGATATTTGAATGAGGATGCGGGTGGCATTGGCGTGCTTGGCGGAATTATTGATGGCTTCCTTCACGGCCAGGTAAAGATTGTGCCGCACCATCGCGGGAATTTTTTGGTCCGCAATCCGCTCGGGCGCGGAAACTTCACCGTTGATGCCGCTCATGCGGAAAAATTCCTCCACAAAATGACTAATGTGGCCGACCAAACCCTCCAGCGTGTCGTTTTCGGGATCGGCCGCCCAAATAATTTCCTGCAAGGAAGAAACCGCCTCGCGCGCCGAGGCGGACATGCGCTCGATCTGCCGGCGGGTTTCGACCGGGTCGTTGAGATTGCATTGCGCGATACTTCCCTGGAACGAGATTTCCGTGAGTTTGCTGCCCAACTCGTCATGCACATCCCGGGCGATCCTCGAACGCTCCCGTTCCACCGCGTGGCGCTGCTCCAATTGAATCAATTTCCGCTGCAAACGGCGGCGCGTGACGTAACGGACGGTGCCCGCCACGAGGCCGAGAATAGTTCCACCTACCAGCAGCGCGAACCACCACGTTTGCCAAAAATGCGGCTGGAACACCAGCGTGGCGGTTTGACCTTGTTCATTCCAAACGCCGTCGTTGTTGCACGCCGCCACTTGAAAGCGATACGTACCGGGCCGGAGATTCATGTACCGGGCCACCCGGCTATTTCCCGCATTCACCCAGGCGGTATCCGCCGGAGCCAATTTATAGCGATACATGTTTTTCCCGGGAGCAGTATAACTCAGCGCCGTGTATCGAATTTCCAAACTGCCCTGCCCGGGCGGAATCACGAAAGGCCGGGAGACATCCACGTTCAAGTTTTTCGAGGTGACATTCACCCGGTTCGCATTGATCTCCTCAATGACCACCGGCGGCGCCTGTTGATTGATGGATAACAGATCCGGATCCACCATCACGACTCCCTGCGTGGTGCGAAACCACAGGCGGCCTCGGGAATCCTTGCAGGCGGCGGGCTGGGTGATGTTGCGATATTGTCCGCTGGCCACAATTCCATCCGCCCGGCCATAGGTCACGGAGGTAATGGAATTTTCATCTCCCGCCGCCACGGATTCAAGCTGGCGTTTGCTGATGCGAAAAATTCCGCGGCTGCTGTTCAACCAGAAATTTGAGTGGCCATCTTCAAGAATCGAATAAATGGTGTCATTGTATAAACCGGTTTTGCGGTTGAATTCCTGCAACTCGCCGTCATGCCAGCGGAACAAGCCGTCTCGTTTAGTGCCAATCCAGAGAGTGCCTTCGCTATCCTGATAAAGAGACAGCATCCACACTTGAAGCCGCGGATTTTTGGCCCCCAGATTCTCGAGCTTTCCGTCGTGCCAGCGGGTCAATCCATTGTCCGTGGCGATCCACATATCATTGCCGGGCCCGCGGCAGATGGCATCGATGCGATTATTGCCTAAGCCATCTTTGATGGTGAAGCGGTTGAACTTGGTGCCATCCCAGGTTTGCAGGCCGTCCCGGGTGCCGATCCACAAAAGGCCCGATTGATCTTCACAGAGAACCTCGGTCGCGGCCCCGGCAATAAAACCTTCATCGTGACCATAACTGGTGACCACGCCATTACTGAAGTGTTGCAAGGGCCCGTTGTAATCCGTGCCCATCCACAAGCTCCCGTCGCGAACTTCGGTGATGCCCATGACGAAATCCGATTTCAGGCCCTTGGTTTTGTTGAGATAGGAAATGTTGCCGTCCAGGTAATGGTTCACGCCTCCGCCCCAGATGCCGATCCAAACTCCGCCCTGGCTGCTCGGCGATACTGAAACAACCGTGTTTCCCGACAAGCCATCGGCTTTGGAAATCGTTTTGAAACGATTCGGCGTAAGACGCGTCAATCCCTCCTCGGACCCCACCCAGACGTCGTGCTCGCGATCTTCAAATAAGCAGTAAATCCGACAGGGTGAGCCTTTGGAAATGGTGGTGGGAATAAATTTGCCATCCACAAAGCGGCTCAAACCCGAATAAGAGCCGACCCAGATATTTCCGTAAGAATCCTGGTAAACCGAACTCACAAATCCCGACGGGCCGGCTTCCCGCGGGAAATTGGTCACGACTCCGTCCTGGATTTTAATGAGGCTGTTGGCCACGCCGTAATCCGTGCCGATCCAAAAAATCCCCTCGGTATCACAATAGAAGCATCGCGTCGCGCGCGGAACTTTGACCGGGGTCACGACGACGTTGGTCGCGGGTGGCGGATTGATCTGCTTCAGATTCCCATCGCAGACCCAAATTTTGCCGCCGTTATCAGCGCAAAATCTGGCCTGTTGATTCCTGATGGCGGCCAGGCGTTGTAACTTATCATCGAGCGAGTAAAAAATGCCGCGCGAGGTGGCAAACCAAAAAGTGCCGTCCCCGCCCTGCTGAATTTCCAGCACATCAAAATTGTTATTGCCGCCGGAAACCTGGCAGCGCTCGAATTTTGACTTGCTGAAAAAATAGACACCGGAGCCTTCCGTTCCAATCCACAGCGATCCATCCGCGCAGGCCAGCAGGCAGGTAATGGAAGGCTGTGAGGACTCCTGCGTCAGTTCCACCATATGAAATTGTTCGCCATCGAACAGTGCCAACCCCTCCCGCGTGCCCACCCAAAGATATCCATCCGGCGTCTGGGCGATGGCCTGCACGATGTTGTTGGGCAAGCCATCTTCCGCCTGCCAAACCCGGATATTGAAATCCATTTGCGCGGGATTTTGCTGGCCCGAAACTGCGAGGCAGAAAAAAAAGAAAACGAACTGCAGGACGTGCCCGGCGTGTCTCACAAGTCTTTCTTAGACGGAAACAAGCGGCGGTGCAAGGAGAACTCCCTCCGTTCAAATAAATCCATGACATGATAAGCACCCGATTTTATTACCGGGCTCAGCAGTTTGTTTAGCACGCCGTTATTCATGGTTGGGGAGCGAAGCAACCGCCGAACGGCCTTCGGTGAACAGTTTCGATTTCGAAAAATGCTGCACGCGCATCATTCCGACGTTGTAATCGTGAAATCCGCCATAGAAAAAGAGCGTGTCGTTTTCCGGCTCGTAATAGAATGCCGTGCCGAAATTGGGACCTTGATACCAGACATCTTCGCGCGAGACCGGTGCGTCCGGGAGAATTCCGAGCTTCAGCACTTTCCAGGGTTGCCGGCCATCCACGATCACCGAAACATTGCTGGGTTCGGGAGCGCCGGTGTAGCCCGCAAAAGTGCAGGAGCAGGACGCCAAAAGAATATTGCCGTCCGGCAAAACAATCGCCGAACCGATCGCGCTCCCCTTCTCTCCCCAAAAATCCGCGCCCGGCGGCACGAGCGGATCCGGGTCGGCCAAAACCCAGTTCGTGAGGGAATTGGAAAGGAGCACCACGGTGTGAGGCTGGGGACGTTTCACCCAATTCTCCGTGAAACCAATGAAGCGATAATCTTCGCCCTGAAAACGAATCGGCTTCATCGCGGGATATTTTTTGGTATCGACGATTTCCTGGATCCGGCTGTTGCCAAAAATATTTCCAACCGTGCGTCCGGTTTCCTTCCATTTCGTGAAATCATCGGAACCATCACAGGCATACCACGGCATGTTGTTTCCGCCACCGGTAACATATGTCAATCCATCGCCAAACGGGTCTACCACCACGTTCATGTCTCCCGTGCATTTCAAAACGTTGTCATTGATGCGGGTCCAGTCCACGCCGTTGGTGGACGAAGCGATTCCGTGATAAGTGTCCTGGCCGAACTTGCGCCACATCATGTAATATTTTCCGTTCGCACTCTTCCAAACCGCCGGGTTGCAAACATCCGGGGATAGGATGGGCGTTTTCTTCCACTGCCACGCAAAATTCCATCCATCGATGGAAGGATCAAAAACGAGATTATCGAAACGCGCCGGGCCGCCGAAAGAAGTCATGAGTGGATGCCGGGCCGCGGGCAGATCGATCACAGTGCGAAAATTGGCTAGAATCTTTCCTCCTTGATCCCGCAGAAAAACAATCACGCCATCGGAATACGGCGACCAATCCAGCCGCAATCGGTACAGAGTGTTGGTCTGAAGCTTCAAATCCGAGGATAACGCGTATTCTTTGATCACGGTGGCTGATTCGCCGGCCAGGGTCCGCCAGACTTGAATTGAATCGTTTTCAGCGTTCAGCAAGGCGTAGATGCTTTTTTTTCCATCCCTCGAACAAAACCCGATTCCAGCGTGCGCGGCCGGGGAATCGAGAACGATGTCCACTTTGAGCGCGGCTTCCGCAAGAGAACGCCATTCGCCGCCAGTGTCGGTTTTATTGATATAAACGTCCGGCGCGATCGCAGTGCAGAAATTCGTCCCCTGGCTCCCGGCGGAAAATGTTTTGTCCAACGCGTTGCGGGTGGCCGCCATGCCGACCGTGTGCCAATGGACCAGGCATCCATCCTCAAAATCATCGGAGAAACCGGATTCGGGCATGCCCCAGGAATGGGTGGATTGAATCTCGTCATCCTTGACGTCAACGCGCTCCGCAAAGCCATGCTGGTCGGGGTTTTCATTAATGGCGAACGATTTCAAGAAGCGGAATGATCGAAGGTTGACCAGGGATTTTTTTGAGCTGCCATGGAACACCAGAAAAACATCCCGGACACCGGCCTGCGAATGATCCACTTTGCACATGACGTCCTGCCACACCTGCCATCCCCCGGTATTTTTGAAGGCGAAAGAACCGAGCACGGGGCCGGTAAAACTATCCAGCCTGATTTCCACGGAACCGCCGGCCGGCGTTGCTATCCGCGCTTTAAAGCCAGCCACCCCGCTGTCAAAATCGAATCCCTGATACTCCACGAAATCTCCATCATGAATCGAAGAAATATTTCTCCCTCCTTCGTCACAGGTCTCGGTTTGAATGCCGGGGCTCCGGAGATCGTAGTGGTCCGCATTGATGGTATTGAGTGGATTATTCGCCGCCTCAACGTTGATAGCCGATAAAACGCCCATCAAAACAAAAAGCCGGGCGACGCCTAATATTTTAGGTGAAAAGAAAATCCGCGCCTCAACTTCATTCGATAAAAATCTTTTTCTCATCTGCAACAAACGATTTTTGGACGCGCGCGGCAGAAATTATAGTCGTATGAACCTACGACACTTCCTCGTCCAGCTAAGCAGCCCCTTTCATGCACGCCGGCATCCTTGATAACCAAGCGGGCTTTAAGACGCGCGATTTGGGGGCGAGAGCAGCCGCTGTCACCGAATCCAGTCAAAGGAAAAATTCAAAGGTCCTCAATCGTTAACGTCGGAAATATCCGAGGGGGTGTTCCAGTTTTTGAAATTTTCCAAATACTTTTGAGGTAAATCAATGCAGCCAGCCAAATTCAGTTCCACGCAGCGTTCGGCGAAATGCCGGGCGGCGAGCCTTTGGCTCTGGAGAAGTTGCGTGACGAGGCTTAAAGCGCTTCGAGGATAAATTGCCGCGAGAGGCTCAAGGCTATTGTCACAGCGAGGAATGGCGCCGCAGTTTTCGGTGCAATTATCCAGCAGCATTTGCAGCAACGCAGAATTCATCCTCGGCATATCAACAGCCAGCACGAGTAACAAGGGAGTCGAAACTGCTGCCAGCGCCCGTTCGATGCCGGCGAGCGGTCCGGCGTCTGCGAAATGATCCATCAAAACGGAACACTTCAGGGGGGTGTAATCGGTCCCGGCGCGCCCCGAAATAAAAATCTCCTTCGCTCCCAGTTCGCGCACACATTCAATTTGCCGCTCGATTAACGGTTTTCCGCGTACCGGCAGCCACGTTTTATCATGCCCCATGCGTTTTGATTTTCCCCCGGCAAGAATGACCGCGCTGAAATTCATGCCTCGGCCCGCAATCGGCCGCTGGTGAGAATCCTGGCCCGCAATCCTCCGCGATTTTTTAATGCGGCTTCTGCACCCGGTTTGAGGGCTTGATCCATCCAGTAACAGGGCCGGCATTCTTCCACGCCAAAAAATTGAATTCCTTGCACGACGAATTCTTCACCGATGAGCGAATTCAGATCAAGACCCGTCGTTATGACATTTCGGCGAGTAACCCCGGGGTTTCGGTCGCGGATGCCTATGTCCCGGCAAACCTCGTCAAAAACTTCCAATGCGAAAAAAGTAATTTGGCCCCGGTAATTATCTTTGTAGTCGAAAAAACGATCGCCTTCGACGCCCCGGCCGGCCACGCAGTAAATCTCCTGCTGTTCAATGATCGAATGCCAGCCGGCCGGCTGGCCGTGGTGGCCGAAAAAATTATGGCCCGTCGAGGTATAAAGACGCGCGACGTGAATGCCCGGGGATTCGAGGGCGATTAATTGTGCCCCTAGGTGTTCTTCTTTCATGCGACCTATTTAAGCGTGAGCGAGCGAATGCGATTGGCTCCGGCGTAAATATTCATTCGTTCTCCGCGCAGAAAGCCAACCAACGTCTGTCCGCTGTCGCGCGCAAACTCGACCGCCAGACTGCTTGGAGCGGAAATAGCCGCGACAATCGGCACTCCCCCGGCGAGAGATTTCTGCATCATCTCGAAAGACGTTCGGCCGCTTAGCAACAGGATGTGCTCCGACAAAGGCAGGCGATCCTCCAGCAGCGCCCAGCCGATGATTTTATCCAAGGCATTGTGGCGTCCGACATCTTCACGCAACGCGAGCAGCCGGCCGGCAAGGTCAAACAAGGCGCACGCATGAAGGCCACCGGTTCGTTTGAAAGTCTCCTGCACGGCGGCCAGAGCTTCCGGTAATTCCCTAATCACTTGCGGATCCACTTCGCAATAACCTTGGAGAGGTGGAAATTGCTGCCTCACGGCTGCGATCGATGCCTTGCTGCAAATGCCGCAACTTGAGGACGTGAACACGTGGCGGCTCAATTTCTGAAGATCAATCAAGGCCGGATTCTTGAGCCAAACGTCAATTACATTTCCCTCCGAACGAACCAGCGCGGAGCCGTTTTGCGGATTGCTGTCTTTCGACCAGCAATGCGGGCGATGCCTGATCTCCTTCACGTCTTCGAGGCGATGTATTATTCCCTCAGTCACCAAAAAGCCGGCGGCCAATTCGCGATCTTCCCCGGGCGTGCGCATTACCACAGCAATGCCCTGGTCTTCCACGCGGATTTCCAGCGGCTCCTCGGCGGCAATAAAATCTTTGGCTTCAGATTCGGTGGCGTTGTTCAAGCGCCGCAGCGAAATTTCCCTGACGCGGTGCAGGGAAGAGATTCGGTTCTCAGTAAGCATGCAATTCCTCGTTGGCTGTTTTGGCGGGCTCGATGGAAATCACGATGGATTTGGAGGCCGGTTGATTGCTTTTATCCGCAACGTCGCGGATGGGGACGAGGACATTTGTCTCCGGAAAATAGGCGGCGGCGCAGCCCGGCGGAATTTCATACGGAACTACTTTGAAACGTTCCGCCCGCCGTGTCTCCGATTCAAAGTGGCTGATGAGGTCGACCCATTGATCTTTTTCCAGTGACAGAGGCTTCATGTCTTCGCTATTGAGAAACACAACCCGCCGGCCTTTGGAAATGCCGCGGTATCGGTCATTGTCACCGTAAATCGTCGTGTTGAATTGGTCATGACTGCGGATGGTCGTCAGCAATAGCCGCCCTTCCGGCAAATCACGCTCAGGAATTTCATGAACGGTAAACCTGGCGCGTTTCGTGTCGGTTTCAAATTTGCCCTGGTACGGAGCGTTGGGAAGATAAAATCCGCCCGGCTGGCGCACGCGGGCGTTGTATTGCGTAAAACCAGGCACGACGTGTTCGATGTGCTCACGGATGCGGTCGTAATTTTCAACCAAGCCGATCCAATTGACCGTCGTGTTTTGCTGAAGCACCGCGGCGGCGATGCCCGCGATGATCGCCGGCTCGCTCCGCAAATTCGGTGAGGCCGGCTGGAGGACTCCTTTGGACAGATGCACGACGCCGGTCGTATCCTCAACTGAAACGAATTGTTCACCGTGCTTTTGGAAATCCCGTTCCGTGCGCCCCAAACACGGCAGGATGAGCGCCTGTTCGCCGGTAATTAAATGTCCGCGGTTCAACTTGGTGGAGATCTGCACCGTCAGTTTGCAACGCGCGATGCCTTCGGATGTATATTTGGTATCCGGAGTTGCGGCCAAAAAATTTCCGCCTAAACCGATAAAAACTTTCACCTTGCCTTGATGCATGGCCTCGATGGTGCGGACGGTATCCAAGCCGTGCTTTTCCGGCGGGGAAAAATTGAATTCTTTTCCGAGGGCCTTCAAAAACTCGGGGCTCATTTTCTCCCAAATTCCCACCGTGCGATCGCCTTGCACGTTGCTGTGACCGCGCACCGGGCAAACGCCGGCGCCGCGCCGCCCGATCTGGCCCCGCAGCAATGCGAAGTTCGCAATGCTCTGCACATTCGCAACGCCGTTTTTGTGCTGCGTGATTCCCATCGCCCAGGAGCAAATCATGCGCTCCGATTCGATGGCGATGCGCGCCGCCTCGCGAATCTGCTCTCTCGTGAGACCGCTGCCTTTGACGATGCGCTCCCAACTTTCGCGCCTTATATCTTCGGCGAAGGCTTCAAAACCTTCGGTATGATGCGCGATGAAATCATGCGCGAGAACTTTGCCGCCAGTGCGATCGTCTTCATCCAGCATTTCCTTCATGATGCCTTTCAACAGCGCCACGTCGCCATTGATGCGCACGGGTAAAAACAAACACGCCAGCTTCGTTCCCGGCGCGAGCATATGCAGCGGCTCCTGGGGATTTTTGAAACGCCTCAAGCCCGTTTCCATCAGAGGATTGATGCTGACGATCCGGCAGCCATTGCGCGCCGCCTTTTGAAGTTCGGTCAGCATGCGAGGATGGCAAGTGCCAGGATTTTGGCCGATGACAAAAATCGCATCGGCATAAGAAAAGTCTTCGATTCTTACGGTGGCTTTCCCGAAGCCGATTACCTCGGTCAGGCCCGCGCCGCTCGATTCATGGCACATGTTGGAACAGTCGGGCAAATTGTTGGTGCCCAATTGGCGGGCGAACAGGCCATAAATGAAAGCCGCTTCGTTGCTCGCCCGGCCGGAGGTATAAAAGGAAGCTTCCTCGGGTGATGCCAGCGAGCGGATTTCGCGACCGATCAAATCAAACGCATCTTCCCAGGAAACGGGTTCGTAATGATCCGAATCTTTCCGCCGAACCATCGGGTGCGTGATCCGCCCCAAGCCTTCCAACCACAGGTCGGTTTGCCGCAACATTTCGGGAATGGAATGCTTCACGAAAATTTCCGGTGTCAACCGTTTGGTCGTGGCTTCGGAGGCAACCGCCTTGGCGCCATTCTCACAGAATTCGGCCATCTTGCGTTTGCCATCGGGATCGGGCCAGGCGCAACTCGGGCAATCGAAGCCGTCCTTTTGGTTTAGCTTAAGCAGCGTCTCAAAGCTTCGTTTGACGCCCATCTCCTTCAGGCCAAACTTGCCCGTCTCATAAAGGGCAGGAAACCCGGCAGCGGTCTTATCGCGGCGCCCGTCGCTCGCGCCGTCCTTTTCCGCAGGTGGCTGCGCGCCCGCTACCCCTAGAGCCAGATGTGCCGTCGGATCAGTCGGCTTAGCATCGTCGGCTTGATTGGGTGCATTATTCTCGTCATGGGTATGAGAGTGCATGAGGTATTCAAATCACGTTCAACGATCATGAGTCTCGTTACCCTTGCACTAGTTTCAGCGAATCACAACGTAGGAAATTGGCCGCAGTTTTTTCAACCGCTTCACGGGCAATTAAACTTATTGATGGTATTCGTCGCCGCCCGGATAGTTGCCGCGCAGATCTATGAAGTACTTGGCAAGCCTGAGATAAGTTCGTCTTCGGTAACGCGGTAAAGCTTACCAATCCCATTTCCACAATTTCGTGTGCCGGCCAGAGGTGCGGTTGAAGAGATGAATTCTTCGTCATAATCAGCAATACTTTTGATTCGGCTATTGTAAGAATGTTAAATCCTCCACTACCGTTCCGTTGAAGGCCGTGTAACAACCTATAATTGAACCGGATGGATTGAGAGCGCGTCTCAGCACACCGAGATTTGGAAAAACTTCCGCATCGTCCTGTCGGGGTGAATTATTGGCCGGCTCGGCCCAAATGACGTCGACAGATATTGACGCGTTGTCGTCGGTTGACGGTCGTTACGCTGGCCGCGCTATTGTATTCATGTTTCGGTCACGGAATCTCGAAATCAATTACAGCCCAGATTAAGTATGAAGTTCGATGATAAGTTTTTAATTTTCAAAACTTTGCGCTTCCGCCAGCGTCTCGTTACTGTGATGGGTCGAAATCGCGAGCTTGATTTATCTCGCACGCGACGCGGTTAAGTCACACATGAAACGCTTTTTGAAACTTCCGACCCTGGTGGTGGCCATCATCGTCCTCGCCATTGCGGGCGGCCTCTGGTGGTGGCACACGCGGGGCAGTTCCCCATCGTCCTACCGAACGGCGGTCGTGAAACGCGGCGACGTGGTCGCCGTAATCAACGCCAGCGGGACCATCGAACCGACGGAAGTGGTCGACGTCGGCGCGCAAGTGGCCGGTCTGATTAAATCCTTTGGAACCGACATCAACGGCAAACCGGTGGACTACGGCTCGGTAGTGGACGTTGGCGCGGTGTTGGCGACCATTGACGACTCGGTCTACGCCGCCGATCTCTCGGTGGCCAAGGCGGGTGAATTGAGCGCCGACGCTACGCTTGAACAGATGAACGCGAAGCTCGACCAGGCAGCGGCGGAATGGAAACGTGCGCAAGATTTGTTCGCCAACAAGTTGGTAGCTCAGGTGGATTACGACACCGACAAAGCGAATTATGAAGTCGCCAAGGCCAACGTCTCCGTCGCCAAATCTGGCATCGCCCAGGCGAAGGCCGATTTGGACAAAGCGCAGCGGAATCTGGATTTCTGCATCATCAAGTCGCCGGTCAAAGGCGTCATCATCGATCGGCGCGTAAACATCGGCCAGACCGTTGTGGCCAGCCTCAACGCGCCCAGTCTGTTCCTCATTGCCGAGGATTTGACCAAGATGCAAATCTGGGTGTCGGTCAACGAAGCGGACGTGGGCCGGATTAAAGTAGGCTCGCCAGTGACGTTCACCTGCTCTGCTTTTCCGGGCCGGCAATTCAAAGGCACCGTCGGCCAGATGCGCCTCAATGCAACCATGACGCAGAACATCGTGATCTATACCGTCGTGGTCAACACGGACAATCTCGACAATGTCCTGCTGCCCTACCTGACGGCCAATGTGAATTTTGTGTTGCGCGAAGAAACCAACGCGCTGCTGGTCGCCAACGAGGCGTTGCGCTGGTCGCCGTCTTCGCTTGGCGAAATTGCGCCGGAGGACCGATCGCAAATCGCCCAGGCCGATCCGCCGGGCGATGCAGCCAAGCCCGACAATGGCGCGAAGAAAAAGGACGCCGTCATCTGGTTGAAGGAGGGCGATTACGTCCGGCCCCTTCAGGTGAAGGTCGGCACCACTGA
Organism: Verrucomicrobiia bacterium; assembly: GCA_035552155.1. Lineage (GTDB taxonomy): Bacteria > Verrucomicrobiota > Verrucomicrobiia > Limisphaerales > DASXHY01 > DASXHY01. The sequence goes on along the minus strand of DASZLX010000029.1, from coordinate 11,032 downwards.
CGGAGTGGACACAGCAGTCACCGCCGCCGATCTGCGCGAAGGTGCCGTGGTGGTCATCGGCGAGACGGCCAGTGGCGCCCGGGCCGCCGCCCAAAATCCGTTTGTGCCGCATTTCATCCGGCATTGAGGCCATGCAGGACGTTTTTCATTCGTTCCACGGAACACTGCGGATGGCCATGCGCGCCTTGCGCCGGAACGTCATGCGTTCACTACTGACGTGCCTAGGCATCGTCATCGGCATCGCGGCGGTCATTGCCATGATGGAAATCGGCCAGGGCTCCTCCCATTCCATTGAGCAGACCATCGCCAGCCTCGGCGCGAACGTCATCCAGATAGACCCGGCGCACGTCATCGTCGGCGGCGTCAATTCCGGCGCGGGGGGGCGGCCGACGCTCACGCCAATGGACGCGGACGCCATCCGCAAATATTGCAACGCCATCACCTGCGTGGCGCCGAGCGTGGATTGCCACGTCCAGATCATTTACGGCAACAAGAACTGGAATCCGGGCCGCATCCTTGGCACCACGCGGGATTATTTCACCGTCCGCGACTGGCCGATGGTGGAAGGCGAGCCGTTCACCGACGAGGACGTTCAGAGTTCCGCCGCCGTCTGTGTCATTGGGCAGACCATCGCGAAGGAATTGCTCGGCAACACCGATCCCATCGGCAAGGTCATCCAGGTAAAGAACGTCAACATGAAAATCGTCGGCGTGTTGAGCCGGAAGGGACCGAACATGATGGGACAGGACCAGGACGACTTCCTCGCCGCGCCGTGGACGACCACCAAGTTCCGGGTGAACGGCGTTCAACTCGCCCAGTCCGCGAGCGCCGCGACTGTGTCCAGCGGAGTGAACACCCTGAGCCAACTTTACCCGAACCAGTCCGTCCAGCTTTATCCGGCCGCGGACCCCATCCAGGCCGCTGACACGCCGCAAATTACCCAGTTCTCCGACATCAACGACATCTGGATGTCTGCCGACAGCCCGGCGGACATTCCGCTGGCCGTCCGACAGGTCACCGTCCTGATGCGCGAACGACATCATATCAAGGCCAGCGACACGCTGGAAAATCAACCCGGCACCGTGGACGATTTTCGGGTTCACAACCTCACGGAAATTTCGCAAGCGCTCGCCTCCACCAGCCAGGTGATGACCAAGCTCCTGCTCATCGTTGCGCTCATTTCTCTCGTCGTCGGCGGCGTCGGCATCATGAACATCATGCTCGTCTCCGTCACCGAGCGGACGCGGGAAATCGGGCTGCGGATGGCGGTGGGCGCGCGGCCGGGCGACATCCTGCGGCAATTCCTCGTCGAAGCGGTAGCGCTGTGTCTGGCGGGAGGTATCGCCGGGATTTTGCTGGGACGCGGCGTGTCGCTGGCCGTCACCGCCATGCTGGGTTGGCCGACGATGCCGTCAGTGCCCGCCATCATCGCCGCCGTCGCCACTTCGGTCAGCGTCGGCATCATTTTCGGTTACTATCCCGCATGGAAGGCTTCGCAGCTCGATCCAATTGACGCGCTTCGATTTGAATAGGTCATATCAATTCCCGGAGTGTTGACAGGTCTAGCATCTCGATATACAGGCAATGTGCCACACCACGAACGTCAAGTGTAACGAACTGTCCGATCATCATGCTTTGACCTACTCGGGATTAAAGCAGCCAGACTGACACTTTACCCGCCCGAAAAAACCGAGTCATGACACACGGCACGCGCGAATCCGGCCGGTTGATCTCGTAAGCCGCCATCATTTTGAATTGTTCTTTGCGCTGTATTCTCACCAAATCTGAAGTACACTGGAGCACCAAGTTCAACCAATCGGAGTCCTGATGAAAATAAATAAAATCGCATACGCCGTTTTTGGAGTTTCACTGGCAGTTCTGTCCACATCCATTGCGCTGTCGCAATCCCCTGCGTCTGCGCCGGGTGGCACCGGCCCTTATCGCGTTTCCTGGACGTTCCAAGTTGGGGGCGACGGTGGCTGGGATTATCTGACTGTCGATTCGGAGCATAAGCTTTTGTATGTCCCGCGCTCGACCCACACGATGGTTCTTGATGCCGCCACCGGCAAAACCGTCGCAGACATACCGGGTCAGAAACGCAACCACGGTGTAGCCATAGTCCCCAGCGCCGGTCGCGGGTTCATTACCGATGGTAACGACGCTTCCGTGACTGTATTCGACCTAAAAACCTACGCCGTGCTGGGCAAGATCAAGACCGAACCGGACTCCGACGGAATTATTTACGACCCGGCCAGCGACAAAGTCCTGGTCGTCTGCGGTGACCCCGGCCTCCTGATTCCCATTTCGCCCAACGTGGACCTGGCAGCGGGCAAAGCGGACGCATCCGTGGATCTTGGAGGCAAACCGGAGTTTCTCGCCGCCGATGGAAAAGGCAGAGCGTATATCAACCTTGTGGATAAGGATCAGGTCGCAGTGGTGGATACAAAGACAATGAAGGTTATCAATAAATGGCCAACCACCCCGGGCGGGTCACCCGTCGGCATGTCGATGGACACAGCGAAACGCCGTCTGTTCATCGGGTGTCGAAAACCGCAGAAACTGATCGTCATGAGTGCTGATGATGGCAAGATCCTTGCCGACCTGCCGATCGGCGCCGGCGTCGATGCGGTAAAATTTGACGGGGACGTCTTTGCCAGTTGTGGTGATGGCACATTAACCGTTACCCGCGAGACCAACCCAGGCCAGTTCGAAGTCGTTCAAACCGTACCGACTCCACGGGGTGCGCGAACCATGGGTGTCGACCCGGCAACTCATATGCTGTATCTCCCAACAGCGGAGTTCGAACCCCAAGTTGCAGGTCAAACTCGACCGCGCCCAAAGCCCGGCACGTTCATGATCGTTGTGGTAAGCCGTTAAGATTCGGTCGTTGTAGGCTGAAAATAAAATTGTGAACTGAGTCGACTGTAAGTGCCTGATCTTCAAGGCCCCGTTTTTTAGCCTCAGAAAATAAAGTTGTGAACTAATTGTCTAAATTTGCCCAGCAGCTCCGCCAAACAAACAACAAAGTTGTGAACTGGGGGAGGCTGAATGCTTCGGCGATAGATTTAACCAACCAAGCGGCGATTGCCAACCCAAGGGCAGCGGTGGAAATCAACCAATACGACTGCGGAGCATTGCGGATCTCCGAGAGGCTGAAACGCCTGAGAATCAGTCCTGTGACTACCGGATAAAATCCAGCGCAAAGAAGCCCGAGAACCGAGCCAGAAAAGACCGCTTGCATCAAGGCAAAGACCCATCGCTCCGATAAATCGTCAATGCGACATTGCAGCGAATATCGAGCCGGTCGCCGAAGTTTTGCTCGTTGAGGGGGGCCGCTGTAGAAAAATCGTCTTCCGACTGCGTCGATGCGAGGCGATGACCAAGAACACAGCGAAGACAAGTCCTGCTCCGCAAATTATTCCGATTATCTGGTCCCAATTAATGCCCGCTTGCGATTGCATCGGGCAAATCGTGACGCCGCGAGGGACGAAGTTCAAGCCATCATGCTGTTTACATGCGGCTCTTTATGGAGATCTTAAGAAGGCTGCTTTTATGGGGGGGGGGCAAAACCCGGCTCAAGGGTTCTTTTTCCTTCGGAATCCGGGACGCCCGCATGAGAGGAGCGATGAATAACTGAGGTCACTCGTCCTTCGCCATTCTTGACGAAGATCATTTGCGAACCATCCAGCGTCAGAAAAAAGTTTGTTTCCGATTCAGGATAAATATCGAAGACGCCTTTCAGGACATTCTGGCCGAACGCTTGCCCGGCCAACTGATTTCCTTCCCATCGAATTGTCACTTTCATTCCTGTAACGCGCTGACCTGATGGCGGGAATTCGTAGTCACCGACAACCGCATCCAAAAGTGGATGGGCCAACTGGATGGCGACTCGTGGTTTGACTGGCTCGGGAGCCGGGGGAGGCAAATTGGAGATTTTTTTAAAAGAGAATAACCGGCCCGGACTATTTATCGTCAAGCCCGTCACCTCTCCCCGGTTCCCTGTGGAGAAATTCACCAGTCTGCTGCTCAATCTTTCAAAAAAACGGGTTTTAGATTGCGGCAGCAATTCAACCGAGATCGGTGGCAGCAATTCGTCAATTGATATGGAATCGGGTCCCATACCTTGAACGAAAAGACGATTCCCCGCACGACGAATACCAATGGTGTCCGGTGAATTGGTTTCTACTCCGCTGCCGGATTTGCCCGAAGACAACTGGTACTGCCCTAAATACGAATCATAAAGCTCGCCGCTGATGTTTGTTGCCGCTGGACGTTTATCCGACTTCCATTCGCTCGCGAGTATAAAGTCACCCCATTCGCGTTTAAAATCTGTCGACGTTGACAACACGACCATGCCGCGATGATGCGTCTTGTTATAGCAGAGAAGCGATCGGGAACCGAACCATCCGCCTGCGGTGTAAACGATTGTTCCATCATGTGACGTAAATGGAAAATAGATGGACCAATCTTGCTTCAATGGCGCGAGATTGGCGGGAGTCAGATCGAGGGCCGATACGAAGTTCAGCAAATCATTGGCGGTAGAATATAGCCCGCCGAGGGCCTGGAGAGCGCCTCTCTCGAAAATTGGTTTTGTATAACCCGATTTATTGTGTTCGATGGCAAGCCGCGCCTTCATTTTAGGAGTCAAAGTAAATCGTGTGCTGTCCATTTTTAGCGGACTGCAGATGCGGTCGATCAGCAGTGATTCGAAATTAGTGCCCGCCTTTAGTTCAATGGCCTGGGCCAGCAATCCTTTATCCACCCCGCCATGGTAATGCCTGGTGCCGGGATCGTTTGTCAATTGGCTGCTGGAAACGAATGCGTCCATTTTCTCAACAGTCAAATCAACCAGGGGGTTGTCAGCGCGTTTGGGGTTCAGCGATTCACTGAAGTCCGGAAGGCCAGAGGTTTCCCGGATCAATTGGAGCAAGGTGATTTCTTTGCCATTGTAGGTCGGCATTTTGACCACGGGAGACAAATATTTTGCCGCAGAATCGTTTGGGTTCATTAACCCGCGCGTGACCATGTCTTGCAACACCAAATAAGTGAAAGTGCCGGTCATGGAATCGATGGGAAATATGGTGTTGCCATCGGCTTCCTGATCCGTGCCGTTGTCCAATGTTCCGGAACTGACAATCCAACTTCCGCGCGCATCGACGAGGCCGACCACGATGCAGCCGCCAGGTATTTCTGCATGGACACATTGTTCGAGGTATGCGTGAAGAGCATTCGTAAAATCTTCCGCGGTGGCTGGAAAGGAAATGGTTAGGAAAAACAATACAAAACAAATGGCTGAGAAGATTTTTCGGATATTCATGTTTTTGCGATCATTGCGGGCCTGGGGCTCAATGTTTCGACAATCTCGAGAATGGCTTGTCACGTTAATTCAATGCCGCAAACGCTTTATTCAATGAATTGAAAGATACGAAGGACATTTCGACTGCAAAATCGTCTCTTAAAGTCGCGTGTTCGCCGAACTTTCTCAGTACGTCGATTGCAGTTCGGATTTGAGCTGTTGTTGGTGTTTGCATAATTAGTTGCTGACAGTTCGAGGGGCGATTTTGCGATGACGTTTAGTTTAGCCCAAAACTTCAATGCCAGTTTCAGGCAGTAGATTCGGGAGAGGTTTGCCCGAAGCTGGCATTCCATGGAGTGAATCCGTGCATCCCAGAAAGCATCGACGGGGTCACGTCGAATGTACAATTCCATACGTTCCTTCAATTCCTCTAGGAGACGCGGCATTCGTATTTTCACGCCGGACAAGGGCCAACTGTGTGAGAATGTTACCCGCTCTGGTCATCGGCCATTGGCGATGGAATTTGCGGTCGGTTTTGCCCCGCGTCGTGGCAACCGCCTTTGGGATCGCATGCACAAGCGACTCCTCCGATTTGGAAAGCGCGCCGCCGACACCATTTGTCGGCTGAAACTGACGCGTCGTCGTCACACACACAAACCGAACGAACACATGAACACAAAAACACCCGAATATTGGTCCAGCGACCCGAACGCACACGGCATCAGAATCGAACTGTCACCTGAAGGAAGCCTTTGCTACCGTTTGATCAGTTCGCTTTTGCCGAACTCAAGAACGAAGGGAAGCGGCAACACCTTCGATTGATTTTCGCTACACACGAAGTTACGCTGTGCGGCCACTCCCTGCGCCGCGTCGAAAACGCGATACAGCGAATGGAACTGTCATTCCTAACAGCACTGTCTGGCAATCAGCGATCCCTCATTCCTGATGGACAGCCGATGATTCTTGAGATTATTGTAGCGGAAGTAAAATCCGCCCAAGGTGACGGGAATTTGTGAAGCTCGCGCAGCTTTCGGACGTGAACCATCCCAAGTGCTGAGTAGCATCGCACCTATGACACTTGCGCTAATTTCTGACTTTCGAATATACTTAACCACCTATGGCAAAAATACGGCTGGAACCAAAATATCTTGGTCCCCTGCGTAAGTTCAAAGCCGGAATCTTCAAGGTTCTGGCTCATCCGACTCGTATCCACGTGATTGAGATTTTACGAGAGGGTGAACTTTCCGTTGGGGCGATTCTGGAACAGGTGAAAGTGGAACCGGCAAATCTCTCGCAGCATTTGTCCGTCTTGCGGCAAAGTCATCTGGTGATTACGCGCAAGGACGGCAATCAGGTTCTTTATTCCCTGCGCGATCCCTTGCTCATCGACGTTCTGGATGCGATGCGCAAATACTTCCAAAGGCACTTTGAGGATTCCATCGCCATGCTCAAGCAAATGGAGCAGCACCATTAACATGAACTTCAGCATCGGATTCCGCCCGAAAATCCTGGATACCCTCAAAACTTATTCCCGTGCCGATTTCCACGCCGATCTGATCGCGGGGATCACTGTCGGAATCGTTGCTCTACCGCTGGCGATGGCATTTGCCATCGCCTCGGGCGTTCCTCCGCAGGCGGGCATTTTCACAGCAGTCATTGCCGGAATTATCATCTCCGGCCTGGGTGGCACAAAAGTTTCCATTGGTGGACCGACCGGTGCTTTCATTGTCATTCTGTATGGCATTTACGCCAAGTACGGTGCAGAAAATCTCGCGATCTGCACGATAATGGCCGGGGGTCTTCTTTTGATCATGGGTTTCGTCCGTCTGGGAACCATGATCAAGTTCATCCCTTATCCGGTTACGGCAGGGTTTACCAGTGGCATTGCGGTGCTGATCTTCAGCACCCAGATCAAAGACTTTTGCGGCCTGACGCTGGACAAGGTGCCCTCCGATTTCTTCCCCAAGATGAAGGCTCTGATCGAACACATCAGCACATTTCAATGGCCGACACTGTTGGTGGCAACTGCTTCCCTGGCGGTTATTAAATTGTGGCCTGGCAAGTGGAACCGGCGCGTGCCTGGTTCCATTATCGCCCTGGTTCTCGCGACCGTCGCGGTAGGGTTGTTCCACATTTCAGTTGAAACCATCGGTTCAAGATTCGGGGGCATTCCTGAAGGCTTGCCCGCACCTCATTTTCCGTCGTTTGACTGGCACAACATTCATACACTTATACAGCCCGCCGTGACCATTGCCCTGCTCGCTGCAATTGAATCGCTTTTGTGCGCCGTTGTGGCAGACGGCATGATCGACGATCAGCACGATTCCAATCAGGAATTGATGGCCCAGGGGATTGCCAACATCGTCAGCCCTATCTTTGGCGGCATTGCCGTCACCGGCGCGATTGCGCGAACGGCAACCAATGTGAAGTGCGGCGGACGCACTCCTGTTGCGGGCATTGTCCATGGGATTACTCTGTTAGTTATTATTGTGGTAGCGGCCCCACTCGCCAAATTCATTCCACTTGCTGCCCTCAGTGCCGTGCTGATCAATGTGTCATTGAACATGGGCGAATGGCACAATTTCAGTCGGCTACCGAAATGGCCACGCAGCGACACGGCGGTTTTTCTCGCGACTTTCGGCCTGACGGTCGTGATTGATCTGACGGTGGCAGTGGAAACAGGAATGGTTTTGGCCGCGATGTTGTTCATCAAGCGTGTTTCCGACACCACGCAAATCACCGCAGTGGACGAGACCACCGAAACTGAAGGCGCACATCATTCGCTCGTCGGCAAAGAAATCCCTAACGGGGTGATGGTGTACCGGATATTTGGCTCATTCTTCTTCGGCGCGGCTGATAAATTAGAAAGCTCCCTCAAACGTCTCAAGCAGGAGCCGGATGTGCTGATTCTTCGTATGAGAAAGGTTCTGGCCATGGATGCCACCGGGCTGAACGCTTTGGAAGACCTTTACGAACGGTTGCGAAGGCACAACAGGCATCTTGTGCTGAGCGGACCCCACACGCAGCCTCTGTTTATGATGGACAAGGCCGGTTTTCTCGACCGAATGGGTCGGGAAAACATTTGTGCCAATATAGATGCGTCTCTGGCACGCGCTCGTGAAATACTTCACCTTTCTGTCATTATGAGGGCTAACAACAAACCCGTCTCTGAGAATCCCAAAAAATAGCGGGGTCCCTTTTTGAAGCGCACGACTATAAGGTCAAGCCTTGTGATATGGAGTAACTTTTCGCCATTGGGTTTTTGGCTTCACACTGAGGGACCAATACTCATGAGCGGCTTTGACCATTTTTGTCAGTTCGTCCAAAGACGGTGGTTTTATCATGTAGGTATTCGCGCCGAGACTGTAGGCTTTTTCAATGTCCAAATCCAACCGTGACGAAGTCATAATGATCGTGGGTATGACCCGATAATCGGGGTGATCACGTATCCACGTCAGCAGTTCAAGTCCATTCATGCGGGGCATTTTCAAATCGAGAATTAGGACTTCAGGAAATGGATATAGCTGTCGATCCGCGTAAATGCCCTCTCCATTCAAGTAAGCGATGGCTTCCAATCCGTCTTTAGCCCACTGGACGGGATTGAGAATGTGATTTTTTTGAAACGCCAACCGGACCAGCATGGCGTCATTTTCGTCATCTTCGACCAACAGAATTGTATAGTTGAATTCGTCCATGGTTCCGGCCTCACCGCAATTTAGCACGGCTGCGGAAGGAGCGCACGAATAATGAACGTTGATTGGGGTTGTGGCAGCAACGCGGATGCGTGAAGCCCGGTTTACACGCCGCTGGCGAAGCGGAGAACCGGTATGGCATCCGATGCGGGATAGCTTGCAAAGGCGCACATCTCGACGAGAATGCGTTTGTGTCGGACATTCCCATCGAGAAACTTTTGCGAAAGTCCTTCAAAAGCGAGGAGTGGAGTTACCTCGGCAAACATGAAGCGTTCCAGAAGCTGATGACGAAATGTGCTCGAACGATGGAGGGCTACGAGAGGCTGGTCGAAATTGGAGTCCTTCTGCTTAGGCAGAGAGAAGATTTGAAGCGTGGAAGACCGTCTCTTAATTGACGATTCAACCCTCAATTCGCTCTTTACGCGAAGCCTTGAAAGGGAATATAACGGCGGTGGTTCGGGCAGCGCACGTTTCTTCAGTGGGCATCCTCTGCCCCACCTCCTTGGCGTCGCTGTCCGGGCCTTGGCTTTGGCGACAGGTTTGGGTGATTTCTGTGGCTCTTTCTACAGTCAAACAAATGAAACGGTTTTATCCTGCCCGCAACCGCGCATCATCGGCGAGACCAGCCGACAGCAGCAGAAATCTCTACCCGCTTCACCGGTTTCGATCTGTTGGCTGAAGTAAGCCAGCTTTTCTGGTGTGGCACTTCTGATCAGTCGGAGAGCCTGGCATTGGCACCGCTTCGGCGCACGTAGCGCGTGGCAAATGCTCACTCGAGTTGGCTGAAAAATCCTTGGCCGAGGCCAAGATCGAAGGAACCCACGCCTCGCTCTTCGTCACCGGATATTTTCAAATATATTGCCGTCGTTTCAAGCCGAGCATGGCCGGGCCACTTTTGAACTTTCGGCAACGGAATGTTTCGATTGATGCAAGCCGCGGCAAAACCGTGCCGCAAACCCTTGGGAGAGCGTTGGCAAGTCGGTTATGGATCGGCTCATAATGGCCGAAAAACCCCTTGTCCATAGTGATTATTTCGCAAGACCTTGTAGGAAATAGGCGCGTATGTCGTTGTCCTTTATCCGCCGTAAGTCTCTTGCGAGCATGTTGGCGAGGATTCGCAAGGTTGAAATACCTGTGGCAAGCTTGATTTCATATTGAAAGCACGTCATTCCGGTCTTCCACAGAATTAGCTTCTGGTCCATTCTCAAAAGTTCACGGCAGCCACTTACAAATTTAGCGGCCGACGTCGAGCGCAACTCTGGCTTCAGGCGTCTGTGAAGACCTGCCGTAGTTAACGAACTGCGTTTAGCGCGTCGCTCGTGAACATGCTGGTTCCTCTCGACTTGAAACTCGGCTAAAATTTGCTCAAGTGATTCCCGAGTCGCGCTCGCGCTTTTTTCGAGAGGACGATATCCGAGACGACAGGCAGAGCGTTCGAGTCTTTTAAAATAGTTGTTTGAGAGGTTTTTTAAAATCGCCGCCTCGTTTAGGAAATTGTTATAATGGTATTGAATCCAGTACTCGACTTCCACTTGATAACCCTTGTGATCAATGTCTTCGGTATCCATCGAAATACAAAATTGGCAAAAGCGCATTGTGCCCAATGTTTCACAAATATTCAAAAAGCCCTCTTCGAGCTCCTTCGCCCGGCTTCCGTAAACGGTCGTTTGTTGTACAGAAACCGGATAGGAAACGAATTTGTGCAGGTTCTTTACGTTAGTCGGAAGGAACCATTTGTAATCCCAATAGCGGCGTACTACGTTTTCATCGGAGAATGATTGAATATGCTTCCCGCTCCACCCATCTAGCCATTTAAGATCGCGTTCTGACTTGTTCGTTTCGCTAACTGACATTTTAACCTCCTCGTTTATTAAACATCTCCCCCCTTTGGCCCAACTTGGGTCAAATGTAAAAATAAACTCAGCGGAATGTAAAATCAAATCATCTTCGAAAAAGCTTCAAAAATAAGGTCTTAAATTAGTCTCAAAGCCATGAACCAGAAGACGCAATTCTGGTTCATTTGTACTTAGGGGAAACCGCAGGT